>JAUHQI010000004.1 GCA_030408505.1 Candidatus Sacchlamyda saccharinae | reverse complement strand
GAGAAAAAGATATTTTAGTGCAAAAAAAAGCCTCAGAGGATCCCTCTGAGGCTTTTACTTAAGGTCAAGTTAGATTAGAACTCAAACTGTACAGAAAGAGTAAATCCTTGTGTGTCGAGCGTACCACGACGCTGGAAGAATACGTTTTCTCCAGTGTTGTTGGGAAGTCCAGCGGCAACTGGGATGTCTCCAATGCGGTTAGTTCTCCACATCTGGTTTTGGTGGAAGAAGAGGTGTTGTTCCCATCCAAGTTGTACTGTGAAGCCGTATTGGCAATCACAGAACATTGTAGACCACTGCAATCCAAGAGCTAGGTCAAGCATTCCTCGTGAAGCTCGGAAAGATTCTTTAGTTTCAAGGATTTTTGTTTTATCATGTGGGGCCGTAGCTAGACGGATTTCCTCATCATGATCGATAGAGAATCTTCCATATACTACAGAGGCTGCAAAGTCTCCGTATAGACCCCATCCACACCCAAGGTTCCATACAGTATTGAATCCAGAACGAATTCCAACGCCATGAAAGTCGTTATCAAGATCGACTTCGTTGTTGTAGGCTGCTTGAGGGCCCTGTGTATCTAAGATCTCACTCCAGCTACCACCTTTGTGTTGGATTTCGTAGTCCTGGTTGATGAAAGCAATGCGAAGGCCGACAAAAGGCCGGAAAGAAAGTCTCTTACTTGTCCAATACTCTCTACCCATTTCGAGATCGATCAAGTTCAATTCCAACTTCCAGCTTGTTTCAATATCAGTTGCGTAAAGGTTGTGGCCAAAGCTACTTGCAAAGGCAGACCATAGTGGAAGTAGAGTGTGGTTATCATCGGCTTCTGCTTCGATATGATCATTGGCTTTTCCACGGTACCAAGTCCAAGTGACACCAAAATCCCAACCATCACAAGTTGTGTTGTAACCAATTCCTGCTTTGAAACCCCAGTTCCAATCGAAATTTGGAGTTTTATACTCTGCATCGATAAGGTTATTTAGCTCTTGAATTGCTCCAACACTAAAAGGATTGCCATTGACAGGATTGCGAACGTGGTTGTCGACCGCGTATTCCATGCCGTCTTGGTGAGCATTCCAATAGAATCCAGCTACTTCGACAACGAAGTCGCCGTCACAAGTGCGTGGGTTTACAGGAGCGTTTGCGATTGTATTCACAGGGCCTAAGCAGTAGCAGCTTTTGCAGTCATCTGCATAGCATGTAGCTGGGCCTTCTGGTGCACAGTTTTCTTGTCCTCTTGCAGCACTTGCCACGTTGGCAGCGCCGAGGATTGATAAAGCGATTAAAGACTTGTTCATAAGGGTTTTCCTCCAAAATATTTGTCCTTAAGGCTCTGTATAAAAAAAAAGTTTTTTATTGCAAAGAAAAAAAAATGGATCCGGAAAAAAACCGGATCCATTCGTATCAATGGAGAATAGATACTACTTAGATTAGAAGCCAAAGGCAACTTTAAGCGTCCATCCTTGTGTATCGAGGTCTCCACGACGTTGGTGGTAGACGTTCTCTCCAGTATTGTTGCTGCCATTTGTGAAGCCAGCATCAGTATCTCCGATGCGAACAACTCTCCACATTTGGTTTTGGTCGAAGAACAGGTGATGTTCCCATCCTAGTGCTACAGTAAGGCCATATTGGCAATCACAGAACATTGTAGACCACTGCAATCCAAGACCAAGATCTAAGATAGCTCTTGATGCACGGAATGAATAATCAAATTCTGTAACTTTTGTTTTATCATGAGGGCTAGTAGCCAATCTGTTTTCTTCTTCATGATCGATAGAGAAACGACCGTAAACGATAGAAGCAGCTAGATCGCCATAGATCGCCCATCCACAACCAAGGTTCCAAGTTGAGTTCAAACCAGCACGAAGACCAACGCCTTTGAAGTCGTTATCGATATCAACTTCGTTGTTAAAGGCAGGTTGAGCAGCAGTAGATGTTCTTTCTGACCAGCTTCCACCCTTATGTTGGATTTCAAAGCTTTGGTCGATGTAAGCGATGCGGATACCAACAAATGGTCTGATCGCTAGATATTTACTTGTCCAGAAGTTGCGGCCAAGCTCGATATCAATCAAGTTGAGTTGCAATTTCCAATTTGTTTCGATGTCAGTTGCGTAAAGGACAGATCCTTGCGCAGGGGCAAAAGCTGACCAAAGGGGAAGAAGAGTGTGATTGTCATCAGCCTCTGCTTCGATGTGATCATTTGCTTTGCCGCGATACCAAGTCCATAGAACGCCGATATCCCAACCATCACAAGTTGTGCAATAGCCGATTCCAGCTTTGAAACCCCAATCCCATTTAAAGTTAGGAGTTTCATACTCAGCATCGATTAGGTTGTTGAGCGTTTGGATATCTGCAGTAGTTGGTGGATTATTCGCATTAATAGGATTTGTCACACGGTTATCGATTGCATATTCCATGCCATCTTGGTGTGAATTCCAGTAGAACCCTTCAACAGTGATCATCAGATCGCCATTGCAAGTTTTTGGGCATACAGGGGCGTTTACGCCATAATTTTCAGGGCCGAGGCAATAGCAGTGTTTGCAATCGTCGGCATAGCAAGTTGCAGGTGCTTCAGGAGCGCAGTTGTCCTGATTTCCACGAGCAGCTTCTACATTTGTCATCCCAAGTACTGACAGAGCAGCAAACGGGATAAGGTACTTTTTGTTCATTTTGTATTCTCCATTGCATACAGCTCACGTGAGCTGATTTTTTCTTCTGTATCTTCTGTGTAAATAAAAACCTTTTTTTACACAAGAAAAAAAGCCGAGAAAAAATTTCTCGGCTCATTTTTCCACCTAAATGAGGAAGCTTAGAAGTCAAATTTGACTGTAAGCGTCCATCCTTGCGTGTCTAGGTCGCCGCGTCTTTCATGGAAGACGTTTTCACCTGTGTTGTTCCAAGCATTTGGCGTGCTACCATCAAAAGTATCTCCGATGCGAACAACTCTCCAGAGTTGGTTCTGATCGAAGAAGAGATGGTGCTCCCATCCAAGTGCTACGCTGAAGCCATAAGCACAGTCGCAGAACATAGTTTGGTACTGAAGGCCAAGGGCAAGGTCTGCAGCGCCGCGTGAAGCGCGGAAGCTGTTCTTTGCATCTGTAATCTTCACTTTTTCGTGAGGATTGCTTGCTCTTCTGTTGGTCTCATCGTGATCTACGTCGAATCTACCGTATAGGATTGCCATAGCAAAGTTCCCGTAGATTCCCCATCCGCAACCAAGATTCCAAAGTGTGTTCAAACCTCCACGAAGGCCAACGCCTTTGAAGTCGTTAGAAAGTTCCACTTCGTTGTTGTAAGCAGCTTGTGGTGGAGTTGTGTTGGTGTTTTCAGACCAGCTACCACCTTTATGCTGAATGTCAAAAGACTGATTCAGATAAGCAATACGTAGGCCAACAAATGGTCTCATTGATAGATATTTACTTGTCCAGAAAGAACGGCCAAGCTCTAGATCGATGAGGTTCATCTCAAGCTTCCATTGCGTCTCGATATCTGTTGCAACTAAAACTCCTCCAGCAAGAGGGGCAAATGCAGACCAGATAGGCATTAGAGATGCATTGTCATCCAACTCTCTCTCTACATGGTCGTTTGCTTTTCCACGGTACCAAGTCCATAGAATGCCAAAGTCCCATCCATCACATGGAGAGCAGTAGCCAAGACCAGCTTTGAAACCCCAATCCCAATCGTAATCGGGAGTCAAGAATTTTGCATCGATCAAATTGTTAAGAGCGCTTGCTTCGTTTAGAGAAGTAAAATCTGAAGGCCCTCTGACATGGTTGTCAATGGCATACTCCATTCCGTCTTGGTGAGAATTCCAGTAGAATCCAGCCACAGTAATCGTGAAATCGCCATCACATGTTTTAGGACATGTAGGGGCGTTTACGCCGTAGTTATCAGGCCCGAGGCAGTAGCAGTGTCTGCAATCGTCTTGATAGCAGGTTGCTGGAGGCTCAGGGGCGCATCTGTCGTCTCTAGCAGCAGATGCAGTATTTGCAATCCCTAGGATTGACAAAGCTGCGATCGACCACTTACTTCTGATATCCATTTTCATAGATAAGCTCCTGTTAATGTTGCTGCCCCAAAGGGCTGTTTTTTGTTCCGTAACCTTTATGTAAAATAAAAGCTTTTTTTTCACAAGAAAAAATTCGCTCTTTCCTTAAAAACTAAACTCTCCTGTCAAAGTTAAGCCCTGTGTTCCAAGTGTTCCTCTGCGCTGGTGGTAAACATTTTCCCCAGAACCGTTAAAGATTCCAGTTCCATTTGTTCCCCCAATACGGTTGATGCGCCACATTTGGTTTTGGTGGAAGAAGAGGTGCTGTTCCCAACCTAGTGCAAAGCTTAGGCCATACTTGCAGTCGCACACCATACCAGCCCATCGGATGCCAAGACCCATGTCTACGATACTACGAGATGCGCGGAAACTCTCGTTTGTTTCGAGAATTTTATTTTTAGAAAAGGGTGCTTCTACTTGTCTGAGAGTTTCATCGTGATCGAGAGAGAATCTACCATAAACGATCGATAGTGCAAGGTCTCCATAAAGGGCCCATCCACAACCAAAGTTCCAAACAGTATCGAAGCCAGAGCGGATTCCAATCCCTTTAAAGTCGTTATCTAGATCTACCCAATCATTGAAGCCAAGCTGAAGACCCGGATCATTCCAGCTGCCCCCTTTGTGCTCAATCTGGAAATTCTGATCGATATAGGCAATTCTAAGTCCTACATGGGGACGGAATGAAAGGTACTTACTTGTCCAGAATTCTCTGCCTAAGTCGAGATCGATGAGATTTAGGTTGAGCTTCCAAAAAGTCTCGATGTCATTTGCAAAGAGAATAGGAGCTTGCCCAGCATTAGGATATTGAAAACCTGACCAGAGAGGGAGAAGGGTGTGGTTATCATCAAAATCTGCAGAGATGTGAGTATTAGCAGAGTTTTTGTACCAAGTCCAAAGAATGCCAAAGTCCCAACCATCGCATGGACTACAGTAACCCAAGCCCAATTTGAAACCAAAGTCCCACTGGAAGCCAGGCGTTTTGTATTCTGAATCGATGAGATTATTGAACTGACCATTAGCAGTTAGGCCATCAGAACCACTGACACTATTATCGATGGCATATTCCATCCCATCTTGATTGGCTCTCCAATAGACACCCGCTACTGAAACGACAAAGTCACCATCGCAAGTTAGAGGGCATACAGGAGCATTGGCGATGATGTTTTCTGGGCCAAGGCAATAGCAAGTTGTGCAATCATCAGCGTAGCAAGCAGAAGGCTTTGTGGGCTCGCACTCTTCATTATTTTTAGCACCAGAGAGAATCGTGGCAACAGCAACTATTATAAAAGCAGAAACAGCTTTAGTATCGGGGCGCATGGCAGTACTCCTTGTAAGACCAATTGCCCCTCACCATAGGAACGGGGAATTTAAGCGTCAACAAATTTTTTTAGAAATCAAAAGTAACGCGCAGAGTCCATCCATTTGTGGAGAGGTCTCCACGACGCTGGTGGTAGATGTTATTTTTATCGATATCTGCACTGCCTTCTTGCAAAACAATGCGCCACATTTGGTTTTGATTGAGAAAGAGGTGTTGTTCCCAACCAAAGGCTACTGCTAGGGCATAATCACAATCACAGAGCAATGTTTGATAGTGGATTCCAATTCCTAAATCAGCTACGAGGACATTGCTGCGGAATGTGTCTTTGATTTCCATGACCTTTGATTTTGAAAACGGGGTTGCCACCTCACGATTCGATTCATCGTGATCAACTGAGAATCTTCCGGAAAGGAGAGAAAAAGCAAAATCCCCATAGATTGACCAGCCACAGCCAACGTTCCATAGAGAATCTAGACCCATTCGGGCTCCAGCTCCTTTAAAGAGATTGTCGATATCTACTTCGTTATTCACGTCATTGCCGCTTGGCGTGTCATTAAACGAGCCACCGCTCTGATCTAAATGAAAGTTTTGATCGATAGAGGCAATTCTCAGACCCACATGTGGGCGGAGATTGAGCTGACGGCTATTCCAGTACATGCGACCAAGCGCAATATCGACCAAATTGAGTTTGAGTTGCCAATTTGATTGGATGTCCGTAGCGAATAAAACATCGCCGGGATCAGCTTCCTCAAAATCGGACCAGAGAAGAAGTAAAGTGGTATTGTCACTTGGCTCCGCCTCTTCATGAGAGGATGCTTTTCCTCGGTACCAGGTCCATTGAACGCCAAAATCCCACCCATCACAGGTTGTGTTATAGCCGAGGCCGACCTTGAAACCAAAGTCCCATCCAAAATGGGGGCTTTTATACTCAGCATCAATTAGAGTAGAGCGTTCTTCGTTAGATCCTGTTGAATGGGTCTTAATTGCGTACTCCATTCCATCCTGGTGGGCATTCCAATAAAACCCTGCAAGAGTAAGCTCTAAGTCCCCGTTACACGTATAGGGGCGAACTGGCGCGTTAGCGCCGTAGTTTTCGGGACCAAGGCAATACGTTCTAGAGCAGTCGTTGGGATTGCAAGAGGCAGGAGAGGTTGGACCGCAATCCGCATTTCTCTGAGCGCCAAGAAGAGGTAGTGTGCTCATTGCAAATGTGAAAACAATAGGAAATTTCATCTTACATAACTCCTTGGGACATCCCAATTAAAAATCGAATACAACGGTTAAGGTAAAGCCTTGTGTGGAGAGGTCTCCACGACGTTGGTGGTAAATATTATTATCGTCGGAACTTGTACTACCCTCACGTGGAACTACACGCCAGAATTGGTTCATATCAAGTAGCAGATGCTGCTCCCAACCAAGTCCAATAGTTAGGCCGTAGTCACATTCACCTAGAAGGGCAGAGTACTGCACTCCTAAGGCAAGATCAGTAAAGAGTCTTGTGGCTCGGAAGCTGTTTTCTGTCTCAAGAATTTTTCTCTTAGTGAAAGGCGCCTCGGCAAGTCGTTTCATTTCATCATGGTCTACTTTGAAGCGGCCATTGTTTAGTGAAAGAGCAAAGTTCCCAAAAAAGGCAAATCCACATCCAACATTCCATTCTCCGTCCATACCAGCTCGTATGCCTACAGCATTGAAGTCATTTTTAAGGCGTACTTCATTATTTTCAGGAGTCACATTTAGACTAGTTTCTGTGCCGCCATTGTGATCAATATCAAATTTCTGATCGACAAAGCTCACACGAAGGCCGATGTGAGGCCTTAGAGCAACACGGTGGCTATTCCAGTATTTGCGGCCAAGTGCAATATCAATTAGATTTAGATCCAGTTTCCAGCGAGTCTCAATATCGTGTGCGAAGAGGGCTTCTCCATCATCAGGTCCCAGTTTATCATCAGACCACAATGTCAAAAGTGTTTGATTGTCGCTATTTTCGGCTTCATTGTGAGAGGAGGCTTTTCCATCGTATCGCGTCCAAAGAATACCAACATCCCAGCCATCGCATGTGGTATTGTAACCAAGACCAAACTTGAAGCCAAAATCCCACTTAAACTCGGGGTTTTTATACTCTGCATCAATGAGGAAATTCCTTTCTTCATCTGTATTGATCACACGGGTATTGATGGCATATTCTAAACCAGTTTGATGTGCGTTCCAGTATAGACCTGCAACAGAAATCACAAAATCGCCATTGCACGTCAGAGGATTGACTGGCGCATTTACACCATATTTGGATGGTCCCATACAATGCATTCTGCAACAAGCATCAGTGTTGCACTGGGCAGGAGAATCAGGAGCACAATCTCTGTCTGCTCCAGAAAGAGCAACAGTGCTTAATGCAAATGGGATCCAAGCGAAATTTTTCATAGTTGTATGCTCCTGTCTAAAAATCAAAAACGAATTTCAATGTAAAGCCTTGTGTGGAGAGATCTCCTCGGCGTTGATGGTAAATATTATTTATATCTGATTGTGAGCTTCCTTGTTGGGGAACGACGCGCCACATTTGGTTCTGATGCAAGAAGAGATGTTGTTCCCATCCAAAAGAAACTTCAAGGCCGTAATCACAATCGCATAAGAGCACAGCATAAGAAAGACCAAGCCCCAAATCGACGAAAAGGGATGTGCTTCTGAAGGAATCTTTGGCTTCCATTACTTTTATCTTATCGAATGGCGCTTCTGTTTGGCGGTTGTCTTCGTTATGATCAACATGGAAGCGTCCATAAACGGGTGAAAGGGCAAAGTCTCCATAGAAAGACCACCCGCAGCCAAAGTGCCAATTAGTATCGAGTCCGGCTCGAATGCCCACTCCATTAAAATCATTTTCCAAGTGGACATGGTTAACGCTTAAGAGGGCTGCGTCGTTCCAGGTACCACCTTTGTGCTCGATGCGGTAATCTTGATCTAAGAAACCAATTCGAAATCCAACAAAGGGGCGCAAATCTACTCTTGGGCTATTCCAGTACTTTCTTCCAAGCTCTAAATCAATGAAGTTGAGTTTCAACTTCCAGTGCGTTTCAATATCGGTTGCAAAAAGTGGGTTTCCTGTGTCAATCTCTTCCTTTTGATTAGACCAAAGCGTAAGGAGTGTAACGTGATCTTCCTCTTCGGCTTGGTTGTGAGAACTTGCTTTACCATGGTACCATGTCCAAAGCAGACCAAAGTCCCAGCCATCACAGGTTGTGTTGTAGCCAACACCAGCCTTAAACCCAAAATCTCCTTCGAAGCTAGGGTTTTTAAAATCAGCATCGATGAGTCGATATCTTTCAGCAGAAGAGGTGTCAACATGAGTCTCGATGGCATATTCCATCCCATCTTGGCGAGATTTCCAATAAAAACCGGCAAGGGTAAATTCCCAGTCTCCGTTGCATGTGAGGGGATTTACGGGAGCATTGACCCCGTCATTCGTAGGGCCAAGGCAATAGACACAGTTACATAGGTCTTCGTAACACTGAGCAGGCCCTTCGGGAGCGCAGGTATCACGAGCCCCGATAAGGTTTGCAGCGCTAAGTGAGAAAAAGAGAAATGCAGAAGCCTTCATGGAAACGTCTCCTTGTTTGGACAGACAAAGATAGGCATTCTGAGAATTTAATGCAAAAAAATAGGCCCTGAAAAAATATTCAGGGCCTATTTTGTCTATCGCTAAGAATTAGCTTTAGAAATCAAAGATCACACCAAGTGTCCAACCTTGGGTGTCAAGATCACCACGTCGTTGGCTGAAACTGTTCAAGTTTGCAGATGCGTTTGAAGCATCTCCTTCTCTTGTAACTCTCCACATTTGGTTTTGGTCTAGGAAAAGGTGGTTTTCCCATCCTAGTTTTACTGTAAGGCCATACTGGCAATCACAGAAAAGGGATGACCACTGAATTCCAAGGGCCAAATCTGCAACAAGACGTGAGACACGGAAAGTGTCTGTCGACTCGAAGATTTTCTGTTTGGTGAAAGGAGCAGCAGATAGTCTGTTCATTTCGTCATGATCTACATGGAATCTTCCATAAATGATCGAGAGGGCAGTGTCTCCATAAAGAGCCCATCCGCAACCGAAGTTCCAAACAGAATTCAATCCACCTCGAATCCCAACACCTTTGAAATCGTTATCAAGATCGACTTCGTTATTTAAATTAGAGTTCATAGGATCGGAATCAATCCAACTCCCACCTTTGTGCTCTATCTCAAAGCTTTGCTTTACTCGCGCAACTCTAAGGCCGATATGCGGGCGCAATGCCAATCTTTTACTGTTCCAAAACTCACGTCCGAGTTCGATGTCAATCAAGTCTAGATTCAGACTCCAGTGAGTTTCGATATCTGTAGCAAAAATTGGAAGAGACCCTCCTGCTGAACCAAAGTTTGACCAAATTGGTAGCAAGGTATGATTGTTGTCATTTTCTGCTTCGTCATGAGAAGAGGCAGAACCGTTATAACGAGTCCATACAATCCCGAAATCCCAGCCGTCACAGGTTGTGTTGTACCCAAGTCCAGCTTTAAAACCCCAGTTCCAATCAAAATTTGGGTTTAGATATTTAGCATCAATGATGTTTGTTCTAGATGCGTTTGGTGTGTTTTGTACCTTACTATCTACTGCATACTCCATCCCATCTTGGTGGGCATTCCAGTAGAGACCAGCGATTCCAAACACCCAATCACCATTACAAGTTCTTGGGCGAACAGCGGCGTTGACGCCGTAGTTTTCTGGGCCTAAGCAGTAAGTTCTGCAGCAATCGTCAGGATTGCAAGCAGCTGGAGGCGCAGGCTCACAGTTTGGTTTGTTGTAAGAAGCAGCTGAGAGCATGCTACTTGCAACAATCATAGGCAGTGCAAAAGCTGCCAATAGTTTGTTTTTGTTCATACATTTCTCCCTTAAAGTTGATCAACCCGGGTATTTACCCTTGGGTACTTGCGAGAGTAATAAGAAGCACCAGTTAATTATTACTCTCTATAATTGTTAATTTAATTAAGGGAGAGTTTTAATTCAATTAATTATTTTAATTAAGGCATTTGTTTAATGTTGATTGCGGGTTTTAGGAGGGATAAAACGTCTGATAATGTATTGATTTTGGGGGATTTCCTTGCGGCGCTCCTCGAAAAGAGTTGTGATGACCCCCTTGCCTAGAAGGCTTTCGATCACGAGGTCTTTTTCTAGAAAAATAATCACGTGTCCGGGCCAAATGAGTATGTCAAGCGGCTTTACATCATCCACCTCTTCCCCAAATTGCATGAGGTCTGAAGTGTTCCGTGGGGTAAATCCTCCTGTCGCCTCATAAAGAAGTCCTGAGCAATCGACTCCGGAAAAGAGGTCTTTTGGCGCTCCATATATTGAGCTGATTTCTGGGATACCCTTTCCCCAGTTTCCTCCCCATATGTAGGGAAGCCCCAATGAGTTTATCAGCCTGTTGCGGATAACCTCAGCAGGCGGCAGAACTTTTTTCCTTTCAACAGCAAAGGGTTTGGTAAAACGGGAGTCTATATAGAGCGGACCACAGAGATATTCTTCGGTTTTAACCTCTAGGATATCGTTGGGATGCTTTTCAAGGATTTGGAACTTGGTGCCAGGGAGAGCGATCATCTCCAGAGCTCGCAAAAGTCCTTGATCATCAAGAGGAAGTTTCGTAAATACCTGATGAAAATCGGGTGTGTTTAATACCGGAGTGGGAATTCTCGCTATGCAATTCATGGACAGAATACTCAATTCCTTTTACTGTATACTCGTCGCGATTTGAGAATTGGTTTTTTTCCAACTCATCGCGCCGTGCCTATGAACACGGCTGCTTTTCGTTGGTAAAAAATCTGAGGAGCTTTCTAGTAAAACTCCTAACTCTTGAACGGCAACGTGTACAGTATTTTATCTGATGGAGGGATCAATGGGCAAATGGAAAATTCTAATTCTCGCTGCGCTTTTGGGGTGTGGAGCGCCTGAAGAAGGGGCCCAATATGTGCGGATCAATCTTGGCTCAGAGCCTCAGACCACCGATCCTAGGAAGGCAAGAGATCCCAATGCACAGACCCTTGTGCGGATGTTTTTTGATGGGCTCACGCGAATTGGCCCCAACGACGAGCCCCAATTGGCTTTAGCCTCAAATATCGAGGTTTCTAGAGACGGAAAAACCTATACCTTTACTCTCAGAGAAGCGAAATGGTCCAATGGCCAGCTCGTGCGGGCACAAGATTTTGCCTACGCTTGGAGAACGACCCTCTCGCCCGACTTTGTTACGGATAATGCTTATCAGCTCTACCTGATTAAAAATGCGCAGGGGGTTAAAGAGGGGAAGCTGCCAGCTGATGAGCTGGGGATTCACACTCCAGATGAAAAAAAGCTTGTTCTCGAGCTCGAATATCCGGTTCCTTACCTTTTAGAGCTTTTGGCGACGCCCTATTTTTATCCCATCCACGAAGAAACAGATAGAAATAGCCCGAATTGGTCAGAGCACCCAGAATCCTATGTTGGCAATGGTCCCTTTTTGTTTAGAAAGTGGCGGCACCAAGATCAAATCACGGTAGATAAAAACCCTTCCTACTGGGATTGCTCATCTGTGGGCTTAGAAGGGCTTATCCTTACTATGGTAGACGGGGATACAGAAATGATGCTATTTGAGAAAAGCGATCTCGACTGGTGCGGGTCTCCCCTTTCCCTTATTCCAGTAGACGCTATGGATCATTTAGACGATCTCGAAAGCTCCCCAAGAGATGAGACAGCCTTTCTGCGGGCCAACACAGAAAAAGTGCCACTGCCATTGCGCAGGGCTCTCTGTCTTGCTGTCGACCGAGATATGCTTACCGAGCATGTCGCGAAAGGGCAGCTTCCTGCAAGGCGGCTTGTCCCCCCATCGATGCAATTACAAGAGGCGCCATACTTCCATGAGGGAGAAGTGAAAAACCTTACACTCGAAGAGGTGCCCCCCCTTAGACTCACCTATTCCAATAGCGAAAGGGCGCACCTCATCGCCCAGACCCTCCAGCAACAGTGGCTCTCAAGCCTGGGAATAAAAATCGAACTCGAAGGAGTAGAGAGGAAAGTCTTCTTCGATCGGATATCCAAGCAGGACTACGACCTTGCCTACTGCTCGTGGGGAGCAGATTTTCACGATCCGGTGAATTTTCTAGAGGTTTTTAAATCTAAGTCTCAAAGTACAAACAACACCAATTGGGAAGACGTTACCTATACTCAGGGGCTCAATGACTCTAACCTTCTATTAGATCCTCATCAGCGAAAGGAAAAACTTAGCCAGTGTGAGAAGATTCTTCTAGAGGCCATGCCGATCATCCCCCTCTTTCATTATTCAATGTTCTATCGAAAAGCTGAAAACTTACAGGGAGTTTTCCTTTCTTCGATGGGAAGCCTAGACTTTAAATGGGCAAGATTGGAGAATGACCATTAAGATGAAGAAATACCTCTTATTATTTTTATGTTTTGGAGCCCTGGCGCATGGATCTTTGCGCTTGCACAATGATAGCCCTTATAAACTCAGAGCGGTCATCCGCGCAGCTGATGGGACCTATCTAGGAGAAATGGTTATCCTCCCAGAACATTTCAATACCTGGTCTGAATCCTATCCCTCATTTGGTCCTGGTGGACAAAACTATGGTGAGCAGCCAAGCCGCTCGCAAACGCCTTATACGGTCCAGTGGTCTTGCCTTGATGGGGGGGAATATGGGATCTGCACAAATGTTGCCTCTGGCGCTGCTGTCTTGGCCGGCTCTTGCGACGGCCCGAAGTATTGCAAGCCCCCGAAAAAGAAGAAAAAAGGCCCCTACGGAGCCCACCCAGACGACGAGCAGCTCCAAGACGTCTCCCCCGAATCCTCTCAATAAAGAGGTAGAAGGGTGAGAGGAGACAGTCTAGTCTAGGGCCGCTATCATTCTTTTTGCGGAATGAACCTTCGGTCATTCCGTCCAGTAGCTTCGCTTACTTGAGCGGACTATCGCTTTGCTAAATCGGATCCTCTTTCACGAATCTGTGCGCAGCACTATCTTCGTTCAAACGGACCGATTTTACTGTGCGCTAGCCGCCTCGGGCTCCAGAAGCGAGGAAGTTGGCTTCGCCCCCTTCCTCGTCCTTCTGGAGGGCCAGTTTAAAAGAAAGTAAGCGTTAACTAGAATTCATGTGGCCCTGCAAAAGGGCATGAAGGGGGGCGGAGTCCCACCTTCAATGCTTTTGCAGCCGTTTATTCCTTTCTCTAGTCCGCTACCGGCTTTCCCCTCTCATATTCGATTTTATGGGTGAAGTGCCCTTCGGGGTTGTAGAGCGTGGCGACGCCCGAGCCGTCTTCGATGGTAGAGATAGGGGTGGGGTCTCCTTTTTTGTAGTAGGAGCCCTTAGTTAACTTATCGCTATCATACTCTTCCATCAACATGAGATCGCCTGTCTTATAGTACCCGAAGCTCAAGCCATGCTTTTTGTTATTGCTCATTTCTCGCTGGCTTTCGAGCTTTCCATTCGCATACCAGGTTTTGACCATCCCTTGGATTTGGTCTTCAAACCATTGGATATAGAGCTTTGGAGTTGTATCAGAGTAATATTCCCACTCTTCGCCGGTTTTCATCCCTTCCTTGAGTTGGTAGCTTGTTTGTAGTTGATTGTTTGGTCCTATGAGCTGGACTTTCCCTTGGGGTATGCCGTTTTGGTACTCGATTAAGCTGTAGAGTCTTCCCTCAGTGAATTCTGCTCGAACTCCCTGTCCATTTGAAATTTCTCCGTGAACGGTTCCGTCTCTGTCGTAATAGATGCCTTCTAGGAGCAGATCGTCTTGGTAGAGTTCTTCCGACTTAGGGATTTTTAGGGAGTAAAGGGCGAAGGCTTTTCCATCGCGCTTATCGTGTTTGAATGTGATTTCCTCTAATGTGTTGCCTTCTTCATCAAAAATAAGGATGGAGCCGTGGATACGGCCTTGGCTATAGGGGATGGTTTTTTGAACGTTGCCGCTTGGATAGTAGTATTTTGCCTCGCCAACAAGGTGCCCTTTTTCGTAGAGAAACTCGGCTGAGAGGTCTCCATTTTCATCCCAAACAGTGCACTCTTTATCAAAAAGCCAGCTCGTCTGGGCTCTGACATCTAAATCGGCAAGCCCTTCAATCACATGGGCTGAAATTTTGAGTTTTCCATTTTCATGCCACTCCATGTATTTCCCATTGGCTCTGCCATCTAAGGCTTCAAGGTATTGCCAAGGGCCACCATTATCATGGTAGCTGGTGAGCTTGGACGGGCTTTTCCCTTCTCCGTTTTTGTTATAGACGCGTAGAACCTTTTCGTAGGGTTGTTGATCTAAAAAGTCCACTTTTTCATAAATATCTAGCCGGTCTTTATTGCTGATCGTCTCAGAAAAGCCGTTCCTATCGAGCATTTGCATGCTCACGATGGATTCGGTCTGAGAAGGGTTTCGACAGCCAGTAAAAAGTAGAATCGGCAGGAGAAAAATGAGGAGTTTATTCATGGATTATCTCGCGTTTAATGAGTTCTAGGTTGACCAGGAAGACCTCCTCGCTTGTCGGGAGGGGTTTTTTGATCAACTCAAAGTTTTTAATGAGGAGATTGGGAGGATTTCCCTCTGGTTTAGTGTCTCCAAGGGTTATATTTTCAATATTTGCCAAAAGCTGCTTTAGATCTTCGCGGCTTAACTCCACAGGGTGGATCTGTTTTGCTTCCATTTCCTGTTGATTGCCGATCCGTTGGAAATTTTGCTGGCGAAATCGGAGGGTATTTTGCCCGTTTTGCAAGAATTGTAGCCTAGTTTGGTAGGCTTTGTTCTCTGGGCTGCCGTGGAGCATGGCCGAGATTTTTTGGGTTTCAGAACGGAGGAATTGCATGGGTTCGATCACGGTTTCTAGGTAGTCGGCACTCGCACTTTTCATCTGCGCGTTTAAAGCTTCTTGAAGCTTTGCTTTTTTATCGGCTAGATTTTCTTTCTCTTTCAGATAAAGGGCCTCATCTATTTGCTGGCTGAGCTTTTTTTCTGAAGATAGGTGGCCAAATAGAGCTAAGAGGCATGGGATGAGGCCATACGCCACCAAACTATAGTGATGAACTAGGTAAGCTTTATATTTTTTTATCATAAGCTTTGGGGTTTCACATGAAATGTGGCTCGATAAATACCGTGATCGGCATTCCACCTTACCTCTTGTTTCTGGTCGATAATTTTTCTCTCACGCACAAGCATCTCATGAAACTTTCTCGCTGCTGCAGGGTTTTGGGTTGTGAGCTCAAGCTCTACCTTTGCACTGTAGGTCTTTATCTGCGTTCCAAGACGTGGTGCTCTGACAAGCTCATAGCGGAGTCTTTGGATCGAACAGTCGGCTAGTTTTGGATGGGCGCTCATCCACGCGAGGAGCTCTGAAATCTTGGGCAAGGGTGAAACGGTGGTTTTTGACTTACTTTGTTTATAGAGCGAAGTTTCCAACTCTTGAATCACGCTGGTAAGTTTCGTTTTCTTGGCATAGCCAAGTGCCTGCAGGGCGCTATTTTCTCGTTTTTTTAGATGGAGATGGCCTGTTGACCAGGTGAGGAGGACAAAGCAGGCGCAAGCGGCAAAAAATTGGACGAAATTTTTCTTTTTTCTTTCAAGGTGTCTCTGAGATAGTTGAGCACCCTGGCGGAACTGTCCACTTCTTGGATCTTGAGAAGCTGCATCAAGGGCTAGGCCAATGGCTACGGCATAGCCAAAGTTTTTGCCTTCTGTCACAGGATTGGGGTCAATTTTGGGGTATTTACTTTGCAGGTGGGCCAAAACTCTTTCAGAATCCCCATGACGAATAGTTTGGAAAGCTCTCAATTCTCTGTTTTCAATCACAATAAGAGTATTTTCATGTCGAAGAAATAGAGACTCTTTTTCAGGGAAATAATGCCGGGCATATCGGAAGAGAGCGAGAGGAGCGCAAGAGACGATATCTGCATCCCAAATCAGATGTTTTGTTACAGAGGATTCTGATGTAGCGAGAAGAGAGACAAGGGTAATGTCTTTCTGCACCTCTAAGGTAGGTAAAAGGATGAGCTCTTCTTGGGAGTAGGGGAGTAGATTTTCCACCTGGAAGGGGAGAGTAGCTAAAATTTCTCTTTTAGATTTGAGCTTTAGCTTCAGCTGCCGCAAGATCACATCTTCAGAGTCCAGTCCTGTTACTAGTTCGGCCTCTTTTTCCTCTAGACGGCTCAGCGGCTTCACGTCCTCTCCGAAGCTCTCAATAGTAAGCTGATTGTTTTTCTTAGAAACAAGACAGAATTTTTCGCCATTGATAGAAAAAAAATATTTTGGCCCGCTCCATTTTTCCAAAAAACGGAGAACCTTCTCATAATATTTTTTTATCTGCTCCATAGAAACAGTTTACCCTAGAACATGATTTTCGAAAATTCGATTCTTTGCTATACTCGGTCCTAATATGATTATTTACATAGCAAAAGTTGTCCATTGGGCCTTTCTCGTATTCACCCTTCTCATGTTGGTGAGGATCATTGGATCTTGGTTCCCAAAATATACTTACCACCCTGTGATGCTCTTTGCCAGGAAGATTACCGACCCCTATCTAAATATTTTCCGCAGATTTATCCCTCCTATTGGGGGTGCATTGGACCTTAGCCCAATGATCGGTTTTTTCGTTCTGCAGTTCCTTGAAAAAATGGTTTTAGGGTTTTTAAGTGCCTTCCTATAAGACATCTTTCAAGCTCGGCGAGCTAGAACTTTCCAATAATATTTTTTGCTCGCCTTTAGCGGGCTGCTCAGATTTTCCGTTTCGCCGGATGACAGCAAAATATAAGCCTGGGCTCATCTTTTGCGAGATGGTCAAGATGGATGCCCTTGTCCGTCATGATCCTGGAACCTACCGGATCCTAGACTACGAGGCCTCGATGCATCCGATTGGAGCGCAGCTTTGCGGTAGTAAGCCAGAGCTGGCTGGTCCTTGCGCGAAAATCATTGAAGAGCTGGGATTTGATGTGATCGATCTCAACTGCGGTTGCCCCGTCGACAAAGTGACCAAAGATTGCAGCGGTTCGGGTCTTCTCAAAACACCAGAAAAAATTGGTGAGATCGTCTCCAATATGGTAAATGCTGTCAAAATCCCTGTTACCGTTAAAATCCGCGCTGGCTGGGATGAGGATTCTATCAACGGTCCTGAGGTCGCACAAATTGCGGAAAAAGCGGGGGCGAAAATCCTTTTTGTTCACGGGAGGACTCGTAAGCAAGCCTACCGGGGCCCTGCCGTCTGGGACTATATCAAAGATTGTAAGCAGGCAGCAGATAAGATGCTTGTCTTCGGTAATGGCGATATTGTCGATGCTGCTAGCGCAGAGCAGATGTTTGCAGACACGGGCTGTGATGGACTCTTACTGTCGAGAGGAACTTTCGGCAATCCTTGGCTTATCGAAGACATTGCTCGCCACCTATCAGGTCAAGAGCCGATTGAGCGGACGGCAAAAACGTATATCGATGCACTTCTTGAGCACCTTGATCATATCCTCCAATACCAGCCTCCTAAAAAAGCACTTCTTGATCTGCGCAGAATTGGTTCATGGTATCTAAAAAAAGGACCGAGCGTGAAAAAGCTCAGAGAGATCGTTGTCCGCGCCAAAGATATTGATGAAATTGTGTCAGAGATCAAATCTTTCGACTGGGAAGAGGTATGCTAGAACTTCACGCCATCTTCCAAGGAAGAGTTCAGGGAGTGGGTTTCCGTGCTTCAGCCACCGTACAAGCAAAACGTCTTGGCCTTATTTGCCATGCTGAAAACAAGAGCGATGGCACCGTTGAAATCAAAGCCCAAGGCGAAAAATCTGCTTTGGAAAAATTGGTAGTAAACCTCAAAAGCACATTTGATGTCACTGATGTGCAAGTACAGTACCAGTCCATTTAACTATGCTTCTGCCTATTTCTAATAAACGCAAAGGCCATGCCTCTGCGTTTATACCCAAACCAATTCAAGACTTGGTCCTGAGCTTCGTCGGCATCGTTTTTTAGCATTTTCCTGTTGCTTTGCAAATTTTCTTGCTAATAGAAGAAACACCCTCGGAAAAAATGACAGCTTTGACAGCTTCCCAAGCTGCTAGACCATACTTTGAGATGATCATTGCTTTAGCCACAGCTAGAGCTCCAGGTCCGGTTACCCCTGCAAGTACGGTGGCAGTAAACACACTACCAGTTATGAAAAGATTTACACTGAGTTTACACTTTGCACATTTTGACCATGTCCACGGTGGCTTCCATCCCCATCCAAAAGAGAAGTTTTCTTCCCAATGGTCATCGTATTCAGAAAGTAAAAGTTCTTGAAAAGAAGGAAGAATGGAATTTAGTTGGCTATACTCGTTTTTGAACTTGATTTTTGCCTTTATGTAATTTTCCCCTGTATCTGCATGAAACCCCACGTTTTCGATATTTTTAATGGTAGCCATAGGAATTACAAACCAATTATCTGCAGCTACTGGAACAGAAACCCTTAGGGTGTCTTCAGTGGAATTGTCTTGGTCGACATAGAAAAAACTACAGAATTCCTCTATGTATTGGGCTTGCTTATCATCCATACAATACCCTTTACTCGAAATCCCGCAGAAGAGAACCGCGAAAAGGGTGATGGCCTTCGCAAAAAATTTATATGTATTCAATTTTAACTCCTTTGATTTTGAAAAAACTCTGCTCAAGGATATTTTTATTTCTTTGAATAGGCAACGTTTTTTTAAAGAGATACTAGTTAATTGCTTTTTCAGAGGAGAAAATATTGAATTTTGGTTTGCTAGAGATCTCCCTAGAGTCTGTCCTCAAAGATTTTGCGGAGCCTTTCGATTTCAGCATTGGAGTCACAACAACGGGGCTTTCCCTGCGGCTTTTCTTGGTTTCTTCTCGAAAGAAGAGTGATGAATTCTTCGATAGATAAGGTGTTTGTGCCAATGTGCTGGCACTGTCTTGCAAGGCCACTATCTGAGGTGACCACAGTAATCGTTCTTGGGCTTTTACTTTGCTCGGCAAGCTCTATGATGTAATTGTCAGCGGTTAGGCCTTTGGGGGCATAGAGTACTTCTAAGTGATCTAGAGCAGCGCATTGGGCAAACTCTCGTATTTGCTCAGCGCTATCAAAGACAACGGCTGCACCTCCTTTAAAAGAGGCTAGTTGCTCATTGAGAATGCAAATGAGGGACTCTCTCCGTTTTTCAAGCGATTTTTCCTTTGTACTTTCTAATCGGAAAAGGAAGTTATAACCATCAATTAGATAGAACACTATTTTCCATGTGGAGGAGAATTTTATCGAGGGCTTTGCGGCGGTGAGAGATCCGGTTCTTCACTTCCTCTTCAAGCTCGGCAAAAACTTTGCTGTAGTCGTGCTTTTTAAAGATGCTGTCGTAGCCAAATCCTTGGCCGCCCCGCTCCTCTTCCACAATCATCCCTTCGCAGCGGGCGGAAACGGATTTATCAAGACCGTTTGGAGTGGCAATAGCCATACTGCATTCGAAATAGGCATCTCGATCTGATTCTTTTAACTCTTGCATATCCTTAAGAAGTTTTTTCCGGTTGTCCTTGTCGGTGGCATTTTCTCCAGCAAAGCGAGCAGATAAGACACCGGGCTTTCCTTTTAACGCAGGAACAACAAGGCCCGAGTCATCGGCAAGAGCGTAAGCTTGTAGTGTTTTTGCGGCATGCGTGGCTTTTAAGATGGCATTTTCTTCAAAAGTCTCACCAGTTTCGGCAGGTGGTACGTAGTGGGGAAAATCCATAAGCGAATAGACATCCCACTTAGAACTGTCTTTAAATGTTTGACGCAGAATAGCTCGAATCTCTCGGACCTTGTGCATGTTTTTACTGGCGATGACGAGTTTCATAGTAAATGCCTAGTGTATGAACTTTTGAAAAACCAAAAATATCATTTATTAATGATAATTACAAGGCCGAGCGGATAGCTTTGATGGTGTAGGTTTCCTTTTGCAGCTCGAACGTATCTCCCACTTTCAAGCCTGTCATGTCTTTGGCAAGCTTGGATTTGAAGGAGAGGATGTTCTTATCAGGATCTGCATCCCAAGGGCCGAGGAGGGTATAGGAAACGGTTTTACCGCCCTTTGTCTCACAGTCGGCGATTGTACCGACAGATACGCTGCTCGTATCGATCTCTTCTTTAGTGAGGATGCGTGCTTGGTTGAGTTGATCTGAGAGGAGCTTCAGCTCACCTTGGAGGCGGTCTCTTCTCTCTAAGGCTGCTTTGAATTCAGCGTTTTCCCTAAGATCGCCATGGGCTCTGGCCACTTCAATTTCTTTGGCGTTGTCCACAGTTTCGACAGTACCGATGTGTTCGATCCGCTTTTGCACCGATTCGTAGCCCTCTTTTGTAGTCCAGATGATATCTTCATCGATTGGTTCTTCTGTGTGTGTAGCAAGTGAGGGGTGCGCTACTTCTGCAAGAGAGTGGAAGATCTTGATATCATGCTCGGTCAGGGAGTGGCATTTCGTTACGAGTAGAAGAAATTCTTTCACCTCGGCTAGGCTTGCGGTTTTCATAACTTGACGTACAACTGAGTACCGCCCAGCTGTTAAGATGCCTTGCATTTTTTTTGTAAGATCGCGTCTTTCTCCCGTTTGTTCGAGAGCGGCAAGAAGGATAAGAAAAGCTTCAAAGACTTTAGATTTTCCTTTATCGTCACTCAAAGGAAGAGAGGAATCACCAACTACCTTCTGAAAATACCAAATCAGGAGTTCAGGATGGGCAATTGGGTGGACGCAGAGATCGTTTAATTTTTTCGTCAGTTCTTCTTTAGCATCAGATTTTAGTAACTCGCCAGTGATGTAATCTCGAAGGGAGCTGTGTTCGACAACAAAGAGAAGTTTTAAGAAAAGTTCTTTCCAATCATCGCGCACTTTTCGGATCTGTGTCAGAGCTCGCTTTTTAAATGATTGGATTGCAATATTAGAAAGGAGATCTTCTATAGACTCTGCTTTTTTGAGGAGTTGAGCGATCGGGGGATATTCTTTTTCTCCACTTAAATCCTGAAGAAAGAAATGGACTTGTAGTTGCTCGGCCTCAGTTGTTTCTTGGAAAGAAAGAAGCTCTTTGAGTTTTCCTGTTAGAGATTCTTTAAACTCCAGGTTTTTGAGCGTGTCGGAAAAGTTTTTGAGGTGGCTATAGACGAGCTGGATTAGTTCTGTGGCATTTGGCTTGCTTTCGAGCGCTTTTTGCAACCGTTCTTCATGAGGCACCTCTTCTTTGAGAAGGCGGAACGGTTTCTTTAAATCCGAAGGGGATTCAATGTGGGTGTCTTTTTTGATTTTGGCTCGTGTTGTTTGCCACCAACGATTCCATTCTTTTTCTGGAATGACAAGGTCGCAAAGCTCATCTTTGATTTCTCCAGCTGTCTTGGGGCCGAGATCTTTTAGAAGTTTACGGATAGTCTCGACTGGATTTTTCTTCGCATATTCTTCTAGGGCGTCTGGATTGCCAAAGCGTTGAGCTAAAAAGTGGTCGTCGGGAATGGGAGAGAGTGTGGCAAATGCTGTTTTAAAATGCATCTCTTTGCGACCTGGAGCGTAGTCGAATTCTAGGCCAAGCTGTTCGCGTAGCATAGACACGTCCATAATTTCGCCCACACCCCATCCTTGCGTGTGAAAGACGAAGTTGCCCTTTTTCATGTGATTGAGGAGTAGGTAGTGGCTGATGGATCCATTAAATTTGCTGCCAGCGCCTCGGAGGCCGATGAGACGCATCTTTTCTGCAAAGTCTTTTTCATGGCCAAATTTATCTTGCAGATGCTGCATCGTGATCTGACGCAGAGTGGGGTGATCAGTGACTTCTATGTCGACCATCAAGCGGAGAACCTCATCTTTGAGAGTTGGATCTTCGATCTTGTCCCATAAAGTCAAGCCCCTTTCGATGTGGCGTCCAATATAATCGCGAAGTTCTGAAGCCTTTACTACTTTTAAAATTTCGAGATAATCTTCTGCTTCTACTTCGTCTGTTGAGGTATATTCTTCCCAAAGGCGCATCATTTTTGACGCGTCGTGGTTTTCTATTGCCTTTTCAAAATCTACTAAATACCCCATTGACTAGAATGCTCCT
Source organism: Candidatus Sacchlamyda saccharinae (assembly GCA_030408505.1). Taxonomy (GTDB): domain Bacteria; phylum Chlamydiota; class Chlamydiia; order Chlamydiales; family Rhabdochlamydiaceae; genus Sacchariniichlamydia; species Sacchariniichlamydia saccharinae. The sequence goes on along the minus strand of JAUHQI010000004.1, from coordinate 1,146,264 downwards.
GAATTGTGCCCGTCCATGAAAAGAGTATATCGTTGCTCTTAATATTTTTCAAACGCGTTGGTGAATTGAAAAAAAGAAAAAGACTCTTTACTTTGGGCTTCTATCCCTGCGGTAAAGAATGAAATTTTTCATATGTCTTTTTCTCCCAACTCTTTTACTTGCTAAAGATAGCTCTTGTCTTTTCCGAGACCTTGCGCTCGTTGAAGAAATCAACCGAGAGGTCAACGATGAATTGCCTTTTTTCTACAACGCCTCTTTCGTTGGTGGTTATTTTAATATGCCCTCTGCCCGTTTCCCCAAGTCGGGAGACATCGCTTTCGGAGTAAGCTCAGTGCCCCCTTATTGGGTCTTTGGGGCGAACTTTGCCGTTTTTTCACGCATAGAACTTTCTGCGAACTACCGCGTTTATCGCGGTATTGAAGAGGCCAACTTTGGCAGGGAAGGATTTGGGGACGATGCAGATCGGGTCGGGAATGTAAAATTTGGACTTCTAGTTCCAGAAGATGGTTTTCCGATGATGCCCTCTATCGCCTATGGACTTGACGACGTAGTGGGGACAAAAAGATTTAGTTCGCAGTACTTTGTTGCTACAAAAACATGGAAAGAACTCAATTTTGAACTTTCTCTTGGATATGGAAAAGGGAGGCTCAAAGGAGTATTTGGAGGCGCGGCTTGGACCCCTTTTCGGTGTTCGGGTCTTCCTATTTTACAAAACGTTACCCTAATTGCTGAGTACGATGCCAACGACTATAAAAAACACCGGACAGAACATTTTAAGGGGAGAAGCGTCTCCTCCCGAGTAAACGGGGGGCTCTCATACCTCTTAGGTGATACCCTCCAGCTCAACGTCAGTTCTGTACGTGGGGAAAAAATCGGAGGGAGCGCATCCATCCGCTTTCCTCTAGGATCAACTGAGGGCATCATTCCAAAAGTGGATGACCCCTGTACCTATACATCACCCGTGGACATTGAACCGATCGGCCTTATCCGTCCTGAAAGAGAGTTTGTTTGCGATCTTGCCTGCAGTTTTGCCGATCAAGGACTGGATCTATACGACGCTTATCTTTTGGGAGATTGCAGGCAGCTCTACCTACGCGTTGTAAACAACCGCTACCGCGCGCAAGAAGATGTGCGTGAAAGGATTCAGGACTTGCTTGCGGCGCTTACACCTGAAAACATTTCGAGCGTAAAAGTGGTTCTTGAAGCAGAAGGGGTGCAGAGCCATAGCTACACCTTCCGCACCTGCGATCTATTTGCGCTGCGCAACTGCTGTATGAATAATTGGGAGATTGAAACCCTCTCCCCCATGGGCGAAGTAGGTTGCTCGCTCGACCCCTACGATGTGCAACAGCTCTTTGAGAGAAAGCGTGAGGTTTGGACTCTCACCATGCGTCCTCGCGTGGTTTCCTTTTTCGGTTCCACAACCGGAAAGTTTAAATACAGCCTTGGCTTCCTTGGCGCCTTTGAAGGATTCCTGCCAGGGGGGATGATCTATCGCCTCCAAGCATCGTACTCTGCCTATTCCAGTATGCATGGGCTGACCAATAGAGATTGCCTCAACCCCTCAGAACTTCCTCACGTCCGCACCGATGCAGTTAAGTATTTCCAAGGGGGGCGCGTTCGGCTTGAAGAACTCTATCTTCAGCGCTCTTGGAACGCAGGTAAAGGGTGGTTCTTTCGCCTCGCCGGCGGCTACTTCGAGCCTGCCTATGGGGGCGGAGCGGCAGAACTTCTCCACTATCCCGTCCAATCGAATTGGGCTTTTGGGCTAGAGTTTTCCACCGTCTGGAAACGAGATTATACAGGCCTTGGCTTTATGAATAAAATCCCCCGTTTTCGATCAAACGGAGAAGAGATCAAGGAAGACTTTACTGGCTTGCAAGCCTTTTTCAATCTCTACTACGACTTCAAACCCCTCGACCTCCTCTTCGAAATCAAAGCGGGACAATTCCTTGCTAAAGATAGGGGAGCCCGCTTTGAAGTGACCCGCTACTTCCCAAGTGGCGCCCGCTTTTCCCTGTGGGTGACAACGACAAACGGCAACGATAAAATCGGGGGGCGCACCTACTTCGACAAAGGATTTGCTTTTCACATCCCCTTCGACATCTTCCTCAAGCAAAGTAGCCGCACCTTCCTTACCTACGCAATGTCGGCCTGGCTCCGCGACGTCGGAGCTTCTGCCTTTACCGGCAAGCCCCTCTACCGCACCCTCTACGAAGAGCGGTATGATTAATCGGCTGCTCGAGCTTTCAAGAGGGCTCGGCCCCCTTTCAAGTCGCTCGCAGGGCCACATGAAAAGAAGTGAGCGCTTAATTGGATGTGAGCGATACCAGTGTTTCAACATGGGCTGTTTGGGGGAACATGTCGAAGGGGAAAACCCCTTTGATGGCGAATTTTTTCTGCAGGATTTTGAGATCACGGCTAAGTGTAGCAGGATCGCAAGAGATATAGAGAAGTCGTTTGGGTGGGTGCTTGATTAGGGCTTGCAAAACTTTTTCATCCACACCGCCCCTTGGAGGGTTGAGGAAGATAACGTCAAACGTGCCCAGCTTGGGCAGCTCATTTTCTACTTTACCAAATCGAAAGGAGGTATTGAAAATATTGTTGAGCAACGCATTTTCTTGTGCGCTTTTTACGGCAGAGCGGACGATTTCTATACCAACGACTTCTTTTGCTTTTTTGGCTGCGAATAGTGAAAGCGTTCCCACCCCACTATAGGCATCTAAAACACGCATGGTGGTATCGATCTCGGCGCAGAGGATGGCTTTTTCATAGAGTTGCAGAGCTTGCTTGGGATTGATCTGAAAAAAATCTTGGCTTCGTATTTTAAAATGGAGATCGCCTAACTTTTCCGTTATGAATGGGCGATCGCCCTTACCATCGAGTACAAGAAGAACCTCTTCTGTATTGAGCGAAGTTTTAATGATCGCTTCTTTGGCGTCCATTGCAAGAGGAAGAGCTTTTTCTCCGATGGGATTGTGGATGTAGCATTTGTCAACGGGGACAACTTCATGCGAATGTCTTTTGTAGAAGCCTCCGTTGTGGAGGTGGATTTTGTTCCGATATCCAAGAGGATCTGGGGAGGGGGTACAGGGCGCAACGTCTACTTCAATGCCCCCAATTCGCTGCAGGGCATTTTGCACGCGAGCCCTTTTCCATTTGAGTTGGGCGGGATAATCGAGGTGCATGATTTGGCAGCCACCGCATGTTCCAAAGAGAGGGCAGATGGGGTCTACGCGGTCTTTCGAGGGAGAAAGTATCTTGAGGAGTTTTGCCTTAGAAAATCGTTTTTTTGAGGAGGTGATCTCCACCCCGACCTCTTCAGTGGGCAGGGCTCCATCGACAAAAACTTTTTTCCCTTCGAGGGTACCGACCCCCTCTCCAGAGGATGTTAAATCTTCAATTAGGATCTTTGCCATTCGAATATTCTACTCGGAGTCTGGCTTGAAATCCATTTCAATTGCACCCCGAGTTTGTGTTTTATCCGCCGGTTTGAGTAAAATAAAAGCGGCGGAATAAACGCGTTCGGATGTTTTATCCGCCTGTTTAAGGCCTGCTAAAAGCGGCGGAAGAAACACTTCTCTATTAATGTGTTGTGGTTTAATGAGTTAAGGTGGTGTAAAACTATGATAATTGGGCGAAACAGACAACGAAGAACTTTGAAAACTCTGGTTAATTCTGCTAAATCAGAATTCCTTGCCATTTACGGCCGGCGTAGAATCGGGAAAACATTTCTCATAAAAAACTTTGTGGATTCTCTAGATTGCGTATTTTTTCACGTGACTGGAATTCAAAAAGGCACGTTGAAAGAGCAATTAGAAGAATTTGCAATGCAGATAGGGAAAACTTTTTACAAAGGTCCTTCCATTATTCCTAAAAATAGTTGGAAAGCAGCATTTGAAGATTTAACTCTGGCAATTCAGTCGGTGCCAAAAGAAAAAAAAGTTGTCCTCTTTCTTGATGAATTTCCATGGATGGCCACCCCTCGATCAAAGATCCTTCAAGCTTTGGAACTCTACTGGAATAGATATTGGGTTTTTGATGGCCGGATCAAATTAATTATCTGTGGCTCGGCTACATCATGGATCATTGAAAATATTATAAACAATAAGGGTGGATTACATAATCGAGTAACAAGGACAATTCATTTGAAACCTTTTCAACTTCATGAGGTTGAAAGCTATTTAAATGCGCAACATATTCATCTTACGAAGAGGCAAATTTTAGATCTTTATATCGTGTTGGGAGGTGTCCCTCTATATTGGACTTATATTCAAAAAGGAAATTCTGCAAGCCAGTCCATTGATGAGCTTTGTTTCCAAGGTGATGGCCCTTTGATTAATGAATTTAGTCGATTATTTGATTCATTGTTTGAGGATTCGAAGATATATATAGATATTGTACGTATTATAGCTAAGCATCGATATGGAATTGGGCAGGCTGAACTCATTTCACAGGCCAAACTTCCAGATGGTGGAAATACTACAAGAAAATTAAAGCAGCTAGAAGAGGTTGGATTCATCACGAGCCTTGTTCCCTTTGGTCATAAAGAAAGGGGAGTGTATTATTTGCTGGATGATGAATACTGTTTATTTTACTTGAACTGGATTGAGCCAAATTTTAGAAGTATTGCCAAAAAAGCAATCAATAAGAATTTTTGGATGTCCCAATCCAAAACGCCTTCCTGGAGAAGTTGGTCTGGCTATGCATTTGAGTCGATTTGTTATAAACATATCGACCAAATACGTGTGGCTTTGAATATAGATCCTGGAGCTGTTGCAGGGACATGGCGTTATGCACCTAGAGCTTCAACGAACCAAAAAGGAGCTCAAATAGATTTACTTTTTGATCGACCAGATGGAACAATTTCAATTTGTGAAATTAAATATTCTGAATCGCCATTCACTATTGATAAGTCTTATGCTCAAGAATTGTATAATAAAATTGATGTGTTTAGAAAACAAACAAGAACTCAAAAACAGTTCTTTCTTTCGATGATCACTGCTTTTGGCGTGAAAGAAAACATGTATTCAGAAGAAATGGTAACAAACCAGATTCATTTAGATGACATTTTTAGAGAAGTTTAGGAAGAAGGATTTCTTGGCTAATCATATAGGAGACACTGATTAATTCCGCACATTCATTTTCAGCGTCCTTTGGACTAAAATTGCCATTTTATAACTCACTGACTATCAATATTCACCTCGTTATTCGAATGACAATTTTTCACCAATTCATCGCACCGTGTCTATGAACACGGCTTCTCTTCAATGCTAAAAATTTTGAGGAGCCTTCTTGTGCAATGCTCAATTCTTGAATCAGAATGGGTATAAATTGTTTTAGAATAATAATGCAGCCTGAGTATGGAGATATTGCATTCTACCCTCATGGAAGATAAACTTCTCTTATGCGTGAACAGTGGAGATCAAAACTCGGCTTTATCTGGTCAGCCGTTGGCTCGGCCGTTGGTCTGGGAAGTATTTGGCGCTTTCCCTACGTCGTAGGGGAAAACGGCGGCGCTACTTTTATTTTTCTCTATCTCATTTGTCTAGTTATTATTGGAATTCCCGTTCTGATTTCCGAGCTGACCATTGGGAGAAAGACCCAGTTGAGCCCTAAAGGGGCTTTTCAAGAGCTTGGCAAGTGGGGACCAATTGGCAAAGGGATGGTCTTCACCGGATTTTTGGTCAGCACTTTTTATGGGGTTATTTCAGGATGGACATTTGGCTATCTTTTTCAAGCATTGAAGGGAGGGCTGACAAGTCTTTCTTCAGGTAGTGAGGCCTCCCAACTCTTTGCGGATCTCACAGCATCGCCTATCTGGGCTGTTGGCTATCTCGCTCTTTTTATGTTGGTGGGTGGCTATGTCCTCTATGCCGGTGTGCAGAAGGGGATTGAGAAAGGGAATAAAATCATGGTCCCCCTTCTCGTTGTGGTTTTGATCCTTTTAGCAATCAAAGGGCTCACGCTACCTGGTGGAACAAAGGGCATTGCTTTTCTTTTTAAGCCGGACTGGTCGATGGTCTCTGGCGCAGCTATCCTAATGGCTCTTGGCCAAGCGTTTTTCTCTCTCAGTTTGGGACAGGGAACCATGGTCACCTATGGCAGCTACTTGAGCCAAAAAGAAAACTTAACCGAAACCTGCTTTCCCATTAGCTTTTTTGGAGTAATCATTTCGCTTCTAGCAGGTGTTGCGATTTTTACGATTGTCTTTGCCGTTGGGGTTTCTCCCTCCTCTGGAGAAAGTTTGATGTTTCAAACTCTGCCACTCATTTTTTCACAGATGAAGGGGGGCTATTTTTTGTGCCTGCTCTTCTTTGTCCTCTTGTTTTTAGCGGCGATGACCTCTCAGATTTCAGCTCTCGAGCCGGCGATTTCCTACTTGATCGATGAGAAAAAATGGAAGCGGAAAAAGGCAGTGATTTTTGTGGTAGTAGCATCCTTTTTGGTAGGTGTACCGAGTGCCCTTTCTTTTGGGGTTCTGAAGGATGTGAACATTTTTGATCAGACAATTTTTTCAGCCGTTCTCAATCTCTGCATTAATATCTTAATACCTCTTGGCGGCCTTGCTGCTGTCTTGCTTGTCGGTTGGCGCTGGGGGATTAAAAAAGCCCTGCACCATATGGAAACAGGCTCGCATGGCCTCTTCAAACGCTTCCCTTTCTTGAGGGGCTATTTTCGCATTGGGATCAAGTACGTAGCACCGGTGATCATCTTGATCATTATGCTCGATGCCCTTGGCCTTTTTTAAAGATTCATTTACCATTCCTCCCTACCTTAACTACTCAAAGGAGGATCGATATGAGAATCAGTCTTAGTTCTGGATTTGAAAATGTACACCGAAGAGCTGTATTACCAGCTACTTGGAAGGGATCTGCAAAAAAAACCGCCGTCGTTGCGTGTCTAGCTCTACTGTTAGCATCTGAGATTCCAGGTGTTAGCGCAGGACCAATCGCAGGCGTAGTTGCCTATTGGACAACTAAGGTAGTTTGTTATGCAACCGCGGCGGGTGCTGCAACAGGGGCTGTTGTAGCAACGGGCGGTGCCATGGGAGCAGCAGCGGGCGCTGTCGGAACAGCGGCAACGGGAAGCGTTGCAACAGCCGCAGTCTCTACAGCAGCAGGCGGAGCCGCAACAGCCGCCGGTGCTACTGCTGTTGGTGCTGCCGCGGCTGGAGCTGGCGTTGCTAGTGCCGGGACAGCGGCATTTGGTGCGGGTGTAGCAGCTGGCACGGCAGCACCTCTTGTAGTAGGAGCGGCAGCCGCCGAGGCTGGAGCTGCGGCCGGGGCTCTGGCTACAGTGGAAATTGTAGCTTCTGCAGCGGGGGCCTTTTTTGGAACTTGCCCGTTTCTTCCTTAAGGTTTTGTTCGGGGGATGGAGAAGCCGTTTTTAAGCTGGAAGGTGCTCGCAAACTGCTTGAAGTTCTTGTTGCCTTGATCGCCTTCTGGGTAGTTTGTGGAAAGTTGATAGAAGTTGCCGTGTGAGATCATCAGATTGCCGGTCATGATTCGGCCATTCTTTTTTTCGTATGAATACTCTAGTAAGACCTGACGCTTATTTTTTTTGACTGTTTTGTAGAGCATTTTTTTGAACTGATCATCTCGCTCGATCATGGAAGATAAGACTTTATTGGCAAAGCCCTCAAGCGAATAGCCCACAAAGGGGGCAAAAGCCGCTTTTGGGATTTTAAAATGGCTTGTAACGTAGATATTATCACTTTGCTCTAAGCGGTATTCGGTGTTTGTCACCATCGATTCTTTTTCGACAGATTTGGTTGGCTCAGAGGGGAAGTCGACGGTATAGAGGTCTGTATTGACTTGGTACCACTTGTCTTCTGTTGCAAATAGGTTGGTAGCTGCAAAAATCAGTAAGCATTGGATAAATCGGATCATATCGATAGTTTAGCATATTTTTAGTTACCTCGCTAGAGGGTTGACTCTGCTTGGGGGATTGTGCGATGCTTGGGGTTTTCATTCTGAGGTGGGATATGATCGAAGACTATGAAGACTTTTCTGAAAAACAGGCCAAGATTCTCAACCGCTATGTTACAAGCACAAAGAGTAATATTTTTTGTTTGCGCAATCTCCCTGAGGTAATCAAGGGCGCTTTGTTCTCGAGGTATTCAAGATCGGGCCTTGGGCTCCGCTCTCTTCTGCTTAAAGAATTTATTTTGAGTGAGGAGACGGCCTTCTCTGCGATTGCAGGAAGTGCGATGCAAACTGATGAGGGTGAGCAAGAGATCGAGGATCAGGTCACAGCGATTAAGAAGGCACAAAATTTCTACGATCGGATTTTAGATGGCTATGGCGATGATTCGATTGGAGAGCTTGGCGGAGCACATTTAGCACTAGAAAATGTTTCGATGCTCGCTGCAAAGATCATTGAGGATTGTCGGATCGGAGGCTCACCTCTTGAGAAATCGACTCGCTATATTTATTTTGATCAGAAGTACAAGGGGGAGTTTCTCTTCTATCGTGAACCTATTTTGATGACATCGGCTTACCGCGATTTGTATGTGCAGACTTGCAACAGATTGTTTGAGACTTATTCGGGGTTGATCCCTCAGCTTACCGAGGTGATGGAGAAGAAGTACCCTAAGGAACATGACATTTCTGATGTGGCTTACAAAGCTGCGATCCGGGCGAAAGTGCTTGATTGCTTGCGCGGTCTTCTTCCTACGAGCGCGCTTACGAATATGGGAGTGTTTGGCAATGGTCGCTTCTTCGAGACGATGATCCAAAAGCTCAATGCACACAATTTAAGTGAGATGCAAGAGACGGGGAAAAAGGCCTACCAAGAACTTTCTAAGGTGATCCCTTCCTTTGTGCGTAGAGCCGAGCCCAACCACAAGTACCAACAAACTTTTACACAATTTAGTGAGCAGTTGGGAGAAGAGTTGAAGTCTCTTTCTGGTGACCTAACGGAAAATATCCCTTCGATGCGCAGTCCTGGGGTTCGGCTCATCTCCTATGACACAGAAGGTCCAGTTAAGGTGGCAGCAGCTCTTCTCTTTAATGAGTCTCAGTCGGGGCTGATGGAACTTCAGGAGTATTGCAGGTCCCTTTCTGAAGAAGATCTTTCTCGCATCCTCGATGCAGGAGCGAATTTCCGGGAAAACAGGCGCCATAAACCACCTAGGGCCTTAGAGCATGCGATGTTTACGTTTGAGATTGTAGCCGACTTCGGTGTATATCGCGATTTGCAGAGACATCGGATTCTTACGCAAGAAAGACAACTTCTCACCTGCGATTTTGGATACTTTGTCCCTGCCGAAATCAAAGATACGGATATGGAAAAGCCCTATTGTGAAGCGATGGAAGCTGCCAAGAGCGCCTATGATCAGATCGCGCCAGAACTTCCTGAAGAGGGGCAGTACATTGTGCCGATGGGCTACAACATCCACTGGTATTTCCATATCAATTTGCGCGCATTGCAGTGGCTCTGTGAGCTCCGCTCACAAGCTGCGGGGCATCCAGCTTACCGTTTTATTGCTCAGGAAATGGCTAAGCAAGTATCACAAGTATTCCCTAGCTTTGAGCGGTTCTTTAAGTTTGTTGACTACGACGGCTATGAGCTGGGAAGGCTTGGGCAAGAGATCCGCATTGTAGAGAAGATGCAGTCCAAGGAGAGCAAGTGAGTAAAGTCAAAAGTGGCAGTGTCTTTGGCGGTATGCTCCTTTTAACGGGAAGCTGCATCGGTGCTGGTATGTTGGCACTACCCATTTTGACAGGGCTCTCTGGTTTTTATCCTTCGCTGATTGCTTTTTTTGGAGCTTGGGCCTTTATGACGTTAACAGCCCTTCTTTTAGTAGAGGTCAACGGGAGGTATTCTCGTAGGGTAAATCTCATCACCATGGTGGGGCAAACTCTGGGGAAAAAGGGAAAATTCTTCTGTTGGCTTCTCTACTTATTTCTTTTTTATTCGCTCCTACTGGCTTATATCGCAGGCATTGGTTCCTTGGTTGCCAAGATTTCTGAGCAGTATTTTGGCTATGTACTGCCCGAGTGGGGAGGCTCTTTATTTTTTGTTGTCCTCTTTGGGTGGATTGTCTACCTAGGTACAAGGCCAGTCGACCTTTGGAACCGCTTTTTGATGGCTGGGAAAATAGCTGCATTCCTTGGGCTTGCCTTTTTAGGGGCCCAGCATGTGCAGGGATCGCTCCTCGCTAGATCGGCACCTGAATATGCCCTCTATGCACTGCCCATTTTGATCATCTCCTTTGGGTTTCATAACATGATCCCCAGTCTGACCGACTATCTAAAAAATGATCTGAAGCGGGTGAAAAAAAGCATCTTTTTAGGTGGGCTTTTTGCCTTGGTGATCTATCTAGTTTGGCAGGTGATTGTCCTTGGCATTGTTCCCTTTGAAGGAGAAAATGGAATCGTCTCTATCTACAAAGAAGGGGAAGAAGCGACCCAAGCCCTCATTGGCTTTTTGGGGTCGAGTTGGATCAGTTACTGTGCAACGATCCTTGGTTTTTTTGCGATTTTGACCTCGTTCTTAGCGCAAGCTCTTAGCTTATCTCATTTCTTGGCAGATGGGCTGAAAGCAAACTGGAGAAAACAGGAAGAGGGCTGGCTCGTTGTCCTCACGCTTTTGCCTCCACTTCTTCTTGCGATCCTTTTCCCTAACATCTTCCTAGATGCGTTGGGTTTTGCTGGAGGGGTTTGCGCAGTCATCCTCTTTGGGATTATGCCCGTACTGATGGTCTGGAAAGGACGTTATCAGAAAAAGTTGGAAACAAACTACCAAGTTTTTGGAGGCAAGCCCCTTTTGGTTCTCCTCTTTTGCGCTGCACTCTTTATTATCTTCTTCCAGCTCTCAAATATGTTTCACGCACCCTACATACCCAAAATCTAAAGCATGAAAAAAAACCATCTATTTGGCGCAATTCTTCTTATTGCAGGAACCACACTTGGAGTGGGGATGCTTGCTTTTCCAACTGTTACGTCATTTAGTGGATTTTTCCCTTCAGCGCTCCTTTTCGTTTTGATTTGGCTCTTGATGCTATCGTCTTCGTTTTTCTTTCTCGATGCTAACCTCTCCATAAAGGGGCAGAACAACATGATCACCATGGCTGAAAAACGCCTGGGCCTCTGGGGCAAAATCGTAGCGTGGGTGGTTTACCTCTTACTTTTATATTCGCTAACAGCTGCCTATATCACAGGATGCACGCCGCTATTTATTGAAGTGGTAAAAGACTGGACAGGCTACACGATGCCCCACTGGTTGGCTCCCTTTGCCCTGCCATTGATCTTTGGTGGTTTTGTTTATGCTGGAACACAGGGGGTAGATCGGATCAACCGTATTCTAATGGTTGGATTGGTGGTCTCGTTTGTGCTTCTTATCTTCTTTCTCCCTGCCGAAGTCGATTTGAGTAGACTCAGCCACGTGGATTATCCAGCGCTGCAAATTGCTATTCCCACAGTGATCACAGCGTTTGGCTATCATATCATCATCCCTAGTTTGACCACCTACCTCAACCGGGATCGAAAAGCTTTGCGCAAGGCGATCTTAATCGGAAGTTTAGTTCCCATCATTGTTTATCTCTTTTGGCAAGTGCTTGTCCTTGGAGCTGTCCCTTTACAGGATCTTGCTGGAGCGTTTGTGAAAGGGGAGGCATCCACCCATCCACTTGCGCGGGTCCTGCAAAATCCTTTCATCAGTTTAGCAACAAAGTTCTTCAGCTTTTTTGCGATCATCACCTCGTTTGTGGGAGTGACCTTAAGTCTCTCTGACTTTTTGACCGATGGCTTTAAAATCAAAAAGACCCACTCTGGAAGGATGCTGGCAATCTTGCTGACTTTTGTCCCCCCTCTTTTTTTCGTCCTTTCCTATCCGGATGGTTTTTACTTAGCGCTGAACTACGCAGGGGCCTTTGTTGCCATCCTCCTGGTTTTTTTGCCCGCAGCCATGGTTTGGAATCTAAAAAATTATCAAACCCCACTCAAACGTTTGTTTTTAAGTTTTGTGATTTTCATCGCAGGTGCCATTGTTTTCTTGGATATCCAACAAGAACGTGGTAAACTTCGCCCCCTAATAGCAAAGTACCTAAAAAAAGATGTTTGAATTAGAGACCGACTACGAGCCGAGGGGCGATCAGCCCCAGGCAATTGAAAAACTGGCAGCAGGCATCTCGAGCGGAAAAAAGTCCCAAGTTCTTCTGGGGATCACCGGCTCTGGGAAAACCTTTACGATGGCCAATGTGATCAGCAAGGTCCAGCGGCCAGCGCTTATCCTCGCCCACAATAAAACGCTCGCCGCCCAGCTCTATGAAGAGTTTAAGTCTTTTTTCCCGAATAATGCTGTCGAATATTTTGTCTCCTACTACGATTACTACCAGCCTGAAGCCTATCTCCCTCGCACAGACACCTATATCGAAAAAGACCTCGCCATCAACGACCAGATTGATCGCCTCCGCCTCTCAGCCACCCGCTCACTGATCGAGCGAGAAGATGTAATCATCGTCGCTTCCGTCTCCTGCATCTACGGCCTAGGTCTTCCGGAATACTACAGCAAAATGCAGCTCAAACTCGAAATGGGACAAGAGGCGCGCCGCGATGAGATCCTCCTCCACCTCGTCGAAATGCACTACAAAAGGGGAGAATTTGATCTTGCCAGGGGAACGTTCCGAGCCAAAGGGGACGTCCTCGAGGTGATGCCCGCCTATGAGGAGACAATTGCCTACCGGATCGAATTTTTTGGCGACGAAATTGACCGGATCAGCAAAATCGATCCACTAACAGGAAAAGTCCTCGAGCGGCACGAAAAAATCACCATCTTCCCAGGGTCGCACCACGTCACACCTGAAGACATCCGCATCAAAGCTAGAGAGACAATCAAAAATGAGCTCAAAGAGAGAGTCGCTACCTTTGAAAAAGAAGAAAAGCTGATCGAGCGGCAGCGGATCAAAGAACGGACCACTTACGATTTAGAGATGATCCGAGAAATCGGCTTTTGTAAGGGAATCGAAAACTACTCGCGCCACTTCTCTGGAAGAAATCCGGGCGATCCACCTCCTTGCCTACTCGATTATTTCCCAGATGATTTTCTCCTCTTTGTCGATGAGTCGCACCAGAGCCTGCCACAAGTGCGTGCCATGTACAATGGCGACCAGGCGAGAAAAACTTCCCTCGTAGAATTTGGCTTCCGTCTCCCCTCTGCCTATGACAACCGCCCGCTAAAGTTTGAAGAATTCTACCGGCGGATGGGTCAAGTAGTCTATGTCTCAGCAACTCCAGGAGAGTGGGAGGTGCAAGAAGCAGAAGGGGAGATCATCCAACAGATCATCCGCCCCACAGGCCTCCTCGACCCCATCGTCACTGTAAAACCCGCCACCAACCAAGTCGATGATTGCCTTGAAGAGATCCGTGTAGAGACAGAAAAAGGGGGCCGCGTTCTCGTTACCGTACTCACCAAAAAACTCGCTGAAGACCTCACGCAGTACCTCACCGAAATTGGAGTCAAAGCCAAGTACCTCCATTCTGACATCGACACCCTCGAACGGGTCCAAATTCTGGCCGATCTGCGTAAAGGGCTCTTTGACGTCCTCGTAGGCATTAACCTTCTCCGCGAAGGACTCGATCTACCCGAAGTGACCTTCGTCGCTATCCTCGATGCCGATAAAGAAGGATTCTTGCGTAGCGCTACCGCCCTTATTCAAACATGTGGACGCGCGGCTCGAAATGTCAAAGGGCGTGTCATTATGTACGCTGACAAAATCACAAAATCGATCCAAAGCACCCTCGACATCACCAAAGAACGTCGAACCATCCAAGAAGAATACAACCAAAAACATGGGATCACCCCAACAACTGTTAAGCGCGAAAAATCTGAAATCCTCTTCGAAACCGTTGATGAAGCTCCTAGAGCAGCTGAAGATAGCCCCTCCCACCTCACCAAAGAAGACGTCTCTGAGAAAATCAAAGAACTTGATATCGAAATGAAGAGAGCTGCAAAAGAACTTCGCTTTGAAGACGCTGCCGACTTCCGCGACCAACTACAGCACTACAAGAAACTGGAATTACTAGAAGGGAACTTATAACGACATGACCGTACAACCACGAGATACAAGTTTGCCACTTGCGCAGCAACTTATTGCGCACAACAATCAACTCACAATTTTCTTGAAGCGTTATCGAGATGAAGAAGTTTCTGTAGCAGATCTAAAAGTCGCTGCAGCCAATATTGCGGGCGCACTTCCTTTTTACCGAGGGTCTAAGAGAGATGAACCTAGTTTCAAAGACTCCCTTCAAAGTGTTGAAGCCAATTACAGCCTTTTGCAAAAAGAGATTATTTTTGCCAAACTGCGCAAGGGAACTCTATACCTTGGAGCGATGGCGGCTCTTTACCTATCCGTACTAATATGGCAGAAATCAATGTAGTGATCCAGGCCAGAAGGCCTTGGTACTCGGTCGACTTTAAAGAACTCATCTCTTTTCGATGGGTCCTTGTTATGCTCGTGGTGCGCGACATCAAATTGCGCTATAAGCAAACTCTTTTGGGAGCTCTTTGGGTTGTGCTCCAGCCCTTGCTCACCGCTGCACTGTTTTCGGTGATCTTTGGGAAAGAGCTTTTTGTCTTTTCGTTTTGTGGACTAGTCCCCTGGCTTTTCTTTTCTGGAGCGCTGCAAAGAGGAAGCAATAGCTTAATTGGCGATGCAAAACTCATTACAAAAGTCTATTTCCCGCGAGTGTATCTACCTACCTCTGCCACTCTTGGAATGGGTATCGATTTTCTGATTGGCTTAAGCGTGCTTTTCGGCCTTCTCATACTCAATGGGGTCCCACTTACCCACAAACTATTTTTCGTTCCCGCAGCTATCCTCACACTATTGCTCTTTTCCATAAGCGTAAATCTCTTATTCTCAGCTGCAGCTGTCTACTTTCGCGATGTCAAGCACATCCTCCCCTTTCTCGTGCAGCTTTGGATGTTTGCCTCGCCCCTTTTCTATAACGTAGAAATCATCCCAGAACCTTTTCGCCTCCTCTACTGTATCAACCCCTTAGTGGGGATCATCGAAGCCTTCCGCTATTCCTTTTTAGGGCATGCATTCCCGCTCTTTACCTTTACTCTCTCCACTATCTTGACCTTGTTTCTATTCCTAATTTCTGTAATTGTGTTCCAAAGAGTAGAAAACAATTTTGCCGATAGCATTTGATGATTAAAACTGAGGGCCTTGGAAAAAAGTATCGCCTGCGCAATCCCAAAGTCAGTTTTTGGGCTCTCCAAGACATTAATCTAGAAATAGGTCCTGGCGAAGCTGTGGGGCTGATTGGAGAGAACGGCTCGGGCAAAAGCACCCTACTCAAACTATTGGCTCGAGTGACCGTCCCAACGCAGGGGCAAATCTTTTTAAGCGGGCGCGTAGGGGCTCTGCTTGAAGTGGGAACCGGTTTCCATGCAGAGCTAACCGGCAGAGAAAACATCTTCCTTTCAGGTGCGATTCTTGGCATGCACCGCAAAGAAGTGAAACGGCATTTTGATGAGATCATCGACTTTGCAGGCGCAGGTCCATTTTTAGACACCCCCGTGAAAAAGTACTCGAGCGGAATGTTTTTGCGCCTCGCCTTTTCTGTGATGGCCCACCTTACAAGCGAGATCCTCCTCATTGACGAGGCCCTCTCAGTGGGGGATGTCCCTTTTCAAGAAAAAGCCCTAGATAAGATGCGCGCCTTAGTTAATGAAGGGCGGACCATCATCTTAGTCTCTCACCAGATGCAGATGATCGACTCCTTTTGCTCGCGCCTCATCCATCTACACGAAGGACGATGTCATGATTGTTTACAGCCCCAAGAAACTTGAGACCTACTACCGGCTAAAAGGGTACTTTCTCAAACAAAGCCCCCCTCCCAATAAAGAGCCCACCTCCATCCTGCTAAGCAACCAGGGCTCCCTTGGAGATGTCTTCCTCACCACTTGCCTCATCCCATCGCTAAAAGAGAAGTATCCAAAAGCCAAGATCGGCCTCCTCATCGATCCAGCTGCCTCGGTAGCTGCCGATAACTGTCCCGGTGTGGATGAAATCTACAAATGCGCCTCCTGGTTTTGCCATCTCGACAACAAGTGGAAAAAACTCGGCAAAAGAGCCCTGTTCAAGCGCCCCAAACTCGACTATGACTGGGTGATCCAAACCGACCCCTACTACCGGGGGATGGGATCTTCCCTCAAACACATCCCTAAACGGACCTGCTTTTCTACGACCGCGGATAAAATCTACTTCAACGACGTTATCCCCTTTACCTCCACCTATCTCGCCCAGCTCCTACAGCTAATAGCCCCCCTCAAATGCCCATGGCCCGCCAGCACAAAATCGCAAGACTATGTCCTCTTTCACCTCGGCCCAAGCAGCCCCGATCGAGAACTACCCGTAGCTTTTTGGCAAGACCTCTACGACTCTTACCAATCCCAAGGCCAAAAAGTCCTCTTCTCGGGTAGCAGTGAAAGAGAAAGAGAAATGATCGAGCAAATCGCCCCCTTTACCCCCACAACCTTCGCAGAATTTGTCCAAAAAATTGCGGGCGCCGACCACATCGTCACCGTAGACACTGTCACAGTTCACATCGCCCACATCCTCAAGAAAAACACTTACGCCTTTTTTCGCAAACCTACAGAGCTCTGGGTTCCGCCAGCAGGGGAGAACCTCATCTGGTGATCGATATAAGAATACAAAAAGGAGGGATCGGTACATACGTCGAAAATCTCCTCAAACACCTTCCCCTCGAGGTCGCCCCTCTAAATGCCCCGATCTTTTCACTTCGCGAACAGCTCCAGTACACAAGAAAAATCCCCCCTTGCGAATTCTTCTTCTCTCCCCATTTCAACGTCCCCCTATTGCCCGCTCGCGCTAAAAGACAAATCGTCACCATCCACGACACCTTCCACCTCGACTGCCCCATCCACCCAGTAAAACGAAGGGCCGCAAAACTCTACCTAAAAAAAGCCGTGCAAGCAGATGTCATCATCACCGTCTCCCACTTTTCAAAATCCCGCATCCTCCACCACTTTCCAGAGGCCAAAGACAAAATCACCGTCATCCACCCTGGCGCCGATCACCTGCTCCACATCAAACCAAAATCCCTTATCGTCCAAAAACCCTACTACCTCTTCGTAGGAAATAACAAGCCCCACAAAAACCTCGCCTCCCTCAAAAAAATACCCAACCTCATTGCTCTCACAGATAACAACCTCCCCAAAGAAAACCTCGTCTGGCTCTACCAAAACGCCGAAGCGCTCCTCTTCCCCTCCCTCTATGAAGGATGGGGCCTTCCGCCACTCGAAGCCATGTCCCTTGGCTGCCCCGTCATCGCCTCCAAAGCCGCCAGCATCTTTGAGGCCTGCGGTGATGCAGCTCTCTACGAATCTGATTTCGAAAAACTTCCCACTCTCCGAGAAGAGCTCATAGAGAAAGGAAAAAAAAGGAGCGCTCAATACACTTGGAAGGAAGCTGCAGAAAGACATGCCGAAGTTTTGGCGATAAGTAGCCCTTCTGCGCCATCGACAATGACAAGGTCCTCAACGCCCAGGGCCCGCACGGGCCGATCGGAAGCGACAATCAGAGAATTTTTTGTCTCCTCAACTTGAGCGTTACCCATACAGACATTGCCGTTTTCATCTTTTTGCTGGGCTTGGTAGATACTCTCCCACGTGCCGACATCCGACCAAGAAAGGGCCAGCGGAAGTACTTTTAGCCCCGCGAAATGTTCCAAAAACGCCCGATCAATCGAAAGGGCCGGGCACGAACCACTCAAAACCCTCTCCACTTCGGCTAAAAAGGCCTTCCGGTGGAAAAAAAGCATCCCTGAATTCCACAACACATTCCCTTTTTCGAGCAGAGCCATTGCCCGCTCGCTATTCGGCTTTTCGATGAAGCTTGTAACATTAGATTCTTCATGCACGATATAGCCATATTGGGTATTGGGGCTGCTAGGATAAATGCCAAACAGTACCGCCGACGCCTCTTGGGCTTTTGCAAGCTCAACGGCATCGAGAAGCTTTTGCTCGGGGGCAATGATGTGATCAGACGGAGTGACAAAGAACGCATCATCATCGAAGTGTTCTAAGGCATGCAAAAGAGCCGGAGCCGTGTCACGCCCTTCAATCTCGGGTAAGATCTGAATTCCATCTGCGATGCTATCGGCTTGTTCTCTTGCAAGGGGAACGAATTCCTTTTGGGTAAGGATAACCAAATCACTCGGCTCGTATCCCTTTAAAAAACGGAGCAGCGTCTTTTGCAAAAGGGTGTGCTGACCATCCCCAAGAGCAAACTGCTTGGGTGGATCGACTAAGGGCCAAAGTCTTGTCCCGCGTCCGCCTGCAAGAATCAGAATTTTCATGAACCTATCCTAATAAAATCTCTAGGGAGACTCAAGGATAATTTGCTTAGATTTTACGATCGTAAGAGAAGTCAATATTTTTTAATATTGATGATTGAACGAGCGGAAAAGATAAGTGAATTATCGAAGAAGCTTTCAGAGATTTTACTAGGATAGGTTCACCTGAGCCAATATAATTTAAGTTGCTGAAAATGGCGAATATATTATTAAATGCTCAGCTTCCCAGCCAAGAAGGCTGAAACCAAAAAAGGGAGAATCACTATGGCAGCAACAAGTGCAGTAACGACAATTCCAGGGCATGTCGATGCCTTCTTCACAGGCCTATACGGCGAAAAACCACAGGCAGAAACAGTGGACGACTGGGGTAAAAAAACCACCACTTTTTCTCTGGAAGGCAAGCCTGTAAAAGTATTGCATGGTCCTTTCAAAGATATCCATGTAGAAGTGGGTGCTTTGGATCCAGTTGATGTAGCAAAAGTGGCAGCTCAAGTAGATGCGTTATATAAAGCTGTGGAATCTGTTACAGACTTTAATGTCATGTGGGTTAATTTCCAGAATCCTGCAGGGGTAAAAACAGTAGGAGCAATTGTTCCTGAAGCATTCCAGTTAGGTGCAGAGGGGAAAAGTGACTGTATCCATGATCAACACAATAATCAAACTAAATATTGGCGATGGCTGAATGCTGATGCCTCTTGTAGAGTTCCAAGTAACGGCGGTTTGGTAGAGTACGGAGCAACAGCTGCCTTAATCGATTCAACGGCAAAAAAAGTATTGCTAGTAGATGCTTCACGTGGAAACTGGTTGAGTTTCCCTGGAGGCCGCAAGGATAAAGCAGATCCCAATTGCCCTGCTGTGGCAATAAGAGAGACTAAGGAAGAAACGAAAGTAGAGATTCCGGAAACAGCCACACCTACTTTGGTAGCAAAAATGCAGTTCCCAGAGAACCAATTAAACCCTGCCATAAATGAGACCTGGGCTTTTGATGTCCCTGGTGCAAGTACCCAAGAAGTGGAAGCTGAAGCAGGGGAAATTAAGAAGGTAGTTTGGCTTTCTGTTGATGAAATCCTTAGAGGTCAAACTGAGTTCGATGGCAAAAAGATTGGTGCTGAAATCACTGCCGCTGTAAGAGCTTGGAACGATGGTACAGGGTTTGCCGAGCTTAAAAAAGACGGTAATTGGAAAATTGTCCATGGTCCCGCCACAACAGATGCCGAAGCAAAGGCCTAGTTTGGTTCTTGTTCAAAAAAACCGCCCTCTTTTGAGGGTGGTTTTTCAATCTTAAATCTGAAGGCATATTAGAGCATATTTTTAATTAGAGGTAAAAAAATGGCAGCAGTAACAGCGACCCAATTTACTAAAATTCATTCTTTAGAAGATCTTTTGCCACATTTGAAGGTGGCAAATGATAACAAAAAAAAAGTTTTGGTACTGGACCTTGATGAAACGCTCATCCAAGGAAAACCCACTCTTGGAAATGAGCCTTTTTATGATGCTCTCGCTGAGCTCAATAACAGTAATGGTAGATCTTGGACGGCTCATTATGCTTGGACCGCTCTCTTACGAGAGAAAATCACCTATGAATGTTGTGAAACAGCAGAGAAGGTAAATCGTGTCTTAAGTGAATTTAGAGCAAAGGGGTGGGATGTTATCGGACTGACCTCTCGTGGCGAGGATATGAAGGATCTTACTGCAACGCATCTAGCAAGTGCAGGGATCAATCTGCCTATCGATGAAATTATTTTCAAAAGCGAAAAAGATGGTGAAGGCAATCTACTTGGTAAAGGTGATCATTTAACGTCGTGGAAGAACAAAAACTACCAAGATAATCCGGTTGAATTTCTCTGTGTGGATGATGATAAAAAACGGGCGCTCCCTTCTCTAAAGGCGGTGGATGGCCAGGAAGATATGTCAGTGATTTGTGTGCACATGGAAAGGACAGATCGGCCGGAAAAAGGGACTCTGCCAGACTCCGATTGGGAGCGCGTTGCGGTCCAGTTAAATGCGTATGTTCAGGGTAAGCCTATACCCTATGGGGACTTTGATGACCCTGCATTGAAAGAGGCGCTAGCACAACTAGAAATTCCTGATACCAAACCCGCCAACATATATCAAAAAATAGCGGAAATTGCTGGGAAAGAGGGACACCCATTTGGGAAGCCAAAGGAGTAGATATGGCAGCAATTGCGAAACCCCCATTAGTGATCTTCACAGACCCGGGCAAAGATGTGGATGATACTTTTGCTTTGATGCTTGCAGCTGAATCGGATAAATACGATTTGAGAGCGGTAATCAGTGCTAATGAAGATGCTGCTGGCAACGTGGCAAGGTATGCTCGCATGTTGCTCAATGCTATGGGAAAGGAGCAAATACCGGTTTATCAGGGTGAGCCAGGAAATCGAAGACCCCACCTTCTATGCGAGGTGGATGATGCTATTCCAAAGCAGAATGAAGGGTATCTAGAAGCCATACAGGAACTGAGTAGAACATCTGAGAAGGTTTATGTGCTTGGTATTGCGGCGATGTCCGGAATGGCAAAGCTCACTGAGCAAACTTGGTTTGATCCTGAGAGGTTTGAGTTATATCAGATGGGTGGAAAAATCGGTAATTGGGAATACAACGTAGGAGGCGATCCAAAAGCATCACAAAAAGTGCTAGATGCAAGTAAGGATATGCATTTTGTGACCTCAAATACTACCTTTCAAAAGCCTATGCAGGTTGGTCGAGATAGCCAGCTGCACCAATATATTACTCGAAGAGCAAAAGAAGGGAACAAAGCATTCGGGCTCCTTCTTGATAATTGGAACGCTTTTGTGACTTATTATGATACTCGTGGTTTTTTTCCTTATCTTAGCGATGCACTGGCATTTAGTGCCTTGGAAAAGGATTTTGTCTCTTTTGAAAAGAAAAAAATCAAAATCGAGAAGAGCGATGGCTTTATTCAGTTAGATGAAGCAGGTAAAGAGGTTTTGCTGAGTACAGAAACAGTGGACACCGCTGGGTTTATCGATTATCTTTTGAAGCGATTGGATAAAATCACTTCGGAATAATAGATGGCAGACATCGCCCTTTTTTCCTTGCGTGGCAAAGCTGTTTTTTCTTTAAAAGCAGGCTTGCATCGATTAATTCTGCATGCATTTGCCCTCTTTCTTGTGCTGGGCCAATTCTTGCGGTTGATTCCGCTCCCTTTTGTCCCCAGCAACATTTCTATCGCAGAAATCCTTCTATATGGCCTGACACTGCCTCTCTTTTTCTCGCGCCTGAGAAAAAGCATGTGGGCCCTGCTGGCCATTTGCCTTTCAACCTTGTATGGAGCACTCTTAAATGGGCTAGACGTTGCTAGCGCCTTTTATGCGGGCAAACTCTGCGCCATGATTGCAACAGGGGTGGTGATTGGTGACATTTTAGCTAAAAATATGACGCAAGAGGAGATGATCGATTATTTCCTCCGTATTTTTTTGGTCATTTTTCTTTTGGGTCTGGGGATTTTCGTTGTTTTTCCCAAAGCCCACCAGTTTTTTGCCCTATTGGATCAGTATGGTGTCCATTTTATTGGAGACCCCCACCAGAGGCGTTTCATCTCCACTTTCTTTGATCCCAACTACTATGCAGCCATTGCTTGCATTCCGCTCATTATGACGTGGGTACGCGGTAAGAAATTTCTCTTTTGGTGTTTTTTAGCCAGCATCCTCCTCACCTTTTCACGCAGTGGCATTGCCACCTGTCTTGTCCTTTTGCTCTTTCAAGTGCGGAAGCTTCCCGTCCTAATCTTTTTGCTCCTTTGCGCCAGCTGTTTTTACTTTGAAGAGCTCATGGTCTTTTTCGAGAGGATCCTTCAGCTGGGGAGCGATCCATCGGCCCTCGCCCGCCTAGAAACCTTTCAGACAGGGTTGCAATTTTTCTGGCAGCACCCTTTTTTTGGAGTGGGGTATCACTACTTAAGCCCCCTCTTCTTCTTAGAGTTTGGAAGGCTTTCCCCCGACTCCTCGTTGCTCATCACTCTAATCGACTTTGGGCTGATCCCTACCCTCTTTTTTTTTGCAGCGGGCCTTTACTGGACCATCCAACAGTTTCATAAAAAGAGAGGGCCCCTATTCTACTGGTTGTTTTTCTATGCCGTGATCTGCCTAGTTTTTACGAGCCTCTTCAATAATCTACTCTACTTCCAGTACTGGCTTATCCCAATGATCGCTTTATTAGGAGCAACACATGAAAACAGCACTCGTGCATGATTGGCTCGTTGCCAAAGGAGGCGCTGAAAAAGTACTGGGGGTTTTGCAAGAGCTCTTTGAGGGGCCTCTCTATACCCTTTTTAAGAGCTCAGAGTTTGATGCTCAGACAACCTTTCTCCAAAAAATCCCCGGGATCCAAAAGCATTACCGGAATTGGCTCCCCCTGTTTCCCCTTGCTTCCAAGCAGTGGGACCTCTCGGAATACGACCTGATCCTCTCTAGCTCCTACTGCATGGCCAAATCGGTCCGCACGCAGCCCCACCAAACGCACATCTGCTATTGCCATACACCCATGCGCTTTGCCTTCGAGCCCCACATCACCCCGATGCACCCAATCAAGCGCCAACTGGCAAAACCTCTCTTAAGCTACCTCCGCTCTTTCGATCGCAAAACTTCTCTTGGCGTAGACTACTTCATCGCCAACTCGCGCCATGTCCAAAACCGGATCAAACGCTGTTATAACAGGGATTCAATCGTGATCCACCCGCCCGTCGACACCCACCTCTTTACCATTGCTCCTAAGCCAGACACCTACTTTTTCACCAGTGCAAGGCTTGTTCCCTACAAGCGGATCGATCTGCTCATCAAAGCTTTTACCAAGCTCCCAGGCAAACAGCTCCTCATCGCAGGCGACGGCCCAGAGCTTAGCCATCTCAAATCGATCGCCCCCAAAAACGTCACCTTCTTAGGGTATCTTCCCGACCAGAACTATCGAGAAACGCTGTCAAAAGCAAGAGGCTTTCTTCATGCGGCCGAAGAAGACTTCGGCATTGCCATGGCAGAAGCGCAAAGCGCCGGCGTCCCCGTCATTGCCTACGGCATTGGTGGATCCCAAGACATCGTCCTTCCAGGGGAAACGGGACTCTTTTTTGAGCGCCAAGATATCGAAAGTCTCTTAAGAGCACTAAGCAACTTTGAGAAAATGGAATTCGACCCCCAAAAGATAAGGGGTCATGCCGAGCAGTTTTCTAAAGAGGAATTTGCATCGAAGATGAAAACTTTTGTGGAAGAAAAGCCAACCTCTACCGATAGACATCTTTGCGGTGACCAATTTCCACAACTAAAGGAGGCACTGATTAATTGCTTTCTCAGAGATTTGAGCCAAACGGGTCGAAAAAGTTAATTTGGAAATCGTAATTAACTCAGAAGAGTTAATGGAGATTGAAAATTAGGTTTTTCGGCGCTTTTGGCCGAAGATCTGAGGAATTGAATTGATCAGTGTCTCCTAAAACTAACAAAATAGCGTCTTCGATGGAATATACGACTCTATAGTTTCTTGTTCGAAGCTTTAGCTTATGTGCTTGCTGAGTTTGCCGGCGAGTTTCATCATGTCGATGGGGTCTTTGCCGAGCACTTTGGAGAGGGGGCCGTCGGGGACGATGGTCCGCTTATTTTTGGGGTCTTGGAGGTTGTGGGCTTTGATGTAGTCCCATAGTTTTTTAGTCACTTCGGGACGGGAAAGTTCTTTTTCGCCAACGATGGCGATGAGTTCTTTGGAGAGAGCTTTTTTGGGCTGGACCGCTTTTTTTCGGGCCGTTTTCTTCTTGGCGGCGGTCTTTTTAGCAGTTTTCTTTGCGGTTTTTTTCCCTGTTTTCTTGCGGGTCTTTTTGACGTAGGGGGTTTTGGGGTGGTCGGGGTATTTTTCGTCGAGTTTGTCGAGTTCGTTGATGATCACGTCGCAGTCGGGGTAGTTGGAGCAGGAGAAGAAGGTCTTGCCAAAGCGGGAGCGTCTGGAGACCATGTTACCATCGCAGCCAACGGCGGGGCAGGTGGGCATCTCGGAGGGGGGGATCTCATCTTTGCCGGGAATGTTGACGATCCCTTTGCAGTCAGGATATTTGGTGCAGCCGAGGAAGGGGCCGAATTTACCGAAACGCAGTTGCATCTCGCTGCCATCTTTGGGGCATTTTTGTTCCCAATCGAAGTCGGGGGCGTAGTCATCTTTGTTGAAGGTGAAGGCTTCGATCGGGGAGGTGTAGTCGCAGTCGGGGTAGCCACCACAGCCGTAGAAATATTTGCGGCGTGACCAGATCTTTTGGAGTTTTTTGCCGCACTTAGGGCAGTCGATGTCAGTGTCTTCTTTAGGGACGTGGGCGTCTTTTTCTGCTTGTTCGACAGAGGGGATGAAGTGTGTCCAGAACTCGCGGATGAGCTCTTTCCATTCTTTTTCGCCACCCGCGATCCGCTCTAACTCGTCTTCCATGGCGGCGGTGAAGCCGATGTCCATGATCATTTGGAAGTTATCTTCTAGCATGCGTGAGATCACGCGGCCGAGCTCGGTGGGTTTTAAGGTGGCTTTTTCTTTGGTCGTATAGTCGCGGCTTTGGATCTTGTTCATGATGGCCGCATAGGTGGAGGGGCGGCCAATGCCGAGTTTTTCTAACTCTTTGACTAGCGAGGCTTCTGTAAAGCGGGCAGGAGGGCGGGTGAAGGCTTGTTCGCTGCTGATTTGCTTGAGGGCTAAGATCTGTTTTTCAGAGAGGAAGGGGAGGAGTTTGTCGTCTGTCCCTTTTTGTTTTTCTGGGGTATCGCTAACATCGATCTTCTCTTCATAAACGGCTAGGAATCCTAAGAATTTGATCGTCGAGCCTGTGGTGCGGAGCATAATGTTTTGATCGGTCTCGATGTCACAGGAGATGGTATCGTAGATGGCTGGGACCATTTGCGAGGCGATAAAACGGCGCCAGATGAGGAGGTAGAGTTTATACTGATCGACGCTAAGGTGGTCTTTGATCGAATCAGGAGGGTGGGAGAGGTTGGTGGGACGGATCGCTTCGTGGGCGTCTTGCGAATTTTTTTTGCCTGTGTACTGACGTCCTGTTTCTGGGAGGTAATCTTTCCCAAATTCTTTCTGGATGAAGCCTCTTGCTGCACCGATAGAGCCTGGTTCGATCCGAACCGAATCGGTACGCATATAGGTGATCAGACCTTCGGTCCCTTCTTTACCCAGGTCAATACCCTCGTAGAGTCCTTGGGCAATGCTCATCGTACGCGCTGCGGAAAAGCCGTAGTGGCGGCTCGCTTCTTGCTGGAGGGTTGAGGTGATAAAGGGGGGGACTGGGTTTCTTTTTTTCTCTTTCTTGTCGACTTTTGCGATCTTGTAAGAGCTTTTGTTTAGTCTTTCGACGATCCCATCAGCTGTTTCTTTATCAGGCACTGTCGTGGCTTTATCCGACGCTACCTTATCGACTCGCTTGCCATCAACGCTATAGAGAGAGGCCCAGAAAGGGGTTTCTTTCTTCTCGGTTTGCAGCTCGGTTGCAATGTTCCAATATTCGATGGGCTCAAAGGCTTCGATCTCTTTTTCCCTATCAACAACGAGCTTGAGGGCAACAGATTGAACCCTACCGGCAGAGAGTCCGCCATCGCGGGCCCCTTGCACTCGTCTTGTGAGGATGGGGGAGATTTTGTAGCCGACGATCCGATCGAGTAGGCGCCGGGCTTGTTGGGCATCGACAAGAGATTGGTCAATCTCTCTTGGATTTTTTAGGGCCTCATTCACCGCATCTTTTGTGATGGCGTTGAAGGTGACCCGCTTGTATTTGGTCCCTTCAGGCAAGATGGCCGCAATGTGCCAGGCAATCGCCTCTCCTTCGCGGTCGGGGTCAGGGGAGAGGATGACGAGATCCGACTCTTTGGCTTGTTTTTTGAGTTTGCTGACAACGTCTTTCTTATCTTCGAGGACCTCGTAGTCGGGCTCA
Organism: Candidatus Sacchlamyda saccharinae; assembly: GCA_030408505.1. Classification (GTDB taxonomy): domain Bacteria; phylum Chlamydiota; class Chlamydiia; order Chlamydiales; family Rhabdochlamydiaceae; genus Sacchariniichlamydia; species Sacchariniichlamydia saccharinae. The sequence continues at coordinate 1,119,999 of JAUHQI010000004.1, read as the reverse complement.
AAGTTTTCGGTGTCAATGCCAAACCCTTTCTTCGGCAGATCGCGGATATGGCCAACCGATGAGGCAAAGGTATAACCAGAGCCTAAAAATTTTTGAAGGGTTTTCATTTTTGCCGGAGACTCGACAATGATGAGTTTTTTGCCCATGAAGAAGTATTTTTAAGGTTTCTCGCTTTTTAGGGAAGAAAAAAAAGTTCTAGTGTACAATTTAAACCATGTCAAAGTGGTTAATTTTTCTCTTACCATTTTATTGCTTTGGAGCACAAGGAGACTTTGAACTCCTTATGGGGAAAGAGACCCCAGCCTATGAGCATTGTAAGACGGCAGAGGATTTCCGAAGGCTAGATTTTTTTAAAAATCTTTTTGAAAAAAACATTCATCTTGAGCCGTCAGTAAAGGCAAAAATCCCAAAAGTGATCCATTTTATTTGGCTCGGCTCCGATCCATATCCCAAAGAATCGATCGGGCGGGTGGCCAAGTGGATCGAGCTCCATCCTGATTGGAAATTCAAATTTTGGACCGATATTGAAAGAGAGGCGCCTCATCCCAATATGGAAAGGGTTTCTCCTCCCGATGATTTATCTCGTGATTACTACTTGTCTGTTGATTCAAGAGAAAAGGGTTCGCTACTGAGCTTTGAAATTCTCTATAGAGAAGGGGGGCTTTATGTAGACCCTCAGACTACGCCGTTTAAAGCTTTTGATCTTTTGCATGAGCAGTATGAGTTTTTTTGCGGTCTCGATGAGCTGAAGCCCACAACCTTTAGCTCTTCGGTGATGCCATCTCCTCACCTGATGGGCGGGCGGCCCGGTCATCCCATCTTCCTGGGCTCCTTTGAAAAGATGGATGAGTGGATCAATCCTGAGACGGATATCGTCTTACCCTCCTCTTATTTCAGTGGCAAATACCGAAAGGCTTCCTCATATGCGGCCCATTTCCCCTTAGAGCAAACATCCTATACCGCCTTTGAAAAGAAAGTGGAAAAGAAATTTCAGCAGCTGATCCAAAAAGAAAATAAAGAGATTCGGTTTTTGCTCAGCCTTGTGGCGATTAGTTTTGCTTCTCTCATTGCTTTGGTTTTATACGCGAGAAAAGCGCTATTGCTCGTTCTTGTACTCTCTTCTGCTTGGGTCTTTGGGAGCGAGGAATTTTATGATCAAATGGGGAGGAAAACAGAGCACTGGAATTTCGTGGCAGGGGAAGAAGTTCTTACCTTAGAGAGGTTTGCAGATCAATACGAGAAAAAAAAACATCTTCGATTTTCTTATGATGGCCCCTACCGCATTCCCAAAGTCATCCACTTTATTTGGCTGGGGCCTCGTCCCTTTCCCGCCCAGTCGGTAGAAAATGTCCGCGCATGGATGGCCCGCCACCCCGATTGGACAGTGAAGTACTGGACCGATAGAGAGCGCTCTGCTCCATGCAATGACATGGAAGTTTGCTATATAGACGAATTTTCTTTTGGCTCTCTTGGCGCGTGTTTTGCCGCTTCAGAAAATTGGGGAGAGAAGTCGGATGTTTTGCGTTTTGAAATACTTGCGAAAGAAGGCGGTGTCTATGTCGATCACGATGCCAATTGCCTGCAGAAATTTGATGGGATCCACCGGGGCTATGATTTTTATTGTGGCTTGGAAACGCCACACCCAATAGTGGCAGGGAGAAACATTACAGCAGGCAACGGGATCATTGGGGCTAGAGCAAACCATCCGATAGTCCTCTCTGTCATCGAGAAGATCGATCAAGGTTGGAAGGCTCTTGGGGAGAAATACCGAGGCCAAGACGGCTATTCTCGGACGCAGCTTGTAATGGAGCGGACCTACATAAGGCTGACAGAAGCTATAAAGGAAAAGCTCTCCGACAGGGACATCGTCTTTCCAGCGAGCTACTTTTTTGCAAAAAAAGGGATTCGTCCCGTCTACTCTCGCCATTTCTTTGCTAATGCTTGGGCGGATACCAATAAGGAGAATGAGGTTTTTAAAAAGAGAACAAATAAAGCGCTCAACTTGCTCAAAAGGCGTAATAATGTAATCCGGCAAGTGGCCAGATGCGCTCTTTGCTTGAATTTGATCGCGCAAGCAGGTATCTTTCTTTATCTGTTTAGAAAAAAGAGAGCAAGTGCATGAAGAGAAGAAAGCGGAAGTGGCCCTTATTTGTTGGAGTGTTTGCCCTTCTTGCTCTTTCACTTTCCATCGGTCCCTATCGTCTGAAAAAAAAATCAAAGCCACAAAAAGTCGAATACCATGCCGTTACCTGGAGCGATTTCTCAGAGCATAAGCGCTTGCAGATGCTCCTAAAGGGATTTGCTATTGAGTCTGTAGTCGATGTTCCGTGTGCTGATCTAGAAAGCTTTCCAAAAGAGGACTTTGAGGGGATCCGTTATATTGGCATCACCCCTTCCAAAGATAAAGCAAGGGCCTTGCAAACCCAGTTTGGCTCCAAGTTAAGGACTTTTCTCGATATGGAAGTCACCGTGGATGTTTTGCCAAAAGCCGACTTAATTCTTTGCTGGGACATGCTATGTACCTTGAGCCCAAGTAAAGCACAAGCTGCTATCGAACAATTTAAAAGAAGTGGCGCCCACTTCGTTTTGATGCGCCATTTTCCAGAAATTAAAAAAAACCCAAAAAACAGGACCGGCAATCTGCAGCCGGTGAACTGGACCTTGCCCCCCTATAATTTCCCTGAGCCGATTATCCACATAATGGAAAAAGGGGAGTATGGGATGGAAAGTCTAGCCCTGTGGAACATGGAGAATCTATGAAAATTTTACTCGCTTGCATCTGCTTAATTTTCTGCACCTCGTGCAACAAAAAAGAAGAGCCGAAAACTACCTCGATGGACTTCGAAACGTTGATGGGCAATGAACTTCCCGCATGGAAACATGTCCAGACAAAAGAAGATTTTCAAAACCTCGCTTTTTTCAAGAATGCCTACGACAAAAACATCAAACTTCTCCAGCAAGCAGCTAGTCAAAACAAAATCGCCAAAACCATCCACTTCATTTGGGTAGGACCAAACCCCTTTCCAAGGGAATCGATCGAAAATGTCCGAAGCTGGATGGCCCATCACCCCGACTGGAAGTTTAAATTTTGGACCGATCGTGAGCGCCCCCTACCAAACCCCGACATGGAGCTCTGTTATGTTCATGACCTGCCCTTTCAAAAGCTAGAGTCCTATTATAACAGCTCAGATAACTACGGAGAAAAGTCTGACCTCCTTAGAATCGAAATTCTCTACCGAGAAGGGGGGATCTACGTCGATCACGACGTAACATGTATCAACAACTTTGAGCAGTTCAATGACCACTTCGACCTTTTTTGTGGAATGGAAGTTCCCTACCCCACCTCGTTGAGCTCAGCTGTTCTTCCCACAAACAATCTACTCGGTGCAAGAAAAGGACACCCCCTCCTTGCCAAGTGCATGGAGTGGCTCGATGCCAACTGGGACCAGATCGAAAGAGACTATCCAGGCAAAGATCGCGATGCCGTGATCAATAGAGTGGCCCACAGAACATTTTGCGTACTAGGCGAGATGTTTAAAGTCTATGGGAACCAAGATGGCAACGTTGATATTGCTATGCCCTCGTACTACTTCAATGCGCCGAAAATAGAAAAAGCCCTCTATGCTCAGCATCAATACAAGGGAACTTGGTTTGATAACGAATCGGCCTTTGAGAAAAATGCGCGCAAACGGCTGATGATGCTCAGCAAAAAGACAAATAAATTGTTGCTTGCGGTATCAGTGATTGCAGGACTCAATCTTCTAGGGTTTCTAACTCTAGTGGTGATGCTTCGCAAGTTGCGTTCGACTCCCAGTGGCTAGAATTTACTTTGCACTGTAGATAGATAACTGCAAAAAAAACTAGCAACATGGCTATGATGCGAAGAAAGCTCCTCATAACCACATATTACATGTTATGCAATTCAAAGTCCTAAAAAAATATAACCAGCGGGGATGGATCCCTGGTCCCGAGGAAGAAAAAAAGCCATTCGAAGCCCGCATTGAAGCGCTCGACCATTTTTTTTCCTACCCGCCAGAAGGCATCGATCGGTTTTTAACCGACCGAGATTGGACCAATGCATCGGCGATCACCCAGCGCCTCTACGACTTTACCCCCGACTGGATCGTTGCCCACTATAGCAATCGAAGACTCTCCTTTTTTCAGGGGGCTGCCACCTGGATAACAGAAAAAAAGAACCTTCGTATTCCCCTGATCCAACTCAGAGAAAAGTTTGAGACAGGAAAACTTCTCGGTCTCTACCGGCGCGATGAAGTGCTTGCCCATGAAGCCGTCCACGCAGCGCGCATGCAATTTGATGAGCCCTTTTTCGAAGAGATCTTTGCCTACCGGACCTCGCCTCGTTTCCTGACCAGAGTATTTGGACCCCTCTTCCAAAGGACCTGGGAAGCCTATACCTTCATCCTCCTCCTTCTTCTTCCCATTGGGATAGAAATAGCCACCTTCCTGCAATACGATCTAGGCCCCTGGATCCATCTGCGCTGTCTTCCTCTGCTCTTCTTTGGCTGTCTAACTCTACGCCTCGTTTTTCTCCGCTCTATCCTCGTCCTGGCTCTTGGCAAACTCACCAAATACATCGCCGATCCCAAGAAAAAATGGGCCGTGGCCTTTCGGCTCCGAGACAAAGAGATATTCACCTTTGCCCTAAAGTCTGAGGCCAAAATAAGCGACTTCCTCAAAAGCCAAGAAACACTCCGCTGGGACTTTCTTAGCGAAAATTACTTCAAATAATTCCCGCATTGTAGTAAAGTTTTTGCTCATAATAAGGAGGCCTTATGTCTGGTATAAAAGTTCGACCTTCCCATCGGCCGCATCCTGGGATGAAGCCGCCGAGCGAACCTCCTAAGTTTCAATTTGATTATCGAAGCACCCTCATATCGATGAAAGTTACAGGGACTCAGTACGGGTTTAGGGCATTCCAATTTTTATCCAACTTCTTCTCTGCATTAAAAACAGCTTTTAAGACAGAAAAAAAAGATCCTGTTTCAGCAGGCAAAGAAGAAGTAAAAACTCCAACTCGATCCAGCAAGAAGGTTCACTTAAAAAGACCCGAAGATTTTCTAAAAGCGTTTTCGAAAGATCCAGCAAAAGTCATCGGCAGATTATTGGATCTTCTACAGTCAAAGCCTGAAACAGCAAAAGAAATTCTTGTAAATTTAGCACGCCATTGGAAAGAGCACCCAGAAGTTTTTTTTCAATATGGTAAAGTCGATGCTAGACGGACCGCAATGCGTGCTGCACTCAATGATCTCTTTAAAGAATTTGTCTTCTCTGATACTCAAAAAGCCCTTCAGAAAAAGATTTTGGATGGAGACATTACTTCCGAAGAAGTACAGATCATGTCTGGAGAATCGGTGGAAAAAATGACGCCAGCGCTAGAGCGATTTAAACAAGATTTTCTAGCTATAAAAAATCCTGAAAACTTGGGACGGCTTCTATGGGATAGCATCCTTGCTTTCTTAGAAGGGAGAAATGCCCTTGAAGATCTCGAATTTTTGGATGGTGAAGAGAGGTCGTTTGATCGAGTTGTCGAGGAGATGCTTTTCCATCGCTCGTTTGCAAGCCTCCACTCCGATAGAAGCTATAGAAGTAATCATGATACCCTCCTCGCTTTATTGGATCACTTGCATAGAGGTGATGTTCTTGAAAGATACCCAGCAGTAGAATCGCTTGTGCAAAAAGCCCATGCCCTTCTTAGCGATGAAGAAGGGACGCGAAGACTCAAAGGACTCGTACGGGAACTTCTCGCTATTGCCGATCCTATCGCCAAAAGTCCTCCCCGCAAAACTTGATCCAATTTCTCTCCCTCTTTAGACTAGAGCTCTATGAAAATCGCAATTTTTCCCTGCATAGGGCTCGGTGATGGCCTCATAGCCCTTGTGCTGGCTAACAACCTCGTTAAGGCTGGCCATACGGTAGAGGTGTTTCATCCGCTGCTGCCTAAGATGCAGCCTCTATTTCCAAAAGTTTTTTTTGCGCCCAGGCCAACGGACCTGCAGGAACTGACGCACGATAAATGGATCTTTTTCTATGAGAAACTCGATTGGATGCAACAGGCGCTACAGGCAAACCCCGAAAAAAATGTGATCCTCAATCCGATCGCTACCCCCAATCGAGATTACCCTTTTTACGAAGAGGGGGAATTTGATGGGACGGTCCCTTTTGTTAAAAATTTGGTCCAGTATGCCAAGAATAAGTGGGGCATTGAAGATGCAAACCAAGAAAACGGAATTACCCTTCCAGCAGATGTGCAAAGGGGCAAGTATCCAAGGCGAGTGATTTTGCATCCCACCAGCTCAAGAGCGGGCAAGAACTGGAGCAAGGATAAATTTTTGGCTTTAGCAAAGAAACTCCAAAAGGAAGGCTTTGATCCGGTCTTCATCTTGTCAGAGAAAGAACGGGAAGGTTGGCCAGAGGCCCCCAGATTTCCAGACCTTTGCAGTGTGGCCCATTTTGTGGCTGAATCGGGCTTTATGATTGGCAACGATTCAGGGATTGGGCACCTGGCATCCTGTTTGGGAGTCCCCACTCTCACCATCTGCCGCAATAGAATGTCTGCCGATTTCTGGCGGCCCGCCTGGGCAAATGGAGAGGTCATCGTCCCGCCGAAGTGGATCCCGAATCTCAAAGGGCTCCGGTGGCGAGACAAAAAGTGGCAAGCCTTTGTACCTGTGGGCAAAGTCTTTCGCAGCTTTTCAAACCTTCGAGAGGCGAGCGTACTTCGCGACTAAGCTCCTCTCTTCATTGCTTTCTGAGAACATAACGTCATAGGTGAGACCAAGAGAAGTAGAATAGGACTTTTGGACAATCCCTTCTCCGAAATCTTTGTGGTGTACCCGGTCGCCTGGCTGAAGAGTGGTGGAGGTCTCGGCAAACTCATAGGGACTAAAGCTCTCTTTGTGGTACTTATGCAGGAGCTCTTCTGGAACCTCTGAAAGAAAGCGGGAAGGGCGCATGGGGCGCAGTGTCCCAAAGGTATAACGGGACCTGGCGCAGCTCATATAGAGATAGTCTTTAGCCCTTGTCATTCCAACGTAGCAAAGGCGCCTCTCTTCTTCGAGAGCACTGAAATCGCCCAAGGCATTGGCATGAGGGAAAAGCTCTTCTTCCATCCCTACGAGAAAAGACACTTCAAATTCTAAGCCCTTACCATTGTGGATCGTCATCAGGCGCAGAGCATCTGTTTGGTGTGTCGTGTCTTGGTGGGATTTAAGAAATAACTCCTCCAAAAACTCGGTGAGGGTCCCCTCGGGTGTGTCCTCTTGCCACTCGACTGCCTTGGAGACGAGCTCTTCCAAATTTTGCTCTCTATCTTCGGCACTATCGGGATCCTCTTTTAAAAGCTTGAGGTAGCCAGTCCTCTCAATCGTCTCCTCTAAAACTTCATGGATTGGTGCATTTTGGCGGATCAGATGGCGGATCGCATCAATGACAGATACATAGTGGCTTAACCCCGCCGTTTGTTTTTGAGAGAGTTTGGTAGCGCTTGCCCCTGCAATGATGTCCTTGCACGCCTGGATGAGATTTCCGCTTGAGCTGGCGCGGATTTTGGCAAGAGCTGCAGGACCAATGCCCCGCTTAGGCAGATTGATCGTCCTGGAAAACGAGAGAAAATCTGCTCCCTCATTGGCTACGCGCAGGAAAGCGAGCATGTCCTTGATCTCTTTGCGCATGTAAAATGAGATGCCCCCAACGATGATGTAGGGGATTTTTTCCTTGAGTAGAGCATCTTCAAACACGCGTGACTGAAAATGGGTACGATAAAAAATGACGCAGTCGCTTAAAGGGATATTTTGCTTGTAGTGGTGATGATAGAGCCTCTCTAGGACAAAAGTGACCTCTGCTCGATCGGTATCACTTATGCAAAAACCGATTTTTTCTCCAATGCCCCGATCACTCCAGAGCTTTTTGTCGTAGCGGCTCTCATTGTTCTCAATCAGAACATTGGCCCCTTTTAGAATCGTACTTGTGCTCCGGTAGTTTTGCTCAAGCCGGACAATTTCAGCGCCGGGATAATCTTCTTCAAAATGCAAAATATTTTCGATATTGGCGCCCCGCCAAGAGTAGATCGATTGGTCGGGATCGCCGACGGCAAACACATTTTTGTGCTGGGCAGAAAGCAATTTTAGAATTGTGTACTGCGATTGATTCGTATCTTGGTACTCATCGACCAGAATGAAAGACCACTGCTTTTGATAGTGCTCTAAAACCCCTGGCTCCTGCTGAAAAAGCTTCACCGTCAAGAAGAGCAGATCATCAAAATCGAGCGCATTGCACTCTTTCAATTTCTTTTGGTACAGAGCATATAAATCCTTGGCGAGCTCATCATCGGGTTCTTCCAAGTTGTTTTTGGCGTGAGAAATCGCTCCACGAAAAGACTTTAAGAGCCCCTTCTCATCTTTAATGCCCCTTTCGGCCATGCACTCCTTAAGGACCTTTTCGCTATCGTCCTCATCGAAAATGGCAAAGTGATTCTTGTAGCCAAGGGCGCTAATCGACTCGCGCAAAATCCGCGCGCCAAGCGAGTGGAATGTCGAGGCCAAGATTGCTTTATTGCACAGCTTTTGGATGCGCAGGCGCATCTCATCCGCGGCCTTGTTGGTGAACGTGACCGCTAGAATCTCAGAACTGGGGACGCCGAGCTCAATCAAGTGGGCAATTCGGTAAGTGACAATGCGCGTTTTCCCCGACCCCGCGCCCGCGATGACAAGCATCGGCCCCTCAACGTGGCTTGCCGCCTTGCACTGCTCCGGATTCAAGTGTTCTTTAAGCTCCATAGGAAAGCAGTATAGTGGAGTTAACCCTCCCTGTCCAGAGGATAGAGAATTGACAAAAATATCCGAAAGTACTAATTTTATTAGTAATAAAGGAGAATGTTTTCAAGTGAGTCGTCTAGAAATCTTTTTCGCTCAAAATCAGATATTTACATTACGGGAGCTAGAGAGTTCAATCCTCCCACAAGAACTGAATAAGAATACTCTGAAGAATTTGTTGGATTATCACCTAAAAAAGGGCCATGTTATTCGTATTCGAAAGGGGTTATACTACACTATTCCCAAAGGGAGTAGTCTCGAAGAATATCCAGTTGATCCCTATTTGATTGCGAGCAAAATGGCTCCTGATGCGATTTTATCCTATCATACTGCACTAAGTTTTCATGGGCATTTACATTCTGTTCGAAACGATTTTGTTTTCATGACTCAGCATGTAGTGAAACCACCGTTTAAGTATCGCGGGAATACCTTTAAAGGTGTTTCACCTCCAAAGAAGGTAGCCGCTATAGACCCTTCGTTTGAAGTTGAGTTAGTAGACTACTTAGGAATAAAGCTGCGCGTTACTTCACTCGAGAGAACTTTTGTGGATATCCTCGATCGCCTGAATCTTACTGGGAGTTTTGAAGAGATATGGAAATCGTTGGAGTCGATTGGGTATTTGAACATTTCCAAAGTAATTGAATATGTAAAAATCCTCCAGAATTCTACAACAAATGCAAGAGTTGCTTTTTTTTTAGATCAGCACAGAGAAAACTTTGGCCTTGTTGAAAATAATTTTAAATTCTTTGATGCATCAAAACCAAAAATGATTCATTATTTCGATCGTAAGAGCAAGGAACCTTCAAAACTTGTAAAAAGATGGAATCTAATCGTTCCCGAATCTCTAAATAAAAAATCGTGGGAAGAACCGTATGAAAATTTCTAAAAATAGTCTCCTCAGACAGTCTGGAGAAACAGGTTTTAGAGCAGAAATACTGGAAAAAGTTTGGCGTTTAATGAATGTTTTAGAAGGGATTCAAGAACATCCATTTCTGCAGGACCGATTGGTTTTGAAAGGGGGAACTGCTTTGAACTTGTTTATTTTCGACCTCCCAAGGCTATCAGTTGATATAGACTTAAATTATATTGGGGCAGTTGATCGAGAAGCGATGTTGGAGGAGCGTCCGCAAATTGAAAAAGCTTTAGAATCGGTGTTTCAAAGAGAAAATCTCAGTATTCGGAGAATACCTTCTAAACATGCAGGTGGGAAGTGGCAACTAAAATACCTGAGTGCTCTAGGGAACTTTGGCAATTTAGAGGTAGATCTCAATTATATGTTTCGATCCCCTCTTTGGGAGGTGAAAAGATCATCATCCGTATTTGCAGGGGGACATAAAATTGAAGGGATTCCAATTCTTGATCTTCATGAATTGTCAGCTGGGAAATTCACGGCACTATTTGCTCGAAGTGCATCACGTGATTTCTTTGATGTGCATCATCTTTTAACGAAAAGGGTATTCGATATCAAAAAGATGCGCCTTGCTTTCATCCTTTATATTGGAATGAGCTCTATTCCAGATATTCAGGCAATTTCCGCAACTTCTTTGCATTTAGATGAATTGGAATTTGAAAGACAGCTTGTGCCAGTCTTAAGAAAAGGGGAAAAGTGGGATGCCCTTCATCTGCAAGAGTGCAAAGAGTCTCTTTCGATACTCTTTCCTTTTTCCGAAAAGGAAAAGGAGTTTTTAAAAACTCTTGGGGAAGAGGGGGAGATCAATCCTGCACTCTTAACCGATTGTACTGAGATGCAGGAAAACATATCGCAACTCCCCCTTTTGAGGTGGAGGGTAGCCCGTGTTAGATCCGATTTTTCCTCTCTAAGATAAAAAATTCTTAAATCGCTGAATAGAAAGAAGATGCAGTTTATGAGTCCGACTATTCTGCAAGCAAATGCACAAAAGTCGCGACTATTCTGCATTTGCTTGCAGAATAGTCGGGTCGTTAGAGGATTTCAGCTCTTACTTCGTTTTCGCGGGTGCCGAGGTTGCCGTAGCGGTGGTAGTCGTTGCTGATGGCAATCTCGCGCAGGTAATGGATGAGCTCGAGACGGCCTGAGGCCAGGACCGGATCGTAGTTGAGGTAGGTGGCTGATTCACTGGCGGCGATGAAGAGATCTTGAGGTGGCTTTTGGATGAAGCGGACCCGGTCGAAGGCGCCCCATTGCAAGCGGGCAATGAATTCAATATTGACCTCTTCGGTGAAGCTGATCTCATTGAGCGATTGCTTCCAATCGTTTTCGATTTGGAGGGGGAGGCTTTTCGGGTCGTAACTCAGTTCGAGATGGCAGTGGACAGAGCTGGCCGCTGCGATGGCCCGTAGGACATCAAGAGGTTTATCATCTGGCTGGATCCGGAAGACCATGTTCTTTCTGGGTGTGTAACGAAGGATGTTGTCTTGTCCGACGACTTTTTCTGGATCGTGATCCCGCGCAAAATATTTTGCCCAGTGGGCGTAGTTCGATACGCTCGCAAACCAGAGGCCAAGCTCTTCGGAAGAGAGGTCGAGGTGGGTGAGGAAGCGGGAGAGGGTATTGATTGCTTCGGGGATGGGGGCTTTTTCCTTGGGCATTTCCTCCTCTTTTTTGTGCATGAACTGGAGGAGGTAGTTGGGCCCTCCCGCTTTGGAGCCGTGGCCGAAAGAGGAAGCTTTGCACCCTCCAAAGGGTTGTCTTTCTACGATGGCACCGGTGATGCTCCGGTTGATATAGCAGTTGCCTGCTTCGATCTTTTTGGTCCACTGGGTGATTTCTCGCTTGTCGAGGCTGTGGATGCCAGATGTTAGGCCATAGGCTGTCCCGTTGGCAAAGCGGATCGCTTCGTCGAGATTTTTAGCTCGCATCACGCCAAGAACGGGGCCAAAGAGTTCGGTCTCGTGCATGAAGCTCCCTTCTTTCACCCCAATTTTCACGCCGGGCGACCAGAGGTGTGGATTGTCGGGATCGGGCTTTGGCTCTACAAGCCATTTTTCTCCCTTGTCGAGGGTGGTGAGCCCTTTTTTCAGCGTCTCACTCGGAGGGCGGATGAGGGGAATCACTTTGGAGCCAATATCCCAGCTCGAGCCTACGTGCAGGCTTTCGACAGCATCTTTGAGCATCCGCATGAAGTTTTTATCGTCATACACTTCTGCTTCTAAGATGGCGAGTGAGGCGGCGCTACATTTTTGTCCCGAGTGGCCAAAGGCTGACTGGACGAGGTCTTTGATGGCGAGATCGCGGTCAGCCATGCCAGTGATGATAAGAGCGTTTTTGCCGCCGGTCTCTGCACAGAGGTGTAGATCGGGGCGCATTTTCATAAAGAGTTGAGCCGTTGGTGTTCCACCAGTTAAGATGATCCCGTTTACCCGCTCATCCTGGATGAGCTGCGAGCCGATTGGATCATCAACACAATTGAAAAATTGGAGCGCATCTTTAGGGACGCCCGCTTCCCAAAATAGATTCACAAGGATCCATCCAGAGAGGACCGCTTCGGGTGCTGGTTTGAAGAGGACCTGGTTGCCCGTTACAAGGGCTGCGATGAGGCCACCTGATGGAATCGAGATCGGGAAGTTCCAGGGGGGTGTAACGAGAATAGTGCCCAGAGGAGTGAAGGACGCCTCTTTCATTCCATCGAATTCAATCATGCTGCGCAGGTAGTACTCGGCAAAGTCGATTGCTTCAGAGATTTCCGCTTCGGTTTCATAAATAGATTTGGCCCCATCTTTCATCATCACACCGATGAGATCGGCCCGTTTCTCGCGCATCTTTGCTGCGACATTTGCGATCAATTCACACCGTTTTTGCACGGGTGTTTCGCTCCAAGAAGACTGGACACTGAGTGCCGTGTCAATGTCTTCCCAAGTGGCGAGGCTGTATTGGTAGTGGGATTCGTGAGGCCTAGAAGGCTCAATCCCTTCCCCTTTTTGATCGCGGTGGAGTTCTTGTCCGTTAATGACAAGGGGGATGTCTTCAAACTTTTTGTCCTTCCAATTGGCAACGATCTCGTGGCCCCACTTCTGGTTCTGAGGAAGAGAAAAATCGGTATCGGGCTCTAGTGCAAACGGCTCGGTAATTTTTAAATGGACGGGAGGATCAAAACGGCTTTGTGTCCTTCTCGGATTTTCAGAAACCGCATCTGTTTGTCTGCACGCTAAGGAAAAGAGCTCAACCTGGCCCTCCCAAACTTCTGTGCCGGGTTTCAATCCAAAAATATGGCGGAGGAAATTCTCAGGGCCGGTATTTTCATCGAGCCTTCGGATCAGATAAGCGATGGCGCTTTGAAAATCTTCCTTTGTCGCTACGGGACAGTAGAGGAGAATTTCTCGAGTTAGCTTTTGGACTACGCGGCGGATATGATCGGCCATCCCTTCAAGCATTTCGAATGTGACCTCGTGCTCAACATTGTTTTCTACACGGGTGAGCATCGCAAAGGCGATGTCAAAGAGGTTGTGGCTCGCAATTCCGAGGTGAACTGCGTCGGCATGCTCTTTTTTGCAACCATAGACAACCATCCGCTTGTAGTTGGCGTCGACCTCAGCTTTTGTTTTATAAGGCGTCTGGGGCCAGTTGTGCAAGCTCGCCTCAAAATGCTCCATCGTGAGGTTGGCCCCTTTCACGATCCGGATTTTCACCGGAGCGCCTCCACGGGCTCTGCGCTTCATTGCCCACTCGGTGATCTCTTGCATAATCGGATAACTATCGGGAATATAGCCTTGCAAGACAATCCCAGCGCTGTAATCTAAAAATTCTTCCTCATCCAGAACCTTCTTGAAAAGTTCCTTGGTGATATGTAGATCTCGGTACTCTTCCATATCGAGATTCACAAACTTTGGCACCTCGGATCCATCAGCCCGCTTAAAACGGTGCTCTTTGGCTTTTCGATACAATTGCTTGAGTCGATCGGCTAGAACATCGAGCGTCTTGTCCCAATCGAGAACATTGATCTGAGAGAAGATTGTCGAGATTTTAATGGAAACATACTCGACATCCTCTCTCTCAAGATCGCGCAAGTAGAGGTTGAGGCGGGAGATTGCCTCTTCTTCCCCTAAGATGGCTTCACCCAGGTGATTCAAATTGATCCGAACCCCTTCTTCACGGCGTTTTGCCATATGTTTAGAGAGTGCGGCCTTTTCTCCTGGCAAAATCACCTGAGACGTCGTTTTCCGTAAAGCATTCTTAGCTAAGGGGACCAATATAAAGTGAAAAGAGCGGCCAAGTTTTTTAAAAAGCCCAAGCTGAAGCCGCTTCATCCAATCTACGTAACGGGGTACACCAAATTGTTCCAAAAGATAGACAAGTTGATCCGCGATCCGCTTTGTCTTATTGCTGCGGAAACACTCATCGGTCATCATCATCGTAAAGGCTTTTCCGCGTGGGTCCTGCATCATCCGGGCAAGCTCAGCTTGGGTCCGCTTTTCCTTCGCTGTTTGAGTCCGTATCGCCTCTTGCAGCATCAACGAGGCAAGCTCGATCGATTCCCGTTCTTTTGCCTCGGGGCTTAGAGGTTTGTTTTGGTATTGCTTAAGCTTTTCTCTTGCCTGCTGTAAATACTTTGATTCTTTTGGTTCCATAGCTTATCGATATCAAAAAAAACTTTACAACCCAAGTGATTTTTGACAGGAAAGACCTAAGGCCAATAAAATTGTTGCCATGAGAAAAATACTCCTTGCGATTCTCCTCTCTTCCTTACTCCATGCAAAGTCCGAGGTTCACATCATCCGCAATGGGGTAGGGCCCATCATCTACTACCAAAACCTAGCCAAAGATCTCCCTATCAACATCATCGATTGCACCCTGGACCACGACATCAAGCGAGGCAGAACGTTGAAGGGGAAACTCATTGAGAAGATCTCCTTGCCCACAAAATTAGACAAAAAAATCGAAAAGTTCATCTTCATGAACATCCCCCAAGGGGCCAACAAAAAATATCACCTGGAGAAACTCCCCAAAGAAAAAATGGTCCTCTTCATGTGGGAGCCCCCCATCCGCTTGCGTAAGATGTACTCAGAAGGGATCCAAAAGTGCTTCTCCAAAATTTACACCTTCAATGATGACCTCGTCGATAACAAGACCTACTTCAAGTTCTACTACCCAAGCCGGCGACCCATGCTCACAGACCTGCCCTCCTTTGCCGAGAAAGACTTCATCACCCTCATCTGCGGCGCCACAACCGATAAATCTAGACGCCACCCCAACGAGCTCTACTCAGAGAGGATCAAAGCCATCCGCTTTTTTGAAGCCAACGAGCCTACCTTCGCCTTTTACGGCATTAACTGGAATCCTGCCCAGTACCCCTCCTACCGCGGCCCCATCGATGATAAGTTAGAAGTAAACAAGCGCTATAAATTCTCCATCTGCTATGAAAATTGCCAGAATCTGCCCGGCTATATCACCGAAAAAATCTTCGACTGCTTTGCTGCCGGATCGCTGCCCATCTATTGGGGTGCCTCGAACATCCAAGACTACATCCCCTCCGATTGCTACATCGACCGGCGCCACTTTTCCACCCTAGAAGAGCTCTATGCCCATCTCAAAAATATCACCCCCGAAGAGTACGAATCCTACTTAACAAGAATTCGTACTTACCTCACCAGCGAAAAATCAGCTCTATTCTCTCCAGAAAACTACGTGAAAATTCTTTTAAAAGAGGTTTATTAGTTAGTTAAAACCCTGTGTATTTTAATCGTGTGATTTGATATATTATTAGCAGCAAATCATTTAAAAGGAGTGCCAAATGGCCATTACTACAGATAGGACTTCGGTTACCCATCAGTTAACCGAAGCCTATGCTACTAATCAACTATCAGATGTACTAGAAGTACTAGATCAACATGCAGCTGGATTCCGTAATCTAGAACGTGCGAAAGTGCATTTTGCCGTCCAATTTTTGCACCAAACGCAAAATACAAATCCCGGAGAAACACTCGATGGGTGCAAAGCTTTTTTTCAAAGCCCAGAAAGATCCAAACCGGCCATCCTTGGCCTCCTTAAGGCTACCGAAGGGGCTCCAGTAGAAGATCTAAGTAGGAGAGTGGAAGGTCTCCTTGAAACGATGGCCTTTAAGCCAGAAACCCATGGTTTTGTTCGCGCTGGAGCTAGTGCGGCCGCAGCAGAACCTCAAACTCAATCAGTGCTCCAGCAACAAATGAGTATTGCTTATGAGACAGGGAAGTTGTCGATGGTGCTAAAAGTTCTTATTACGCACGCAAAAGAACTTACCAACCTAGAGGAGGCGAAAATTGAGTTTGCCATTGGGTTTTTGGGATATATCAAATCTAAAGATCCAGCTGCAGAGATCCGAAAGAATGCAGGATTTTTCGATAATGTCGAGGCGGCAGAAGCTAAAGTTAGAAAACATTTTCCAACAATTTATCAAGTAGAAGATTTAGTAGATCAAGTAGCAGGTATACGAGCAGATGGCCGTACCTTTAGCGCTGAAAACTTGGCGTTTGTAGCTAGAGAAGATGATGCGGGAGACGCTCCATCTCCACAGCCCTCTAGGAGTCGAGGTTTAATGGAGCGCGTTCGTGCAGGTCAGTTCGGAAAAAAATCATAATTTTATTTAAAAAAAATGCAAGCCTCGGTTGACTAGATGTTCATCGGCGAATCTTAGAAATGAGATCGTCGATGCACATTTCTCTAAAGTTGCCAGGTAGGTTGTCGACAAGCTTTATGCCATCGGTCGCCATGCCCGTACATTGAGTTGCAAAATCCCCAATTTTTCCCCGAATGCGCAGTGGGTCATCGTAAAAGAGCATCTTGTCTCGATTTAAATCATAGTGTGAGAATCTTTGGAAAGTGTTGATCCCTACGTCCCATAGACCGTCGAGTGCTCCTCTTTGCGGAATGATTTTGACAAAGCTTCTCACATCCCAAATCCTACTGATCAAGTCTTGTAGCGCCTCTTGTTCGTGAAGGCAAATCTGATTGGGACATGATGTATAAGGGTGTCCGCTTTTCGAAATTTTATTTCTCATATCCCAAAGCATTTGAAAAATTGCGCGGGAAACATCATCATTTTTTACAAAGATTACGCCTGTATTGATGTTGGGGAGTTGAATATCCTCTGTTACAATTACGGAATACTCGTGGAACTGGTTGACAATTTCTTCGATCCGGATGCGATGGTTCATCATGACCATATCATCATCGAGCCAAACAAACCAATCGCGACTTGCAAACTGGCTGTCGTTGAGCAGTTTATTCATCCCAGCTACTTTGGACCAGTAGGGGAGAGCTGGCTTTGCTAAATTCTCTCTATACACGAGATATTCATAGCCGTTGGCGTCGCAGTATGCTTGGTGTGTAGTGGCCACTTTTTCAGATAGAGCGAGTCGATCGGGTTGTGTAGTGAAGGAGGTAAAGACAGTGATGTTGGATGGAGGGGCACTAGTAAAATAGTACAAACTGGTTGCGACGATAAGGCTGATTCCAACCCCTATAGCAAGAGAAGTTTTGGGGTTTTCACGGATTTTGTCTTTCACTCGATGGAAGAAGGAAGGTTTGGACTCTTCTGCCACAATAGGAAGTTCTTCCTGAGGATTCATAAAAAATGATGAGATGTAGGCAATGACACGATGGACAAGCGAGGCTATCTGATTATATAGACTCTCATTAATATGGTTTGCATTATAGTTATAATCTACTCTCATAGACAAGTATTATATCGATTTTGTTAGAAAATTTAAATATAAAGCGCAAATTTCTTATTAAAAGAGACTTGCGCTCTGTCTATGGGATTGTACTGGGGTATACGCTCTTGCAGAAGGTCTCTTTGATGAAAAAGAGCAGGCCTACGGCAATGACTAGGTAAACGGGTACGGTGGTAAGGGCGAGGCGATAGGTCTCTACTGAGAAGACCCGTGCCCCGTCGACCATTTTACCTGTCCAACCAAGATCAAGGAATTTTCCTGTGAGTGGATCGGAAAGGGCGCCGAGAAGAGCATTGAAGGCGTTCATAAAGCCAACTGCTGTTGCTGCCACCATGGGCGCATTGATTTCGCGGATCATGGTGAAACAGAGGAGGAATGTGCTGATAAAGAATCCAAACAGGACCATGATGCCGCTGAGGAGCCATATGGGCATTGGCATATAGAGAATGATAGAGAAAGCAATGGCTGCAAAAGCTGTTCCAATATACATCACTTTTTTTCGGTTGCCGACAAAGTCGGAAAACCATCCCCAGATAGGGGCGCCGATGGCAAATCCGATGAATAGGAGTGAGACGATGTTAGCAGCGTTGGTTTTGGATAGCTCAAAAGCTTCTGAGATATAGGGTACACCCCAAAGACCGCCGAAGACGGTGATGGGGGCAAAGGCAAGACCGCTGTAGATGGATAAGAGCCACGATTGCTTGCTTTTGAATACGGCTTTGCAACTTTCCCAGAGATTCGTATCCTCAGGGGTAAAATTCACATCGGCTTGGTATTTGCTCTTGTCACGGACAACGAGGAAGAAAAGGGCTGCAAGGACAACGCCTCCAATTCCTATGGCGTAGAGCGCTGAGCGCCATCCGAGGGCATTGATGAAGGCAGAAAGGGGAGCTTGTCCGCCGACGGCGCCAAGCATTCCGAGTGTCATCATAAGTCCGGCCATAAAGGCAAAGCGATTGGCTGGGAACCAGTTGGCGGTGAGCTTTAGGCAGTTCAATGCTGCAAAAGCAGCGCCAAAGCCAGCCGCAAAACGGCCGATTTGGGCGAGAAATAAATTGCCCGAGCTAGCAAAGAGGATGGTGCCAAAACCACAGAGGGCAATAGCGATAGAGGTCACTCTACGAGGGCCAAAGCGATCAACGAGAAGGCCCGCAGGGATCTGCATAAGCAAGTAGGCATAGAAATAGCAAGCGGCGAGGTTCCCAAGCTGGGCGCCATCGATGTTGAATTCTCCCATCAGGTGCTCTGTCATTACACTTGGGGAGACTTCAATAGCGAATTTATAAAACATAAATGAGGCGCTTAAGAGCCAGATGACCCAGGCCAAAAAATTGTGCATTTTCTTACTCATGATTTCTCCTTTAGGACAAAAGCCAGCCAGCCATCTAAATTGGCTTCGTGCATTAGCTGCCATCCTTGCGCAAAGCAATGTGTTAAATAATCTTTTTTTTCTGTGGCGAGCACGCCAGATGTTATTAAAGTTTGAAAGGGGAGCTGGTTTTCCTGCCAAGCCAGTCGCTGCTCAGAAGCAATCATATTCATCAGGACAACAGGCTTTACTTCCGGCTTGCCCCATGAAATGTCTACAGAGTTGAAGGCGGCATTCTTTTTAGTGTGCTCAACAGCTACGGGATCAATGTCACAGGCAAAAATTTCTTTAGCGCCCATTTTTTTCGCAGCCATCGAGAGTATTCCACTTCCACATCCGATATCAAAAACGGTCTGGTCCTGGATGAAATAGGGCATGAGATCGATCACGAGCTTGGTCGTTGGGTGAGAAAAATCTCCGAATCCCGGCCCTGGCAAGAGTTGTAAAGTGCTTTGGTTGGGGAGTTTAATGTGCGCCTTGCCCTCTTTAAATTCAGGAGAGTGGATCGCCCATTGTTGTTCCCAGTCGATTTCTGCAAACATTTGGCCATCAATGCTAACAAAATTCTACACAAGAATCAATTAGAATTTGCTTGGCAAAAATTCTAAAGCCGGCGATGATAGTACTCTTTGCACCGGTAGCTCAGCTGGATAGAGTACATGGCTACGAACCATGGGGTCAGAGGTTCGAATCCTCTCCGGTGCAATGTTACTTGAAACCTACTGCTCTGGGCCGGCCCTCACTAATGGGATCCTTTTAGCTTGCATGCAGACCCATAAAGCCGCCATCATCGATGCCCCGCAAGGCTCTGCTCAGCAATTGATCGATCGGGTGAAAGAGCTAGGGCTCGAGGTAGAGTACCTTCTCCTAACCCACTCTCACTGGGATCACACTGCTGATGCTGAAGTGCTTAAAAGGGAGCTGAACATTCCTCTTTATGTGCACAAGCTTGACGCGAAAAATGTAGAGGAACCGGGATACGATGGTTTGCCTCTGCTCATAGAGATACCAAAAGCGAAAGTGGACCATTTCTTGGAAGAGGGACAAAGCTTAAAGCTTGGAGAGCTCACCATACAAGTACTCCACACTCCTGGGCATAGCCCTGGAGGGGTTTGCTTCTATCTGAAAGAGCAAAATACTCTTATTTCAGGAGATACGCTTTTTCAGGGAAGCATAGGAAACTTAAGTCTTCCCACCTCAGAACCTGAAAAAATGTGGCCATCGCTTGAGAAACTTGCAAAGCTTCCCCCAAATACCCGCGTCATCCCAGGGCATGGCGATGAAACCAACATTGGGGACGAAGAGTGGCTGCCAAATGCAAAACAATATTTTGGAGGATAAGAGATGTCGAATTTACTCATTGGGAAACCCGCTCCCCATTTCAAAGCAAAAACTGTCGTCAAAGGCAAAATCGTCGATGACTTTTCTTTAGATGATCTCCAGGGAAAATATATCCTGTTTTTCTTCTATCCCTTGGACTTTACCTTTGTTTGCCCTACAGAACTCCATGCTTTTCAAGATCAGCTTGCCGAGTTTCACAAAAGAGATGCGCAAGTGGTTGGCTGCTCGGTTGATAGCTGGTATACCCACGCTGCTTGGGTAGCGCAACCCAAAGATCAAGGGGGTATCCAAGGAGTAGAGTACCCAATCGTCTCAGACCTAAACAAAGATATCTCAAGATCTTACTGCGTTCTCAAGGAAGATGAAGGGCTTGCCTATAGAGGGCAATTCCTCATCGATAAGCAGGGGATCATCCGCCACCAGCTTGTGAACGATCTGCCGATTGGTCGATCTGTTGAAGAGGCTCTTCGCCTTCTCGATGCGCTCATCTTCCACGAAAAGAATGGGGAAGTTTGCCCCGCAAACTGGACGGCAGGCTCCAAGTCGATGAAGCCAACGCAAGAGGGCTTGCGTCAGTACTTTGAGGTTGTGAAAGAATAGAGGATGATGTTGATTTTGAGGCGATTTTTGCTTCTAGGAACGTCGTTCCAAATCGACATACTCAAATAGAGTAGGCGATTTAGGAAGCGATGGTTCTAGGGGTAAAAAGCGTCCAAAAGCGACCATCCGCTATTTCTTTTACAAGCTCCTAACGCCGGTTAAGTAGTCGTACAGATCCTTCTCGGACAGGACCAACACTGCTTTGAGTTTTTGACAAACGGGGGCGATTGCTTCAATGATCTGCCGATCGCCCGTGCCTGGCATGCAGATAGCAGATAAGCGCAGCTTTGCTCCATAACTCTCTAAGAGCTTAGCGCCTTGCAGATAATCTTCCCTGCAAAACCCTTCCTCATGGACTCGAAAAAAAACGAGCTCTTTCCCATCCAAAATGGTTTGGATGGCGTAGTCAATCCCGATACTATTTTCAGCAGGATTGCCGAATTTTTCCGAAAGCTCGCTTAAGTTTTGCATCCGAATGGGAGTGCAGTATTCTCCCTTCTCAGCTTCTCCGAATAGAAATATTCTCATAATTACCTCTTATTATTAATTAGCATTTAATTTAGATAAAAATCAAGTTTATTAGATTTTGCTGGTTTTTTTGTTCAACTGCGAGGGGTGGGAGGAACTCCCACCGGGCCTCCTGCCTCCTGGTGGGCCCATCTTCCTGTCCTTCGCAGATCCATTTATTGGTGGAAAGACGATGTCTGAAATGGAAGCATTTGGTAACATTTTTGCCATGACAAAACCAATTGATTCAAATAGTCCGACAATTCCACACTCTACTCCACCAACCCCAACAGATTCGCCTCTACTGGGTAGGATATGCACGAGACTTGTCCGAGCGGACATACACGTAGCAAGGCAAATTATTGAAGACATGGAAGAATTTTTCAAAAAAGAAGGCTGATGTTTCTTCTCTTTTCAGTAGCCAAATCTCTCATCGTAGAGATTTTGGTTAGACTGCTCTTGGGTCCGTTTTTTGTAGGTTTTCTGGTTGGGATACTCACCCCTTTGGCGACAAGCCATTTCTCTGGCAGCTGTTTCAATAGCGCAGTCGATGCTCTCACACTCTTTAGAGAGCTCAATCGCTCTGCATTTGCCCCAGCAATCCAGGGAGTGATAGAGGCGTTGATTTTCACAACAAGCTCCATCTAAAATCATCCGTTCGTCACAGGCTGAAGGGGGCTCGCATTCACAGGAGCCAAAACTTGTGAGTAAAATAAGCAAGAAGATCATAACTTGTTTCTACTGCAGAGAAAAAAATTTGTCCACAAATAGTAGATCCCGTATTTTTAGAGGGACGTATATGAGGAGTCTTTAAATGAAAATCTTGATGATGCTGGTACTCGGGGTAATTGGTGCCGACGACGTGGTAATTGATATTGAAAATTGTGAGCCCGAGTATGTGATGGAAGAAGCTGCTGAAATGGTAGATCTTTTTGAAGATCCAGAAATAGTAGATGTAAACTCATTGGAAGGTGTTATTGAGAAAGAAACGGCTCAAGTGCTGCAAATTCAAGATGAAGATGCGTTGCCACGAGTTGCAGAGCCCCAGGTGGAGGATTTATCTCTGCTCGTGCAAAGGCCGCATGTGACGTTAGCTCAGCCTCCTAGTGAGGAAGTTGAGCTTAATGCCTATGAATCGCTTCCGATTACTCTGGAGGAGAAGCAAAAAATCTCAGAGCTTTTAAATACAATGGCCGAAAACAATGTGTTTATGCTTCTCTTTGAAAAGAAGCACCTTGAACGGCTCGGGCAAGACATTAATCATGTGCATCCCATGCGCTTCATAGGAACGGTTTTTTCAAGTCCTAGACTGAAATACTGTATGCACCAGATCAGGCGCAGCGGGTTTAAATGGGATGGGTTCATGGATGGTTTTTCAGAGAGGTTTGCTCAAGAGCAAAAGGCAAATAATATCAACGCCTATGTTCCTGGACTTGCAGAGGTTTTAGGTGTGAATGAAGCGGATATGCAAAAGTTCATTAATAAAAAGGATTTTGTAGGGCTCATCAATTTTCTTATGGTGAACGCTAGACCCCAAAGGCAATGATTAAAAAAATCCTTTTTTCTCTCCTTGTGAGCGTTCAAATCCTTGCTGCAGAAGAAGTGCACTTTTGTGGTGACATGCGGGTCAATATGCTCAAAGGGTGGGATAAACTCCTCACCTGGACCCTCCTTCCCAAAATCAAGCCCTACTATTTCTCTAACCCTCTGGTCATACAGACTTATGAGATGCATGATGCTTTCCTAGAAAGTTTCCGTAAAGAATATGGCTATTTTTCTGCTTACGAGCCGATCGTGGGAATTGTAACGGATGAGGCTAGTCATGTTGAGAAAACCAATGAGGCTCTAAAAAACCTGGTGCACCTCCCGGATTCTCTTCAGAGAGAATTCTCTCGTGATGAAATTTTGGCCAAAGTGATGGCCTATCGAACGCTGAAGAAGGGGATGAAGATCACCATGCCAGATGGGGCCATCTATTTTGTCGATACGATCATCGACCTTTGGAGGGGAATGCCGGCCTTTGGCCTTTTGCCCGAGCAAAAAGGGCATCCTCCCATACTCCTCTACCGAGGGACAGACATGGATCTCGTTTCAGAAAAAGGTTGGGCTTCGATCCTCAGTGATCTCGATACAACGGGGCCCGGCCACACTACCTTTCTAAAAGCACAAGACCAAATCCATCAGTGGCTTCTCAAAGTCAAGAAAACCTACCAGCCCGCCCGCGTGGTCGGCTATAGCCTGGGCGGCGCTCTTGTATTCTACACTCTCATCTATGAAAGCGATCTCCTCTCCCGCAAATATCCTACAGTAGCCTACAATCCTCCAGGTATCTCGCTAGAGGTGCATGCTAAATGGGAAGAGGCCAAGCAAGCAAAAGACATCCCTCTTTTCACCTTTGTGAATAAAGGGGACATCGTCTCCCAAATTGGTTTTTTTCTCTCGAATGTCTGGGAGATTTCCCTAGATAAAACAATGGACGTGATTGAGGCCCACACCACCCTCATCTCTACCGAGTCCCATTTTCATGCCACATCGGTCGATGTGGCCAAAGAAAATGAAGCCCGCATGGCTATGCTACGTCGTCGCTAGTGGTACTGATTGGCTGCCTAAATGCATCGAAAAGAGCAATTTTTCTATCTTGATGTTTTTTCTGTACTAATTTTTTTAGAAAGGTTAGGTTTCGGGTTGGAGAAGGCAGGAAAAAGTTCAGTAAATATTCTCCCATACTTGATAATGAGATTTTTCTATTTCGCAATTATTCTATTTTTTTGTGGAGGAAGCATTTTTCCTAATGATTCTTTTCAAAAGGGACTTGTTTCAGCCAGGCATAAAGAAGGAACAGGCATTGGATATAGTAAGGGTTACACAACTGCAGAAGGTTTATATGGTGTATCTCCTTCGAGTTGTCACTTTGCCTTTATTGATGCGCGATTTCATGTTTTTAATGATGGAAAATTCGCTTCAAATACCGGATTAGGGTACAGATTTGAAGGAGAATATGCTTCATTTGGACTCAATGGCTACTTTGACACTCGCTGCCAAAGAGACCATACTTATTTTCAAATTGGGCCTGGGGTTGAGGTGCTCAGTACATGGTTGGATCTCAGAGCAAATGGATATTTCCCTATCGGCAATAAATCTCGATTGCTCAGTGAGCGATTTGATGGTTTTTCTAATCATTCCATTCTATTGACTTCCGAGTTTCGCCATATTTTGAAGGGGGGTGATGTAGAAATCGGGAGATGTCTTTTCGCGTGCAGAAATCTTAACGCTTATGCAGGGATTGGTGGATACCACTACTCTTATAAAAAAAACAGCACTAAACTCGGCGGGAAAATTCGCTTAAATGCTGGAGTAGCAAATTATTGCTCTTTGCACTTTCAAACCTCTTACGATCGAAAATTTCGCACTCGAGTTGAAGGCGGAATCTCCTTCAATTTTCCCTTTTGCTCTAGAAAGAAGTGTTGTAGATCAACTCTTGAGATAAACACTGCTTGTTGCATCATTCCTCCTGTAAGACAAGAGATTTTAGTAACAAGTAGAGAGCAAACAAAAAAGCTTGCTGGTGATATTTGTATATTACACGTTGACAATACTTCCATAGAGGGGAATGGAACTTTTGAGAATCCTTTTCCAACATTGAAAGAAGCTGAAACTCAATCGGATTCTAATTTTTGTAATGTCATTTACGTACATTACGGTGATGGTACTACAAGCGGTATGGAAAATGGATTTATTATGAAACCGAATCAACGTTTGCTTGGTTCTGGATTTGAATACAGTATAAGGTCGTTGGATGGATATTTTACATTGCCCCCGTTGGATCCAGGTTTATATCCAAGTATAACGAATCTTGCTGGTGTAGGGGTTTTAGCAAATGACATGACAGAGATTAGTGGCTTGAATATTGTTGGATCTAGTTCTCATGGGATTGAGATAGGAAGCCATAACATCATAAACATTAATAATGATCTAGTGAGTATGAGTGGTGGGAATGGAGTGTTCATTAACCCAACAAATATTGATTCAAATGCATCAATAATTGGAACTTCGATTATCCAAAATGGACTGGAAGGAGTTTTAGTTGATGCAAGTGGAGGAAATTATTCTTTTTTATTCAACAACACTACTATTTCAGAGAATGGGCTGGAGGGAATTCTAATAAATGCTTCAAATGCTCAAGCCCAAACGACAATCACTGGCAGCACTGTTGTTCAAAATGTCTTAGATGGAGTTGATATTTCTGTAAATGATGGAGACTATTCTTTTACATTTGAAAACAATAATGTTCGAGAAAACGGAAGGAATGGATTTACATTTGAAACTATGGATAATCAACAGTTCGAAGGGTCTTTTAGGAATAATACGATTGCTGGCAATGCAACCAGAGGGGTCGATTTTATTTCAACTAATGAGAATGCAGATTTAATCTTTTCCAATAATATTTTTGATGGTGAAAATTTATCTGCTGATGGTTTGCAGATTAGTGTAAGTGCGAATAGTACTAGTTTCATTTCAGCTTTGATTTCTGGAAATCAATTTTTAAATCATTTGAGTGAAGGGGTGGATGTAAGAGAAAATACTAACTCAGCTGCAACTTTTGATGTCCAAATTTTGAATAATGATTTTCAAAATAATGACATCGGCATTCAAATAGAAGGAGACTCTTCAGGGAGCTCGCTTTTTAATTTATTAATTTCCCAGAACTCATTAACAAATCAGATTAGTAGAAGTATTGATATTGGGATGAGGGGGGACGATGTTATTGATTTGGAGTTGTCAAATAACAACATTGCCGAAGTTACCTCGGGAAAAGGAATTGAGTTTACTCTCGGAAATGATTCTTCTGGAAAAGCTAGAATATTAGCTAATAGTACAACACAAGCATCTGAAGAGGGGATTAGGATTGTAACGAGCTCGGATTCAGAATTGGCAGTAGATTTCCAAGAGAATAATGTTTTTAATAACGGAATCGTTCAAGATCTTCTTATTCAGGCTCGAAATAGTTCTGAAATTTGTTTAAGGGCTATAGGGAATTTTACAGATCAAACGGCGAGGTTTGATCGCTTTGGAGCTAGCAATATCTTCAGAGTTGAATCTCCCAATGGAGCGGCAAGTGGTGTGGAGTCTGAAAACAGTTTCAATGCCTTTGTTACAGATGCAACATTCTTTGTTCCGACTCCAGCAGATTTTTGTCAGACATGCTGTGAATAAGGGATCATTTTCTCTGAAGAAAACGAAGCTCATATGGCAATGCTACGGCGTCGATGAAGATTTCTTTGAAATAGGTAGAGGCCTTCTTCTAGCCGCTCCTGTACCTGCAGATTGGCCCCCAGTTTTTTGCTTTTTAGGAATCTCAGTAAAAGTAACTCTCTGTAGAAATCTAAGTTCAGCGGCCTGCTGCATTGGATCTAAACTGTCCACTTTCTCAGCAGCTAGTGTGAGGGTATGTTGTTTATCAATATAGTTCTTTTCAGCTGAGAAAGAGAAGCTCTCCCCGCCATCCTCCTCTAAGAGTTTAGCACTCCACGCTTTTTCCCAAACTCTAATTGCCGCATTGGCCTCATCAATGAGTCTTTGTGGAACTCCTTCTCGTCCACCAGTAATTACGATGGTAAGCTTATCATCGGTGTTTTCAACAGTCAGAGAGTGCCTGTTGCGATTGCAGGCAATCGCGCTAAGGGCAATGAATGTGATCGCTCCAAGAATCACCTGCGTGCCTAAAGATGTAACATCAGTAGGATTCCAATCTGGAGGAAAGAAGGTGCTTGTAATGTTTCCTATTGTCATATGTCTACCCCTTGGTAACTCCTTTAAGTGCTCTGTTGGCCCAGGATCTTGTTTTGTCTCTTAGCTTTCCTCGTGGTTTTGCTGCACCAGCGGCACCATTGTCGCCTTTAGTAGCAAAGAATTTAAAAAGGGACGCGTTGTTAAGCGTTTTTAGTTCATATCCGACTTGTTCGGAACCTAAATCTGTAGGTGCAGTTCGGTAATAAATTTCATATACGTAACGAGCTTCTTTTTCCAGGTTGATCGAAACAGTAAACTGTTTTCGACAAGGAGTTGTCGAAGAGTTTGTCAATTCTTTGATATAAGGAGCTGCCCAAGCATTAATGGCGCTATTTGCTAGTTCGGTTAAACTATTTGGCATGGAAGTAGTGTTCCCAGAAACTTTGATTCTTAAACGATTGGATTGAGAAGTAACTTTTATGGAGTGACCGTGTGTTTTTATGTCACAATCGTCGTTGAATTTAGGTGGGCCTGCTGGAAGTTTGGCTTGATACCAAGCAGATGCAGAGGGAGAGCTCTTGCAAGATCTTGCCAAGCACGCGATGGCGACAAGGGTCAATGAGGCTGCGCCAAGGAGTAGAGGAAGACTGTTGTCTTCTACAAAATGTGAGATTTTGGGAAGAGAGATATCTCTGGGTAGTAAAGCTTCGATATTCATGGTTCACCTTTTGATTAAGATGAACCATTCTATACGAAGAAGATTTTATTTGCCGGTTTTATAGTAGATCGAGGAGGAGCGGAGCTTATCTTCGATGGCGAGCAGGCGGTTGTATTTGCTGATGCGATCAGAACGGGAGAGGGAGCCGGTCTTGATTTGGCCCGAGTTGGTGGCAACGGCAATGTCTGCGATAGTGGCATCGGCTGTCTCGCCTGAGCGGTGGGAGATGATGGTGTGGTACCCGTTTTGTTTGGCAAGTTCGATGGTGTCGAGGGTTTCTGTGAGGGTTCCAATCTGGTTGACTTTGATGAGGATGGCGTTGGCGATGTTTTGCTCGATCCCTTTTTTGAGGAATTTGGTGTTGGTCACGAAGAGATCGTCGCCGACGATCTGGACTTTGCTGCCGAGTTTTTCGGTGAGGAGTTTCCAGCCGTCCCAGTCGTTTTCGGCAAGGCCATCTTCGATCGAGTCGATGGGGTACTTTTCGCAAAGTGAGGAGAGATAGAGTACTTGTTCCTCGGCGGTGCGGGCGTTGTACTCTTCTCCTTTTTTCTTTTTTTTCATTTCGACGTAGCGCCCTTCGGATTTATCGTAGAATTCGGAGGCGGCACAATCGAGGGCGATGGAGACTTGATCGGTTTTAAAGCCGGCTTTAGCTATGGCTTTGAGGATGTAGTCGAGAGCTTCTTCGTTGGTTTTTAGGTTGGGAGCAAAACCCCCTTCGTCTCCTACAGAGGTGGAGTGGCCTTCTTCTTGGAGGAGGCTTTTGAGGGTGTGGAAGATCTCTGCTCCCCAGCGGACGGCCTCGCCGAAGCTGGGAGCGCCGATGGGGCGGATCATAAATTCTTGAAAGTCGAGCAGGTTATCAGCATGGGCACCGCCATTGATGATGTTCATCATTGGGCAGGGGAGGACGTGGGCATGCAGACCGCCAATATAACGATAGAGGGGCATTTGGAGCTCGTCTGCTGCTGCCTTTGCAGCGGCTAAAGATATTCCAAGTATGGAGTTGGCTCCGAACTTGGATTTGTTGGGTGTTCCGTCGGCTTCGATCATGGCTTGGTCGATATGGATTTGATCGAATATGTCTTTGCCAAGGAGCAGGGCACTTAAAGGGCCCATGACATTGGCAACGGCTTTTGTAACGCCTTTGCCAAAATAGCGGTTTTTATCTTTATCACGTAGCTCTACGGCCTCGTTTTCACCCGTTGAGGCGCCCGAGGGGATAGAAGCTGTTCCTTCTGCACCCGTATCTGTTTTTACGGTGACTTGAAGGGTGGGGTTTCCTCTCGAATCGAGAATTTCTAATGCATCAATGTATTTGATCGTGGGCATGTTTTTCTCATCTTTTTGACTTTGGGGCTATTAAAGCGCAATAGGAGTCAAAACGCAAGCGGGAAATTTCTCCCTTCTCAAGCGCTATGGCAACTGCGCAATCTGGCTCATGTTTATGGGAGCAATTTGGGTATTTGCAATTTTGGGCAATTTCATTGATCTCGAAGAAGTATTGTTGGATTTCTTCTTTAGGGATATCCCAGAGGCCAAAGCTTTTGATCCCGGGGGTATCGACACAAAACCCATCGTTTTCAAGGGGGAGCAAGCGTGTGGTTGTTGTTGTGTGGGCTCCCTTTTTGGTTTTGGCAATCACTTCTCCTGTGAGATAACTGCTGCCGATCAGCGCATTGATCAGTGAGGTTTTTCCTGCTCCCGATTGTCCGGAAAATACAGAGGATTTCCCTTTCATGGCCTCTTTGAGCGCATCTAAGCCTTCTCCTGTTACGGTACTTACTGGAAAAATGGGGATGTCGAGCGATTGGTAAATTTTTAGGACTTCGTTGAAGAGTTCGGTTTCTTCGCCAGCAAGTAGGTCGATTTTATTGACCACGATGATGGGATCCATATTCCCTTTGAGCGACGCGATGATGTACCGATCGATTAGGGGAGGTTTTAGTGGGGGTATGCCAACCGATGCTGTAATGAGTACTTGATCGACGTTTACGGCGATGAGTTGTTCTTTTTGTCTGGTGACTTGCTCGGCTCTTGAAAGTATAGAGGTCCGCTCTTCAACGTAGAGGATACTCTTTTCTTCTGGTTTGAAAAGGACAAAGTCTCCAACGGCAATGAGGTTTTTAATCCGAAGGTTTTCTTTTTTTAACGCGCCGCGCAATGAGCAGGTATAGAGTGTATCTTCGAAATCTACGAGGATCCCATCTGCTAGAATAGCAAGGACGCGTCCCTGTTTTAGGTCGGGGTCATCGGGGACCTCTTTTTTCTGTTTGTCCTGGTCTGTTTTTTTATATTTTGAGCGGTCTTTTTTCGAGAGGATTTTTCGCTCTTTGCGCCACTCTTTTTTATCTTTGCCGTGAAAGGCCTCTTCGTGTTCTAGATGTTTATCTTTCATGATTTTAAAGTATACAAGAGTATAGCGCCGGCTGCAGCAACATTTAAGGATTCGATTTTTTGGATGGGAATCGAGATGTTCTCATGGTTCTCTTTTAAGGTGGGTGAGACCCCACTCGCTTCATTGCCTAAAACTACGATGCAGCTTCCATGGGCTTTTTCTAAAGGTTTGCCGCCACTGTCGGCGATTAGGAGCGGGCCAAGTTGGGTAAGTTCTTCCTCACTGCCCATTTGCAGAGGCAAGCGCAAGGTGGCTCCTTTGGCCGAGCGGAGAGCTTTGTCATTGAATGGATCTACGCAGCTTTCGGTGAGGAAGGCTCCATCCCAACCTAAGGCAAGGGCTGTACGCAGGAGGGTGCCGAGGTTTCCAGGATCACTCACTCCATCAAGGGCTAAAATCCATTTTTTCCCTTTGAGATCTACAAAGGAGGGCATTGGGCTCAGGGCAACAACGGGCTCTGGATTTTGTAGGCCGGTCACTTTTTTTAAGATGGCGTCATTTACGGAAAACACCTCTTTGGCTTGTAGATTGTGCTTAAAATCTTGCTTGACCAGGAGGATGTCGAGGTTTTCGGCTTCTGAGCAGAGTTTTATTCCCTGGAGGACAATTTGTTTTTTTTCATAGCGAAACTTGCGATCTCGTTGCAATTTAACAAAAGTTTTTACAATTGGGTGTTGCAGGCTGCTGATTTCTTTTGCTAGCATGCAGCTATGGTACCACATAGAGGGGCAATGGCGGAAACGAAAATATCTGGATCACTGGCAAGACGTATTGTTTGGGTCTTTATCCTTTTAGTGATTATGCCTCTCATTCTCTACGTGGGCTTTCTGTGGGCACGTGAGTATAAAATCAAAAAGCAGTCGGCAACTTCGGAGATGCAGCTCATTGGGAAATTCGCTACTTCTTATTTGAATCTCTGGAGGAAGGGGATCCTTTCCGAGGAAACCCAGAAGGTGGATGTTCCAAGAGAAGGGCTTTCTTTTTATATTGATCAGGGGAAGCTATTTGCGGTGAAAAGGGAGGGGGGAGAGTATGTTGGAGGCTTTGAATCGCTCGAGACCTGGAAACAGAATTTTGGTTTTCCTTTCGTCTCTTTTGTCGAAAACGAGGATAAGCCAGTCAGAGGTATCCATCTCGATGTGCCGGTCCAAGAAGCTAATTTTGTGATTCGCGTGGCTCTGACCCCTGAAGAGATTGCGCAGTATTCTGGAGGAGAGGTCCTTTTCCACATTCTGATCCTGCTCGCCATTGTGGTGATTATTGGGGGGTTGGGAGCTCTATTTTTGATTTTCCGCATCAGCAAACCGTTTAGACAGCTGCAACAGGTGATGGGGGCTGTAGAGTCTGGCAATTATGAAGCTCAATATAGTCCAGATCGTTTTGGGTTTGAGATCAATGATTTAGGACAAAACTTCAATGGGATGCTCAGCTCTCTTTTGCAGAATATGGAAAAAGCTAAGGAGCTTGAAATTGGTAGAAGCGTTCAAAATCAACTCCTTCCCAAAGAGATTCCAGAGTTTCCAGGCCTCTTCATAGGGAGTGGGTTTGCCCCCGCGAAAGAGGTGGCAGGAGATTTTTACGATCTGTTTGTGCGGGGAGAAGATGAGCTTCTAATCGCGGTGGCTGATGGTTCGGGTAAAGGCGTGTCTGCCTGTTTCTATTCTCTCCTCGTTCGGAGTATGCTCCGCTCTCATGCCTTAGCAGGAGAAGAGCTCAAAGAGATTGTTCAGAAGACCAATACTCTCTTTTGTAAAGATACGGGGGACACGGGCAATTTTGTGACCGCTTGGGTCGGCCTCTATAATGCGAAATCGCGAATGCTGGAATACTCTTCAGCTGGCCACATGCCAGGTGTTTTGATTGAAGAAAGTGGCGATATAAAAGAATTAGGGACAGAGGGAATCGCGCTAGGAGCGATGGAGACAGATCAGATCTCTACCGGGTCGGTCAAGCTTAAGATAGGGGACCTTCTCATCCTGTATAGCGATGGCGTAACCGAGGCTCACAATGAAAAAGGCGAGCTCTTCGAAAAAGCCCGCCTCATAGAATTTCTATCTGCTCATCGTAGTCTCCAACCCCAAGAGCTCATCGATCACCTCATTGAAGAGGTGAATCAATTTGCAGGTGAGTTAGCTCAGCATGATGACCTTACTGCTTTGTGTGTTAAGATAACTTAACGTCCGTTGCAGCAAGAACCACAGCCACATGAAGGCTTAGGGCAGCATCTTTTGCATTTGCACTTAGGAGGGCAAGGCTTTGGAGGGCACTTGCGCTCTGGAGGGCAGCAAGGCTTTTTGCAGCAAGATCCACAACCACCACCGCAGCAGCCAGCAGAAAGATCAGAAGCAGCACCAAGTCCTAAAACAGCAGCAATTAGTCCTAATGCAACAGGTTTAAAAATTAGTTTTCCCATATTAATACTCCATAATTTGAGGATTCCTCATATTTTTAATATAAAAAATACGAGTTTGTTTATCAAACACTTTTTTTTAAAAGTCGAGTCTAAACCTAAGGGTAAAGCCGTTAAGGTTGAGATCTCCGCACTTGGCTTCAACAACCTGGTTGAAAAATTGGTTCTGACCGCCCCACCACTGGAGTTCCCACCCGCCATCAAGGGCATAGTGGTACCGATCGCAGCAAAACCAGCTCTCATACCTAAGGCCTAGAAACAGTTCGAGCACAGGCTTTAACGTGTGGATGTTATCTTCGATATTGAGCTCATCTCCCGACTTGCGCTCTATTTCGAATTTTTCCCAAATACCTGTGACGGCGATGTCTCCAAGGAGGCTAAAGCATTGATTGAAGTGCCAGATCGTATCGAGTCCAGCTCGGATACCCACGCCCCAGTAATGCATAGAGTTTTTGTCCTCTGATACGAGGTTTAGGTCTTGAGCCGTTACTTGGTAGCGCTGATCTTGCCAGGTTCCTTTGAGACCAACGTGAGGTCTGAGTTTTAAATACCTACTGATGAAAAAGTTGCGGCCAAGCTCTACATCTAGTGCATTGAAATCGAGTTCCCAAAAGGCTGAAGCAGATAAAATCGGTTGGGACAAGTCTGCGAAGGCGGACTGGTCTCCAATTGGTCGGATTCTAAGGGTTTCTGTATCTTCTATCCTTTCGCTTTTTCTAGTGTTATTTACCCTTAACCAAGTGTAATCGACTGTGAGGTCCCATGAATCGTGGTCATAGAGAATCCCTACCCCCACCTTAAAGCCCGGCTCAAAGTGCCAGTCGGGATGGAGAGCTTTTCCTTGGCTTGTTACTGTTGTGCCGTTTTCTACATGCTCGAGAATTGCAAATCCTAAATTATCTTCTCTAGAGGTCCAATAGATAAATTCTGCAGAAACATGGGCATCCCATCCCCTAGCTACGCAGGGGCCAGCGCCGGGGGTGATGATCCAGTCGGGGCCATTTGTTGGCCAGATCTGGGCGCACTTTGCGCATTCATCTTTGGGAGGGCAGCAAGAATCATAGCTAAACAATGAAGCGCTAGTAATTAATAAAGGTATGACTTTTCTCATTACCTTGATTTAATTAAATTAAAATAAAAAAGTCGACCTAATAATTAGGTCGACCTTTTTAAAGACTGGAGGTTAAAAACTTAGAATTGGAAGCGGGCCTTTAAAGTTAAGCCTTGCATTCCGAGGTCTCCCCAGCGTGTTTCTGTATGAGAGAAGACGAACTGGTTTTGACCGCCCCA
Organism: Candidatus Sacchlamyda saccharinae; assembly: GCA_030408505.1. Lineage (GTDB taxonomy): Bacteria > Chlamydiota > Chlamydiia > Chlamydiales > Rhabdochlamydiaceae > Sacchariniichlamydia > Sacchariniichlamydia saccharinae. The sequence goes on along the minus strand of JAUHQI010000004.1, from coordinate 1,086,177 downwards.
CCACTGGACTTCCCAGCCAAGGTCAAGGCTTGTGTAATATTCGTCACAGCACCACCAGTCTTCCCAGCGGACTCCCAAGAGGAATTCCATGACAGGTTTTACCGTGCTCCATCTTGTTTGAAGGTTTGTCTGGGGGGTTACGGTAGTTACTTCTGTTGTCGTGTTTGTTTGTGTCGCTAAGCTCTTGGAGTTAAAGCGTCCCCAAAGAGCTGTTGCAGCTACTTCCCCAATCACGCTAAAGCACTTGTTAAAGTGCCAGGCACTATCAAGTCCAGCTCTTGGTCCTATGCCCCAATAGTCAAATTTATGACTGCCTACAGCTAAGACCGTATCAAAAATGCTAGTTGATCCCTGTTGTTGGCTTGCGATGCCTGTTGTTTTCAGTCTTTGGTCTTGCCATGTTCCTTTCAAGCCGAAATGTGGACGCAAATATAGGCATTGACTGATGTAGAAGTTGCGTCCCCACTCTAAGTCGAGTACGTCAAAATCGAGCTCCCATTTCGCAATTTCTTGTGTAATGGTAGTTCCAGTTGCAAGGCTTGTAATGGCATTGCCAAAAGTGTAATTAGCGTCAAACAGTTCAAAGTCAGTGTTTGGAGTGACTGTTTTATTCTTCGTGCGAGGTCTTAGCCAAGTATAGTTGAGGTAGAGATCCCACCCATCTATGCAGGTAAGCCAGCCGATTCCCACCTTAAAGCCGGGTTCCAGTCTCCATTTCGGATGGAAGTATTCTCCAAGGGTGGTTACCGTGTTATCAGTTGGAGAGCTGAAGGCAAAACCCATGTGGTCTTGTCGCACAGCCCAGTAGATAAATTCAGCGGTGATAAAGAAATCACACCCATCAGCAGTACAAGGACCTGCGCCAGGAGTAATGATCCAGTCGGGACCGCAAGAAGGCCAAAGTTGCGCGCACTTGGCACATGGATCTTTCGGAGGGCAGCACTCGCAGCAGCAATCTGTTTCGCAGCAGCTAGATTGGTAGCAGCACGAATCTTCCATTTCCTGGGAGTGGTGCGAATCCTCATGATAATCTTGAGCAAAAGCCGGGGCAGCAGAAGCCATAAAAAGGGCGGCGCCGATTGCAATTTTTTCCTTCACGGTAAGAATCCTCCAGAAGTCATTCATTCTTTGAGCTCACCATACGAAGAAAAAGAATATATGCAAAAGAATTTTTTTTCTCTTTTTCAAAAATCCCTGTTACGTCCATTATAGATCCTTATGAAAGAAAAACAGCGTTATTACATCTTTACTTTTGGAGTCACGTTTTGTGTTTTAATTTTTTCTGCAATTCTTTTTAATAAAAAGCCAGAAGGATTCACCCTAGGGAAAATTCACTCCCCATTCGAGAAATGTTGCTTGTGGAATATCGAAGAGCTTCCTGCTTATGAAAAGCAGGAGGTAAAAAAAATACTCTCGCAAGACTTTAACTACTTGGGTTCTGGCGCGCAGTGTTATGCCTTTCAATCGGCGGATGGAGACTATGTCCTGAAATTTTTTAAGATGAAACACTTGATTCCCAAAAAGTGGCTAAAGCTCATCCCCTTGCCATGGCTTGCTCAATACAGATTCAATAAAATTGATAAGCGGGTACTTCGCCAACATGAGCTCTTTACCAGTTACAAGATTGCGTACGAAGAGCTCAAAGAAGAAACGGGGATGGTCTATATCCATTTGAATAAATCCAAAGATTTTGGCCTAAAGGTAAAACTCTTCGACCGGATGCGCAACTGCTTTACGGCCAACCTCGATGATTACGAATTTATCTTGCAAAAGCGAGCGCAGCTAGTTCATGATCGCATTCGCTCTCTCATCCAAAAGGGGAAAAGGGAAGAAGTAGTTGAAGTGATTCATCAGCTCCTTTCTCACGTAGTCCTTCAGTGCAAAAAAGGTTTTATCGATCGCGATTCTGGCATTAGTCACAACTACGGTTTTGTGGGTGATAAAGTCGTTCATTTTGATGCAGGACGAGTAGCTCAAGATGAAAACGCGAAGAACCCAGCTTTCTACCAAAGAGAAATATTGCGAGTGGGGAAAAAGTTAGAAACCTGGTTTGAAATCCACTACCCCGCTTTTTTACCCGACCTCGAAGAGGTCATCGACGCCATGATTGAAGCCTAATTCTTCGTTAAAAGGTCGAGAGTTGTTGTTAGAAAATCTTGCTGAGAGTAAATCTTTCGAATCATTTCTCTTTCCCTTTCGTACTGACTCACAATAGGATCATTTGTGGTAAAAGAGATAAAAGATGGAATTTCCAAATTGTTTAAAGTTCTTTTTCTCTTTCCAGTCATCATTTCACAGCTAAAATTTCCTTTTAGCTGATCAAAAAAACTAGCCACCTGTTGGTCTGCATTGGAATACTTCCAATGATAGGCGTAAGCATTTTCTTTGCCAAATCCAAATAGGATGCCCCAAAGGAGAGAATTCGTTTCAATTTTCTTCCAAAACGGCGCCTCTGCTGTTTGCATTTCTAGCACAACTTTCATCGGATCAAAATCGTATCCCACAGCAGAAGAAAATTCCCTGTAATGCTCTTGGATGGTCACTGCCGTTTTAAGAACATCGACAAAATAGAGGAACTTTACATCAGCTTTATTATGCCATTGCCCCTCAACAAGCATATAACGCTTTAAGGGGAAGCGCGATGCTACTTTTTTCCATTTCTCCCAGTTTTCTGGAAGGTCATAATTCGATATCAGACGGGACTTTTTTATGTCTTCTTTTGTGAGACTATCCATATATTCCTTAATTTTCTCTTCGGAATACTGATAAAGGATGACTCTAGTCATGGGCTTTGAGCCCCCTAAGGTATAGATACACTCTTCCTCTAACATTAAGTCGGAGAAAAACTTGGTCATCCATTTCTGCTCATCCTTTGACAAAGATTTTTTAGCGGGGGAGTGGCATGAGAAAAAAAAACAAGTTGCTAGAAAAAGGAGAAAGAATTTATAAGATTTTTTGAAACTTTTACCAAAGAGGGACATATGAACCTATCTAAATGGTTATTTATATTCATCATAGCAAGCCTTTTCGGTTTTGCTCAAGGAAATGCGGACGATTGCGATGAGGCGGCAATTGAAATCATCGAAGCAGATTTGAGTTCGGTGAAGGGCTCCACTGGAAACAAGCTCTATTTAAATGAAGAGAACTTATCCCCTACAGCTCAAGGCATTGTTTTATCTACTGGACAATTTGAAACCATCTCCATCAGGCATCTTTATTCCGATGAACATGGCTGTTATCTTAAAATAAGTGACGAGCTAAGCAGATCGATTCAAGAAGGGTGGTCTGGTTGGAATGGGAATGTGTTGAATACTTGTCCTGGTTGTGGATTGAAATATTTTGTCCTTTGCGATAATCCCGACTGTCATCTTAAACAAGAGCGTGATGAAAGACGCGAACAAAAGAAGAAAAAAAGGAATTAGCGCCGTTTTTTATCCGGAGGGATTTGAGGTCCTTGCATGATCGTAAGAATGCCTCCGGTACAGACCACCACAATGCCCATAATTGTGCACCAGTTCGGGAAGTTCCCCCATACGAGCCATTGGATAAGCGCCCCATACACAACAGAAGAGTAGTTGAAAGGGCTGAGTACGGAGGGCTTTTCATAGCGATAAGCGTTTGAGAAAAAAGCTTGGCCACAAACGAATAAAGCGCCAATGCTACAGAGCAAAAATAGAGTTTCCTTATCAATGGGCTTCCAACTCTCGATGCTAAAAGGGATGCTGATTAGAGTGCTGATGAGAAAATAGTAAAATAGAATCGTGATCACACGCTCTGTTTTTACGAGCCTTCTCTTTGCAATAGAAGAGATGGATAAACAAATCGCCGCTCCAATGCCATAGAGGGCGCCAACATTGATGATGTCGCCTGTCGGCCTTAAGATAAAGGCAATACCAAAAAATCCAAGAAGGATTCCAAGCCATAATCTCTTATTGATCTTCACCCCACGCCAGAGCCAAATGATGAGCGGAATGAACAGGGGAGCGGAGTTACTCAAGAGGACAGTATTGACCAAGCTGATCCGTTGTACTGCAAGGAAGACGAAAGCGTAGCTCAAATACCCCGCTATGGTTCGAATAGCAATCCCTTTGATTTTTGTCAGTCGAAGGCTCTTCTTCCCCTTCCTAATCATCCAGGGGAGGATGAAAAGCATACCGATAAAATTTTGAAAAAGAAGAACAACAGGGACAGATGTTCTTTCACTGGCAGTGCGAGAAAGAGCAATTACTGACGTATAGAAAATCCACGAAATCAGGACAAAAATAATCCCCTTCGTCCGATTTTGCGAGGTCCTCGAAGTCTTAGAGGGTGTATGTGAATTGCTTTGCGGCGGGGGGGTCAAAATTTTTTACCTCGCTTTTTGGCTGAGAATGGAGCTGAATGAATACATTCAGCGGAATTTGAGCCGAAAATTCGAGGGGAAAAAGATGGTCCCTCCCGATCAAATGAATTCATATATACATGTTGCAATTCAAGAGTTGGGAATTTTACAAGAAGGCTCCTCAAATTTTTTAACAACGAAAAGCAGACGTGTTCGTAGACACGGCGCGATGAGTTGGTAAAAAATTTGAGAAAAAGCCGACGCAGTAAAAAACCAATTCTTGAATCGCGACGTGTATACAGCCTCTTGTCCATATCCTTTCTTTACACGAACGCCTGATTGTGATCAATCAGGACCGAACGCGGCGAAAGCATCGTCTTCTTTGCCAGCGTCATTAGATGGGACAGGGGTATAGTTGGCAAATTGTCCGAGCTCTTTGCGGAAGCAAAGATTGACGCTACCAACACCGCCATGGCGGTTTTTACCGATGATGAGCTCGGCCATGCCGGGCTTGTCATAAGGATCATAATATTCGCGCCGAAGGAGAAACATCACAATGTCACTGTCTTGCTCAATGGAACCACTCTCACGCAAGTCACTCATCATCGGCCGGTGCCCTTGCCTCTCTTCCACTTTTCGAGAGAGCTGCGAAGCGCACAGAATAGGGATGTTCAGCTCACGGGCTAGATTTTTGAGCATGCGAGAGATTTCAGAAACCTCATTTTGTCTATTTTCCATACTCCGGCCACTTCCTGAACCGGTGATGAGTTGCAAATAGTCGATGACGAGAAACTCAATACCGTAGACCTCACGCATTCTTCTTGCGCGAGCGCGTAGATCGGTAATCTTCAGCCCCGGCTGGTCATCGATGACCATGGTAAAATTCTGGATGTGGTTAACAGTTCCTACAATCCGTTGGTACTCTTCTCCGCTTAAAGACCCACTTTTGATTTTATCCGACTCGACCTCAGACTGAGAGCAAATAATCCTATGTAAAAGCTGATCCGCGCTCATCTCTAGAGAGAAAACACCGACAGGCATCCCATTTTTGAAGCAGAGGTTCTCTGCGAGATTGATGGCAAAAGCGGTCTTCCCCATCGCGGGTCTTCCTGCAATAATCATGAGATTAGAAGGGGAAAGGCCTCCAATCATTTTATCTAGATCCATAAAATGGGTAGAGATGCCGCTAATTCCAGGATCGTCGGGGTCTCGATTTTTATAATCTTCTTGTCTTTGCTGTAGCTCCTCTAAATAGGGAACCTCAGCTGGGCCCTTCTGTCCCGAAATGAGCTCGGCAATGGTCACCCCATCTTTAGCATTGGCACTTTGGCTAATTTCATAGAACTTTTTCTGGGCATTGTCCAAAGACTCAGTGACATCTTGTGGATCCTCAAGAGCTTCTTTCTCCACTTCTTGAGCAGCGAGAATCATCCTACGCAAAATGGCTTTGCTGCGCACCAGCTCCGTATACTCTTCGACATAGGCGGCTGTTCCAGCAAACTGCGCCAGCGTCGTCAGGTAAGCTACTCCACCAACATTGTCGAGCTTGTCGATTCGCTTCAATTCTTCTGCAATCAGATGAACATCAGCTGGCTTGTCCTGTTTGTAGGCATCATAAAGAGCTGCAAAAACAGTCTTATGTTCTGAAAAATAAAAGTCTGCGTCATTGAGGGCGTCCGCAGCAATGTTTAAGCTGTTGATGTTGGTGATCATCGAGCCCAGAACCATCATCTCAGATTCTTTCGAATGAGGTGGGATGCGTAATTTTTCTACCATATGTGCGAGTGTACCCCAAATGTGAGTTTGTGCAAACCTACATTGATCACCAACTTTTTTGGTATAAAAGAGCTCCTGCCTTGCAGGAGCTCTTCACATTGAGAAATAATGGATTGTTTTTCTATCCGGCCTCGTTATCTCGAGGCCATTTTCCATGGCCGCAATTTGGGCAGTAGTTGACGAGCTCAGTAATTTCAAATTCGTATCCACAATTTCCACAAGCAATCCATATCCCAGAATTGGAGAATTTAAGGTAGCACCCTAGTTTGTCGGAAAACAGGGCAGGAAGATTAAAACATCAGCTGCAAACCGGAGGCGCTAAATATAATGTTTTCTTGGTTAAGGTACAATTTTCCGTTGTGGAGTGACTGGAGAAATTCGGGCTTTTGTTGTAGAATGGACTGTACAAGGGAATCTTGATCGGGTAACTGGTTATCGGCTACAAGATTGAATGAAAAAAAGAGCGAAAGGAAAAAGGCTAATTTGCGCATCTTATACCTCCTTAAATGGTTGAGATAGATTCATGAGAGTATACAAACTTATTTTTTTTGTGCTACTGGTTTTTGTTTCCTGTACGCATCAAGCTAAGCAAAGCCATCCATTTTCCAAAGAAGACCAAAAAGACATAGAGAATATTCTGAATTATTTCTTGTTTGATCACCATGCAGTTTTTGTTCTCTTTGGTAGTAAACCAATGGCTAGTGTTATCCTCCGCCCCCCTATGATGTTTTCAAATGCTGGCAAACATGGAAAAAATATCGACTAGGATGTGGAATGCCGAATTTTTTACTTGTTGAGCGCCCATTAAAACTTGACTCTGAAGCAACGGAAGTTTTTCTCGTAAACATTCCCAACGCGACAGCTCTCCTACAAGAGCATTATGATTATTTTTGCGAAATTTTCGGAAAAGAATTTGATCCAGAAAGAGAAATTTACAACATAATAGAAACGGATTCTCTTTTTTGGGAGCGGGTAATGTCCGATCATGTGGCAAAGGGTATTTTATATGGTTATGGGAAAAGAAACGCTTTATTTTTTAAACAATGGGTGGAAGAAAATGTTCAGTATGAGGCCTTTGATTTTTCAACAGTCCAAAACATTGAACCTTTTAATGGATCGAAGAATAATTTTTCAATCCCTTGTTTCCCTATTTTTAATAATGACTCTAATAGAAAAAAATACGAAAAGGAACGTAAAAAAATTGCGAGGCTATACAGGGGAAAGGCTTTTTTGGACGTGAATATGGATAGGTTAAGGAAGAACTGATTAATTCTGCACATTCATCTTCAGCGTCCTTTGGGCTAAAACTTCCATTTCATAACTCGCTGACTATCATTAGTCGCATTGTTACTCCAAGGGCAATTTTTTCTCCAAAGCACATCTGAATCTGAAAATCCGGATTTAATCTGTCCTTTCTTAAGGAGACATTGATAATCTATTTGCTTGCTCTTTCCCGAAAAAAAAAGACTCGACAGAGTCGAGCCTTATTTTTCGGAAAGAGAGGGATGGACGCCTCCTAAATCGGAGAGCGCCCTTCGGGTGATCCAATAAATTGAATCATCCTTTCCCGGATGCTCAAGTCGAACCCAGGGTTCGAACCCTCCTTTCCATCGGAAAGAGAGGGATTCGAACCCTCGGTACCCTTACGAGTACGCGTCCTTAGCAGGGACGTGCCTTCGGCCTCTCAGCCATCTTTCCATTGGAGGAGATCATAGCAAATGTGGACCCTTTTAGGAAAGCGTCAAGAAAAGTTTTCTGTTTAAAATAATGGGCTCTGCAAAAAGACATGAAGGGGGTCGGAGTCCCGCTTGAATGTCTTTGCAGCCGATGGCGGCTAGCGCGTAGCAAAATCGGTCCGTGTGAAAGGGGAGGAGTAGCGCGCACGGCCCCATGAGCGTAGGATCCGATTTGGCAAAGCCATTGTCCGTTCAAGACACGTAAATGCCGGACGTAGCGACTGGAGGATCGCTTCGCAAAAAAACTATTGCTGCCCTAGGTAGTGTCGTCACGAGATGTTAGCCCATAGAGCTAGACACCTAATATGAGTTGCGGCAAGGAACAAAGATGTGTTTTTGGCATAACTTGTAGCAACTCCTCTCCATCGCTTGAGATGGAGAAAAGCATTTTCTACTAAATGTCTCAGTTTGTTGATGTTCTTATCGTATTTGATCTTGCCCCTTTCTTTTGGTCCACTAGTGATTAGAGGTATCGGTTTTTGTTCCCTCACTAGCTAATAGCGAGGGCTTTCCTTTGAGCTGGCTAGCCAGCTGTTGTGGTGTTAGTCCTCTCAGACCACTGTGAGGAAGCTCTGTATTCTAGTACTCTCCACTTTTTTTAATCACTCTTTTTGCTTCATTCAGACTTGGGAACCAGTTTTCATTCAGGCATTCGCCTTGGAGCTTGCTAAATGGGGCGCCAGTACGAAGTATCCAAAACACTGCCTTGATAAATTGTCGATTGTCTTTAGCGCGACCACCTCAACATTCTTTTCTTCCAGGAAGATGAGGGTTTAGTAGACTCCAAATATAATCAGAAATATCGTGACATCGATGGACTAAGCTCATAAAAATCCTTGTTGTGAGGTTCTTTGGCTCGTATGGATAGCATATAATTTATTTCGTGGCGACACTATCTAGGGACTTGCTGCAACAACTTTAACAAGATGATTTTTGGGATCTTTATCGATCAGCTTATTGATGGGGTCGACCCCGGCTTTATGGGGCATCCTCTCTACTTGAATGTGAAAAACATTTTCTCCACTTTGGGCTTTATGTTTTTCTAAATAGAGGGTGTAGCCCTTTTCATCAAAAACCCCTATATCTACATAATCATCCATTGGGACTTCATGCTCTACTCCCAAATCACTTAATTTAAATTTTTTATTGATGGAGGTAATCACTACTTCAAATTGATCATCTTTTTTTATGACGTGTGCGCTTTGAGTTTGATTTGAGTAAAAAGTAATGGTCTCGAAAAAATCTTCGATTAAATATTTTTTGTCTTCAGGTGTCGCCAGCTTAAATCGATCTACGAGGTCAACCGAACGAGTGAATGGAGGTTTTTGAAATGCGACATCTTTTATATATTCTCGTAATACTTTATTGACAGCTTCTTCTCCCAGATAATCTTTGAGAGCATAGAAGACCAAACTCCCTTTATTATAGTGGATATATTGCTGTCCACTGTTGAGCATCAGAGGTTCTTCCTCCATGGATTCTAGTGCTCTTCCAGCCAAGTAGTTATCCATTTCATATTTTAAAAATTTTCGCATTTGCTCTGGCCCATATTCTTTTTCTTGGACCATGAGAGCAGAATATTGAGCTAGCGACTCTGAGAGCATTGTTGATCCCTGAACATCACCCCCGATGACCTGGTGCGCCCACCATTGGTGGGCCACTTCATGAGCAGTCACATAAAATACATAGTCAATGCATTCAGGATCGCTTTCATCAATTTTCGCAATAAATCCAATCCCTTCAGAAAATGGGACTGTGTTGGGAAATGATTGTGCAAAGGTCGAATATCTCGGAAATTCTATGATCCGGAGTTGTTTGAACTGATATGGCGAAAAATGATGCGTATAATAATCCAAGGATTTTTTTATCGCTTGAATCATTCTAGGAACATTGGCTGTATGAGTCGGGTGATGGTAAATTTCGATTTTTACATCATTCCACTGATCAACGGCAACTTCATATCGCCCAGACAAAAAAGCATAGAAGTTCAACATGGGTTTATCCATTTTATAATGGAAAAAACGCCGATTATCCTGCTCCCATTCTTTTTGTAAATACCCAGGCGCAATTGCAATTTGATCTTTTGAAGTGCTTACTATTGCCTCGAAATCAATCCAGGACCCCTCATGAGAAATATAGGTTCTTTGCAAGGCGTCTTGATCATGGATATCATTCATCAGAGGCTTTTCACAAAGTCCATGTTTGCGTCGAATCTTATCAGATGCTAATTCACGAGAAGTGAGATACCCCATTATAGGAAAATAGTCGGAACCATAGAAGAATGTTCCATTATCTAAAATTTTGCTCGGAAACTGAGAATTAGAGATGCCTTTGGGTAAATCCTCGAGTTGAAAAGAAAGTTGAATCTCCTCGTCCGGCTGCAAGGGCTCTTTTAACTCAAAAATGAATACAGATAGCCTTTGATCTTGATGTTTCAGCATTGCTTCTTTACCCCAATGAAGAGATACGTCTTTATCTGCATTAAGAAAAAGGATTTTGATGGGTTGATCAGAAGTATTTCTGTAAGTTAAAAGACCATCTGCATGAAGTCCGTGTTTTTTTGGAAATAAATCTATGTTGAAGCGTGCTGAAATGATTTCAGGCTGTACATCTTTTTCGAATTTTTTATAAAGGACTTCATAATTAACAGTTTCTTTTATCTGTGTTGACTTCAGCTTATAATCATTTATTATATTTGTGTTATAAAACATAAAAATACCCAATAAAATCCAGCAACAGCATGTGGTTGAAAATACCGCTTTGTGGATTTTTCTTATTCTAGTTTTACATTCTTTTAACCTAGTTTTCCATGTGCCAATGACACCTCGCAACCAACTTAAGACAGTCAAACTCGCAAGCATGAGAAAAAATAATCCCCAATAAAGGGCAAACATCATAAAGGAATACAAAGAGGAGCCAAATTGATTCATGTCCGAATAATCTGGAATAGGCAGTTCCCCCAAAAGGTAAAGCTTATGATTGAATCCCAATTGAGAGATAAAAGCCATGAAAGCAAAAACAAAAATGACAATAGAATGTCCAATGAACTTGCTTTTAGATATCGTTTGAGCAAACAGGGAAAAAAGACAAATAAATAAATTGGGCAATAGAAAATAGATAAATAGACCCTGAAAATATATATCTAGCTCGAAAAAATAGTACCGCTTGGAAATTTGTATCACTATTCCTGTAATAAGAATTAATATGGCAAAGAAAATTTGTAGAAAAATCAAGGATAAGAGCTTAGTACTATAAAGGTATAAATTTGAAACTGGCTTGGAATCTACTATTTCGAAGAACGATTTCTCTCTGTCCTTCCAAACGAGTTCTCCTGCATAATAAATTGTAAGAATCATCATGAATAATTGAAATGAGCCTTGCGTCATGTCAAGGGCTTGATAAGTAACCGGCAGAGTTTCCGTACCAAAGATTTTTCCAACTTGTGAACTATAAAGAACCAAAAATAAAATTCCGCAGAGGAGAATCAATAAAAAATGGATGTTTAAAAATGCCTGCCGAAATTCTGAAAAGGCAATGAGAAAAAAGCCTCTGAGAGATTTTGGGTTTTGGTGAATTTCTGGTTCTAATGAAAAGGAATAGCAAAACGATGAGGTATTCTTTTTTTTCTCTTTTACAAGTTTGTACGGATTGAATGCAGAATACCCTATTAAAAGGAGAAGAGATCCAATGCTAGTCCAAAGAACCCGATTGTATAGAAAAACTCCTGAAAGGGAGATGACTCGAGTATTTTGCTCTGTGATAGACCAATATCGAATGATTTCTTGCAGGCTTGCGGATCCTAAGGGATCTAGCATAGCCGCAAAAAAACGATTATCCAGATCTGCTAAAAGCGTTCCAGAAATCATGTGTCCCACGAGCAAAATGATACTTGCTATATAAACTGCTGACATTTTCTTAAAAAATGAAGCGATTGCAATGAAAATGCTCCCCCAAAAAACCATATTTGGAAAAATAGTAGTCAGATAGGGAGCAAGATAAAAAGAAAAATGATTTTGAATAAGGAGAGATCGATTCACAAATGGCATGTGAGTCGCAAGCCAGATTCCAAATCCTGCAGATGAAAGAATGATAAGAATTGAAATGAGCGAGGCCAAAAGCCTGGTAAAAAAATAAAAGTCTTTTTTAATGGGCGTAGTAAAAAGTATCTGACTAAATCCTGATTCATAATCTTTGCAAATCGAGTTCCCCAAGATTGGAGCTGCAATGAGCATCCCAAAAAGCCCAACCCTCGTGATCAGGTAATTAATCATAACTGGGCTATTGAGCGCGATCTTATTTGAGAACCCATAATTCACTGTCATCCCTTGAAACGCGTCTCCTAACACAATTGCCAAGCAAAAAGACATTAAGAAAAAGATGGCAAAGTACAATATCGATGACGTCTTGCATAGCCTATTTCGTATTTCAAACCATAAGGAATGTAAGAACATAATTCACCCCTGAGCAGTTTCTTTACTTGGATCCATATGGGAAAAATAGACATCCTCTAAGCTTGGGTTCACATGATCAAACCCAGGAGGTTGCTTGTCGCTGAGGATTTTAAGGAGTATTTCACCATAATGGAGCTTCGAAGAAATGACGTTAAATTTCTCAGAGAAAAGTTGAGCCTCTGATCGAGGGATGATTTTACTCCATATTTTATTCTCAAATGAGTCCACTGCACTTTTGGGGGTTGTTTGGGAAACAATTTGGCCCTTTTTAATGATAGCCATATCATTGCACAACTCTTTGACGTCTGCAATGATATGAGTTGAAAGGATTACTGTCATATTTTCGCCAAGCTCGCTTAGGAGATTATGAAACCTGTGTCGCTCATTGGGATCTAATCCAGCGGTTGGTTCATCTAAAATAACGATTTTTGGTTTACCTAGTAGCGCTTGCGCAATGCCAAACCTCTGTTTCATTCCCCCAGAAAAACCGCCTAGTCTTTTTTTTCGATGTGCATATAAATTAGTCCGCTCAAGCAGGTAATTCACATGCTCTTCGCGTTGTTTGCGATTTACAATTCCTTTGAGAATAGCAAGGTGATACAAAAGATTTTCAGCTGTCACCGTCGGATAGACACCGAATTCCTGAGGTAAATATCCCAAAATCGTTCGCATTTCCTGCTTTTGCTTCAAAACATTGAGGTCATCAAACTCAATTGAGCCAGTATCAGGCTCTTGCAGCGTTGCGATCGTACGCATCAAGCTAGATTTTCCAGAGCCATTTGGACCAATGAGCCCAAAAATGCCTTTTTTAATGCATAAACTCACATCGATCAAAGCCTTGATGTTTCCTGGATATGTTTTAGTTAGGTTTTCAATTTTCAACATTGCAACGCCTCTTATGAATTTTACAATGACTGGCAGTTAGTCCTGCCGAGCAAAGAACAAATGCATTATACATGTAATGATCATTCTTTATACAAATTTATATCTAGCTTCGTATTTATACCTTTGACTGCTACCTCGTTTTCCTCTTGGCAAGCTGCGCTAACGCACTGCGTCGCTTGACTTGTTGCCAAGGTGTTTATGCAATCGCAGGTTATAGAAAAGCAAATTCCAAAAATGCTTGATTTTTTTCAAAATAAATTTAAATGAGGACCGTCTTTTAACCTCAACTAAATATGGCGGAAAATATACCCAAACCAATTCAAAACTTGGCCCTGAGCCACGTCGGCTTTTTCTCAACTTTTTCATCAACTCATTGTGCCGTGTCTATGAACACGGCGACTCTTCATTGATGAAAAATTTGAGGAGTCTCCTTGCTCAAACCCAAGTTTTGAATTGGTTTGGGTATATGTCAGTTACAGCAGTTCAATCCACACCAATCGTGCATTTAAGCATGCCGATTTCAAATAGAAAGTACTCTTATTTCATTCCAACTGTCGGAACCAAGGTCGTAGCTTGTGCAGCGGTCCTGATCGCCCTAGCAAATATACCTGGTGCTGAAGCAGGAGGATCTGCCTTCATGCAGTATGTTCAAGGATGTGTTAATGGAAGTCCATCCCCTTGGGCTCACCTTATCTGTGGCACAATATGTACCCCGCTATTTTTTGCTCCAAGTTAAGATACCTGAGAAGCTCCCATTATAGGAGCTTCTCATTTACATTTTAAGGCTTAGGGAATAAGATGTTTGGGCTTGCTATTTGCAGCAGATGGGCGGGTCCTAGGTAGTCTGTCATTGCCACAGGTGGAAGTATCGAAATTGCTGGCATTGTAGACGGAAATGTAAGGCGAGAAGGTAACTTTTGAGCCCTCGTTCATCACTGAACTCTTTAGGGAAAAATGGAGGCAAGGGCTGATCTTTGGCTTCAAGCTCACCGGCATTCTCATGAACTTTGCCTTTAGCTTTTTTATCGGCGCTTTATTGCTAAGGCGCTTTCCCAAAAAGCTGCAGCAAACCTAGCCATAGATTTATTACGAAAAAATACTTTTCTTTGTTTTATTGGTAGAAGCGGGCGCTGGGGAGTTCTTTGCCGGTGAGGCCATTAAAGTGGGAGGTTTGGATCGATCCGTCGGGATTTTGCACGACGATCCGGTGGATGGGGAGGTAAATTTCGGATTTGGTTCTGATGGAAAAGGTTTCCCCAAAGGCCATTTTTACCAGCCTCTCAACGGAGGAGGACTTGAAGTGGCTTTTGGCCCTGGTTGCTTTTTTGTGAGCCCGGGTGGTTAGCTGCTCGTGGAGGTTGGTTTTGGGCTCGGAGGTGAGCTTGGGGTTTTCCATATGGAGGCGGTAGCCATTAGAGTCTGTTTGGATGATGAGGTTTTTTCGCTCGCAGCTATGGAGAAGGACGTTAAGGATGGGGGCTTCGAGAGCTAGTTTGGCCTCGAGGTTTTCTGCTGTTGTTGTGTTGCTTCCAAGGGTATGTAGGATTTTGAGCTCTTGGGGGGTGGCCCGGCTTAAGATGCAGTCGGCAAAGCCGTGGGTTTTCTCCCAGTTTTTGGTGTCGAGGACCATTTCTCCATCCGTGAGATCCCAGAGAATCAGGCTTTCTTTGGTTCTGTTTTTGGCATCGAGGTATTTGACTTCCATCAGGAGGAAGGGGAAAAACTTGAGTTCGGGATCGAGGTAGCGGGCTCCTTTTTCTCTGAGGAGTTTTTTCTGATGCATCTCCATCACTTGCATAGAATCAAAGCGTGTTTCTAATGCGGTCGTTGTGCGAAAGTCGATGAATTCTTCAGCTTTTTGTTTTAAGTCTGGGTTTTTATCGGCCAGCCAGTAAAGGCCGCCTCCAAAAGAGGCAAGAGTAAAGAGGGTAAAGAGTAGGCGCATACCCGTAGAATACCGGATATTCGAATATTTTGGAAAAAACGGGGTGTTTTATCTATAATCGGTAGGATGAAAATTTTTTATATTGGTCGCTTAATTCCTATTTTCTTTTTTGTCTGTCGAGGAGTGTCATGATCTTTCAAAACCGAACTGAGGCGGGCAAGCTTCTGGCTAAGGAATTGATGTCGTATAAGGGCGAGGAAGATGTGGTGGCTGTTGGTCTGGCGCGCGGTGGTGTTGTTGTGGCCGCTCAAGTGAGTAAGGCTTTAGAAATACCTCTTGATGTGATGGTGGTTAGAAAAATTGGAGCTCCCGATAATCCAGAACTTGCTCTTGGGGCGATCGCTGAAAAGGGGAGGGGGATTTTCAATGATGATCTCATCACGCTTTTGGGCATATCAAAAGAATATCTGAAAAAAGAGACGGAGAAAGAGCGGGAAGTTGTCTTACAGAGAAGGGCTCTTTATTTGCGAGGGAGGGAGGGACTTGATTTTTCGGGGAAAACGGTTCTGCTGATTGACGATGGGGTTGCAACGGGCGCGAGCATGAAAGTGGCCATTGCTTCTTGTATAGAGCAGAAAGCTAGCAAAGTTGTTGTTGCTGTGCCGGTGGCTCCTACAAAGACGTGCAAAGAGTTAGAAGAGCTTGCAAGTGAGGTAGTCTGTTTGGAAACCCCTAAGAGTTTCCCTGCTGTTGGCGCTTTCTATAAGGAATTTGATCCGGTTTCAGATGAGCAGATTATTCAAATGATATAAGCTTTTTTAGGTCGCAAGATGTCAAATCTGGATTTAGGGCAAGTTTTGTTCCTTCTGGGTGGCTGAGCGCATGCAGACGGACATCAACGTCGCGAAAGGTGATATTTGGATTTTGCGCAAGCTTTTGAATGACTTCTATTCTCTCTAAAAATGCATCGATGGCCTCATCTAGTTCGTATAATTGGATGAGTTTGCAGATCTCGTCGGCTGGGAGGTTAGCGATTAGACTTCTTAGTCTTTCGGAGAGGGGGAGTTTTGCATGGGGGAAATAGTAAAGTGCATTTAAGAGCTGTGCATTTTTGTCGGGGAAGGTGAGGCCATTGTCGATTTTTAAAAGGGTAAAGCTAGTATCCTCGTTTTGTTTGACATAGAGGTTTCCTGCATGGGCGTCGGTGTCAAAAAGGATCCAAATCAGAAGACAGAGGTTCTCAAAATTCTCTGAATCGACTAGATGCAGGATTGTTTCTTCAGAATAGTTTTCTTTTAGACAGTTTTGGATAAAGGGGAGGAGATTTTCGACGTCGGTCAGGAAGCTCTGTGCGCTACAGAGTTTTTCTTTGGTACCCGGTCGATCTTCGATATCAAAAAAAGCTTCATGAGAAATAATGGCAAGATGCGTTGGAGGGGTGAGTTCTTCAAACCCGAGCAGCAGGGATATTGCATATGAGAGGGCTTCTGCCTGGGCGGTCCGATAAAGGGGGATGTGGTCGCGGACACGAAAGGCTCGTGTGTTAAATGGCGAACCGAATTGTTTCCTGTTGTTTAAACAGAGGACATCTTCATCGATGGGCTTTAGAACATATTTTGGTACTCCAGAGGCACTTTTTAGAAAATAAGCTCCGCCACATCCGTGATCTGAAGGTTCAAGGGTCCCTGTCAATAGAAGGGCGCATAGGTGAGCGGTAAGAGCAGGGTCTTCGATAGAAGGGATTTTATCCTTCCAGTGCTCTTTTTGCTTATTAATCTCTGTCCTTCGCAGGGCGATGAGATCAGCTAAATCTTCTTTTTCGGTGCGTCGCTTGATTTGCGTCCATAGTCTACCGAATTGGAGCTTATCCGATGGCGTAGTGGGATAGGAGGGTGGGATATCACAAGCAAAAACACAGTTTGTGAGAAATAATAGAGAAAAGATTAGCTTCATTTTTTGTTTATATAAACGCGGTCGAAAAACCCATTCCCAATAGCAGCAGATCCGATGCTCTTTATGTGGGGTTTTGCAATATAGGCGCTATTCCAGTGGAAAATAGGGGCAAGTGGCATCTCATCGAGGAAGAGGGCTTCTGCTTGCTGAAGCAGGGCAAATCGCTCTTCGTCCGAGCTGGCTTCATTGGAGGCATTTAGAAGCTCAATGAAAGTTTCATTTTCCCAGTTGGGGTAGTTTTTCACGTTCTCTTTTGATTTAAAACGTTCAAAAATATTCATTGGGTCTTTGTATTGGGCCATCCAAAAGCTTTGCGCAGCTTGGTAGTTGCGATTTTTGAGCAGGTGGATGAGGTACTTTTTCTCCACACATTCGAGCTTAAGCTTTATGCCTAGCACTTCATGCCATTGTTGCTGGAGAGCTTGAGCGATTTTGTGATGAGATTCTGACTTTCCATACAAGTATTTAATTTCGGGAAATTCTTTCTTAGTGATCCCTAGTTCCTTAAGCCCTTTTGCAAAACTCAACCTTGCTTGCTCGGCATCTGCATCAGCAAAGAAGGCAGTTTTTGTTTCATATTTTTTTAGCATAGGAGGAATGATCCCAAGGGCGGGAGGCTCCTGGAGCTGTGTGATATTTTGGACAATTTGCCCTCGATTCATAGCATAGGCAAATGCTTTGCGGATATTGACATTATTGAAGGGGTATTCATTTACATTAAAGCTGCAAAAGGTGGTGGCAGGAACCGGCACTATATTGAGTTTCATCCGTTTCAGAAGCTGTGGGATCGCATCCGTTGGCAGAGGCATTAGGGGTTGTCCGATGATATCGACTTGTCCTTTTTCAAACATCTGCAAGGAGGTCATTTCACTGTCTACGATACTTAAGGAAATTTCTTCCATCATCACATCATTTGCGCGAAAATAATGGGGGTTTTTCTTCAGTTGGATGAGGTTATTTCTTTTCCACTCTTTGACGTAGAAGGGGCCACTTCCGATAAAACTCTTTCCGACCATCTGGTCCCATTCGGGATGAGAGTGATCGATCTCTGTGTTGATTGGATAGAAGACGCAAAAGGCAACCAATTCGAGGAAATAGGGGGTAGGCCGCTCGAGCGTAACCTCGAGTGTTTTTGCGTTCAGTGAGCGGATGCCAACTTCCGATAGAGAGGCTCTGCCTAATTTTGCCCCTTCTGCATTTTTTATTGGGTACAATAGGTGGGCATTCATCGCTGGAAAATCGGGATGGAGAATGTCTTTCCAAGACTTTTCGAAATCCCAAGCGGTTATAGGGCTGCCATCGGACCAATCAGCGTCGTGCAGATGAAAGGTATAGACCGTTTTATCATCGGAGATATCGACCTTTTTGGCGAGTGACAAAGAGACATTGCCCTCACCATCAAGCTTTGCGAGCCCATCAAAGAGGAGAAAATGAAAAAGAGAAGAGACAATATCCCCCCCCTTTCTTGGGTCCAGGGTAGATGGATCGGCCGGAATATTCAGGTTTAGTCGCTGCTCAGTTTTCTTTTCACAAGAAGTATGGCATCCGGCGAGCAGAACGCACAGGCCACACAAAAACAAAACAATCTTTCTCATCGGGCGTAGCCCTCCGTTGACATGGTGGTAAAAATGTATGACGATGAGGGAAAAAAGTCAAGATGGTGTTAGTAGTCGTGATGGTGGTAGTCGCAGCCTGTGTACTCTTGGTGCTCGCAGCAGCAAGGTTCTTCTTCTTCGATTTCAGGGCTTTTGACGAAAAAATCTCGAAGAGGGGGCGGGTCTTTATCCTGTTTGACAAAAAGGTCTTTGGCCTGTTGGCAACTGATGACTGATAGGAATAAAAGAAAGCTAATAACTTGTCGCATCCAGTTCTACTTTCCCACGGAAGGTACGGTAGACATAAAATCCGTAAGCCAAAACGAGTGGGACTCCTATCGCAACAATAATAAGGAGAACTTTTAGCGTCAACTCTGACGAGGCAGAGTTGTAAATTGTGAGGCTGTTTGTTTGGGTATGAACGGTAGAGCGGATCATATAGGGAAATGTGCCAATTGCCGCCAAAGAAAGGAGTCCGGCTATACTCAACGAGGATGAGACAAAAGCCCAGCCATCCCATTTTTTTTGCATCAAAAAAGGGACGGAGATGATAGCTACAAGTGCTATGAGAGGGACCAAATACAAAATTGGATAGGCACGCATCGGATCGATCATATAGGGGCGGTAATAAACCGCTGTCACCGTGATCAAGATATACATGATCAAGAAAAATCCAATACAGCGAGGGACCAAGCTCCGTACTTTTTCATGAAGAGCCCCTTCTGTTTTCATCACTAGAAAGATCGCCCCGTGCATCGCAAAGAGGGCGACAGTTGTTACGCCGACAAGAAGTGCGTAAGGATGGATGAAATCAGAAAAAGTACCCGTGAAATTATTGTCAGCATCGAGGGGAATACCGTAGATCAGATTGCCGAGCACAACTCCGACGCCAAAGGAGATCACAAGACTGCCGAGGGCAAAAACCACATCCCAACACTTTCTCCATCTTTTGGATTCGTGCTTACTACGAAATTCAATGGAAACCGCTCGAAAAATCAGTCCCATTAAAAGAACCATTACGGGGATATAAAAAGTAGAGCAAAGGGTGGCAAATACATCTGGAAACCCTGCAAAGAGAGCGCCTCCGACAATCACAAGCCACACCTCATTTCCGTCCCATACAGGGCCGATCGCATTTAAAAAAATCCGTCGGTCCCGATCGTCTTTAGCAAAGAGGTGCAAGAGCCCTACACCCAAGTCAAATCCGTCGAGCATGGCATAGCAAATCATGGCTAAGATAATGACAAAGTACCAAATGAGTGCGAGCATTATACGTTCCCTCTATAGCCGGGGACCATTTCTTCTTTCTCTGTTGGTCCATGTTTGATTTTACTGTCGAGCAAGAAAAGAAATACAGCTAGAAGGCCGCAGTAGATAGTTCCGAGCATGATTAACGAGGCAACAACT
Source organism: Candidatus Sacchlamyda saccharinae (assembly GCA_030408505.1). GTDB lineage: Bacteria > Chlamydiota > Chlamydiia > Chlamydiales > Rhabdochlamydiaceae > Sacchariniichlamydia > Sacchariniichlamydia saccharinae. The sequence goes on along the minus strand of JAUHQI010000004.1, from coordinate 1,066,168 downwards.
TGTCCGGGCACAATATTGGGCGAAACACCATGCGTGGTTCTAAGCAATTTCCAAACAACCCAAGGCTGTCTTCCAATCTCGGCTGTCATCCATCCGACCATATTGGCGACTTGAGGAAAACCTACTGAGAAAATGAGAAACCATAGTAATATTTTCTTATCTTCGAGCGTGTTTTTCCAAAGAAAAAAGAGTCCCGAAAAAGCGCCAATTACCATCAATCCCCACATGTAAATCATCATGTGATAGGACTGAAAGACCACATTCACCGGAGGGTGTTCATCTTTTGGAATTTGGTCGAGGCCAGTAACAGGTGTTTTGAAGTTGCGATAAACAAAAAAGCTCAAAAGACCTGGGATCTTAATTCCTTTAACCGACTGGGTTTTCTTATCCACGAAGCCAATAAGCGTCATGGCGCTATAATCTTGTGTTGGATAGATCCCTTCCATTGCAGCTAACTTGGCGGGCTGGTTTTTGGCAACACCTCGCGCTGTAGAGTCGGCAGAAATGAGCTGCAGTACAAGTACCACGCAAGCTAGCCAAAGGCTGATCCTCATCGAGCTGCGGGCAAAATCCATATGCCGCTTCTTGAGCATATAATAGGCAGAGATGCTGATCACAAGAAAAAGTCCCGTCAGCCAACAACCCAAAACAACATGGACTAGTCGGTCTACACTAGAGGGGTTAAACATCATCGCCCAAAAGTCGGTAACTACTGCACGTGCCTTCTCTCCCGTTCCAATAATTTTAAAACCCGCTGGAGTTTGCATCCAGGAATTGGCAATGACAATCCAAACCGCACTAAAATGAGCTCCAGCGCATACACAGATGGTCGAAAAATAGTGCATCTTTGGGCTCACTTTTTTCCAGCCAAAAAGCATGATTCCTAAAAAGCCTGCTTCTAGGAAAAAGGCAAAAATCCCTTCTGCTCCTAGGGCACTTCCAAAGACATCACCCACAAAGCGGGAATAATTAGCCCAATTCGTTCCAAAACCAAAAACTTGAACAAGACCCGTGGCCACGCCAAGAGCAAAGGTAAGAGCAAAAATTTTTACCCAAAATTTGGTCATTTGCAGATATCTAGGATCTTTTGTTTTTAGATACATCCCCTCAATCATGACCAGGAAGAGGCCCAGTCCGATACTCAAAGGGGGATACAAGTAGTGAAACATACTTGTCATTGCGAACTGAATTCGCGAGAGCATAACTACATCCATGACCCAAAATGCTATACCATTGAAAATTTAAATACAATGGACTAGTTTTAGTAGAGTGCTAAGACACTTTTGGCCGAAGATCTGAGGAATTGAATTGATCAGTGTCTCCTTTAGGGTCGCCAGAGACTTTTTTGCGCAGCAATTACAGCTGCTGCGTGGGCACTCTGTCGGGCGTCGCCTTCGTGGCGTGACACCCCGCAGAACCACATCAAACCAAGTACAGGCTTAGATACAAAAAAATGGTTCTGCGAAAGACGAAGAGATGGAGCCCGCCAAGAGGCTGGAGGCCCGGCGGGAGTTCTCTTCGCATGAGCAGTCGATAATCCTACTCCTTCATAGATAGGAGGAACTCGACGTTGGAGTTGGTTTTCTTGAGACGGTTGCGCAAAAGATTCATAGCATCTAGAGGGGTGAGGTCTGCAACAGCTTGGCGCATGAGATAAATCTTTTCCAGCTCGTTGGGGTGATAGAGGAGATCTTCTTTGCGAGTACCGCTCTTGATGAGGTCGATAGCTGGGTAGCACCTGCGGTCGGCAAGTCGGCGATCGAGAACAAGTTCCATGTTCCCGGTTCCCTTAAATTCTTCGAAGATTACCTCGTCCATGCGAGAGCCGGTTTCGACAAGGGCTGTGGCGATGATGGTTAGTGAGCCACCTTCTTCGATGTTACGAGCAGCACCAAAAAGGCGTTTGGGCTTGTGCAGCGCATTTGCGTCGACACCACCGGAGAGGATACGGCCTGAGTGGGGTTGGACGGTGTTGTGGGCACGAGCTAGGCGCGTAATCGAGTCGAGGAGGATAACTACGTCGTGGCCGAATTCGACCATACGGCGCGCTTTTTCAACCACCATCTCAGAGACTTGGACGTGGCGCTCTGGAGGTTCATCGAAGGTAGAGGAGATAACCTCTCCTTTCACGCTTCTCTGCATGTCTGTTACCTCTTCCGGGCGCTCATCGATGAGGAGGACGAGGAGTTTGACATCGGGGTTGTTTGCGGCAATTGCGTTGGCAATCTCTTTGAGAATGATGGTTTTTCCCGTACGGGGAGGGGCCACAATCAGCGCTCTCTGTCCTTTTCCAATGGGAGCAGCGAGGTCAATGACACGGGTGGTCATGTCTTCTTTTGTCGTCTCCATTACAAGGCGATCTTGCGGGAAGAGGGGAGTGAGGTTCTCAAAGAGGATCCTTTCTTTCCCTTTTTCGGGAGCTTGGTTATTGACCTTTTCTACTTTGTGCATGGCAAAGTATTTTTCTTTTTCCTTCGGCGGGCGGATCGAACCATAAACTGTGTGCCCTTTTTTCAAGTCGAATCTTCGGATTTGGGCTGGGGAGACATAGATGTCTTCTGCGGAGGGGAGATAGTTGTAGTTGGGTGAGCGGAGGAAGCCAAAGCCATCGGGTAGGACCTCGAGAACTCCTTCTGCAACGAGGACCTCTCCTGGGCTGTGCGATTTCTTTTTTACGATTTCAAAAACTATCTGTGATTTGGTGAGGGAAGATGTGTTGGTGAGTCCCAGGTTACGAGCATATTGGTTGAGTTGCTCGATGTTCATTCGCTGAAGATCTGCGATTTTTGTAATGGAAACAGGTTTTTCTACTGGTTTTTTGCTTTCTGTGGCGTTAGAAGGCTCTTCGTTCATTACTGTCCTGGGTTGATTTGTTGGTGTAAATTTTTAACTTCCATTTCTAGATCTTTGAGGGTGCCGTTATTGAGAATAGTATAATCGGCTCTAGCACTTTTTTCTGATGGGGGTAGCTGATGGGTCATACGTTTTTCAAATTCTTCCATGGAATGGTTTGTTTTTTCTTGGAACCGCTTTTTGGCCAATTTTTCATCAGAAACAACAGCGACGACGGTGTCAAACAGGTGGTCTTTTTCAATTTCATAAAGTAAGGGGATTTCTGCAACGAAAAGAGTGGTGTTTGCAGGAGCTTGTTTTGCTTGGTTTTCTATTTCCTCTAATACCGCGGGATGAATTAGGGCCTCAAGTGCTTTGAGGGTCTCTTGGTTACTAAAAACTTTACTCGCAACGAGCCTTGGCTCAATGCGGCCTGTCTGAATTACGTCTTCCCCAAGTAGTGCGATCAGTGGTTGAAAAAGGGTACTCGAAGGCGAAAACAGTTGATGTACGATGACATCGGCGCTCACTACGTAGGCTCCAAGCTTTTGGAGGATTTGGCAAACTGCAGATTTACCGCAGCTAAGGCCCCCTGTAATGGCGATTTTCTTCAAAATTAGCATTCTCCCCAATTTTTTCCAATAGAAATGTCGACGACAAGGGGGATTTTGAGCTGGCAAGCCCCTTCCATTTTTTCTTTTACAGTCTTTCCGAGCTCTTCAAGCTCTTCATCGGGCACTTCAAAAATGAGTTCATCGTGGATCTGCAAGATCATGTATTGCGGGTCCACCGTTTTTTGGATGTCGATCATGGCAATTTTAATGAGATCAGCAGCGGTTCCCTGCAATGGGGTGTTGATGGCAAGGCGCTCGGCTGCCTGGCGCAAAAATGCATTTTTACTTCCAATCTCGGGGATTGGTCTTTTCCGCCCTAGCAGGGTAACAGAATATCCCTTCTCTCGAGTACTCTCTTTGCAAAAGGCGAGGTATTCACGCACTTTAGAGTAGCGCTGGAAGTAGGTGTCGATGAACGTTTTGGCCTCTTGTTGGGTGATGCCTATTTCTTTGGAAAGGCCAAAGGGCCCTTGCCCATACAGTATCCCAAAGTTGACCGCTTTGGCAGCATAGCGCATTTCCTTGGTGACACTATCTAGGGGAACATTGTAGACGAGAGCGGCGGTATAGGAGTGGATGTCTTCGCCCTCCTGAAAGGCTTTGATCAGAGTTGGATCGTCACTTAGGTGTGCAAGAAGACGGAGTTCGATCTGTGAATAATCGGCAGAGAGAAAGCTAAAGTTTGCTTTTTCAGGAATAAAGGCTGTTCGGATTTTTCGCCCTTCTTGTGTTCGCACGGGGATGTTCTGCAGGTTGGGATTTACCGACGAGAGCCTGCCAGTTGCGGCGGTCGTTTGGCTAAACGTGCAGTGGATGCGACCGGTTTTTGGATCAATTTGTTGTGGCAGGGCGTCTACGTAGGTAGAACGTAATTTTTCAAGGCCTCTGTATTGCAACACTTTTTCTATGATGGGATGTGTGTCGCGCAAATTTTCGAGGACATCGGCACTTGTGGAATAGCCTGTGGCGGTTTTCTTTGCAGGGCGTATTTCCATCCGATCGAATAGGACCTCGCCAAGTTGTTTGGGGGAGTTGAGGTTAAATGTTTCTCCGGCTAGATCGAATACGGTCTCGCGCAATGAGGTGATGGAGTGCTCCAAGCTCTCGTGCATGGTTTGCAACTTCTCTCTGTCTAAGAAAATGCCGGTTTCCTCCATCTGGAAGAGGATGGGAATGAGGGGGAGCTCAATGTTTTCGAAAAGCTCTGTGAGTTTTTTGTCTTGGACTTCTTTAGCAAAGACTTCTTTTAGCCGATAGGTATAATCGACATCTTCTGCACAATACTTGGCCACCTTTTCTAGCGGAATTTCGAGCATCGAGATCTGTTTTTTCCCCTTACCAATCAAATCTGTGATAGGAGTTTTGACTTTGCCAAAAAGTTCAAGAGAGAGGGTGTCGAGGCTGTGGCGTTGTTTTTGCGGTGTAATGAGGTAGGAGGCTACCATGGTGTCGAAGCCGATGTTCGGGACGTTGATCCCCACTCGCTTTAGGATATGCAGATCGTATTTGATGTTATGACCAAAAAAAGCAATTTCTGGGTTTTCTAAAAGTGTTTTGAAATGATTGAGGAATTTTTCTTTGTCGATATTGCCGTTGAGAGGGACATACCAAGCTTTTTTAGGGCTATTACTTATGCCTATCCCGACAAGCTCTGCTTGCATGATGTCAAGAGAGGTGGACTCGGTATCGATGCATAGCTCTTTTTCTTTCGAAAGCTCGGTGGTAAGCTTTTCAAGCTCTTTCTCATCATTGATCAGGATGTAGTCGACATCATGATCAATTTCTTCGAATACAAGATCGAGCTCTTCGCTTTTTCTTTCTGGAAGTTGCAATTCTTTTAGGAGGGTCAGAAAATTCATCTCCTGATAAAACCCTTTGATTTTTTCTAGCTCGGGTTCCTTTAGTCTGAAAAATTCCTCCTCTTTAGGGAAAGGTATGCCTAAATGAATTGTGGCGAGTTGTTTTGAGAGGAGGGCTGTTTCTTTCTCTTCTTCAAAAACTTCTTTTTTCTTCCCTTTGAGCTTGTCAGTATTGGCGAAGATGTTTTCAAGGGTTGTGTATTCATTTAGAAGAGCGGAGGCGGTTTTGGGGCCAATTCCTGGAAGGCCGGGTATGTTGTCAGAAGCATCGCCCATCATGGCGAGATAGTCGATGATCTGCTCAGGGTACACATCGAATTTCTTCTTTACCTCCTCACGATCCATAACGAGATTATTTTTGTGGACGTTGAGGACAAAGGTCCGTTCTGAAACAAGTTGGCAAAGATCTTTGTCACTCGAACAGAGATAGGTGGTGGCCCCGTTTTGCTCAGCCCATTTGGCAATGCTGCCCATGACATCATCGGCCTCAACACCTGGAACGGAAAGGAGAGGAATCCCTGCGATTTCACAGAATTTTAGTGCCCACTTTAGCTGATAAACTAGGTCTTCTGGCATGCCAGCACGGTGGATTTTGTAATCACTATAGAGCTCGCGTCGACTTTTAGAGTTGTCGGGTCCATCAAACACGGCCACTAGGTGTTTTGGGGAGTGGTCTTTAATGATTTTAAATACGGAGCGGATAAAGCCGTAGAGGGCGCCTGTTGACTCCCCCTTAGGGTTGGTCATGGGACCGATGGCATGATAGGAGCGGAACAAAAAGTTGACCGCATCTAAAACATAGACTTCTTTCACGGTTGATATAAATACAGGACTTGCCCACTCATCTCTGTGGTGGTGAAGGCTCCTGTGGGAAGTACGTGCTGGATTTTTCCGCTTAGTAATTTACTCTTGCTCTCGGAGAGTTCTTTAAAGACCGACTTGTGGGGCTCAATTTCAAAAACTTGGTATTTGCCGTCCTCTTTGATACCAGAGGCAATAGCAAGAGCTGCGAGTGCCTGGTCGTAAGAAGCATCTCCATTGTCGATGTAGCCCAATTTTTCTGCTTTTTCAGCAGCAAAAACATTGGCCCCATATTCGTTGACTAAGGCCTCTTTGCTCAAATTTTTTCGGTTGTCTGTCACAACATTGACAAATGTTTTGTACTCGCTTTCTACAACTGCTTGGATCGCATCATCTTCACCGGGTTTCCAGGGGCGGAACGGGTTGAGAGAGTCTTTGTTTTTTCCTGAAGTGATTGTAAGGGATTGGACGCCCACTTTTTCCATGGCATCAGAAAAGTTAAAGGCAGGGCCGATGCGTACACCGACAGAACCAATGACACTGTTTTCTGTAGCGTAAATTTTTTCTGCTGCAGACGAGATGTACATACCGCCGGAAGCGCACATCCCTTCTACAAACGCATAAATAGGGACTTTATATTTCTCTTTGTATTCTGTGAGAAGATTGTAGATTGCACTGCTATCAGTAGCTGTACCACCTGGAGTGTTTACGTGGAGAAGAATTCCTTTGACTCGATTCTTTGCAAGGACACCTGTGCGAGAATCGACGAGTAGATCTTTAAAAGCATCATCTTTCAGTTTACTTGTCCCGATGATCCCATGAATGTTGATGCGAAGGAGAACTGGAGTGGAGTCGGGCAGGAGTTTTCGATTCCAGTCGGCATCTGCACTCAGGGTGAGTGAAGACTTGTCAGGCATTTGAACAGTGTTGGACATCGATCCAATCCCAATAAAAAGGACCGCAATCCCGAGTGTGATGCCGATAACAACAGCAAAAGATTTTACAAGGCCCCGCAGGGCTGAGACGAAAATTGATTCACGACTAAATTCCATGAAGCTAATCGTATCCAATGGTGCTTTTTATTCCTATATTTTTTAAACTACACAACATATGGAACCAGAAAAATTTATCTCCAGCCAGTGGTGGCTTATTGAAATTGCTATTGGACTTGCGATCATCACAATCTTGAGTTTTGCGCTCAAAAAGATCATCAAAATTGTTAAGCATAAAGTTTCCACAAAAGAGGGGTATTGGAAAAAAAAGATCCACCGGATCGTCCATATGCCTTTGCAAGTAGCTATATGGGGCTTTGGTTTTGCCTATACAGCAGACGTCATTGTGACCCACTTTGGCTGGGCTGGTTTTGCCAAATATACAGGTCCGTTAAAAGGGGCCTTCGTGGTCGCTTGCTTAGGTTGGCTCGTTTTGCGCTGGCTCAAAGATGTATTTTCTCATCTATCCGAAAAGGCTCACGTTTACGGTGTCTCAACAGGAACATTTTTCGCTGTCAATAAACTTTGCTCAATTCTCGTTGTCTTGATCACGACGATGATTATCCTCCAAATCTTTGGGATTGGAATTGCTCCACTTCTAGCTTTTGGGGGAATTGGGGTCGCTGGTGTTGCCTTTGCTGCGAAAGATATCATCGCTAATTTTTTTGGCGGAGCTATGCTCCATTTCACCGGTATTATTTCTATTGGAGACGAGGTTGTGATCCCCTCACACTCAGATTTCCAGGGCATTGTCAAAGACATTGGCTGGTACATCACACGGTTCGAAGATTATTATCGCCGTCCTGTCTTTTTCCCTAACGCAACATTTACCAGTTCACAGGTGATCAATGAATCTAGGCGTTCACATCGTCGGATTAAAGAGATTATTACCATTGGCTACGAGTCACAAAAAGACCTCGAAAATATCGTTGAGGAGCTTAGAACGAAGGTAGGTGCTCATCCGGAAGTAGACAACACCCAGAGCTTTTCAATTTCCTTTTTTCAGTACGGAGATTCCGGACTGCAGATCTATATTTATCTCTTGGTTTATAAAATGGGATACATTAAATTCTTGCAGACAAAACAAGAAATCCTCCTTCTCATTGAAGAAGTTGTAGCAAAATTTGGGGCCGAGTTCACCTACCCGACATCGAATGTCAATCTAACTCAAGTCCCACCAAAACCGTTGGTATAATATGCGAATCACTCCCGCTTCCCATCAAGGCGTTTCATCCGTTTCCAGTTCTAAGTCCCGCGATGTGGCTCCAAAACAGATTTACGGTAGTTCGATTCAAAGCATGCGCTATCCGGGCACTAGGCTTGGTAGAGCAATCAATCAGCTAGTTGAGAGCTTTGCGATGATGATGCTCCTCCCTTTCTTCATCTACACCTTTTTCATCGCCTCTGTTTCGCTTCTTTTCCTACCGGTCCTAGTAGTCTTTGTTCCTTTTATCATTATTGGTGATCTCTTCCGCGAGATCCTCCACACAGTCCTTCCATGGATTTTCCCAGACCCAAGATTTAGGTAGGAAAATTCCCCCAACTCCCTGTCCATGAACACTCCAACGCATCTTTAAAGAAACTTTGGGCCCTCTTCTGAGGTTCCCAAGTCTTGAATTGCGATGTGTATACACATGCCGTTTCTCTCCGCGTTCTTACTGGCGGTTGAAAACATAAAAAATTTCTGCGGTAACTCTATGAGTTATTGGCGCCGGTGGTTTGCTTTTTGACGAGCTGCAGGAGCTCGACAAAGGCAAGGAGGCCAAAGAGGAAGAATACGGAGTAACTAAGTGGCGGGATCGCTACGTTTAAGGTGAGAAGGCAGAGGACGAGGAACTGCAGCGCTGTCGTTGCTTTGCCCCATCGGATCGAGCGGAACTGATATGCCTGCCATTTCCCGGAGAGTTTGAGGTAGATGCCAAAAATGCAGAGAAAGACGTCTCTGGTGATCATGGCAGCGGCTTGCCAAAGGGCAAACTGTCCTTCGGTCAGAAGAACGCCCAGAGCAATAAAGACAAAGAGTTTGTCCATTGCAGGGTCGAGGATAGCGCCGAGTTGGGTAGTTGATCTGCGCTTGCGGGCAAGGAAACCATCCATGGCATCAGTAAACATTGCCAATAGGATGGCACAAAGGCGGAACACGATACTGTGTGATAAAAAAAGCAGCGCTAAGGGTGCTCTCAAAAGAGATAACCCATTGGAAAGGCTAAACATTCTCGTCCTTGTTCTTTTTCTCTTTCTTATACCAGATGAGGGCAATTACCGTCACACTGAAAGAGAGGAAAATAGCCAAATTGACCCATTTGATCCCTGAGTAGAGGGTTTCGATATTTTTTCCGAGACTGTAGTAGAGAAAAAAGGAGAGGCTGCTCCAAAGTCCACAGGCTAGCCCATCAGAGGCGATAAACTTTGGAAATGACATTCGACTCATACCACTAGACATGTAGAGGCAGTTGCGTACCCCGAAAGGGATAAATCGGCCGAGTAGCAGGGCATAGGGACCTCGCTTGGCGTAGAAGGCTTTCACTTTTCTCATCCTTTTGGGACTAAAAACCTTTGAAAAGAAGGGAAGGTGGAGCAGTTTTGGCCCGATGAGTCTTCCCATCCAATAACTGAGCCAGGCAGAGAGAGCGCACCCAAAGAATAGAGCGAGGAAGAGGTGGAAGACATGCTCAGGAACAAGGGTGGCGGCAAGTGTGGCTCCAATAATCATTAAAAGATCGATACTGATGGGGATATTTAGCCCTGCGAGAAGGGCAGCTCCAAAAAGGACCCAGTGGGCAGAGGGGGCATGTAGCTGGAGAAAAGAGATGAAGTTTTCCATTTACTGGTTACTCGGTAGAGGCTAAAGCGGGCTCTTTCTCTGCATCGGCTGGGGCCGGATCGATTGATGAAGCCTCTTCTTCGTTTACTTCTAAGGTTTCGTGAGCAAGAGTGAGATTATGGAATTCTCTTCCTAAAACTCTCGTAGCTGCAATCCAGCCTCCAATCACAACGACTAAAAAACCACCCACTAGAGGAGCGCTTAGGGAGATCGAGCCAAAGACCATGATGAGTCCTTGGTGAATAACAGAAGCTCCTGATTTCCCAAGACGAGAGCCAAAGCCGTCAATCGCAGATTTCCCTTTCATTCGGCTCTCTTTGCTAAGAGGGATAAAGGAGAGCTCTTTTGTGGCGTCAAATAGGGTGTATTTGGAGGCTCTTGTTAAGATATTTTGCAGAGATCCAAAGAATACACCAACCGCTAGTGGCGTGCTGCCTAGGAGGAGGGCGATAGAGGCGAGTGCGGTATCTTTGAAGAGGAAGAAGGAGAAAAAGCCCACCCCTGTGAGTAGAAAGAGGAAGGGGGGGATCAGGGCGCTCGTCGTCCAGCTAAATCTACGCATGATCGAGCCCGAAAGGAAGGCTCCAAAGGTGGCGACAACCCCAATCCAGGTGAGGACGTTGGACATGTAGGCGTTGAAGTCGTTGGGATTGGGGTAGAGTTGCTTAACCTGATCCTTCCAGACTACCTCGATCAGTGTAAGTGCAATGTTGAACATCAAGACAACAACTGCGATACAAACTAAGTATTTGGATTTTGCTAGGTATTTGAAATTGCGGCGCAGACCCATTTTGATTTTTTTCTTATCATCCGCCTTAGATCCTTGAACAGACCCGTAGCCAAGGCCCTTGACTTGGAGATAGCGGAAGAGTCCCATGCTGAGAAGGCCGGCTAAAACCACGACCCCATTTAGCATAAAAAGAGCTTGTCCCCAACCGTCTGAGCCAAACGGGAGGTTAGGGTTGAACTGGTGGTTGGAGATAACGCTGGAAAGGCGACCCGATAGGATAGTAGCTAAGTTGGCGCCAAGTCCTAAAATGGCGTAGAAGCGCTTGCCATCACGAACAGAGGTAACGTCATTAGCAAATCCCCAAAAGAGGACTGTCATGATCATCGTACTCCACATCTCTGACATGACGTAGAAGGCGGTAAAGGTCCAGTTGCGGAATATCGCAATGAGCCCCCCAAACCCTTGGGGCAAGATGGCTTGGAGTTGATCGCTTAGTGCGTGAGGATGAAGAGCTTCTCGGTTAGGAAAGAGGAAGAGGGCAAATATACAGAAAAAGCCAAGAAAGATGCTCATCAGGGTATAATAGACCCGTTCTCGGGAGAGCCAGTTAGATAGGCGAGTAAAGAGAAATGTAAACAGTAGGGCCGCGGGCAGGATGGCCCACACCTTCAAAAAGGGAAGGGCTTCAGCGCCAGAATTAGGCGCGGTGACAATGAGAGAATCTTTAGTGGCTCGGAGAATGCTGTAATTAAAACAAATCAGAAAAAAGATAAGAAACATCGGCACAAACTTAGCGTGTTCCTTAGCGTGAATAGGCCAAAGAAGCGAACGAATCTTACTAAACCCTGTGGGTGCCGACATAAGTATCCTGCTAAAGCTTAAGTTTAGCTCAAAATGGAATAAAAATACACATAAAACTAAATTTATTTCAGGGCGTCAATTCCAGGGAGCGAGCCATGCTGGATGTACTCGATACAGGCGCCCCCTCCTGTCGAAATATGGGTGAATTGCTCTGCAATTTTTAATTGATTGATTGCAGCAATGGAATCTCCTCCTCCTACGATCGTAATGGCGTCTAGATCTGCTAGGGCAGTGGCGATGCAGTGGGTCCCTTCTGCAAATTGGGAGAACTCAAAGACTCCTAAGGGGCCGTTCCAAAAAATCATTTGGGCATTGCTAAAAGTGTTAGCCCATTCAGTTCTCGTTATTGGCCCGATGTCGAGCCCTTGAAAACCAGGGGGAATGCCGGCATCTGACAAAACAATTTTTCTTGTTGCATCGTTGGAAAAAGCATCGGCTGCAATAAAATCTTTAGGTAGAAATACAGGGATTTTTTTCTTTTCAGCTAGTTCTAAAAATTCTTTTGCTGTTTGAAGGAGTTCATTTTCAACGAGACTATCTCCGATCTCTTTTCCTTGGACTTTAAGAAAGGTGTAGGCCATACCTCCACCAATAAACAGAGCATCTACTTTTTCAAGTAAAGACTTTAACACCCCAAGCTTCGAAGAGACTTTAGCTCCGCCGATGATCGCATAGAAGGGACGAGGGGGCTCTTCAAAGTATTTCCCAAGAAAGTCAATTTCTTTTTGCATAAGAAATCCAGGAGCGCTTTTACCCACGAAATGCTCTGCGATCGTAATAGTGGAGCTATGGACTCTGTGCGCAGTTGCAAAGGCATCGTTTACAAAAAAATCTCCTAGTTTCGCCAAATTGGCGGCAAAAGAGGGGTTGGATTCGGGGGCTTCTTCGGCAGGGTCGAAGCGCAAATTCTCTAGAAGGAGAACGCCACCAGTTTTTAGCTCAGACATTTCCACTTTTTGGCCTAGCAACTGGCTAAGTCTTTCTGCGCATGGGGCGAGCGAGAGTTTTGGGTCCTTCTTTCCCTTTGGTCTGCCCAAGTGGCTCATCAAGATTACACTGGCGTCCTGGTCTAAAAGATATTGAATTGTGGGAAGAGAGGCTCGAATGCGTGTATCGTCTAATATATTTCCCTTAGCATCCATGGGAACATTGAAATCTACGCGAACAAGAACTATTTTCCCTTTAACGGGAAGATCAACAAGTTTCATAGGTCAGCAAAGGGGCTGGATGATTGTTGAAAGTTTTGCCCTTTCTTTCTGTTTTTTAGGGCAGTTTTGATGGAAAAAATCAAATCCATATCAAAGTCTTTCCGCACAGCCCATTGTAAGTACTCAATTGGGATTTCAGAAAACGGGCGCCCTTTGTGTTTGCCAAGAGGCATTTTTTTTAGAAGGATGGGCCTTTCGAGTCTTTTCTGTAGTTCTTTCACAGTTTTGAAGCCGTTGGCGAGGTGCTTAAATACTTCGATGTTCACGATCACATCGCTCATTGCTCTGTGTGCGCCCTCATCTGCAATATTGAAGTGTTGTCTCAGTCTTTCAAGAGAATTGACCGGTGACTGTCCATACAATCTTGCCATGCGCAGAGTGTCGATGAGGGGGTTTTCATGGATGTTACAAGGGATTTTGGCTCGCTTGCACTCTTCAGAGATAAAGGAGATATCCATCTGGATCCCGTGGCCAACAATAATGTGATCGCCCACCATTTTAAGAACATGGCGCAAAACTTCGCTAGCCTTGGGTTTCCCCTGTACCATGTCATCGGTGATGTGATGAATTGCAATGGTCACCTCTGGGATCGGGACCTCGGGGTCGATGAGAGTCTCGTATGACTCTGAAATTCCGCTGAAGGTAAAGAGGCAAACCGCGATCTCAATTAGCCGATCCGTTGTGGGCTCTAGTCCAGTTGTTTCACAATCTAGGCAAACGAACGTTTTTTTCTCAATCATGACTTTAGAACCTCTTCAACAGCTTTGCTGAGTATAACACGGGCTTTAGCATCTTTGATAGAGTAAAGAATATGACTGGATGGTGCTTCCCCAATAGCTTCTTCAATCAAAGGGAGATTTTTTTCTGCCATTTGCTTTTGCTCCCGTGGTTTTAGCTTATCAGCTTTGGTAAAGACGATGATGAATGGTTTGTTGTAGTGGCTGGCCCACTGTGCGAAGGCAAGATCATCTTTTGTTGGGGGATGACGCAAATCAATCAGGAGTAAAATAAGGGCGAGATTTTTCCGTTTATCCAAATAGCCTTGAATAAGATCTCCCCATTTTTCTCGCATCGTTTTAGGAACTTTTGCAAATCCATAGCCAGGAAGATCGACAAGCGTGCAGTCTTCGCCGAAAGAGAAAAAATTGATCAGTTGCGTCTTCCCAGGTTTGCTGGAGATGTGCGCAAGTTTTTTCGATTGGGTGAAATGGTTTAGCAGAGACGATTTCCCGACGTTTGATCTGCCGACAAAAGCAATTTCGGGAGCAGTGAGCTCCGGGAATTGATCTGTTTTAGCAGCAGAAGTGAGAAAGTTAGCAGTTTGTTGCATGAAGCTCTCTCCCGCCATTTTCCGTGTGGTTGATCGTAATGCGTTTAGTGTTTTCTGGTAGGAATGCTTCGATACTCTCTGGCCATTCGATGAAGCAAATTCCATCTCCTCCATGCAAAATATCTAAAAATCCCATATCGACAAACTTTTTTTCCGATTGCAGCCGGTATAAGTCAAAGTGAAAAAGGGGGATTTCAGCGTCATAAATATTGAGGTAGGTGAATGTGGGGGACTGGACCAGGGTGTCAGGGGTCAAAGTAGCCGCCACGGCCTTTACAAAAGTCGTCTTCCCGGCACCTAAATCTCCATATAGGGCGACGATGTCACCCCTTTGCAAAGTCTTAGCAAATTCTCGTGTGTTCATTACCCAGTCGCTTCTTCTTCTAGCCAGCCCTCAACAAAAGAAGTGAATTCGGGTGACTTAGAGAGAGCTTCGACGAAGGTGGAAATTTGATCTTCTTGGAGTTTTTCCTGAATAAAAGCCAGGAGGTCGTCTTCAAGTTCAAAGCGGTTTTGGCTCGGAACCTCAACGAGAGGGATGTGTTTGATTTGATTTTTTGTAAAGTCTTCGATTACAGCGCTTTTGCTGTTGAAGAGCTTGCCAGTCACAGCTGAGGAGAAGACTGTTTTGGTCACAGGAGCTTTCCTTTTGACGATATAGTTAGCAATAACTTCAGGATCTTCTGAGACAAAAAAGCGCTTGATGCGCACGCCGTCTACCCGCTCGGTGTTTTCGGGGCATGTGGAAACCCAATCATAAATGGCGTCTTGTGGGTTGGCGTGTGTGTTATTCCCAAATACTTTCCCAGTAAAGGGGCAAATATAAATTTTTGTTGTCTGCTCGTTAACACTTTCTTTTTGAAATTGGATTTTGATCTCCGTTTCTCGCCACAATTTCCCTTGAGCTTCGAGCGATTTGATCAGCTCTTCTTTCCCTTTGTAAATCGTTTTATCACGGATGAAAAGAACCGGGTCGATTTTGAGTTTCTTTTCAAGAAAATATAAGTACGTAGTGACAACGTCTGCCTTTTTGTTCTTTTTTAAAAAATTTAGTAATTCTTCTTTGAGATTTTCTGTGATTTGCATTTTGCCTCCGTACTATATAACCTGCAAGGATAGCATACAGAGCTGATATACCTCAAGCTAAGAGGGTGTATGTGAATTCATTTGGTCGGAAGGAATCATCTTTTTCATCCCGATTTTCGGCTCAAACTCCACTGAATGTACTCATTCAGCTCCATTTTCCGCCAAAAAGCGAGGAAAATTTTTTTGATCCCTCCGCCACAAAGCAATTCACATACACCCTCTAAGATAAAAATTAATTTGTCTGGCCGGAAATTAATTGCTTTTTGAAAGAATAAAGTGTACACTAGAGCGTCTTTCTACCTGCCGGAGGATAAAAGTATGACAGCAACTTTGCAACAGCAAATAGTTCTTGAAGAAATTTCAGTACCAGGTTTTCACAAAGTAGTACGGGCCCGAGATGCTAAGAGGGGGCTCGATGCCATCATCGCCATCCACGATCTCCGGTTAGCCAAAGCAGCTCTCGGTGGGACGCGAATCCATGCATACAAAACATTTGACGATGCTCTGCGCGACGCTACAAGACTCGCCAGAGGGATGACCTTCAAATCTGCAGCAAGTCAATCCAACTGGGGCGGGGGGAAATCGGTCATCATTGCAGATCCAAAAATAGATAAGACAGATGACCTGCTCATCGCTTTTGCAGAAGCTGTGAATCTCCTGAAAGGGGAATATATCTGTGCGGAAGATGCTGGGTGTACGCCTAGTGATATAGCTGTTATTGCCGAGCACACTCCTTATGCTGTAGGACTTCCTAGCGAAAAAAGCAGTGGTAACCCTTCCCCCTTCACGGCTTGGGGCGTTTTCCGTGGCGTGCAGGCTGTCATGCAGCATCTTTTCGGGTCTGAGTCTGTCGAAGGAAAAACAGTGGCTATCCAGGGACTTGGAAGTGTGGGAGCTCGCCTTGCGGAAACTCTTTTTTGGCACGGCGCTAAACTCATCCTAACGGATGTACATATGGACAGGGCAGAGGGTCTTGCCAAGCAATTTGATGCAAAATTAGTGGCTCCAGACGCCATATATGACGAGCCCTGTGATGTGTTTGCTCCCTGCGCAATGGGAGGAATCATCAATCCAGAGACGATTGAACGGCTCCGTTGCCGCGCTATTGCAGGCGCTGCCAACAACCAACTCCTTTCAGAAAGAGAAGGCGAAGAACTTCGCCGAGTAGGGATTCTCTATGCGCCCGACTTTGTGATCAATTCTGGTGGACTGATCAATGTGACCGAAGAGACGACAAAAGATGGCTACAACCCCCGTACTGCTCGCAACAAAATCAATGATATCTACGATCAACTTTGCCTCATCTTCAAGATCGCAAGAGAGAACGGGATTTCAACGCAAAAAGCAGTGATGCAGCTTGTTGAGTATCGTCTAGAGCACGGTTTGGGCCGTCGCACAGACCCCATCTACATGCACCATGCAGATCTAAGTTACTAAAAGAAATAGTTATACTGAACCCCTGCCCGATATTCGCAGATTCATTTGGGCGAGGGGTGTCTTTTTTCTTGCAAAATGCTAACGCTTTTGGCATTTTTACAGCAAAAACGCCAAAAGCGTTGGCGTTTTTCTCATTTTACAATAAAAGGGTCTCATGCAGACAATAGCAAAACAACTGGAAGAGGCGGTAGAAGATGCCTTTAAAAGTGCCTTTGGTGACACAATTGAAGGCCATGCGCCTGAAATCACTCCCGCCACTCAGCCCGAATTTGGCCATTACCAGTGCAATAACGCACTCAAGCTGGCAAAAGCGCTTAGGAAAAAACCGCGCGACATCGCACAAGAAATTGTAGAGCATCTCAAGTCTCCAATGATCCAGAAATTGGAGATTGCAGGCCCAGGCTTTATTAACATCACTCTAAACGAAGATTTTCTTGCCGAAGAGATCCAAAAGCTCCTTCAAGATGAGCACTACGGCGCTGTCAAAGCCAAAGATCGAAAAAAAGTCATCGTCGAGTTTTCCTCGCCCAACATTGCAAAAGAGCTGCACGTGGGTCACTTGCGCTCGACCATCATAGGGGATGCTTTAGCCCGCCTTTTTGAATTTTTAGACTATGATGTTTTGCGGCTCAATCACATCGGCGATTGGGGAACCCAATTTGGGATGCTCATCGCCTATCTCAAAAATTTTCAGCCCGACTTCTTTGCAGGAAAAAAGACTGCCGACCTTTCGGAACTTATGAGTTGGTATAAAGAATCAAAAAAACTCTTCGATGCCGACCCTGAATTCAAAAAGCAGTCGCAGCTCGAGGTGGTTCGCTTGCAAGGAGGCGACGGGGCATCGCTAGAAGCGTGGGAGATGATTTGCGATATCTCCAGAAAAGCCTTCAAAGAAATCTATTCCTTGCTCGATATAAAGCTTGAAGAGCGGGGAGAATCATTCTACAACCCCTACCTCGCAGAAGTGGTCGACGACCTCGAAGAAAAAGGGTTGCTCTCCCTTTCAAACGGCGCAAAATGTGTCTTTCTCGACGGTTTTAAAACGCGCGAAGGAACGCCTCTGCCCATGATTGTTCAAAAGTCGGATGGGGGCTACAACTACGACACCACAGACATGGCCGCTATGCGCCACCGGATCGAAAAAGAGGGGGCTGAGCGGATCATCGTAATCACTGATGCTGGACAAAGCCTCCACTTTCAAATGATCGAAAAAACGGCAGAGAAAGCGGGCTATCTCGACTCAAATAAAGTCCAATTTGACCACGTTCCCTTCGGCGTTGTCCTCGGCCCCGACGGAAAAAAATTCAAAACACGCTCGGGTGAAACAGAAAAACTCATCGATCTCATCACTCAGGCAGTCGCCCGCGCCACTGCTATCTTTAAAGAAAGGCTCCCAGAAGCCTCAGATCAAGAGATCCAAGAGCTGGGTACCATCCTCGGGGTTGATGCGATCAAATACGCCGACCTCTCTTCGCACCGTCTCAAAGACTACGTCTTCAGCTACGATCGGATGCTCCGTTTCGAAGGCAACACCGCCGCATTCCTTCTCTACGCCTACGTCCGCATCCAAGGGATCAAGCGAAAAGTGGGCAAAGATCCCGCTGCCCTCGTTGGTAATGTCCCCATAAAGCTCCAAGAGCCCTCCGAAATCGACCTCGCCCTCCATCTCCGTCGCTTTGGTGAGACCCTAGAGTCGATGGCCCGCGAGCTCCTCCCCAATCGCCTCTGCGAATACCTCTACGAGCTTGCCGAGAAGTTCAACGCCTTCTTTCGCGACTGTAGAGTCGAGGGCTCAGACCAAGAAGAGAGCCGCCTCCTCCTCTGTGAGGCAACCGCCCGCATCCTGGCCAAAGGCCTCGACATCCTCGGCCTCAAAACCCTGCCAAAAATGTGACGAGTTCTAAGATAGGCTGACTTTTAATGGGGCAGATCTTTCCACTTCTGCACCCAGTGAGGTGAGTTTTTCTGTGAGTTTTTCATAGCCTCGGTCGAGGTAGTGCAGTCCTGAAAGGGTACTTTCATCCTCGGCAATGAGTGCAGCAAGAATGTAGGCAAAACCAGCTCGTAGATCGGGGATGGTAATTTCTTTGCCATATAGAGGGGTGGGTCCCTTTACAATGATGCTGTGCTCAAAGTTACTAGAGGCGAAGCGACACGGCTTGCCGCCCAAACAGTGGGTGAAGATTTCAATATCTGCGCCCATTTCTTGCAATGTTTTTGCGTAGCCAAAACGATTTTCATAAATCGTCTCATGGATGATCGAAATCCCTTCTGCTTGCGTCATCAAAACGACAAACGGTTGCTGCCAATCCGTTAAAAACCCCGGATGAACATCGGTCTCGATGTGGAGCCCGCCTTTCATCGGGCCGTCGTAGAAGAATTCAATCCCTTTTTCTCTAACTTCAAAGCCTGCACCAAGCTCTCGTAGCTTATTGAGGAAGGTGATCATATGCGCATGTTGAGCCCCTTCAACAAATACTCTGCCCTTGCTTGCAATGGCGGCCATGCCAAGTGAAGCGGCTTCGATTCGGTCGGAAATCACTGTATGTTGCACTTCATAAAACTTGGTTGTCCCTTCAATGCGAATTGTCCGGTCGACATCGACAAAGATGACTACTCCAAGTTTTTGCAAAAACAAAATGAGGTCGATGATCTCTGGTTCCATTGCCGCGTTCTTAATCAGAGTAGTCCCTTTGGCGTTTACTGCTGCCAGGATAGAGTTTTCCGTAGCTCCCACAGAAGGAAACGGCAACGAGAGGACAGTTCCTTTGAGTCCCTCTGCGCACTGGGCAAAATAGGCCCTCTCTTTATGCAATTCTCGAAATTCAACAATTGCTCCGAGTTTCTCGAGTGCTTGCATATGAAAATCGATGGGTCTAGGCCCAATTTTGCATCCACCTGCCGTTGGAACAATAATGGGTTGATCAGTTCTTCCCAGTAGAGCGCCAATAAGCAGAATGGGAATGCGGTTTGCTCCAGAGAAGCGCTGGGGAACGTAGGTGGTCTTTAGTTCTTTCGTTTGAATTTCTAAAACGCCAGATTCTTGATCCCACACGATTTCGCTGCCAATTTCTCGACACAAATCTACCGTAATTTCTACATCTCTAATTTTGGGAACGTTAAAAAAAACGCACTTCTTATCAGAAAGAAGCGAGGCAACTAAGAGTTTAGTGATTGCGTTCTTTGCGCCTGCGCAACGCACCGAGCCTCTTAAGGGAACACCGCCACGGATCTTTAGCACTTCATCAGACATCGCCCTCATTATCCAATTCAGGACAGAATTTGTATACCCAAAACGATTCAAGAGTTTTAGTGTGGGCGAGGAGGCTCCTCAAATTTTTTAGCAACGAAAAGCAGTCGTGTTCATAGACACGGCGCGATGAGTTGATGGAGAATTTGAGAAAAAGCCGACAATGCTCAGAGCCAACTCTTGAATCGTTTTGGGTATACAGCTTAGTTAAACCAATCCTCGATGGGAGTTTGCAAAAAGGTGTCGATTGGTTCTCCGTGATTTCCCACAAGAAGGGTTCGTATAGGATCGTATGCTGTTTTAAAAGAATTGAGACCGGAGAGATATTCTTTTTTCATGCCACTTTTTACTTCTATGGCGACAAGTTTTTTGCCTTTTTTTAAGACAAAATCAACCTCCTCATTTTTTTCACGCCAATAAAATATCTCAATTTGTGTTCCTTTTGCAGAATTCAAGAGGTGTGCACCAACAGCAGATTCCACCAGTCGTCCCCAAAATTCCCGATCCGTTTGCGCTTCTTCAAATGTTTTTCCACTTTGAGCGCTCATTAGAGCTGTATTTAATACTTGAAATTTGGGGCTAGAACCTTTGGATCGAGCTTGTTGATTTGCAAATTTATGGATGCCAGTCAAAAGACCTGCTCCAGAAAGAAGATCTAAGTAGTTTGCAAGTGTTGTTGTATTTCCTACGTCTTGGAGCTGTCCCAGCATTTTTTGATACGAAAGAATTTGTGAAGAATATGTGCATCCTAGTTGAAATAAACGGCGCAATAGAACGGGTTTATTTACTTGAGTCATGAGAAGTATGTCTCGTGATATAGTAGTTTCAATTAGAGAGTCATTGATATAATTGAGCCATCTAGGTAGATCTCTGCTGAGAGTCGCAGGGCCAGGATATCCACCAAAATAGATGAATTTTTCTAAATTCCACTGGAAAAATTCATGCATTTCTTGAAGGGACCAGTGTGTAATATGAAGAATTTCAAAGCGACCAGCCAAACTCTCAGACAGTCCCTTCTGAACAAGCCAGGGAGAGGATCCCAAGATGACCACTTTTAAATCGACTCGATTTTTTGTGTCCTCATCCCATAATTTTTTCACTAGTGAAGACCAATTTGGAATTTTTTGGATTTCATCAATGATTAGCAGAGCAGCTCCATTCTTTTTGGTTAATTGACGGGCTGTTTCCCACTGCATTTCTATCCATGGCAAATCTGCAAGTGTGGCTATGTCAGCAGAATTATAATGTGTTGGAAGAAGTAAATGGTCTTCGAGGTATAAAGCGAGAGTTGTCTTGCCCACCTGCCTGGGGCCCAGTAAAACCTGCATGAACTTTCTGGGTTCTTTAATTCTACGAGCAAATTCTTGGTAGATTTTCCTTGGCTTCATGGGGGATATCCTTTTACTCAATATATTGAGTGATTTTACTCAATGCATTGAGTAAAATCAAGTTTTACTTCTAACTCTTTTGTTCTTAGAGGATTGCAAGGTGGATCTGTCGAGGAAGTATTGTGTTTTTTAGGTGTAAGGGCAAGATTCCTTTTTCGTTCGAGGGGATGTATGCAAGTTCGATGTGTTGGCCTGGATATTTTTTTTGTTGGACTTGCAGAGTGACCCAGCCCATCGTTTTGCGCGCATTGATCTCGACAACCGGTTGTAGTTGGTTGTTCCCATAGATCATCGCATCAAAGCCCACGTTGCCAAAAAATCCCATGATGGCCATTTCTTCTAAGATAGGCATGGCGGCAGCTTTTTGCTCCTCGACGAAAGTGGGTGGCGGGCCGCCTGCGATATTGCCTATGTGCGCTCCTTTCTCGGTTGTTTTGCAGATTGTCGAGCCAAGATAGGCAATCTCACCAGAGGGGGAGATGATCCACTGGGTACTAAAATCAAGGCTCCGCTCGACCCAAGGTTCTGCGATAACAGGGAGCTCGCGTTGCCACTGATTTTCACAGAAGCCTTTGGCTTTGGGACTATCGGAGGCGATGAGGCCTCGGCCTGCTGTACCGTAGCAACTTTTGAGGATCATTTTAGGCTCTAGCCTATCGCCTTTATAGATGAGTTTTGCTCCAGGCAGGGGGCTTTTGGCAAAGCTATAGGTCTTGGAGTTGACCATTTTGACGACATCGAAGGGAGGCATTTGATAGAGGAGGTCATGAGAAAGGGCCCACTCTTGAACGAGTTTAGACGCGCCCCATGTTTCAATCTTAGAAAAGGGGGGGCGTTCATCGAGTGTGTAGGTAGGAATTGTCATTTCGTCGGGTTTATCTGTTGCAAGTACCGAGTCGGTCTCATTGCCATAGACATAGGGGAGAAACTGCAGTTGTGCCATTATTGGATTGATCGTAAGTGCAGAGGCAAGATCATTTCCAGCTAGCCCTGCTAGTTCCCATTCAAAGAAAGTGTTACAAACATGAAGAATTGACATCGTGAGTACTCTTTGCCATTATTGATTCGATGACTAATAAAATCAATGTAGCAGTGCTTTTTGGTGGGCGCTCGGTAGAGCATAAAGTCTCCTTGCAATCAGCAAAAAATGTAGTCGAAAATATCGATAGAGAAAAGCACAATGTTATGTTGATCGGGATCGACCCCAATGGAAAATGGCACTTTTACGATGAGCAATCTTATCTGTTCAATGAAGATAACCCGGAAGCGATTTCTTTGGGGAAATCGATTCGCGAAGTAGACCTTCGCAAAGAAAGCATTGATGTGGTTTTTCCAGTTCTTCATGGCACATTTGGTGAAGATGGAACGGTTCAAGGTCTTTTAAGACTTTATGATCTTCCCTTTGTGGGGGCAGGTGTTTTGGGATCTGCAGTGGGCATGGATAAGGATGTGGCAAAAAGGCTTATTCGAGATGCGGGCATTGCAACACCCAACTTTCTTGCCATTGAGGAGCACAACATTTCCTACGAAAAGGTGCAAGAGATGCTGACGCCCCCTTATTTTATTAAACCAGCTCGCTCTGGATCTTCTATAGGAATCAATAAAGCTACAAATGAGCAAGAGTTTATAAGCGCCCTCGATTCTGCGTTTACCTTTGACCGAAAGGTACTCATCGAAGAAGCAATCGCAGGGGTAGAGTTGCAGTTTGCCCTTTTGGGCAATAAGGTGTCTTTGCCGTGTCAAATTATTCCCAAGGCAGAAATGCACTCATATGCCTCAAAATATCTCGACCCAGATGGAGCCGAATGGCTGATCCCCGCGCCCTTATCAGACAAGCTGTTATCTTCTGCGCAGGAGATGGCGCTTAAAGCCTATCAGGTGCTCTGCTGCGGGGGGATGGCACGTGTGGACCTCTTTCTCTCAGAGGAAGGAGAGCTCTATTTCAATGAGATCAATACCTTGCCAGGGTTAACGCGTCAAAGTCCGTATGCAAAGATGTGGGAGGCTACGGGGGTTTCTTTTACTGATGTACTGGATCGGTTGATTCAATTAGCTCTTGATCGTCATAAAAAAGATGGCAGGCTCAATACACATCTAGAAGATAGCGGCCTTCTTTCCGGAGGCTTTTCAATTGCTCCTTAGCGGATTCAGGAGTTAAAGAGCCCTCTTTTTCTAGGATTTGGAGCAGAGTCTTCTCCACATCTTTTGCCATTACCTTTGCGTCGCCACAAATATAAAGGTGGGCGCCGCCCTTAAGGAGCTGGTAGATCTCAGAGGCTCTCTCCTGGAGGCGATGCTGGACGTAGATCTTTTGCTCTTGGTCGCGCGAGAAAGCGGTGTGTATATGGAGGTTGTCGTGAGCAGCCCATTCTTTTTCATAGAGGTAGTCGGTTTTGCGAGATCGCTCTCCAAAAAAGAGAAGATGTTTGCCCTTAGCGCTGTGGTGTGCCCTTTCTTGCATAAAGGCTCGGAAAGGGGCGATTCCCGTACCGGGACCGACCATGATGATATCTGTGGCATGATCAGAGGGGAGTCGGAAGTGGTTTGCGGGCTGGACAAAGAGGGGGATGGAAGTCTCACCAGGGGTTGCCAAGTTGCATAGGAAATGACTGGCCACGCCGTAGCGTTTTTCAGATCCTTGGGTCCATGTAAAAAGAGCTACAGTGAGATCGAGCGTTTTGTTTTGAGTTTTTTGTGAGGAGGCCACCGAGTAAAAGCGGGGGAGTAGGGGGCCGAACTGATCACAGAGCTCTTGCAAGGGGAGTTTGGTGCTCGCGTAGTCTCGAAGGAGAAAGAGGGGGTCGTTTTGGCTTAGAAAACTGCGTAGGGCTTCCTTATCGCTAAGGAGGCTTTCGATCTGCTCGCAGCTCTCGCAAGAATGGATCAATTTTAAGAAAGAAGAGGTGAGCCTAGAGAGATTTGCATGGTGGGTAAGGAAATAGGAGAGGGCCATCGTCTTGCCAGAGCGCTTGTGGACAATCGGTGTATCTGCCTTTGCTTGCATGGCCTCGATGAGATGAGAGACGAGCGCTGGATCATTTTGCGCGTAGATGCCAACCGAGTCGCCAGGGTGGTACTCAATCCCTTCTGTGGGCAAGTTGAGGGTAATGTGCCAGATCTCTTTCGTCGAGCTTTCACGGGTAAGGGGATACCGATCTTTTAAGGTAACATTCAAGGGATTGTTGCGATCAAACTTTGTCATAGTGTATGAAAGAAATATGCGCTATCTACTTTGGGTTATTTTACCTTTATTGTTTCTGTGTGGCTGTAGTGACTATGGCGCACACCAACATTATATTATTTCTCACGATGAAGTTGAACCAGAACCGCTGCGCTAAATATCGCCACAGTTCTCTGCTTGCCAGGCTTTAGTAAGCAGACCCATTTTCTTATTAGAGATCCCACCTAAAAATTCGATCGCATGCAATAGACGGGCGCGTGTTCGGTCTTTGCCAAGGATTTGGACCGAATCAAAGAGGGGAGGTCCTTGTCGCTTGCCGGTGATGGAGGTGTAGAGAATAGGCATAATGATTTTCTTGTGATTGACACCAAACACTTCTGCCACTTTTCTTGAAGCGGTATCGATCCCATCGCGACCCCAATTTTCTTGTTCATCCATACTCCAAATAATCGTTTGGAGTATACTGGCTGCCTTATCGCCTGGCGTTCCTTTAGGACTTAGCCCTTCTTCAGAGAGGGGAATATGGTTGATAAAGAAAAATCCGCAAAGCTCGATGAACTCGGCAAAAGTCTTGATTCTCGTGTGGCTAAGGTGCATAAGCTTTTCCATCAGCTCATCTTGAAAGCCCCAATCGTGAATCCGCTTCCACAAATCTTTTTCTGGGATGTTGTTGATGATGTACTGTTGGTTGATCCAGTCGAGTTTTTGGACATCGAAAAAAGCGCCCGAAACGCCGATCCGTTTGGGATCAAAAGCTTTAACAAACGTACCTAAGTCATATATTTCCAGATCGCCTTCCATGCTATAGCCCATCAAAGACAAGAAATTCAAAAAAGCCTCAGGTAGATACCCGCTGTCGCGGTAGTAAAAAATCGAAGTAGGGCTTTTTCTCTTAGAGAGTTTTTTCCCATCCTTACCTAAAAGTAGGGGCATATGCATAAAGACGGGCGGCTTCCAGCCAAAAGCTTCATAAAGCATGACATGCTTAGGGGTGGAGCTCATCCACTCATCGCCACGAATAACATGAGTGATCTTCATCAGATGATCATCGACCACATTGGCTAAATGGTATGTAGGGAAGCCGTCGGATTTTAGAAGAATTTGGTCATCGACATCGGCCCATGGGACGACAACGCGCCCTTTGATCTCATCTTCATAGATGCATTCACCCGTAAGCGGAACCTTCAACCGAATCGTATACGGTTGGCCCGCGTCTTCTCGCTCTTTAATTTCCTCAGCACTTAAATTGCGGTAGCGCCGGTCATAACCAATGCGCGTGCCCATTTTTTTGGCCACTTCACGCATTTCAGAAAGCTCTTCTGCTGTGGCAAAACACTTATAGGCTTTGCCGTCATCCAAAAGCTTTTGGCAGTACTCGCGATAAATCTCTGTCCGCTCCGATTGCCGGTAGGGGCCATAATCGCCCCCCTTGTCAGGGCCCTCGTCCCATTCGATTCCAGCCCATCGCAATGTCTTATAAATATTTTCTTCGTATTCGGGTTTCGACCGGCTCTGATCCGTATCTTCGATACGCAGCAGAAATTTCCCCCCGAAGTGGTGGGCATAGACTAAATTAAAAAGAGCCATATAGGCGGTCCCCACATGGGGGTCCCCCGTCGGCGATGGTGCAATTCTCGTACGTACAGTCATAGGCCAGCAATTATAACTGGGGAGGGGATATTTTTACTAGCCAGGAGGGAATGGATGGGCCTCAATAGGCTTTTTGCATGGCGATTCTTCGGGTGCTCGAGCTTTCAAGCCTCGCGCAGGGGCACATGAAATCAAGTAAAAGCTTAACTTTATTTGCATGAGCCTTGGACCAGGAGGTTTCTAAAGTTTTCATGGCCATGTTAAATACTTCAGATTTGACTGGTTTAGGTTGGATTTTACAATTGTTTGCTGTAAAATAGTTTATAAAATAAATAAAAAGGTGGTCGGGATGACAGGGGATGTAGGGACTGTTTCTATTAATAATTTGAGCTCAATTCCAAAAGGTATGCTATTTGAGGTGTGTTCCCATCTAAAGGGAGAGGAAGGGATAAAAGAGCTGGCTCGGCTGGCTAAAACTGGTCGAGTATTTCGAGAGACACTAGCTAGACCCGATTTTATTAAGTCAATGATACCCCATAACTGGCGCATTTTTACCTTCGCTACAGTTTCTCCATTACCAGCGTCTGTGGGAGGAGCCGCTGCAGCTGCAGCCTCAGTTTTTAGGCCAGATTCTAACTGTGTTCAAAATCCAGAGTTAATTCAGCTGGTTCTCGAGAGTTATAACAAAGAGGTAGAATATGGGAAGCAAATCTCTTTTTCTTCTACACCTACTCTAACAGACCTCATTAAAATTCCATTTTTTTCCAATAACAAAAATTTAGCCCTTAAGGCCGTTCAGGGAAATGGACACGCACTCCAGTTTGCTAGTGAAAATCTTCGAAAAGATCGCGAAGTCGTCCTAGCGGCAGTTCAGCAAAATGGGCTAGCGCTCGAATATGCCAGCGAGGACTTGCGAAAAGATCGAGAGGTCGTCTTAGCAGCAGTTCAGAATGAAGCCAGAGCATTCAGGTTTGCCGACGATATGTTGTACAGTGATTTAGAAATTGTTCATGCAGCAGTTTGGCTAGATAACTCTTTACGCCATTTTGCTAGCCCAGAAATGCAAAAACATAAGCTAATTTGTCTTGCAAGTACTCATGATGGTTTGAAGAGTTGGGAAACTGAACTTTTGAAAGATCCAGAATTTGCTTTAGCTTGGTTTGCACAACAGAGAGGTAAGCAGGAGTGGGAGGTGAGTGGTAGTTTCAAAATGTTTTCAGAAGAAGTACGAAGCGTTCGAGAGGTTGCTCTTATCGCGTTAGAGATGGATGGCATGGCTCATAACTACCTGCCCGCAGAGTTGCAAAAAGATCCAGATATTGTTCTTGCATTAATTCGGTCCGGTAAAAAAGGACTCCGAGATTTTCCTGAAAGCTTTCGAAAAAATCCAAGGATCGTCATGGCAGCAGTTCAGAAAGATGGATATGCGCTCAAGTATGCTAGTGAGAATTTGCGAAAAAATCCAAGGATCGTCATAGCAGCAGTTCAGAAAGGTGGTCGTGCGCTACAGTATGCTAGTGAGAATTTGCGAAAGGATCCAAGGATTGTCATGGAAGCAGTTCAGAATAATGGATATGCGCTCGAATATGCTAGTGAGAATTTGCGAAAGGATCCAAGGATTGTCATGGAAGCAGTTCAGAATAATGGACATGCGCTTAGACTTGCAAGTGAAGATTTGCGAAACGATCCAGAGATCGTTATGGCAGCAATTCAGCATTGTGGATGGTATCTCGAGCATGCCAGCGAGGATTTGCGAAATGATCCAAAGGTCGTCTTAGCCGCAGTTAAGGAAGATGGATGTGCGCTCCAGTATGCTAGTGAGGGCTTGCAAAATGAGAGGAGCTTTATTCTGAATGCTGTTCGAATAAATGGTTTATCACTCCCCTGGGTCAGCGAAGTCTTCCAAAAAGATCGCGAAATCGCCATGGCTGCAGTTCAATCCAATGGATGGGCGCTCCGGTATGCCAGCGAGGATTTACAAAAAGATCGCAAAATCGTCATGGCTGCAGTAACACAAAATGGCAGTGTTCTTAGAGAGGTGGATGAAGCCCTACGGGATGATCCAGAAGTTGTGTTAGCGGCAGTAAATAGTGATGTCAATGATCCTGTTTCTGGGTCAGGGCTCAAGCATGCCAGCAAAGATTTGCGAAATGATTTTGATATCGTCATGGCGGCGGTTCAGAAAAATGGACTCGCGCTCGAGCATGCCAGCGAAGCTTTGCGAAATGATTCTAGAATCGTCACTTTGGCGATTCAGCAAAATGTATCTGCGTTCAAGTTTGCCAGTGCCAGTTTGCAACAGAATAGCAATATTTTTCTTCCCGCTCTTGAGGAGGATGTAGGAGTGTTTTACTTATTACCATGGACAATACGACATGACCCTAGAATCGTCACTTTAGCAGTTAAAAAGAATGGTATGATGCTTAGAGAAGTTGGTAAAAGATGGCAAAACGATCTTCAAATCGTTGAGGCAGCTGTTCGACAGAATCCGGAAGCACTTAAGTTCGCCAGTCCTTGGGTTCGGGAAAAGCTGCGTAGCTGGATGCCGGCTCTAGGTGGTGCTGCAGGGGCTGGGGGTGGCTCATCTGCATGGGATACAATGCGAGCTTGGTTTCCTTTAAGCAGCTGGTGGAGCTGATTCTATTTCTCCTTCTTCTTCTTCCATGGCGATCCTTTGGTCGCCATGCCCAGCGGCTCTGCCGCCGTCGGCTGCTTGGGCACTTTGTCGGGACTCCGCCCTCCTCCGTAGCACCTCACAGGGCCAATTCAAATACTGTTAATCGTTCACTTGATTTCATGTGGCCCTCCAGAGGACGGGAAAGGGGCGGAGCCGGCTTTCCCGCTTCTGCAGCCAGAGTCCGCTCAAGGCACGAAGTGCTGGGCGGGATGACCAAAGGATCATCCCGCAAAAGAAAAGATAGCGGCCCTACCTTTCCTTTACTATGCAGCTGGTGGGGCTGATTCTATTTCCGCTTCTTCTGCTTGCATAAGGAGGATGAGGTCTTTCATGATGTTCGAGGTTTCGATGAGCTGGAGGTCAGAAAGGCCATAGCTCTCGGCTGTTTCAGAGAGGGTGTCATTGTCGGCAATGGCTTTGAGGAAATTCTGGTAGTTCTTGTTCTGCTCGACACGCTTTTGGGAATTTCGGGTGAGAATTTCCATATAGGGGTTGTAGGTATTGAGGATGGTCTGGAGGTCGAATTTGTAGAGGCGGACGATCTGATTGCGATGCATCGGAGGCACGTCTGCGAGGTCATCTTGGAAATTCGGGGGAATGGACTCGTTCTCAAGAGGGAATTTTGAGTATTTCTCGCCAATATCTAATTGGGAGTAGATGCCAGATACGACGATGTCGGGGCGTACGCCGACGAGTTGGGGGCTTTTGCCCGAAACGGTGTAGTATCTGCCGCGGGTGACTTTGAATTCTCCCTTGGGATTGACTTTGCCGTAATTGGCTGATTCGAGGGTGAAGGTCTGGAAGGTCCCTTTTCCATAGGTGGTTTCATCGCCCACGAGGACGGCTCTACCGTAATCTTGGAGCGTTTGGGCTACAATTTCAGCTGCTGAGGCACTCGTTTTATTAGAGAGGACGACAAGGGGGCCGTCCCAAGCGATTTTTCCATCGATATTACGTAGGTGCTGGACTTCGCCAGTATTGTCTTTGACCGAAACGACGATCCCTTTCTTGATGAAAAGACCTGTGACGGCTACTGCTTGAGGGAGTAGCCCTCCGGCATTGTCGCGCAGATCGAGGACAATTCCTTTGAGGTTATGCTCTTTTTTCAGCTCTTCGATGGCTGCTTGGATATCAGAGGCAGAAGAGGTTGTAGAATCTTGGTAGAAGGAGAAAAGATGGATGATGCCGATGACCCCATCTCCAAAGGGCTCGTAGCTCTTTTCTAGGCGGGTTTCGGTGAGTACCACTTCACCGCGGGTGATATCAACATGAAGTTTTTCTTCCTCTTCTCCAATTTCCCGAAGAATGGTAAGGTTTACTTTTGAGCCCTTAGGGCCACGTATAAGTTCCACAGCTTCAACTATATCCATCCCGACTACAGGTACTTGATTGACGGCGATGATCTTGTCATTGGCGTGTAGTTTGCCGCTGTCTTTGGCTGGGCCTCCTTCAAGGAGCCGCACGAGAGTGAAGCCATTGAGGTCGTCTCTTAGTTGCGCGCCAATTCCAAAAAGCCTTTGTTGGACCTGGATCATGAATTGACTAGCTTCTGCTGGAGTAAAATAGGTGGTTTGAGAATCCAAGGCGGAGCTGACCGATTTTAAGACAAGGGAGAGGGTAAGCTGTTTTCGTTCCTTAGCAGCTGCTGGAAAAAGCTCTTCTTGCCGTTTGATCCTTCTTTTTTCCATTCGCTGCATGAATTGGTCTTTGACCTCATCATCTAGTTTTTCTGCAGCTTCCATTTGTAGCGAGCGGATATTTAGGATCCTTTCTTCTAGTTCTTTTTCAGATTCTACCCAGTCAAGATCTTTAAAATCAGAGGGTTGCATTTTTGAAGCAAGAGTTTTGCTCTCGATGTTTTTTTCAATCTCATCTCGCCTTCTGATTGCAGGAGCCAAGGCCTCATGGAGGGCATAGTAGTTGGAGAAATTTTCTTTTTTCACATTTTCTAGAGCTTCTTCGAGGAGGTTTTCACTGGGGTCTGTCCATATAAGCACTTCTTTTTTAAGGAGATAGGTTTTTCCTGGGTCTACTTCTTCGAGGAAGTTTACAAAAGATCTCGCGATAAGCTCCGTTGTGAGCTCATGGTAGTTTACGTGGGCTTTTAGGATTTCTTGGATTTTGTTTTTTGTATCACGTGGGCTGAGCTCTGGCGGGCGAGCGGCAGTCAAGACTAGGGCGAGAAAAAGCGCTAAAATACGAAATATCATTGTCAGAATTCCTTTTTTTGCAGCATACGGGATAAATTTCTTTGTGGCTACGAAAAAAGATGTTTTGCTAAATACTTGCTAGTTAAGAGGATAAAATATTCAAAATAGATTTTTTTTGAGCAAATTAGATCTAAAGCTAAGAGGAGCAGAAACTTGAAATAAGAGGTTGATTTCAATTCTTATTTATGGGAAAATAATATTCTACTTAAGGAAAAAACTAATATAAAAACAGAGTCCGGTTCCTGAGAACCTTACTCAACAAGCTTTAAGTTTGGAGGATAGAAAAATGGATCAAGAGTTTAAACAGGCAGATACTGCTACTTCTGATCAGGAGCTACAAGCACCTGCTCAAGGGAAGAAGCTAGTCTCTATCACTGAAGCAGCTAAGATCAATAATGTAACGAGACAGGCTATTTATGTTGCCATCAAGCAAAACAAGCTGAAAGCAACAAAGCATACCACTCGTTGGACAATTGACCTAGAAGATCTGGAAGACTACCGTCGCCAGAAATACTCTAGAACAAAGTCGATGTATGAAGGAGAGCTCCTTTTTGATAATAACAAAGGTTACTACTCTGTAAACCAAGCGGCAAAAGCCCTTGGAGTTCCCGCACAAAAAATCTACTACGCAACTCGTGTAGGACTACTAAAAGCATCTCGTAAAGGTGCTGCGTGGGTCATTCATATCGATGACATCAATGGATACAAAGAAAACTACCTCAGTAAGCAATTAGAAGACTCTAGCGCTATGTAAGCGTTGCTTTTGAGAAACAAGGTTTCTAGATCGGGCTTGATTTTCCCCCAAGCCCGATTTTTTTTGCCCTGAAATACTTGCTGTTGTAAGCTTTTGCGTTATATGAACACATGGCGCCTGGACAACATCTACTCCTTTGACGAAGAGTTCCAAAAGGAAGTTGAGCATGTAAGAGAGCTGCTCAAACCCTCACAAGATCAGAAACAAACTATTCTCAATGTCCAGGAAGCTGGTAAGCTCGTGCGGCAATTGGAAGCCTATGTTGACTGTCTTCTTGCACAGAATACCGTAGACCAGATCGCTCACCAAAAAAGCGGCTGCATCTCTGAGCTCCTCGCAAGCTATGAGGGCGCCCTCTTTGCCCTTGGGAATCAATTGGCAAGCGTTGCGGATTTTCAAGCTCTATTGAAAGAGTTGCCCGATATCGCTTTTTATATTGAGGAAATGCGGAGTTGGGCCAAAGAAAAAGCCCCTGTAGAGCAAGAAAAGCTCATCAATGCCCTCTCAGCCGACGGCTACCACAGCTTTTGGTCTCTCTACCAATCCTATACCGGTAAGATTAAAGTAGGGGAAGAGGGGCTCTCTATCGGTCAAGCCTTCAATGCTCTAACCGCTCCAGACAGAGATACCCGTCTCAAAGCTTTCCAAGACTGGGAAGAGGCCTGGAAAGGTTCTTCTGATTTCTTGGCGCAGATGCTCAATCACATCGCCGGCTTTCGCCTGAAAGTCTATGCGGCGCGTGGGTGGGATGACATCCTGCATGAGCCTCTCTTCCTTAACCGGATGGAGCCAGAGACGATGGATGCGATGTGGACTGCCATTGAAAAGGCAAAACCGGCCTTCCTAAAATACCTGAAGAAAAAAGCAGAGATCTTAGGTCTAGAAAAGCTCTCTTGGATCGATGTGGAGGCACCTATTGGAAAACCCAAAGAGGTGAGCTGGGAAGAGGCCTGCCAAACCGTTATCGAGCAGTTCAACAAATTTCATCCTAAGATGGGCGCCTTTGCAAAAAATGCCTTCGAGTCCCAGTGGGTCGAAGCCGAAGATAGACCAGGAAAAGCAGCAGGGGGCTTCTGTGTCATGCTTCCGAAAACAGGGGAGAGCCGCATATTTATGACCTTTAAAGGGACAGCAAATAACGTCGCTACCCTCGCTCATGAACTCGGCCACGCTTACCATAATGAGCGAGTAAAGCACCTTCCCTTCTTCCACCAGCTCGCGCAGATGAATGTAGCCGAAACCGCCTCCACTTTTGGAGAGCTTGTAGTTATTGACCAGGCGATCCAATCGGCCAAAAGCCTCGAAGAGAAGCTCCAACTCCTTGACGACAAGCTCCAAAGAAGCGTCGCCTTTTTTATGAACTTGCACGCCCGCCTCCTTTTTGAAAAAGCCTTCTATGCAGAAAGGAAAAAAGGTTTTGTTTCAGCAGATAAACTCTGCGAGCTTATGACAGAAGCGCAAAAGAATGCTTACTGCGATGCCCTCTCCGACTGGGATCCCTACTTTTGGGCCTCGAAGCTCCATTTTTACTACACCCATTTTCCCTTCTACAACTTCCCCTATACCTTTGGCTATCTCATGAGCAATGGCCTCTACGCCCACGCCAAGGGTGAAGGTTTTGGGGAGAAGCTCGATGCTTTTCTCGAAGATACTGCCCAAATGCGGGTAGAAGATCTCGCCAAAAAGCATTTGGGCGTAGATCTGACAAAGCCCGAATTCTGGGAAGAGTCTCTTGCCGCTCTCACCCAAGATATTGAAGAATTTATCACTCTGTCCTAATCCTCTAAGACTTTAAAGTCGCGGACTTGGAGCTGGATGCTCGACTTGTTGAGGAAGGTGTTGATTTGGGGCGTGAAAGCCACGCGTAGGATTAAGTTTTTGCGCAGGAGCTGGGGCCGGCGGTGGGCCATGTTGAAGGCGATCCCTTCGAGCATTCTATCATTTTGTTCTAGATAAAATTTAAGATGAGATTTTCCTACTACTTTGGGGGGCCAGGCTTGCTTGGCGTCGGCATAGAAGACAGGAGGAGGGTTTTCGTTGCCGAAGGGCTCGAGGAGGTTGAGCGACTCCATAAAGTCGAAGGTGAGCTCGCCAAAGTCGATTTTGGCGTCGAGCTGGAGCTTGGATTGGATGTCTCGTTCGGCCAGGCTTTTATCGGCTCCAGCGATGAAGGCTTTGCGGAAGGTCTCAATATTTTCGTGTTTGATGGTAAGGCCTGCGGCAAAGTCGTGACCTCCAAAGTTCTCGAGAAGCTTGGCGTTCTCACGGAGGATTGGCAGGATGGGGAACTCGGGGATGGTGCGGATGGAGCCTTTGCCAAGGCCTTGATCGACGGCGATGATGAGGGTGGGGCGGTTGTACTGTTTGGCGATGCGGGCTGTGATGATGGGGATAATGCCGGGGTGCCATTTATCGGAATAGAGTAGGATCGCTCTGTGTTTGAAGATCTGAGGGTTTTTTTCGATGTAGGCTTCTACATCTTCTGAGTTTCTACGTTCAATTTTTTGTCTTTCAATGTTGTTGAGGTCGAGCTCGTTGGCCAGGATTTCGGCTTGGCCTGGATCGTCATTGAGGAGGAGTTCAACGCCTTTATTGGGATCGGCAATGCGGCCCAAACTGTTTAAACGTGGGGCGAGTTTGGAGGCGATGTCGAGGGTGGTTACTTCTGAGGGGTTGACCTCGCACACGGTGAAGAGTTTGGTCAAACCGATCCGTTTGCCCAAACGCATTTGGCGCAGGCCGTAGCGGACGAGTATTCTGTTTTCCCCAAGTAGGGAGCCCATGTCGGCAATGGTTCCAAGGGCAACGAGGTCGAGGTAGCGCTTGAGATCGATTTTGCTCGGGCTCATCTCACCATTGATGATGAGTGTGTTGGTGATTCCGTGGGCAAGCTTGAAGGCAACGCCTACGCCTGTGAGATCGCGATTGGGATAGGTACTCCCTTTTAATTTCGGGTTGAGGGTTGCAATGCAGTGGGGAAGCTGATCGGTGGGTTCGTGGTGGTCGGTGACGATGACATCCACTTTTTGTTTGACGGCTTGCTGGGTCTCTTCAGCGGAGGTGATGCCGCAGTCTACCGTGATGAGGAGGGTGCAGTTATTTTTGGAGGCGTAGTCCAGCGCATCAAGCATAAGGCTTTGGTTGAGCGAGGTCCGATTGGGGATGTAGGCAAGGGCTTTGATGCCGATGTAGTTGAGAAACTCGGTGAGGAGCGTGGCGCCTGTGATCCCGTCTACGTCGTTATCACCGTAGATGAGGATGGTCTCTTTATTTTTTCCAGCAAGCAAAACGCGCTCGACGGCCTTTTCCATTTCTGGAAAAAGATTGGGGTCAAGTAGATTGGGGAGCTTGGCATAGAGATAGTCGTGGATCTGGTCAAAATTTGTAAATCCACGAGAAACCAGCACCTGAGCGGTCACAGGATGGATACTGAGCTCATTGATGATTTTTTCATTCCAAGGGGAATCTACCGGCGGGTATATCCATAGGGACTCATCTTCCTTTGTAGTTGTTTGCATGGTTTGTCATACCTTGAGTAAATCCCATTACAGCTGTTTCTCAGTGTCGAAAACTTGTGGGTAGGGGCAAAAATAGGTGATATTTTTTGCAACGGTGATTTCCTCTTTTGTTTATAAAAATCTTTATTGAGCCGCAACTTGGGGTGTTGTCTTCTCTTTAGTTTCAGCGCGCGCATGAAAGTAGTTTAGCATCGGCGCGGCGATAAAGAGCGAGGACAGTGTCCCAAATACGACCCCAATGACCATCACCAGTGAGAAAGCAAATATTGTGCTTCCTCCGAGGAAGATGAGCGGGAGTAATACGAGCATCGTGGTGCACGAGGTCATTACGGTTCGGCTCAAAGTTACATTTAATGCATGATTCATAATTTCTATGAAAGAAGATTTACGCATCAGTCTTGTGTCTTCACGGACTCTATCAAATACAATGATGGTGTCATTGAGGGAATAGCCCACAATGGTCATCAATGCCGCAACGGTGTTGAGATCGATCTGAATCGCTACTCCAAAATAGCTGAGGATAGCTAATACGGCGAGCGTTATACCGATGTCGTGGGCAAGACAGAGTGTAGCGGAGATTGCATACTTAAATTCGAAGCGGATGGTGATGTAGACCAAGATGCAAAGGATCGCAAGGCCCAGTCCTGTCAAGGCGCTAGTACGCATTGAATCGGAGAGTTGGCCGCTGATCTCACTGAAGTTTTGATCGAGAGATTGCAGGGAATCTACAGAAAGGAGGGCTCCTTGTTTTTGCAAGCTGTCTACAACCCAAGAAATGCGAGGATTATTCTCATAAGCATGGGTGAATTCGCTTAAAGCGTTTTCCATTGGCATTCCAAAGAAGGGCTTGCCAGCTTGTTGCATCCCTTTTCCAAGGAATAGGCGGATGTGTGTTTCAGGAGTGAGTTGTCGTACTTGGAAATCTTGAGCATTTGCTCCGGCGGCGATTAGGGCTTTTTCTATAACTTCTCGGTAGTCACCCTCTGCTCTTTTCTCCATTTCTAAGTTCAGGGAATATCCACCTGTAAAGTCCATGCCCATGATGGTGTTTCTCTGTTGGAAGAAGAGGTAGCCACCGGCGAGGACGATCACGGTCGATGCTCCGAGGGCAAGTTTGCCAAATTTCATGAAGTTGAATTTAGAAGCTTTGATGAACTGAGACATACTTAGTTTAGTGTGCTTTGGATTGTTCACCCAGCCTGTAAAGAAGAAACGGGTCATGAAAAGGGCGGTGAACATGGATGAGGCGATACCGATGATGAGTGTAATGGCAAAGCCTTTGATTGGACCAGAGTCAAATTGCATGAGGATGAGCGCAGCAATGATCGTGGTTACGTTGGAATCTAAAATAGCGGAAAACGCTTTGCGGTATCCAGCATGTACGGCAGAGGCGATACGCCCTGTGATCGCAAATTCTTCGCGGATCCTTTCGAAGACAAGGACGTTGGCGTCAACGGCCATTCCCAATGTCAAAATTCCACCTGCAATGGTCGCAAGGGTAAGTGTTGCACCAAGGTTTTGCAAAGTAGCCCACATAATGAGGAGGTTCACGATCACTGCAATCGAGGCAATGAGTCCACCAAAGCGGTAGTAGGCAACCATGCACGCTACGACAAGGGCCAGAGCGATCATGGTGGCAAGGATGCCAAAATTGCGCTCTTTAGCTCCAATCTCGGGGCTTACATTTTTCTCGGAAAGGATGCGTGGTGTAAAGGACAACGATCCAGCTTTGAGATCGGCTTCTAGCTGCGCGGCTTCGCGCTGGGTAAA
The DNA here is from genome assembly GCA_030408505.1 of Candidatus Sacchlamyda saccharinae. GTDB lineage: Bacteria > Chlamydiota > Chlamydiia > Chlamydiales > Rhabdochlamydiaceae > Sacchariniichlamydia > Sacchariniichlamydia saccharinae. Next base: position 1,029,256 of record JAUHQI010000004.1, on the reverse strand, counting down.
GCTCCCTTCGATCATACCACCTTCTTTAATGGGGTAGTTGAGTGTAGGGGCTGTAATGACAGTGCCGTTTAATAGCACGGCCATCCGCCACCCTTCGCCGCTTGAGTAGCTGGCATTGGGTGTCCCGGCAATCTTATCTTTAGAGAATTGGGATGTCCAAGAGTATAAATCTTCGCGAGGAAGGATTTTTTCTCCGGTTTTTAGGGTCTCTTTTCCTTTGATTTCGAAGTTGAGAGAGTTCCCTTTGTTTGGGTCGTAACTTGCTTGTACGTTTTTAAGATTGGCACCTTCAACGGCAAAGTTGCGGAAGACGATGGTAAGAGGGTGTGTTTTTCCACGCCACTGTGTGAAGTCTTCGCCTCGCTGGATGGCGATCATAGAGACGGCGTCATTGAAGTCGTTGCCGCCTGTGTGGTCTTGTGGAGACTCTAGGCGTAGTCCATTTTCGTAAAGCGTGCGTGCAGCTTGGCTGCGGGGTTGTAGGACGTCGGGATCGAAAGAATCACCGTGCATATGGCGCCAAGCGATTTGGTTGATCTCTTCGGCAGTTTTACAGCCTGTTACGACGGCTTCATTCCAAACATCTTGGAGGAATTGGTTTGATTCTTCTTTCAGTGCTGGGTTGTTTTCATCGAATTTCTCATTGACGATGTGGAAGTACATGGTTGAGGCTTTGATGAGCTCACTTGCTGAGAGTTCTTGCGACCCAGGAAAATCGAGGGTAATGAGGTTGCCTTCTCTTCGGATACTCACTTCAGAGACGCCCATTTTATTGACCCGCTCGTAGAGCTCATTGATCCCTTGGTTGATCTCATCATCACCAATGACTTGGCGGTTATTTTGATCGCGAAGTTCAATTTGTACGGTTTTTCCACCTGATAGATCGAGTCCCCAATGGAGAATTTTTCTGTCGTCGCCGCGGAAATATTTTTTGCAGCTTAGAGCGAGGTTGTTGAAAAAGGCGCTTTTGGTTGGTTTGGGGACGTCATATGGATTGACTCCGCTGATACCGAGTTTTGCTGCGTGGTAATCGTCGCGCCACTTCAGGAGGTCTTCGTGAATGTGGTTTTCAATTTTATTTTGAGTCAGGAGTCTTTGTTCTCTATTAGTGAATTCAAGCGTAGCAAAGCGCTTGGTGCCTTTGACGACAAAGTCTTCTCTTGTGGCACTTAAGACGGGGAGATAAAAGTCTTCTGCTTCAAAAACGAAATGGCCATCTAGATCACTTGTCGCCAGTGTATTTCCCGGATAGCCGAACATGCCGTACTGCTGCAGGAGCACTTTAAGTGAATTGAAGTCTTTGAAAAATTGCTTTGAGTCATCGCTGTTTGGCGAGGCTTGCACCTTTTGGAAGATCTTATCAAGGCCCTTAGCGATCACGTAGATGGAGTTGTTGTGGAGACCGTGTTTAGGTGTTTCTGCTTGGCATGCAGGGGCGTAGATAAGAAGGCCTAATTTTCTCTCATGAGCAGGGAGCTGCTGGTATGTGGCGTAATCCCAAACGGGGAAAGATTCGCCTTTGAGGTCGGGGTGTTTGGGGGTCCAGTTTTGGATAAGGGACTGGTAGATCTCTTCAGAGCGGGCGTTTGCAATGGCAGAAAGTCGCATGGTAAGAAAGCTTTTACTTCCTTCTAGCTGATTCAATTTTACTAGAAACTGCTTCCCTTGTGGTTTGATGCTTTCTCCTGAAAGACGGGAGTCATGGGCGATTTCGTTGTAGATTGATTGATCGATCTGCTCTTTTTGATAGAGTTTACCTTGGGCTTGCATTTTCTCTTTTAAGGAGGCTAGATCGGCAAAAAGGTTGAGTTCAATAGTCTCAGATGACCAATCGATGGTGAAGGCTTCTACGAAAGGGTTTCTTCCTGCAAGGGAAAGCGTCTGGACCTTAGAGCCCTTTTCTTGCATTGTAGCAAAATCCATCTCAAGCTTGCTGCTTAAGGATTCATAGGTCCAAGGAGCCTTGCCAGCTGCAAACTTTAGTCTATGCTTTTTGACCAGCTCTTCTGCTTCTTCTAGAGTTTTTTCTTGAGCTGTGAGTTGTTCTAGGCGCTGTTGTTTTACTGTTTCGAGGAATTCGCCTTTAGCCTGGACAAACTGGGCCTCGGATTGGAGGCTTATTCGCTCGAGTTTCAGCTGATCTTTTGTCTGTGTTAGAGTCTGAATAAAATTTTGAATAAAAGCGTCTCGATTCGGAGTGTCAATTTGCGAGAAGGAAGCGAAGTAGCGCGATGCGTTTTCTCCACTTTCACCAAAAACCTTTACATGAGAAAGGATATTCTGGGCGATTCGCATTGTGAGGTCAACTTTATCAGGACCTCCTTCCTTAGCGGCGGCGGCCTGGATAAGGCTTGCATTTTCGCTAGGGCCTCCAACGGCCATTCCGAGTTGCATAGCGCGGTCGAAAACAAGGGCTCGATAGAGAGGTGATACTGAGCCATTTTCTGTGTATTTTTCAGAAAACTGGAAAAAGTTTTCTTGTTGGTCTGCAGTGAAGTGCAAAGGGATTTTTCTCTGCAAGACGACAGTTTTTGATGTGATATCGCCTGTGTTGTACAGGGAGAGCTGGCTGGGGACAAAAGAAATTAAAGAACCTGCTCTGGGTAGTGCGCTCCTAAATGTATCGGCCTCTTCGGTGTTTTTGAAGGTAACGGAGATATGTCCTGGATTTTCTGAATCGAGGATGATTGCTTGAGGCTTGAGATGCAAAGACTTGCAAAAAGAGCCGAGCCAAGACTGGGCATCGTCTTCAAGACGATTTACCCGTTGCATAATCTCAGAAGAAATTTTAGTAGAATCTTCCTTTGCAACAGGATTTTTTAACTGTTTGGAGTAGAAGAATACGGTAGGTAAGATGTTGTATACCGTTAAAAAGAGGACTCCTAGGATAACTAGCTTCTGCCAACGCTTTCTTTTTTCCATTGATTTTCCAGTACGTATATTGTTTCTAAGGGCCAAGGGTATCTCATCCAAATCGAAATTGTCCACTCAAAAATTTCTTCAGCATTTCTGTTTTTTCTTTCTTTTCAAAAGACGATGTGATAAAAAGGACTCTTTTTTGGTTAGGTGTTGTTGTTATGCCCGGAATTATTGTTGTTGGCCTTCAGTGGGGAGATGAGGGGAAAGGGAAAGTAGTCGACATGCTTTCTGCAAGAGCCTCTCACATCGTCCGCTCCCAAGGGGGCAATAATGCTGGTCACACGGTGATAGCAAATGGCAAAGAAATTGCTTTGCACTTGCTCCCATCTGGAATTTTGCATCCTCATGTGCAGTGTTACATTGCCGGAGGATGCCTGATCGATCCTAAGGTTCTTCTTGAAGAAATCAAAAGAGCGGAAGAGGGTGGTATTGCCCTAATGGAGCGTCTTAGCATTTCTCCTCATGCCCATATTATTCTGCCTGTCCACAAAATGCTGGATCGACTCAAAGAAGAGGAGAAAGGCGAGCATGCCATTGGCACAACGGGACGCGGCATAGGCCCATGTGCTTCCGATCGGTCTTCCAGAGTTGGACTCCGCATGGCTGAGCTTATTCGGCCTGATGTATTTGGGGAAAAACTCGAATTGTTTTGTGCTTCAAAAAATAAAGAGCTCGAGAAAATTTATGGGCACAAGCCTTTAGACATAAGTGCTATATACGATGAATATTCTGTCTATGGAGAATTGCTACGACCTTTTGTCTCTGACGTCGAAGGACATCTCACAGATGCTTTGCTGCGTGATGAAACGGTCCTCTTAGAAGGGGCTCATGGAACGCTTCTAGATACAACGTTTGGGAGTTATCCCTTTGTCACTTCTTCCTCAACGCTCGCCTCAGGTGTCTGCGCTGGAGCTGCCATCGGGCCTGTCTATGTGGATGAAGTTTTAGGAGTGCTTAAGGCCTACACAACAAGGGTCGGAAGCGGGCCTCTGCCGACAACGATTGACCCAGATACGTTAGAAGATTTCCGCGGCATGGAAGATTTGCGAGAGGTAGGGACTACTACAGGGCGAGAACGGCGAATAGGGTGGTTGGATCTTGTTTTAGCAAAGCACGCTTGCCGTATGAACGGGGTGACTCAGCTGGTTTTAACCAAGTTGGATGTGCTGGATACTCTCGAAGAAATTTGTGTTTGTGTAGGCTACTCTTTAGATGGAGAAACCTTGGATAGCCCCCCAGCTCTTCTTGAAGATCTAGAGAGGGTCGAACCTATTTATGAAACAATGCCCGGTTGGATGACTTCTACGAAGCAGGCGGAAAAAATTCGCCAGCTTCCTGAGAATGCAAGAGCTTACATCGATAGGATTGAAGATTTTTGTAATATCTCCATTGGCATGGTATCTGTAGGTCCTGACCGAAAAGAGACAATCCAGATTGACGAGGAGTGGATGTGATTACCTCTTTGTCTCCAGAAAAGATCTATTCTGAGAAGCGGCTTCATACTCTAAATCCTTTGCGTATCCCTAAGCACATTGCCATTATCATGGATGGTAACAGACGGTGGGCTGCAAGAAGGGGACTCCTTCCCATTGCCGGTCACATGCGCGGGGCTGAAACCCTTGTACAAATCGTAAGTGCTGCTTCTGAACTCGGCGTTGAGGTGCTCACTGTGTATGCCTTTTCAACCGAGAATTGGAAGCGAAATCCTGTAGAGGTGGAAGCTCTGATGAAGCTATTCAAAACCTTCATCGCAAAGCAAAAAGATTCGATGATCAAAGAGGGGGTTCGCCTCGATATCATTGGAGATACTACCCGTCTACCTGCCGATGTGAAAGACTCTTTTGACGAGGTGATCCAGGCGACAAAGGGTGGAAATAAATTCAATTTAGTTCTCGCACTCAATTACGGGGGACGAGACGAACTTAAACGTGCGGTGTCGGCAATCGTTGATGATTGCCTATCGAGCAAGCTTTCTAAAGACGCTATCAACGAAGAGCTCATTTCGAGCTATCTCGATACGTCCAAATGGCAAGATCCCGATCTTCTCATCCGGACAAGTGGGGAGAATCGTCTAAGTAACTTTTTACTTTGGCAGATTTCGTATAGCGAGGTTTTTTTAACGGACGTTCTTTGGCCCGATTTTTCTGAACAAAATCTATTGGAAGCGATTCTCGAATACCAAAAGAGAGAGTTGAGGATAGGAAAATGAAACTTGGATTGTTTGCTGATTTAAGCAAAAGGTTTTCTATGGCGATTGGAATCGTCTTTGTATTGATCGTTTTGATCGTTTTTTCTGCTAACCCTATTGTGAGTGTTCTGGTTGTTGCAGCAGTGGCTGCGATGGCAGGTGTTGGTGTTTGGGAGTATGCGCAAATGGCTCGAACCAAGGGTGTAAAACCCGCGGTTGCTTTGATGGTGATTGTAGCAGCTTGTGTGGTGATCGCTTTTTTCATCGCTCACAAGTGGATCCATTCTCAAGAATTGCCTGTATTTGTTTTTGCAATTGGGCTGGGTCTTTTCTTCTTAAACCGCTTTAGAAGATCTGAAGAGGCGCTCTTAAATGTAGCGGTCGATTTTTTTGGCGTGGCCTATGTTGCTGTTCCTTTAAGTTATATGCTCGCTATCCTCTATCCCATCGGCCCGACCCCTGTGATTGATGGGCGATGGTGGCTTTTTTATCTGATTGCTGTAACCAAGATCACCGATGTGGGAGCTTACTTTGTCGGTAGACTTTGGGGAAAGGCAGCTCTTGCTCCTGTTTTGAGTCCCAAAAAAACCATTGAGGGAGCAATCGGAGGCCTTTTTTGTGCGGTTGGATTCAGCTTAGGGATGGTATATTTAGGCAAAGTATTCGCAGGCAAAGCCTTTCCTCTTGTCTATCTCGATGCTCTTTGGCTTGGGCTTCTGATCGGAGTTTTTGGCCAGATGGGGGATTTAGCCGAATCTCTTCTCAAACGAGATGCTGAAGTAAAAGATAGCAGCAAAATTCCAGGGCTTGGAGGCGTGCTCGATATGATCGACTCACTGATCTTCACAGCACCTATTGTCTATTTCTATCTCCGCTGGTACACACTTTCATGATAATCACAATTGATGGTCCATCAGGGACAGGCAAAACTACAATCGCAAAGAAAGTCGCCGAAAGCTTAAAGCTGACCTATTTCGATACGGGTGCGATGTATCGTTCTGTTGCCTTGGGGCTGCTTCAAGAAAATATAGCTCTTTCGAATCAAGAAGCCATTGAGAAATTTTTAAGCACTTTTGTTTTTGATATCCGTACGCAAGAAGGTCGCAAGCACTATTTTTTAGGTGAAGAAGATGTAACAAAAGAGATCCGAGAGCAGAAAGTAAATGCTATTGTTTCAGAAGTAGCTGCCATGCCGGTTGTGCGCAAAGCCATGTGGAACATCCAGAGAGCTTGGGGAGAAAAACAATCGGCAGTCTTTGAAGGAAGGGACATGGGGTCGGTCGTATTTCCTAAAGCAGATGTAAAAGTTTTTCTCGATGCAAGCTCAGAGGTCCGGGCTCTTCGTAGATTGAATGAGCTAAAAAATACTCAACCCATAGTGGCTGCCGAGCTTGATGAGAAAAAAATGGAGGAGGAGCTAAAGCGGCGTGACACAATCGATAGCACGCGCAAGCTCGCTCCTTTAAAGCGCCCTAAAGGAGCCTACTACATCGATACGTCCGAACTTACAATCGATGTTATTGTTGAAAAAATTGTGCAAAAATACCACGAGCAGACCAAAAAATTAAGCCCTTCTTGGCTCCGTTCTCCCAATATGCGCTTTATCTACCGATTTACCCTTTTTGTTTGTTGGTGTGTTTTTAAGCTATTTTACCGATATAAAGTCTATGGCTTAGAGCACTATGTCAAACGAGCTGCGATTATCGCTCCCAACCACAATTCCTACCTCGACCCTCCAATCACTGCGATCTCTTGGCCCGAAGAGGTCCATTTCCTCGCGAAGGAGGAGCTCTTTAAGCCTTTTCTTTTTGGTCGGTTTATCAAGCATCTCAACTCCCACCCTGTAAAGGGGGATGTGGGAGATGTTTCGGTGTTTAAGACTATTATCCAGCTGCTGAAAGAGGGGAAGCAGCTCATCCTCTTTCCCGAAGGAGGGAGAATGGAGGGGAAAATTTCAGAGATTAAGCCGGGGATTGGCATGCTTGTTATGCGCGCAAAAGCTGCCATCATACCCACTTATATACATGGAGCGTACGAGATTTGGGGTGCAAAACAAAAGCTGCCCAAGTTATTTGGTATGAAATGCGCCTGTGTTTTTGGTTCGCCTATTCTTTGTGAGTCTTTTGCGCATTTAGATAAGCGTAAGGCACAAGAAGAGATTGCCAAAGCTCTTTCGGATTCCCTGCACGCCCTCAAAGAGTGGTATGACTCAGGCGCCAAAGGCATTCCCCCATAGTCTGATTTTTTGCTAATTTTCTAAGGGTATGGTAGAATAGGATTTATGAATTTCTGGAGAAAAAAATGACTGAAACATTTGTTTACCTTGAAGAAGAAACGTTCCAGCAGGGGATAGGCTCGGGCCTAACTCTCGTGGATTTTTATGCTGATTGGTGCGGCCCTTGCAGAATGCTGACCCCCGTCCTCGAAGAAGTGGGGAAGGAGTTGGAAGGAAAGGCAACCATCGCTAAAATCGACATCGATAAAGCGCAGTCCATCGCTTCTAGTTTTCAAGTCACTTCGATCCCAACTCTTGTCTTATTCAAAGATGGCAAGGAAGTTGGTCGACTTGTAGGTCTTCGTGATAAAGAGACCATCAAAGAATTTGTTCTCAATGGTGAAAGCGGGTGAGCTCAGCTCTCTTAGAGAAAGATCTCTCTCTTGGCGTCCGGGGAGCCGTAATCTCTTTAAGCGGAGGGCTTGCTTCTCTAAAAGGATCTGAATTTCTATTGAAGCAATGGGGGGTCCGAGTCTCGAATCCCCAAACTTATTTTCGCTACTATGAGCTCCTCAATGGGATGGGCAATGTGCTCCTCCGCGGAGCTCTCAAGACCTTAGCCATTTTCTATGCGGTCCTTTTTGTCCCTATCGCAGAAGAGTGGCTTTTTCGCGATGCGATCTATAAGTGGCAAGAGAAAGATGAAGGGGCTTCTAGAGTATATAGAATTCTCGCAAATGGAGCTGTGTTCGGGGCGTTTCACGTCAATTTTTTTTATGGTCTTTCCAATATCCCCGTTGTTGCTGTGGCGACCTTCGCAGGGATAGTTTTTGCGGCCTTGCGTGAAAAGACAGGAAATATATATGCTTCAATTATTGCGCATTCAATAAACAATGCGGTTGTTTTGTTTTTAAATTTTTGAGGTGTTAATGTTTTATAAAGTTCTTTTCACGGCTCTTGTTTTTTCTGCTGTCGCTTTCGCAGGAGTGAGAGAAATCTCTGCTCAAGATTTTGAGAAAGAGATTTCTAAAGGTAAAATTCTTGTCGACTTCTACGGTCCTTGGTGCGGCCCATGCAAAAGGCTAGCTCCTGTCCTTGACCAAGTTTCCGAAGAGAGCAAAATGGAAATCGTCAAGATCAACATTGACAAAGCTCCTCAGCTTACCGAGAAGTATTCGGTGCAAGGAGTTCCGACGGTGATCTATTTCAATAACGGAAAAGAGAAAGGACGTTTTGTCGGCTTCCACGATAAATCCGCTGTCAAGCGCTTCATCGAAACTGGCAAAGTAAACTCCTGATTACCGCCACATCTTTCCTATGAGAGGTGTCTATCTAGCTTCCCTTATTATCCGTATGTTCCCATACGGATTTCACCACGAATCTAGACATCTGCTCTCTCTCGCTTGCGCCTAGGAGGGAGATATGGAGGTGAACAGGAGTTTATTCTGCACTTTGTCCCCATTCGAGGACATTGTCTAGGAACGACCAGCGGCGCTCTGAAGGCGCTGCTGCGGCCGTCTGCCCCATGATCCAGAGTTTGTATTGATCTTCTTTGAATCCGTCGTTTTCTTTAAGGGTTAGCCAGGAATTGAGATAACAAAGAAACTCTGGATCGTTGAATTTGATAGGATATCCAAGGGTCTCCTTTCCAAGTGTTGGTTTAGGTTGCACAACGTGGAACAAGGGGTTTGAGACAGTCCAGGCCATGGCTTCCTGCTCTTCCCAAATCAGAATGTCGGCAGGAGGATTTTTTACCGCAAATTCTGCATAGGAGTCGAGAAGGATGATCTCGTGATGTGGGAACTCTTCGTAGGCTATCCCTTCGTAAGCTGTGTTGACAACAGCTGCAATTTTTAGATTGCGATCTGCGCGGATATTGTCTATTTGGGCGAACTTTTTTCTGTGTTTGTCCTTCGTTACAAAAACAATTTTTGCCTCGAGTAGTTGTTGAGGAAAGCACATCTTCTTAAGGCGCTCATTCGATATGGAAATTGCAGACATTGCGATGTCAAAAGCGTTGTTATTCAGTTGCGCGCCTAAAGTAGATTGTTCTATAGGGATAAAATCCAGCTGGTCACAGCCGAGATCGTAAGCGAGCTGATAAGCGTAGGCAACATCATAACCGACAAGTTTTCCGTGTTTGTTCCAGAAGCAAAATGGGGCGGCGTGAGAGTCATAGCCAACGCGTAATTTTTTCGTGTTGAAAATCCTTTGTAAGGTGGGCCCCTCTGGGGGTGCGGCAGGGATTTCACCAATATTTTCTTTTGTGAATATTCGTACCGTGGCATCAGACTCGATTTCTAGATCGAAGATTGTCTTGTTTTCGTTGCGGATCTGTGGCAATGGGTCAAAGTACTTGAGCCCTCCAAAAATGACAAGAATGGGGATCAGGGTTAGCAAACTCCCAAAGGTGATTTTTTTCCAGTTGGTTTGCAGAAGGCCGCGGCCAGCTAACATAATGAGAAAAGCGAGTGTGGCAATCAACATCGCTGAAAGCATGGCTTGAAACCCTGCCGTGAAAGGGACAATTGCAAGGTACATACTTACTGCGTCAATCGGGAGGCCAAGAGCATCGAGAATAAAGGTGAGGCTATTGATCCATGAGCCAAGGCCTACGGCGCCGAGACTGGTAAGAAAAGTAGTGAAGAGAAGCTTTACCTGATCGAGAGCGCCCAATTTTGTTGAGAAGAAAATAGAGATAAAAAATACAAAGGCTGCAGTGAATATCGATCCAATCGGTAAGTTGAAGATAATAGAAACAGTACCTTGAATTTGGGTTTGCACGTTTTCATCTTTGGGGTAGAGCATTTGCACTTCCCGTTTGATGATGTTGATGATGTAGGGTAGAGCTACAATAGTCAATGTGGTTGTATATACCAGAACTAGGACTGGGATGAGGCCTCTGACCCAGGCGAGCGCTTTTACTGGTGTGAGAAAACTCGCTATGCGCGGGAGAATCCAAAAGGTAACAAGCGAGGTCCCGAGCACAAACAGGATGACGTAGGTACTCATCTGCTTAATGGTAGCAAAGTGCACCGTTCCCACCTGATTTGCCATGATAAGAAACGTTCCGATGGGGGTTATGCGAGCAATCCACGAGGTAACTTTTGTCAAAGACTCAAGTAAGGTTTGCAGCCCTGACATCGTGGTCTGTTTCTCTGCGAGCTGCATTAAAGAGATGCCAACAAGCAATGAGAAAATGACAACCGCAGGAATAATGCCATGTGCTAAGTCATAAAAGATATTATGAGGTATTAAGATCTCAGCAAAATTGAGATCGGGAACATCTCTTGATACATAGCCGATATGTTTGGGACCGTCTGCAATAGGAAATTCCCATTTGATCAAATAGATCACTCCAATATTGATCAACAGAGCCAGCCCAATAAAGAGGGACCCTTTTTTTAGAATTTGCATCCCCTGAGCTCTGCTCAAAAGACCCACCCCGTGAATGATTGCTACAATCAAGTAGGGGATGGCGGTTACTTTGAGGATCATTACATAGGCAGAGGCATAGGGCTCTAATGCGCTACATCGTTCACCAAAAAAAAGGCCAACGCAGATACCCAGCAGGGTTGCAATGGCCATTTGTAGAGGAAATGATGAGCGAAATGGGGTCATATTATGGTCTTACCAAAAAATCTTGCTGCCTCCAAGCTTCATATAGCACAATAGAAACGGCATTGGCCAGGTTTAAACATCTCTTCCCTTCTCTTTGGGGAATTGTGCAAAAATGCTGGGGCCATTTTTCCCAAAAAGTTTGGGGCAAGCCTGTTGTTTCTGAGCCGAAAATCAAAAAATCATCCGGCCGATATTCTACTTCTGAGTATGTCTTCTTTGCATGCGAAGAATAAAAAAAGAAGCGAGCAGATGTATTGTCTAAAAAAACAGTTAAATCGTCAATGAACTTTACGGTGGCCCCTTCCCAATAGTCGAGTCCGGCCCGTTTGAGTTTTCGATCGCTCACGCTAAAGCCCAGGGGTTTGACTAGAAAGAGCGTGGCACCAGTGACTGCACAGGTGCGGACAATGTTCCCCGTATTTTGTGGAATCTGAGGCTCAAAGAGGACAATATTCATCATCGCACATTGTGCGCGTCTAAACTCTTTACTTCATCATGATCAGATTCCAAGATGAGGTTGTCAGCAGGCTCTTCTTTAGGGGCGTTTGCTTTTACGATCTCAATTTCAAATGTGAGCAAAGAATTCGGAGGAAGATGTCCTTGAGTCCCATAACCGAGCTCGGGGTGAATGTAGAGCGTGCGGGTTTCCCCTTCCTTCATGCCGACGAGTCCTTTTTGGAAGCCCTGTATCGTGTTATCAAGTGTGATTGATTCATCTTCTTTTGACTCTCCAAATACGGTTCCATCGAGGTATCTTCCCACATAATGGATCACTGGACTAGAGTGAGGCTCGACTTCTTGACCCTTTCCTTTTTTCTCAATTTTGTACTGGATTTTCCCTTCTTCTAAAGAGACAATGTTTTTTTGTTTGCCATTGCCTTTGAGGAAATCTTCAGCGTTTTTTAGGTTGGCTTCTGCTTTATGTTTAAAAGCAGATTTTTGAGCGTTTGAAATGGCGCCGATGCATTCTTCCTCTGTCATGGGGGAGTTTTTGCCTTCAGCCGCATCTCGCAAGCCTTTCATAACCAGTTCAATATCAAAATCGATGCCGATGGTATCAATGTTTTTCCCGATCAAATGCCCGAAAGCTTCAGAGACCTTGGAAATCTCTTTTTGAGTCTCAGAGGCTACGAGGCTCAAAGAAAGTAACGAGGCGGCAAGAAGAGAATAAAAGCGCATAAGAAAACTCCTTTTTTCTATAAATGATAAACAAGATTTCTTTGTTAGCCAAGGGAAATGCTGATAAATTCGGCTGTTCCATCTCCGTTGTCTTTCGATCCAAAATCGACTTTTCGTAAGTCACTGACTATCAATAGTCAACTTATTTACTCCAGCGTCGATTTTTTCCTCGAAATCCTTCCAGATCTGAAAATTCCGAATTAATCAGCCCTTCCCTAGGAGAAACTTCTCGAGGTCGTCGAGTTTTAAGGGGAGTTCTTCTCTAGAAGCTATTTTCTTGAGTTTTATTTCCCCTGATGAAAGCTCATCCTCTCCCAAGACTAAGGCATAGGTAGCTCCCAACGCGACCGCTTTTTCCAGAGCCTTGCCCACTTTCTTAGCATGGCAGTCGATCTCGACTCCCACGTCTTGGTGGCGGAGTCGATAGGTCAGTTCAAGGCCATATTCTTTGGCCTTTTCTCCAAGGGGGACTATATACAAGGCTGGATGAGGGGGCTCGGGCAAAGGGATCTTTTGGGCAATCATCGTTTGTAGAATTCTCTCAAGACCCGCCGCAAACCCAATCGAAGGGAGATCTGGTCCCCCTAAAAGCGCAGTCAACCCATCGTACCTTCCGCCAGCGCCGATGGCATTTTGCGCTCCCAATTCCCCAGAGGTTACTTCAAAAACGGTTTTTGTGTAGTAGTCCAAGCCCCTCACCAAATTGGGAGTCACCACGTAATGGATCCCAAGTTTTTTCAAGAGAGCTTGTACCCTCGCAAAGTGTTCTTTGGCCTCTTCACCTAAAAAATCGTGCAGAGAGGGGGCTCCTAGTAACAATTTCTGATCATTTGGGTCTTTAGAATCTAGAATTCTCAACACATTCTTTTCATAGCGAATTTTGCTTTCTTCAGACAATGCATCAAAGTGGGGCTCTAAAAATTTGCGCAGCGCAGCGCGGAAGCTTTCTCGAGACGCATCATCACCAACAGAATTGAGCATGACAGTCAAATTTTTCAGACCTAGCCTTCGATAGAATTCACAGAGCATATCTATGACTTCAACATCTTGCTCGGGGCTGGCATCGCCGATAGCCTCCACCCCAAATTGGTGGTGTTGTCGGTATCTTCCCGCCTGAGGGCGCTCATAGCGAAACATCGGCCCAATGTAATAGAGCTTTTGACAGCCAATCTGCTGATCGAGCCGTTTTTCAACGTACGCGCGCATAATTGCTGCCGTCCCTTCTGGCCGCAGGGTCATCATGCGCCCGGCCCGATCCTCAAACGTGTACATTTCCTTGGTGACAATGTCCGAACTTTCGCCCACACCGCGCACAAAGAGCTCTGTCCGCTCGAAAATCGGGGTCCGGATTTCCCTATAACCATAAGCCTTTGCCAACCTATGGATTTGTTCTTCCAGATAGTGCCATAGATGAGTGAGCCGCCATTCTCCCCCCTGTGTGGGATCCTTTGGCAACACATCAAACACACCCTTAGCAATCGCATACTTCATAGCTATTCATAATAAAAGAATGTCGATGGAGATTCAATGTTAAAAAGGTTGGATAAAAGTTTGGTAAGGGCTGCTAGAAGTTTCCTGCGTTGCAAAATTACGTTTGCCACGTCCAGCGGCGCTCGATAAATCGGACCTTCTTTCGCGAATCTGTGCGGAGCACTATCTTCGCTCAAACGGGCCAATTTCTCATTGCCATAATAGCCTCTGGAGAGTCTATTTGTGTTCGTGATCATCAACTCCTAGCTGCTGTAATGTGTACGTAAGAAGGTCGTTTTGTTTGTAAATTAGCTGAATTTCTTTGCGCTCTTTTATGTATTTATCGAGTACTTTGTCTTCGAGAGTGAATGAAACGAACGATGGAAGCAATAAATTTTCAATTGTAAGTTCTACTTTGCCAACTGGAGGAGGATTACTATAGGTACATGGGAGATGCTTTACAAAATTAGAAGTTTTTTCACTTTTTGAGAGATATTTCCAGCTAAATAGGGAAGCATTTTCTTTGCCGTAACCAAAAAGTAACCCCCAAAGCAATGTGGCATTTCGTGACTCTCTTACTTTTTCCCAAAATGCTGAGGTTTTTGAAGGCATTTCTAATACTACTTCGAGAGGATTAAATACAAAGCCCACCTCTCTAGCGAATAGGTCGTAGTTATCTTGCAGTAAGAGAGCAGTCTTCACAATATCAACGAAATAAACATATGACGATTTGCCATCTTCGCTATAATGAGATCTAAATAATAAGTGCCTTTTTAGTGGTTTGTCCGAGGAGTATTTCTCCCAACGCTCCCAGTTTTTTGGCAAGTCGTATTGATCATCAACATAGCAGTTTTCCAACTCCTCTGGAGTGAGATGTTTTTGAAGCTCTGCCATTTCTTCATCTGTATAGTGATACAAAACAACTTCTGTAACAGGCTTTGATCCAAGTAGGGTGTAAACTCCTCCTTCTTTAAACAGGAGATCATTAAAAAACTTTTCCATCCAGTGATTTTCCGAATGTAAAGAGGTATTTTGAGGTGTGTCACAGCTAGAGAAAATAAATAGTATTATGCAAAAAAGAAAAACTTGTTTTACGATGATGCCGAACGTGAATTTCATTTTCCAATAAAAGGAGGAACACATGTCTTTTCGCACCTTGATTTGCCTTATGTTTACCATATTCAGTGTTTTCATATCTAGTTCGCTATTTAGTCAAGAGATTGTCGATGTGGCAGAGTATCTAGTGGAGAATAACAGCAGCTGTGTTACACAAATCTCCGGAGAAAAAGTTTACATCGATGCAGAGAGGATCTTCCCTTCAAATGAAGGATTATATCTCAGATTAGATTCTGAAAACTTCATCTCATTACCATACCTCAGAGCTGATACCGAAGGTTGCTACCTAGCCATCAGCACGAAAGTAACTCTCCCCTGTAGGTTCTGCGGAACGGAGAGAGTAAGCAGCGCCATTCCGTGCCCAAACAAAGAATGTCCAAGTCGCAAAGAAAACAAGAATAACCAGATAAACGCTTAGCAGTATTTGAATTGGCCCTGCAAAAGGACATGAAGGGGGGCGGTGTCCGCCTGAAAGCTTTTGCAGCCGATGGCTGTTATGACGATGGAAAATTGTCCCGTTCGATCGGGCCATCAGTGTTCTACACGGGGCCCGGAGAGAGGGGTGATTTACCGAAGTCAGAATCAGCTCAAGTCACGAAGTGCCGGACATGGTGACCGGAGGATCGGCATGCAGAAAATCTATAGCGGTCCTCTACAAATTCCGCCCTATTTCTTTTTTTTCTATCCTATTTTGAAAGGGAGTTGCTTTTTGAGGCCATCGATGACGTTGGTGATGAGGGCCTGCCAGTTGGTGAGGGTGGAGAGTTTGGGGTCTTCGAGGTGCTCGTCGTGGAGCTTTTTTAGAATTTCGATGAAGGGAAAAGGGAGCCAATCTTCACCTGCATGCTCGAGTAGGTAATAGCCGAGGCGATGCTCAGACTCGGCAGGGTAATGCTTGATGGTGTCCATCATCTCTCTAAAGGAAGAGACTTCTTTTAGATTTTTTCGCTCAAGAACAGAAATGTTTTCGTAATCTTCGAAAAGTAGAGACCATATGTTAGAAAGCTCGGTTGCAAAATCCGGCGTGTTGCTGAGGTCTTTTGCTTTAAGTTGGTTGAGTTTTTCTTTGAATTTCTCTAGGTGCTCAATAATAGTTTGTTGGTCTATGACCTTTCCTGCGAGCTTTTTTGAAGGGGAAAATGTGTCGAACATTTTTTTTAGATAGGAAAAAAATGTGGCTAGAAGTATTTCTTTCCCTTCTTCAGAAGGGAGCTGTCTAAACTTTTCTTTTTCTTTCTTATCTTCTTGGGTACGAGAGGCATATAAACGCTCTTCACGTGGCCCTTCTGAGGGGTCAATGCGCCGATTGGACATGTGAGTACTCCTTGTCTCTAACGAATTTGTATAGAACTTTTTAGGCCTTTTATCAAGTCCTATGTTGATTGACATCTGTCTTTTGATCAGGTACGATAACTAATCTGCTGAGGAGCAAAACTTATGAAATTTTTCTCGTTTTTGAGACCAACTCCTCCTCAAGAGGAGATCGCAGACGAGAAGGTTGTCAAGCAAAGCTATAAATATTGGCGTTGGCGCACCTTTTACGGGATGTACATCGGGTACATCTTCTACTATTTCTCCCGTAAAAGCTTTACTTTTGCAATGCCCTCCCTCATTGAGGATTTAGGGTTTACAAAAGGAGAGCTTGGGATTCTTGCTAGTATCCTCTCTATATCCTACGGTGCAAGTAAATTTTTAAGTGGTGTTCTTTCCGATCGGGCGAATCCTCGCTTTTTTATGGGCATAGGTTTGATCTTGACGGGAGTGCTCAATATTTTCTTTGGCATGTCCTCTTCTATTCTCTTTTTTGCCATCTTTTGGGGACTCAATGGCTATTTTCAAGGGTATGGCTGGCCGCCCTGTGCACGTCTGCTCACTCACTGGTATTCGCAGAAAGAACGGGGCACCTGGTGGGGCTTCTGGAATACGTCTCATAGCGTAGGAGGCGCCTTAATCCCCCTTATTGCTGCTTTTTGTGCGCAGATGTGGGGCTGGCGTTATGCCATGTTTATCCCTGGTGGCCTCTGTATTTTGGCGGGGCTATTTGTAATCAATAGGTTGCGCGACACTCCTCGGTCTCTTGGACTTCCTCCTGTTGAAAAGTTTAAAAATGATTATACCGAAGAAAAAGTTGAACCAGAAAAAAGCAATCTCTCTGCAAAAGAAATTCTTTTTAAGCATGTATTAAAAAATAAGCTTATTTGGATTTTGGCGATCGCCTATTTCTTTGTCTATGTCATTCGAATCGCGATCAATGACTGGAGCACGCTTTTCTTAGTAGAAGTGAAGAACTATTCAGTTTTTGCCGCTGGCGCTTGCGTGTTCTGGTTTGAAATTGGGGGGATTTTTGGCAGCTTGGTTGCTGGTTGGGCTTCGGATAAGATTTTCCGAGGGAAACGCGGACCGGTCAATATCCTCTTTAGTCTGGCTGTTGTCTTCGCTATCGCTGCCTTTTGGGCCTCACCTGCAGGGATGCCTATCCTTGATTCTGCTCTGATGTTTGTGATCGGGTTTTTGATCTTTGGGCCTCAGATGCTCATCGGGATGGTGGCAGCAGAGCTTGCAGGTAAAAAAGCAGCTGGTTCTGCAACGGGATTTGTAGGACTTGTCGCCTATATTGGCGCAGCATCAGCAGGATTTCCTCTTGGTGTAGTTTGTGAAAAGTTTGGGTGGTCGGGATTTTTTGTAAGCGTTGGTTTTTGTGCGACTCTATCGGTTCTTCTACTTCTGCCTCTCTGGCGCGTTGGGGGGACCCACAACAAACAAATCGAGCAAGAAGATGACCTCAACGACGATTCTGCTCAACCCAAACTTTCTGATTAACTCCTTCTTGTCCCATTCGCTTTGATGTGCTAATCTCTGCTGCATGACTTGGGTTCCGCTGCATGTGCACTCTCAGTTTTCTATTCTCGATTCAACAGCTTCTGTAAAGAAACTTGCTCAGATGGCTGCTGAGTATCAAATGCCGGCAATGGCCTTGACTGATCAGGGAAACTTGCATGGCGCGGTCGATTTCTTTAAAGCATGCAGTGCTGCGGGCGTAAGACCCATCATTGGATGTGAGCTTTTTGTCGCGCCCCAATCACGACTCGATAAGATGCGCATTCCAGGGCAAAAGCCTGGCTACCCCATCGTTTTGCTTGCGAAGGACAAGGAGGGGTATCGCAATTTATGTAAGCTCAGTTCTAAGGCTTATATGGAGGGATTCTATTACACGCCCCGGATTGACAAGGAGCTATTGAAACAGCATGCTGGTGGACTCGTTTGCTTATCGGGTCCGATGCAGGGGAAGATAGCTCAACTCATTGGCGAGGAAGACGAAGAGGCTCTTAAGGAAGAGATTACCTTTTACCATGAGCTATTTGGAGAGGATTTCTATCTTGAGATGACCCGCCATCTCATGAGTGAAGAGCAAATGCTCGCAGATGGGATGGACCGGGAATCTTGGCTCATCCAGGCATCACAGGATTTTCAAAAGAAACAGGAGGCAGTTGGACAGCGATTGCTTTCCCTTTCTAAAGAGTGGAACATTCCGGTAGTTGCGACAAACGACTCCCGTTATATGGAGCGAAGCGATTGGAAGGGGCAAGAAATTTTGATGAATGTCTCTTCTGGTGAGCCTGTAGAGATCTGGGAACGCGACTCGCAAGGAAATCCGAAAAATCGTGTATTGAACCCAAAGAGAAAAATTAAGCTCACCCATGAGCTCTACTTCAAATCTCCTGCAGAGATGCAAGAGATCTTTGCCGATTGTCCAGAAGCACTTTCTGAGACGATCAAAGTGGCTGAAAAGTGCACTTTTGAACTGGATTTTACATCGAAATTTTACCCCGTGTTTATCCCCCCGCATTTAGAGGGGAAAAAGTTTACCCCTAAAGAGCGAGAATCCGCAGCTGTTGAATTTTTGAAGAAGCTGTGCCACGAAGGGATTGCAAGGCGATATGATGAGGCAGCCCTTGCCAAAGTCGGCGAAAAATATCCTGGCAAAGACCCCAAGCAGGTGGTGCAAGACCGGTTGCAGTATGAGTTGGATCTCATCATCTCCAAGGGACTTGGGGATTATCTTCTCATTGTCTATGACTTCATCGCATGGGCAAAGGGGCAGGGGATTCCTGTGGGGCCTGGTAGGGGCTCTGGTGCAGGGTCGATCGTCTGTTTTTTAACGGGCATTACCGATATCGAACCGCTCCGTTTCAATCTGTTCTTTGAGCGATTCATTAATCCTGAACGGGTTTCTTATCCCGATATTGACGTCGACATTTGTATGGATAGGCGCTCAGAGGTGATCGACTACACTGTAGATAAATATGGCAAAGACAATGTTGCGCAGATCATCACGTTTGGCACAATGAAAGCGAAAATGGCGGTCAAAGATGTTGGTAGGGTTTTGAGTGTTCCTCTTACCAAGGTCAACCAAATCGCCAAACTCATTCCCGAAGATCCCAACATGACCCTCGATCGGGCGTTGGAGCTAGATCCGGATTTGCGCAATGAGTATGAGTCTGATGAAGAAACCAAGCGCTTGATCGATTTGGCAAAAACTTTGGAGGGTTCTGTCCGCAACACCGGAATCCACGCAGCCGGGTTGATCGTATCGGCGGATCCTCTGATTGAACATATTCCGATTTGCAATGCCAAAGATGAGGGTGTTGTGGTCACCCAATATGCTATGAAGCCTGTTGAAGCTGTTGGCATGCTTAAGATTGACTTTTTGGGGCTGAAAACACTCACGGCGATTCAAGTGGCTGTGAATACGATCGAAGAGAGTGAGGGGGAGAAGATCAACTGGACGAACCTTCCCCTTGAAAATGCGGCTACTTTCCAATTGCTCAATCAAGGAAAAACATTGGGACTCTTTCAGCTAGAGTCCAGTGGTATGCAAGAGCTGGCAAAGCATCTGCACATCGACAAATTTGAAGAGATCATCGCTGTTGGCGCCCTTTATCGACCAGGGCCCATGGAGATGATTCCGTCCTTCATTAACAGGAAGCACGGGAAAGAGCCCATTGAGTTTGATCACCCCACGATGAAAGATATTTTGGAAGAGACGTATGGGATCATGGTCTACCAGGAGCAGGTGATGATGATGGCTCAGAAGCTTGCTGGCTATAGCCTCGGAGCGGGTGATGTTCTTCGAAAAGCCATGGGGAAAAAAGATCACGAAGAGATGGCTCGGCAGAAAGAAAAATTCTGTAAAGGTGCTGTGGAAAATGGAATCGAGGAGCAGACGGCGATTGCGATTTTTGAAAAAATTGAAAAGTTTGCCTCATACGGGTTCAACAAATCTCACGCAGCGGCCTACGGCTATTTGAGTTATGTGACGGCCTTTTTAAAAGCCAACTATCCCATGCACTGGATGGCAGCGCTGATGACCAGCGACCGAGACGATCTGACGAAGGTGACCAAGATCATCCGTGAGTGTCAAGCGATGCAGATATCGATTTTGCCCCCAGATGTCAATGAGTCGGGCAAAGTTTTTGTGGCCACACCAAGTGGAATCCGTTTTGCCATGACGGCTGTGAAAGGGGTTGGAGAAGGCGTTGTAGAATCTATTTTACAAGAGAGGGCAAATGGGGGAGCCTTTGCCTCTTTGTATGATTTCACCAAACGCATCGACACGCACAAAGTAGGAAAGAAAGTCATAGAGTGTCTTATCGAGGCGGGCGCCTTTGATTTTACCACGTGGCCACGTGCTGGCCTAATTGCCAGCGTAGAGCCCATGTTCCAAGAAGCGCAAAAACTCCAAAAAGAAAAGGCGCGTGGAGAACTCAACTTCTTCTCACTTATTGAAGAAGAAGACACCCGTTTTACAGAGCCACCCACAGTCCCTCCGCTTTCTAAAATGGACATCCTTCGCAAAGAGAAAGAGCTCCTCGGCTTTTATCTAACGGGACACCCTCTTGATGAAGTATCCCATATGATGCAACGTCTTTCTTGTGTCAGTTTGCAGCAGATTGATCAGCTCGATAAAGGCTCCGTTTGTAGAGCAGGCTTTGTAATCGAAAGTGTAACGGTCCGTCATGCAAGCAAAACTGGGCGTAAATTTGCCATACTTACTGTCGGTGACCATGATCAGCGCTTTGAGCTTCCCATCTGGTCCGAGCTTTATGAAGAGAAGGGGCATCTCCTTGCTGAAAACCAGCTCCTCTACGCGGTTTTGCAAGTAGATCGTGATGAAGACGGAGCCATCCGCCTGCAGTGTAGGTGGCTTGATGATCTGTCGAAAGTAGACGAAGCGATGTGCAATGAGTGTGATCTTGCCTACGACAAGGCGCGGATGCAGGCAAAGATGCACGCGATCCGAAAAAACAGACCCAAAAAACAGGCCGGCTCAACAAAACAAAAATCCAAGGAAGAGCCCAAGGAAAAGATTATGCGGACCTTAGTTTTAAAGCTCGATGCAGATAAAATGCCTCTTTCTCAAGTCCTTGAGATGAAAAAAATATTCCGAAGCTTTAGTGGCAAATCGGGGATCGAATTACAGTTTCTTTCAGGGGAAAAACAGGTAGCAAAAATTTCTATTGATCCCAGCTGGGGTGTGGAGCTTACAAGCGAGCTAAAAAATCAGCTAGATTCCATGCCCGCAGTGATTGACATATTGGCCGAGCCGCGCTAAAATCCATACATTATGAAGAAAACCCTCTTATTATTTTTACTCCCTGCCTTTTGTGGATTTGCCGACTTTACTCTTAAAGATGGGAAGCTTGTGGAACGGGACTACGTAGCCACACAATCTGTACAGGAACACTACAGCAATCTCATGGAATACCTTGAAAGAGGGGAGTGGAAACGACTTGAACAAGAAGCTACCATACTCATCAGAAATTTCCCCAACACCTCATTTTCAAGAGATGCGACCTATTTCCTAGGTGTTGCTTATTTCAACCAAGACGATTATGAAATGGCCAACATCCAGTTGACAGACTACTTAACTCGGCAGGCTACTCCTACCTATTTTGAAGAAGCAATCCAATACAAATTTGAAATTGCCGAAAAATTTCGACATGGCGCACGCAAACACATTATGGGCTTTAAATCTCTGCCTAAATGGATGCCAGCAGGTTCCGAGGCCATCACTGTCTACGACGAGGTTATTTCAGCGCTCCCTCACCATGAGCTTGCAGCCCGTTCGCATTATGGCAAGGCTGGTGTACAGGCTGCCAACGAAGATTACCGCGCTTCTATTGAATCGTACCAAACCCTTATTAGACGCTTTCCTAAACACCCCCTAGCTGTTGAAAGCTACATAGGCATTGGGGAAATCTATTTGCAGCAAAGCCAGAATGAATTCCCCGATCCCGACCTCTTAGACCTGACTGCTCTTAATTTGCGCAAATTTCAAGAAAGCTTCCCAGGCGAAGAGAAGATTGGCTTAGCACAAGACAACTACGTTAAGATGCAAGACCACTACGCCAGCGCCCTCTATGAGACAGCTAGGTTTTACGAGCGGACAAAGAAATGGGGTGCTGCGAAAATCTACTATGCCAAAATCCTAAATAGCTATCCTGACTCCTTCGTCGCTAAAAAATGTAGAGACAGGCTTGAGATTGTTGAGGTCAAGCTAGCCTACGTCAAGTCAAGATGAACCGTATCCTATTCATTTGCCTATTCGCCCTTTCCGCGTGCGGTTACCGCTTCGACGGAGGCGATCCCATCTCCGTCTCAGTGCCCTATGTCATTGGGGATTTCCAAGGTGAGCTTACCGATACACTCGTCGCCGAGCTCTCTAAAAGTGCCGATTTTCGCTACACCAACGGACAAGGTGATTGGACTTTAAAAGCAAAAATCATTGACGCTACAAATGATCGGATCGGCTATCGATATGACCGCGACCCCGAAAGTGGTAAACTGCGCGACAACGTCATGGGGATTGAAAACCGCAAGACCATATCTGTTGAAATATCCGTGGAAGACTCCCAAACAGGAAAATGCATCATAGGGCCTCAAATTATCAAAGCCGGGGCCGACTACGACTACGATGATCCCAACTCCCTGCAAGATCTCTCTTTCATCAATCCTGCAACGGGCCGCCTGGCCACCTCGATCCAATTCTCCCTCGGCCAACTCGACAACGTCGGCTCTGCTGGCGAAAACGCCATCTACCCCATCTATGACCGCCTCGCTCAAAAAATTGTCGACGGCCTCATCGCCTCCGGAGGCTGGGATGTCGAGTAAGAGCTTCCCTGCAACGATTTCTCAGCTTCCTGCAATTCTCACTTGGGTACGCTCCCATCTAGATCAAACCGCTCTTGCCAAGCCGGAGAAAATGCGACTTGAACTAGCCTTGGAAGAAGCAATTGTCAATGTGATTCACCATGGAAAAGTAGAAGAGCTCTCTTTAGGCGTTCGCCAAAATGAGGGGCAGCAGATCGAGTTTGAGCTAATCGACCCCGGGCCGGCTTTCAATCCCTTAACCCATATTCAGGCGGATAATGCCGACCTTCCGTTAGAGGAGCAAGTTCCTGGTGGCAAAGGTCTCATTTTAATGCGCAAATGCGCAGACGCTCTTCTCTATCGCAGAGATGACGATTTAAATGTTCTCACAGTTGTGAAAAAACTCTAGAGATTCTTAGGAGATGCTGATTAATTCGGAATTTTCAGATCCGGAAGAATTTCGAGGAAAAAATCGATGCTGGAGTGACAAGCTGACTATTGATAGTCAGCGGGTTACGAAAAGTCGACTTTCACTCGAAAGACGACGGAGGTGGAACAGTCGAATTAATCAGCATCTCCCTTATTCTTTCTTACCAATAGAAGAGATGATAGCCTCAGTGTCAATGACATCGATGAGGAAGTGCTGGAGCACTTTTAGGATGAATTTTGGGGTGTTGTAGACGCCAGCGGTGGCGTAGACAAGCTCTAAGTGGGGTTTTTTCTTATTGAGCTGAGAGATGTAGGTGTGGGTGGTCGGGATATCATTGACCATTTCTGGGACGATCCAAATGGCAAATTTCTCGTTGTGGAGGGTGATTTTGTCAGGGGTTTCGGTCACATGGAAGTACTGGGTCACATCATCAGGCTCTTCTTCATCGAAATCGTCTTTGTTAAGTAGGCCCATCTCACAGAGGGTTTCTAGGTTGATTTCAATAATACCGTCAGGGGCCCACTTTTTGAAATTCGTGGTGAATTCTGCGTAGGCGTCTTCCATTTCGTTTGGCGTCACTGTTGAAAAATCCTCCCTTCATAGGTATACTGGTTGGTACCCCGGGTTCCCTCATATTGAACACACCCGGTCTTTTTTTTAAAGTCTATGATGCATCGATTTCTGTTTGGTTTGTTTCTGTTTGTGAGCTCAGTGCTTAGCGCTCAGCCGCTTAACGTGCAGGTCAAGTCCAAGTCAGCAATTTTGTACAACCCCGCAAATCAGACGATTTTATTTGAAAAGCGGGCAAAAGAAGCTCACTATCCAGCCAGCATCATGAAAATTGCAACCGCCCTTTATGTTCTTGACCAAGAGGGGGTCGATTTAAAGCAACGCCTTAGGGCTTCAAAGGAGGCTCTAAAGGTGGTAAACGCCGAGGAAAAGCAGGCAGATTTTTTGAGCTTTCCTCCCTATGTCATAGAGCATGATGGGGTCACCATAGGAATTGAAGAAGGGAAGGAGTATTCGGTTGAAGCTCTTTTGCATGGGGCTCTCCTCGCTTCGGGCAATGATGCATCTAACGTACTAGCCGAAGGTCTTGGAGGAACCATTGAGGGCTTCATGGAGCAAATGAATCGCTACGTTCAATCTAAAGGGGTCACTCAGACCCGCTTCCAAAACCCCCACGGTCTTCACCATCCAGCACAGATGACAACGGCTTATGATATGGCGCGCATCGCGGGGCTGGCATTTGATAATCCGAAATTCTGTGAGATCATCCTCTCTCCTATCTATGAGTTAGAGGATGGAACGAATTGGGAGAACACCAATCGCTTTTTGAAAGAGGGGAGGGAGAAGTATCCCTACTTCATCGGGGGGAAAACGGGGTATGTCGCTAGCGCGGGCTATAATCTGGTCGTTGCTATGGAGAAAGAAGGGCGTAGGCTGATCGCTGTCCTTCTGGGGGGTGAGAAGAGCGCTGACCGTTTTGAGGATGCGATCCACTTGTTTGAAGCTGCTTTTCGGGAAGAAGAGCAAAAGCGATATCTTTTTGCCAAAGGGCAAAAGGGTTTTGTGAAGGATGGGGTGAAGAAAGCAAAACTAAAAAGTGATGTACAGGTGTCCTATTTCCCTTCTGAGGAAACAGAGCTCAGTGCAAGGCTTATTTGGGAGGAAAAGGGGGCCGAAGTAGGTAAACTAGTCGTCGTCAACGCTGCGGGTGTAGAAATTGCGAGCAGCGCTCTTATTGCAGAAAAAAGCTGGAAGGAAGGGGGCGGGGGCAAATGGGTGTGGTGGCTATTGGGGTTTGCTCTTCTCGCATGCAGCATAAAGCTTTGCAAAGTCTTCAAGCGATAGTTCCTGGGGACGGACGGTCGGTGCAATGTTTACGGCGGCAAGCCCCATTTCTAGAATTTCAGGATCATAGATTTTTTTTAAGGTGCTTCGGAGCATTTTTCGCCTCTGGTTAAAGGCTGTTCGCGTCATGAGAAAAAAACCTTCTTCGGAAAATGAATAGGGGAATGGATGGAGGGGCATGTGGATGACACAAGAGTGGACTGATGGGGCAGGGTAGAAGCTATTTGGTTTGACGGTGAAGCAGTACTTGGGCGATGAGTAGGCCGAAAGAAAAAGGGTGAAGCTGCTGTACTGAGGGGTGTTAATTTTGGCAGTCATCCGCTCGCCGACCTCTTTTTGGACCATCACGGTTAGAGAAGTAACGGGGGGGTGTAGGTGCACAAACCGCTCGATGAGGGGTGTTGTGATGTTGTAGGGGAGGTTGGCGACGACTTTGGTGGGGTGCTTTAGGTTTAAGGGACAGGTTAGAGCGTCCCCTTCGGTGATTTGGAGGCGGTCGCTCTTAAGACCCTGGAGTTTTTCTGCAAGTTCAGGGTCTTTTTCAATGGCATGGACAATGGCCCCTTTTTCTAGCAATTTTTCGGTGAGGGCGCCGGGGCCGGGGCCGATTTCGAGGATATGGTCGCCCTCTTTGACATCAGCACTCTTGCAGATTTTTTCGAGGATGTTTTGATCTATGAGAAAATTTTGGGAATAGCGCTTTTTTGCTCGGACACCTAGCTTATGCAGTTCCGAAGGTTTATAAAGTCCCATCAGCGAAGTGAGAAAGGTTGGAAATCTGCGGGGAGGGAGTTCACTGTTTGTTCGTTGTAATTGAACTGCTTGCGGAGTTTTGCAAGATAAGGGGGCAGCTCTTTATCGATCTCTTTCTGAACGAGGTCATCGAGAAGCTTTTCAGTCATTGAATCGAATGAGGGAGGAGCCGATTTTTTATGATCTTTGAGATAAAAAATACGGTGGACGGTGCTGTTGTCTTGGCGGCTGACTTGAGGGACAGGGTCGCTATAGGCTCCCGTAGCAAGACTGCAAAGGACAGATTTATGTGCAGTGGAGAGGTCTTTGTCTTCGACGTTGAAATCGTCAGAGACATTAATGGTAATATTTGGATCGAACTCTTCACTTTCGGTGAGCTGTTTGGCTAGTGTTTCAAAAGGGAGGGGTTCATTACGGATAAGAGCGTGGGCTTTTTGTGCATAAACGCTACCTAGCTGCTCTGTTTTTGCTCGAATGGAAAGAACTTGGTATTTCCACTCTTCTTTGGGAGGGTTGGTGGTGAGGTAGTTGACATAGGCAGCTTTGATGTCTTGCGGGCCAATTTTGTCTTGCGATTTTTTGTAAACGCGGAAGTAGCTCACTTGCTGAACGGCAATTTCGGTGTAAATCATTTGCCAGGCTTCATCAAGGGTGAGGCCAAGAGAATCTAAGCTTTCCATCACGTTGGGGCCAAAGCGCTCGTGGATGAGTTCTCGAATTTTGGCATCGGGGATGTTGAGCTGCAGCTTTTCGGCATCCGCGAGGATGAGTTCATTTTTGACAAGTTCATTGAGGGCATGTCGCCAACTTTGATTGAAAAATTGGTAGCGTTTTTCTGCTGACTGCGCTTCTTCTGGATAGGCTTGGTATAAGAACACTTCCATTTTTTTCATCACGTCGAAAACGGAGATGTTTTTCCCATTTACCGAAGCAAGGATCCGATTATTTACGAGGATTTCAGGTTCTTGAGGGGCGGCAAAAGCCAAAATAGGTAGGAGCAAAAAAACAAAGAATTTCATGGGCACCATCATAGCGTGTTATCGTTTAAATTTCCAATTTCTTCAGAACTGCGCCAAAAAATCCATCCATTCCCCCTTCGATTGGAAAGGAGCGGAAGGGCTTTGAAATGGGATCGAGCCCATATTCTTGCTGAAAATAGATGATCTGCTCGTCGTTCTCTTCAGGAAGAACGCTGCAGGTGGCGTAGACAAGTTTTCCTTTAGGGCTAAGGTAGGCAAGAGCTTCTTTTACAATCTCTCGTTGTTGAAGAACGAGGCGGCTAAGCATTTCAGGAGAGAATTTCCACTTCAAATCGGGATTGCGCCGGAGTGTGCCTGTTCCGCTACAGGGGACATCGACAAATACCCAATCCATTTTTCCAAAAAGATTTTTTTTGTGAGCAGCGCCCGGCATAAGAATTTGGCCGTTTTCAATGCCTGCACGCTTCAATCTTTTCTTTGCTTCTTGGAGGGCTCGCTCTCGGATGTCATGCAGATAGAGCTGTCCTTTGCCCTGGAGTTTGTGAGCAAAGGCGAGTGTTTTTCCTCCAGAGCCTGCGCAGTAATCTAAAATTTGATCACCAGGCTTTGCATCTAAGAGGTTTGCGACAAGCTGGCTCGCTTCATCTTGGATTTCAAAATGGCCATTTTTAAATTCTTCGAGAGCTCCAAAAGAGATTTTTTTCTCGAAACGGACGCCAAATACCGATTCTTGTGTAAGGAGGATCTGATATTTTTCGCGCCATTTTTCATAGAGGGCTTGTCTGGTAGTTTTTAGAACGTTAGCTCGAACAGTCGTCGGGGCGGGAGTATTACTTGCCAGGCATAAGTTACTTGCTTTTTCCTCCCCGTAGTGCTTGCAAAATAGACCATAGAGGTGTTTGGGAAAGCTTACACGGATGTGGGGATCGATTGTGGCATCTTTTAATTTTTTTTTGATGCTCAATGCGTCAAGGACGCGGAGTCTTTCTTCCCAATCATGGGAATCTCTGCAGTGGTGATCAACAAGGCCCATCCAGCGGATGAGTAGATAAATTTTTTCAGCAATAAATTTTCGGTCTTTAGAGCCAAGAGCCTTGTTACTACGGAAATAATTCCCAAGGTGTAGATCTAGGGGAGCTCCTGCAAAATCGTAAGAATCTAGAATTTTATGTAGGTGGTATTCTCGAAAACTTTTCTTCATAAATGGCCGGGTCATTATACTGCAGATTTCATGACTTGTAAAGAAAGGATGCGGATATGCAAAAATTGATTGGTTTTTTCGGGAGGCTATGTTTCAGTCTCATTTTCATTGTAGCGGGCATAAACAAAATTTTGAACTGGGACGCAACGGAGCAATATCTGGTCAATCAGATGCTCGATGTGCTCGCAAAGTCGTATCATCAGGGTTGGGCACAAACACTTTTCGATCAAATTCTTCCTTTGGCGCCGACGCTTTTAGTTGTCGCAACCATTGCGGAGCTGCTCGGAGGGCTACTAGTGCTAACGGGGCTGCAAGTCCGTC
Source organism: Candidatus Sacchlamyda saccharinae (assembly GCA_030408505.1). Classification (GTDB taxonomy): domain Bacteria; phylum Chlamydiota; class Chlamydiia; order Chlamydiales; family Rhabdochlamydiaceae; genus Sacchariniichlamydia; species Sacchariniichlamydia saccharinae. Next base: position 1,000,858 of record JAUHQI010000004.1, on the reverse strand, counting down.
TTGGAGCGTTGATCTTATGCTTCTTCCTGATCCCAGCTACAGTCTTGTTTCACAATTTTTGGGCCTTAGAAGGAAGCGCTATGGAATTGCAAATGATTATGTTTATGAAAAATTTGAGCATTTTCGGTGGAGGTCTTGTCCTATTGGCTTTTGGCAAAGGGCCAAAAAAAGTTGAGGCGGCATAAGAGCTTTGCGCGCTGAAGTTTTTCTCCAAGGATTTATTGCTTTCCTCATTGTAGCTTTTGGAGTGCCTAGTTTCTCACCCATTCTAGGGCCGATTGCGGCTGCTGCAGGCTATGCGATTTTTTGGCGTGCCATTCGAATCTATCCGTTTGCTAAGCAACGCTTTTGGAGAGCCTTTTTGTGGTATGGGGCTGTTTCTCTTATTCAGCTTTCTTGGATGACTTCAATCGAGTACCAGGGAGTCTACATCCTCCTTGTGTGGATTTTTCTCTGCATAGGGGTCGGCGCGCAATTTGGCTTTCTATCGATCTTGATTCCGTATAATCGACCTTTGCGCTTGCCTCGCATTTTGGCCATTGCCTCCCTTTGGGTCTTGCTGGAGTGGTCCCGTTTCTATTTTCTTTGTGGGTACACCTGGAACTTATCAGGTCTTGCCTTCTGTAATACGAGCGCGATCCAATTTGCCTCGGTATTTGGGGTATTAGGGCTTTCCTTTTGGGTGGTTTTTTCCAATTTAATGGGGCTCAGAGCTTTTTTAAGGAAGGGGATAGCTAATTATGCGGTATGGCTTGGGCTGGTCCTAGTCCCTTACTTTTTTGGGTGGGGGCATCTCGCCTATCACAAAAAGCCCATGGAGCAAAAAGAGCCTTATACGTGCTTGCTTGTGCAAACAGGTTTGCTCCCTTCAGAAAAAGTTCCTATTCAAGGGAAAATTAGATCCTTTGTTTCGCCTTATGAGCAATGGGCAAATATACTGACCTATTTGAAGGAGCACCAGGGCAAAGGGGTAGATTTGATTGCATTCCCCGAAGCTGCTTTGCCTTTTTCTAGCGGGGCGATGGTTTATGACCGAAAGGCAGTGCAAAAAATGTGCCGCTATGCTTTTGGGCTTGCCGCAGAAGGGTCTTTCCCCATAGAAGAGAACCCCTCCGATCGAGTGACCAATCTGTATTGGGCAAAAACTATCGCAAATATCTTTGATGCAGAGGTTGTCCTTGGCCTAGACCACACAAGCGATGTGGGAGAATCTTACAATTGCGCCTTCCATATTTCTCCAGGTCTTGTGGACACAGAGCGGTATGACAAAAGGGTTTTGATGCCCCTGGCCGAATATCTCCCTTTTCGATGGCTTGGGCCTTTAGTAAAGTATTATGGAGTCACTGGTTTTTTCACCCCAGGACAAAAAGCTGTTGTTTTCAAGGGGAAAGTCCCTCTTTCAGCGTCCATTTGTTATGAAGAAACTTTTCCGCACAAAGTTCGAGAAGGGCGACTAAATGGCGCCAAACTCCTTGTGAATGTAACCAATGATGGGTGGTATCCCTTTTCGCGACTATCGAGTCAGCACTTTGAACACGCAAAATTTCGAGCGATTGAAAATGGGATTCCGCTTGTACGTTCTTGCAATACAGGGGTGTCAGCTGCGATCGACAGCCTCGGGAAGTGCGTAGATCGAATGGAAGAGTGTGGCGCGGACAAATTGCCGCAAAAGGGAGTCCTATTTGCAAGCGTAAACCTTTATGAATATCCCACCCTTTTTCTTTTTTGGGGAAATGGGGGAATCCTCACTTTATGTTGCCTATTTTTAGGTTTTTTTCTTCTTTTCAAGAAAGAATTCAATTGGTAGGAAGGATTTGATGCTTGCTAAAATCCTTAAGTTAGGATACCTTCTACGAATTCGGTATAGTGAAAGTGAGGTAAATATTGACCACTTCTTATGCAGCAGACACAAGGTTTGTTGAGAAGGTAGATCTAGATCCTTCAAAACAAAAAACGCTCAAAAAATCAGTCTCTATTTCAGGTGTTGGCTTGTTCACAGCAGAAAAAGCCACCCTTACTATTCATCCCGCAAATACAGATACAGGGCTATTATTCCAGAGGAGTGATCTTCCTGGTGCCCCTACATTCCCTGCAGATCTAGAGCATGTTGTGAGTACTCCTCGCTGTACGATTTTAGGGCGCGGTGACTGTACAATCCACACAGTAGAGCATGTTTTAGCAGCTCTCAACGCCATGGGGGTAACCAACGCCCTTCTTCAGCTTTCAGGCCCAGAAGTCCCCATCATGGATGGGAGTTCGCAGCCTTTTGTTGAGGCGGTATTAGAAGGAGAAGTTGTGCAGCAAGAAGAGGGGCGAGATGTCCACTATCTTCAGTCCTGTGTCAATTGGACCGACGGCAATGTTCACCTAATTGCCATGCCAGCCGAAGAGTTTTCTGTTAGCTTCACCATGCACTTCCCACAATCTCAGCTCCTAGGATCTCAGTATTTGCAAGTGCCCGTAAATGCCAAAAGTTTTTCTGAAGAGATCGCCCAGTGCCGCACTTTTTGCCTTTATGAAGAAATTGCCCCTTTCATTGAAAGCGGTCTCATCAAGGGAGGAGGTTTGGATAACGCTGTGATCATCAAGAATGATGCTGTCATCAATCCTGATGGGGTCCGTTTTAAAAACGAAATGGTCCGTCATAAAGTATTGGATCTCATAGGCGATCTAGCACTGATCCCCAGTGGATTTGTGGCCCATATTGTTGCAATCTGCTCTGGACACGCCTCGAATATTGCGTTTGCAAGACAGCTTTATAACCAAATAAAGAGGGAGAAAGCATAGATTATGTCTACAGTCTTTGATATTCAGAAAATTTCTGAGATCCTTCCACATCGGTATCCATTTCTTTTGGTTGATAGAATCCTTAAACTCGATTTAGAAAATAATTTTATTGAGGGGATAAAAAACGTCACCATCAACGAACAGTTTTTCCAAGGGCACTTCCCCGGCGTCCCGATTATGCCTGGAGTATTAATCCTCGAAGCTCTCGCGCAAACTGGGGGCATATTAGTGCATCAGAAAAGCGGAACGGAAAAAATAGCCCTTCTACTCAACGTGAACAATGCGAAATTTCGAAGACCTGTTGTCCCTGGAGACGTATTAACTCTTCAGGCGACGGGGCTGCATTTTAGTAGTAAAGGAGGGAAGATCGATGCAAAGGCGCTCGTTGGTGATAAGCTAGCTGCACAAGCAGAGATTGGATTTGCCCTCATAGAAAAAGAGCAACTTTAAAGAGAAAAAAGAAAAACCCATGTCTAAAAAGTCTTACATCCATCCCGCTGCAATTGTCGAATCTGGAGCCAAGATTGGCGATAATGTCACAATCGAAGCATATGCAGTGATCAAAAGTACAGTCACACTAGAAGACAACGTCGTAATCAAGTCGCATGCCTACATAGATGGGCACACCACAATAGGTGATGGCACCATCATTTGGCCGTCAGCCAGTATTGGGACAAAAACCCAAGACTTGAAATTTCGTGGAGAGAAAACTTTTGTAGAGATTGGAAAAAATTGCGAAATCCGTGAGTTTTGCACAATCAACTCTTCGTGTATGGAAGGGTCCGTTGTAAAAGTTGGCGACAATTGCCTCATCATGGCCTATTGCCACGTAGCGCACAATTGTGAAATTGGCAACCGAGTCATTATGGCCAATAACGCCAATTTAGCAGGTCACGTGATTGTAGAAGACTTTGCCATTATCGGAGGGATGACCCCTATTCACCAGTTTTCACGGATTGGAAAGTATTCGATGGTCGGGGGCTTTAGCCGTGTGACGCACGATGTGCCGCCCTACACGATCGGAGCAGGTTCCCCGTATAGGTTAGGCGGTCTTAATTTAGTCGGTTTAAAGCGAAACGGCTTCCCCATCGAAGTGCGCAAGAGCTTGACGCAAGCCTTTCGTCTAACATACCGTGAAGGGTTGCACATCGATGAAGCTCTTGAGAAAATTGAAGCAGAAATCCCTTCAAACCCTCACGTAGAGCACTGGCTCAACTTCTGTCGTAATTCAAAGCGAGGGCTCATTGGTTTTCAAGGAGTCGTAGTAGAGCCACAAGAAAACTTTGCCGAATATGAAGAGCTCCTGGAAGAAGTTTGAATATAGTTTTTTTTGGAACACCTCTCTTTGCTGCTAAAGTTCTCGAATACCTACTAGAGACCGGTAGTGAAATTGTTGGGATCGTCACAAGACCCGATAAACCAAAAGGGCGGTCCAAGCGACTGCAGCCCTCAGTCGTTAAAGAGTTCTCCTTAGAAAAATGCCCCCAGATTCCTCTTTTTCAACCTGAAAAAGCCTCAACAGATGCATTTGCTAAAGAACTTCAGTCTTTAAAGCCCGATGTGTTTGTCGTGGTAGCCTACGGCGAGATCATCAAAGCAAATATTTTAGAAATCCCCACAAAAATGTGTGTGAACGTCCATCCCAGCCTCCTGCCGAAATATAGAGGGGCGGCGCCCATTCAAAGCGCCCTCTTTAACGGCGATCAAGAAACAGGGGTGACCATCATGGAAATGGTTTTGGCTATGGACGCAGGAGATATTTTAGAAGTAGTAAAAATTCCACTACCAGAAAATATCACCTTCGGCGAGTTAGAAAAAATACTTTACGATCTTTCTGGCCCCGCTCTCGTGCGAGTACTTGAAAAAATTACACTTAACGCAGTGAAAAAAATTCCACAAGATCCAGAGCAGGTGACCTTCTCAAAAAAAATTGTTGCTGAAGATAGAGTCATTGACTGGATAAAGAGCGCTAAAGAGCTCCATAACCAGATTAGAGCGCTGTCTCCGCGGCCAGGAGCTTACTGTTTTGTTGAAATGGGCGGCGTTTCAAAAAGACTGGTGATTCGAAAGTCGGAAAAAGTATTTGACTTGAAAGGAAAGCCAGGAGAGACCCTAGTCTTTGACAAAGATCGCTGGGTAGTTGGGTGTGCAAACGGAGCCCTTTCACTTTTAGAAATACAACTAGAAGGGAAAAAAGCGATGCCCATTAAAGAATTTCTTCGCGGGGCTTCTTTCGCTCCCTTAATCAAAATTTAATACCTGATTTACATTGTCTGAAAAGAGGCGATCGCGTATGATTGCCCTGCTTTTATGAGAACCCCAGGATAGCCAATGGCCGTATCAAATGTTCAATTGAATGAGTTAGGAGCGAGTACCGCTTACGCTCGTCGTAGAGACGTCTTTGACGTTACTTGTGATTATGTAACAAGCAAACCCTCAAGCTTTCTCAAAGCTCTTTATGTGCTGCCGGGGTTTGCAAAAAACCTTAACTGGCTGCCGAGTGATCATGCAGGATTAAATAATTTTTCTAGTGCAGCAAAATTTGGAAAGCTCGCTTTTGCTCCCTCTTCATGGGTTGACAAAGTGCAAGCAACTCAGGTGACTCTCTCTCATTGGCTTCGTGGAGATCCTAAGACATTTAAGTTGAAGTATGGCCAAAAAGAAGTTCGACAGGTAACAGCGTTTGATGTTGTCCGCGATGCGGCTAATTGCATAGGGCCAACCTGGGATACAACAGAATTTATAACAAGCACTCTCGTTTCCGTCTCCGATGCAAGACTTCGCGTGTTTAGAGGAGTCAATGGCGCTGCTCTCACCTTTGGAATGGGTTGTAACCTCCTTCTCAATACCTTCACTTGGATCAATGATTCGAAGTACGCTTCTCTAAAAGGGGCAGAAAAAGACAAGAAATTTACCGAAATGACCGGATACCTATTCAAGATGGCTAAAGAGATCTCCTTTATCGCTCTGGGAGTTATGGTGGTGCTTTCTGCATTCTTCCATGTGGTGTTTAGTTCAATGGCCTTCGCTGCCGTTTCTGCCTCGACGGTAGTCTTTGACATCCTCGAGTACTACCATGAAAATTTAGGAACAGAGAAAAATTTAACTTAAGGTGAAAACATGTCAACTACAACGAGCACATCCCCGTTAGCAAGTTGGGTTCAGCCGAGTCACATTGCTACAGATGTAAAACAATACCTCAAGGAAGAGACTAAAGACTCTCTAGAGGGTGTCATCAATATATTTGAATGGATGGCTCACCTTGGATGGAATAAAGATTTTGCCGAAAAAGCAACTGGACAGCTTGAGCCCATTAAACAGACCCTTGCGATTCCAGGCTTTGTATCAGCCCTAGGGAATATGAGTGACAAGTGGCATATCCTCAATCACACAGATGAGCCCGACGCTGCAGTCAACTTTTCCAAAAGTGTTGCTCTGACAACGTTGAATCTCTGTGAGTCGGCCATGTGCGGAGACTCTTGGGGTGTATACTCGCTAAAAGAAGGAATGAAAGCGGCCAAAACAGGATTTTGGGCCTCTGCTGGTTTCTTAGATGCGGTGAGTTTTTTTAAAGAACTCAATAAAGCGGGATATCTTCAGAAAAAGGTTGAGCATGTTTCTAGCAGCGCTGTTAAAAACGTTGTCCAGCACAAAATCCAGCTTTGCTATCTCAATGTGCTAAAAGCCACAACAACTATAGCAATGGCAGCGATTGCACTCACTTCGCTTCTGTTTGCTAGCTTGGCTCATGGCTTCTTGTTTACACCTGTTGTGTTCTTGAGCTTGGCCTCTGCTTGGCTAGTTCTCACCTACGCGACCCATTTTTATGGTAATATGATTGATCGTTGGGAAGCGGCGCTTCCTCTTGGAAAGGCGTAGTGTAGAGTTATGGCAGCAGTAAGTGGATTTTTTCAAAGACATAGCGATGTGATTCTCGAAGGCTCCTTTTGGGGGAGTTGGTGCGGCCTCAACATTCTTAATTGGACAGTGGCGCGCTCAGAGCTTCAAAAAGCTCAAGCTCTCCCTGAAAGCACTGGCAAAGCCGATAAAGTTTGGCTGGCCAATAAAAAATATATCCTTTCCTCCTTTTCCTTTGTATCGGGTCTTTCGATGGTCACCTCATTCTTTCAAGAGGTGGGTGTGATTTCCTTGGGAGCTTTAGCTCCTCTAGCTGGAGGTTTGGGCTTTGGAGGGAGCGCCGTAGTTTCGTCCTCAAAACTTTGGGACAATCTTCGGAAGTTTGATGAAGGAATCGTAGCTTTCAACAAAACTAATAGCCCAAGAGAGAAAGCGCAAATCGCCCTGGATCAGCTGCAAACGCTTGTTGAAATCTCGTTCTATGTGACTGTGGTCGCTTGGGGCGTCTTAGGAGCGGCCCATGCTTTGCTTGGAGGCACAGCCCTCTTCCTTGCAATGGATACCGCCCTTTACTACGCAGTGCTCTGCTTTGCTGCATACGCTATCTCGTCCATAAGCATCCCAATCCTGAAGCAAGCCACATAATGCTCAAAGAATGGTGCTCCATAGCCCTGGTCCTCGGATTTTTAGCCTTTCTTGTAGTAGGTGCAAATTTTTCAACAGTAAGAGCTGAAAAAAATCTCGAAAGCACACCGCCGCCAAAAGACCTCGCAATACTAGTAGTAGGAGCAGTGGAGAATCCCGGAGAATATACGTGCATACCCGGCACAGCTCTACAAGAGGTATTAAAAAAAGCAGGACTGAAAAGCAGTGCAAATCGGCGTAAAATTCCATTTAAGAAAATTTTACTTGCTGATCAGAAGATCGAAATTACAGAAAAAAAGGCGAGAAATTCAGAGGAAGAGAAAATTTCTTTGGTAGAAAAACCTCAAATTTGCTACGATTTGTCGTCTTGAGTAGCTCTGAAAGAGAGACCATCTAAAATTTCAGAAAAGTTTCTGGATTTAGTGACCTTTCACTGCTCTAAAAATAAGGAAAGAAAATGTCTTTACAGCTTATCGGAAAGAAGAAAGGGATGACCCGCATTTTTGATGAAAAAGGCGAAAGCGTCGTTTGTACGGTCATCGAGGCGGAGCCAAATGTCGTCATTCAAGTGAAAAACCAAGAAAAAGACGGCTACGTTTCTATGCAGCTTGGCGGAGTTAAAGTTCCCTCTTCTAAAGTAAAAAATGTGACCAAGCCTTTGAAAGGACATTTTGCTAAGGCAAAAGTGGAGCCAAGACGCCACCTAAAAGAATCTCAAGTGGCTGAGGGTGAAATGCTCGCAGTTGGAGAAGAAGTAGGGGTGAGTCATTTTGAAAAAATTGCTTTTGTTGATGTTATTGGAGTCACCAAAGGGAAAGGATTCCAAGGGGTAATCAAGCGCCACGGTTTTGCCGGAGGACCCGCTGCCCATGGATCAGGTTTTCACCGTACAGCAGGTTCTACAGGAATGTGCTCGAACCCAGGCCGTACGCTCCCAGGACTGAAAATGGCAGGCCACATGGGAAATGTAAGGATGACCGTTGAAGGGCTGAAAGTAGTCCGAATAGACCAAGAGAAAAATATTATTTTAGTGAAAGGAGCCGTACCGGGAAGTCGGGAAGGGCTCGTTTATATTCGCAAATCGACCAAACGTTAGAGGAAGCTGCAGTGGCTACACTTAAGAAGTATGATTTAAAAGGCAAGGCAAGTGGAGAGGTATCTATCGAAGATGCAGTGCTCACTACCGAAGTCAATGGGCAGATGATCAAGGACTACCTTGTTGCCATCCGAGCAAACCAAAGGCAATGGTCTGCAAGCACGCAAACTCGCGCAGAAGTTAGCAAAACCAAGCGAAAGCCCTTTAAGCAGAAAGGGACAGGAAACGCCCGTCAGGGATTTCTTGGTGCTCCACAGTTTAAGGGTGGTGGTAGAGTTCATGCTCCCCGGCCAAAATTTGACCAGCATGTGCGCATCAATCGAAAAGAGAAGCGTCTGGCTATCCGTCATCTCCTTAGCGAGAAGATTCAGGGTGAGAAGGCTCATGTCCTAGACTACAAGGCCCTCAAAGCTCCAGAAACAAAAGCTTTGGCAAACTTCATGAAATCGCTAGAGCTTCAAGGCAAAAGAGTCCTCTTTTTAGCCGAAAACGGTGATTACAGCACGCTGCATAAAAGCTTGAGAAACATCCCAAGAGCAGAATTCCTCTTTTTGCCAAACGTGAGCGGATATGATCTAGCTGTTTGTCACGAGCTCGTGATTCTAGACTCAGCTGTAGAGCAGCTCAAAGAGACACTTGGAGGCAAGAAATAACCATGCAGAAAAAAACTCCATATAGCATCATCAAATCCCGCTATCTCACAGAAAAGAGCAGCATGCTGCAAGGTCTGAGAGACAATAAGAGCAACCCTTCTGTTGCTCGGTGTGATAGTCCAAAGTATGTATTCCTCGTAGATAAAAAAGCGGGCAAGCGAGAAATCGCTAACGCTCTAGAAGAGATCTATGCTGAAAAGAACATCAAAGTAAAATCTGTCAATACCATCACCATCAAACCGAAGAAAAAGCGTGTTCGCGGTCGTATTGGATTCAAACCTGGATTCAAAAAAGCTGTTGTAACCCTCGATAAAGGTGATGAACTTGGAGAGAATGTATAACCATGACTAAGAAATTTCGACCGACAACTCCTGGGCAACGCTGGCTAATCCTTCCAAGTAACGAACAGCTTACTCGTGAAGGCAGACAAACCATTAAGCCGCACAAGCCTTTGCTCCAAATTAAAAAGAAAACCAATGGCCGCAATCACCATGGACGAATCACTTGTCGTCATCGCGGTGGTGGACATAAGCGTTTTTATCGAGTGATCGACTTTAAGCGTGATAAAATTGATATCCCAGCGAAAGTCGCCTCTATTGAATACGACCCGAATCGAACAGGCCACATCGCACTTCTAAATTATGCAGATGGAGAGAAGCGATACATTCTCGCTCCTGAAGGGCTCAAAGCAGGCGATACAGTGATGACCAGCGACAAGCCTCCGTTTGAAGTTGGATGCTGCATGCGACTAAAGGCAATGCCACTTGGATCGACTATTCATAACATTGAAATGTCACCAGGAAAAGGTGGGAAACTTGTTCGTTCAGCAGGACTTTCTGCGCAGCTTATGGCTCGCAGTAATGGATATGCTACGATCAAAATGCCTTCGGGTGAAGTGCGCCTTATCCACGAAAACTGTAGAGCGACATTTGGCGCCGTATCCAATAGCGAACAGATGCTAAGAGCAGACGGGAAAGCTGGCCGTAAACGATGGATGGGCTTTCGTCCAACCGTTCGTGGAACAGCGATGAATCCTGTTGATCACCCCCACGGTGGTGGTGAAGGTAGACACAACGGGTATATTCCTCAAACCCCATGGGCAATGTACACGAAAGGCTATCGAACAAGACCTAAGAACAAATCCAATAAGTTGATTGTAAAACGACGTAAGAAGTAGGAAAAATATGGGAAGATCTCTGAGAAAAGGACCCTTTGTTGACCACCATCTAATGGACAAGGTGCTCAAGCAGAATAATGAAGGAACAAAGAATGTCATTAAGACCTGGTCGCGCCGTTCTATGATTACGCCAGACATGGTGGGTCATACATTTGAAGTACACAACGGAAAAAAATTCCTTCAAGTCTTTGTGTCAGAGAACATGGTCGGACACCGCTTAGGGGAATTTTCTCCTACTAGGACATTTAAAGGCCACCCAGTGAAGAAAGCAGTCGCAACTGCAAAGAAAGGATAACAAAATGAAACAATCGAGATCATTGACCAAATACATCCGCATTGCGCCAAGAAAGGCACGACTTGCAGCTGGGTTGATTCGAGGACGTTCGGCTGAAGATGCCGTAGTACAGCTTCAGTACAGTGGATTGAAAGGGGGAGCCCTTCTTCTCAAGACATTGAAAAGCGCTATTGCAAATGCCGAAACTATACACGGCGTGCAAAGAAGAGATCTGATGGTGCATGAAGTGCGAGTAGATCCAGGACCAATTATTAAAAGAGCAAAACCAAAAAACCGCGGTGGTAGAGCCCCTATCAAGAAGCGGACCAGCCACTTTACCGTGGTTGTGAAAGCGTAAAAGCTAGAATTAGGAGTAGCATTAATGGGACAAAAGACATCCCCCACAGGATTTCGACTTGTATTGAATAAGCGCTGGCGCTCTGTCTGGTTTGCTAACAAGCAAGAATTTGGAAATCTCTTAAAAGAAGACAGACAGATTCGAAGTTTTTTAAATAGCCGCCCAGCTTGCGTTGGAAGCTCACAAATTACGATTAAGCGAATGAGCGGAAAGATTGAAGTGACGATCCATACAGCCCGTCCAGGTCTCGTGATTGGGAAGAAAGGGGTAGAGATTGAAGCTTTAAAGAAAGATTTAAAGAAATTCACAGGAAAAGACATCTGGATCGAAGTTGAAGAGATTAAAAGACCCGATCTCGATTCAAAATTAGTAGCAGAAGGCATTGCTAAACAGCTTACTCGTAGAATTCCATTTAGACGAGTTCTGAAAAAAACACTGGAAGCCACTATGGCTGCCGGTGCGGCTGGAATTAAAGTACAAATTTCCGGACGTGTAGGTGGAGCTGAGATTGCCCGAACCGAATGGTACAAAGAGGGGAGAATCCCTTTGCATACACTTCGAGCAGATATAGATTATGCAACCGCACGCGCTGAGACAACCTACGGCTCTATTGGAGTGAAGGTCTGGATCAATAAGGGCGAAGAAAAGCTTAAGTAATTAGGAGTAAAGTGCTATGGCTCTCATGCCACAGAGAACAAAATACCGGAAGCAGCAAAAAGGCAGCCACCGAGGATTGAGTAAAGGCGGAAACTTCGTCGACTTTGGCGATTTTGGAATGCAAGCTCTTGATCGTGGTCATATCAACCACAAACAAATTGAGGCATGCCGTGTTGCGATTAACCGCCACTTTCAAAGAAAAGGCCAAGTTTGGATCCGCATTTTTCCGGATAAGCCAATTTCAAAGAAGCCTGCTGAAACGAGAATGGGTAAAGGAAAAGGAAGTCCTGACCACTGGGTTGCCGTAGTGCGACCAGGTCGGATACTTTTCGAGGTAGGAGGAGTCAAGGAAGAGGAAGCTCAGATAGCCCTACGCCTTGCAGCAGCAAAGCTCTCAATCCGTACCCGATTCGTACGTCGAGTGGAGGAAGTATAGTAATGGATACAATGAAAGAATTTAAAGACCAGTCTGTAGAAGAACTGAAAGCGATGTTTCATGACCTATCAAAAAGTATTTTTGAAATGAAGAATGAGATTAGCACAACGCGAAAGATTGATAAGCCACATCTTTTGCGTAAGAAAAAGAGAGATCGTGCGAGAATACTCACACTCCTCAATAGAAAGGGAGATAAGGTTTAAACCATGGAAGCAGGAAATCAAAAAGTACGAGAAGGTGTTGTCGTCTCTAACAAAATGCAGAAGACCGTCACAGTACGCGTTGACCGCAAAATTCGACACCCTCAACTACAGAAAGTCGTCATTCGAGGAAAGAAATATTACGCGCACAATGAAATCCAAGACTTAGAAGTTGGAACAAAAGTGCGCATTGTAGAAACCAGACCCCTCTCAAAGCTTAAGCGCTGGAGAGTCATGGAAGTGATAGGTGCATAGAAATGATTCAACAAGAATCCGATTTACAAGTAGCAGACAATACTGGCGCAAAAAGAGTGTGCTGTTTTAAAGTGCTCGGCGGCTCTAAGAGACGTTATGCAGGGGTGGGTGATGTGATCATCTGTTCCGTCAAAGAAGCAGCCCCTACTGGAAGTGTTAAAAAAGGGGAAGTCGTTCGATGTGTCATCGTACGAACTAAGAAGAGCATCCGCCGAAAAGATGGCTCTACGATCCGCTTTTATGACAATAGCTGTGTGATTATCGATGACAAAAACAACCCAAAAGGATCTCGCATATTTGGTCCTGTTGCTCGTGAAATTCGAGAAGGTGGATTTATTAAAATCACCTCTTTGGCACCGGAGGTCATCTAGGAGAGATTATGAGTAATAAGTGGATCCGAACAGGCGATAAAGTCGTCATACTCGCAGGGAATGAAAAAGGCCAAGTGGGCAAAGTCCTTGCACGAAAAGGACAGCGTATTGTTGTTGAAGGACTAAACATCCGAAAGAAGCATGTGAAGCCAAAACAACGTATGCAACCTGGAATTATAGAAATTGAGGGACCTGTCCACATTTCTAACGTGAGCCTCTGCGATGAAGAAGGTAAACCTGTGAAAGTCAAAGTGAAGACTACAACAGGTGGAAAGAAAGAGCTCTTCTATGTCAAGGCTGGCAAAGAAGTGATAACCCGTGAAGTAAAGAAAACTAAAGACTAAACGATGTCAAGATTACAAAAAAAATACAAAGAAGAAGTCAGAAAAAAGCTCCAAGAGCAGTTTTCTTACGCGAACTCCATGCTGATTCCACACCTTACTAAGGTAGTGATCAATATGGGAGTTGGAGAAGCTATTCGTGACAAGAACGTAATGCAGGATTGTGTCAAAGAGCTAAGAATGCTTTCTGGACAAAAGCCTGTCGAAATGCGTGCGAAAAAGTCTGTTGCGAACTTTAAGCTCCGTGAGGGACAAGCAATTGGTGCGAAAGTGACACTAAGACGCAAGCGAATGTTCGACTTTGTTGATCGGTTTTGCAATATTGTGTCTCCGCGTATTCGTGACTTTAGGGGCTTTCCTTATAAGTGCGATGGACAGGGGAATTTCACCCTTGGCCTTGATGACCAGCAAGTTTTCCCAGAGTTAAATCTGGATGAAGTGAAAAGAACACAAGGGATGAGTATCACGTTTGTAACGTCAGCTAGAACAGATGACGAGTGCTACGAACTACTCAAAGCTCTTGGAGTTCCATTTAAAGAAAAGGTAGAAAAATAGATGTTACATGATCCAATTTCAGACTTTCTGACACGAATTCGCAATGCAAAAGAACAGAAACATGGCTATGTAGATATGCCCCTTAGCAAGGCAAAAGAAAACATTGCAAAAGTGTTGCTTGAACAAGGGTTTGTTAAAGATGTTCTAACGAACAAAGAAAAGCAAACACTCCGCGTTGTCTTGCGTTATGCTAAAGATAGAAAGTCAGTTGTAAATGGTCTAAAAAGAATATCCAAACCCGGACTTCGTCGCTATATAGGGCATGCAGATATCCCAAGGATCCTTGGTGGTCTTGGTATCGCAATCCTATCGACGAATAAAGGAATTATTGAAGGTGAAGCTGCCCGCAAAGAGAAGTTGGGTGGAGAACTATTGTGCTATATTTGGTGAGGTAATCGTATATGTCGCGCTACGGAAATTCTCCCATCCCCCTGCCGGGTGGAGTAGAAGTGAAGAAAGCAGGAAACAAAGTCAATGTCAAAGGGCCAAAAGGCCAGCTAGAAGTTGATGTAAAAGATGGCATTGAAGTTGCCGTTGAAGAAACTCAAGTTCTTGTGACACGTGATGAGCAAAGTCAATTGCCAAGCGCTATGCACGGCCTGTATCGATCTTTAATCAACAACATGGTAGTTGGTGTTGAAAAAGGATTTGAGAAGCGCCTGTCGCTAATTGGAGTAGGTTACCGAGCTGCTGTTGCTGGGAACTTGTTAGATCTTCAGCTTGGATTTTCCCACCCAACAAAAGTGGAAATCCCCCAAGGAATAAATGTTAAGGTAGAGAAATCTACAACGATCATTATCGATGGCATAGACAAACAAGTAGTTGGCCAATTCGCTGCTACTGTCCGAGCTCTAAGACCCCCTGAACCTTATAAAGGTAAGGGTGTGCGTTATGAGAATGAATATGTACGTAAAAAAGCTGGAAAAGCTGCAAAGGGTAAATAATGGAAAATCGCCTTAAAAATAGAAACGTTAGGCGCAAGCGAAGAGCGCTTAGAGTTCGAAAAACCGTTCGTGGGACAAGCTTAAAGCCTCGTCTTACAGTTTTTCGCTCAAACAAGCATTTGCTTGCCCAAATCATTGACGATGAGAGCCATGCTACTCTTGTTGGAATTGGAACAATGAGCAAAGAGTTTAAAGACTCTGCTCATGCCAAGAAATCCAAAGAAGCGGCCAAAGAAATTGGCAAGCTTATTGCTAAGGAAGCCAAGAAGAATAAGATTGAGAAAGTTGTATTTGATCGTGGCTCATATAAATATCATGGAATCATTGCTGAGATGGCCGATGCTGCTCGCTCTGAAGGCTTAAAGTTTTAAGGAAACCAAACATGGCAGAAAAAAATCGCTACAAGAAAGCTGAAGAAATCAGCACCGACTTCGAAGAAAAAGTCCTTTATATCAACCGCTGTTCGAAAGTGGTCAAAGGGGGAAGAAAATTTAGTTTTTCTGCTCTAATTCTCATCGGAGACGGCCAGGGTCATGTAGGACTTGGTTTTGCAAAAGCCAATGAGGTTGCTGACGCTATACGAAAAGGAACTGAGGCAGCACGCAAAAACGTTCTCACTTTTGAGATGGAAGAGTCTACTATTCCTCACGAAGTGATTATGGATTGGGACGGAGCCAAAGTAATGCTGAAGCCAGCTCCCGAAGGAGCAGGTGTTGTTGCAGGATCAAAAATCCGTTCTGTTCTTGAAATGGGTGGAGTTAAAAACGTTGTAGCTAAAAGCCTGGGTTGTAACAACCCACTAAACCAAGTACGTGCAACATTTAAAGCACTTGAATCGCTCAGAAATAGAAATGAGAGTTTAGAAATTAGAGGCAAAAAATGATCAATCTCGCCAATTTAAAAAACACCCATCGCTCTGCGTCAAAAGTACAGCGAGTAGGCCGTGGACCAGGTTCAAATCGTGGAAAGACCTCTAATAGAGGTTCTAAAGGATCTAAAGCCCGAAGCGGTTATAAAACTAGAGGCCCTCAAGAAGGGGGACAACTTCCATTCTTCAGAAAACTACCGAAACGTGGTTTCCTTAATGGTCGTTTCCATAAAGAGACCTTAAGTCTCAACCTTTCTCTACTAGAGGCTCACTATGATGACGGTGAAACGGTGAATTATGAGAGCCTACGAGAAAAAGGACTTTCACCAAGACTTGTTCCTGGTGGAATTAAAATTCTTGGCCAAGGCGAGCTAACGAAAAAAGTAAAAATTCAAGCACATCGCTTTTCTAAGTCAGCAAAAGAAAAACTAGAAAAAAATGGAATCTCTTTTGAAGAGATAACCAAAGGTTAGACATGATTAGCGGACTCCTTCGCATATTTTCTGTCGAAGAGCTTAGAAAGAAGATTGCATTTACTCTTCTTATGCTCGTTATTTGCCGAATTGGTGCCTATATTCCCGTACCCGGAATCAATGGAGACCTAGCGGTAGATCTATTTAAGAAAGCGATGGGAGGAAGTCAGAACCTTTTCCAAATGATGGACGTCTTCTCAGGCGGTGCTTTTGCACAGATGACTATCATTGCTTTAGGAGTCATGCCTTATATCTCTGCATCAATCATTATGCAGCTGATGATGGCTCTCATGCCTTCGCTCCAAAGGGAAATGAAGGAGAGCCCAGAGATTGGCAAAAGGAAAGTAGGGAAATGGACCCGTTTTCTTACGATTGTGTTAGCCTCTTTTCAAGCAATCCTTTTTGGAAGATACATTTTAAGTCTCAATGCTAGTCAGCCTGGTATTATTGTTTCCCAATTGCTTAGCGTCACAGCTTTTGATGTCCCATGGCTATATTTCCTCATGATTATATGCACAATGACCGCAGGCACAATGTTGCTTATGTGGATCGGTGAGCAGATCACAGAAAGGGGAGTAGGCAATGGGATTAGTTTGATCATTACCCTGGGAATTCTTTCTTCTCTTCCAACGACGATTGGCGCAATTATCCGTAAACTGAACCTCGACTCCCAAGAGCCAGGTCAACTTTCATTCCCATCACTTGTCGCCTTGATGACCGTGTTCGTCTTCATCATTATAGGAACAATCCTTGTGATCCAAGGCCAGCGTAAAATACCTCTTCAATACGCTCGACGTGTTGTGGGTAGACATGAGACACAAGGGGGAAGAGCATTCATCCCTCTAAAAGTGAACTACGCGGGAGTCATCCCAGTGATTTTTGCATCCTCGCTACTCATGTTCCCAGCTACGATCGGACAGCTAGCTGGACAGAACAGTTGGCTAGGTAACCTCTCAAAGTGGCTAGCTCCTGGTAGTGGAGTTTACTCGATGTTCTTCGTATTACTTATTATTTTCTTTACCTACTTTTGGACTGCAACACAGTTTCATCCTGAGCAAATCGCTTCTGATATGAAGAAAAATGGTGCCTTTATCCCAGGAATCCGCCAAGGCAAGCCCACACAAGATTATTTAGAAGAAACCATGAATCGGATCACTTTTGCAGGGGCTATATTTCTCTCTTTGATTGCCGTACTCCCTTCGATTATTGGAAAACTGCTCAAAGTGGATCCAAGTATTAGTTATTTTTTTGGTGGAACCTCCCTCCTCATTATGGTGGGTGTGGTACTCGATACCACCAAGCAGGTCGAATCTCATATGCTTATGAAGCGGTATGAAGGATTTATGAAGAAAGGAAGAGGGCGAAGGGGCTAGCAAAGTAATTTTTTCTATTTGCAACCGCGAGATTACCCCCTTGTGATTAAACAAATCTTATGGTAGAATTTACTGCCTAGGAACAAAAGGAATTTTAAATGCCACGAGTCATTGGAGTTGATATCCCTGATAACAAGCGCTTGGTCATCAGCTTGACCTACATCCAGGGAATTGGACTGAAAACATCAAATGAAGTGATCGGTAAACTGAACTTAGATCCCAATATGCGCGCGAGACAACTGACTGAAGAAGACATTGGACGCCTGAATGGGATGCTCCAGTCTGAGTACGTCGTTGAAGGGGATTTAAGAAGACAGGTCCAAAACAACATTAAGCGCCTCATTAGCATTCACTCATACCGAGGGCTAAGACATCGCTCAGGACTCCCAGTTCGCGGACAGAGCACACAGTGTAATGCGCGGACCAGAAAAGGGAAGAAGAAATCAATAGCCGGAAAGAAGAAACCCGCTAAATAGTAATTTGAAGGAGTAAGCATTGGCTAAGCAAGATATGCAGAAAGGGGCAATGAAAAAAACCGGAGCCCGTCCAAAGAAGAAGCACCAAAAGAGTGTTCCCAGCGGTATTGCACATGTAAGTGCCACATTTAACAACACGATTGTTAGCATTACTGACCTAGTAGGAAATGTTATTTCGTGGGCATCAGCTGGTAAAGTTAATTTTTCTGGATCGAGAAAATCCTCAGCGTTTGCTGCCACTCTCGCCGCACAAGACGCAGGCAAAGCCGCAGCAGCAATGGGAATGAAAGAAGTAGAAGTGAACCTTAAGGGCCCTGGGGCCGGGCGTGAATCTGCTGTTCGAGGACTGCAGAGTGCGGGCCTGATCATCACATTAATACGAGATAAAACCCCAGTTCCACACAACGGCTGTCGACCACGCAAAAGACGCCGCGTTTAAGGATTAGCCAATAATAGGATAGGAGAAAACTATGGCCGTGAGATATGGCAAATTTGAATTGCCGAGCAAAATCAAACTCTCAGAAGCATCGAAGGACAAAAACTCCGCGCGCTTTGTAGCAGAGCCCTTTGAACGAGGATTTGGACATACTATGGGCAATGCCTTGCGTCGAATTCTTCTGAATTCGATGGAAGCTCCTGCTATTGTATCCGTCCGTATCGAGGGAGTTCCCCACGAATATATGGCCGTTGAGGGAATAATCGAGGATATGACCCATATCGTCCTAAACCTAAAAGGGGCCCTTCTTCGCAAACTGCCAACAGACGACGAAAGTGGCTCACGCCGACCAAAAATGGTTGTCAATACACTTGAAGTGACAGCAGATGATCTCGACAAAAATGATGGACAGTGCCCCATTACTCTAAAACAGTTCCTTGGTGATACTGAATTCGACATTGTCAACCCAGATCTCGTCGTTTTTCATGTGACAAAACCCATGACGAAGCGGATTGACGTGAAAGTGGCTATTGGGAGAGGATACGTCCCTTCTGAGCGACACGACTTTGATAAAGTAGTAGATGAAATCGTTATTGATTCGATTTTCTCGCCCGTTCGACTTGTGAACTACTTTGTAGAAAATACCCGTGTTGGACAAGTGACCGACTTCGATAAATTGATTCTTGAAGTCACAACAGATGGAAGAATTACTCCAGAGGAAGCTCTTTCGTTCGCTACTCAGATTGGAATTCACCATTTTGATATCTTCAAAGAGATTAAAACCGAAGCCATCACATTTGATGAAGGTGAAGAAGATAATGACACAGACAAAGATGCACTGATGCAAAAGCTCGCTCTTCGAATCGATGAGATTGAGCTGTCTGTCCGTTCCACGAACTGTCTCGCTGGAGCTGACATTGATACGATTGCAGAACTCGTGATCATGCCTGAGTCGGATATGCTAAGATTCCGTAATTTTGGAAAGAAGTCGCTTAACGAGATCAAAGCAAAACTCGAAGAAATGGGACTTCACCTTGGAATGGACCTGAGTAGGCTTGGCATAACACTAGATAACGTAAAAGAACTCATTGCCCAATACCAAAGTGAAAAAGCAGGAACAGAAGTATGAGACATCGCAAAGGTAACTTTAAGCTCGGCCGCAATACTGGCCACCGTCGTAGTCTCGTTGCAAATATGCTCAAATCTCTTATTGAACATGAGCGGATTGTAACGACCGAAGCTAAGGCTAAAATTCTGAAGAGAGATGCCGATAAAATGGTCACTCTAGCTAAGAAAAATACCTTGGCAACACGCAGGAAGGCCATTGGGGAGCTTATGGTTAGGTTTAATAGCCTGACTCCAAAAGAGGCCAGAGCTGCGAAAAAAGGGGATACCTCATCTTACAATGGGGATCGCAAAGTGATTAACAAATTATTTGACGTACTAGGCCCCCGCTTTGCGGCGCGTCCTGGTGGATACACCCGCTTGATCAAAACCGCTGGAACTCGCAGAGGAGATCAAAGCGCCAAGTGTATCATCGAATACCTCCCTGAGTAAAGCTCCATAACGGGGCTTTACTTCTGCTTCAATTTCTTGCTAGTATTAGGCTGAAATGGCTCAACTGAGTCTGGAGGTAAAACATGGCAATACGCATCGCAATTAACGGATTTGGACGCATTGGTAGACTCGCGTTTAGAACTATCGCAGAAAAGCACAAGGACATCGACGTTGTAGCGATCAACGACCTTGTCCCAGCAGATAACCTAGCTTATCTTCTTAAATATGACTCTGTTCACAGCAGCCCTAAATTTTCTGTGAGCGCAGAAGGGGATGCGATAATTGTGGATGAGAAAAAGACCATAGTCCTCTCAGAGCGTGATCCTGCAAATTTACCATGGAAAGATCTACAAATTGACTACGTCATCGAGTCGACAGGTCTTTTCACAAACCCTGAAGACGCCCAAAAACATATACAAGCTGGGGCGAAACGGGTCATTTTATCTGCACCTGGAAAAGGTGAAATTCCCACGTTTGTAATGGGAGTTAACCACCTGACATACGATCCTAAAAAACATACAATCGTATCCAACGCCTCGTGCACAACAAATTGCCTTGCTCCTCTTACCAAAGTTGTCCTAGATAATTTTGGGATTGAGGAAGGGCTGATGACAACAATACACTCGGTTACTGCAACACAGCCAACAGTGGACGGTCCTTCAAAAAAGGATTTCCGTGGAGGACGTGCAGCAGGGGCCAACATTATCCCATCCTCTACGGGAGCCGCAAAAGCAGTAGCTCTTGCAATCCCAGAAGTGAAGGGAAAACTAACTGGCATGGCCTTTCGCGTACCGACGATTGACGTATCGGCCGTGGACCTAACGGTCCGTGTGACAAAAGAGACCAGTTATGAAGAAATTTGCGCAGCATTCAAAAGTGCAGCTGACGGCTCCATGAAAGGAATCATGCAATACACCAATGAACCTGTTGTCTCAACAGATTTTATTGGCAGTCATTATTCGTGTATTTTTGATGAAGGAGCTGGAATCGCCTTGAATAGTCGTTTTTACAAACTCGTCGCATGGTACGACAACGAAATGGGTTATGCTACTCGCGTTGTTGACCTATTGCAATATATGGAATCAAAAGAATTATAACAGGAAACATTTTGTGAATTTTACTAGAGAACCTATCATAGAAACCATCATCACTCCTAAAGATGGTCATAAGCTCGTGATACGCAACACCAAAGGAAGTGGTGGGGAAGAACATATTGTGGATGCCGTTGAAGTTATTTCATTTGGCCATTCTTTCTTTTTTCGTAGCGTAGAGAGGCCCAAACCCTTTCTCGTTCCGGTCACCGACTACGAAGTCGTGGAAGCAAAAGAGACGCGTGTCGTACTGAAAAACGCCACGTTCGAGCGCTCCATCAAAATTGGTGGTGGCAAAAAAGCTGAGCCGCAAGAGCCAGCTGCAGTAGAAGAACGATTAGAGAAAAAGCGTGAGCGTCGCCGTCATAGAAGACGTCGTACTCCAGAAGAAGTTAAAGCTTCCGAAGAAGAAGCTGCCGCAGAAGATCAAAAGCCTGTAGAAGAAAAGGCTCCTGAAGGGGGTGGTGCCGAAGATGAAACTCCAAAAGTTTCATCTTCGCCAGTCAGCAGACTCATCCCTCCGCCCCCCACCCTTATCTCTGATAAAATCGCCAAAGAAAAAGCTGAAGCTCCTAAGGAGCCTGAAGGAGATGTTCTTCCCGAGCCAGTAGCGGAAGAAAAGCCAAAAAGAGGCCGTCGGAAGAAAGCAGTAGTTAAAAAAGAAGAGCCAAAAGAAGAGGTCCCCTCCGCAGAAGATGCCGCTCCTCCTTCAGAGGAAGAGGGCGGGGATATGCAACGCGTAGCTCAAGAGCCCCTAGAAACCGTTTCTAGCACCTCTTTTTCTGCTGTCGAAGATTCGAAAAACAATTCTTTCTTCGGAAAAATCTGGTAGATTTATCACCTCTAGTTTGCTAATGTGCAGACTAGAGGTGATCTTATGAAAAACGTCCTACTTGCTTGCGTTCTGCTATTTGCATTTAGTTGCAATTCCCAAAAAGACCACATCGTCCAAGATGTCGAAGAGCCTCGGATGCTCTATGTCCTCAATTCCGCATCGGGCACTTATGAAGACGACCAACTAAAGCTCGAAGGCGTCCTCTCTGTCATCTATTTCTCAGATAGACCCAGTCGCCTTGCCGGCCACATCAGCCTGAAGAAATTCACCAAAGGTGTCAAGTCCCAGGATACAACAAAAGGGGTTCTTTCTCTCTTGGACAAAAACCAAGATATCGACCTAGCCCTCTCCTCTCCAAAAAGAGACGGAGATACCATCACATTCAAGGTAGAAGAAGGCAAGCTACCCAAAACCTTTGAGAGAAGCTCCCTCTTCATCGACCTCGACCCCCAAGAGGAAACCGCCTTCAACGAAGGGTTTCATTCCGTCGACTGCTCTTGTGCGGACACTGCCCTAAACACAAGTGAATAAAAAGCCAAAATTGTGCACATTCAGCCAATGAATTCGCTTACGTTTTGGAACGATATTGGCTCTAAGAAAGAATTTGAAGATCCTTTTTTCCTAAAAAGAGTACAGCCGTTTATCACCTTTGACTCTAAAATTGTTGAGTACGGTTGTGGTTACGGTCGTATATTGAGAGAACTATTTTCTGAAGGGTGCCGGAACGTTTCTGGATTTGATATAGCAGAGAAAAAGATCGAAAGGGGAAAAGGTATTTAACCTCAAACTTCTCTAAGCTCACTTAGTGAAAGTGGACGCCTGCCGCATATGAAGAGAAATATCAAGAAACTCCTCATGGTTACGGAGTTTACACCGCGAGCGAAGGAGCCTTTGTCCGACACCATACATCTCAATGGGTGATGGAACTATTATTGGATTTTAACTACTTGTGGTATGAGGAATTTGATTTCAAAACAATGAATCAAAATGCGGTTAAGACATTTCATTCTATAGTACAAAAATAGAACAGTACATCTCAGAAAAAATGCGTGACGAAAGATCCCCATACCTAGTAAACTGGTTTCTTTCGCTCGAGTGGTGGAATGGTAGACACAAGGGACTTAAAATCCCTTGGGCGTTAGCCCGTGCGGGTTCGAGTCCCGCCTCGAGCATTTTGGAGAGCGAATAGCAGTGTCATCTTCTCTTGCGAGTACGGCGTACACGCTGCGCTCGATTCCTGGCTCTTCACCCTCAAAACGCCCGAGGGACCTCGAGCGTTATTGTAAATCAAGAGGTTACGATAAATTTAAAGATGTGCAAGAGAACGGCATGCTGTTCTATGGCACGCTGATGGCACAGTTTCAATTAAAAAATTTTGATATTTTTAGGATGTAAAACTGTGCTATACTCTAACCTCTTTTCAGGAGGTTTCATGTTAAAATCTAAACTCGCTTCATTTGTATTCTTGTTTGGGGTAGCGTTCTCCTCTTCCAGCTTGATGGCTGCAATTTTAGATGATACTTTCGAAATGACGAATTTTAACGGCAATAGGATTGGCTACTATACAGGTTCTTTTGACCCCATACATCTTGGTCATCAGCATGTCATCGATGCAGCACTTCGCAATGGTTATGTGGATTACGTTTTAGTTTATCCTGTTCCTGGAGGAGACAATTTCAAAAATCGAAGCGAACTTGCTCTGCGTCAAAAAATGCTTGCTAGCATTTATCAGGACAACCCCAAAGTCTTTGTTACTTATTGGACGCCCAAGGAATTGCAGAACAGGTTCTCTCAAGTTACAGATAACGTGGAAATAATAGGAATCATTGGTTCAGATGTAGTGACAGAGAAATTAATGGGACCAGATGCAATACTTAGTGCAAAATATCGCAAGGTTTTTATGATGGGGCATCCTTTAGAGGAGAAACATTTCTATGACTCTGTTGGTGCTATCGTCGCATTGAAGGCAAGTTCATTTGTAGTTGCGTTGCGGGGTGGCATTGAGCTTTCCTATTTAAATGACAAAATATACGACCGCCCTATTTTGGGATTCATTTTATCGACGGGACATTCATCTACCGAAGTGCGAGAAGCTATTAGCAACAAACAGCGCTTTGAGCTTTTTGTATCTTTTCCAGTCCAAGCTCTGATTAAGCGAGAAGGAATGTATGGTTTTTCCTCCCGGTTTAATGCTTATCTTCAACGAGAACTTCTGGGGATGCAAAAAGAAGACCAAGCAAAGCGTAGGAGTCTGGCTGAGATGAAAAATCCATCTCAAAAAGACTGGGAGCGGGTAGCTGAAATTGACATCTGCTAAATGGGGTGCAGTACACAAATGGTTCAAAAAAGTGGAAGAGCTAGAATCAAAAAGTCGCAGCTTTTGCAAGGAAGAAATAATTGACGAATGGTTGGCTGACAATTATCCTGAAGTGAAGGGGTGGGCAATGCTCGGCATTATTAAACACGCTCCTGATGGATTGAGGGAGCACCTGTTTTCTAGGGAGATCAGAAAACTATTCAGTCGCGATGCTCCCTCAAAAGTGAAAAATTCAAAATAGATCACAAAATTGCCAAAAATTATTCGATAAAGTAGCCTTAGCAATATACGGTATTTGAGGTCCTTATGGAGGAAAAGCAAAAAAAGAAATTACTCTACCAAAGTAGCCTTTTGGATCCATTACCGATTCTAATAGGAGTGGGAGTTAGCTATTGGATCAAAAGAGACCTGGACTTCAAAATTTTAGCTCCTTGTGTGGCATTCGGTTACCTTTTTATCGCAGCATTTTTTTGGATGAAAGGAAAGACCTCCAATTCGAATACTGAAAAAGGATAGCGATGAAAGCTAGATTGAAGGGATATGTACGAATATCAGCAACTTAAGATCTCTTATGAATCCTCTTTGCAAAAATTAAAGAAAGTCCAACAGAGGGTGTATCTTGCTACTTTCATTATTTTAGTGGGTTCAATGGTCGTATCTCGGTTCCTGTTACACTCCTACAAAGATCCATCTCTTTTTATGGTATCTTCATTCTGGATGTTGATAGCGGGACTACCTATGTTTGGCTTTCTGCTCAAAAAGGGAAAGGCTTTAGATCACCAACTCTATGAAACAATACTACAAGGGCTTGATTTAGAGGGTCCCAAAAATCTGGGAAGTTATTTCGCAGAAAAGGCGAATTTTTACAAAAAGAACCGGCAGTTCATCACACGATCCATTCCAATGTGGTGCTTGAACTTTCTAATCATTGCCTGGTCCCGAGTCATGCTGAAAGCATCTGGCAGCAGTGAATCTGAATATTTTCAGACAATGGCTATTGTTGGATGTTGCTTTGTGTTCCTTGCTCTATATGTATACTTCTTTTCAAGTGGTCCCTACCGTAAGTTTCAAAACTCTATGAAAAAATATAGGGTTTTTGATTAAATTCATCTATTTCTAGCATTGCAGTTTGGCAGCAACTTCTGGTATGGTGAAATAAATTTTACCACCCAAAGGGGAAGTAGTGAAAGTCGATTTCCATACTCATGTGGTCAGTGGATACACCCCGGAAGAAGCAGCAATCGCTTACAAAAACCTGGCTGATCATCATCTACAGGTTGTTAAGAGGCTATCGAAATCAGAATTCTTATGCTGGAAAATAGCAGGAATTTTTCTTGCAATGGTCATTCTGACAATGATTTTACAAGATAAAGGTCTTGTCACAAATGCTTCGCTTCTGATTTTGATCGCTGGTTTTGGAGGCTTATTTGTGTTTTCCATGAATACCAAAAAAGACCTGGCACTAAATGCAGAGGCTACAAATTGTGTACAAAGAGGAATCCTTATCGAACGACAGCAAAAGGTTTCTGCAGGGATTTTTCAAATGCTAGAAACGAACAAAAAAATCTCTCATAACGGATTTTTATTGAGCAGAATGATTATTCTTTGGTTGCTTGGTCTCACATCAACTGGCGCTGGAGCGATTTTATGTCTTCAAAGGGGTCTTTGGTTGGCTCTTTTGATATCGCTGCTATCCGTGGCTATTCTCTTTTTCAATTCTTATCTTTATGTTAAAATTGCAAAAAAAACATTGCTGGAGGCTAGTCTGTGAGTCTTAAATCAGATCTTTCAGAAGAGAATTGTGCGGTCAAAACGGTCCCTCCTTTTGGATTTATTAGTGGCATAGCAACTATAATAGGCTTCTTGCCCCATATTCTGTTTTTATTAGGAGTAACTCTTTTTCATGGGAAGAACATCACTTCCTTTTTTCTACTCTTTACAATTGGAGCAAGAATTTTAGGGGACTGGATTTTTTGGTCACAAATATTCCCTAGAAGGATGGATTCAGGAGAAAATACTGAGGCTTGGCGCTCTTTAGTGAAGGGTATTTTATACTCAAAACCTATTTCCATAGGAGCCATGTTTGATATGGTCATAGATGCGATAGTAGATGGTCTCTTGCTGTATGTAGCACTTAAAGTCTCTGTCTACCCTGTATTAGTGTTTCTCGTCTTTTCCTCCTGTCAGGCGATCGGTGCGCCAATACAAGGGATGTTAATATTCATCTTCACTAAAAGAAACATTCGCCTTCTTTCTGTGATAGTTTCAGCGATTGCTACTTATGCAGCTTTAGAGGTCGGAGGTTTGTTGCATATCGAGTCATACGAGAATTTATTAGGATTGACTCAACTTGGAAAGCCCGCTGCTATGCTTATTATTTTGTCAGCAAAATGCCTATTTACAGGAACAACAGTCATTGCAAAGGCTTCAATAGCTGAAGCCATTAAAATAGAGACTCGCAAAAAAAATGTTAAAAGTTTTTAATAAAATTGGAGTAGGATAGTGGTGAGTTTACTTCTAAGCATTTTTTAAGACATAGGAGTTTTTTTTGAACAAGGAGACTTGGTTGAAAGGGTATTGGGATAAATTTTTTTCTGAAGCTCAGAAATTTTTTTTATATATTAAAAAACATTCTCTTTTAGTTCGCTACAAAGAGAGAAAAAAAGGAATCTCAAGAACTCTTTTTGCATGGACACTTGTTGGCTTTACTGGAATTTCTTTTAGTTTTGCTTTAGAGAGAACTCAAATTCCAGGACCTATTGCTTTATTTTATCAGAGTTGCTGTATATTGCTTTTTCTATTTTTCAAATGTCTGTTCAATGATGGATTGTCATCTCTAAAAGTAATCGAAAAAGTTACATTCGATCCACAACACTTAAGCGTCTCTAAAAGAAGATGGTCTATTTTTGCTAGGGGTACTTTAGGGATTTTAGCGGGTGCTGCATTTGAGTATTCAAAATTATTTAGCACTATAGTAGATAATTCTACATTGTTTGGTGCAGATGCTCTAGTTGTTGCTCTTTTAATGAGGATAGTTCTTAGAGAAAGACTTGGCTGGAGATGGGCGTGGATTTTTATCGCATTTTTTGGGATTCTAACTATTTTTTATACAGATTTTCAAGCAATAAATCCACTGATTTCAATACGGGGAGCTTTATTCGGGGCTTTTTCGACTCTTTGTTTTGCAATTGTATTCTTAATGACAAGTTATATGGTTCATCATGATAAACCTATAACTATTGCCTTTTATCAAGGAGTAGCAGCAGTAGCATATTCATTTTTATATCTGGCTGGTTCTTTGATTTTTCTTCTCATTAATAATGATATAGATCAAATTCAAAATTATTTTCATTTTTTTAAATTCGAAAATTTAATGAATATGCCTATAATGCTTTTGTGTCTTGGAGGCATGGCTTATGGATGGGCTCTACCTCTATTCTTTGAATCTTTCTATTTTACTGAAACACTTATTTTGGCAAGTTTAGGGTATTTTCTTGGTCCTATACTCTCCATCTACGAGTTGATCTTTTACGGTGAATCCAAAACCACTTGGATTAATAAATGGAGTATTTTACTTGTAACGATTGGCACAGGAGGATTGTTACTATATGAAAAAAGAGCGAAGAAGAAAAATGGGTTATTCGTCGTGCCTGTAGAAGAAAGTCCACAAGAAAGTCTTTATGCTACTGTGTTAGATTATAAAAATGGAAGAGTAGATGTGTTTTATTATTTGTCTCATATGTATGAATTCGATAGGACTTTATATTTATTCAGCGATTTAATAAGAAATTCAAATATTAAAGAGATTTCAATTAAACGGGAAGGTGTTGATTTTGTAGTTGAAAATCCAAACATTATTTTGAGAGATGATGCCTCCATTCGATGTCCTACTTTTGACACTATTAATTTTGGCTTTTACGAACCCAAAATTCACGATTTCCTCAAATCAGTTTTAAAAGATGGGGATATCATTTTTGATATTGGTGCTGGCACTGGATGGTATGCATTAACATTTGCCAGCCTTTACAAAACTGCAAAAATATTTGCTTTTGAGCCCATAAGAGAGTTGTTTGAAATCCTTTCTGAGAATATTAATACAAATGACTTCAAAAATATTCAGTCATTCAATTTTAGTATTTCAAACAAATCAAAAACCCTTTTATTTCACTATGTTAAAAACCAACATGAGTATTTAAGAAATATTCTTGAGCCTCTAGAGGAAAAAGCTGAAGTGAGGGCTTTAGAGGAGATCCTTGAATCATTGCACTTGAGTAAAGTTGATTTCATCAAACAAGAGCTTAAAGTGAAAGAACAGCCCTTTATCCTAGGGAATGAAGAGCAAATAACAAAATTATTTCCAATGATGATGTTTAGTTTTCGTGAATATTGGAATGAAGAATTGATTGAGACTTTTCATCAGAGTATTTCTTTTTTAGAAAATCTTGGGTATGAGACAATTACGTTTGATGAAGAACTCATGCAAAAAAAAATTAAAGAAAAACATTGTTTTTATTATCATCCCAAAAAACACCCTCGTATTATGAATATAAAAAACATTAGGAGTGAAAAATGAAACTTCCTCCTATTGACTTAATAATAAATAAATTTAAATTAAAACCTCTCTGGAGTGAGGATTTCTTAATTGAGTTTTATAGATCAGAGAGGATGTTGTCTCAAGAGACCTTAGGAGAGGAATTTGATGGGGAACGTCCCCTCTTTAATTGGGCTTACTATCTTTTACCAGAGGGCGTCATTTGCCCATTCCATTTACATATTGCAGATGAAAGCTGGCAAATTTGCTTGGGTGGTCCTCTTGAGCTAATTTTAATCCATAATACGGATGGAAGGGCAGAGAAAATTCGCATTGGAAGTGATATTGATAATAGGGAACAATTTATTCACATAGTGCCCAAAAATGTATGGATGGCTGCTAGAACTTTGGCGGGGGCAAAATACACTTTAATTACTCATCTCGTTTCGCCTGCCTTTTTCCCCCAGGACAACACTAAGGGATATTTTGAATTATTACTGAAAAAATTTCCTCAGCACGAAACGTTGATTAAAGAATTTGCATGGCCGCGGGGTAGGTAAGCGTCACTAGGTATATTAGCAAGAACTAAGTAAATTAATAAAATGGTTCTGATTTTCTTCTAGGGAGTTCTGATAAGCTTTTTCGTTGAGGAATTTAGAAGCAGTTTGCTTTGAATACTTACCGGTTTGATATTGGAATCTTGGTGCTTCATCCTCTAAAATTTTATAGATTAGCTCCACGGTTTCTTCAATACTTTCCCATTCTAAATGTCGGTTTCCCAATTCCGGGTAATGGCTTTTACTCACGTTTTTGGATCTTTGAATAGCCATATCGGTGGGTAAAGGATTTGGCTGGATAATAGATACCTGTACATTCCAGCTTTTTAAGAGCGAAGCCCATTCAAAGGCCACGGCTTCTATAGCTCTTTTCGAAGCTGCATATGCGCCCAGATATGGCCAGCAGTCAATGCTCACAATGCTACTGATAAAGATTAAATTCGATTTTTGAGTCTTTTTCAAGTTAGGCAGAAGCTGTTTTGTTAAGGCAATAGGACCGAAAAAATTTACCTCGAAAGTTCGACGGTATTCTTCTTCGTCCAAAATTTCAACAGGGTCTAAATATGCAATCCCTGCATTATGAACTATGCCATGGAGAGGGGTTCCTGTTTTTCGAAAGTAATCAACAATGTTAGAAATAGATTCTTTATTGCAAAAATCTAAGTAAAACAACTTAAGGTTTTTTTGTTCAGTCGTGTTTTTTAGATTTCTTGTTGTTCCAAATACAGAGTATCCTTTTGAGAGGAGAAGCTCTGTTAAGCTTTTTCCAAGTCCTCGAATAGCCCCTGTTATCAAAATATTTTTCATTTTATCTCCAAAAATGGGGATTCTAGGAGGTATAAGCGGTTGTCATATGTTTGATCTGTGTTCGTTGTTTTCCAAAGGCGCCATTTATATCCCAGTTTGCTGAATATTCCCTCTAGTACTTGAGTGTCTCCTTTGTTCGAGAAAGCTATGATAATCTTGGTATTTGAGTGACTAAAATCCTGTGCTTGGAAAAGAAATCGCTTAGTTGATTGAAAATCTGGATCATGAAAAGCATAATCTAGGGTACTCTTAATTTCATGAGGTTCGCAATGGAAAGGAATATTGAAAATAATAACGTCAAACGTCTGTAAAGGGATCCCGTCAAAACAATTACTTTGGTAAATTTCTAACTTTTGATCGGAATGCTCGTAAAGATCTTTATTTGCCTTGGCATTGCTAACTGCAAAGGCATTTATATCAGCTTGCACGACTTTTTTAGCACCCTTTTCTAACGCGTACAAACCAACGATTCCCATTCCACACCCCATATCACAAACAGTGGCATTTTCCACTAGGGGCTTAATGTTTTTTAATAGGAAATTTGTAGTGCGAAATCGATCAGATGGATACACACTTGGGTATATGAAGTATTCCTTTCCTAGAATTTTTATTTTTTTGGATCTATCAGAATGAGAAATATCATCTATAATTTGATCTGGAGATAATTTATAATATGTACTATTCATCAAAGCCTTCCTTACTAGATAGCCAGAGCTATTTTTTCTTTTGGTTTTTCCTTTGCAAAGAGCAAAAAGTACTTTTCAAGAATTTCTCTTTGGTTTTCTAGGTCAAGGGGGATGAACCTTTTTTCAGAGGTATCAACATCATCTACAGCTTGTAAGATCGCAGATAAGAGAAGAGATCTGGTTAGTTGCAATTTTTCACAATCAATTGACCTATAATTAGGGGAAAAGTTGATAGGAAATCCGCAGTTAATAAGCCATTTGTTGTCTATATGAAGATTTTGATGACAATCATTCACAAGAGCTATAGTTTTCCTAAGCTTGTCTGCACTAAATTCTCTATCAGAGCTAGAAGTGCTAACCAAAATTGCATTTTTCTTTAGTAATTTGAATTGGTTCGGGGTTAAGACAGGAGTGCCGGTGCACCCAATGATTAGGTCGAATTTTTTGAGAGATTTTTCGAATTCTTTTTCTTCTATGTCACTTTTCGATGCAATTTTATCGTAGATAAAAACTTCATGAGTATGTTCCAAGGCTTCTCGAATATGTGATCCAATAGGTCCATTTCCAATAATTAACGCTTGACCGGGCTGAAGTTCTAGCTGCTTGAGGTTGTCGAGCAAAGTGGTAAGTACTAACTCTGCTATGATTGGGGATTCGTAATTTAATTTGGCGGGTGAACGAGCTACATTTATAATTGGGAAATGTAGATTCTTTTTTTTGATTTTGTGGTATCCTGAACTAGTTTGTTCAATTCCTATAACTTTTTTGCTTTTTTCTAACACAGAATCAACTTGGGCCAGAAGCTCACCTCCATCATCAAGTGCAATAATTTTTTTGAAGCCCTTGCTTCTTAGCTTTAAGACTCTTTTTTGAATAAATTTCTTGATGTTAGAGCGATATTGTTGGTCAAAAGAAGCATGGCTATCAAAGCTGAGACTTGATGCACAAACATCAATTCCCAACCTATCCATTTCATTAAATGCTTCAGGATCAGTAGAATAACATTTTCCTATTGCAGCGAGATTGGAAGGCTTCAGTCCTAATTGGATTAAAGTGTTGAATAAGGAGTAAGTGGTCGAAACAAGGTGTTGGGCGCAGATAATGTAGACATTCTCTAGATTTGTATCTGGGTACAGGTCTGCAGTGAAATCCAAAAGGGGAAGTTCTCTGAGATACTTCTGAGTGTGTGAATTTTTTAATGTAGCAGCCATTTGTTCTCCATGTTGATGAGAAGAGATATCAAACAATTTGCCCTTAAAGTTTTTAAACACATTTTTTAATTAATTCTACTTGTTTTAAATGATGATAAAATACCATTGTATCCACACGTCAGTTTTTGATATCACACATTATAAACCCTGCTAGGTATTTTTTAAACTGATATCACGCTCCAATGTAAAAATATTTATTGAGATTAAGGCAATTGCCCTGTGTATCTCTATTGATGTTCAGGGACTTAATCACCTTAATTTTTGATCAGAAGCTATTTGTAGACTTTTTTATGAGAGCTTACTGGTGCCCTTTCCGCAAGACAGATATACAAAAAATTTGTTAAAAGTGATGAAAAGAGAGTGCAAAAGAGAGTAAATCAGATGGGTCATAGTCCAACGGGAAATATACCGGGACGTCCAAAGCTTTCGATTGACTGGGGTGAAGTAGACAAGTATTTGCAAGCGGGATGTTCAGGTGCTCAGGTAGCCGCAGTAATAGGGGTTTCAGCGGATACTCTATATCGACGATGTCAAACTGAACAGGGTGCCAGTTTTTCCGCCATTTTACAGGAAAAAAGAGCGAATGGAGACGCCTATCTACAATTAAAACAGTTTTCTCTTGCCATTCAAGGTGACAGAGGTCTTTTAATTTGGCTTGGGAAACAACGTCTGGGGCAGAAGGATCGGCCTGAGGAAGCTTTAACTCAGATCCCATCTATTCAAGTCGTTCATTATGGGAACAATTCACGCCCCGAAACTTGGGCTGAGAAGGAGCAGTCCAAATAGTCGCTTCATAGCCACTAGCGAGTAGATTGAGTGTGTTTTCCCGGTAGCAGGTGATTAAAAGTAAAAATGCCCCCTATTTTTTATAGGGATATTCTGAAGTTATTTGAAGACATCAAATTCGTAGGCTCATGAAGGGCTTAAGAAGGGTGGCCAATTTTGAAAAAATATAAAGATTTTGACTATACTTGGGAAAGTTTTGTCTATATCTTAGACATAGAGGAGAAGCATGAGTAAAACTAAAACCTATGAAAGTTTAACCAGTGAATATTTTTCCATCTGCGAGTTGAGAAAAAAGCTGGATTTTGCTGGAGCGCTCATGCAATTCAGCTTAATCACGGTTCTTTTTTCCTGGAAGCCTGCACAGATAGGTCTATATAAAATTGCTGCCCCTATTCTTCTTTCCCTTTCGATTTTTTACTTCTTTCGAAGTGTATCAAAATTTCGAAGGATTGAAGGGAAAAAATCACAAATGGTTGTCGATGGATTAGAAATTGAAGAAGAAGCTGGAGGCTCGAGGTTCTTTCATGACATCCTCGAAAAATTTAGCCTGAGGCAGATTTTGTTAACGAGACTTGTAGTTGATCTGTTTGCCTTCGGAATAGTAGGATTTTTGACGTATCAGTTCCTAATGGAAGTGATTCCAAGCCTTTCTATTCCCCGAGTACTTCTGATTATTCTGTTTTCAGGAGCCCTAGGTGCCTTTGCTTGCAAAGAGTATTACGAAGCGCTTAAACCCTTAGCTGTTAAGAAAAGCAAAATCACATCAAAAAAGGAAGGATCTGCTTTAAGCAATCACAATGATCCTGAGAATCATCGGGCCCAAGCCATAGAGTATAAAAAACTTGCAAGTATCTTCAAAAAGAACAATATGATAGGCGTCATCGAAATGTTTGCAACTCTTGGACCTCTGTACTACATTTCTGGTATTGAAGCGTCTTATGCAAAGCCTTTGGGTTTTTTTTTCGCATTGTTAGCAATTTTGCTTATGGCGAGGGATTACACTCGATCAAAAAATCTGGATGTGAAGGTGGCTCGATTGGTTTTGGAAGGGATTGAGCTGGAGAAGAAAAAGCCATCCTTTGATAGGTTTTTTCATAACGTGTTGAGTGAATTCTCAGTCATAAAGATCTTGGTCACAAGAAGTATATGCACAGTATTGTGTGTTTACTATCTTAGTTTTTCCATTAACAAAATTTTTGTTGGAGGAGGCTCAGCTGCCAGTGAGCACAAACTTATACTGGGCCTTATTGGAGCTGTTATTGGAGGGATAACATGTGTTCTTTATTACAGTTCTTATAAGGAGTTTGACGAGCTAAAAAGATAAAGACTCAATGTCAATCATCCCGTGAGAGGGATTGGGAAAGGGAGGTTCATTATTTGCTCCATGCTCCAAAAATGCTCCAATTGCTGGCAAAAAAAGACTACATTCGACTATTCTGAAGTCAAATTGGATTGAGCTTAAGAAGCTGATCATTAAGTAGTTGGTTTTAGTGTTTTGTAGTGGGGATTTAAAATCCGGTAGACTTAAAATCCCTTGGGCGTTAGCCCGTGGGGGTTCGAGTCCCGCCTCGAGCATTTGAGAAGAAAATTGCTGCGCTGCCTTCATTTGCCAGTACGCCGCACAGATTTTCTTAGCGTCATACGTTTCCCATCCAAAAAACTTTAGAAGTAAGTGAAAAAAAACTTTTCCCCATTGGAGCAGCACTATGAAAGTTAGGCCACGCCTTGGATACGTCATTCTTTATGTTGAGGATGTGCTTGATGTTGTCTCTTTTTACCAGAGAGCATTCGGATTGGAAAAGCGGTTTTTGCATGAGAGCAACCAATATGCAGAAATGGAAACGGGACAGACCTGTTTGGCCTTTGCAAGTGAGAAGTTTGTGAGTGAGTCCCATCAGTTTCGGGAAAATCGGTTGGAAAAGCAAGCCGCTGGGGCTGAAATTGCTTTTATTGTTGAGGATGTCGAGGGGGCATTTCAACATGCCGTTGAGGTGGGGGCTGCTGAGGTTTCGAAGCCTGTTCAAAAGCCGTGGGGGCAAACGGTTTCATACGTTCGTGATAACAACGGCTTTATTGTAGAAATTTGTGATGCCATCACTTGACTAGTTCTGAATGTTTGAGTACCGTCGGGCCTTAAAAAGTAGGAGATGGAATATGTCCGGCCATGTTTTTGTGGTTTCTGAATGGCTTCCTAAAGAAGGCTGTGAGATAGAACTTTGGAATCATTGTAAACAGGTTATGGCTTTAACAAAAGAGCATGAGAACGGGTGTGTAAGGGCGCATGCAACTAAGCAAATTTCTCATCCTGGTTCTCCAAGTAAGTCCAAATTTCAGATAATCCTCTTGCAGGAATATGTTGATGTAAAGGCATTTGATATTCATTGTGAAGCAGATTATGTGACTAGCTTCTTTAAGAAATATGTCGAAGATGAGGGTACTTCGATAGTTGAAGATTGGCGTTGTAGACTCTTTAGTGGAGACACTGATTAATCCAATTCCTCAGATCTTCGGCCAAAAACGCCGAAAAACCTAATTTTCAATCTCCATTAACTCTTCTGAGTTAATTGCGATCTCCAAATTAACTTTTTCGACCCGTTTGGCTCAAATTTCTGAGAAAGCAATTAATCAGTGTCTCCTTAGTGAAGATGACTACATTTCAGAAAAATAAAATATATCCAAACCAATTCAATTTCCTCAATTAGGCTTGTCAAATTTCCTATATTCCAATTTAAGAAGAACGGGCCAGTAGCTGAGCAGTCTCTCTTGCTAGGGCGTATTGCTCGGCTGTTTGGATCATGCCCATCCGTCCTTTTTGAGGATTGCGCAGAGCGGCTGCAATGTTATATATTTGCGAGGTTTTTTGCTTGTAGGCTTGGTAGGCAGCAAGAAATGTTCCCGTTCTCCCTATCCCAGCGTTGCAATGGGCTAGGAAAGGTGCTTGTTTCGAATCAATAAGCGTAACGAGTTTGGCAAGCGCTTCTGGTTCTACGACGCCAAAGTCTGGCCAGTTTTGCAAGTGATATTGGGTGACTTCTTTTGTTTTGCCCGCTTTGGTTAGTCGAATGGTCCGCTCAACAATTTTTACTTTGTCTTTTTCAAAAACAGTGGTTTCAGAGATGCATTGGACGGAGAGGGCTGCAAAAAGGCGAGAGGAGAAACTGGATTTCCAGTATTCGCTGCATTTATTCCTCCCTAATTCTACTGGATTCGCGAGCATGGCGATTGTCTTGACATCGGCATGCCAAACCATTTGCCAAAATTGATTGATCTCAGTCTCCAGGGGGCCTTGGCAAGCGATGGCCTGCTTATCGAGGACCCAGTTGGCATTAAAGTAAAAGTTTGGGTCTGATGCCAGTTTGAATCGCGTGGACTCATTGGGCAGCACATCGCTGAATCGATTGCGGTGGGGGTGTTTTTGGGCTTCAGTAAATAGACTTGGATGCCATGCGTCTAGACGGCAGAGTTTTCTGTATTCTTCTGCGGGTGTTCCTGGGCCAATGATCCAACGAAATGGGAGGGTGACGATCGAGAAGAGAGCAGCGATCCATCGGAGGGGGGGGCGAGCACTACATTGGTGATTTTTTGGATGCAACCACTGTCTGGAGTCTTGGTAGGTGAGAATAGGGTATTTGCACCAGCGTACACGGGATTTATCATAGGGCTTCAAGTGTACACTGAGCGGGGTTTTTTACTTGTCGAAAATTCTCTAAAAGAACAAGCTCGGCCCATCAAGTTTTACTTTGAGGTTCAATAGGACATAGTCTATTACCAAAAGAGCTCAAGACAAACTCGTCGTTTTTGAAGATAAGCAAATTCGCCGTATCTTTCACGAAGGTGAGTGGTATTTTTCAATTATTGACATCGTAGAAGTTTTGACGGAAAGCCCTAATCCTAGGCGTTATTGGTCGAATCTAAAAATACAACTAGCTGAGAATGAAGGTTTTGTTCAGTTGTACTCAAATACGGTACAACTGAAATTAGAATCATCAGATGGAAAGAAATATCTCACTGACACCGCAAACACAGAGACGGTGTTTCGTATCATTCAGTCAGTTCCATCGCCTAAAGCGGAACCTTTCAAGCAATGGCTAGCACGGGTTGGGTATGAGCGTGTGCAAGAAATTGAAGATCCAGAAATTGCCACACAGAGAACTCGTGAAATATACAAAGCCAAGGGCTATAGCGATGGATGGATTGAGAAGCGGATGCGAGGTAACGGGAATATGCTATTCTCACTGCAGAAATCTCTAAGGTGACCTTTGGGATGACGCCTGCTGAATATAAAGAGCATAAGGGGCTGGAACGGGAAAATCTTCGCGATCACATAACGGATCTTGAGCTGATCTTTTCAATGCTTGGTGAGGCATCGACTAAGGAGATTGCGGTGAATCGTGATGCGAGGGGATTTGATGAAAATCAAGATGCAGCTAGGATGGGTGGGAAGATCGCAAAAAACGCTCGAGAGGAGCTAGAGCAAGAAACTGGAAAACCTGTCGTATCTAAAGAAAATTACCAAGGGCTTCTTTCAGCTTCTGATGAAGTATAGGGGAAACCCAACTCAGATGAGTTGGGTTTCGTTCCAGGTCTAGCTGTCATACCCATCTTCTATATGGACTATATCAAATCCCCAAGACTCTTGACAGTTTTCGCAAGGTTGTGGGCTCCTGTTATGGTATTCAGCTCCGCAATTTTTGCAGCTTGCGATGACATTGGCCTTTGGAAAAAGTGATTCAATGAATCCTGCAACAAAATATCCTTCAGAGTCGAATTGAATTTTGTTGAGAGGTAGGGTTTGGCCATGATTGCTAAAAACATAGATGCCGTTTTCAGAGAAAATCAGCTTTTCTGTAGCGAGATAATGCTTTGGTCCGCACTTATTTGGGGATTGAAAATTTGCAAATACTGCAGTAGACTGCAGTGTAACTAAAAACAAAAATGAGAGTTTGGCAAATGTTTTCATCTTTCCTCCTTTTGAAAAGAATGTTAATAAAAAATTTATTCTCTGCTTGCATTTTATTTTTGTCAATTCACATTTTTGCGCATGAATCAGCTGTCGAGTCTGCGGATAAGCATAGAGTGGAACTTTTCCTTAAACATGCTTTGATTGAAGAGCGAGGGATGTATACTCTTTTGGGGTCTAAGCCGATGTCAGCTTTTACTTATGTTCCCATTATTGATGAGCGAGAGAAAAAAGAGCTATATGCGGTGCAAAGCGAGCAATTTCGAAAACACATTCCATTTGAGAAATTTCATCCTACAAGAGAGGATGCTCGAAAACTGTGGAATGATTGGAAAAAAGTAGAGCAAAAATATTTGGGAGACCAGTTTCTCATCCAGGAAGATGAAGATTTTGGAGGGGGGTTCTTGTTGAATGTCCTTTCGGTTACCTATATTTTAAAAAAATATTACAAAGAGTTTGAAATAGTTGTAGGAGAATCATTTGATCCAGAAAAATTGGTGTTTCAAATAGGTGTTGGTTCAGATCCTGTATGGAAAAAGGTTAAAAACAATCATTTCTTACTTGGTTTGCTTTTTGGTTTTGGGGAGAAAAATGCTAGCTACTTTGACTGGGAGCAAAAAAAGAAGATTAAATTTCCACATAGAAGGAGCTCTTGCTTTTCTCCTTCGGGTTCTGGATTGTCAATTCATGAACTGACGATAGATGATTTGGATTTGCCTGCATTCGTTACTTATCAGGTTGTTGATGAGCAGGTGGAGAGGTATCGATTGGAAAGAGAGCGTTGTATCGAGCTTTTTAAAGGGGAGGACTTTTGTGAGCTCGCAATAAGCTTTTTGCAAGGTAATCCTCCTCCTACTCCTAAAAAAGAACTATCTGAGGAAGCTCTCCGTCTCATTCAGGAAAAGAGTGGGTATAATAGTAGGTGATTATTTTTTAGGTTTGGACCTTCCGAGGGCGAGTAGGATGCTGCACAAGAATAGATTTGATTCATGCCTTCATCTTGATTTATAAGTAGACTTGCTTCCGACTGATGGATTGCAGTGTGGGTGTTGAGAAATAAGAAGGGTCGTGAAAAGCCCAAACATTTCTTCTAGTGCAATATGACCATTGAGCCAGAATTGTCCTGGAATCCCACTACCATCGCCAGGGTTAAAGAGGGCCATTTTATAGTCTTGTTCTGCTCCGTGGTGCACAACGTCTAAACAGCTTTTGCTTGTGACAGTTATATTTGGAATGGAGCTGATTGCAGGAGTGAGATTTTTGTTCGGGTCTGCGAAAATAATGTTATCAAAATGCTTCCCTTTCGCGTTTGTAGCTCTGCGGAGAGCTTCAACAAAACATTTCTGACCTTCAGGCAATAGTGAGGGAGTCATAAATGCCCCCATTCCAAAGCCACAGAGAACAACAACTTTGTCACCATTGATTTTGGCCTCTTCAAAGTAATGGAGAAAAATCCTTTCCATCTCCTCAGTATATTTTTTGCTGTTCAGTGTTCCATCTGAATTAAGAAATTCGTTTCTGTCAGAATGACTGTAGGCTAAGTTTGGAGCGTTTGATGTATACACTCGGTAGAGGGGGAGTGGTCCCTGTCTAGAAATCGGATTTCCTTTTGAATCGCAAGTAGAAGCGACTAAACTAGAAACCATACGTCCACGAGCAATGGCTTCGTCTTTAGGAGAATTAGAGCCAGAGACTAGAATACTTAATAACTGACTCGCAGAAAGGACTGAGGGGTCGTAGCTCACTCTTAAAGAGGAGGTTTGTTCTCTGATTTCCTTTCCCGTCAAATAAAATGAGCCACAGGAAAATTGCTTGTCCTCAGGAAGGCTTGACACGTTGATCCCCGACCAGCCTGGAAGGGAGCCTTTAGCTAGAGATTGTGAAAAGTTTTTGGCTCCCATCATTTCAAGTAAGCCCTTCATATTTGCTCGAGCCTTCTGAGCTATGTGTGATAAAGATCCCCCATTGAAGGCATTATAGTGAACGGGGGATGAGATTTGATTCATCCAGTGTTCTTTCTCTCCGAATAGCAGATAATAGGGGCTCATTATTAGAGAAAAAATCTTTGAAATGATCGAAGTAATTAACGTTAAGGGATTTAAGTATGACCACTTAGATTGGGATGCAATAGGGGTAAAGGAGTGGCTTGGACCGGAAACAGCTGCAGGTTGCATTGTGTCCGCTGAAAATATTCTTTGGAGCAGATATGCAGTTGCAAGTGCGGTTGCAGCGGTGGCGATTCCGCCGCCTATCACCTCTGGTGACAATAAAAATGAGCTTGTTGCGGATGGTATGGCGTTCATAGCTCACGATCTTAATACAAGCTTTGCATTTCTATAAAGGGGTATTTTGGGAGGGCCCAATCCTCAACGCTATTGGTCGAATTTGAAAATGAAGGGTTTATTTAACTGTACGGAAAGACCGTACAGTCGAATTATTTTTTAGGCTTAGACCTGCCAAGAGCGAGTAGGATGACGCCGAGAACGAGGAAGACGCCGCCGCCGATAAAGAGGAGCATGACGGGTGTCTCGTACTCATCAACTTGGGCATAGTAATGTTGTTTGGCCCCTTCGGTGATGTCTCTTTGGATTGGATCGGTGATCGGGTTGCTTGGGAGGATTTCGGGCGCTTTGGCTTCTGAAATTTTCTGGCGAGCTGCTGCCATTTCAGAACGTCCATAAAATCCGTAAGCTAGGAGGGCCACGCCAATGAGTATGCAGATAATTCCGCTAATTTTTTTTGCGTTCATACCTTGCGTATAGCAGTTCTTGTTTTTTTAAGGGAAGAGGGGGTAAAATATTTTTCATGAAAAAGTTGATTTTGTTTCTATTTTTGGTTCCTGCTTTGTGGGCGAAGCCCTCGATCTGTCTGAATATGATTGTTAAAGATGAGGCGGATGTCATTGAGCGCTCTCTTGGCTCGGTGAAGCACTTGATCGATTACTGGGTGATTTTTGATACGGGCTCGAGTGATGGGACGCAAGAGAAGATTCGAAAATTTATGAAGGATGTTCCTGGAGAGTTACATGAGAGGCCATGGGTGGATTTTGCCCATAATCGCAACGAGGCGCTCGTTGCTGCAAGGGGTAAGGGGGATTATCTCTTGTTTATGGATGCGGATGAAATCTTTGAGTATGAGGAGGGGTTTGTCTTGCCGAAGCTGGATAAGGATTTTTATACGATGACGCTTCGGCAGATGGATGCGGCTGATTGCACTAGGGTGGCTCTTGTTAATATGCGCCACGATTGGAAGTGGGAAGGGGTGCTTCATGAGGTGATCTCGTGCGTGGCGGCTAGCAGTGGTGGGCATTTGGAGAAGGTGATCAATATTTGCAATACGGCTATTGGTGGGCGCTCGAAGGTTTCGACGAGGGAAAAGTATTTGAAGGACGCCAAGGTTTTTGAAGAGGCTCTTAAGAAGGAGCCTGGTAATAGTCGCTACATGTACTATTTGGGCATTAGTTATTCAGCTGCTGGGGAGCATGGACTTGCG
Source organism: Candidatus Sacchlamyda saccharinae (assembly GCA_030408505.1). Lineage (GTDB taxonomy): Bacteria > Chlamydiota > Chlamydiia > Chlamydiales > Rhabdochlamydiaceae > Sacchariniichlamydia > Sacchariniichlamydia saccharinae. The sequence goes on along the minus strand of JAUHQI010000004.1, from coordinate 959,795 downwards.
GTTGAAGCTTTTAGGAAGCGGGCGGGTATGACGAGTCTCGATGTGCAAGAGACTTATATGGCGCTTTATAATTTGGGGCTGTCTCAGGAAAAATCAGGTGATTTGGACGGGGCTATTGATTCGTATTTTAAAGCACATTCTTTTCGCCCTATTCGAGCTGAGCCTCTTTATCAAGCGGCTTCGCTCTATCGAAAAAAGGGGAATGTTTTGCTTGGGTATTTGCTAAGTAAATACGCTCTTACAATTCCTTATCCGGAAGGGGAAAATTGTGTCGATTATACTGCATACGATCACAAGACTTTGATTGAGTTTGCAAACTGCGCTCTTTTGTGTGGGAAGGTTGGGGAGGGGCTCAAGGCTTGTGAAAAGCTCTTGGAAAATCCCAATTTGCCTCAGGAGTATAAGGGCTCTGTTCTCTCTAACTTGGAGTATGCAAAAGGTCTTGTGGCACAGTAATTTTTCTGTTTTCTTCTTCGCCATTGACGATGGTGATTTCATGGCCCATTTCGAGTAGGAGTTGGCAGTCATCGGTTGCGTTGGTTTTTGTGGTTTGCTGGTGCGCCTTTAGGATGAGCGGATAGGAAAAGGTTTGGGGGGTTTGCCCGCGCATATAGTGCGACCGAGGGGGTATGGATTGAACTTTTGTCTGGGTCGGTGCATAGACGATGGTGTCGCTTGAGGGGATGCAGGTATTGGCAGAGCCATGTTTGCGGGCGATTCTAATATTATCTTGTAAGATTCTTTTTGAGACGAAGGGGCGCACGCCGTCGTGGATGAGAACGATTTCTGTATCTGAGCTGCAAGCTAGAAGTCCCCTGTAGGAGGATTCTTGGCGGGTCTGGCCCCCAATGACTACTCGGGCAGTGTTGCCTACTTCTTTTTGTACTGAATCTGCTTGTTTCTCATTTGTAACGAGGATGATTTCCTCAAAGAGCTCTGATTCGATGAGTTGCTCAAGTGCCAATAGATAGACTTGGGTTCCTTGCAGGAGGTGGAACTGTTTGGGCAGTGGCTGCCCAAAGCGGGCACCCTGACCTGCCATTAGAAGGATTCCCTTGACCCCTTTCATCTGTGTGAGTATGTAGAAAGTAGGGATAGAGGTCAATATGCTGGGGATTTTAACGGTTATTTTCATCCATTCTGCCCCTTTTGATGAGGTGGCAGAGGGGCCGCGTGTACCTACAAAACAGAAAGAACTTTCTTTAAAAAGTGGACAGACAATTGTTGTCAGTCGGATTCAATTTATTGGTAATCAAATCGTTACAACAAAAGAGCTGAAAAATCTTACACAGATTTATCTCAATACTCCTATTTCGGAAGCTGAGCTTGCAGAAATAGAAGACCAGATTGAAGAGTTTTATAGGGAGAAAGGGCATAAGAAAGTAAGGGTTACGATCCCCGCAAAGCAGAAAAAGGGTGTCCTTACTATCGAAATTAATGAGGTTAGCACTCGGAAGTGAGACGGATTCCGGTTAGCTGCTCTTGAAGGTATGTAGCTCGTTTTTTAGCAATCTCTTCGTTTTCTTTTAGGTCTGGAAATAGGTTGAGTAAATGGCCTCGTCTGCATTTGAAAAAGAGCTCGCTTAAGATGCGGTCGGATACGTCTGCGATTTCTCCAAGGGCTAAGCCCAGTTTCATTAGGCTCAGCAGATCGAGTGCCTCTTTAATTTCCAGTTGATATGAGTGGACGAGCAAGCCAAATGCTTTGCTTATGAGGTCTTTGATCTCGGTGTTGGTCTCTTGGCTGCGGATGGCTTTTTCTGCGCCTGTGAGCTTAGTGACGGTATTTTGTACTGAGTGGAGAATCGCTTCTTCGCTCATTCCGATGCTGTAATTGTTTTGCACCACAATGATATCTCCAATCAGATCATTTAGATCGCCCGAAAGTCCCATGAAGGTGACCTCTTCATTGCCGCCTAGCGTCTCTTGCAGCTTGTTGTTATGGATGAGTCCTGGGAGATGGAGATAGGCGTAGATGGTGAGTCCCGTACCGCAGTGGTCGGGGTTGGAGGTGAGGTAGCCAAATTTTGGGGAGAAGGCAAACCCTTTTGCTTTATCAATTTTGTCTTCGATGCTCGCGAGGGCATTCCAGGTGCTTTCCCAGTTACTTGTGAAATTCAGCGCCCGTATTTGCAAGTGGTCACCCAAATTGAAGAGGGCTAGGAGATCTCCGTTTTCGTCAATAGCGACTCCAGATCCATCGGGGGCCTCGGAAAAGCCCTGCAAAAATAGAAAGTGCTCATAAATGAGATCGCGGTTTGCAGCTGAGAGCTCCGATTGTTTGTAGAAACGGGTATTTTCTAGTTCGTTTTTCAGGTCGTTAATGACCTGCTCTTTTTCTGGAGCAGATTGTTTGTTTGGAAAATTTCTTCCCGCTAAGTTGCGCCTTAAAATAATTGATGAGCCAATCCAAATTGCACCTGGCTCTTCGTTCCAAGGGGTTTGTTGCATTAAGCTAGAGGGTAGTTCAGGACTCATCGGGCTTTTCCGTTAGTTCTTTGATTTGATCGCGCAGGTAAGCAGCTTCTTCGTAATTTTCTTTTTGGAGAGCTTCGTTGAGAGCTTCGTGAAGTGCAGGCAGTCGGTTGGAAGAGGGGATGTTAGCTGGTTTATCGGGTGTTTTGCCAATATGCAACGGTTGGTTTCTCTTTGCCGTTTCCATGGATTTGGGAAGTTTGTTTTCTGCGGTCAGCTCTGAGACCAGTACGTCGGAAAAAATTGTATAGCACTGGCTGCAACCCAATGGATTCCCCATCTTGACCGCCTCAAGGGGAGTGTGGCAGTTTCCACAAAAGAGTCCTGTACCTTGTGGTTCTTTTCCAGATTCTACTTGTTCTGGGGCAGAACCGTGGAGTTTTTGCTGCAGGATCGGGCAGTCGGCGCACATCTCTGTACAGGTGACGTTTTCTCCTACTATTTCCTTATAGGTAACTTTAGGGGGTTTCTTGCACTGAGAGCATTCTACGGGCCTTTCGGGCATAAGTCTGAACCTTTTTTCCGCATACTAGTGTCTAATTGTATAAATTCGCAATAGTATTTTGTTTGGATTTTCCTAGAGCGGCAAAATGCGGAGCGCGAAGGCAACTCTTGAATTGGTTTGGGTATAATTACTGAAGCGAATTTATACAATTGGACACTGGGAAGAAAGGGTTTAATTGTAAACTTTTCTCTCAAGGCTCGGCATAAGAGTTATGCAGAAAAAGCTGGGGATAAGAAGTAAGGATAGGAGACTAATGGTCATGGTATAGGGAGATGTCGAAAAGCTGTTTGCGATGAATCCTGAAAGGCCTGGGACGAGGCTCGATAGGGCCCAAGCAAGTCCCATGAGCAGACCAGATACGGTGCTTGGGCTTTCGGGAACCAGCTTGTTTCCCCACGAAATAACAACAGGTGTTGTGAGATAAAGGGCCGCACCAAGGATGGCGAGGAAAGGGGTGGATAGTAAACCGGGAGGTAGAGGTGAAAAGAGGAAAATATTGAGCAAAATAAAGGAGGAGAGGATAGCGCCTAGAAGGGTTTTTCTGTAACCTATTCTTTCAGAGAGGGAGCTAAATAAGAGCATGCCTATCATGGATCCAAAAATGAGACACATATGTCCGCCGCCCCAAGTGAGCCATGGGCTGCTATTTTTGTATTGGAGGATGTCAGGTAGCATAAACATGACTGCGAGGAGCACTCCATAGCAGAGGACTTGGGTAATATAGAGGAGAATTAATGAGCGTTTGTGAGCTAGGAAAGGGGTGAAAAATTCGCGCAGGGAAAATTTCTTTTTCTCAATTTGCTGTGTTGGCAACCTGTGAAAGAGCCAGAAAAAGAGGATGATGATGAGAGGGACTATCAGAGGATGCGCATGCCCGCCGAAGAGGTTGGTGAAGCGTATAAAAACAATTTGAGATAAGGCCAGTCCTAAGGTTCCAAACGCTGAAAAGAGGAGAACGGGGTTATTTTTGGAATTCCTAAATTGATTAACAAGCCCAAGGGCAGAGGGGTGGAAGGAGCTAGAGCCGATCATAGCAAGTAGCATAAGGGCTAGGACAGACCATAGGCCTGAGGTAAACGTCAGAAATAGTGCAGCAGCAGATGTGAGTAGACCGAGGACGAGGAGCTTTTTTTGGTGACCTCGATCGCTTAATATCCCAAAACCCACTTGGAGGATATCCCCTGTGAAAACAGCAATGCCCATGATCAGGCCAGCCATGGCGATATCTATACTGGCCATAGTCTTATAGACGGGCCAGATTCCCATAAAAAAATCTACAAAAGTGTGGCTTAACAGTAACAGTAAAAATGTTTTCTTCACGCGCGCAGTATAATAAAACGCAATTTTCTTGTCACTTAAAGAATTCTTTGATATCTGGAAAGTGTGAAAACTTTTTTATGTATTCTCCTCATGTTCTCATCTGTCTATGGCGGGGCCAAACACAAACGGGATGGATCCAACCTGCCTGCAAAGGAGAAAGAGTTTGCCGGGCAACTCTCTATCAAAGAAAGAAAAATTTTTTGTGGTAGGTTCAACCAAGAACAGAGAAAAATTGCGATCAAATACACAAGGGGCCTTGGCAAAGACCTTTGCTGTACCCCAGATGAAGCAGTCAAGCGGGTGATGGAGGAGACGGGCATGTCCCTTGCAGTTAAAGGGCGTCCCGAGGAATAAAGAGGACTCTCCCCCCCTCGATGATGCCTCCGTTGGGATGATAGTAGTCGATTGCTTCCCACTCATCTGTTTCATTATAAAAAAGATTTTGGTCAATGAATTCGACCTTTTCCCTCTCTGGTAGGAAAAGAGGTGTGTCTAGGATAAATAGAAACAGCCCGCTTTGGCTAAGCTTCGCAAGTCTAGCGAGGGTTTGTCGTGTATTCATTCGTGCTTGCTCTTGAACGTTTTCTCTTCTATGCCTTCCATAAAAGTTCGTTTCTGGATTCTTGATATGGATCGTGTCAAAAAGCGTCCGCCCATAAGGCGTCAAAAAGGAGGTGAGGTTTTCAGTTGTGTAGTCTGCAATTAGGGGAAAAACGGAAATGTCTGAGTAGCCTTTTTCCAGAGCATAGTCGGTCAATTTCTCTGATGCGTATTCGGCAGATTCTTTCTGGTTGTCGTTCACGAAAAAGATCCCTTTTTCCCCGTAACGCTCTACAAGTTGATCCAAAGTCCAAAAAAGCACTGCATACTGCACAGCAGGATCACGAGGGTGGACTCTTGTACCATAGTTTCCAGCTCCGAGCTCAAGATGTGTCCAGCTATCAAAGCCAAAGCTGCAAACCGTTACACATAAGAGCAATAATAAAATGCGCATGTGGTAATTCTAGCCAACAAGTGGTATAACTTCAATATGTGGCAAATCATTGTTATCACCGTCTGTCTGGTGCTCAATGCGCTCATTGCAGCAACAGAGTTTGCTTTTATTGCTGTGGGAAAACCTCGGTTAAAGAAGCTCGCTGCAGAGGGCAGCGCTTCAGCAGCTAGAGTTTTGACGCTTCGTGAAAAACCTGAACGGACCCTTTCCATATTGCAGCTGGGTATCACGTTCATTGGGACCATCGCTGCAGCTTTTGGTGGTGTAGAAATCGGTGGGCGGTTGACGACGTGGTTGCATACGCAGCATGGGTTCAGTGAGGTTTTGGCTCAGGTTTTGGCGATCTTAATTTTTGTCGTTCCCTACACTTACATCAATGTGGTACTGAGCGAACTTCTCCCCAAAAGCTTAGCTCTTCGCAATCCTAAATGGGTCATCTTTCATTTTGATCGTGCTCTTGTTTTTTTTGATAAGCTCCTTTCACCTGTGATTTCTCTTTTAGAGAAATCGACACACTTGAGTATGAAGCTTTTTTTTTCGTGGGTCGGTCATGAAGAGTCAGGTGGAGAGGACTATATTGCGGTCACTAAGCTCCTGCGTCCGTATATGCTTAAACTTGCCAAGATCGAAAGACAGGTCGTGGCGGATGTGATGATCCCTTGGACAGAAGTAGATACTCTTGCAAAAGAGGCTTCGATTGACGAGGTGAAGGAATTGATTCTGCGGACAGGGCACACCCGCATCCCTATTGTGGAAAAGGAGAAGCCAAGAGGTGTTCTCCTTTCGAAGAAGTTTATGGCTTTTTACGAAAAAAAGGATCCGAATTGGCAGGTGCTCGAGCAACCCGTTATTACTTTGGAGGAGAAGAGTTCCCTTGTGCACGGTTTACGAGTGATGCAAAAAGCTCGCTCCCATATGAGTGTTGTAATGCGCGGAGACAGACCTCTGGGCATTGTCACAATCGAAGATATCCTTGAAGAAGTGGTCGGAGAAATCTACGATGAAGATGACAGCGCGGGGTAAGAAAATAATAAAAAATGGGTGATGTTGAAGAGCCAGTGGCAGAGGATGCTGGCCTCAATGGCCCTTGTAAATTGGTAGATGCTTCCGTAAATGACGCCTGTGGCGAAGACGAGTAGGAGAAAGGGGAGGCTGGGGACCCAGAAATAGTGGGGCGCTGTAAAGAGTAGGGCTGTGATGAGGACACAAGCTGTGCTGGCTACTAATCCTTTCTCACCAAACCAGCGGAAAAATTCTTTTTGCACAAAGCCGCGCCAAAAGGCCTCTTCGATGATCGAGACAAAGATGAGATTCTCAATAGCAAAGAACCAAAAGATTTTAGGCAATTTAGGGTCAAAGCGGACTTGGCCAAAATAGAGAGCCAGGACAATCATGATTGCAATCCCACCGAGAGCGAGGGGGATCGCAGTGCGCATGAGCCTGCCAAAATCTCGAAGAGTGGCTACGAGGGGAAAACCAAGCGCGAGGACGAAGAGTCCGATAAATGGCTTATCGAAGTTGAGCCACAGGCTAAAGGGTTGCGCGCCAGGGCTGATCCGTATTTTTTCTAGGATGGGGATATTATCAAAGCCGGGGAACTTATGGAGGATGAGGCCGAGTGAGATCACGAAGGTGATCGCCACGAGGATAAAGCGAGCAAGCCCTCGAATGTCTCCCTTTAATAAGGTGTGCAGGACGAGGAGGCCGCCGATGGGAGCCAAAGCGATAGGGGAGATGATTTTAGCAAGGTAGGCAAGAGCAAAAGCAAGAACCAGAAAAGAGCCCCAGATCCAAGACGACCGTTTCGCCCAAAGGGAGAGGATCGACATGGAGAGGGCAAAGAAGGCGAGGGTGGAGTGGATGATTGCCCAACTATTCATAATTTTAAGGATACCGTTTTTTCGATTAAATATTCATAGATGCCCTTGGGGCCTCCTTCTCTACCAAAACCTGAGTATTTGACTCCACCAAAAGGAGCTTGAGGTGTAGTGGGAAGGCCGTCGTTGAGTCCGATGATACCGTACTCAAGCTGATTGCACACTCGGTGCGCTCTTGAAAGGTCACGCGTAAAGACGTAAGCGGCTAGCCCATAGATGGTGTCATTAGCCAGTCGCACGGCCTCTTCTTCAGTCTCAAAAGGGATGATGGCAAAAACGGGACCAAAAGTCTCTTCTGTAAAAATTTCCATCTCTTTGGTGACATGCGTCAAAATTGTGGGGGCATAAGGGCTATCGCCCTTTAGTGGGCAGCGAGCTCCTTTTTCGATAGCATCTGCGATTTGTTTTTTCACTTTTTTCTCTGAAGAGGGGTGCAAAACGTTTGTCAGATCGGTTTTCTCATCGAGAGGATCTCCAATTTTAAGCGTGCTCAATTTTTTCTGCAGGGCCTCAACAAAAAGATCCAGGATCGATTGGTGGATAAAAATCCGATTGGCGCACACACATGTTTGGCCGCTATTGCGCAGTTTGGCGTTCATGATCTCTTGGACCGCTCTTTCAATGTCGGCATCTTCAAAGATGAGGGCAGGGGCATGGCCGCCGAGCTCCATCGTAACTTTTTTAAACGTAGAGATGCACTGACCATAGAGCTTTTCGCCAACAGGCGTGCTTCCTGTGAAAGTGAGTTTGCGAACTCTTGGATCTGCGAGAAGAATCTTTGAGATAGAATCCGCCTTACCGGGCAGAACACTTAAAGCCCCATCTGGCAATCCTGCATCTTTTGCAATCAATGCAATTGCGAGCATCGAAAGGGGAGTGTCAGAGCTTGGGCGTACAATGCAAGGGCAGCCCGCTGCAATTGCCGGACCTATTTTGCGCGCGGCCATCGCAATAGGGAAATTCCAAGGAGTGATGACCGCAACCAGGCCCACTGGCTCATATTGCACGGAGATGTGCTTGTCTCCATTTGTAGAAGGGATTGTATAGCCTTGAATCCGCTTTGCCTCTTCGGCGAACCAATCAAAGTAACTGGCTGCGTACTCCACTTCTCCCTTTGCATCACGGATCGTCTTCCCCATTTCCAAAGTAATGAGTCTGGCGACGTAGTCTGCATTTTCGCGCAAGAGATCGGCCATCTTGCGCAAAATGGCCGATCTCTCGTAGTGGGAACCTTCCGGAGCTTTGGCAGTATCAAGAGCTTGGTGGACGTCCTCTTTCCCAGCAAGAGTCAGTTTCTCCTTGCCTTTCTGGATCGATCCTTGAATAAAAGGGCCATAATTTTCAGCCTTGAAAAACTCTTCCAACATACCCTAATCTTACGATAGAAAAATGATTCGATGCAAAAAAGAAAATTTGGAATGGCTTGAGTTTGAGCTCTTACAGCCTCACTTGGGAGTTAAGCATGGTGTATTTACAAGAAATACAGACCTCACGCTCATTCCTAACATATGTTCTCCTAGACAGGTGCATGGCGCTCATGTTGAAATCGCCCCCTTTGAAGGGGAGTGCGATGGGCTCATCACTCTAGAACCAGGAGTGAGCCTTCTCATCCGGCATGCCGATTGTCAGGCAGCCATTTTTTATGACCCTGTGAAAAAAGCGATCGCCAATGTCCATTGCGGATGGAGGGGGAGCGTACAAAACATCTATGCCAATACGGTGCAAAAACTAGTGGAACTGGGTTGTAGGCCCAAGGATCTGCTGGTATGTATTTCGCCAAGTCTAGGCCCAGAAAAAGCGGAATTTATCAACCATAAGACAGAGCTCCCAGAATCATTTCTCCCTTTTCAAGTGAAGGAAAACCATTTTGACTTTTGGCAGATTTCCAAGTGGCAATTAAAAGAGGCAGGTGTACTAGAAAAAAATATAGAAATTGCTAGGATATGTACTTTTTGCGAGGAAAAAGACTTTTTTTCGTATCGAAGAGACAAAAAAACTGGAAGAAATGGTACAGTGATTGCTTTGAGTAAAGTATAAGAAAACTGTGACATCTAAGAAAAAAATCCTCGTCCTCTCTAGCTATGGTGGCTATGGCCACATCGCCTCGGCAAAAACACTGCAGAAACTGCTTTCAGATGATTATGATATAGATGTAATCTATCCAATCAAAGAGCTCCGACTTTGTGGGCTAAAGCACTCGGAAGCCTTCTACAATTATTTTTTAGCTAGGAATTTCAACCGATTTACCAACTGGTATGTGCGCTACCTTGGGACGCCCGTCATGAAAATGAAGGCGAAAAAGCTCAAGCGATTGCTGGAGCAGCACATTAAAGAAAAACAAACAGATCTTGTCATTTCTCTTATCCCTCTTGTGAATTATCCTGCGAGTATGGCGACCTATCAAATGGGGATCCCTTTCTTGATGGTGACAACGGACAACGATATAACAAATTGGGTCTGCGACCTAAATAAAAGGAAGCATCATCAGTTCAAAGTTACAATAGGTGCAGATCTGCCTACGACAAAAGGAGTGCTCCTTTCAGAGCAAGTTTCAGAAAAAGAGATCGAACACCTAGGACTTCCTTTAAGACCAGAATTTTTTCAGCAACCAAGCAAAGAGGAGATGCGGGCAAAGTATGGCATTGAAAACAGCCAGAACGTTGTCCTCGTTATGATGGGGGGAGCGGGCACCTCTTCAGGTCTAAAATATGTGAAAATTTTGGCTCAGTCTCAAGATAAAATCCATTTGATTGTCTGCTCTGGACGTAATCAGAAACTTGCCAAAAACTTGCAAGCGCTTTCCCTTAGTGCTGGGAATACTATGGAAGTCGTTCCTTTCACGGAAAACGTCCACGAGCTGTTTGCTATAGCAGATATGATCATTACAAAACCTGGTCCTGGAACGATCAATGAAGCCATTGCCTGCCAGCTGCCTATTTTAATTGACCGGATCAATACGCCGATCTTTTGGGAAGAGGCAAATATCGATCTAGTTCTAAAGTATAAGATTGGAGACTGCGTTAGACAAGTGAGCGACGTTCCGATGATGGTCCATAGATTTCTCTATGATGAGCAATTTCGAGAATCTATTTCTCAGGGGTATAAGTCCATTCCTAAGAATCAGTTTGCAGAGAGGATCCGCCCTCTAATTGATGAAATGGTGGGGGAGATGGCCCCTGTGGAAGAAATTTCAGGTTCAAATGTTTGAGCAACTTTTATTTTGGTTATCCGCTATGATCGCACCTTTTGGCACTTGGGAATCTCCCATTACTTCCGATTCAATTACAGAAATGAGCATCGGCTTCAAAGAAATGCAGGCCACAGAAGAGGGGCTTTATTGGCTGGAGGGCAGACCCAGTGAAAAGGGACGGGTGGCACTCGTTCGCTTCGATGAAAACGAGGAAGACCTTTTAAAAGAGGTAAGCGTCCGTACTCGGGTACATGAGTATGGAGGAGGGGCATTTTTTGCCGGCAAAGAGTTTATCTACTCAAATGGTGAAGATGGGCAGCTCTATACTTTAGAAGGGAAAAAATTAACCGATGCCCCAAACATCCGCTTTGCCGATGGCTGCTCACGCATATGGGTGGCAGAAAAACATGGAGCTGAAGTAGAGAACCTACTCGTCTTTGTTGGGGATGACAAAATCCATGAACTGGCTACGGGTCACGATTTTTACTCTTCGCCAAGGCTCTCTCCCGACGGAAAGAAGCTCGCCTTCATCACTTGGGATTTCCCCAATATGCAATGGGATAGCTCTACCCTTTGGCTTGCCGATATCGATAGCGACCACAAGCTGCACAACCTAAAACCTATTTGTGGCGGACCAAATGAGTCTGTTTGCCAAGTGCAATGGTCTGCCGCGGGCGTGCTACATTTCGTTTCCGATAAAACAGGGTTCTGGAACCTATATCGTCACCAAGATGGGAAAGTGGAAAACTCGTGCCCTATGGAAGCTGAGTTTGGCATTCCGGCCTGGGTTTTTGGCATGCCTACTTATACTTTCCTTCCTGATGGAAACATCCTTTGCGCCTACACCGTCAAAGGAATTGATCACCTAGGAAAGATTGATCACGAAACCAAGACGCTGCAAGACTTGGGCCAACCTTTCACCCGCATCATGAATCTGGTTACATTCAGAGAGAAGGTCTACTTTTTTGGAGCGACTCCAATAAACCCCAACGCCATCATTGCTTACGATCCAGTGCAAAATACCTATGAAACATTGAAGCAAAGCGCGCAAGTATCACTGACAGAAGAATGGATTTCAAAAGGAGAGGTGCTCGAATACCCCTCCCTGGATGGGAAAACGGGCTATGCTTTCTACTACCCTCCTAAAAATCCCAATTACGAGCCGCAAGAAGGGGAGATGCCTCCTGTCATAATCGATGTGCATGGAGGCCCAACTGGCAGAAGCTACACCTGTTTTATGCAGGATGTGCAGTTTTGGACATCGCGTGGCTTTGCGATCGTCGATGTCAATTACGGTGGAAGCACTGGCTACGGCAGAGAATACTTTAAGCGCCTAGAGAAAAACTGGGGCGTTTTAGATGTTGAAGATTGCATCGCAGCAGCACATGCTCTTGTGGACAAGGGCCTTGCCGACCCAACAAAACTCATCATTCGTGGAGGCAGTGCAGGAGGTTATACCACCCTTGCCGCTCTAGCTTTTCACAACGTTTTTGCCGCCGGCACCAGCTACTTTGGGGTCAGTGACCTAGAGCTCCTCTATGAGGACACTCATAAGTTCGAAGCAAAGTACACCGACATCCTTGTAGCTCCCTTCCCCGAAGAGGTCGAAGTGATTCGAGAGCGTTCTCCTGTCCACAGTGCTGATCAAATCTCTTCTCCCGTACTCCTTTTGCAAGGGGATCAAGACAAAGTTGTCCCACCAAATCAGTCACAAACCATCTATGACGCATTAAGAAAAAACAACATACCCGTTGGCATGCTCCTCTTTGAAGGGGAGGGGCATGGCTTTCGCAGAGCCGATAGCATCAAGCGCTCGCTCGATGCCGAACTCTACTTCTACTCAGAGATTCTTGGGATTGAACTCCCCGAACCCTTCGATGAGCCACCTGTTGAAATCATTAGGGATTAACTCTAGTACAATTTCGTATGTAAGTGTACAATGTCCTGCATTTGGAGGATTTTATGGAAAATGCGTTGATGGGTACAGGAGGAGATGGAGATGGGGGTGGAACTGCTGGATTCTTGGTTAGTTTTGGGTGCTGTACCGTTGCATCACTTGTTGCAATTGGGGTAACCTTAGGAGTGTGTTCAAAACAAGATTGTGATCCAGGTGTACTGGCTGTTATCTATACAATAAGCAGTATCGCCCCACTAGTTATTCTCGGGGGTGCTTGTTTTGTTGGCGGGATTCTGATCAAAGACAGATGCGCTGGATATCAGTCTCTTCCTGGTTCTTCTCGCGTGCCGCAGATCTTTGCACGTTGCTGCCCGCGGCAGTCAGTGGTGTGATGTTGCTTCTTTAGCCATTTTCAGACTATGAGCACTTGCGTTCATGCGTGCCCAAGGATTTCTTCTTAAGGTTGGCTGAAAACTGGGGATGTTTTAGGTGTGAGAGAACCTGAAAATTAATTCTTTTGCTCTGCTATTCTGTTCGAAAAATTTAGGAGGGGTTATGACTGGTGTTTGTTTTGGGATGGGTGTGTCGGGAACAACCGATGTACTTCTTTCATCCGTTGAGGCTGTTTTTGCAGCTGGCATGGGAGTCGCCTGGATTGGAAGGTGTTATCAAAGCTCGTGTGCATGGGGTGACCACGTGTTTTTTGGATTGACGACGGCAGTCTTCGGAGCTCTTGCATATTCGTCGTGGAATACGCAAACGTGTAGAAGTCTTCGTGATCGGTGCTGCCAAGTCTTTCGTAGTGATGGATCTGGTCCGCATGGCTAGATGGGAAGAGTCTTGGCACTAGCTTCTATTCGTGCCCAAGGATTTCTCCTTAGGCGTGGCTTGATGTTTTGGATACTGTAGGTGTCGGAGCGGAGCTCAGGATTTTTGAGCTCGGCCCAAGTGATCGGTGTAGCAATGGGCGCGTCTTCTTTGGGGCGCACCGAATAGGGGGCTACAGCGGTAGCTCCATGAGCGTTGCGCATCACATCGATATAGATCCGCCCTCTTCGCTTTTCTTTGCGCATGGCGGTGGTGAATTTTTTTGGATCTTCGGAGGCGAGTTCTTCCGCAACCTCCTTGGCAAAGCTGCGCACCTCATCAAAGGTGCGGGTCCGCTTGATGGGGACCACGACGTGCAATCCTTTAGAGCCAGTTGTCATCACAAACGTTTTGAGTTTGTATTTCTTCTCTAGGATTTTGCGTAGAAGCAATGCGGCTTCCACAACACTTGCAAAAGGTTTTCTCTGTGGCGGATCGAGATCGAAAATGAGTCGATCGGGATAATCGGGTTTATCTACTCGTGAGAGCCAGATGTGCGGAGTAATGCAGTTTTGATTGGCCAGCCAAAGGAGCGTGTTTTTGTCGTTGCAGAGGATCATGTTATTTTGGGCAGTTTTGATCCAGGAGGGGAGTCCTTGTGGGGCGTTCTTTTGAAAAAATCCCGGTTGTTTGATTCCTTTTGGATACCGCTTCATCGAGATCGGACGATTTTTTAAGTGGGGGACCATCAGTCTGGCAGCGGCTGCATAGTAGTCTGCCAATTCCTTCTTTGTGATCTTCTCTTTTGGAAAAAGAACCTTATCTGGATGGGTGATTTCTACTTTCATTTTTTACAGAGCCCCAAAAACCTCGGATGGCGAAGCTTTTTATCATTGGTCCACTCGGTAAAACCTACAATGCATGCGAGAGAGGGGCGAACAAAGTGGACATCTTTTTGTTTGGGAATGGTCGTAAACGGGCAACTTTTTCGTTCTAGTTTTTTAAGCTTAGCTCCTAACGATTTTAGTAAACTGGTATTGTATCCCGTCCCGACCTTGCCAGCATACTTAAACGCACCCTTGTCGTAGTAGCCGACAAGCAGAGCGCCAAAACCCACGCGTGAGCCTTTTGGTTTGGTGAAGCCCCCTATCACAAATTCATCTGAGACTGAGCACTTAAACTTTAGCCAGTTCCGGGTCCGCTTGCTTTGGTACTTCGATTGGGCATTTTTGGCGATGATCCCCTCGAGCCCTTTTTTGCATGCTCGCATGTAGAACTCCTCGCCCCGCTTCTTGATGTGGGTGGTATAGCGGATGGTTCCCCCAAAAGGGAAGTGGGTCTTAAGTTGCTTTTTTCTTTCGAGCAGGGATTCTTTTCGAAGGTCTTCTTCTCCCCAAACGAGCAAGTCGAAGAGAAAATAGTAGATCTTGACCTTTTCTTTCTTTCGTTGCTGCAATTTAGAAAAGCTCGTCACCTTTCCTTCGTAGGCAACGACTTCGCCATCGACCACAAAGTCTCTACCCCTTTTGGCCTCCAAGGCTTTCACAACTTCTGGAAAATCTTTGTTTAGAGATTTGTGATTGCGAGAATAGAGGGAGACCTTGCCGCCTGACTTTACGGCAATACACCGGATCCCATCAAACTTCTCCTCATAGATCCAGTCCTTATCTGAGAAATAGTTTTCTGTGAGGGTAGCAAGCTCTGGTTTGATAAATCTTGGCTTCAACGCTTTGTCCTCACCTTGATCAGGAGCCAATTTTTCTCCTTGAAGTGGATAAGGGCATAGGTCCCTTTTAGTTTATTGCCATGGGCCCGAAATTCGATCTTTCCCTCTTTGAAACATTTGGCCATCGAACCGGTTTTGACATTGGAATAGGTCCCCTTGTCCCAGATGACCACCTTGCCCGCCCCATACTCGCCTTCGGGGATGATCCCTTCAAACTTGGCATATGCCATCGGGTGATTTTCCGTCAGAATTGCAAGATGTTTTTCGCCTATCCGTTTGGGAAAGCCTTTGGGTACTGCCCAAGATTTGAGGACGCCACCCATTTCTAGACGAAGGTCGAAGTGGGTACTTCTAGCATAGTGCTTTTGGACGACAAAAATTGGCTCCTTGCTGGGCGCTTTCTTTGCACCTTTTGGCTCGGGAGTTTTGGTGAACTTGCGCCGTTTGCGGTAGGGAGATAGGCTCATAGCCTACATATAAATAAATTATTTTAATACGTGTAGTTTTTTTCGAGGCTCTGCGCGGAAACCACACCCCTTTAAGATGCGTGGCATTCCAAAGTGTTGGATCACCGGCCATTTTCGACAGACCATAGGGCGGAGCTTGTAATGCTTGCAGCTTCCGTCCTTTTGTAGATACCGGCAACCCATGATCATCACTCGGTTGCCCTCGTATTCGTAGACCTCGTTTTTTCTGGGATAAAAGCCTTGAAACTCGGTATTCCAGAAAAGAAATAACCACCCAAGAAGCCCTTTGGGCTTGCGAATCATAATATAGTAGCAGCAGTTGCCCCTCTTTTTGCATTGGCCTTTTTGGACATAGGGCGGGGGGATTAGGATTTTAGCAAATTTTTGCATGGATACGTCGAGAAGGACAAACGGGAGGAAGAAGGCGCGCAGGGGCCAACGGATCCAACCGGGAACCTTTTGAGGCGGGATGTTTGTCTCGGGCGGGGAGGTCGCATCTCCTGCATTGAAAGCTAAATCTTCTAAATCCATCTGTTTATTATATTCCCAAAGGAAGCTATATATCAAGTTATGAAATATATACGGATGTTTGATGAATTAGGGATAGATGATGTACCTGTGGTAGGGGGAAAGAACGCTTCTTTAGGGGAGATGATCCGCACTTTGAAGAAGAAGGGGATCCGCGTCCCGTTGGGCTTTGCCACAACCGCTGAAGGGTTTCATGCATTTTTAGATCACAATCACCTGCGGCCTAAAATTTTTCGCATGAAAGGTGCTGCGGCCAGAAAGGCTGTGATGAAAGGGACTTTTCCCAAAGAACTGCGCCAGGAGATCGTCAAATCCTACCGCAAGTTATGCGGCAAGTATAGGAAGTTGCAGCTTGATGTGGCGGTACGCAGCAGCGCGACGGCCGAAGATTTGCCAGAAGCGAGTTTTGCTGGCCAACAGGAGAGTTATCTTAATATAGTGGGAGAGAAGGCTCTTCTTTTGGCCTGTAAAAAATGCTATGCCTCCCTTTTCACCGACCGGGCCATTGCCTACCGAGAAGAAAAGGGATTTGCCCACGACCAGGTGGCTCTCTCTGTAGGGATCCAAAAAATGGTCCGCTCCGATGAGGGGAGCTCAGGTGTTCTCTTTACCCTAGACACTGAGACAGGCTTTCCCGATATGGTTGTGATCAATGCGGCGTTTGGTCTTGGAGAAAATGTGGTGCAAGGAACCATCGAACCCGATGAGTTCATGGTATATAAGCCCTTTCTCACAAAGAAAGGTAAGTCGCCGATTGTCGAGAAGATCTTGGGCAGGAAAGCTCTGAAGATGGTGTACCGCAAAGGAGGTACTAGAAATATCAAGCTCGAGCCGGCAAAAGCACAAAAGTTCGCCATCAATGACACGCAGATTTTGCAATTGGCCAAATGGGCGGTGCAGATTGAAGAGCATTATAAAAAACCGATGGATATCGAGTGGGCCCTAGATGGAAAACGTAAGGAGCTATTCATTGTGCAAGCAAGACCAGAGACGGTCCAATCACAAAGAAAAGAATCCACTTTTAAAACCTATGCGCTGCAAAAAACAGGGAAAAAGCTGTTGCAGGGTCTTGCCATTGGACAAGCAGTTGTTCAGGGAAAGGTGCAAGTGATCCGGTCCGTGGCTAAGATCAAAGATTTTAAGCCAGGGTCGATCTTAGTGACCGAGATGACCTCGCCCGATTGGGTCCCCATTATGAAACAGGCCAGTGGCATCATCACCGATCATGGGGGGCGCACGTCACATGCTGCGATCGTCTCAAGAGAGCTGGGAGTTCCCGCAATTGTAGGAAGCAACGACGGGACAAAGAAGCTTGCCGAGGGCAAAGAGATCACCCTCTCTTGTGCAGAAGGGGATATTGGGAATGTATACGAGGGGAAAATCCCTTTTGAAGAAAAAGAGATCGACCTAAAAAGCCTTCCTAAGGTGAAAACAGATATAATGCTAAACTTAGCCAGTCCACATGAGGCTCTGCGCTGGTGGCAGCTCCCCGTTAAGGGAGTGGGGTTAGCTAGGATGGAATTCATCATCACCAATCAGATCAAGATCCACCCAATGGCCCTCGTCCACTTTCGGAAAATCAAAGACGCTAAAGTACGTCAGGAGATTGAAGAGATCACCCGTGCTTACAAGAGCAAGCAAGAGCATTTCATTGAGAACCTTGCACTTGGCATTGGAAAGATTGCAGCTTCGGTTTACCCGCACCCTGTCATCGTCCGGATGAGCGATTTCAAAACCAACGAATACGCCGGTCTTATCGGTGGGACCGCCTTTGAACCAAAAGAAGACAATCCGATGCTAGGCTTTCGGGGCGCCTCCCGTTACTACAGCCCTAGATACCAAGAAGGGTTTGCCCTCGAGTGCAAAGCCATCAAACGGGTGCGCGAGAAAATGGGCTTTGACAATGTTCTGGTCATGATCCCTTTTTGCCGCACGCCAGACGAGGCAGACAAAGTGCTCAAAGTGATGGCCGATGAAGGGCTCAAACGAAAAGACCTTAAGATTTATGTGATGTGCGAGATCCCTTCGAACGTCATCCAAGCTGAAGAGTTTGCCGATCGCTTTGATGGTTTTTCAATCGGTTCAAATGATCTCACCCAGCTGGTTCTTGGCGTTGATCGCGATGCAGAAGATTTGGCCACACTCTTTGATGAACGGAACGAATCGGTGAAACAGATGATCCGGCAAGTGATCAAAGTGGCGCGCAAAAAGGGGAAGAAGATCGGCATCTGCGGTCAAGCGCCAAGCGACTACCCCGACTTCGCCGCCTTCCTCGTTGAAGCTGGCATCAATTCGATCTCCCTCAATCCTGATAGCGTGATTGGCGTGATCAAAAGACTAGCGGCCACCACCACCGCCAGCTGAGCCGCCGCTACCCCCTCGGGTACGGAATTTACGTGCGCTTCCTTCCTTGATTGGGCCATAGTAGTTGATGGCAAGCACTCCACTGTAAAACTGCGGAGTGTTGCGGCCGGCGAAGGTGAGCCAGCCACCGGCAATGATTCCAATATGGCCGTTGAAGTTGTATTCGATGGCAGGTGCGATACTGAAAGAAGCGTTTTTCGGATTGCCAAGAACTACTGGAATAGGAGTAGCTGGAGCCTTTTCGCCAGAAAATCCTTTAAAGGTGGTCGCTTCTCCATATAGTCCTTCCAGATCGACTGCTATTGCCCAATGGTCGGTAAGGTTATACTGAATTGCAAAAATACCCCCGTAGACAATCCCAGGACTGATCGTCCCTTCTGTGTCGGGTGCACCGCCGTAGCTGCTGACCCCTTTGACATCTACATTTGTGGGTAGAGTGACATAGCCGTTGAGTCGCCAATTGAAGAAGTGGCACCCGCTAAATTCGTGAGTGGCTGTGGTGACAAGCCCAAGAGTAGTTTCAAAACTGCCGCTGCCACCGGAATCAGTTAGGCGCTGCTCAGGATCAAGGCGCTCGTATCGACCGGTGGGGAAGCTCTCTCTGACGTAGAATTTTAGTGCAGGTATGCTAGGTGTCGATTCATTTTCAATGAGTTGAAAGTCTAGTTGAGCTGAAAAATCGTTAAATTCGAGGGAAGAAACATTTTCTGTTTGGTTCCATGTTGCCTGGGGAACTATCTGGATATCCAATCTATTTGTAATCCCCATATAAAAGATCATTTGAAAATTGGCGCTTGTGAAATTGGGCAGATTGATTGTCTTCCAATCAGCGTCGTAAAATCCCGTTCGCACGGTATAAAAAACATAGGGTTCTATATTGATATATCCGGGGGGAATAGTGTGTCCTGCAGGAGCAAGGAGGGGTCCGGTAAACCAAGGCCCTAGGCACTGATCGTCTATCGGAGGCAGAGGGTCCGTAGAGGCGTAGCAAGTTGAAGCAGCTACAACAAGGCTAAATAAATTTCGGAACGATTTCAATTCCCAACTCCAAAATCATCAGGAAGATGAGAGACGCAAGGAACACTTTGCCCCCGGGAATCTGTCTTCCAGTGGAATAGCCTTTTCGGTAGCGACCGATCCACACCATTAGAGGGGGGTAAATACCAAAGAGGATCGCGCAGCTAATACCTCCTGCATAGCCAAGTGCTGTAAGGAAGATGCCGTCATTGATCAAAGTGACAAGTAGGGGAGGGACAAAGACCATCAAGCAAAGAACGGTTTTGCGGTGTCCGGTTTTCTTTACATTGAGCCCATCTGCGAGGAAGTCAACAAAAGCTAGGGACAAGGCGATGTAGGAAGCTGTCATCGCGAAGAAACCAAAGGCTTTCCCGATGCCAACGACAATATTACTCTGGATAAAGTGTTTGAGCGGTTCAACAGCATTTTTCCCTGTTTCAGCCGCTTCCAAAAGGCCATTTGGCCCTTGAATGGGAACGATTCCTAAAATCAAAAATTGCCAAACAACATACACAACGAGTGGGATCGTTGTTCCGTAAATGATCGTCTGGCGTACTTTTTTAAAGTCCCGTTTCATATAGGTGACAAGGGTGGGGATGATCACCTGATAGGTGAACGAGGTAAAGAGGACGGGAACAGCAAGCCAGATTTTTCCCCAGTGCTGTGCGGAAAGAAACTCAAGGTTCACGTGCTTAATCGCTACGATAAGGAACAAGAGATAGGAGATAATCACTCCTGAGAACATGAAAATATTGATCCGATCAACGGCTTTTGTTCCGAGATATACAACAGGGGAGAATAGGACGGTATAGAGGATGATGGCATTGACACTGCCAAGTCCCCCAGAAAAAATTTCATTACTAATGCTACCGCCAACGGCAATGTGGGCGATCATGACCATCTCAAAAAGGAAGAGATAGATGAACCAGCAAGCTATTTTGCCGGGCTTGCCGAGCATGCGACTGGCCATCGTGATGAGGTTTGAGTCTTCGGGCATCCAAGAGCAAACTTCGAGAAGGAGGAGGCCGGTGCAGAGCATGAAGGCCCAGCAGATGAGGTAGATAGTGATCGAGGGGAGAAATCCTCCAGGTCCAGTTGCGACGGGGAGCCCGAGCATACCTACACCGATGGTGGTTCCGGCGATAAGCAAACTGCCGCCAAATACATGCCCGTGAGACTGAAGAGGTTTCATGATAAAATGTCCGAAAAGTTGGGTTAAAATAGAGGCCATGTTAGTCTAGAAGGAGATTAAAATTCAAGGATTGTATGATTGTTGAAGATAAGCTTTCTGGTGTGAAACTGATCCGGCGCAAAGCTTTTGGAGATGAGAGGGGATTTTTCTCAGAGCTATATCGAAAATCCCTCTACGAAGAGATGGGCATCATGGATGACTTTGTCCAAGACAACCACTCTTTTTCCTCGTATGGGACCATTCGGGGAATGCATTTTCAGTCTTTTCCGGGTCAGGCCAAGCTCGTCTCGGTGGTCGTAGGAACTATTTATGATGTATATGTCGATATCCGAAAAGATTCGCCTACATTTGGGCAGTGGGGGGCGAGAGAGCTAGCGGCAGAAAAACATGAGCAGCTCTACGTGCCTAATGGGTTTGCCCATGGGTTTGCGGTTTTGAGCGAAACGGCCCATGTGATCTACAAGGTGAGTTCAGATTACAACCCCGAAACAGAAAAGTCATTTCGTTTCGATGACCCAGAAGTAGGGATCGAGTGGCCGATTGATCACCCCATTCTATCCGAGCGGGACAAAACAGCTCCCCTTTTTTCTGAGGTGCTAAAGTGAAAATTTGGATACTAGGGGCTGGAGGGCTTCTTGGCTGTGCCCTAATTGATTGTTGCCAGGCACAAGGGATCTCTTTTGTTGCTTCTAAAAGAAAGGATGCCGACATCACCGATCTAGGGCAACTAGATGCGCTCGCAAAAAAACATCAATGCACCCACATCATCAATTGCGCGGCTTTTACCAACGTCGATGGTGCAGAAAAAGAGAGCCGTGCGGCTTATCTTGTTAATAGCACCGGGGCGGAAAATACCGCACAAGTTGCAAGAGAAAACGGGATGCGTCTCGTCCATGTCTCGACTGATTATGTCTTCGATGGGGAGAAAACCTCTCCCTATACAGAAGAAGATGTGCCTAGCCCCCTAAACATATATGGAAAGAGCAAGTGGGAAGGAGAGCAAAGAGTGCTTGAGCAGTTCCCCTCTGCCTGCATTGTCCGGACCTCCTGGGTTTTTGGCCACGAGGGGAGTAGCTTCATCTCTTCTGTTATGAAATGGCTCAAAGACAAAGAGCACATCCAAGCAGTAGAAGATCAAATCAATAGGGCGACCTACAATCGTGACTTGGCTCAAGTTCTCATAGACCTCTGCTGTCATAGCGGGCTCTATCACTTTGCAAATGCAGGGGCTCTTTCGCGGTTTCGGATAGCAGAAGATTTTTATAGTGAGGCGCGTGCACGGGGCATGTCGCTAAAATGTCAAAAAATTACCCCTGTCTCTTACTCTGCCTTTCCCGTCGCTTCGGTGAGGCCCAACTATTCTGTCCTAGATACGAGCAAAGTGACTAAAGCTTTGGGAAGAAGCCCCCGCTCATGGGAGACTGTTCTTAAGGAGTATATAGATGCGCTTTAAAAACATCATGGTGACCGGCGGCGCTGGTTTTATGGGATCGGCATTTACCAGAGAAGCCACAAAAAATAAGTTCGACACAATAGTCGTCTATGATCTACTCACCTATGCGGGCAACCTTGAAAACTTAAAAAGTGTCGAAAACAAATACCATTTCGTACGAGGGGATATCAATAATGGCCCCCTAGTTGAGGAGACGATCCGTAAATATCAGATTGAGGCCATCATCCATTTTGCCGCAGAGAGTCACGTAGATACTAGCATTGAAAACCCTAAGCTTTTTTACCAAACAAATGTAGAAGGAACCCTTTCCCTTCTTGAAATCGTCCGCCGCCATCCCCATATCCATTTTCACCAGATCTCTACTGATGAAGTGTACGGGTCTTTAGAAGAAGGGGAATTCACAGAGAACTCTCCCTATAGACCCAATTCTCCCTATGCAGCATCCAAAGCAGCGGCTGATCACCTTGTCCGCTCATATGCAAAAACCTATGGGCTCTTAACGACTATTTCTCATGCGAGCAACAACTTTGGCCCTCACCAAGACAGAGAAAAATTCATTCCTAAAATGCTCTCAAATTGTTATGCGAAAAAGCCTCTCCCCGTTTACGGGAATGGAACCAATGTTCGGGACTGGCTTTTTGTCGAGGATCACGCAGCAGCGATCTTTGCAATCCTAGAGAAAGGGGCTAGAGGGGAGAGCTACAACGTGGGCGCCCGCTCGCAGCGCAGCAACATTGACCTTCTTCGTTTGTTAATTGAGAAAGTGGCAAAAAGAAACCAAGAGTCCATAAAAACTTATGAAGACCTCATCACATATGTCGCTGATCGACCGGGCCATGATTTTCGCTACGCTCTTTGCGCTGACAAGCTTACCCATGAGGTGGGATGGACTCCAAAGCGCTCCTTTGAAGAGGGGATAGAAAAAACAGTGGAGTGGTATGCCTAAGGTTGTTTGTGTCATCCCAGCACGTCTTGATGCTACACGGTTCCCAAGAAAATTACTCGCTCCGCTTGCGGGCAAGCCTTTGATCCAATGGGCCTATGAAGGAGCAAAGAGTGTATCCCTTTTTGATCAAGTTGTTGTGGCAGTAGATAGCAAAGAGCTTTTAGATTGTGTGGATAGTTTTGGCGCAAAGGCAATACTTACCTCTACAGAATGTGCAAGTGGTACCGACCGCCTTGTAGAGGTTAGACAGCAACTCAATGCAGACATCTGGGTCAATTGGCAGGCAGACGAGCCCTTCATTACAGAGCAGAGTATTTCCACTCTTCTGCGAGCTCCTGAAGAAGGAGAAGTTTGGACCTTAAAGAAAAAAATCATAAGTGACGAAGAGATCCTCTCGCCTCATGTGGTCAAAGTGGTCACAGATGAAAAAGGGAGAGCTCTCTACTTTTCACGTAGCTGTATCCCCTCGGATCAAAAAAATGTATATAAGCATATAGGTCTCTATGCCTATACCGACAAGGCCCTATATACGATTGGAAAACTAGAGCCTTGTGCATTGGAAAAGCAGGAAAGTCTTGAGCAGCTCCGCTTTCTCTACCATGGGATGCAAATACAGGTTCATGAAACGAGCCAAGAAATTTTTGGAATCGACACAAAAGAAGAGCTCGCCATAGCAGAAAGAATGTGTTATGATTTAAGCCAAGTATGAGCACTGAGCAAATTTTAGAAGAAAAAGCCGAATATAAATACGGATTTTCCACTGATATTGAAACAGATAGCCTCCCCAAAGGCTTAAGCGAAGAGACGATTCGGGAAATTTCGAGAAGAAAGAACGAGCCCGAGTTTCTCCTGAAATTCCGCTTGCGCGCGTTCGAAAAATGGAAGCAGATGGAAGAGCCCAATTGGGCGAACGTCGGCTTCAAACCAATCGACTACCAAGATATTTGTTACTACTCGGCCCCTAAGAAAAAGCAATCCTTAGAAAGTCTCGATGAGGTAGATCCAGAGATACTGCGAACTTTTGAAAAGCTGGGGATCCCTCTAGAGGAGCAAAAAAGACTGAGCGGCGTAGCCGTCGATGTAGTCTTTGATTCAGTCTCAATCGGGACCACCTTCAAAAAAACACTTGAAGAAGCAGGCGTCACTCTCTGCTCCATCTCCGAAGCAGTCCAAAAATTCCCAGAGCTCATAGAAAAATATATGGGCACAGTCGTCCCTGTAGGAGATAACTATTTCGCCGCGCTCAATTCTGCCGTTTTCTCCGATGGTTCCTTCGTGTATGTCCCAAAAGGGGTGCGTTGCCCGATTGAACTCTCGACCTATTTCCGGATCAACGACCGGAATACAGGCCAATTTGAAAGGACTCTCATCATTGCCGAAGAAGGCTCTTACGTTAGCTACTTAGAAGGGTGTACAGCGCCGGCGTATGACAACAACCAACTCCATGCTGCCGTTGTCGAGCTAGTGGCCCACGCCCAATCCGAGATCAAATACTCAACCGTCCAAAACTGGTATGCGGGTGATCCCAAAACAGGGGTTGGGGGAATCTTCAACTTTGTAACAAAACGGGGACGCTGCGCCGGTTTCCAGTCTAAAATTTCTTGGACACAGGTAGAGGCGGGAGCTGCTATTACTTGGAAATACCCCAGCTGCATTTTGCAAGGCGATGAATCGGTTGGTGAGTTTTACTCTGTCGCACTCACAAATGGAAAGATGCAAGCCGACACAGGAACCAAAATGGTCCACCTGGGTAAAAACACAAAATCAACCATTATTTCCAAAGGGATCTCTGCAGATAAGTCCCACAATACTTACCGCGGCCTTGTGAAAGTAGCGCCACGAGCCGAAAATGCCCGCAACTACACCCAATGTGATTCGATGCTCGTTGGCAACAAATGCTCGGCTAACACATTCCCATATATAGAAACTGCCAACGGATCAGCAGAAGTAGAGCACGAAGCCTCCACTTCAAAAATGAATGAAGAGCAGCTTCTCTACTTGCAATCTCGTGGGATCGATCGGGAAGATGCGATCAACCTCATCGTCAATGGCTTTTGCAAAGAGGTTTTTCGTGAATTGCCTCTTGAATTTGCCACAGAGGCACAAAAACTTTTAACCCTTAAACTCGAAAACTCCGTCGGATAATCAGTATGTTAAAAATAAAAAACCTCCATGTTTCGGTAGAAGGTAATAGGATCCTCAAAGGGATAGATTTAACCATCGAGCCCGGGCAGATCCATGCCATCATGGGCCCTAATGGCGCGGGAAAATCGACCCTCTCCAAAGTACTCGCCGGTGATCCTTCCTATGAAATACTCTCAGGAGAAATCCTCTTAAATGGTACGAACATTCAAGAGCTTGATCCAGAAGAAAGAGCTTATCTCGGCCTCTTCATTGGCTTCCAATACCCAGTTGAAATCCCTGGAATCAGCAACGCACAATTTTTGCTCGCAGCCTACAACGCCAAGAGAAAAGCAAAGCAACAAACGCCCGTCTCAGAAGAAGTGTTTCGCGATCTACTCTTGGAAAAAATAGAACTTCTCGAAATGAAAGAAGAATATCTGGATCGCAACCTCAATGAAGGATTTTCTGGCGGAGAGAAAAAAAGAAATGAAATTTTACAAATGGCTGTTTTAGATCCGTTGGTAGCCATACTCGATGAGACCGACTCTGGACTTGATATCGATGCGATGCGTATCGTCGCATGCGGGGTCAAGCGCCTCTTTTCTGAAGATAAAGGTCTTCTGCTCATTACCCACTACCAACGCCTACTCGACTATATCCGGCCAAACGTCGTCCATGTGATGATGGATGGACAAATCGTTAAGACAGGCGACTACCTGCTGGCAAAAGAGCTCGAAGAAAAAGGGTACGATTGGCTCGAGGTTGAAGCGTGAAAGAAGACTTTAGCCAGTTACTAGAAAGGCATTTCCTATCGAACCTCGAAGGGATCTCCCCCTTGCAAAAGGCCATCCGGGAAAAAGCTTGGGACCATTTTTTATCGAAGGGATTGCCTTCAAAAAAAAATCCAGGCTATCAATACTTTCCGTTTTCCCAATTCTATCAAGAAGCGTATGAGTTAACAGGCCCCCCCAACCTTCCCAAAGAACAGATTGAGTCGGTTATCTATCCCGAATGCCGCCGGAGTCATGTCGTTCTTGTGAATGGGCAGTATAGTCCGGAACTCTCTGACACTTCCGCATTGCCCAAAGAGGTGGTTGTTTTGCGCCTGCGTGATGCACTCACTAAATATGGCAACTTCCTCCAACTGCGCTTGTCTGGCGCGATGAAGGAAGAGAAAGACCCTTTCGCTACACTAAATACCTCCCTCATACAGATGGGCCTCTTCATCTACGTCCCACCAAAAGTCATTGTCGATACCCCCATCCAATGTTTGCAGGTGATTTCCAGTGACCGGGCCGCC
Organism: Candidatus Sacchlamyda saccharinae; assembly: GCA_030408505.1. Lineage (GTDB taxonomy): Bacteria > Chlamydiota > Chlamydiia > Chlamydiales > Rhabdochlamydiaceae > Sacchariniichlamydia > Sacchariniichlamydia saccharinae. The sequence goes on along the minus strand of JAUHQI010000004.1, from coordinate 933,613 downwards.
CTTGTCCATCCTCGGATCCATTTCTTTGTTGGCAAACAAGCAAAAGTAAACTGGGCTTGTGATCAATTCTGCCTCAAAGACTTTGAGTACTTCTCCAATGGCGTCACAGACATAGCCCTCGAAGAAGGGGCAGAGTTCACCCAATTTGGCACACTTACCCCCTGCCATAATGGTTGGTGTTTGGAAGCTACAAGAGCCACACTAAAGCGAGATAGTAGGTTCAATAGCTTAACTGTCACAACGGGAACAAAATCTGTGCGGCAAGATTTTCGAGTTAGCCTCCTTGGAGAAAACGCTTGCTGCGACCTCAAAAACTTAAGCCTCTTAAATGAGCACCGACAATCCCATGTCAACGTCCATATAGATCACGTTGCTCCTCATTGCACCTCCCACCAGCTTTTTAAAAATGTTCTTGCAGATGCAGCCAGATCCTCTTTCGAAGGGAAGATCTATGTCAAGAGTCAGGCGCAGAAAACCGAGGCGTATCAGCTCAACAACAACCTCCTCCTCTCAGACCGAGCCGTAGCCAACAGTAAGCCTAACCTCGAAATTTTTGCCGATGACGTCAAAGCCTCGCACGGCGCCACAACCGGCCAGTTGAATCATGAGCACCTACACTACCTCAAAACCCGCGGGATCGACCCAAAAACCGCCAATCTCCTCCTCCTTTCTGGCTTTTGCACAGACGTCATCAACCACGTCGCCTTCCTTCCCGCTCGCGAGCGGATGCAAAGCTTAGTGGAGAAATTTTCAAAGTGAAAATTCAATCAGTACGCGAAGACTTTCCCATCTTCAAAGACAAACAGCTCATCTATCTCGATTCTGCCGCCACCTCGCAAAAACCCCAAACCGTCATCGATGCCCTCACAGGCTTCTACTCAACCGAATGTGGCACCGTCCACCGTGCAATCTACACGTTAGCAGCTAGCGCCACTACAAAATACAACAACACCCGCGGGCAAGTCGCTCGCTTCATTGGCGCCAAAGATCCTAACGAAATCATCTTCACCAAAGGGACCACAGATAGCATCAACCTCCTCGCACTAGCCCACCAAGACATCCTCCAAGAAGGCGATGAGATCATCCTCTCCGTGATGGAACACCACTCCAACATCGTCCCCTGGCAACTTCTCGCCAAAAAGAAAAAAGTCGTCCTCCGCTTCATCCCCATCAACGAAAGAGCCGAACTCGACCTAGAAGCCTTTTCCAAACTTCTCTCCCCACGCACGAAACTCGTCTCCGTAGCCCACATCGCCAATAGCACCGGAACCATCAACCCCATCGCCCAAATCACAGAAATGGCCCACGCCCATGGCGCAAAAGTCCTCATCGATGCCGCCCAATCGACCGCACACATTCCACTCAACGTTCAAGAGCTCGACGTCGATTACCTCGCCCTCTCTGGCCACAAAGCCTTTGGCCCAACCGGCATCGGCATCTTCTACGGAAAGTACGACCTCCTCGATTCGCTCCCACCCGTCCAAGGGGGAGGGGACATGATCGAAACCGTTACCCTTGCGAAAACAACCTTTGCAAAACCACCCCTAAAATTTGAAGCCGGCACGCCTCCCATTGCCCAAGTCATCGGCCTCTCTGCCGCCCTCGATTACATCGAGTCCCTCGGCTTCGAGCACATCCAGTCCCACGAACACCAGCTCCTAACTTACGCAACAGAAAAACTACAAGAAATCCCAAACCTAAAAATCATTGGGACAGCAAAAGAAAAATCAGGAATCATCAGCTTCGTAATCGAAGGAATCCATCACCTAGACCTAGGCACCTTACTCGACCTAGAAGGGATAGCCATCCGAACCGGGCACCACTGCGCCCAGCCCCTTCTGGCTCGCTTCGGCCTTACCGGCACAAACCGAGTCTCCTTTGCCCCCTTTAACACACTTGATGAGATCGACCGCCTCATCGAAGCTCTAAACAAGGCTCGCAAAAGCCTGCAAGGATAGCCAATAGGCGAAGAGGGGATCATCAAAGATCACAGAGCCCTTGCTCGCTCCCTCTTCATCTAAAATCTTCTTCTCCTTCAAAGATTTAAGAGAAGAAGCAAGAGCAGGAGTACTGGCAATTTCATATCTTGCAAGAAACTCTTTTGCAAAGAGTTGTTTCTTCTCTGTTGCCGCAAGGCGGAGGGTCCGTTGTTGGGTTTTAGAAAGAGTGTTCAATAGAGTTTGATAGGTGTAAGAATTTTGCCTCGCTACTTTCTTCAGTGTTTTTTCCACCTCTTCTTTTGTAATCTCCTCAACATTTCGTGCAACGAGATGGAAGCAAACCATTTGCACATAGTTAGGAATGTTTTGTACAAGATCCCTTAGATGGGTAATCGCTACCTTCTCACAAGAAATACCAACACTCTCAAAGCGGTGCAGGACCCAATCATCAAACTCTAGGCCGAAGGTGGGGAATTCTATTAGCTGGCATGAACGATATAGGGGACGGGAGGCGTTATTGAGCATGTCATAAATGATGCTTTTCCTTGATCCGGTAAAAAGAAAAGAGGTGTTTTTCAGTTGTTGCATATGGGTTCGAAGAGTGGCTTCTAGCCAGCCCTGATCATCGATCTCGGCAATTTTTTGAAATTCGTCAATGACAAAGATGACCTTGCCACTCAGCTTTGCTAAGCTAGAAAGCACATCTTGAATGAGCTCTTTCACGTCTTTTTCTGAAGTGGTATCCAACGAGAATCCAAGAGATTGTTGGCCAGTGTGAGCATCTACATCAGCTGAAAACTTTGGTCTGAGTTGAGGGATAGAGCGGAGAATTTCCAGGAGCTGACTTTTCCATCTCTTTTTTTGTCTTAAACTGCGCAGAACTTGCTGAAGGAAATCTCTATGAGAAGTGATGTTAAAAATATCGACAAAGAAACAGGTATATTTCTCTTCTTCGAATTTTTCAAGCAAGTTCAGGACAAAAGAAGTTTTGCCTAAACGTCTTGGCCCATTGAGAACTACATGGATCCGATTTTCCAAAAATTGAGATACAGCATTTTCTAGCTCTGGTCGAGGGAGGAAGTAATCTCCTGCTACAGGATCACCAAATCTAAAAGGGTTTTTCGGTTTGTTCATGTCTACATTAGTAACAAATCTGTTACTTATTAGCAAGTGGCAAAACCGCAAGTCGCTTATTTTCAATCGCTAAAAATCGAAGCGGACTTTGAGAAAGTACCCCTGGATACCGAGGTCGCCCTGGTTGGAGACATACTTGGTGGGGACCTCTTCGTCTACAAAGAGTAGAAATTGATTTTGACCGGGGAGCCAATGCAGCTCCCAGCCAAGATCTAATCCTACATGATAACAACAATCGCATGAGATCCAATCGTAGCGCAGGCCCAGCTGCATATCGAAAATCGCGCTGCCAATGTGGAAGAAGTTCTTCACATCAAAAAGGAGATCCCCGTCGCCTTTTTCTTTGTGTTTGACGCTATGGAAACTGTAGAGAAGATTACCAGCAAAGTCGTTAAAGAAGCTAAAGCCATGGCCAAAACCCCATTGCATATCTAGCCCCGAGCGGATTCCAATGCCCCAGTACCGATCACTTTGCCCGATGCAATAACTAGAATAGCTAGACAGTCCTTCCAGATCGATATCGAATTCCTTTTGATCGATCCAAGCAGCGCGCAAGCCCCCAAAGGGGCGCATAGAAACACAAGAGCTGATCCAAAATTCTCTGGCAGCTTCCAAATCAATTAGATCATACTGTAGTTTCCAGTTGCTGCTTACTACATTTGCCGATTCCTCAATATGTCCAAAACGGGGAAAGTTGGTACTGCCCGAAAAATCCCGTTTTGCATCGGTGCTCCAGTGTGTCCATTGCAAGAGAACATCCCAAGCATCGTGACTCGTGTTTACTCCAATGCCAACGCGAAAACCCCAGTCCCAATCGTAGTTGAGATTTTGCACCCGGCTGTGTCCATTCTCTTGAACGGCAATGCCAGTACCCCCAACCCTTGCTTGCCAGATAACCGGATCGACATTGAGATAAAACCCACAGCATTCAGGAGCAAAGGCCCGTGCAGGAGGATTGTAGCTAAAGCAACACTCCTCTTCTGCAAAAAGAGAGGATGCACCCAGGAGCAGAAATACAGACTTCTTCGACAACATATTTTTTCAACGTTGCCTTTCTATCTTTTTTTTGCAATAGAAGAGGATAAAATAAATTTTATGGGGACCAAGAAAGATGAGAGGTTGATCTAACCGTGCTCGCTCCAGACTCTCTTGCCCGCTAAAGCAAGCGTTTTATTAATTTGACCCCTCTTCCGATAGTGATTTTTGCATTTCTTCATAATGAGGAAGGATAACAAACGAGAATTTTCGGGGAATATTCTTCATAACTTCTTGGAATTTGTGTTGGAGGTCAACCAAATTTTTAGCTGCACGAATTGTGGATAAGGATTCTGAGTATTTCTCAGAAGTTGTGAAAGCTTGTGACTGTATTAAAAGGTTATCTTTTCTGATTTTTAATAAGATGGTATAAAAGATAACAAGAAGAGAAATATTTGCTATGAGCAGCGTATTTAGGATCCAATCATTATTGAATACAGAAATCGCAATTTCTGAAATTTCGGGCAATTGTTTAAGTGGAATAACAATAAGCCAAAAAGTGATCAGTTTTAAGCCAAATTTTTTGTAGGAACAATGATAAAAAATCCAAAAAGTAATCAATGCTGCAGAGATATCCCAGCCGGACTTGAAAAGGATTGTTGGAGACAATGCAACGTTATTGGATAGAACGAAAACGGATCCCAATAACTCGAGAACTCGATACAAAAAAGGGAAGCAAAAAATCATGATCATCCATTTTTTTCTTACTTTTTTTTGTTTCGTAGATAGAAAATAGTTTGTCATTTTGACTCCTTTTCCCTTAGAGAACTTAGCCGCTGCATAGGACTAGAAGAAAACCGCACGTAATACAGATCACTTGTAGTAGCCAAATCTTGCTCATAGTTTTAAAGAAAGTTTGAAGTTCTTTCTGGAAAAAGTCAAACAAAAATCTTTGTATGATTCCAGTGCAGGACGTTTTCACATTCCAAAAGATTTGAGGATGTCGTCGATCTCTTTGATGAAGATGAGCGATTGCTTACCCATCTGTTTGAGGATGAAAAACCAGGCGGACCAGAGGAGGCCGAGGCCAAGGAGGGATTTGAGTGACATGCCGAGGAAGACGATTTGGACTTGGGGGGCGAGGCGGTTAGCGATGCCAAGAAACATCTCGGCCATGAGGATTGCGACAATGGCCGGCGATGCGAGCTGGATGGAGATGGCGAAGATGCGGGTCATTAGGCCGACGGTCGTTTTCCAGAAGGGGAGGTTGAGGTTGAAAAAGGTAGAGGGGATCATTTTATCGATCGGTATGATGCGGAAGGATTCGCTTACGGCTTCGAGAAAAAAGTAGAGTCCGCCGATATTGAAAAAGATGACGATGAGGATGTAGTTGAAAAGTATGCCGATGGGGGATGTTTGGCTTTGCATCATTGGGTCTTGCACTTGGAGCGAAGAGGCGCCGCGCATAAAGTCGATGAGCGAGCCGGCTCCTTGGGCGATGAAGAAGGGGATTGAGGAGAAGAAGGCGATGATCGAGCCCATGAGCACTTCTTTAAGGCTGTAGCCTACGTAGGCCATGTTGAATGCAAAGTGGGTGTTTGGACTGGTGGCCATGACTTGGGGCAAAAAGACGGTGGTGATGGCAATGGCTAGGCCAATTTTTACCCCGCCGGGGAGTTTAGAACCGAGGAAGGGGGCGATGGCAACAATGGGGGCAATGCGAAAAAGGGCGAGAAAAAAAAGGGAAAAGAGCGCCGTTGGCGTCATGTTGGGTTGGTTTAAGAGGAAGGTGACGTAGTCGGTGGTCGGACTCACGAGAGGGACCATTTAGGGAAGTTTAGAAAGATGTTATTAGCAAACTGGACAATTTGCGAGCCGAGCCAGCCTCCGAGGAAGAGGAGCGTAAGAATCACGGCAAATAGTTTCACCATAAAGGAGAGGGTCTGCTCTTGGATTTGTGTAGCGGCTTGGAAGACGGCAACAAAAAGACCGAGCATCGTACTGATCAAAATCGGAGGGCCAGATAAGATCAAGATGAGTAGTAGTGCTTGGTAAGTAATCTGAAAAATTTCACCAGAAAATCCCACAATTAAATCCTCATGTTCTGAAGGACATTGTCAGTCCTTGGATGATCACAGTCCACCCGTCGACCATGACGAGGAGGAGGAGTTTGAGCGGCAATGCAATCGTTAGGGGAGAGAGCATCATCATCCCCATCGCAAGCAAGATATTTGATGTCACAAGATCGATCACAAAGAAAGGCAAATAGACTAGCACACCAATTTCAAAGGCAGTCTTAAGTTGTGAGGTGATGAAGGCGGGGATGAGAATAATAAAATCATTGGCTTTAAGCTTAGAGCGATACTCGGCTGGAAATGTTTTATAGGCCAGTGCATAGAAACTGTTGATGTTCTTGGCAATGGTGTTCTTCTGCAAAAAGACTCGTAGAGGCTCTTTTGCTTTATCTGCCACATTGACGATGTAGGTAGCTGTTGGCCCCGAAAAAAGTACTTTTGGCTGGTTTTTTTCGATGTAATCGCCAGCAGCATTGTACATCGCAAGGCCTGTCGGAAACATTACGTAAAGGGTTACGAGTAGTGCAATTCCATTGAGGACCTGGTTAGGAGGGGACTGTTGCACACCAAGGGCGTTGCGAAGAAGCGAGAGGACGATGACCACTTTGACATAAGAGGTGAGGAGCATCACGGCAAAGGGGAGGATCGAAAGGCCCGCTAAGACGGCCATTTGTGTTAGGAGTTTGGGGGAGTCTTGTTCATTACCGGCTGGCTGTTGGGCAGCGCCCTCTAGCATCTGAGCAATGTCAGCACCAGGCTCTTGGGCAACAGCAGAGATGGTTCCAATAAAGAGAAAGAAGAAGAGGAAAAAAAGAATTCGTTTTTTCATTATGAGCTGGGTTTGTGTTTTTCAAACGCTCTTTCAAGCGCTTTCCATTGATTTTCGATGGTGGCATTAATCATACCTCCTTCGGTCTTGATGATGCAACCCCCAGGCTCCACATCACTTCTCTCCTGGATAGTAAGGTTCTGGGCCTGACTTAGGATCTCTTTGAGTTTTTCCTTTTCTTTGTCGAGGTGTTGTTTGTCTTCTTTATTTACGAAGATGGTCACTTGTTGGCTCTCGGAAATAGGAGCTATGGCCTGCATGACAATATCGACAATCGCTTCTGGATGCATTTCTAGTTCTTTGCCCACGATCCGTTTCGCAGCTTTTAGAGCGATGGGAAGGACCATCTGTTGCAACTTCAGTCTGATGGATTTGAGTTGCTCATCAAGGAAGAAAATCTGTTCATTAAATTTTTCGATCCCTTCATCAAAGCCTTTGTTTTTGGCCTCTTCGCAAAGTTTTTCACATTCTTCTTTGGTTTTTTCAAGTTTCTTTTGCGCGTCTTCTTGTGCTTTTTCTAGCACGTCAACACTGCTGAGAAGCTTGCTGAAATTCTCTGCTTTAATGATCTTTTCATCTGAAGAGGGGTGCAGGTCTCCTGAATAGAGAAGAGAAAACCATTTCATGTCAGGCCTCCGGCTGCTAAGAGGGACTCGATTTTTTGGATTTGGGAAAAGAGCAATTCTTCTGCTCTTGCGTGGGTAGATTTTTTGATGTTTTTGAGGATTAAATTGCCCGTGTGCATATCTAATGAGTGTGTGATGTACCAGGTTAAACTCTCTGATGCGCTATAAAGTGCATGCCCGAGACGGCTTGCTCCCCTTTCTTCGAGAAGTTTGTGTAAGTTTTCTTTGCTTCCATCCCAGTTTTTTAGAAATAAACGCTCAAAAACGAGGGGTTCTCGATGCAAAACGAGGGTATTTAAGTACTCTCCTTCTTTTTTAGAAAGGGCCGCAAAAATCTTTTTTAGTTCTTTCGTGTCAATGATTTGGCGCATTTCATAGGACAGATCGTGAAGACCCAAAAAATGGATGAGTTTAGAAAAAGAAGTTGGAGTGTGAGTCAAGAGGCTGTTTAAAGGACTTGCTGGTAGAAAAGCGAAGGGGACGAGTTCTTTGCCCTGCAATACATTTTCGAGAAGGAGTTTGCGCAGGCCGCCTTTGGCTAGTTTGCTAAGGGAGGGGATGTGGTTGCCAAGCCCAAGGACTTTGCTAAGTCCAGCAGTCTGATCTGTTTTTAAAACGGCCAAAAAGTTGCGGATCTCTCCTTCTGAAAGGGTGCGCAAGTAAGGGGCAAGCCATGAGTAATGGAGATGGTTGAGGAGGTCCCATTTTAAGTGCTCTGGCTCAAAGGGTGCCGGAGGGGGGAGCTGTGCAATGAGGGCTTGATCATCTGGCGATAGAAGGGAAATTAGCTCAGGGGGGATTAAGCCTTTACAAACCATTAGAGCTGTGGGTTTCATGGAGCCTCAGAGGGTGGCTGTTCTTCCTTTTCTTCTGTTTTTTTGAAAGGGACGGGGCTAAAGAGTTTTTTTAGTCCATGTTTGCGAAGTTGAGGGTAAAACTTCCAGAACATCCATCCACAGATCATTGCAAAGGCAATCATTACAAAGACTAGAACAAAGAAGAGAGCGCGAAATCGGGATGCAGAGCCTTTACTCATGACAATCGACCAAATGCTCACATACTCTTTAGCTCTGGGGGTGATTTCTTCTGACGATTCGTCCAGTGAAATATCTGCAAAGCGGGAGCGGTCTGAAATCACAGTTACATCGTTGATGTCAAGGCCTGCAACGCTGCCAGCTAACAGACGTTTAATTTTTGTGACGAGGTGGCTATTTGGATCATCTAAAATTCCGTTGTGCTTGACAAACACAGCCGCGGTGATCCTCTTTTTTTCCTGAGCTTCTCCTCCAGGAACAGTGATACCTGTTTCTTGGGGAATTGAGAGTTCAACGTTGGCATCCACAACGCCATCAATTTTTCGGATCGTACCCGCAATTTGTGCCGCAAGTCCTGCCTGGTAGCGGATGTTTTCCTCTTTGTCTGAGGAGATGAGTCCTGATTTTGCAAAAATTTCGAGGAGATTCACTGCTTTTTTCCGAGGTAGGCCATTGCGAGTCAGGATTGCCATCGCTTCTACTTCTTGTTTTTCCTCAACGGCGATGTTCCACTTCACCCCTTCTGCTTCGGCTCCTGGTGCTCCTGAAGTGGTAGATTGTACCTTGACTGCTTCGATCCCCTTGCTGGAAAGAAATACGATGATTTCATTCGCTTCCCGTTCTGGGACATCATTTACAATCGTCATTTGCTTTTCACAGCCGACTAGAAAAACTAGCGAAAGAAAAAGGAAACACTTCCAAATAGATTTCATCTCTTGATCCTTACATGGCCCATCAGCGGCGCCCACATCTCAAGAATGCAAGAGAGCAGAATTAATCGCAATTCATGAATTTTTTTGAACGGCCAGAATAAAAGCGCTTTGTAAGATAATCTTGCATGCCAACTATTGCTGCATTAAGGCGAATAATTCGTTCTCGATTGCGGGTTGGATCTTTTTGGAAAAGAGCCTGCAGGCGCCTGAGTTGTTTAGAAAAAAAGAAGACGGGGTATTTTCCGCCCAGTAAGCGGGCAAAATAAATAAATTTCTTCCGGCCAGAAAAATTGCGCTCAATCCAAAGAAGGCGATTACGCCATAAAAAATAGGCGGCATGGGGTTTGCCTCCTGTAAAGGAAGCCGAGATCTTGTGCCAAACTTTGGCAGATCTGCAGTGCTCAACTAAAAAACCCGCCTTCCTAGCCCGCATGCAAAAATCAGCTTCCTCCCAAAAAAGGAAGAATCTAGGGTCGAAAAGACCTACTTTTTCAAAAACCTCTCGTCGAACCATGATAGCAGCGCCGCACACATAGTCAAGCTCGCCGGGGATGTCTTCGTCTTTGGCCTTATAGCCCACATAGTCAAAATCCATTTTTCGACCGTTCCAAAGCCCGCCGATATGATCGAGTCTCTTGGGGTCATCCATGCGGTAGATCCGGGCTCCCAAAATGCCAACGGATTCTCGTTTAAAGCTCTCTAAAAAAGCCTCAATTATCCCAACATCTACTACTGTGTCATTATTGAGAATGAAGATGAATTCACAACCCTCTTTCAAAGCCAGTTCAATCCCCACATTGTTGCCGCCGGCATACCCGAGATTAAATCCGTTTTCAATTAGCCGAAAATGAGGAAAATCTTTCTTGAACAGCTCCAAAGAACCATCGGTTGATCCATTGTCGACAAGGTATACTTCAACTGGGGAGGTGAGCTCCTGCAAAGACAAAAGACACTGACTTGTGTCTTCCCTGCCATTCCAATTGAGGACTATGACTCCAACCTTAGACATTTTCTAGAAAATCACTTGCGAGTTTAAAGTTGTCGCCAGCGAGTTTGTTGGCATCAAATAAAACCTGAAGTACCTCAGGCATGGTGAGGATCGAGTGGGATACATAGCCTCGAGATTTGATCTTTTTCTTAGCGCCAAGACCAAGATCTAAAAAGGTTAGTATATCGCGTACCTCAATGCCTTCTTCCTCAAGCAGATCTACTGTATCAAGGGTGCGGGCTCCAGAGATTCCCTTATCCTGAAGAAGTAGGCATTTCTGACCCGTTTTATATACGCCTTCAACGCGATTTTGGTGCACGCCTACCAATGGGATTTCTTGCTCCCAGGCTAAGTAGGTGGCTACGCAGTTTGCAGTGAGGGGGACTCCTGCTATCAAATCAAACGATAGATGCATCGCTTTTTCCCAAAAGGCATTGCACAGCTCTTTTGCCACTTTGGGATGGGAAATCACTCCTCTCAAATCGACTTGAAAAGGGGAGAGAAAGTCCTTCTTTATTTCAAAGCTTCCAAACTTAATCGCTCCAATTGCATACAATTGCAGTACAAGTGTTTTCATAGAGTCTCCGTGAGAGGTAAGCTGGCTAGGGCCGCATCGTAAACATTGTTTGGTCCAATGGCATAGAGGCAAAAGGGCTCGACGCACTGTTTTTTCAAACAAGGTCTGCAAGTTTTTTTTGCGCTTAAAATTTTCGCCCCTTTGGCATGAAAAGGGCCGCAGAGGTTGGGGTCTGTAGGGCCAAAAATGGCAACAGTTGGGACCTCAACTGCAAAGGCCATATGCATTGGTCCTGTGTCATTGGTGATAAACACCATCATTTTGTGCAGAAGCGCAGCAAAGGCAGACAGTCCTAATTCCCCGGCAATTGGGATGGCCCCTGGTATCTTTGAGGCAATTTCAAAAGCGAGTAGGGCCTCAGATCTGTCTCCTGTGACCAAGATCTGGCAGCCTAGGTGTTGGGTTAGCCTTTTGCCCACCTCAATGAAGTGCTCTTTTGGCCACTGTTTGAATGCATCTTTTGCCCCGGGATGGATCCCAACTAAGGGAATATGGGCTGGGATGCCGTGGCCATCTAAAAATTGCTCGACATACTCTTCTTCTTCTTTGCGAAAAGGCATCTCGAGAGAGTAGTCGCTCACATGGGCGCCGACCTCTTTCACAATAGCGAGCCTTCTGTCGATTTCATGCTGATACTTTTGGGGCAGAGCTTTTGTGAGGAGGAAATCTAGATCTTTATTGATCCCAGCTGTTGCAATGATTTGAGGGGCCTCTAGTAGAGCGCAGAAGGGGAGGATCATCCGCTGCGAAGTGTGAAACACTAAAATGGCATCAAACTTGCGTCTGCGCAGAGTAGAAAAAAAACGGATCAATGAAAAAAACGGGGTGCTGCTCAGTACAAAAAGCTCATCAATATGCTTGTTATGCTCTAACGCCGCTGCGCCTACTGCTGAAGTAAGCATGCTGAGCTCTGCATCGGGATACGATTGGCGCAAAGCGCGAATAGCCGGTGTGCTCCACAAAGTATCTCCAAGTCCGGTTGTAGAAACAATAAGGAAACGGTTTGGGTCTTTAGCGTGCTTGGGCCTTGTGGCTTCCGGATTAAAAACCCACAAAATGGCTTTGATGAGTCGGTTCTTCCAAGTCATATTGTCACGAGTATAGAAGGAAGAGGCAATATTTTCTTGTAAAAATTTTGCTAGTTAGTGAAAATGAACGCCGTTCATCAAAAAGAGGTATCTATGAGTATTGATCCGTATGAAGCTGCAAAAATTGCTGTTGGAATAGTAGGAATTGGTTTTGCTTGTGCAGGGGTAGGGCATGTATTAGAAAAAGCTGGAGTAGAAATCAAGAACGCAGTTGGTGGTGATTGCTCAACAACTGCAGTGGCTCTTCGTAAAATTGGTGGTGGTATGGAGGCTGGTGGTAGGGGACTCTTCCTAACGGGAAAATACACCGCCTATACAGTGCTTGTGCCAGCCTACATTGCCACCTATGAATTCCCCAAGTGGGCTATTTGCAAAGCAATCCCCAAAGTAGCCAGGGTAGTAGACAGATTCGTCGTTGCCCCGGTCCTTAAAGGAGCGGAATGTGTGTTATCTCGAGTCGGCAAGTTAGCAAAAGCTGTATTTGTTCACCTCCTTTTGCCAGTTATGAAAACGTTTCTCTGGAAGCCTTTGACTTATCTAGCTCCTAAGATTGAAAAAGTGGCGATCCTTGCGTGTAAAAAGATCCTTGTTCCTATTGTGGAGGTAACCGAAAGGTTGGTTATTTGGGCCTGTAATCGCTCTGTAGAGATAATCAGAGTGCTCGATCGATTTGTAATTTCTCCTGTTACAAAGCTGGTGAAAAAAATGGGAGCCATTGCCTTAAAAAACTTAATAATTCCGGCTGTGAACCTTTTGCGATTTGTCATGAAAGAATGCATTTTGCCTGTTGTAGCAAAGGTGGTAAAAGTTGTGAGCACTTGCATAGTAACCCCAGTTGTAGAAGCGATTCGCTGGACCTATGAGGAGTTGATTTTGCCTGTTGCCTCAGCAGCCCATGCAGTGATGGCCTTTGCACACAAGTATTTCGTAGAAATTCCGCTTAGGTGTATGTCACAATATGTATTCAAGCCAGTAGTTCGGATTATCTCCACCTCAATAAAACTCCTTAAACAAACAGTTGTCTCCCCGGTTTTTAAGGCAACAGCGCAAGTACTCAACCTTTTAGCGAAATCGGCCCTCATGCCGATGCTGCTGGTGAAGAGTATCTGCAAACAGATTTGGGAAGATGTGTGCTTATTTTTTCGCGTGGAGGCGACACCACTTGCTAGGAGAAAGATGGAGTCCAATCCCGGCTTTGTTCGGAGAGTCATTCTCCACCCAATCAAAAATGCTTTCACAAATATTGCGGGGATTTTCTTCTTGATTTACGCGCTCTGTGTATTTAAAAAAAGACGTGCAATCAAGGCTTGACTCTATGTCCTGCGATGGTGCTTAGGCCGTCGTAGGCAGCATACTTATAGAGGTCGTGCAGGGTGGGAAAGTTGAAGACGGTGGCGATCACATCGTGCAGTGTCTTTTTCTCTTCGACGAGGAAGAGGCCAAAGTGGATGATCTCTGTGGCAATGTGGCCAATGACGTGAACACCGAGAATTTCTAGCGAATCATGGTCAAAGACCAGTTTCATAAAACCGGCTTTCGCTCCCATGATTTTCCCTCGTGCCATATCTGGGTAGCGGGCGATGCCTGTGCAGTAGTTGACACCTTTCTCTTTCGCTTCATCTTCGCTCATACCCACCATAGACACTTCGGGTACCGTGTAGATTCCGTAGGGGAAGTAGGTGGGGAGGTGGTCGAGATCCATGGTCTTGAATATATGGGCCACAGCCACCCGTCCTTGGTCAGCACTTGTGCTGGCTAAGGCCGGGAAGCCGATCACATCACCAACGGCGTAGATGTGATCGACATTTGTTTTATAGGTGTCATCCACGACGATGGTTTCTCGCTTGCCAGTTTCAATGCCGGCTTTACCGCAAGCAAGCTCTTTGGTCTGGCCGCTTCTGCCTGCCGCAAAGAGGAACATATCTACTTCAAAAGACTCGTCGTTTTCAAGGGTCACTTTGATCATTTCTTCGTCGGTTTTGGGCACGTCTATGTTTTTGATGCTCGTATTGAAAAGGATCGAAACACCTCCATCGCGCATGCTTTGGACAAGGGCACTGGCCACTTCTTGGTCGAGGAAGGGGAGTATCTTATCTCGGTTATTGACCAGGTGCACTTTTGTGCCCAGGGTAGAAAAAATGGTGCTGTATTCACAGCCGATCACTCCAGCGCCGACAACGCAGAGCGACTTAGGGTATCGGGTGATATCTAAAATGGTGTCCGAATCGTGGATCCGCTTGCCATCAAAGGGGATCCCTTCAGGTTGGAAAGGATATGAACCTGTTGCGATGATGATGTATTCTCCGCGGATTTTCTCTTCGCCCTTAGTCCCTGTAATCTTGATGGTATGTGGGTCTTCGAAAGAGGCAAGCCCTTGAAAAACCTCTACTTCATGGCGGTGCAAGTTGGTTTCGATTGCCTCACCCTCTGTTTTGGAGACAAAATTTTTCCGGTACATAAAATCTTCGATCGTCGCTTCATGGCTAAGGTCGCGATCGACGCCGTAGAGTCCCTTCTCGTACTTTCCAGAAAAAAACAGAGAAGTTTCTTTTAGCGTTTTGGAGGGGAGCGTGCCGGTGACCACCATGGCGCCGCCAAACTTCTCAGACTTTTCGATGATGGCTACCCGGTGACCAAAATAGGCGGCTTTTACAGCGGCTTTTTCTCCTGCTGGTCCCGTGCCAATAACAATAAGATCGTAACTTTTCATACTTCTTGCTATATACGAATTTAGAAACCTGTGAAAGAAAAAAATGCCAAATTCAGATATACAAGCAGACCTTTTAGTTCATAAAGTCAAGCACTACCTCATCACGACGATGGGTGTTACTCTTGATGAGGCGACCGATGAAGAGGTATTTCGCGCCTTTTCTCTTACGCTCCGTGAAGAGATCATGATCAACTGGACCGCCTCGATCCATACGATGAATAAGAACCAGCCTCGTACGGCTTACTACATTTGTATGGAATACCTACCAGGTAGGATGCTGACGAATAATATTTCCAATATTCGCGCGGGTGAGCTCGTTCAGATTGTGATGAAAAAGCTCGAGCGCGACTATCGGAAAATTCTATCGATCGAGCATGACCCAGCGCTCGGCAATGGGGGACTAGGGCGCCTCGCTTCATGCCTTATGGATTCTTTGGCAACGCAACAATACCCTGCCATTGGTTATGGACTCCGCTACCAGTATGGGATTTTCGAGCAGGAGGTTTGGGGAGGGCTTCAAGTTGAGCGCCCAGAAAACTGGCTTCTCAATGAATACCCTTGGGAGTTTCGTAGAGACGTCCACGCCGTTTCGGTAAAATATGGCGGGGTAGGGATCCCAGTAAAAAATCAAAAAGGGGTTGAAACCTACGATCTACAAAACTATGAAGAAGTACGCGCTCTCTCCTATGACTTGCCTATTGTGGGGTATCGGGAAACCAATGATTTTTCTGTCCTCTCACTCCGGCTTTGGACTACCAAAGAATCTCCCCGTAACTTCCAGTTGCAGCGCTACAATGCTGGCCTACTCGATCAAGCTGCAGAAAATACGACACTGACCGATGTCCTCTACCCAAACGACAACAACGAGATGGGCAAACGGATACGCCTCAAACAAGAATACCTACTTGCTGCGGCTTCAATTGGAGACATTGTGGGTCACTTCGACAAAAATGTAGGGGATATGGGGCTTTTTGCAGATAAAGTTCGGATCCATCTCAACGATACCCACCCCGCTCTGGCCATTGCCGAGTTGATGCATGTCCTCCTGCACGACTACCATTTCAAGTGGGGAGATGCCTTTGACGTTGTGCGGACTTGCATCAACTACACCAACCACACCGTTTTGCGTGAAGCCCTAGAAGAGTGGAACGAGGTACGGATGGCTGAGCTCCTTCCAAGACAATACCGGATCATCCAAAGGCTCAACGAAGATTTTTGTCGCGATATACGCACCAAATTTCCAGGTGAGGAAGAGCGCCTCCGTCGGATGTCGATCATCGAATCAGGGCAAGTCAAAATGGCCAACCTTTCCATCTACGGCTCCCACCGAGTCAATGGGGTGGCAGCGCTTCACACAGAGATTATAAAAAAAGACCTTTTTAAAGACTTTTATGAGCTCTATCCCGAAAAGTTTGTGAACGTGACCAACGGAGTCACACAGAGACGTTGGATCAATGGTTGCAATCCAAGATTAGCTGAATTCTTCACCAAGCGGATCGGTAAAGGATGGATCACCAATCTCAAAGAAATTAAAAAACTCGCAGAGTTTGCTTCTGACCGAGCCACCCAAGACGAGTTCATGGAAATCAAGCGGGCCAATAAGCGGGCTTTTAGCGAATTCATTACAACGCAGAACCCTATTCGCGATAGCAGCGGAAATATCATCGATCCCTTAAAGCCGTTTGCCGACGATGCTCTTTTTGATGTGCAAATCAAACGGATACACGAGTACAAGCGACAGCTGATGAATGCGCTACATGCGATCATGCTCTATCACGAACTAAAAGATAATCCAGAAAGTAGAAAGGTTAAGCGGATGATCGTGATCGGGGGGAAAGCTGCCCCTGGATACAGAATTGCAAAATGCATCATTCAGCTTATTTGCGCACTCTCTAGAAAAACAGCCTCAGATGAAAGCTTAAGAGTTGTCTACTATGAAAATTATAACGCCTCGCGTGCCGAAAAGATCATACCAGCAGCCGATCTCTCCGAGCAAATTTCCTGCGCGGGTCAAGAAGCTTCTGGTACAGGCAATATGAAAATGGCTATGAATGGCGCTCTTACAATCGGCACAGAAGATGGAGCCAATATCGAGATGCACGAAGAGATCACCGACCAGTGGTGGCCCTTTGGTTTTGGGGCAAAAGCAGACGAGATACTGAAAATGCAGCAAGAGAAAAGCTACAACCCTTGGGATATCTATAATAGCCACCCCAAAATTCGAGGTGCTATCGATGCCCTCAAAGACCATTCTCTAGCTGAGACCGAAGAAGAACATCAGGCTTTTACTGAGCTCTATCGGTCTCTTCTAGAGCCTCATGGAGCAGAGCCTCTCGACCGGTATTTTGTCTTGAACGATTTGCCTGCCTACTATGAAACACAAAAAAAAGTGGAGGAGCTCTACCTCGCCCCCCACAAATGGGCCGAATTTGCTATCCAAAACATAGCCCACATGAATCGATTCTCCACGGATGAATCGATCCACAATTACGCAAACCTCGTCTGGGATCTCACCCCATGTCCAGTTGACCCCGAAGAACTGGCTCGTGTGCGTCAGCAATATACCGACCACGACAAGTGTCGCATTTTCTAAGCTCTTTATGGAGACACTGATTCATTCGATATTCCCCAGATCTTCGGCCAAAAGCGCCAGAAAACTTAATTTTCGATCTCCATTAACTTTCTATTTAATCAATAAGTTGCCACAGCCCTTGAATAAATTCTCGATCTCATGATCGAGGTTGGCTATGGGATTGCCGTCAGGGGAGAGGCCCCATTTTTTTAGAAGCTTCTCATATTCACCACTCTCTTTAAGAGTCATGAGACCTTTGTTAAAACGCTTGAGTAGGTCTTCAGATTCATGGGAGAGAGCGACGAGGCGCAAGCCCTCATCGCTGAGCGTAGGCCCTATGATTTTTAGAGTGTCTTGATAGATATCGCGGATGTAGCTTTGGACAATGAGGACTTCGAGGGCGGCTGCGTGGACATTTTTCTCTGCAACAGCTTCCAAAGCAAAGGGGATCGAGTCGTATCCTTTTAAAATGATGCCCGGTGTTGTCTGCAAGATAAGAGCTGCTGAAGAGCCACGCACAACGGCCACCTCTTTTCCTTTTAGATCAGAAGGGGCTTTGATGGGCGAATTTTTTGGCGCAACGATAACGGGTCCTGTGAGCAGGTAAAGATCGGAGAAGTTGTATCGATTTTTATAAAAGGCGTACGGGCGCATAGATGAGAGGACCGCATTGTATTTATGCTCTTTCAGGCCCCAGAAAAGGTTATTCCAATTCATGCTCTGGATGGAAAGCTCGAGATTCTCTTTCTTTGAGATGGTGGTGAGCAGCTCTATAGAGAAGGCGAGAACATTTTTTTCGTAATCGGCAAGTTGCAGAGGATACCAAGAGGGATCGATCCCAATTTCATAAGTAGAAGAAGAGCTTGATTTTCCGCTGCACCCGCAAAAGAGGAGCACAGCGAAAAGAGCAATAAGTCGAAGCATAACCCTCATTTTATGAGGATATACATTTCGTGCTACTTATTTTTTCCCAGTAGGAGGGTTTGCTAGATCTTTATCCAACTGTTTTAAAACTTCCAATGCTTTGGGAAGGTTATCCGCAATTCTGACTTGAGCTTTCGTGCCTAAGGCTTTTATCTTTTGGACCACAGCGGTTCCAAGAGCAAAATTTTTGTCTAAGATTTCAAGTGCAGTTTCGAAATGCTTAGGTTCTAATGCTCTGAAAACGGCTTGGTCAAGGGACATAGGGTATTGAACAGGGCTAGCATCTTTGTATGGCTTGCCGAAGAATTTTTTCGGATCGGCGAGCTGTCTTAAGACAAGGGCTTTTTCGCTAAACACTTTCACGAGGTCACCAGCTTCTGCAGAGGTTGGTTTTGGGGCTGCGTGCCGTTGGAATATAGCAACAAACCCTGATGGGTCGCTTTTTTCTTTGAGGGCCTTATAGAGAGCACCGATTGCTTTAGGCTCGCTTTCACCGTGATCGAGCACTTTTTGGAGGTAGCCTTTGCAGATGCGACGCAAGGCTTTGACATTATCATTATCACCCTTTTTGTCTTCCTCTCCCAATACTTCCAGGATCTGGTCTCGCAGGTTGCTTAAAGCTCCGTGGAGTATGATGGGATTTCCGCAAAGGGCTTCAAAAACTTTTTTCTCAAGTGAGAAGTCTTTTTTGGGACTTAAGTGTTTTTTCCAGTTCTTGACTTTGCCTTTGCAGGCGCGGATGAAGTCTCCAAAAGCCCCTTTATTTTGGTCTCTTAGGTCTTTTATGCCCTTTGGATTCAGGAGAACGGCTAGGATGAAATCTGCAGTAAATTCTGCAGGTTTTTTTGCGAATTCAGCGGCCATTTCCTTGGGACTTTCAATGATATCTTCCATGATATCGAGGGGGCTTTCTTCTGCAGGGCACCCTTGGAAAACCCAAAGGACCGTGTCATAAACCCACAGCAAGGTAGACTTTACAAAATCCCAAGTATTCCAGAAATGCTCGGTTATTTTTTCTGTTGGGGTGATTTGAAGTTGAGAGGCGAGTGAGGAACGTCCGGTGTTAACAGGAGCCCTTTCGGCTGTGGCAGATTGAGGTTCATGGCCCTTAAAGCTCACGTTTTCGATTCTCATACATCGTCCTCCATACTTTTAAGATTCAAATAAGATATACGGAGGGGAGCTTTTTTTTCAAGAAAATCTTATCCCAAAATGCTTTTGAGCAGATAAAAGCAGACGATGCTCATGAAAGCACTTGCTGGAAGGGTGATGATCCAGGAAAGGGCGATTTCTCTTAGCATGCGTAAGTTCAGTGCTCGAAGTCCTCTTGCGAGACCGACGCCAAGGACAGAGCCGACAAGGCAGTGGGTGGTCGAGATGGGGAGGCCGATTTTAGAGGCGAGCAAAATGGTAACGGCAGCGCCAAACTCTGCAGAAAATCCCCTTGTGGGCGTTAGTTCTGTGATTTTGCGCCCAATGGTTTCAATCACCCGCCAACCCCAAGTGGCAAGACCGACAACGATACCAAGGCCGCCAAATGCAAGAAGCCAGGTGGGGACGGTGGAGCCTTCTGTCGAGATGCCATGTTTGATTGTTTGTAGTACTGAGGCTACAGGGGCAATTGCGTTGGCGACGTCGTTTGCGCCGTGGGCAAAAGCTACAAAGCAGGCACTGATGATCTGCATGTAGCCAAACACTTTTTCGACTAGGTTGTACTCAGAAGTTCGTTCAGGGAAATCGGTTTTTTTGCGCAGCTCTTTTTTAAGGGTGTGCATCTCTTCGAGCATACCTGTAATTTTGTTGTGTGTTGCATCGAGTGAGCCTGTGCGCGCTCTTCGCATGTGCTTGATCGCTTTTTCGATACTGATCAGAGAAAAGGGGAGTCTTTTTGATGGGACTTGTCCTGCAATTTCAGGTGTTTTGATGCGACGAACAAGAAGCAGGCCTATGCCGAGCGCAACCAGACCAAACACACTGCTCAAAATAAGGGCTTCCTGAAGAGAAAAGCTCCAGCCAAATCGCTTCAACCCATTGAAAATAAGGCTCAGAGAAAAAATACCAAACACAAAAAATAGGAGGATGGGTACGAGGCGTTTGGTTGCGACGGCCGGATTGAGTGCATACAGAATATTGCGTTGTAGGACGCCAAAAATCAAAAAGGAAATAAAACCAGCAAGGGCCGGTGAGATGACCCAGCTAAGAGCAATGGATCCAATCATGCCCCACTCAACGCCAGTAGGTCCTAAGGTGAGGACTCCGAAACCAATGATGGCGCCCACAATCGCATGGGTTGTCGAAACAGGGAGGCCAAAATAGGAAGCAAATTGAAGCCAAATTCCTGTGCCGAGAAGAGCAGCGCACATACCAAAAATAAGGATGTCAGGGTTTGAGGCAAATTGGGTCACATCGATCAGCTCACTTTGCATCGTCTGTGAGACGTTGCCCCCTAGGAAGTAGGCTCCTGAAAACTCTAGGATGGCGGCTATGAGTACTGCCTTGCGCAGAGTCAGGGCACCCGAGCCCACAGACGTTCCCATCGCGTTGGAGACATCGTTGGCCCCGATGTTCCAAGCCATATAAAATCCGATGAGAAGAACAATGATTGTTAGAAGAAGCGCAATATCCATCTAATTATTTCAGTTCAAGGACCATTCGGATGCGGTTAGCTAATTTTTCTGAAAGCTCTGCCAAAGCTCCGATATCTTCGATCAAGCGGAGCCAATGATAAAAAGCAGGAGCGGAGAGCTTCTCCTCTTCTGAAAAAAGCATTTTAAGCAGCGCACGTTTCTTTTTTTGCGCTTGATGCTCTTTGTACGCAGTTTCTTCGATCATCGACTTAACTTTTTCAGCTTCGATTCCGCCAAAAGCAGACTCTAATAGCTCATCAATCTCTTCGATGATGTGTTTGGCATCCCAGAAAACTTCGGCAGATTTAGCAAAAAGATCTGTGAGGGGGGCTTGGAGCCAAGAGAGATTCTCAAGAGGACGAAGAGATAAGGTGATCCCTACGTCTTCTGCACAATCTGCAATAGAATCTTGGATGGCCAAAATCTCCAGAAAATGACCCCGATCGATGGGCATGAAAAGACTTTTAGGCAAGTGATTGCGGATGTCATTTTTCGTCAGATCTGCTTCATGTTCAAGTTGGGAGAGATCTTCAATCAGATGCTCAATCTTATCGGTTTTATGGCCAAGGGACTCGATGATTTTAGTGAGCTTCTCCATGCATACAGCCACTTTATTCATGTGGGTTTGCAAGGGAGCAAAGGGGGATTTCCCGAACAGTCGAGCGATGATAGACATGATCAATAGGGTAGCGGATTCTTAACTTTTCAATACAGCTTCTTTTTCAGATTCTGTCATGTCTCTGTAGGCTCCTTCTGGAAGATGGCCTAAGAATAGTCCGCCAATACGGATACGCGAGAGGCTTAAAATAGTCAGGCCCGCTTTTTGAACGAAAACACGTACTTCCCGCTTTTTCCCTTCTTTGACAATAACTTTGATGGTCCCTTTGCGCACCTTACGCACAGAAACGGGGCGAACAAAGACCCCCTCGACAAAACAACCTTTTGAGATTTTTTCGAGATGGTCATGCATCACCTCTTCTCTGGTTTTGACAAGATATTCTTTTTCAATATTGGATCTTGGGTGAATGACTTCTTGAGCAAAATGGCCGTCATTGGTGACGATCAAGAGGCCCGTAGTATCTCGGTCGAGCCGGCCCACAGAAAATAGACGAGTATCTGGGGGGAAAAGATCCACGACGAGCTTTTTTCTCTCCATCGGCTTATTGCTGCAGATAAAACCGGTTGGCTTGTTGAGAATGTAGTAAACTTTATTTTGCTCTTCATAGATTTTCTGATCGTCGACGCGGATATCGTCCTTTTCGAGTAGGACATGAGTTTCAGGCTTGAGGACAATTTCCCCATTGACCGTCACTTTTCCCTCGAAAATCAGCTCTTCAGCACCTCTGCGTGAGGCCACTCCCGCAGATGCGAGCACTTTACTCAATCGTTTTTGTTCCATAGGCAGTAAGTATACCAAACAGCCTACTAGTTTTCAAATAGAATAAAATTTTTATTAGCGTTTGTTTTTTCCGGCAAATCCACTATGATTTGAGAGTATGACAGCAAAGCTTATTCTTTTGCGCCACGGCCAGTCCGAGTGGAACAAACGCAACCTGTTTACCGGCTGGGTCGACGTCCCTTTGAGCGTGGAGGGGATCCAAGAAGCCATCGATGCAGGCAGAAAGATTTCTCACATTCCCATTGATGTGATCTACATTTCCTCGCTGATGCGGGCTCAAATGACTGCTATGATTGCGATGGCCCATCACGAGGAGGGGAAGGTCCCGGTCATTCTCCATTCGGGAGAAGGGAAAACCGACGACTGGGGCAAAATCCATAACCCTGCCGCTGCGCAAAATTCTATCCCAGTGATCAAAGCCTGGGAGCTCAATGAGCGTATGTACGGTGATCTGCAGGGATTGAACAAGCAAGAAACAAGAGAAAAATATGGAGACGAGCAAGTCCACATTTGGCGGCGTAGCTTTGACGTGCCTCCTCCTAATGGAGAGTGTTTAGCGGATACGGCAGCTCGAGTGATTCCCTATTTCCGTGAGAAAATTGTCCCCCATTTGGCAAGCGGGCAAAACGTTTTCATCTCAGCGCATGGCAACTCCCTTCGATCGATCATTATGCATCTCGACAACCTCTCTAAGGAAGAGGTTTTAAATCTGGAGCTCGCAACAGGCGATCCTATCCTCTACGAATACGCAAATAATACATTTAAAAAGAATGGCTGACTGGATTTTTCTCGATCATCATACCAAAACTCGGCCCTTAGCTGAGCTTACTGCCCAATTTGCAAAAATGAGCCAAGAGCATTGGCTTGTGGGTCCCACAGGTCACGCCCAAGACAAGATCTTAACCGAGTTAGGAGTTGTAGAGGCAAATATTAGCTTGAAAGCATCCCTTGCAGATGCGCACGATCACGTCCTTTTCTCCCATTACATCGACTCGATCCGCCAAACAGGACGCACCCATATCCTCGCTTTAGAAAATGAGCAACAAAGTATTTTAAGCGCCATCAAAGGCTTAGAAAAATTTGATGTACAAGGAAAGCTTCTCCCCGTAGACGAAAGGGGACACTTGACCAAACAAGCTCTGTCAAAAGCTCTGCGCGCCCGCACAAGCATCCTCTCTATTTCATGGGCTCATCCCAAAACGGGAGTCATTCAGCCCATCCACGATCTCATAGAAGTTTGCAAAGAAAATGACATCGCCATCCACCTCGACATCAGTTCCGCGATTGGAAAGCTCTATTTTCAACACTTAGATGTGGACTACATCACCTTTGATGGCGGCCTTTTGGGCCTCCCCTTTCCATTAGGAGTCGTCCTCTCAACTGGAAAAAGCCTAGAGGGATCCTATGCCCAGTATGCAAATTTAGCCACCGCCCTCAAACATCAAGTCGATCAGATTGAAACCTACGCAATGGAAATTGCCCACTTGCGAGATGTCTTAGAGGAGAAACTAAAGACTTTAGGCGCCACAATCCCATTTCAAGACTCCATGCGCCTTCCCAATGTAGCTGCGGCGCAATTTCCAGATATCCACGCAGAGCAAATTACCTACTTATTGCAAAAAGAAGGGGTGTTTGCAAGCGTAGCAGATCCATACACCGTTTCCTTTGCCCTCAACTATGATACCAAAAGAGAAGAGATCGACCGGTTGCTTGAAATCTTCCCGTCCGTTTTGCAAAAATTACAAACTAAACAAAAGCTCTTTACCGCCGAAGATGCCAAGGCCAAAAATATGCGTCTTTGCACAGCAACTCTTGGAGAAAAAAAAGAGGGGAGGCAATTTACCCTTTCCCTGCTAGTCGATGAAGAGGATGGAGTGATTGCAGATGCAAGAGCAGAAAGTTTTGGGCCACCTGCACTATCAGATGCATTAAAAAGTGCAACAGACGAGCTCATTCGGAAAAACTACATGCAAGCCAGAAGGATGACCGCCGACCTCATAGAAAAGAACATGGCTTTTCCCGCAGACTCCCTAGCTCTCAATCTCATTATTGACGCCATTGACCTGTCTACAGAAAACTGCATGGATATCCCCATTGAAGATATCTATGTTGCCCCACCGGAAATGGAGGGAGGAGAGCGGACCGAGTACCCCGGTTGGGAAGCGCTTTCCAACGAGAAGAAAAAAGCTGTGATTGCGGCCGTTATGGAAACAGACATTCAGCCCTACGTAGAGCTCGATGCAGGGGGAGTTGAAGTAATGAAAGTTGAAGACAATCGAATAACCATTGCCTATAGCGGCAACTGCACCAGTTGCCACTCTGCAACCGGCGCCACCCTCGATGCGATTGGCAACATCTTGCGCCACAAAATCTTCCCCGACCTCATGGTCATCCCCGATTTATCTCTCCTGAATGGATGATTTTTATCTCGCCATCTTCTGTCTTTAAGCGGAGGAACCCTTCTTCATTGATCCCGAGAAGGATCCCTTCGACTTGATCACACCGGATCTTTTCTCCACGGTATGCTAAAAGGTCTTCGACTCGTTTGCTGGGAAAACCTCTTCTTAAGTTTTGCAAAAACTGCGCCACAATAGATTTACTTAAAGTATTGAGATCCCATTCCTTCCCAGTGATGGCTTTTAGCGTCGTGGTGGGTTGGTCAGCTTCAACGCTCTCATTCACATTCATCCCAATGCTGAGTACTATGCCATGATCTGTAACCTCAGCAATGGTTCCCGAGAATTTTTTTCCTTCAAAAATCAGGTCGTTGGGCCACTTCATCATCACCCCATTTCCAATCAGCTCGGCTGCTGAAAAAGCCAAAAGTTGGGCTAAATAAGGCTTTGGAGTAGTAGAGAGAAAAAAGGTCAGGTGCAGATTGCCTTTCTTAGAGACCCAGCTCCGATTTTGATAGCGCCCTCTACCGGCAGTTTGGGATTCTGCTGTAAAACAAGAGCATTTTTTAGGGTCAAATTCGCCTGCATGTGCCTTCGCATACTCGTGCGTTGAAGCAATCTCTTTAAAATGAATCCACTCGACTTCCATAATGAGCGGTATTATAATACAGGAATGGGGAATCTGCAATTTTTAAAGCGTATAGACCTTCGGCTAGTGGGGCTTCTCTTCTCTTTAATGTTGATTAGCCTCCTTGTGATCTCCTCTTCCACCACCGAAGTAGGGGACTTTGATCTCATCCATTTTTTTACATCTGCAGTCAAAAAACAAATACAGTTTTTCACTCTGGGTTGGGCCCTTTTTTTTCTTTTGAGTAGCTTAGACTATAACAAATTACGCGAGTGGACCTGGATCCTCTATTTAGGGATGATCCTCCTTCTTTTGGGGCTATTTGTTGCTCCCTCTATTCAAAATGTCCATCGTTGGTATCGGATTGGAGGCATTGCCTTCCAGCCTTCAGAGTATGCTAAACTCATCGTGGTTTTAGCACTTAGCTGGTTTTTAGATCGGAGAGGGGCAAAAGCAAAGCGCTACTCGAGCGCATTGGGTGCACTAGCCATCATGGGAGTCCCTTTTCTCCTCATTCTAAAACAGCCCGATCTCGGCACTGCCCTTGTCCTTTTTCCCATCACTCTAGTGATCTTTTATTTGGGGGGAATTAAAAAAAGAGTCGTAGGTGTTATGGCAGCCCTTGGTCTTGTGGGATTTGCTTGTATCAGTCTTTTTTTTCTGGGGATTGTAGACCATGAAGAAATGCGCCCTGTTGCGACTAAATTCCTTAAAGACTACCAATACGAGCGGTTCAATCCCCATACCTACCATCAAACGGCGGCGCAAACGGCTATTGCCCTTGGCAAATTTACAGGAGCTGGTTGGCAGAAAAGCACCTTCACCAAAGGAGAGTGGCTTCCAGCAGCCCATACAGATTCGGTGTTTCCTGCCTTTGCCGAAGAGTTTGGACTTTTGGGCACTATTTTCTTGCTCGGAATTTTTTTCGGACTCATTTATGTTAGTTTTCAAGTGACCATAGTGGCAAAAGACCGCTTTGGCCGGCTCCTATCCGCTGGCATTGCGATCTACTTGGCTATGCATATAGTAGTGAATTTAGGGATGATGTGCGGGTTTTTGCCTATCACAGGAGTTCCATTAGTAATGATTTCCTACGGGGGCTCTTCGATCCTTGCGAATATGAGCGCTCTGGGAATTTTACAAAGCATCTACAGCAGAAGGTTTACATTTTGAAAAATGATCACCCCTTTCTCTTCTCTCCTAAAAAATGGCTTGGAGAGGGAAAAATTAGACTCTCAAACATCGAAGAAGAGCTCGACTTCTATACCCGTTGGAATATGGAAACACTGGATGATGCCGGCAACATTCCCGCAGCCCAAGAAGTGCAGATCAAAGGGATGAGCGATATTATGCACAACCAATTCGTGATCACAGAAATCAATGGCTCGAACTTTACCATCACCCTAGAAAATGCAGCTCTAGGAACGATTACTGGCAAAGGGATCATCAAGGGTGATCTCATCGCTTGGGAGTTTCGCGATAGTGAAATAGGGTTTGAAGGCTTTGAGTTTTATGAAAAGCAGCCCGATGGCTCCTACCTAATGCGTGCTGAATACGCGACACCCGAGCAAGATAGAACATTCGTCCGGGGAAAAATCTGGGAAAAAATGGCCACATGAGAAAATTTCTGCCCCTCTTACTCCTCCTTTGCGCTTTTAATAGGGGCGATTTTAGCGAAATACAAATGGGCTCTCCTGCTGCAGAGGTCGTAAAGCGATTTGGTGAGCCCTATGCTGTTCGAGAGCTAAGCAATGGCATCCTTGAGTACGAATACATCGACCGCGTCCGAATGAACAATGAGCTCATGTATGAGACCCACTTTTTCCTCACCGTCGAAAAAGGTCAAATCATAGACAAGCGCTTCTTAGAGTACAGACGCCCAGGCTACGATCAACTCTGGCAAGCCGACCCCAACTACCCCTCATACCCCTGAGGAGACACTGATCAATTCAATTCCTCAGATCTTCGACCCGTTTGGCTCGCATCTCTGAGCAAGCAATTAATCAGCGTCTCCTTGAAGTAAAGGGATCTTTCACAGTGATTTTTAATTGGTCTCCGCGGCGACTGACCCAAACATATTGATTAGTGTGATCGGTGCCCATCATTTCGATGCGAGTTCCATTGAAAGTTGTGTAAATGACCTTGAAGCTTGCCCCTTCAGGAAGGTCGTAGACAATACTTTCGCCCCATTTTAGATCTCTATCTTTTTTCGTACTTCGAGTCTCTGTGCATTCCTTTTCTTCATCATATTTGATGAGGAATCTAGCCGACTTGCAGCGCCTGTGTTTGCCCGTTTCAATTTTGTAAACAAGATTTGGAGCCTCTCTAATGGGGAGTCCCGGCTCAAAAGGCATGCATCCATGAACTTTGATTACCTGAGAGCTTCCCGGCACAATCTTCCATCCAGGAGTTGGCCTGATGACATGATGCTTAAAAGAATTTGCCCACTGGCTTAAATTTGCACTGCGAGGGATAGTCTCGGTGTACGTTCTAGCCGCAGTAGATTCTACACGGATCGAGCCAGGGCTTTTAGGTAATATTCTTAATGCAATATTGTAGGTGGACTCAGCTGGATCAAATAGTCGAGTAGGATTTAGCCACCATTTTTCTGGATTGGAAAAAACTAAGGAAGCCTCTAACAATGCGGCTTTGTCAGTAGGGGGAAAATCCTTTGCCTCCACAACGAATTGTAGCTCGTGGGTAGTGGCTAAAACAGGCTTGACTACTTTATCCCCAATTCGAACCACCGCCTTTTGCCCCTGAGCAATGTGAGGAAAGCTCCCTCTCACTTTAAAAACTGTGCTCGAATCATCGCCTACAAAACCAATGGGTTCAACAGATCGAACGAAAGAATTTTTCGAGAGTAGAGGGATTGCGCCTCTTACTTCTGAAATGGCATCAGGCAATTCTCCTGTAAGGGCGCCTGGCTTGTCTAAAGCACTCAGTGTTCTTTCAATGGTGGCATGGAACTGCATAAGAAGATCATAGGAAATGCGATCCATTTCATTTAAAGGTTTATTGAGCTCCCCTCCCAAGGTCCTTATCAATTCTTCTCCCGCATCCTTGGTAGCTCTCACTATGGTCAAACCTTCCGTACTGCCTGCGGCTATAAGAGTTTGCCCTACCTGCTCAAGCCGTCTCAAATCATGTTCAAAAAAGCCCTTCCCCGTTATTTTTGGGGTAGTGTCTTCAGCTAAAGCGGTTCTGCGGGCCGTGGTGAGTGCCGCCAGGGCACTAGCTGCTGCCGCTACCACTTGTTGCGCTCTACCTGGATCAAACATAGATTCAGCCGGTCTTGCTGGTTGTGGTTGCTGTCTGCCGTAATGGGCTTGTCTTGCTGCGTGAGCAACACCTACTGCACAGGCGCGTACACTCATTTTCCCCCTCCAAACAATTTGAATTGGCAAGCAGTCTATATATTTCCTAATAAGAGATCAATTCCAGATTGCAAATAATTAGAGAGGAGCCTATCTGTTGGGATATGAGCCAAGAAGAAGATCCAGAGATGGGCCGCTTTCATCCGAAAGGTGATCCCAGTGAGCCAAGAGAACCGTTTCTCCCAGACGAAATGCTAGGGAAGCCCCACGCGGTACCTTCAATAGAATCTATGCATGTGCCCGCTTCCCCGCTAAGGGAGCAAGCTTTGAAGAGTTTTCTGATCGAGCTCAAGCCCATCGTAGAGAATGTGATGGCTGTGAGTCGTGATGACCAGCATAAAGTAGGCGGCTATTTGCAGCAGGTAAAAGAAAGCTTGCACAAAAGCGATTTATCAGATGAATGCAAGCAAGTATTTGATAAGTTATTCGATCATTTTGGAAGGCTATTGACTCATTCTGAGCCAATCGATCAAAAAGAAGCTCTCGAAAAAATCCGAGAGCTAATCTCTATGCTTTAATTTTGATGTCGACACCGGCAGCGACGGGAAGTACCTTCAGCTTGTCAATTGTGTCGGGTGTAGGGTTAAGGATGTCGAGAAGACGGATATGTGTTCTCATTTCAAACTGCTCGCGCGATTTCTTATCGACGTGAGGAGAGCGAAGAACAGTATAGATCTCTCTCTTAGTAGGGAGAGGGATCGGGCCTGCAATGCGAGCTCCAGTGCTCTTTGCCGTTTCGACGATATCTGCTGCTGCATGATCAAGTACGCGCTGGTCGTACCCTTTAAGGCGGATGCGGATCTTCTGCTTTGAAACAGGTTTTACAGGTTGTTGCTTAGCTGCTTGTTTTGCCATATATTCCTTCTTAACGCTTTTTTCCTGACGTAACTTCTTCTTGGATTTTGTTTGGTACTTTTTCAAAATGGCTCGGTTCCATCGTGTAGGTCGCACGACCAGATGAAAGGGAGCGGAGTTGTGTAGAATAGCCGAACATTTCGCTCAAAGGAACTTCAGCATCGACTTCAACGACGCCGCCCTTTTGCGGAGTTTGGGCCATGATTCTGCCTCGTCGACGGTTGACGTCACCAATGACATCTCCCATGGATACTTCAGGAGTTGTTACAACTACCTTCATGATCGGCTCGAGAAGAATGGGAGCGCATTTTTGTGCTCCTTCTTTCATACACATAGATCCACAGATTTTAAAGGCCATCTCATTCGAATCCACTTCGTGGAATGATCCGTATACAATGGTTACTTTAACATCGACCATATTGTAGCCGGCCACAACACCAGATGAAAGACCATCTTTGACACCTGCAATAACAGCAGGGATGTATTCTTTCGGAATGACACCACCCACAATCTTGCTGATGACTTCATTGCCTTTTCCTTTCTCGTTAGGCTCGATTTCGAGTTCAACGTGAGCGTATTGTCCTCTACCACCACTTTGTTTGACATATTTTGTGACGTTTTTGCCAGGTTTGGTGAGTGTTTCTTTGTAAGAAACTTCGGGCTTACCGACGTTAGCTTCTACGCTGAATTCGCGCATCATTCGGTCGCGCAGAATGTCAAGGTGAAGCTCACCCATACCGGCAATGATCGTCTGGCCGGTCTCTTCGTTGCTCGATACTCGGAAAGTAGGATCTTCTTCAGAAAGTGCAGCTAGTGCTACAGAGAGCTTTTCTCTATCGGCTTTGGATTTAGGCTCAATTGCCATCGAAATCACAGGCTCGGGGAATTCCATCTTCTCTAAAAGAAGGGGAGTTCCCTCTGCGCAGAGAGTGTCTCCGGTAGCAGTATTTTTGAACCCGATGCATGCAGCGATATCACCAGTGAAGAATTCATCACGGTCTTTTCGTTGGTTAGCGTGCATTTCCAAAAGACGAGAGACACGCTCTTTCTTACCCTTAGTTGTGTTGAGAAGGGTTGCTCCCTTTTCAAGAACACCAGAGTATACGCGAACGAAAGTCAGACGGCCTACATAAGGATCTGTCATGACCTTGAACGCAAGAGCAGAGAGGGGAGCTTCATCACTTGGCTCCAGCTCCATAGGCTCGTCAGTATCTGCATCAAAACCTTTAATGATGCCACGGTCAATAGGAGAGGGCATCCAGCGGATAATAGCGTCGAGTAGGGGCTGTACACCCTTATTCTTAAAGGCTGTCCCACAAAGAACGGGGTTGAATTTGTTCGTTACAACACCCTTACGAATCACAGCATGAATTTCATCTTCGGTAAGAGTATCTGGAGCTTCCAGTACTTTCATCATGAATTCTTCGTCGGATTCGTCGATTGTTGCAAGCTCTTCAAGAAGAGCCATGCGCATTTCTTTTGACTTCTCGAGGAGATCTTCAGGAATATCAACTGTGTCGTACTTGGCTCCCATTGTCTCATCGAGGAAGAGGTAGGCTTTCATGGTGACGAGGTCGACCATTCCTTTGAAGCCTCCTTCTGCACCGATGGGGCAATGGACAGGGATAGCGTTAGCTCCGAGCTTATCTTTCATCGATTCGACAGCAGCAAAGAAGTCTGCGCCTGTACGGTCCATTTTGTTGATGAAGGCGATTCGGGGTACTTCATAGCGAGTGGCTTGACGCCAGACAGTTTCAGATTGTGGCTGAACGCCAGCAACAGCATCAAAGACAGCAACAGCTCCGTCGAGAACGCGAAGTGAGCGCTCCACCTCGACTGTGAAGTCAACGTGTCCGGGTGTGTCAATGATGTTGATCTTGCAGCCATCCCAGTAAACCGTGGTGGCAGCAGAGGTGATTGTAATCCCTCTCTCTTTTTCTTGCTCCATGAAGTCCATGGTAGCAGCTCCCTCGTGCACTTCTCCAATACGGTGAAGGCGTCCGGAATAGAAGAGGATTCGCTCTGTTGTGGTCGTTTTACCCGCATCGATATGGGCCATAATCCCAATATTGCGGACATTCTCTAACTGATCAGTTTCTGGTCGCTTTTTTTGTGCCATTATTCCTCTTCAAATTACCACTTGTAGTGTGCAAAAGCGCGGTTGGCTTCTGCCATTCGGTGTGTGTCGTCTTTTTTCTTGATTGTGGCCCCTTGATTTTGGAAACAATCGGCCAGTTCTTGTGAAAGTCCATCTGCCATTGATCTACCCACTTTTTCGCGTGAATAGCGGATGATCCAGCGCATTGCCATAGAAGTGCGGCGATCAGGAGAAATTTCAATAGGGACCTGATAAGTAGCACCACCGATACGACGGGACTTCACTTCGAGAGTAGGCTTAGCATTCTCAAGGGCCTGTTCGAAAGCTTCTAAAGGATTTTCTGCTTTGATTTTTTCGGCAAACTTCTCAATAGCCCCGTAAACAATCTTGCGGGAAAGAGATTTTTTGCCATCTAGCATGATTTTATTGATGAACTTGGAGAGAACCAAGCTATTATACTTTGGATCGGGTTGAACTTTGCGCTTCTCGGCGCGTCTTCTACGTGACATGGATAATGACTACTCCTTATTTAGGCTTTTTAGACCCGTATTTCGAGCGGGCTTGCTTGCGATCTTGGACAGCAGCGCAGTCGAGCGCTCCACGGACGATATGGTATCGAACACCCGGAAGGTCTTTCACCTTGCCTCCGCGCACGAGAACAATGCTGTGCTCCTGGAGGTTATGGCCTTCGCCACCGATGTAGGCAATGACTTCTTTCCCGTTCGAGAGGCGGACCCAAGCTACTTTGCGAAGGGCAGAGTTCGGCTTTTTAGGGGTCTTGGTCTTTACCTGAAGGCAAACACCCCGTCTTTGAGGGCATTTATTCAGGGCGGGGGATTTTTTTCTTCGTACTTTAGGTTTGCGGCCCTTTTGAACGAGTTGATTAATTGTCGGCATCTTGTGGCCCACTCCTTTTTCGCTAATAGAATAGAACAAACTATATATTGGGATCGATTTTTTTGCAAAGCCCAATTGTAGCCAGGTAGAAAAATATAAATGTAAAAAAAAATTTCAGTCAGATAAGAAGAAAGAGATGGCGCATATCAAAAAAATCTCTCCTCTATTTTTTCTGGTCATTACTCAGCTTTTTGGAGATCTCCAACTTCAAAAAAATGATGTAAAGGACACATTCGAAGAGATGCTTTCCCTGCACGTTCAGCATGAAAAGCTTGAGCCTCACTTGCTTGCCCGTTCAATGAAAACTTTTATTGAGCAGTTCGATGCTAGCAAGATGTACCTCTTGGAGGCAGAAGTAAAAGCCTTTCTCAATATTTCTGAGCGAAAGCTAGACAAAGGGGTCAATCGGTACAAAGCAAATGATCTCGCCGACTTCGAAAAGATCAATACACTTGTCAAAAACGCAATCATAAGAGCAGAAAAGTGGCGTGAGGAGATTCAAAAAGAACTAGTCCTTTCGGCTATTGATGTAAAACCCACTCGGGGCGAAAGCTACCTTTCCTATGCGGCTGATGAGATAAATTTAAAGAAAAGACTTCATAAAATGCTCGTCCGAATCCTCGTAGAAGAGAAACGGGTTAATCGGATGGAGGCATGGTCCCCCAAAGACAGGGAGAAGATATTCACCCTTTATGAAGGGCGTTTCAAAAGAAAAGAATCAGAATACAGCTCTGATAGTGAGCACCATCTCGCTCTCCACAGTTTAAGAGCTCTTGCCAAGAGCCTTGATGCGCACACAGCCTATTTTAGCCCCGAAGAGGCTCGAGACATGCGCACAGCGCTAGAAAAACAGTTTGAAGGAGTGGGCGTAGTCCTTAGAGAGGGGATCAATGGTATCCTTATAGAAGATCTTGTTAAAGGGGGGCCTGCAGAGCGCTGTGGAAAAATTGCCCCTGGCGATCGGATCGTTGAGATCGATGGGGAGTCCATTACGTCTAAAAGCTACGAAGACGTTCTCAAGTCTATGCAAGGCAAAGGCAATAAAGAACTCCGCCTTGGTCTGCAAAGGGGAAGTGATTCCAAAATTCATGAAGTCTATCTCATTCGCGAAAAAATCATGATGAATGAAGACCGCCTCCGCTACACATCAGAGCCCGTTGCAGATGGACATATAGGCATTCTGACTCTCCCATCCTTCTATGAAGGGGGGCATGGGTCTAGTGCTGAGAGCGATATGCGAGAAGCGATAAAAAAACTAAAAAAACAGGCTCCTCTAAAAGGAGTGATCCTCGACATGCGCGAAAATGCAGGGGGCTTTCTCACACAAGCGGTGAAAATCTCGGGCCTCTTCATCACTAAAGGCGTCGTTGTCATTTCCAAATATTCCCGAGGAAAAATCAAGTACCTGCGCAATCTCGATGGGCGTCACTTCTATGATGGCCCCTTAATCATCCTCACTTCACGCGCGTCCGCCTCAGCAGCAGAAATCGTTGCGCAAGCTCTACAAGACTACGGTGCTGCCCTCATAGTCGGAGATGAAACAACCTACGGTAAAGGGACCATTCAATACCAGACCATCACCGATAAAGAAGCCAAAAACTTCTACAAAGTCACCGTTGGCCGGTACTACACCGTTTCAGGCCGCTCGACCCAAATAGAAGGGGTCAAAGCCGACATCGTCGTCCCCACCCAATTCGCCTCCTACAAGATAGGGGAGCGCTTCCTCGAAAACCCCCTTCCTAGCGACCAAGTAGCTTCAGCCTATATAGATCCCCTCACAGACATAGACTTTAGAAACCGCACCTGGTTCCAAAAAAACTACCTCCCTAACCTTCACAGACCAGGAGACCGCCTCCAAAAAGCCCTCCCCATCCTGCAAAAAAACAGCGCCGAGCGCCTAGCCACCGATCAAAATTTTGCCCAATTCATCGAGATGCAAAATAAAATTCAAGGCCGCTCCGCCCGTGCCTTCCGCCGCATCTCCAATCCCCCCTGGGGCGACCAGGATCTACAGATGCAAGAAACCCTCAACATCATGAGAGATCTGCTCTCTCTTGAGAAAAATCCTTGAAAAGAACCTGCTAACTAGCGTAAGCTTTCGTTTTTGGCCAGATAGCTCAGTCGGTAGAGCAGAGGACTGAAAATCCTTGTGTCGCCAGTTCGATTCTGGCTCTGGCCACCATTTTCTAACTTTCGAAATCCCGTAGTATTGCCGGACTACTAGATTTCCTTAAACAACCAAAGCAAAGGTTCATTCCTTTTTTGAATGAATCCTGTTTTGGAGTGTCTATTCCGTCAGAATTACGGCATTAGCTTTAACACTCCTAGATAAATACTTAAAACTCAAGGGCAGAGATTGCTGCGTCCTAAGGACTATTAATCTTGTGCTCGCTAAAATAGGA
Organism: Candidatus Sacchlamyda saccharinae; assembly: GCA_030408505.1. Lineage (GTDB taxonomy): Bacteria > Chlamydiota > Chlamydiia > Chlamydiales > Rhabdochlamydiaceae > Sacchariniichlamydia > Sacchariniichlamydia saccharinae. Next base: position 898,749 of record JAUHQI010000004.1, on the reverse strand, counting down.
GTCAAAATGGGCTATATTCGACAACGAAACATCAAAGATGGAACAACTCGATTTCAAGCAGAAGTTCGGTTAAAGGGACACAAGACTCTCACCGCCACCTTCAATCGCAAAACCGATGCCAAGCAATGGATCCAAAAAATAGAGTCAGAGATCCGTTGCGGTCGGCACCAACTCTATGGAGATAGCAAACGTCGAACACTGAAAGAGGCCATAGAGCGTTATTTTAAAGAACAAACCGTCTCTGTGGTCAAAAAGGGTCACCTCCTGTGGTGGCAAAAGGAACTCGGCCATCTCTATCTTCAGGATATTCGTTCAGCAGTTATCGTAGAGAAAAAGCAGAAGCTGTTGTCCGAACCAACATCAAAAGGCATCATAAGAAGCACAAGCACTTGCAATCGTTATCTTGCTACCCTTAGCCACTTGATGTCTCTTTGCCAAAATCAATGGGAGTGGATCATAGATCACCCTGTAAAAAGAGTTTCTAGGGAAAAGGAGCCACGTGAGCGGACTCGATTTCTTTCACAGGAAGAAAGGCAAAGATTTTTAAAGGAGTGTAAGAAGAGTCAGAACCCCTATCTCTTTACTTTTGTTGTTCTCTTGCTAAGTACGGGCTGTAGATACAATGAGGCCCGATGTCTCAAATGGACTGACGTCGATCTCTTTAAAGGGCGCATTACCATTACCAAATCGAAGAATAGTGATATGAGGTCTATTCCCATTCGAGGACTTGCTTTAGATCTACTGCAGCAACTCTCTTCTAACTGTTCATCGATTGGCTTTGTGTTTCCATCAACAAACAAGAACAAGCCTCTAGATATGCGTCGCGCTTTCCGTACAGCGATTCAGAAGGCGAATTTAAAGTCTTTTCACGGACACGACTGTCGCCATAGCTATGCTACAGAAATGCTCGCACAGGGGCTTAGCCTGGGGGAGATCGGAATTTTGCTTGGCCATCGATCTGTGCAAGTCACTAAAAAACATTGTCACCTCATTGAGTCTCGTTCAATTGATGCTGTGGCCAAAATGAGCGGTGAAATTTTCAAGGAGGTCGAAATTGTATAATTTAGATGAATTCGAGTTTGAATCAGCCCATGGAAAGGTCAATCAGAATTGTTTAACAGAGGCTTCAATAGAAAAAATAGGTTCGGTCATCCAAGAAAAAATAAGAGTTGCTAACACGATATCAGGAATTTATACAAAAGAGATCGCGTCCAATAAAATAGGTTTAAACAAAATATTAGAAATAGCGAAACGTAATATTGATTCAATAAATAACTGGAATTGATTGTATATCTGGATTGTAATATAATTTCGATATTATGATCGGAATTAAGATTTTTGTTATTTTATTTTTTGGATGTTTGTTTTTTATTAAGGCTCCAGCTGCTGAAGTTGATAATGGGTTCATGCTAATTAATCGTGAACCATGGAAAATTTCTTGGGTGCAAGAATCCGAAAAAGTGTGGTCACTCACTGCTATTTTCGATAATGGAATTACTAAAACCTACTTCGAAGGTCCTCCTCCCACCAAGGGTTTTGGGCTCACGCCTAGTAAAAAACCAATTAAACAAGAGTTTAAATACTTCCCTGCAAATAAAACGTTTACTTCAAAAAATTTTCAATTTGAACAGTGGCCAGATGGTGCGAAAGCCCTGTCTTTTGAATTTGATCAGAGTTTCAAAATGATGGGTAAAAAATACAGGCTTGGGGTTGTGAGCATTATCCAAGAGGTTGGTGGTGCACAGGATGAAGTCAGATATTCCATTATGAAGAGCTTCGAATAATGAGGATGGAATTTGATGTATAAATTAAAGAGTAAATGGTTTGTTTATTTAGCATTTTGTATTCCTTTTCTTTTTTTAACTGGATGTTTCAGTACTAAATTTGTCGGGTCGGTTGATTCAATTTGTATTTCGCAAGCGAAAAAAAAGAAACGTTATATTCTTTTGCCTGGGAACACAGGTTGCAAGGTTTCAGATTTACAATATCAAGAATTTGCTGGATTTGCCGAAAAAGCATTGCATAAAGCTGGGTACGAACAGGTCTATGATTTGAAAAGTGCAGAAATTGCAATATTGTTAACTTATGGAATTAGTGACCCTCAGACCTATAATTACACTTATTCTGTCCCAGTATTCGGGGAAACAGGAATTTCATCTTCCAGTACTCATGGTAATGTGTCAGTATACAGCAATTGTGCCTCGTATTCACAACAAACCACGTACAAACCCTCTTATGGAGTCATTGGAGCAACAACTCATGTCGGAACCAAAATCTATTATATAAGATACTTAGCCCTCACGGGATTTGATATTGAGAAATTCAAAAAAACAGAAAAAATTGAAGATGCCCCTGAATTATGGTCCACCAAAGTCCATTGCCTTGGAAAAACAGGTGATTTGCGCAAAGTATTTCCATATTTGATTACCGCTGCTCAGGAACATATTGGGAAAGACACTGGTCAAAAAATTGAATTTTCATTGTCCGAGAATGATAAAAATGTCCGCTCACTATTGGCAGCCAAGGATCATAAGAACAGTTAGTCTAATTGCTCAAACACGTAATCAATACCATATCGAAGGAGAAGCCAATTCATACGGCTATATGGTATATTGAATAAATCCGCGAGTTGGCGGATCGTATATTGAGTTCCATTTTTTTGAAAATACCTTGTTCTTCGAGTGTTGTTACTGTTGACCTGATGTGTTACCCATCTTACATTTCCAGGTTCATAACCTCTGTTATTATCTATTCGATCAAGGGTCAGGCCCTCTTTTGGCCTATCTCCAACGGCAGCGATAAAGGTCTTGAAATCAGATGCCCATTCTGGGCAAATAGAGATTCCTCTTTGCCCATAGTGAGGGTACTGTTTGTCTTTTGGGTTAAGGCAGCGGGATTTGATTGCCTGCCAAATTTTATATTCAGGTCGATGGTAGTATCCATGTTTTGTGCTTCGTTCTCTAGCCGCACAGAATCGGCATTGCTTGATACGGCCAGCCTTCAACTTCGAACCGCAATATCCTTTCTCATAGCCACAGTCGCATCTACAGACGTAGAGGGTTCCATCATTTCTAGTTACTTCGCCAAACCCAATCACCTCTAGCTTTCCAAATTTTTTTCCTAAAAATTTCGTGTGCTCATAGCTATTGTTTGGAAATCTTTTGATTTTCTTTGCACAAGACAGGCATTGGGTAGAGCGGTTTGCTCTTAGTGTTGTAGCGGGGATAATGGATTCAGTGCCGCAATCGCACTGGCATCGGCAGTCCTTGCCTTGACGACCTTTTGGTAGTACCTCTAAAACCGTCCACTTTCCATATCGACTTCGTAGGGAGCCTTGATTCTTAATTTTTTTCATTGATTGTTGACAAGACAACAATAAAATTGACTTGGTTCCTTATATGGTGCATAATGCTAGCGATTAATGCAACCCTTATTCAGAAGGAGGACATATGGCAGACCCAAGAAACATGGATCTTTATACAAGGTGTTGGAAAGCAGAACTAGATCAGTATGCAGATATGTTATCGGACACTGGAATGAAGGAAAGGATATTTTTTGCTGATGAGAAAGATGCTCGGTTGAAGTCAATGACGCATATGGGTGATACCATTATTAAAGTAACTACTGGCGCATTTCCTTTGGGACATATTGAATTCAAGGAACTTGATGAAGGGATGTGGAGCAACATTTCTCCCTTATCGAAGTCTGGAGTGATCGCGTGTGATGCCAGCTAATCATAGTATTAAAGCTGGTCCGAAATGCCGGAATACTGCCGGAGTCATAGATTACCTTCCCTAGACGTTACTTGATCTAAGCAACCAAAATTTTCTAGAAATATTTTCCAAGCCTCTATATCCTAGGTGATCTAGGTTGATTTGAGGTCATCTAGAGCAATTTTTTGGATCGATTTTGGAAGACTGAAAATCCTTGTGTCGCCAGTTCGATTCTGGCTCTGGCCATTTTCGAGATATATGCGAGTTTCTGGCCGCATTATGCAGGGCATCTTCGGCCCCTTTCTCCTCGCCCAACTTCCTAAGTTGGGCTCGTCGAAATTGCCCAAATCTGCCCAGCCTACTGCACCCAGAAATCTCTCATCTATCTCTCAAATGGCCTGGCCATCCTTTACTTGCCGAAAGAAATCCGGAATATATCCGGAGGTCTAGATTTCCTTAGTTGACCCAAACGGGCTTTCCAAGGAAAAAGACAACCATTCAATAGCTTCTCTTTCTGAGGAGCCCCCCCCCTGTACATCTGTCTTTCCTTAGAAAGCCTTTTTTGTTCACATTTTTCCTTCACACAAGAAAGAGTTTTTGCGTTATCATTCGACTTTTAATATTAAAGAATTTTCTTTATTTGAGGTGTGAAATGATACGCGCGTTAATGACTTTGATCTGTTGCCTCTTTGTAGCACCTGCTTACTCCTATGATGAAGAAGCAAAAGAGGAAATTTTCCTATCAACGCCGGAACAAGTAGCAACCCTAAGCAGCGAGCCGGGGTTTCTTGTTGGGGGTATCGTTAGTCCTTTAAGTGGTAGTCCTACCTTAAGGCAAACAGACTTCATTGTTAAAGGCGCACAAGAACTGTACTTAAGTCGTACATACATGTCTCCTCACATGCCTGTTAAGCTCGCTCACGAAAAGCAATACCAGGAAGAGTGGGAGAAATACCACCTCTATCAGCATGTGGCTCACAATTACAAAGGATGGCAATTCTATCCCCACCTCAAACTTCAGTTTACTCCAAGTGAGAAACAGGTCCTCGTAACCGAGCCAAGTGGCAGTACCCTAAGCTTCGTCTTCACGGGCTCTGGAATGACGAATGCAGAATTTGAAGGAGAGCTCTACGGAATCAGTAATTGCGCTGGGGATACTCCTGGCGGTGCAAATGACCCTAGAAATACTCGCGTTACTTATGGAGAAGATGGACGACTAATCACGGTTTATGGAACCGATAAAGGAACTCGAGTTTACCGTTTTAGTAGGTGGAGCTCAAACTCATCACAACTGTACCTTCTTGAGAAAGAAATCCTTGCCAATGGGAAAGTCCTAAAATATTACTACAAGGGAAGGCAGCTGGCTTTGGTGGAAAGCTTAGACCCAAAGGAGCGCTTTGTCTATGCTTGTATTCGCATCACAGGAAACCCTTGGAATGGGAACGTACATTTCCTATCTTCCTCAGGGCAAAAGGCAGACTACGAATATGAACGAAGACCCATTCATGCCAAAATAAGTAAGAAAACAAAACATTGGTATGGAGATGACAAGTTTGAGGCTGAATACAACCTTCTCTGTCCTCCCATTCTCACTAAGGTAAGTTCTCCAACTTTTCGAAAAGAGCAAATAAGCCACTGTGGGCGATTTCTGTTAGGTTCCTATGAGGGAAGAAGTCAGTATTTCAAAATTGTCAATCGAGGATATGGCGAAGGGTCGGGTCACTATCGGGTGCATCACCTTTTTTTACCTGTTGGAGAAAATGATACCTTTGTACCGGTGTATGAAATCTCATATCAACCTCCAGTCGCGGGGAAAAAAGGTGGCAAAACCACCGTAACCTCAAGCGATGGAACCTCTATCATCTATCATTTCTCCAAAAACCTCCTGACATCAAAGATCGAGTATTTTGATGAAAAAGAATCTCTTAAAAAGGAAAAGGTCTTTTCTTGGGACGATAAAAATTGGCTTAAAAGCTTAGAGCTTCGAGATGGACAGAAAACCCTCTTCTACAAGAAATCATTTGAGTATGACAACTTCGGTAATCCCATCTTAGAAACCTTTACAGGAGATCTATCTGGCTCAGGTGAGATAGAGTCTACTTGGACTAAACGCACATTTTCTGGTGATGGAAAAAATCTCCTGCTAAGAGAGGAGAAAGAGAATAGCAAAATCATTTGCTATTCCTATCTCAAAGGAACTAATCTCATCACTTCCAAATTCATCAAGGATGGAAATAGAATCATTCAGCGAGAATTCTGGACCTATGACGATTGCCACAATCTTATAGAAAAAATCTCAGACGATGGACAAAGCGAAAACCCCGATGACTTAAATGGAGTTACTGATAGACATAAGACCTCTTACGCCCTTAGGCAGTCGACTCCCTTTCTTCATATGCCAGAATGGGTGATTGAAACTTATCATGACTCTGGTGATGAAAAACTCCTCAAAAAAAGTCATTTAATTTACGACGAGCGCGGCAATGTCATCCAAGAAGAGGTCTATGATGCAGAAGAGAACTTCGCCTATACAATCGAAAAGACCTACAATGAGCGAGGCGATCTATTGTCTGAGACCGATCGGCTTGGGCAAGAGGCAACTTATGCTTATGACGAGAAGGGCCGCAAAGTAGCTGAGACAAATTTTTCGGGAAGATTGCATAAGAGCTATGCTTACGATACTAAAGGGCGGCTTCGCAACATCCTCGAGGAGGGAGATGATGGAACTTGCCATAGCTTACCTTCTAAGTATGACCAGCAGGACCATTTGATCAAAAGACAAGACCTCTTTGGGAATAGTACCCACTACAAGTACGACCCCCTTGTGAATGAGATCTCTCAGACAGATTTCCCGAAAACCACCGCTCTAGACGGCGGATCTCAAGATGTTAGAACCTCTTCCACTTTTGATCCCTTTGGAAGAGAGATTGCACACACCGATGCAAATGGGAATACGACAAGCTACTCCTATAATGCCTATGGATCAAAGAGTGAGATCCGTTATCCAGGTGGTGGAAAAGAAACCTTTTTCTATGCGAAAAATGGCGATCTGGTCTCTCATACAGATGCTGATGGACTCACCATCAAGTATGAAAATGATGTTCTTGGCCGGGTCCTCAAAAGGATCTATGTGTCCAAAGAAGGAGAAGATTTAGCTGAAGAGTCCTTTACCTATAATAACTTCCATCTCATTTCTGAGACGGATAAAGAAGGCCACCTTAAGCAGTATTTCTATGATGGCGCAGGACGAAAAATCCGAGAAAAGCATTGTGGAAGGACCGCAGAGTTTGCATACGATCCCCTCAGTCGACTAGCCACCGTTTACAAATACGTTGGCGATGATGCTCTTGTCACGCATTATGAGAGAGATTTGGAAGATCGAGTCACTTCTGAGACAAAAACTGATCTATCGGGGCATATTCTCTACAAAATTGCATTCTCATATGACTCAGATGGCAATCGAGAATCCATCACTCGCTATATCAATGGGAAAGAGGCCCAGGAGTCCTTTGCCTACGATCCCTTCACGAGAAAAACGTATTACCGAGATGCTTTAGGATATGAAACCGTCACCTCATATGATGAAAGCTTCGTAAATAATCTAGGTCAAAAAGTCCTTCAAATCAAGACGGTGGACTCGGAGGGTGTTATGACTGTAAAGACCCAAGATGCGCTCAATCAAAAGGTACGAGAAGAAAAATTAGGGTCGAATAATCAAACTGTCTCTTGCTCTGAGATGATCTATGATCCTCACGGCAATCTCACCTTGCATAAAGACCACCTTTATGAAGATGGAAGATTCAAATCAACCCAAGGTGTCCGTTACTTCTATACTCCTGATCATGAGATAAAAGTCATGATAAGAGGTTATGATACTGCCGAAAAAAGAGAGACGCAGTATGCCTATTCCCCGATGGGAAAGATGACAAGAAAATATCTTCCTGATGGAGACAATCTCTTTTATTCATATGACTCGCTAGGTTTTTTAGCCCGGGTTGACTCTTTGAATGGAGAGATTGCACACTCTTTTACTCTGAGTAAATTAGGAGATCTTCTAGAAGCTTTCGATGAAAAGCAGAATCTAAAAATCAAGCGAGAGATCGACTCTTTTGGAAATGTAATCTCCGAAGTGCTTCCTCATGGAGTGCAAATCACAAGAACTTACGATGATTTTAATAGACTCCAAACGCTTAATGTACTGGGCCACGCACAAGTTCGCTACACTTATGACTGCATGTTTTTAAAGGAAATAAAGCGGCTATCTTCTACGGGAGGCGATACATTATACAAGCACACATATGACGAATACGATCAAAATGGAAATCTTGTGCAGGAATCTCTCATTGGGAACTTAGGCACAATTTCTTACTCTACAGATGTCAGAGGGCAAAGGGCACAAATGGTCAGCCCTTATTTTTCTGAAGTCTGTAAATACAACTCTGTTCAAAACTTGCTCTCTTGCACCACTGATCGGGCAGAATCTCGCTATCAATATGATGATACCTCGCAAATGACCCGAGAGGATGGCGCAAACGTCAATGCCTCTTATGGTAATGACTCGCTTTACAATCGAGTTGAAAAGGATGGAGACTCTTTTGAAGTCAACTTTCTAAATGAATTGCTTTCCGACGGGAATGCTAGATATGAGTATGACCTTAGGGGTAATCAAATTCTCAAAAGCATGAATTCCAAACAGCTCTCTTTTGGCTATGATCCCCTCAATCAACTGATCGAAGTAAGGTCGGAAAAGGAAAAGGTAGACTTCATATATGATCCCCTCGGAAGACGCCTTGCAAAAGTCATTTCGACAAAAACTGGATATGGCTGGGAAGAATCAACTCGAGAATACTATCTTTACGATGGAGAAGAAGAAATTGGATCATTTAAGTCACCAAATACGCTTGACAGCTTCCGTGTTTTAAGTACTCATTCTCTACCTAAAACCCTCAGTATTGAAGTGGGAGGCAAAATATTTGCCCCTCTCATAGATGTTCAAGGTAACATTCGTCGTCTTGTTGATGTTTACTCAAAAACTCTCGCTGCAAGTTATGACTTCACAGCTTTCGGGGAGAAACTCCAGCTAATGAACAAAGAGGATCTATATAACCCTTGGCAATTTGCTTCTAAGCGTTTCGATTCAAGCATAAACCTTATTTACTTCGGGAAGCGGTACTATAATCCGGCAACGGGAAGATGGATAACTACTGATCCGGCTGGTTTTGAGGATAGTTTCAACCCATATCAGTACACTCTAAATAACCCCTTTCGGTACTACGACCCCAATGGTGAAAGTTTAGGTGGCTATATGCTTGGTTTGGGCGAGATTGCCCTAGGCTCAGCAATTTTGGTAGGTGGTTTTGCTCTTGAAGTTGCGACAGTTGGTGGATTTACGATAGGGATAGGCTTAACGACAAGCACTGGAGCAGCTTTAATCGGAGCCGGTCTTTCCACGACAACTTATCATGCTCAAGATATCAAATTTCCTAATATTTCATGGAAAAATACTGATATTTATGTTCCGGATAGGCCTTTACCTAATACTCCTGATGGAGTCCATGTCCCTGACACAGATGTTCCACATACGCAGCTTGGCACAAAAGAGGGGCGTAAAGGAAAGTACCCACAAGCTAGAGAGTTTGATGAGAATGGTAATCCTGTGCGTGATATTGATTTTACTGACCATGGACGGCCACAAGATCACCTGAATCCTCATCAGCATGAACACAAACCCAACCCAACTGGAGGAACTCGTATTAGAGATCCAAAAGGGCACTCCGTAACAGACTGGAACTACTCATGAATACTAAAGGAATTAGAATTTCAGATTTAAAAGAAGATAAATGTATCTCACTATCCGAGTTGTTAGAAGATATACCGAACGGAGATCAACTCAACTGGGCATTGCAGTGGTTTGATGTAACTCCAAAGGAAAAAGAAGGAAGAAAGCTCACTGAATTACAAAAAAAAGTCCAAGAGTCGAATAAAGGACTTCTTTTTACTTATAAATCACTAAGTGAACTTTCTAGAAAGATTTTTCAAGAAATAGAAGTTCTTATAATTGGTTGTAAAAATAAAGATAAAATACGTAGATATAAAGACGATCAAGAAATGTATGAAAATTGTGATATTGTTATCGAAATGATTGACGGTGGGTTTTGGGAAGTATTTTCAAAAAATATAAACTGGATCGATCAGCTAGCAGAGAAATATAAAAAAATAAAGCTCCTTGCTTCCGACTTTCAGCAAAAGATTCCAAAGAAGTAATGTGCAGTCATTCGAGATTGCTATTGCCAATTCATTGGCAATAGTCCAATGGTCAGCTCAGAAATGAGTACGGGAATTCCAATAATAACTAGAGAAATGAGATAGAGAAAAATAAAAGTAGGGCCACCGTTTTCCCCTACGACGTAGGGAAAGCGCCAGATGCTACCCAGACCAACGGCTGACCAGATAAACCCTAGTTTTGATCTCCACTGTTCACGCATGTGAAGAGTTTATCTGCTTTTGGGAAAAATTGCATATAAAACCTAGAAAGGTGTCTTTAAGGAGACACTGATTAATTCAATTCCTCAGATCTTCGGCCAAAAGCGCCGAAAAACCTAATTTTCAATCTCCATTAACTCTTCTGAGTTAATTACGATCTCCAAATTAACTTTTTCGACCCGTTTGGCTCAAATCTCTGAGAAAGCAATTAATCAGCGTCTCCTTAAGGAGACACTGCTCAATTGCCCGCCCATTTTTGCGGTTGGCCTGGCCATCTTGACGAGTATCTACGGTCAAAAACTTTGTCAAATACTCCTTGGTTCTGTATTTTCTTGCAGCATATTTTACTTAATCAACTCTGGAGTGTGCTATGTCGATCTCGAATATTTCTTTAAGTTCTTTCTCATTAGATCAAAATCCCTCAACGTTATATTGGACAGGTTTGGCGGTAGGATTGGGGACCGTAGCCTTGGTTACCAGAGTTTGTTTGTCCCGCTTGGCCTCTCCATCACGCCCACCGAGATCACGTAGCGATTTAGCGCCTCGTGCCGCAGTGGTAAGAGCAGCTACTCCTGCGGCTTCTGCAGCTGCAGCAGCAGCACCGCCCCCAGTTGAAAAAGCGAGAGTGATTGAGATTCTCACAGCTGATCTCAACAAAGTAAGGGAGATAATCAATTGCTCTGAAAGTCACTATCAAGAGCAAGAATTGCATAAGTTGGGATATAGTTCTTTTCTCGCAAACCTGGACTCTTCATTTCATGCTATGGAACTTGAATGTTCAGAGATTCTAAGCAAGGGTGGGACGCTAAAGAGGTTGATAGAGCTAAACCATGATCAAGCTGCAGAAAGATTTTTAGCACAACTAAATGAGCAAGTTGGTAAGGGGCAGCAAGCGTCAGTAGCATTACTTGAGAAGTTTGATTCATTTTTTGCAGAAATCGATGCAATTCAAGATCGTCTTCCCGAACGAGTTAAAGATAGTACAGCTTTCTTGGTATCGGAATTGCAGAAAGAACGCAAAGATGTAGAACTAATTGTCTTTTTAACAACGGCATTAGTACGAAAAAAACTCGGAGAATTAAAAGACGCCTTAACCCAATTTCAAGGTTTTTGGGCATCTCAAACCATTACTTTGGATAACTTTGAAGGGAAGGAAGAAGCTTGGGAAAGGTTCAAACAAATTAGTGCAGATGCCCGAGGGGCTGTTAGTGAAATACGGAGCCAGGTAGATAGGGATGCCGCTCGTGCATTAGCTGAAGCATTACGTTCCTTTCGTGATGGTGACCCTCTGGGTTAAAGTTCTATGAGTGGTTGTCTCCAAAGGCAAATCGAGAAATTTTTTTGCTAATAATCGAGAAGTATCCTAGACTCTTCCGATAAAAATTGGAGATTGCCATGATCAGATCCTTTTGCATTCTTTTTTGGAGCGCAACACTTGTTTTTAGCTGCGCCTTTGCGAGTTCCAATTGGTCAACTCCTAAACCAATCTACGAAAGCAAGAATGTCATTAGCTCAGACATTGCTGTCAATTGCAAAGGGGATGTGATTGTTGTATGGCAAGGAAGCGAGGACACAGGGATTTTAGCGTCTTTTTATGATGCAGAAAAAGGAGGTTGGTGCTCTTCAGCATGGCTTTCTCAAGATGAATCGCATATCCATCCTTCGATTGTTATGAATGATGAAGGAGATGCTATTGCTTTGTGGACATCTGATAAAGGAATAGAAGTTTCTCACTTTAATCCTCTAACAAAAAATTGGTCGAATAGCGTGTCTATTTCCAAAGTAGAAACAACTCTTCGCCCCTCGATCAGCATGGATGATGGGGGCAATGCGGTCATTGTGTGGGCAAACAAAAAAGCTCGCCAAATTCAAAGTGTATCTTACGATGCTACAATGCGATCTTGGAGCTCTATTGTAACTTTGGCAAGTCGAACTTTTCAAGGATATTTTTTTGAGGAATCGTGTGAATATAATCAAGCACCCAAGGTTCAGTTGAATAGAAGTGGAATGGGAATGGCGGTTTGGCAGGTTTTAAAAGGGGATCTGTACGTGGTTCAAGGTGCTTGTTATGACTCAGGATCTCAGGTCTGGGGTGAGCCTATTGATTTTTCTTGGAAAATACCCTGTGAAATAATAGACGGGAACAAGGTAGGGCCATTGGTTGACAATTGTGTAAATGAGCAAGGAATAGCCACAGTGGTTTGGAATGAGCCATCCTTTGTCTGTGATATGGTCAAGTATGTAGAATATGACATATTTCAGAAAGCAAGATTGAGCTGGTCTTATACTCAGATCGCGTCTCCTGGGGTCGTTCCTCAGGTTGCCACGAATGATGCTGGAGATGCGGCCTTCTCTTTCTTCTTCATGAATAAACGATGTCTCCTTCCGCATAAAACGGGAGGCAACAGTGACTTAAATAACCTCGGGGTTTTTGGCGATATAATTCCGTTTGAGTCACGATCTGGAATCGATAAAGAGGGAAACATAATCACAGTTTGGAGCGATTACACAAAAGATGAAGTGAAGCAGTATGCAGCTCATTATTGCTCAGATTTTAAAGAGTGGTCTGAACCTTACTGCCTCTCATCCACCCCCTTTGAAAGCTTAGGGCTCCCTGAACTAGATGTTCACGAAGAGGGGCATGCCGCTATTTCCTGGAGTGTTTATGACCCGGTAAAAAAGAGATATAAACTGAATGTCTCTTTTTACTATCCACACTAATATTGCGGAAGGAAATGTGCGGGAGCTTGTCGCTTGGCTATGTGGAGCGCTTTAGACAATTCTTGATGTTTTACGACTGCTAAATATACAATTATTGCAAAATATAGAAAGCTAGGAGTGGTCGTGTTTATTCGATTTTGTTTGTTAAATTGCATTTTTTTAATTTGTGCTCAAATTGGGTTTGCCGATGAAGGGTATGTATCTATCAAAGCATCCTTCTCCCCAAATCATCAAGTCGAGATTTTATTGCAAAAATCTCAGTCAGACACTCAAAAAGTACTCGTCTTTCTTCACGGAGCCAAAGAACAAGGATTAGCAAGCATATCACGCGAATATTTCGATTTTTGGCATGAAAAGGGATACTCAATTGCTGCAATTTCGATGCCTGGCTATGGCCTGTCAACAGGGGAAAGAGATTTCTGCGGCTCTTTTACCCTTGATTCCTTGAACCTCGCTCTCGACAGGGTAAAAAAAGAGGTAAATGCTTCAGAAGTTGCTATCATGGGCTTTGGTCAAGGAGCTTTGGCAGCTGTTTTGCTTTCTACTGAAAGGGAAGATCTCAGGTGCGTTGTTTCCTGCAATGGAGCCTATGACCTAAATAGGCATTGTGACTTTCTCTCTAAAGTCATAGAAAGAGATGGTTACAATTTTGACTTGCAAAGAGAGGGAGAGCTCATTGTACGATCTCCCATTTGTCATATTCGTAAAATCTCCACTGCGATCCTACTTTTACATAGAAGAGGGAATCCCATTGTGAATGAGCAAGAGGTCGTAGATTTTTATGACGCGATGATCGGGCATGAAAAGGAGTGTGAGATTGTTTTGAAAGATCGAGCGCCTGGAGATGATGAGCAGAAGTTCTCTATTGATGAAATTCTGCTGGCTTCCGAAACGTGGATAGATGATCACATGCAGTGAAAGAGTCTCTGTCAGCTATCGTCAACAGAAGCTCTTACTCTCTTCGCAATCACTTCAATGCAAGGGGCTTTGTGCCAACCTTAAAAATGTTCGTGGATCGTGCTTTTCATTGTGCAAGTCATCTGCGGCTTCTTTCTTGATGTTCAATGAAGGAGTTTCATTTTTCTAGATGTATTTCTTCCTATCTGAGTAAACTTAGGAAAAAATTTTAATGATGGGGTAGTTTCATGAATAAAAGATGCTTGGTGGCTTTCATATTGTGTTTTTTTCAGTGTGTTTATGCCGATTTCTGGCCTTTGAATTTGTTTCAATCAGAGAACGTTATTGAGGTTCAGCATAAAGGTGATGTGTTAGTTTATACCAATAACCGCACGGAAGAGTACTTCTCTGCGTTACAGGCACACTACGGGGGATTGCCTTCGGATAAAGTTTTGGATGATTTGCTCTCGCAGCAGGAGTATATCGAGATTCTTAATTATCTGTGGGCTGAAAGAGATCAAGCTCTTAGAATATCTTGGCTAGAAAATAAATTGCCAGAAGGGCATCCAATTTTAATAGCTGAGTTGGCTATTGAATATATCTCCCGCGATCCCTCTATTCATACTTATCTTTTTTCCTCACGCCCCCTTCTTGATGTGGCGGTTTGTTTGACAGAGATTGATACAAGCTGTACTTCTGATGCTAGTGTAGAAGCAGCTACTGGATTCCTGAATTTTCAGTACAGTAATTTATTATTAACCACTTTGCTTGAACATCATCCAAGGGAAGCTGTCCAAGCTTATTGGAAAGATCATTATATCGAATTCAAGAATCTCAAAATTGCTTTGTTAAGGCAGTTTCTAAATCGTTTTTTTGATTCTCAACAAACTGTGCCCACACCGAAATGGGTATTTTCCCATGGGCTGAAAGCATTTAGGAATCAACAGTGGTCAGCTGCGTATCCTGAAAATCGCTGGGGAGAAATTCGAAAGAAAGAAGCAAAAAATAATCTGAATTTTATTTTGAAAGATGAAATGAAAATGAAAAGAAATCCAGAAAAGTATGTAAGCGAAGTGTTTGCTGGGGTTTTTGAGTAGAAATATATAGCTAAACCGATTCAAGATTTGGTTCTAGACGTCGTTGGCCAACCCTCGAATTTTTCATCAACTCATCGCGCCGTGTCCATGAACACGGCTGCTCTTCGTTTCTAAAAAATTTGAAGGGTCTCCTTGCCCAAAACCAAGTTTTGAATCGGTTTGTGTGTATCTCAGTCCACTTGCTCTAACCAATTGAGGATCATTTCAAGGCGGTCGGATCTGTTGCTAAGGCAATGGGCAGCACCGTCGATTTCCCAGTAGGTGACATCATTTCCCAAGCGAGCGAGCTTGGCAAACATGGCTTTCCCATGATCAAGATGAGTCCGGTTGTCCTCAGTTCCTTGGATTAGGAGTAGAGGAAGATCTTTTCTTAAGGAAGCGCAGTGATTTATCGGGCTCCGGTAGTTTAACCAGTCGTCCTCGTTTTCCCCAGGAGTGAGCCCAAAATCTTGTATGAACATGTTTTTCATATCGGTGCGCTTTTCGATCGTGATGCGCAGATCCATTGGTCCAGAAAGTGAAACGGCTTTATCGAAATAGGTTTGTAGATAGGTTGAGCGTTGTAGAGCTAAAAACATTTCCATACCGCCACGGCTCCCTCCAAGGATGTATTTAGCTTGTGGTCTGAGTTGGATAGAGAGTTCGGTCTCAAGTTGTGGGATATGAGCAATTAAATTCTCTACATCATTGACGTCAGAGCCGCCAAACTCATCTTGGCCCTCGTTGATCCCTCCTCGATAGGTAGTTCCCATTACGGTGTAGTTTTTCATAAATGAAAACTCATTCGCTGGACTCATTAAGCCGAGAAGGCGATTTCCTCCGCGTAGGAAGAAAAGTAAGGGGGCATGTTCATGTTCTGGCGTAAAAGAAATATAGCCTTTAACTTCATATCCATCCGAGGGGTATTTGAAGACAATTATACGGCGCTGTTGCTGTACAATCAGATTTTTCGTTATGTCCGAGGTATTTTGACTTGAGAGGAGCTCATTGGTGATGTCTCGATAGGATTGGCCATCTGTAAGCTCATAGAGTTTGGCGTGACGCATGCAAGTCTTAAATATTTTTATAGACTCTTCTTTGCGGGCTTCCTCCACGTTTTTAGAGGAAAAATCCACTTCCCCAAAAAGAGTCCGAAAAGCTAGGCTGATACATAGTAATAGAATATTCATTGTCCTCTCCTAAGAATGATGTTGTAGAATACTCGCTGAAGAGGAAATAGTCAATGCTAGCAGGGGGATAAAAAAGTGTTTGAAAAAGCGATTGTACTACTCCAATTTATTATGTTATGGTGCTCCTCTATGGAAGCGGGCCAACCTGATTATCTCTATAAGATTCTCTCGGCTAGGAACTGGCGGGCAACAGAAGCTCGCAAGGTGGTCAGGCTTGCATCAGAGGATCACGAGTTTATCCACTTCTCAGCAGAGAAGCAGCTAGATAGCATTGTAGAGAAATATTGGTCCGATGTGGCCGAGTTTGCCATTTTGAAGGTGGATACTTCGAAGCTTTTGGGGGAATTGGTCTATGAAGCGAATCCCGGCAGAGTGAATAAGTATTGGCATCTCTATGAGGGGAGCATCCCTTTTGAAGCCATTGCAGAGGCAAAGATTATTTATCGCGAGCCACCGAGTAATGGGGCTCTAGATATTGTCAAAATTGGAGATCCTGTCCTTAGGCAGAAGGCACGCACGCTTTCTAAGGAAGAGATTTTAAGCCCCAAGATCCAAAAGCTCATTGAAGATATGATCTATACGATGCGTGATGCTCCGGGTGTGGGGCTGGCAGCTCCACAAGTTGGACAGTCACTTCAAATAGTTGTGGTTGAGGATGTATACAGTTCTTATCTCACTCCTGAGGAGCGAGAAGAGCGCGATCGAAGAGAGTTTCCCCTCCATGTGGTGATCAACCCTACGCTGACGATTGAAGAAGAAGAAACCGCTGAGTTTTTTGAGGGGTGCCTTAGTATCCCACTAGTTGGCCTTGTACCAAGAGCCAAAGCGGTGCGTGTAGATTGTCTAAATGAGAAGGGTAAGCCTGTTACTCTGCAGGCGAGAGGGTGGTATGCCCGCATTCTGCAGCATGAAATCGATCACCTCAATGGTGTTCTTAACATTGACCGTTCGATTCAAGAGACCATATCTACGGATGAAAACGCCGAAAAATTTTGGAGGTAGGACAAGTGGAAAAAGAACTAGCTATTTATCTTGCTGGGAATATTCAGAAGGGGCACGAGAAAGAGAGTGCTATTTTCTGGGCTCAGGATGATATGGAGGTGATTCGAGAGAAGATCGCTCCAATGGGGATCACTTTTCTAAACCCTGCCACGCGTACCGATGACCTCTCGGACCAAAAATCGGTATTTGGGCGGGACATGACCCAGGTGTATTTTGGTGATGCTATTTTTGTGGATGCACGCGAAAGGCGCGGGCTTGGCGTTGGAGCAGAGATGATGTGGGCTAAGATGAATCGCTTGCCAGTCCTTACCCTAGTTCCGAAAAATAGTCACTACCGCCGGAAAGAGGTGAATCTCTTAGGGGTGCATGTAGATAATTGGGTCCATCCATTCATTGAGTCGTTGAGCGACGCCATCGTAGAAAATGTTGAAGAGGGAGCTCTTTGGCTCAAAGAGCTCGCGTCGGGCAATGTGAAAGTCAAAGGTCCAGAGTTTATCCATGAGGCCATGCGCTATTACCAGGAAGAACAACTCTCTCACGACCTACCCATGAAAGAACTCATCGAGGAAAATTCTAGGCTCAAAGAGAAGATGCTTGAAAGTAGTAGGGGCTAGTTTTTCGCCCATACAGTTGAAGGGCCTTTACCTTTCGGTGTCAAAAGCCCCTTATTTTTTAACTGAGAAAGTTCGTAACGAAGCATCCTTTCAGAAATTTCGCTGGAAAATGCATCAAATATTGTCCTGAACGGGAGGCTTTTCCCTTTTCTAAAGAGGGATAAAATAGCTTTTTGACGTTCCGTTAATTCTGTCGAGGTAGAGGTTGTCTTTTTTCTGCCAGAATAGAAAGTTACCCGCATAGTTGTGCCATGCTCCATCCAGTTTGGTTCCAGATAGCCTTCATTTTGACAAGCTTGGATCACGCGCTTGTAACCGCTTCCCCATTCTTCCATGAGTTTTAATTCATGGAAGACTTTCGCTATAACTCGATTGCGAACTCTACTCACTCCAGATTTTAAATCTTCCATTGTGAATCCAAAAGGGAGCATCCCTGGATTTTGTATTTCTAGTCTATCGTCAAAAATTGCTACTTGAATAGCGGATCCAGATATAGAGTAATCTGCATGTGCGAGTGCATTAATCAGAATTTCGCGGATGGCAACTTCTGGGTATTCAGGGATGTCCTTTCGTCTTATTTTTTGAATCTTTGCGCCTAAGCGGGTGTTGCGGGATATGAATTTAGGAATTTCCATCACTGCATCAAGTATAGAACCATCAATCTCTTGATGATCTAGAATCTCAGTTTTATCTTTCCCATTAAAGCGTGCACATCTTACCCTTGCATCAGGAACGTATGTTTCTCGGATTTCTTTTTTCCCAAACAAAATTAGCCCTCCAATAGATGGAGCGATTCCTCCATTATAGTGAGTCAAGATTCCTAGTGAAAGCAACTTGTCTTTGCTAATTTGCTTTTTTATTTGATTGAATGCAGCTTTGATCTTTTCCAGATCTAGTGCGTCTTTCATTAGTCCTGAAACGGCTTGTTGATCATACGAGAGGTTGGTTATAGATCTTTTGAGTTCTTCGATGATTTCAGGACCTGCGGGTCGGCTTGTTGACCCTAGACGAATATAAACTCCTCTTGGAATACCTTCTTTTTTAAGATAAAATGGTGCTTTCCAGTGAGATACTTTCACAATAAGTAAATTTTTATTTTGCACTGTCGCGATTTCAATTTCTGGTAGTAGTGCGGGTTCAATTGAATCTGCAATTGCGTTAGCTAGGGCTTCTTCGGATTTAAGAATATTATGGATCCCAAGAATTTTTTTACTGGGATCGATCCCTATGACTAGAGTGCCGCCAGAAGTATTTGCAAATGCGACAATCGTTTTGAGGATTGGTTGCAATGAAGAGAGGTTCTTTTTAAACTCTAAAGTCTTGGATTCGGGCTGAGCTAGTAAATTTGAAATTTCGTCCATGATCAATATCCTGCAATATCCTGCAATATCCTGCAATAAAAATTTATGACCAATTCGGAATGTGCTTAGATGCTTGTTCATTAAGGAGATACTGATTAATTCAATTCCTCAGATCTTCGGTCAAAAGCGTCGGAAAAATTAATTTTCAATCTCCATTAACTTTCGAAGTTAATTACGATCTCCAAATTAACTTTTTCGACCCGTTTGGCTCGAATCTCTGAGAAAGCAATTAATCAGTATCTCCTTAAGGAGTTAGGTTGTTGGAATAGCACGGCGTTGCTGACCTAGATTCCTTGGATTTTGCCCACGCTCCATCCAGTTTGGTTCTAGATAGCCTTCGTTTTGACAAGCTTGGACCACGCGCTTATAACCGCAGAAGTTCGTAAGGGGAGTGTTTACTGGGGTTTTATACTTAAAACGATTCAAGGTTTGGCCCTGGACATCGTCGGTTATTCCTCAACTTTTTCATCAACTCATCGCGCCGTGTCTATGAACACGGCTACTCTTCGTTGCTAATAAGGTTTTCTTGGGTATTGTTTTGGTTGAGGAGGTTCTCTTCCCCTTTGCCCGGGGTACGTGATTGTTTGGCTTGCTCTTTGATCTCAGTAGACTCGCTGCGAAGGCCTGCCTCTGAATCTGTAACTACTAGTTCGGGCTCTTTTGCTTGTTGTTTTTGTGGGGGTTTCTCGTCTTCTGGTTTGACCATTTTTACTGGTAGCTCATTCGAAAATTGCATTTCGTGTACTTCGCCCGGCATCGAGATATTTTCATTTTGAAAGGCTCGCTTGACAAGGCGAATTACGGAAGAGCGCACTTTTAACCAGCTATGTTCAATGCCATTCAGCCAAAAGTAGACTTTTAAGTTTACGGTCGCTTTTTCTAAGTCATCTACGAGTATTAATGGCTCTGGATCTCGCAATACTGCTGGGTGCTCTTCTAGGACTTTTAATGCTATTTCTTGCGCTTTTTGAACATCTTCGTTGTAGCCGATTACAATTGAAAAAATCTCCATCCGATTGGGGTTGATGCTGAAGTTGCGGATGTTTGTTTTATAAACGGTTGCATTGGGGATTTGGATGTGGTTTCCATCTAGAGAAATTAGAACGGTTGATCTTATTGTGAGGCGTTCTACGTATCCGGTGAATCCTTCGATTTGTACAAGGTCACCATTGTGAAAGGGTTGGTGGATGCTCAAGAAGACGCTGGAAAGGAGATTTTCTGTAATATCGCGAAAAGCAATACCTAAAATGACACCTAATACACCTGTACCACCAAGAATGGTGAGGGCAACTGTTGTCAGCCCCATCATTCGAAAGACGATATACAACCCCAAAAGGAGAATGAAGAACCCAATACCACGAGCGATCATTTCTTGGAGAAGGGGGCTTGTCACCTTTTGTTTAATGAGCTTCCGTGCAAATTTCATCACTCCTTTTGCTATTAGCCAAGTAAAAAAAAGGATGAAAATTGAGAATAGTAAAAATGGCAGAAGTCGAAGCAGATCACGCCAGAGAGCTGAAAGCCCGGTTAATGTAGGGTGAAAGTCCCAAATGGAGGGAGGGATGATCTCGATTTTATTGACAACAGCCGAAACGTCTTGGGTATTGCGGGAAAGCTCGGTTGCCCATTTTTTATATTCCTCTCTCTTGGCTTTCCCACTTAAAAAAACAACACCTTCCTTAACTTCCAGCTGGGGATTTACAAACCAGCCAGTTGCATCGAGGATGGCAAGGAGTCGTTCTTGAATTTCTTCATCACGTGCTGTGGGTTTAATCTCAATTTTTGCGGGGGCTGGCGCTTGTTCTTCTTTCTTTATATCGGAAGGCATGGGTTGGGTTTCTTGTGCAAAAGCAGAGATGTAACAGCTGAAAAGGGCAATTCGGATGAATAGGTTCAATTTGGATCTCCGACGTGAGATATGTATTGGTCTAATATTTTTCTTCTATTTGGTAAATGGATATTCTCTTGAATTTTGCAAAGCGCTTCGTTTAGCTTTTCTTGAAGAATAGGGATATTCTTTGCGCTTTGGTATATGGCTCGAAAGCCGCAATCGGCAAAGAGAAAAAAATCTTGCATCGGACAGTAGAGAATGGATTGGTTTTCTTTATAAAAAGTTGAGGCTCCAAAATCTCTGTTTCCTAATTGGATGAAAAGGGAGGTAAGATAACTCACCGCTGTCAAAGAGGTGGTGAGATCATTCATTCCATTCGAGAGGCCCTTTAAAGCCAAGTCTGACAGCTGTTGGATTCCATAGGCTATATCTTCTGATTCCGCGCGATACCTGCCTATCACAAAAGCACTCAATACTTCTTTAATAAAAGAGGGAGTGGTGAGATCTTTATCAATAGAACAGATGTTCTCGCGTATGGTAATAAAGCTGCCGATTTTTGGATGCACCTCTATTTTTATGTTATGTTCTTTGCCTAGTTCTACTAGCTTTTTGATATCGATTGCTTGTAAAAACCCAACTTCGCTGCTGTGGATTGGGTAAGTTCCTTCAATCAGTTTTAAAGGTGCTTTTTCTTCCTCGAGATAGTCGGGGTACAAAAGGTTCACGGTATTGCTGACTTCGTCATAGGTGCTTCTCAAGATTTCTGTGGCTTGAATGGATGTGGATACCTTATGAATAAAATAAATTAAAAAACCAATGCCAATGAGGGAGGTAATAAATCCAGAAAGGGCTTTGATGTCGTTGTTGTTAGGTTGTAAATTAATAATCAATACAAGACAAAAAACAAAAATTCCAACGAATATTCCCAAGACAATCTGGTTATGCTTTTTTTGCATGAAGTTACGGAGTAATCGTGATGAATATTGGCCAGCAGTTAGGGCTAAAACAAGAATGGTGATGGAAAAAACCATAGCGGCAATTGTAACCATCGAGCCAGCAACAGTGGCTAAAAAAGTTCGGACCGATTCTTGCTCAATGAACATCAAGTCTAAAAATGATGGGGCATCGTAGGTTGCTAAGAATAGATCAAGCTCGACAACAGCTATGGCTAAGAAGATAAGAGTAATATTAATAAGAGCGGGGATAAACCAAAAGCTTGATTTTATATCGATCCAAATCTGTTTTATTCTTGCCATATCATATTCTATAACCTCTCAAGCTAAGAAAGGCAATACAATATATGTGCACGTTGCAGTATCCTGCTGTCATCCTGCAATGGATATTTATCTAAAGAGCACAGCGTTGCTGATTTGGGTGCCTTGGGTTTTGCCAGATTCTAGGTCGGTGGGGAAGTGGACGCCACCCCAAAGTCTCGACTCGCTAGACTCATAGGAGAGGGCGCGCCATTCTTTTTGGTTTTCGGGAAAATAGTAACAGAGGATTGTTTCTGCGGCACTAGCTAGGGTGGAATGCGCAGCTGGGTAGCTGGGGTGGT
Organism: Candidatus Sacchlamyda saccharinae; assembly: GCA_030408505.1. Lineage (GTDB taxonomy): Bacteria > Chlamydiota > Chlamydiia > Chlamydiales > Rhabdochlamydiaceae > Sacchariniichlamydia > Sacchariniichlamydia saccharinae. The sequence goes on along the minus strand of JAUHQI010000004.1, from coordinate 876,306 downwards.
TGGGTGTTGTAAAGAGGGGTTTTAGGTTTTTGTCTCGCATGAAGGGGCGCGAGACGAAGTAGGTGAATTTATCGTGGAAGACGGCGATCATAGCGTCCATTAAAGCCATAGTAAGTTTAGCACGGACCTCTAGCTGCATTTCAAAAGGGATGCTGTGGGCTTGCATGTATTCTTGGGCTCTATTTTTCCATAGCGCTCCTTCTGGATCCTTTGGGTTTTGCCAGTGCAAGCTGCGCTCTTTCTGGTAGTCAGTAGCATCTTGCATATGCTTTTTGACGGCTTTCTGCTGTTTGTCCCAGTAGGGGTCATTTTGTGGAGGAGGAGGAGGTGCTTGGAATTCTCTGTTGCTTCTCATCTTCCATGGCTTCATCGAGGGGATAAAGCGGTCTGCGGGCACTTCTTGATAGGTCCAATGATCTGGTTTTTCAGGGAGAGAAACTGGACGGATATTTCTTTCCTCATCCTCATACCGTTTTTTGATTGAGACCATGAGCATGTTTGTTAGTTTTTCTGAGAATGGATCGGTGTTGATATTTGGATTGCGGTAGTGAGGGTAGAAGAGTTGCAGGACTTTAGTGCTGATCAGGTCGATGCTGCCAGAATATGCGTTGGTGGCTTCAAATGAGGTGTCTGCAAAAGCTTTTTGAGAAGTATAAAGATACACCCAAAGTCGAAAAGTATCTCCGCTTCTTTCAAGGGGGGTCTCTTTGACCAGTTTTGAGGTGATTTCATCCCATTTCTGTAAATCGCTTGTGGTGATCCGTTGGTTTGAGGAGAGGTTTTCTAGTGGGGTGAGATCTTTTGTTTGTATGTTGCAGGCGGCCATTAAAAGAAAGCATGCTATGAAGAATCTATTCATGAGTATAAGCCTTTTTTTCTTTGTTGATGAAGAGAAGCAGGACGTTGATTAGGATGAGCGCTGCCGAAATGGGATAAAACCAGGTGGCATCGAGGCCTCCGACAACGCCGCCGATGATCGGGACGATGACAAAGCCAAGTGACATCATCGATTGAGAGAGGCCCATCACTTTGCCTTGGACATCGTCTGGTGCATGGATGGAGGCGAGGTTCATGCTGTTGCTAAAGCCAAATGAAGAAAATACTGCTGCAATCCAATAGATGGCACAAAAGACCCAATAATTTGTTGCGAGTAGAGTTGCAGCAAGGACTATTGTTAAAAAGCTATAGGCAATTATAGCAATTTTGTGGGAGTTATACCTCTTAAGGAGGATAGGGTTGAGTACGGAGCCACCGAGCATCCAGAAGCAACCTTGGATGACAAGGCCCCAGGAGATTTCTGTCTGAAGAGCTTGGTACTTCAATATGCTGTAGGCTGCAAACCACTGCACGGAGAGGCCCCAACCTAGCGTCCAGAGTAGAATGACAAGGAAGTAGAGTCTGGTTTCTTTGATTTTCAAGGAGAGTATGATGTTGTGCAGGCCTTTGACGAGATTGAAGGGGTGATTGTCTTTTGATACATGGGTTTCTGTGTAAAACTTGGCAATTGCAAAAAGGCTTAAGAGGGTAAGGATTGCGGTGAGCCAGAAGGGGAGTGCAGGGCTAAAAAAGGAGGACTTTGACGGATCAGATAGATAGCCACCAACGAGCATTGCAATGTTCCAGCTGATTCCCCAGATTACGGTGAGGATGCCAAAATTTCTCGAGCGAGATTTTTCTGTCGGGCTCAGGTCTGCAATGGCTGAAAGGCAGATGCTCAAATTGCCAGCAAAGAATCCTGTGAAAAGGCGACTAAATAGCAAGATCCAGATGCTATAGAAAAGACAGCCTATGCCAGACAAAAGCGTTCCTGCAATGACGCCGATGATGGAGATGTAGAGAGCTTTTTTTCTTCCGATCCGATCGGCGAGGTCTCCAAGGATGGGGGCGCCAAAGATTTGGGTAAGAGGAAAAGCAATAAAGAGGATTGCTAAATAGAAATTGCGGACCGCGACGGAGGTGTCAACGGGTACGAAGTGATAATCGGGGGAGAGGAGCAGGGGAGCGAACATCACAAAGACGACACCGAGGCCGAAATTGTCCATTGCGGAAACAAAAAGGAGGGAAAAGAAGCTGCGTCGTTTTTCTGGAGTCATAGGTTCAGGGCAATATTTGGGTAAAAAGGGTTCCGGAAGCCGCTTCTACTTCTTCAATAGTGGCGGAGAATTTTTTTAAGGGGGTGCTAGCATCGATCGATTTATTAGGAAGGATGTAGCCCTTGCCGAGCATTTTGTCGGTGGGGAGTTCAACGAATACAAGCATAAAGAAGTGGGTGGGGACGGCGACGTTGTTTTTCCCGATCACTTCATAGCGGACGTAGCGTTTTCCGTCTCGCCCTTTGCTGCTCAGGTAAAGCGGGCCGGAAAAGACGTGGACGGCTCGGTATTGTTTGGTCAGGTCGCGCACGTGGGTTTCGAGCTTTTTCCAGTAGCCTCTGTTAAAGGCTGGCGTTTGTGGGGCAATGTTTGATAGAAAGAAGGAGTCTTCCATTGCCTTTTGCGATCCGCTATCAGCGGCAGCGCAAAGGTGGCCTCTATCGTAGCCCGATCCTCTATAATCATTTTTTGTGGCCCGTATGTGCGTGGGGATTTCTATCTCTTCTTTGAAATCACACTCTTCGCGTTTAGTTTTTTGTTCTAAGCTGTGTGGTGTGAGTTTGTGATAGACCCAGTGGGCATTGCGCGTTTGTCCGTTATAAGCGAGGAAAAAACCTTCTTTTTCCAAGATGGGGGTGGTCGTGGGGAAGTATTTTGAAAAGATGGGAGAGGAGGGGGCTGGTGAGAGCTCATTTTTCCCGAAAATGGCGGTAGAAAAATCGTTGTCGATGGGGAGCCAAAAAAGGCCAAGGCCAACGATTATCCCTAGAGAAAAAATTTGCCATGGAGATAGTTTTTTTTTCTTGGAGGCGGCTGTTTTTCGTTTCTTTTTGGCCATATCAATGCTATCATAGTAGTTGTATTCACAGATTTCAATTTAAAATTATGCGCGACCGTTTTTCTTTTTTTCTCCTTCTTTGCGTGGCTTTTTTCGACTACATCGGAGTAGGGCTTGTCATCCCTCTTTTTTCGTTCCTTCTCATGCATCCTGACTATTCTATTTTGCCTCCAGATACACCGGATATTATTCGAGGTATGTGGATGGGGGTCCTTGTGGGGTTGGCTCCTCTTGTGCAATTTTTCGTATCCCCCATTTTAGGCTCTTTGTCTGATCAGAGGGGACGCAGGGGGACTCTGCTCTGGGCTCTTTCTATAGGGTGTCTTGGTTATGTTCTTGGTATTTTAGGGGTGAAATTTTCTAGCTTGCCCCTTTTGCTGCTCTTTCGAGCTCTATTTGGTGTTTGCGCTGCGACCATGCCTGTCGTTCAGGCAGCGGTCGCTGATATGAGCACCCCAGAGACTAAGGGGCGGAATTTTGCTCTCTATAATATGGCGCTTGGTATCGGTTTTACTCTCGGTCCTTTCTTGGGCGGGGCGTTAAGTGATCCGAGCCGTGTTTCTTGGTTCAATCCGATGCTACCCTTCGCCGTTGCTCTTTTTTGCACCCTGCTCAATTTGGTTTTGCTTAAGTGGAAGTTTGGAGAAACTAGGGCCCTTTCGGAAAAGACAAGCTTGCAGATTTTCAGGGGATTTAAGCAGGCTAAAATGGCTTTTATGCACCCAGTTTTGCGGTTTTCATTCTTAGGTTTTTTCTTCTTTGTATTTGGCTGGGATTATTTTTCACAGTTCATCAGCGTGACCCTTATGTGGATGTTTAAATACTCTATGGGGCAAGTGGCGAATTTTTATGCTTTTAAGGGTCTTTTATACGCTCTTTCTGCGGGGCTATTTATTCGCCACATAATAAGTAAGTTTCCCACAAAAAATATTTTGGTATTTTCAATGCTTGCGGCAGGACCTTTTTTGCTAACTTTCAGTTTTGTGGAAAATTCTGCACTGTTCTGGGTGCTCCTCCCTCCTCTGATTTTATTGATGTCTCTCTTCTACCCGGTCGCATCTACATACGTATCAGATAGTGCATCAGAAGATGAGCAGGGGGAGCTTCTAGGGGTCTACCATTCCGTGCAGGCACTAGCTCTTATGCTGGCGCCTTTCTTTGCAGGTTTTGTGGGGGTCTTTCCTAAGATGCCTATTTTGCTGGGGGGATGCTCGTTGTTACTGGGCGGTCTCGTATTCACGAGTGGACGTTTTCGATCTTCGCATCGACTCGATGAGACTGGATAACCCTTCCTCTTCTTTTGCCGAGATGACAAAAAGGGTGCTGGGGTCGAAAGGGTAGTCTTTTTTGAAGGCGGCGATTTTTTCTTCGGCGCCTGGTTTGTCACATTTGTTTAGGGCTACGGCAAAGGTTTTTTCGAGCATGCTTGGATTGTAGGCCTCTAGCTCTTTGCGCAGTATATTGAAATCATTTAGGGCGGTCCGCTCTTCTTCTTCTGGGAAAACGTCGACGACAAAGATTAGAGAGGAGGTTCGCTCGATGTGCTTTAAAAATTCTAGGCCAAGGCCCTTGTTTTTGTGGGCATTTTCAAGGATTCCTGGGATGTCGGCCACGAGGATACGGGTATAGTCCTCACACTGGATGTAGCTTAAATTTGGAGTGAGGGTTGTGAAGGGGTAGGCGCCGATTTTAACGTGAGCGTGGGTGATTTTCGTCATGAGGGTCGATTTGCCGGCATTAGGCATTCCAACTAGCCCTACATCGGCAATCAACTTGAGCTCAAGCTCAAATTCTTTCTCTTGACCTAGTGTTCCTTCTGTGCACCTATTGGGGGCGCGGTTGGTCGAGGTCTTAAAGAAGTTATTTCCTTTCCCCCCTTTTCCTCCCTCGCAGGCGATCCACTTGCTGTCTTCAGGTGTAAAATCGTGGAGAATTTCGCCCGTTTCAGAATCTTTAACGAGAGTTCCGAAGGGGACTTTGATAATGAGGTGAGCGCCCGACTTGCCTTGGCGAAGATTCACGCCGCCTGGCATTCCATTTTGAGCTCTAAGGATTCTTTTGCGGCGGAAGCCTTCTAGTGAATAGATGCTGCCTTCAGCTTGGATGATTACATTTGCGCCACGACCGCCATTTCCTCCATAGGGTCCACCTTTGGGAAGAAATTTTTCGCGTCGCCACGCAACGATCCCATTGCCCCCTTTCCCTGCGATCATCTTGACTTTGACTTGATCAACAAACATCGGGGGCTACTCCTTTTAAGTGGCGGGAGCAGGCTGCACTGAGATATACGTTCGCTTAGATTTGCGGTAGGAGACAGTGCCGTCGATCAGGGCGAATAGGGTATCGTCCCGGCCTACGCCGACATTTTTTGAGGGTCTCCATTTCGTGCCGCGCTGGCGAATCAAAATGCTTCCTGTTTTAACAAATTCCCCGTGCGTAGCTTTGATGCCGAGGCGCTTAGAGTGTGAGTCGCGTCCGTTGCGGGAAGCTCCTTGTCCTTTCTTATGAGCCATTTGCCTATCCCTTAATCTCTGTAATTTTTACTCGTGAATACTTTTGTCTGTGTCCGACTTTGCGGCGATAGTTCTTTCTCTTCTTGTATTTGAAATTGAGGACCTTAGGGCCTTTAATTTCTTGCATGAGCTCACCGTGTACAATCATCCCATCTACGTTAGGTTTCCCTACTTTTGAAGCAGATCCTGTATTTGCAAAGAGCACATTTTTAAATTCTATTTTTCCGCCTTTCTCGGCGCTAAGTAGTTCGACGTCAATGACATCACCTTTTTCAACACGGTACTGTTTACCACCGGTCTCGATAATCGCGTACATTACGACCTCCAAATGAAATTCGCACTATTCAATTCAATACGGCAAGTATACGAGAAGATAGGTGTAGAGTCAAGAAGAGATTTTTTGCCTTATGATTATAAGAAAGTTATGTTTTTATTTTAATAAACGCATTGAATAATTAACTCTTTATTTATAGTATGAATTTAAAGGGATATAAAAACTTTGGAGTAAGTATGACCAGATCTAATCGATCTCACAAAAGGAAAAAAAGCTCAAAAGTGACGATGAAAACTCACCGCAAGGGGAAGGGACGCTCAAAAGAGGACTGGCAAAAACTATTTAGAGAGCGCTTTTTCGTATGAAAAACGGGAAGAAGAAAAAAGTGGTTAGAAAATCAGATAAGTCAAAAAAGAAAGAGCGCTCTTCAGAGCCTACGGGGGAGAAGGGCGATAAGTGGCAGGAATTTTTGCGCCGGCATAGTAAGGCACAAGAGAAAAAATAAGGAGAAATCATGGCTGTACGTAGACGTAAAACAACACGAAGAAAAGCAACATCAACTCACAGACGCAGAAGACCTGCTGCGCCTAGACGTCGTAAGACTGGCTGGTCGCATTGGTGGAATCGCATGACGTCAATGTAATTTTCTCTTGAGCGTAAAGCTTAGTAAGTAGAAAACTGCAGCGACAAGTGCAATTGTGGCCCCTGGTGGCCAGTTGAGTTGGTAGGATGCGCCTGTGCCCACAAGGGTAAAAGCGCATCCTATCAGCACTGCGTAAAACATCATTTTCGAAAATTTTGCTGTGAAGCTGCCAGCGATGGCTGCTGGTATGGCGAGCATGGCGATGACGAGGATGGCTCCAACGACCTGTATAAGCAGGACCACAGATAGGGCGATCAGTGACAAGAGTAGCAAGTAGAAAAATTTCACCGGAATTTTTTGGAGCTTGGCCTGTTCTTCATCGAAGCATATTGAGATAAATTGGTGCCTGAAAAGAGCAACTAAGGTCGTCACAACTGCTGCGAGGACAAAGAGGACAATCACGTCTCTCTGGGTTACCCATAAAATATTGCCGAAAAGGTAGTGCATCAGCTCAACGTTATACCCTGGCGTCAAAGCGATGAAAATCACCCCCAAAGACATCCCTGTAGACCAGAGCGCCGCGATCACGGTATCTTCACGCTGTCTATATTCTAGGCGGATCCACCCAATCAGTAGAGCGGAGATGATGGCCGCTACGATGGCCCCTTGAATTGGGGAGATCCAGGGAATGCCAACTTTCCTCTGCAAAAATAGAAAAAGTCCCATCCCTCCAAGGACTGAGTGGGCGATACTTCCCGCAATAAAGACAATCCGCTTAATGACGACAAAGGAGCCCATCACCCCGCTTGTCACAGAAGCCGCAAAGCCTGCAAGCAGAGCCATGTAAAGAAAGGGGTTGGTGAAGAGGGCTTCAATCATTTTTTTCCCTCGGGTGGTAAAGACCCATGGAAAAATGATCGCAGACTTGCTTGGGGCTGTAGGTCGAAAGCTGTCTGTTGATGCAAAATAGTGAGTCCATCTCACTTGCAATCGCTTGCAGGTCGTGGGTCACTAAAATAATTGTGATGGTTCCTCGTAAAGAGAGGAGAAATCGAAAAATCTCTTTCAACGCATCGGGGTCGACCCCCACGGTTGCTTCATCGAGAAGGAGTATTTCAGGGTCTGATGCTAGAGCTCTTGCGATCAAGGTTCGTTGGATTTGTCCCCCGGATAAAGTCCCAAAGGGGGCATCTGCTTTATCTTGCAGGCCGACTTTTTCAAGGGCGGAATAGGCTTTGTCCTTCAGCTCTTGGGAGAATGAGCCGTAGCCTCTATATTTAGAGAGGCATCCTTGCAAAACTACCTCAAAAACGGAAATGGGAAAGCTCCGATCGAAGCGTCGAACTTGTGGGACATATCCTAGGCGGTCTGTCACATCAGAAGGGTCTTGTCCCAATACCGATATTTTGCCGTTTGAGGGGCTTTGAAGGCCTAAAAGCAACTTCAAAAGAGTTGTTTTTCCTCCCCCGTTGGGACCAAAAAAACCAATGAACTTTCCCTTCTCTACAGAAAAAGAGACGTCTTCAAGAATAGGGGTTTGCTTTTCGTAGCTGAAAAAAAGATTCTCTACTGAGAGAGTCATTTAGTGATATGCCCCGTAATTTGTCGCATGTTGGTTAAATAGTCATAAGCATACGGCTCAATGCGATAAATGGGCAATTGAAGTTTTTTTCCAATCAGCTGAGCTCCTCGATTATTAAAGCCCTGCTGCAGAAATACGGAGCGAACAGTATAGATTTTTGTTTTTTCAAGAATGTCTTCAATGTCTTTGGGTCGGGGGTCTTTTCCTTCACATTCTACAGAAAGTTGGATGAGTCCATAATCTGCACAGTAATAGCCGAAAGCGGGATGGGAAACCAAGAGAGCCTCCCCTTTGTAGGGTGCTAAATCTTTTTTCAAATCGCGATCAAGAGTTTGCAAGTCTAGTGCTAAGTCATTGAAATTTTTTTCATAGGTCGCTTTGTGCTCAGGAAAGAGGACTATGAGTGTTTCTGCAATTACTTGTGCTTGTTTCAAAAATCTTTTTGGGCTGAGCCAGGTATGCAGATCATGAGTCCCATGGTCGTGGCCAATACAGGGGGCGAGTTCAATGGCGTCATGAGAAGATAAAAGATCGATTCCATCTTGGAGGTTCACTATTTTTTGTTCTGGGTTTCTCTCGGCAATCGTTTTCACTATCTTTTTTTCAAAAGGCTCACCTATCCGAAACCAAACTCTAGAGTCAATCGCTGCTTCAACAAGCTTAGGGGAGGGTTCATAGGTGTGGATGTTCATTCCGGCAGGAACAAGTGTTTCCAAAGCCACAGTGTCTTTCGCAATGCGCTCAACCACATAGGCATACGGGGCAATAGTCACCAAGACAGTAGGTTTAGAGGGTTGTTCTTTTTTGTTGCACCCAAAACATAAGGGTAAAAGTACTAGAATTCGTAATATATTTCTCATGGCTCTCACCATAAAGAAGAGGGAATTTACTTGCCAGATATGAGTGCATTCTTTTAAAATCTCCGACGTGGAGGAGTGTCCGAGTGGCCGATGGAGCACGCTTGGAAAGCGTGTAAACGTGATAAGCGTTTCGTGGGTTCGAATCCCACCTCCTCCGTATTATTTTTTTGTTCTTGAAAAAATCAAACTAGAATGAAAAAAGGATATTTATGCGTTGTCCTTTTTGCAATCATGAAGAGTCAAAAGTAACGGATTCACGAAACGCCGAGCCAACCAATGCGATTCGGCGGCGTCGCGAATGCCTTCGATGCTTGCGTCGCTTTACAACCTTTGAGACGGTAGATCTAACCGTTCAAGTTCTTAAAAGAAGTGGTCATTACGAAGATTTTCAACAGGAAAAATTGGTTGAAGGTCTTGATGCGGCATGTCGCCACACTCGCATTAGCCGGCAGCAAGTGCGAGAGATTGCCTATAAAATCACAGCGGATCTTATGGAGAGGCAATTGCGGGAAATAGAGGCAACAGAGCTGGGTGAGATTTCGATGAAATACCTGCAAAAGCTCGATACAGTTGCCTATATTCGGTTTGCTTGTGTATATAAGCGATTTAAGGATGTTGATGAACTTAAAAGCGCTATCGAAAGCATAGCTCTTCTTGATGATGAAAAGGAGCCGGCCCATGCCACTAAAAAAATCACAAATTGAACACTTTAAGCAAAGGCTTTTGGAATTAAGAGCTGAAATGACCAAAATGGTAAAAGAAACAGCTGATGATGTGAGGAGTGAACCCGAAGCAAAAGGGTATTCTCAACATCAAGCAGATGAAGGTACTGATGATTTTGATAAAACCATCAGCCTCCAGCTTACCAATAAAGAACTCGATATTGTAAGGCAGATCGATAGAGCTCTAGAGAAAATTGAAGAAGGTACTTATGGGATCTGTGATGTTTCAAAAGAAGAGATCTCGATCAAAAGACTAGAAGCCATTCCTTATGCAAACATGACAGTGGTTGCGCAAGAAAGGCTTGAAAAGGGTGAAATTGCGTAAACTCGTTGTCTTCATTCTGATCCTGTTTTTCGATTTTTGCACAAAGTATTGGGTGGCAAATCATCTGCCACTCATCCAACCTTATATGGGCTTTCCCTTTGGGGGGATCGGTGTTTTAGATACCTCCTTTTTAAAGATCTCTATCGTCCATACCACCAATACGGGCACAGCATGGGGTTTTCTCTCCAACTATCAGGGAATGCTCCTTGTTTTTCGAATGCTCATTACTGGCTCCATCCTGGCTTACCTCCTCTTTTTGAAGCCGCCTAAAAAGCTCTTAATGCCCCTTACGTGCATTGCTGCTGGGGCTACTGGTAATATTCTCGACTTCTTTCTCTATGGGCACGTGATTGATATGTTCTATCTGATCTTTTTCAAATACTCCTATCCGATCTTCAATGTAGCCGACAGCGCCATTTTTCTTTCGGTCCTCTACCTCCTTTTCACATCAAAAAAAATAAAGTTTAGACGCCATGCCGCTTGACCTCTCTACTCCCGAAAAAGAGGGGCAACTTCAAGTTTCCAAATCGCGCAAACTGCCCATTTTGCTAGATACGTCCGAGATGCAAGCTCTCTTCCAAAACCTAGAACCCTTTCATATTTTTGATGTGGCAAGACCAGTGAACTTAGATGAGGCCGAAATTTCCAAAGAAGATTTCCTAAAGTCTTACGCCCTCTATATTCAAGGAATCAAAGAGGGGAACCTCATTGAAGAAAATCTCCCTTTATTTTCCTCTATTTTCACCTCTAGCCCCGAAGTTCTCTATGCAATGGAGCTGAAAAATGGCAAAGTACTCATCAAGCCGCGCCTGCCAGTGGTACAGCTGCAAAGGCACCACTTTGTCTATTCAGACGCGTTTCATTCAGGAGTGATGGGGACAGATAGCATCACATGGGGGATCCAATTTTCTTACCCTCAGCTCTATCTCGATCCGAAAACTAAGTCCATTGGAAAAGTAGATAGATCCGAAAAATTCCCCAATACGCTACTCTTTCAAAGACTTGCCAAATGGGTACGGGATCACACATCAGCTACACCCTTTGAGATCGAAGGGAAAAAAGTCAATCAGCCCATGCGACTTGGAAAAAACAGTTTTTCTTGGATCAATCAGCATCCAGGCCTAAAAAAGAAGGGATTACATGTCGAACCTAGAAAAAATCCATCAAACGCTCATTGAAAAGAATCAAACGCTTGCTCTTGCCGAGTCGTGCTCGGGAGGGCATCTCAGCGCAGAGTTTGTCTCCCTTCCCGACGCCTCGAAGTACCTTCTCGGCTCGCTTGTCACCTATTCCAATGCGCTTAAAGAAAAAATTCTCAAAGTCTCTGCCGAGACCCTACGCACTTCAGGCGCTGTATCGCGTGAAGTGGCCAATGAAATGTGGATTGGGCTGATGAAACTCACAGAGGCAGACTATGGCATCACTACCACAGGCATTGCTGGCCCCACTGGCGGCACTGAAGAAAAGCCAGTTGGCACAGTCTTTATTGCCTTGGGTGCCAAGGGCAAAAAGCCCCACATCATCGAATGCCATTTCGACGGAGATCGAGAAAGTGTGATAGAAGCCACTTGCGCGAAAGCCTTGGAAGAGTTTCTTCTTCTTTTCTAGAAACGGACTCCAACCCTAAGGTTTGGAAGGGGCCAGAGGATATCTTCATTGATTAAAAGATCACACCCAATGTCTCCGAAAAAGATCTTTCCCTCAATTCCTATATATCCAGGAATAAAAAAGCTAAAAGTATGATCGTAACGGAGAATACTCGCATGCAGTCCGGCTCCAATCCCTATGTAACCTGATTGTCCTTTCCCAATATATTGGAACACAGAAACAGAGCCTTTAGCTCCAATAAGAAAATAGGCAAAATCCAACTCATACCCGATATTTCGATACATACGGAGCCCCATTCCCACTGTTGGAAATAGCCCTCCAGCATAGTAATAAGCTTGCCGTTTCATTTCTGTTTGCTCAGAAAGGGTCGGATTTTGATGAAAGGTGTCTACATTTAGATGAGATGAACTAGGGCTGCTATTTTCAGGATATTCAAGATAGGAGATAAGCTCTTCCTCGGGAAGATCTTCAACTTCAGGATTTTCTGCGTAAACCGACAAAAAAGAAAATAAAATTCCCAAAAAGATATGCTTCATCGATTGCTCCTTATTATTTAAAAAAGTGGTATCTAGTACGTGTTCTTTTCTTGGTTACTTCTCTTGTAATCGCGGTTCCATTGGTGCCAAGTGTATTCTTCATTGTGAATAGAGTGCCGCGCTCTCTTATTGGGCCAATGCCAAAGTCTTTTATCCCAGTAAATTTGAATGTAAATGTGATGTCAGGTCCTTTCCCACGATGAATAGGGTCCTGACTAGAAAGAGCTTTCAAAAAGCGCTTTAGGTCTCTTTGAAGGTCTTTGCTAAAATCTATTATCCAAGTACTTCCGCCCCGCCCTACATCGAGTTCTGCCCAGACCCGCTTCGAAGTGAAGCTTTTCCCTTCATTTAGCGCATAGTTTCGAAAGGTCATAAACTGGTGAACCAGCTGAATTTTTTCAGAATAAGATGGCCCTTTTCGTGTTAAAGCAAAATCGGTCCAATAACCAGACACCTTATCTTCATATTCTTTTTTTTGTGCTGGGGTCATTTCAGGAATATAGACTTTTTTTAGTCTCGGCGTCCGATAGATAATCAGAGATAACATGAAGGTGGCCATTCGAAAGAAGGCAAAGGGGATTTGCATGAAGAAATTAGGCCTATTATTGCCAGAAATAGAAGATTTACTTGTCAAATCTTCCCGGCGGGTGTTTGCTTTTTGAGGCTGTAATACAGGTTGAGAGGCTGGAACGTGGACTGTATTTATTCTCATGGTTTCTTCTCCTGATAAATTTGGAGATGGATTATAATGGACGCCATGAAATATTTGCTACTGGATTCAGGGAATCAAAAAAAATTTGAGCGCTTTGGGGATGTCTCTATTGTGCGCCCTTGCGGCCAAGCTCTGTGGAAACCCACTCAGAAAAATTGGGGGGCCGATGCCTCTTTTTCAAGAGAGGAAGGGAATCAATGGGATGGAAAACTTGCCAAGCATTGGATCATTGAGCATGACGGTCTTAAGTTTAAGATTTCCCCCACCGAATTTGGCCACTTAGGGATTTTTCCTGAGCATAGCTTTATGTGGAAGTGGGCCGCAGACCAAGTACATGAAGGGGCAAATATCCTCAATCTCTTTGCCTATTCGGGGGGAGCCACTTTAGCCTTAGCTAGAGCTGGCGCTTCTGTCTGTCACTTGGATGCTTCGAAGGGGATGGTCAATTGGGCAAGAGAAAACGCTGCGCTCAATGGTCTTGAAGACAGGCCCATCCGGTGGATTGTAGATGACGCGATGAAGTTTCTTAGACGGGAAATCAAACGAGGTAGGCGCTACGACGGCATCTTGCTCGATCCTCCAAGTTTTGGAAGGGGCGCGCAGGGTGAAGTATTCAAAATTGAGAGGGATCTGCCTGAGCTACTCGCTCTTTGTAAAGCTCTGTTGAGTGATACGCCTCTCTTTATCGCACTGTCCAACCACACGGGAGGCATCACGCCTACTGTTTTGCGCTATCTTTTCGAAGAGAGCTTGCCAGGAGATCTTGATGTGGGCGAGCTTATGCTTGAAGGGGAGGGACGTCCAATTCCCACTGGTTCCTATGCAAGGTGGCGCCCATGCAAATAACGAGCATGCAAAATCCTCAGGTGAAGACGGCTGTTAAGCTGCAAAACCGCAGGGAACGAGATGCAACGGGTCTCTTTCTCATTGAAGGCTTCCGTGAGCTGAGTAGAGCTTTGAGTGGTGGTGTACTCGTAGAGAAGGTCTTCTTCTGCCCTGAGCTTTTTTTAGGAGAGAATGAAGATGCCTTGATCAAAGAGATCGTATCTCAAGGTGCGGCTGCTTATATCTGCACGAAAGATGTATTTGGCAAAATGTCCTATCGCGATCGTCCTGATGGTCTTATAGCGGTCGCTAAGCAAATGCAAGTGACGCTCAGCTCTCTAGAAAAAAAAGAAAATCCCCTTTATGTGGTAGCCGAAGGAATTGAGAAGCCGGGGAATCTCGGGTCGATTATGCGTTCAGCTGATGGCGTTGGCGCTGATGGGGTGATTGTCTGTGATCGGTGTACTGATATCTACAACCCCAATGTCGTGCGCGCAAGTGTGGGAACGCTCTTTACTCTGCCCGTTGTAGAAGCAACAGGAGATGAAGTCCTTACTTGGCTCAAAGAAAATCAGATCTCTATTGTCGCAACTTCTCCCGCTGCAACTGTAAGCTTTACTGAGACGCAGATGCAGGGTGCGACCGCAATTGTTGTGGGTACAGAACAGCTAGGGCTCACAGAAAGGTGGCTTGCATCTGCAGATCACAAGGTCTCTATCCCCATGAGGGGGACAGCTGACTCTTTAAACGTGGCGACAGCTACAACCCTTTTACTTTATGAAGTGTTACGACAAAGAAAAGCCCCTATATTGCGATAACCATATCCTTGTCCTTGAAAAGCCAGCTGGAGTTGCGACGCAGCCGGATTTTCATGAAATGGCAAAGAGTTGGGTGAAAAAAACCTTTGCCAAGCCAGGCAACGTTTTTTTAGAGCCGATCCATCGTCTGGATAAACCAGTCAAAGGCCTTGTCCTTTTTGCGCGAACAAGTAAAGCCCTTTCTAGGATGAATGAGGCTATGCGAGAGAGAAAAATCAAAAAGTTTTATCGCGCAAGGGTGGAAGGTATTCCAGAGGAAAAGGGGACGTTGAAGCATTTTCTTACTCATGGCGAGTATCGCGCTCATATTGATTCAAATGGCAAAGAGGCGATTTTACATTTTGAACGGCTCGAAACGATCGAAAACGCATCTCTTGTGGAAATCGAACTAGAGACGGGACGATATCATCAAATCCGGGCTCAGTTTGCAGCCGTTGGACACCCGGTTCTAGGGGATCAAAAATACGGGGCCAAACGTAAACAAGATAATATCGCTCTTCATCACTATAAACTGACCTTTCCTCATCCGATCACGAAAGAGGAGATCACATGTCAAAGTTCGGACGTTTTTTTCTCTTGATCAAGATGAGGGTAAGAATCAGGCCCATGATCGCGACAATAATCGCTAAGCAATTCATAACCCAAAAGCCTCTAACGTATGAATGCAGGTAGATCTGCTTCACAAACTCTTGAGACTGCTCTGAGAGCTTGCTCAAAGATTCGATGGATTCTGGCGTCTTTGAGAGGAGTCCCTCAAAGTCTTTGACAGGCAAATTTTCTGTGTCGACATTGCGTTTCAAATGCTTGGCAAAATCTCCAACTTGGAAATCGAGAAAGGCCGTTCCCAATGCGGCTATACCCAGCGTCCCACCAAGCTGGCGGAATGTGCTCACAGTGCCTGAAACAAGCCCCCTCCTTTCTGGAGGTTGCTCGCCCATCGTTGTTGCATAGCTTGGAGTGAAAATAAATGGGATGCCAAATCCGAAGGGTATAAAAATGGAGAGTAGAATCCAGATGTTTTTCACTTCGAGATTTTGCAGAAACCAAATCAAAGACCAGATAACTAGACAAAAGCCTATGGCAATGGGTATGCGCGGGCCTCTTTTATCGAGGAGGTGCCCTCCTAAGGGAGCTGCAATCATAACCGGTAAGTTAGAGAGCAAGCTCAATGCCCCCGCATGAGTAGGGCTAAATCCCAAGACATTTTGAAAGTAAATCGCCCAAAAAACAGTTGTCATGAGGATGAACTGGGTGCAAAAAATCCCAATCGATGCGCCGGTAAAATTCCGATTGCGGAAGAGAGAAAAATCGATATAGGGATCTTTGACCTGACGATCGACTTTCCAAAGGAGAAAGAGTAAAATACTCCCAAAAATGAGAAGACCAATGGTCCAATAGGAGGTCCAACCCATATGTTTGGCTTGCATCAGTGCGAAAACAATCGCGCTGATACCCAAACTAAATGTGAAGAAGCCCATGAAGTCAAAGTGTTTGGGATTGGTTTTGCTTTTTGGAACAACGAGAAAAGTGAGAATAAGGCCTACTATTGCAATGGGCAGATTGATCCAGAAAACAAGGCGCCAAGAAAAATATTGCGCAAAGAGCCCGCCAAGAAAGGGGCCAAGCGCTAAAAAAATAGAACCTATGCTTACATAAAGCCCCATGGCCTTACCTTTTTGGTGCGGTGGGAAGGCATTGTAGTTGATGACGCCAGAGCTTGGGATCAAAAGAGCTCCCCCGACCCCTTGCAAACTTCTTCCTGCTATGAACCACCACTCAGAGTAGCTAAGGCCGCAAAGGGCAGAGCTCACCGCAAACAGGACAAGGCCAAAGCAAAAAATCTTTCGATGGCCGAAATGATCTGCAATGCGACCACCTGCGAGCAAAAAAATCGATAAGACGAGAATGTAGGCATTGACAATCCATTGGAGCCCTAGCTCGGAGAGGGCCAATGTCCGCTGAATCGTTGGTAGGGTAACGGGCAGGACTGTGACATCGATGAAAATCATGGAAATGGCGCTTGTCATCGCCAGCAAAATCCACCACTTCCGATTTTCTTCTGTTACTTTAAACATTGTGCAATTTGAACCATATTCAGAGCTGCTCCTTTCAGTAGTTGATCGCCAACCACCCACAACTCAAGTGTGTTTTTTTGGGTCTTATCTAAACGGACATTTCCGCAGAATACTAAGTTCTTCCCACTTGCGTCAAGAGGAGTCGGATTTTCTTTTACTTCAATCCCCGGAGCGTCGCTCAGTAATTGCAAAACTTGGGGCAGCTCAAAAGGCTCAAAAAATTCTACATTGATTGCTTGGGAGTGGACCCGAAAGACAGGGACGCGGATACACCTGGCAGTAACGCAAACATTCTCATCTCCAAGAATTTTTTTTGTCTCAACATCCATTTTCCTCTCTTCTTCTTCGGCAGATTCATGAGGGAAAACGTTGAAAGCGCAAGGATAGGGGAAACACTCTGGGGCTAGGGGTTTGCCTGCAAGAGAAGCTTTTGTCTGCTCTTTCAGCTCAGTAATCCCTTTCTTCCCAGCACCACTGACCGCTTGATAGGTCGATACGACGATTCGTTTCATTCTATATTTTTTGTGCAGAGGAGCTAAGGGCAGAAGCATAAGAGTTGTCGTGCAGTTAGGAGAGGCGATGATCCCCGGTCTTCTTTTGAGTAGATGAGCATTGATTTCTGGAACGATAAGAGGGACGTCTGGATCGTCTCGGTAGGCACTACTGGCATCAATGCAAATCACATCTTCAGCTCGCGCAGTTGGGATCAAATCTTTAGCATTTTTTGCCCCTAAACAGAAAAATGCTAGATCGATTCCTTTAAAAGAAATAGAAGACTTGGAGTCAAACAAGATCAAGTCCTCTTTTTTCAAAAGCTTTTGGATTTCAAGCCCAACAGCGCCGCTTGCACCTACAACTGCCATTTTCATCCCTTTAGACTAGTAGACTTAAATGAAAAAAGCGATTAAAGAAATGAGTATATGATAAAAAAATATTTGATTCCAATCTTAGCAGGAGCTGGGGCCTTAGCCGGGCTGATTCTTGTGGTCATTGGATTGCAAAAGCCTCCTGTGCCTCCAATTGATCATCCTCCGGCCACCTCTCCGTTTCTCCACTACGTAGCTGGGTCGGGAATTATCGAAGCAAGTTCTATGAATGTAAATGTTGCCACGGCGATTGAGGGGCCTGTGGAAGCTGTCTTTGTTCAGCCTGGAGATATCGTAAAAAAAGGGGTCCCTCTTTTTCGTGTGGATACGCGGAATCTCCTTGCAACTGAAAAGCAAGCCTCTGCTGCACAAGCCGTAGCTGTTTCTAATTTCAATAGGCTGGTGAACCAACCCCGCCAAGAAGAGATCCCTCCGTTAGAAGCTCAAGTCAAGCAAGCTAAATTACGACTTTCAGACGAGTTTACCCAGTATTCTCTTTTCCAAAACGTTTGCGATAAGCGGGCCATTAGCTTCAACGATTTTAACCAGCAAAAATATGCAGCGAGCATCGCTAAGGCCGAGCTTAAACAGGCCCAAGCTGAGCTAGATCTTGTAAAAGCAGGCGCTTGGATCGAAGATATCAAAATCGCAAACAACCAAGTGGAAGAAGCGGTTGCTGCGCTCAATGTGGCCAAAACACAAGTGGAAAGGGCAACGACAAAGGCTCCTTTTGATGGAATGGTCATGCAGGTCAACATCAGCGTAGGCGACTTTGCTAGAGGGAGCCGGGAAGATACAATTTTCCAAGATTCGATCATGGTCTTTGGCGCCATCGATCCACTCCATGTGCGCATTGACGTGGATGAAGACGACGCTTGGCGTGTATTTCAAGGAGCACCGGCTGTGGCCTATGTCCGGGGCAATAGTGAAATTTGCTTCCCACTTGAATTTGTCCGGATCGAACCCTATGTGATTCCCAAAAGAACGCTGACAGGGGAAAACCTAGAGCGCGTAGATACCCGTGTGCTTCAGATCATCTATCGCTTCCAAAAAAAGGATCTTCCTATTTATCTGGGACAACTGCTTGATATCTTCATAGAAGCCAAACCTTCCCAGGGTCTATGAAAAAATTCCTTCCGCTGATCTTTTTAGCAGGATGTACCCTAGGTCCCAACCACGAGGTCCCAGAAGTTTGTCTGCCATGTCACTATGAAGAGGCCCCTTGTGAAACCGAGTCAGTGGATCTATCTATTTGGTGGTACCAGTTCGACGACTGCCAGCTTAATGAGTATGTAGAAGAAGCCCTCGCATGTAATTATGATCTCAGTATCGCTCTGCACAAGATTGAAGAGATCCGAGCTCTATACAAGATCGACCGCTCAGAGCTCTATCCCCAAATCCAAGGCAATATGGTCACCATCAGAGATCGGCGCTCAGAAAATTTGGGCAGTGGAATCGTAGAGGCCACACAAACCCCTGCAGAGGTCTTTGCCTCAGACTTCACCGGCCCTGTGATCCAATACTTTTTCCAAGTGGGTTTTGACGCCTCCTGGGAGCTCGATCTCTTTGGGAAAAATAGGCGTAAAGCCCAAGCTGCTTATCACGACTTTGAAGCGAGCCAGGAAAATGCCCTCGATGTCCAGATCACCCTCGTTAGTGATGTGGCAAGGTCTTATGTTGACATCCGCGCTTTTCAGGAGCAAATTCAGGCAAAAGAAGAACAAATAGAGAGACAAGCTGATCTTCTCGAGCTAGCTTGCAGTAGATATACAGCAGGGCTTACTTCATACTTGGACGTAACGAGGGCCAAAGCCCAGCTGGATGCCCAAAAGTCGACCCTACCCCCTCTTCAAGAAGAGCTGAAGCAGACCATCCATGGTCTTGCAATCCTCTTAGGAAAGCCACCAGAAAACTTTTGCGTAGAGGAAGGATGTATCCCGATGGCAGCGGGTCTCATACCCGACGAGCTCCCTTCTGATCTCCTTCTACGAAGACCCGACATTCGCCAAGCAGAAAGAGAACTAGCTGCCGCAACTGCTCGAATAGGACAAGCCAAAGCCGAACTTTTCCCTTCTTTTTCCTTGATTAGTTCATTCGGAACCCAGTCCAACATGCTCGATAAACTCTTCGTTTGGCCCAGTAGGTACTGGAGCATCGGTCCTTCTATGATCTGGAACCTCTTTACAGGAGGGCGCCTTCTTGCACAAATCGAAGTGACCAACGAAAGGCAAAAGCAAGCCATCCTAGCCTACGAAAGAGCTATCATAACTGCCCTCCAAGACACTGAAGATCGGCTAGTAGGCTACTTCAAAGAGCAAGAGAGGCTAGCCACGCTGGAAGAGCAAATCTGCACCATATCACTACAGCGTGACCTTACCTACGATCAATACCTAGCAGGCCTCATCTCCTTAGATGATGTCCTCGATGCAGAAAATGATTTGTACCAAACCCAACTGAGCATGATCCAGAGCCAAGGGACCTTGATGATCCAACTCATCCGTCTATACAAAGCTATGGGAGGAGGCTGGGAATGTATCGCATCGCATTAAAAATCTTGATGGGAGACAAGGCCAAGTATATCGGGATGATTTTAGGGCTTACCTTTGCCTCCTTTATTATCGTGCAGCAGGCGGCTATTTTCATCGGCCTTATGACCCGTACCGTCGGCTTTATCGCAGATACCTCACAGCCCAATATCTGGGTGATGGATCCCAAAGTTAAGTTTGTTGATGACATCAAACCACTCAACGTCAATGAACTCTTCCGTGTCCGCAGTATCGAAGGGGTAAAATGGGCTGTCCCCATGTTTAAACGGCTCATCCAAGCGAGAGTAGCGGATGGAAACTTTCAAAGTACTATCGTCATTGGGATTGACAATGCTAGCTTCATTGGAAGGCCTCCCGAGCTCATCGAGGGGAATATCGAAAAATTGCGCAACACAGATGGCATTATTGTCAGTAAAGAAGGGGCAGAAAACCAACTAGCCAGAACCGATCCCATTACAAAAGAAAAAATTCCCTTGCGTATTGGGGAAACCATCGAGGTCAATGATAACCGGGCCGTAGTGGTTGGGATATGCGACATCTCTCGCACCTTCCAAACACAGCCCGTCATTTATACAACCTTTCTTAGAGCCATCCGCTATGCTCCTGCGGAGAGAAAAAACCTCTCTTTTGTTCTCGTACAATCACAGCCCTGGATCAAACCCCAAGAACTTTGTGACCGGATCGAAAGGATCACAGGCCTTGCCGCCTACACCGACGAGCAATTCCGAAAACTCACTATCAATTACTTCCTAAAAAGGACCGGCATCCCCATTAACTTTGGAGTAGCTATCGCCCTAGGCTTTATCATCGGCATCGCCATCGCTGGCCAAACTTTTTACAACTTCACCCTCGATAACCTCCGCTACCTCGGCACATTCAAAGCCATGGGTGCAGACAACGACCTCCTCACACTCATGATCCTTCTCCAATCGGCCGTCGTCGGCACGCTCGGCTGGGGTATTGGCGTGGGAGCCGCCGCCCTCTTCGGCCTCATCTCAAAAGGGACCCAACTCTCCTTCCTCATGCCCTGGCAACTCTACGTTGGCAGCTACATCGCCCTGCTAATCATCTGCCTTATTTCCGCTTACATCAGCATCAACAAAATCCGCCGCCTTGAGCCCGCCATCGTCTTTAAGAGCTAGATCCAGTAGCTGAGGTCTTTTGACTCTAATGAGTTTGAAATTGGAGTACTTGGATAAGAGATAGGGATAGGCGCGTCTTCTCTTCCAGTAAGATTTGAATGCCCAAACGAAAATGGACCGCTTGCTAAAGAATTGCATTCGCAAGCTCTCTTGGCAGCCACCCCAAAGAACTTCTTTCGTAAAAGCTCTTCGAAGGATTCGCTTCATCAGACGATAAAGAATAATAGGAAGAGGATAGTCCAGCCAGATGACCACATCGGCTCGTGGCCAAATGAGATCGTGACCCACCTTGCTATAATTGCCGTCGGTAACCCAGTTGTCTCCCTTGACAGCCTCTTTAGCCTTTTCATAGAACACATCTTCGTCTTCTTCGACCCAATTGGGCAGCCACTTGAGACTATCTAGCTCCACATGGGGAATGCCAAATTCCTTAGAAAGCCTCTTCGCTAAAGTGGTCTTGCCACTTCCGCACGTTCCTAAAATTGCAATTTTCATGTAGGTAAAGGGGTAGTAGACAATTATCGAAAACATACGGTTATTTGCAAAGGAAAAAAAGAATTGACAGGTTTCACACTACTTTCTTAGAATCCAGAAATATGAAGCTTAGATATTTTTTTTTCATCACTATTTTAACTGTTTTTCAGGTCTTTGCATCTAGTAATAGTAATGTAAATAGTGATTCTGATGTGAATGATTGCTGTTTTGAGGAGAACTGTACTTACGATGGTTGTGCGTATACTTATCCTTTTCATCAGCTTGAATGTAATTTTGGCTTTTTCGTTACTGGTGAATATTTATATTGGTTCGCAAAAGAAACTGATTTGGTCCTTACGCAAAAACTCGTTAGTCAACAGATCGATGATCTTATCACTTTTATTCCACTCAACACATACTACTCTTTTCCAACTGAACTCATTTCATTTAGAAAAAATTGGGATTCAGGCCTTCGATTAGGAGCGGGCTCTATATCCTGGTGTGATAAGTGGGATTTCTATGTCAATTGGACGTTTTTTAAAAATGATACAAAAAGTAAAGCTCTTGTGAATCCTATAGGGACCGGAGCAGCAAATGATTATCTGCTCAACCCCTGGACAAACCCACTTTTTGGCACAGATCTTCACTTTGACCCTCTTGATCTAGCTTTTTATGGATTTTCGCCACTTTACACGGAAATAAAAGGAATATGGCGAGAAAAGTTCAATATCATCGATGGTGAAATTGGAAGAAAGTTTTACTTAAGTCGTTGCATGACACTTCGTCCATTTTTTGGAGTTAGAGGAGCATGGGATCGAAATCGGTTTAATGTTTCCAGCTTGCTAGAAGATAGAGAGGATGGGGTCATTTCTACAAATATCGTGGAATACAAAAATCGTTTTTGTGGTGTAGGGCTTGTTGGAGGTTTTCAACCAAATTGGTATTTCTTTTCTCTATTTAGCATTTTTGCAAATGCAGACTTTGCCCTTCTTTGGGGGCGTCAAGAAGTAGCACGTACAGAACAAAATAATGGTCGTTTGTTAGATCTTGAGAATTTTAATCCTCTAATCCCAGAGACTTCATTTAAAGATCATTCAATGCAGGCGATGTTGGATCTAGCCTTAGGTCTGCGTTTTGAATCGGCCTTTTGTTGCAATCGATATCAACTTGGTCTTGATATTGGCTGGGAGCATCACATTTGGTTTAGTCACAATCAACGCTACCAACTTCGCAATGGGATAGGCGGACTCAATCGCGATACAGATTTTACAGAAGTTGCCTTTCTAACCACAGCGTTTGATTTTGTTTGTACGGATCTTTCTTATGGTGGCTTAGTTGTAAAAGGACGATTTGATTTTTAAAACTCCTTGATAAGTATCTCCAAATAGGGAGCTGATATGGAATCAGCAGTTATTTGCAAAGGCGTTACAAAGACATTTGGAGAAGGGGCATCAAGTGTGGATGCACTTCGTGGGGTAGATCTCGAGCACAAGCATGGTGAGCTTCTCATGATTGTCGGGCCCTCAGGCTCGGGCAAGACAACCCTTATCTCCATCATCGCAGGCATTCTGGATGCCACTGAAGGGGAGTGTTCTGTCTTGGATCACGACATGAGAGAGCTGAAAAATGCAGATCTCACCCTCTTTCGAGGAAAAAAAATAGGATTCGTCTTCCAAGCCTTCAACCTCATTCCCATGTTGACTGCGACCGAAAACGTAGCCGTCCCCCTCCTCTTAAACGGTGTTGAGTATGATCAGGCGTTGGCCAAAGCTGCAGACCTTCTCAAACAGTATGGTCTTGAAGATAAACTAGACAAATACCCCAAAAACCTCTCAGGAGGGGAGCAACAACGTGTTGCCATTGCCCGTAGCTGCATCCATGAGCCAGAGCTCATCGTCTGCGATGAGCCGACAAGTAGTCTTGATTCAGAGACAGGGACTAAAGTGATGGAGCTTTTCCGACAAGAGGTGCTTGAGAAAAACCGATCACTGATTATTGTTACACACGATAGCCGGATATTTCCATTCGCAGACCGCATTCTCAAGCTTGACGACGGAAGAGTCGTCGAGAATTCTACCAACGGTCATTAAAAGTTATGGCGCGATATAGAGTTCTATATCGCGCCATAACTTCTTCCCGAAAAAGTTGTGGCCACATATAATGATTTATATCGCGCCATAAAATTGGAGAGGAGACTCGTGGCTATCATAGGAAGGGAGAAGGAAAAAAAGACTTTTGAGAAGGTTTTGCGGTCAAGGGAGGCAGAGTTTGTTGCTCTATATGGAAGAAGGCGGGTAGGCAAAACATTTTTGGTTCGAGAATATTTTTCTAAAAAAGGGACTTTTTTTGAGTTTTCAGGATTAAAAAACGCTTCGATTTCCATCCAATTAGAAAATTTTGCCAAAGCTCTATCAAGAACCTTCTATAAAAATGCTCCATTAAAAGTGCCTAAAGATTGGCAAGAGGCTTTCGAGATGTTGACAGAGCAGGTAGAAAAGCATCCAAAGTCGAAAAAGATCATTCTGTTTTTGGATGAATTTCCGTGGCTTGCGACTCGTAGATCGGGAGTTGTTCAGGCTCTGGATTATTTTTGGAATCAATTTTGGTCTCGATTTCCCAATTTAATTGTAGTTGTGTGTGGTTCAGCAGCCTCTTGGATGCTAGAGCATCTCATTCAGGCAAAGGGGGGATTGCATAATCGTCTCACTAGGCGGATTTTATTAGAGCCTTTCAATCTGAAAGAAGTAGAGAGGTTTTTAAAAAGTAGAAAAATAAAGCTAAACCAAAAGCAGGTTGTAGACCTGTACATGTGTATGGGGGGAATCCCTTACTACCTCAAGGAACTAGAACCTGGAAAATCTGCTACACAATTAATCGATAGAATTTGCTTCCAAAAAGATGGGCTTCTCCATACAGAATTTGAAAACCTTTTTCACTCTCTATTTGATCATGCAGATTTGCACTTTGATATCGTCAGAGAAATTGCAAAAATGGGAAACAAAATCTCAAGGCAAGAGCTCATTAAAAATCTGAGGCTCACCTCAGGAGGCAATTTAAAGAAGCGTCTAAATGAACTCGAAGCATCGGGCTTTGTGCAGGCGTATGTGCCTTACGGAAAAAAGGAAAGAGATAGGTATTTTCGGATCACCGACGAGTATTCTCTTTTTTATTTAAAATGGATTGAACCCTTGCGCAAAACCGGCACGAGAATGGGCCGCGATTATTGGAAAAATTTAGTAAAGACGCCAAAAATTTCTACCTGGGCAGGGTATGCCTTTGAAAATGTCTGTTTAAAACACATCCACCAAATCCAAGGGGCTCTGGGACTTGAGAGGATCGCATGTAAAACGGGCACGTGGAGATTTATCCCCAAAAAAGGGGGGGCTGAAGAGGGGGCTCAGATAGATCTATTGTTTGATCGAGAGGATGGTGTGATCACAATATGTGAAATTAAGTACTCGGATAAACTTTTTGCCTTAGATAAGCAGTATGCAAAGAAGCTTATGAAAAAAATGGACATATTTGAGGAGAAATTTCGAACCCAAAAGGAACTGTTCTTGGCTCTAATCACCACCGTTGGTCTAAAAAAAACGGCCTGGGCCGAGGAAATGGTCCAGGACGTAGTTACTCTAAAAGATCTATTTGTTTGAAGCTCTTGCAGTCGAAGAAGCCGAGATCGCTCAGCTTGAGCTCGACGACGGAAGAGTCGTCGAGAATTCTACCAACGGTCATTAAAAGTTATGGCGCGATATAGGATTCTATATCGCGCCATAACTTCTTTCTAATTTGGTGTCGTAGGGACTATGTGGCTTTAGGCCTTAGCTCCTAGAAAAGCGGGAAACACGCAATCATGAAACCCCTCTATGCATGTCGCTCTTCCCGAGAGTGCCGAGAAAACTTCATAGCCAGCAATTGTGGCAGATCCCAAAGCAACGAGATAGAGCGGGATCCTCTTAAGTAGAGGAGGTTGTCTTTTTATCATCACTCCAAATCTAGGATTGAAGCGTTCCTTGGGATACCATGCTGTTGTAAAGCAGCGTTTTGCAATATAAGTAGCTGTTGTCAAAACAATCAGACGGCTTGCAAACGTATCGGGATTTTCCGAGACAAATTTAGTAAATTGTGCAAATTTTTCTCCCAGAAAGCCTTTATCTGTCACAAGAAGTTCGCGCACTCTTTGCACTAGTGGAGATAATAGGTCTCCTCCTGTGTGGAGGGTTCCGTTTGCATGAAAAGTATCAAATGTCTTTTGTTTGGCATACTCTAATGCGGTGACACCATATTGATGCGTAGTATTTAGGCATGCGGCTAAAAATTGACGTGCTTGTTCATCTGTTATATTATTCATAAAATTCTCCATTTTTTTTGGGGATTAGTAAATTTTAGGCGCAAAGTATAGGAAAAGGATCAATAGATATCAATTCTTAGAAATCGATCAGAGAAAAACTCTTGCAGTCAAAGAGCCCGAGGTCACTCATCTTAAGCGCGGGGATGACGAGAAGAGCCATGAAGGCAAGGGTCATGAAGGGGGCTTTGAGCTCGCTGCCCAAGTCTTTGGCGGCCTCGTCGAGATTGCCATAGAGGACGGCCACCTCTTCGCCATCGAGGTCAGACATGAGCCCGGCAATCGGCAAGGGGAGGACCGAGTGGGAAGTGGCCACTCCTCCCTTTGCATCAATCACGCTGTTTACCACATTGCAGAGATCTTCATCGGTTACGCCAACGGCGACGATGTTGTGCGAGTCGTGAGCCACACTCGAGGCGATCGCCCCTTTCTTTAGTCCAAAGTTTTTCACAAAACCCACAGCTGGTTTTGCATCATTGTAGCGATTGACCACAGCAATTTTTAAGATGTCGCGTGAAGTATCTGAGACGATCTCATTGTTCTCTATTTTAGGGGGGAGGGTAAGATGTTTTGTGATCAGTTGGCCATCGATCGCCTCAATCACGTGGAGATCACCCTCTTTGGCGGGAACTTTAAAATCGGCTGGTGTTTTTTTGTGCGTATCAAATTTATTGATCGGTCTTGTTTTGATGCGAGGCAAGAGCGAGGTTTCTTGGAAGACACATTCGCCGTCGATGTAGTTTTCCAGTACCCGGAAGACATCTAGATCTTCGACTATGATAAAGTCGGCCGGGTCGCCCACACGCAAGAGGCCCACGTCTAGGCCGTAGTGCTCGACGGGATTTTTGGAGGCAACGGAGAGCACATCCATCAGATCCATCCCCTTTTCAATAGCCCGACGGACAAGAAGGTTGATATGGCCGAGGATGAGATTGTCAGGATGTAGATCATCGCTGCAGAGCATGCACATAGCAGGGTCTTCTTGCATGAGGGGGAAGAGGGCGTTGAAATTTTTAGCTGCAGAGCCTTCTCTAAGCAAAATTTTCATTCCAAGGGCGTGTTTTTCTCTAGCTTCTGAGAGGGTAGTGCACTCGTGATCGGTCTCAATGCCAGCTGCGACATACTTCTTTAAATCCTCGCCAAAGACGCCAGGGGCGTGGCCGTCAATTCGCTTGCCAAGCTCTTTAGCGATGGCGATTTTCTCGAGCATGTCTGGATCGCCGGCAATGACCCCGGGGAAGTTCATCACCTCGCTTAAGTATTTGATCTCAGGCTTTTCGAGCAGCTCGCGCACTTCTTTAGGACCGAGCGTTGCTCCTGCCGTTTCGAAAGTGGTGGCAGGAACACAAGAGGGGGCGCCGAAGTTGAACTTGAAAGGAGACTTGCTCGCATCTTCGAGCATATACTCTACTCCCGAGATCCCAAGCACATTGGCAATCTCGTGAGGATCGGAGACAGTTGCTACAGTGCCATGACGCACAGAAATCCGGGCAAATTCCGTGGGTGGGAGCATCGAGCTTTCGATGTGGATGTGGGCATCGACAAAACCTGGGAGGATAAAACCTTTGCCTCGATGAGAGTTCGGCTCAATCGCAGCGATCCTCCCATCTTCGATCGTAATCACCGCCGAATAGATTTCCCGCTTGTGAATGTCGACTAGCTTGCCGTGAACTTCCATGTTCCCCTCTTTAACAAACGGAGCCCATTAAAAACCACAAGCAGCGAGGCTCCCGTGTCAGCTGCGATTGCCATCCAAAGAGTGGCCAGCCCAAACAGAGCGAGCAAAATAAAGAGCCCCTTGATGCTGAGAGCAAAGATGATGTTCTCCTTGATGATTTTGAGCGTTTTTCGCGCATGCCGTATCACCCAAGGCAGCTGTGCTAGATCATCGGTCATGAGCACTACATCGGCCGTCTCAAAGGCAGCATCAGTTCCCATAGCGCCCATCGCAATGCCAAATGAGCTAGCTGCCATCGCAGGGGCATCGTTGACCCCATCGCCGACCATTGCAATCACCTCGTGCTCTTTTTTGAGCTCTTCAATGGCGCTCACCTTATCTTCTGGCATCAGCTCAGCATAATAATCTTTCAGCCCTACTTGCTTAGCTAAAGTTTCGGCCGTCTTTTGGTTGTCACCAGTGAGCATGACAAGCTTTTTGACTCCCAAATCTTCAATCGCAGATAGTGTTGCAGAAATATTAGGCCGCGCTTCGTCGGCAATGCTAAAGAGCCCGCAAATGTGGGTGAAATCGCCAATGGCCACCACCGAATGGCCCGCATCCTCCATCTCAAGCGCCGCCCCATGTGCCTCGGGAGATTCCTTCCGTTTTTGCTCGTGCATAAACCTATGCGAGCCAATCCAAAACCGATCTCCATCGATCGTCCCTTCAGCCCCGAGACCCTTAAAAATCTGATAATCCTGTGCCGGCTCGACTTGAATGCCCTTTTCATTGGCCTTTTCTAAGATGGCGCGTGCAAGAGGATGCTCGCTGGGCTTTTCTAGCTTGGCAGCAATCTCAAGTAAGTCGTCTTCGGTATGACCGTTGAGCGGCACAATCCTTTGGACCTTTGGCTTCCCAATCGTTACCGTCCCCGTTTTATCAAAAGCAATCGCAGTCAACTTGCCAATCGCCTCCAAATAGACGCCCCCTTTAATGAGCACGCCCGATCTGGCCGCAGCGGTAAGGGCTGATACAATACTCACAGGCGTTGAGATCACGAGAGCACACGGACACGCAATCACAAGCATCACAAGGCCCCGATAGATCCACTCCATCCACGGCTGGCCAAAAAACAGAGGTGGTGCTATCCCAACAACTAACGCCAATACCATCATGATCGGCGTATACACTCTAGAGAAGCGATCGACCCACTGCTCACTCTTCGCGCGCCTTTGCCTAGCGTCTTGCACCATCTGAATGATGCGAGCAAGCGTCGTATCGTTGGCCCCTTTGGTCACCGTCATTTCCAAGGCGCCATCTTCATTGATCGTCCCAGCAAAGATCGCATCGCCCACCTCTTTAGAGACCGGCATCGACTCGCCCGTTATGGGCGCCTGGTTGAGAGAAGAAGAGCCCGCGACCACTTCACCATCTAAAGGGACCTTTTCTCCCGGGCGAACGAGAACCCGAGCGCCAAGCTCCACATCCTCGACCTTCTTTTCAATAAGCTCTCCATTTGTCATCACCCGCGCAAGAGTGGGGGAAAGATCCAATAGCGCACTGATAGCTTTGCGAGCCCGGTCGACACTCCAACTCTCTAAAAGCAGAGCCAAAGAGAAAAGAAAAGTGACCGCTGCCCCCTCAAACATCTGCCCAATGGCAATAGCGCCAAAGACCGCCACCACCATCAAGACGTTCATATCCGGTGAAAGCCTTTTTGCACTCGCCAAAGCCTTAGGCGCTACAAACCAGCCTCCACAGACAATCGCAAGCAGATAAAAAATCGCAACATGTAGCTCGGGAAATTCATAATTGGGCTCTAAGCCCCCCACATCTCCAAAATCGGTCGGACCAATCAGATGAAAAATAAAACCGAGCAAAAGAAAAAAACCACTGGCAGAGCATAGAATAAGCCTCCCATGCTTTTGCCAAAAAGAAAGAGACTCGGGCTTGTCTTTTTGCAGGCTAGCTTGCATCCCAGTTGATCGGATCATCTCCAAAATCTTTCCAGAATCGATCTTTTGAGGGTCATACGTGACATGCATTTCCCCATTGATCACATCAAAGTCGAGCCGCTCGATCCCCTCGCGTCCCTTTAAAGCCTTGTTGAGAAGATTGCACTCTTCAGCACAATCAAGCTCCTGGATCCGAAATGTCTCTTTCTGCATAATACCGGATAGTATGAACAAAGCGTCTCTGAGTCAAGCAATGGATACACATATTTTAGAATCTGTCGAAGAGGGGATTCGGGCGATACAATGCCTGCGCGATCCAAAAGCTTTAAGCTTTATCAAGCAAGCCGCCCACATGATCGCCGATTGTTTTGAAAACAAAGGCAAACTAATCATCGCTGGCAACGGCGGATCCCTCTGTGATGCGATGCATTTTGCCGAAGAGCTCACCGGTGTCTTTCGTGAGGAAAGAAAAGCCTTGCCCGCGATCGCCCTTTCGTGTCCTGGCCACCTCACCTGCACCGCCAACGACCTCGGCTTTGAAGGGGTCTTCTCTCGCGGCGTAGAAGCCTATGGCCATCCCGGCGACATCTTTGTTGCCCTCACAACCAGCGGCAACTCCCAAAACCTTGTAGAAGCTGCTAACGCTGCACACCGCAATGACCTCAAAGTCCTCTCCTTCTTGGGTAAGACCGGAGGGAAACTCAAAGGCGTCTCCGACCTCGAGTGGGTCGTCGATGGCTTCAAATACTCAGACCGGATCCAAGAAGCCCATATGGCCGCGATCCACATCATCATCGAAATGGTCGAGAAAAAACTATTCCATGAACTCGCTTGAAAAAATCATCCGCGGAGAGAAAAAAGCCCCTCTGCGTGCTTCCTTACTCAAACTCCTTAGCCATGGCTACCATCTCGGAATAAAAACTCGGGGGATGGCCTATGACCACCTCCTCAAACCCAAAAAACTAAACATCCCCGTTATTAGCGTTGGGAACATCGTAGCAGGCGGCACGGGCAAAACCCCCATCATCGAATACCTAGCCAAAGCCCTAGCCCCCAAACATGTGGCCATCCTTTCTCGCGGCTACCGGCGCCAGTCGAAAAAAAACATCCTCATCACCCCCGATACCGCCGTCGAAGAATGTGGCGACGAGCCCTACCTCCTCCAAAAACGACTCCCAGAAGCCACCATCATCGTTGGAGCCAACAGAGTGCAGACCGGCCATCTAGCAGAATTCCATGGAGCTGAAGTCATCCTCCTTGACGACGGGATGCAACACAGAAAACTCCATCGCGACATAGAAATCGTCGTCATGCAGGCAAACGACCTCTTTGGCGGCGGCCACTTCCTCCCGCGAGGATTCTTGCGCGATCACCCCAAACGCCTAGAAACCGCCGACCACATCCTCATCAACGGAGCCAAAAACCTAGACGAGATCGAAGAAAAACTCCGGCCCTACTCCGATGCCCCCCTCACAAGCCTAGAGCTACGCGTTGAAAACAGCCACGAGATCTCAAGCAAAAAAGTGGCCGCCTTCTGCGCCATCGGCAATCCCAAAAACTTCTATAAAACCCTGAAAACCCTTGGCTGCGACATCGTTGAAACCCTTGAAAAATCCGACCACCTCTCCTTCTCCTCCGAAGAGCTCCAAGGCCTCGCCAACGGAGCAAAAGGAGCCTCTATCCTAGTCTGCACAGAAAAAGATGCCGTAAAACTTCCAAAAAACTTGCATTTACCGATCATACCCGTCAAAATCTCCCTTAGCCCCACATTGGGTAAAGAGCACTTAGAAAAAACAATATTTGAGGTAAAAAATGTCTGAAGACATCGAGATCGCCCTCCCCAAACTCGGTGAAAGTATCATGAGCGCCACCGTCGTCCAGTGGTTCAAAAAAGAAGGGGAGCCAATCGGCAAAGATCAACCCCTCCTAGAAGTTGCCACCGACAAAGTCAATAGCGAGATCCCATCGCCCGTCTCCGGCATCCTCAAAAAAATCCACGCGCAGCCCGATCAAGAGCTCAACGTGGGTGAGCCCCTGGCCACTATCTCTACAGAAGAAACTGTAGCCACCACCACCGCCCCAGTTGAAAAAAATACCACTCCGATCACTTCAGACGACAACAAAGACTACTACTCACCCGCCGTCTTAAGGATCGCACGGGACAACAACATCCCCTTCGATGAGCTTTCACGCATATCCGGTACCGGTGCAGGTGGACGCATCTCCAAAAAAGACCTAGAAAACTACATCGACGCCAAACAAAAACCCTGCCCCCTCGCTCCTCCTCAAGAAGGGACCGAGCATGTCAAAATGAAAGGGATGCGCAAAGCCATAGCCGATAACCTAGTCCGCTCCTTCTTCACAGCGCCTCACGCCTCACTGATTGCCGAGATCGACGTGACAAACGCCATGAATCACATCAAAAAAGAGAAAGAAGCCTTCCTCCAAAAACACGGCGCTAAACTCACCATTACAGCCGTAATGATGCAGGCGCTCGCCAAATCCCTTGCTAAATACCCCCTACTCAACGCTACCCTGCAAGACGACACCATCATCGTCAAGCACTTCATCAACCTCGGGATGGCCGTAAACGTAGAAGGAGGACTCCTAGTCCCCGTCATCAAAGGGGCCGAGAAAATGGACCGCCCCCAAATCGCTAAAGCCATAGCAGACCTTGCCCAAAAAGCCCGCACAAACACCCTCGAACCCGACGACGTGCAAGACGGGACCATCACCGTCACCAACTTTGGCATGTCAGGCATCCAGATCGGCACCCCCATTATCCGCTACCCCGAAGTGGCCATCATCGGCATCGGCTCCATCGACAAAAAAGCCGTACCCCAAGAAGACGACAGCATCGCCATCCGCCAAATTATGCATCTCTGCCTCACATTTGACCACCGGATCGTAGACGGCATGTACGGCTGCGACTTCTTAAATAGTTTGAAGAGTGAGCTGGAAAAGATTTAGGTAGGGCCACCATAGGTCTTTCTGCTGGGCGATCTTCCAGGTCACTCCTCCAGTGGCTTTGCTTAAAATTGTATTCATTATAAGAACTTGCCAGGTATCTAGATTGATCAAAGCTTCTCAGGCAAAAGTTCGGGATCTTCTTCTTCTGCGATCGTGGAATTTAAGAAATTGGAAGAACTAACAACTTTCTGACCGGTTTTTTCTTCAAGTTCTCGCCTGGCATTACCTGCGATGCCTCCTCCAGCTTTTGCTGCTTCCTTATTTTCATCAAAGCCTTGTGCATCAGATTGAACTGCTATTTCTGTAGTGGAAACTTCTCCAAGCATACTAAAAACAAGCTCTAAATCCGTCATATGATCACGTAGATTTTCCTTCTGTAAACTTTTGATTTGCTTGTGTTCAGATGGTTTCATTCCGAAGGTAGCTTCAGAAATCTCTGCAGTAAGAATGGAATATTCTCGTTGCTCTTTAATTCCTCTTTGCTCCCATTCATTTGTTAATTGCTCGCGGATGGCGATTCCACGCATTCGTTTTTCGATCCAATCATCTGGATATCCTTTGGCTTTATAAAGGGCTCG
Organism: Candidatus Sacchlamyda saccharinae; assembly: GCA_030408505.1. GTDB lineage: Bacteria > Chlamydiota > Chlamydiia > Chlamydiales > Rhabdochlamydiaceae > Sacchariniichlamydia > Sacchariniichlamydia saccharinae. The sequence continues at coordinate 843,406 of JAUHQI010000004.1, read as the reverse complement.
AGTACGCTTGGTGGCCAATTCAGGATCTTCAATTTCTTGAACTCGCTCATAACCCACTTTTGCTAGCCACTTTTTAAAAGGTTCAGCTTTTGGAGAGGGTATTGATTGGATAATGCGAAATATTCCTTCGGTATTCGCACAATTCAATTTTTGTAAACCCCCAGAGGTTTCAATGGAAAGGGGGGTGACAAATTGTCCCCACCCTTCTGCAAGTTGCGGATCTCGCTGTTTCATCTTCTTTATATAATCGGTTGCATTAGAAGATTCTGTTAAAGCTTCAATAATATCCTTAACAACAAACCACCATTCACTATTGTGTAGAGTTCTTCGGATTTGTTTTCCTTTAAAAACAATAATAGGTTGGTGTTTTTCTATTACCTTTTTCATTTTTCCCCTAAATTTTTTGTAGGCAAAATGGAGCTTTCCTATATTCTGAAATGCATTTTCCAAAGATAGTAAAATCTTGAAGGGATAAATTTAAAGAAAAAATGTTAATCTATCGAAATTCTATAGAGATTTGTTCCTTAGAAAGCCCCTAAAGTATTTTCAAACCTAAAAACAGGCTCCTAGGCCGAAGGAGAGGCCATGGAGTGAGAGATCACCCTGGTTGGTGACGTATTTACCCGGGGTGGAAGTGAAATGGGCTAGCTGGTTCTGGCCTGGGAAGAGGTGGACCTCAAAGGCCGCCTGGCCATAGAAGCACCCACTTGTGAAGCGGAGGCCTAGCGCTGACTCGAAAAGGGTCCTATTTTGGTGGAAATCATCGTAGAACTTCAGGGGCGATAGGTCCTGGTGGAGATAGCATTTACCAAATAGAATAGAAGCGGCGCCCCTTAAGAAAAGGTCTAGTGGGGGACATATAGAAAAAATCCCCTCAAAGCCCATCTTAGGGCCAAGGCCCCAAAACTTGTTCTTCATGCAAATAGCTGAGTTCTCTTTGAGCTTGTGGCGGATTTCACCATAGCGCAGTCCCCATAAAGGCTTAAGGCTTAGGGTGTTAGATGTGTGCCATAGGCGTGAAAGGAGCGCATCTCCTAGCCCCATATGAAGGCGCCACATGTGGTCCCATGTATGAGTTCTGGCATGATAGTGCAAGAACTCCGCTGAGAGGGTCCAGCAATCGGCCCCTGCCGTGATGCCGAGCTTAGCTTTAGCACCAAAATGATATTTAAAATTTGGATTTACAATCCTCTCCTCGTGGATGGCAAAACCCACGCCATTTTCTAGCGCCTGAAAAAAGAGAGCATCTGCTTGCAAATCTATGAGCATAGCTTTGCACTATACCTATAAAGAATAGTTAAAACAAGAAAATGTTTTACTTGGTATTAATAAAGTAATTGCTGGTATTTTTGGTAATTAAGGATTGTGTTAAAATGTGTACAGAAAAAATAATAACCCGGAGAATAATATGGATGCTAGTCTTAAGCTAGGCGAATTTCCTACAACAGTAGTTTCAACTTGTGAGTTTTTTGAACATCTTTCGAGAAAAGATGGAATTGTTTATGGCTATGGTTATGATAATACACTATTCAAAGTATCTCGTAATCAAGTTGTTCTCAATGGTCAGAAATGGAAAGTTGAAGAAACTGCTGTTGGGTGGAAATATAACCCACTGCGTCGTTTTCTGAGCCCCTTTTCTGGTACAGACAAAAAGTCTACTACAGCTAACCTCGTTGGATTGATCAAGGACGAAAAAGTAAATATTGTTAAACTTCCAGGGGTTAATATAAACCGTGTTACAGCAGCCTTTGCCAGAATCCGTGATAAGATGGTTCGTAATGCAAATTCAAATGATGCAGCTGTAATCACAAAGAATATCGATGAAGCTATCGACCTTCTTCGTCAAGAAGCAATAAAATATGACATCGATACCCATGGAGTAAAACCAAAACCGGGTGATGACGTACCAGTTGGACAATTTTTCAAAGACCTTTCTGGAACATGGCAGCCTTTTAGATTTAATAAGCGGTTCCATGTAGTCGAATCTAACAGAGCGGCTCAGTTTACAGTGCATTATGAATCTAAGCCTTGGTTCTTCCAAAAGGCATTTAGATGGCCAAAAGAGATTACTTCTCTTAGATTCTGGAGAGATATGAGGCCAAGTCCTGTATCGGGACCAGCAAAAGTAGCCACTGCTGAAAGGCTTGCTAAAATGATTGTGCACGAAAGAGCGTTTCTCCGTACTATGCGGCCCAATACAGATGCTATGATTGCAAATCTAGAGCGCATCAAAGGGCGAATCGTCAAACATACGAATCCTCAAGAGAGAGCGAGAATTGAAGCTGGCTTTGATAAAGCAATTGCCGAAGTTAGAAAGGTTGGATTCCTCGCTAGGAAGGACAAGAACAAAACCTGGACAACCTGGATCTGGAATTGGACCGCAGTCCCAATGGGCAACCTAGCATATAAGACAGGTAGCCTAGCCGTTCAAGCGGCTTTGGCGGGCATGAAAGCCCCCTTCAAGCTGGCCTGGTCAGTGTTTAAATAAACCATTCATAATAATACCTCCGAGGCGACTCGGAGGTTTTTTTTATTCCATCAAAGCTCCAACAACAAAAATACTTCCTAGAGCCGTAGTAGTAGCCGCTGCAATCCCTTTCAGGACAACACTGCCAACAACAGCTACTCCAACAGCTATATCCTTAGCAATATCTAAGTTAGAGCGCTCTTGAGCTGCACTCTTCACAAAGGCAACTTCTTCCAAGATGCTGTCCGTCGCATTTGCCACAGGGCATATATCATCGACTTCGCGATCGATCAGAGCTATAGGAGCCTCTTCCTCAGTAGGGGCTGGGCAAAAAGAAGCATTCAGGCGATCAAAGCTAAAGAACCCTTTATGCTCAGATGACTGAGGCGTTAAAGCCACGTTCCTAAGAGCTTCTTCTGTTGCATTTGTCGCAGGGCGCATAGCATCGTCTTCTTCAGGTAAAGTTACATCAGCATTATCTGCAGAGGCCGCAGCTACCTCAAAAACTGGGTATTCCGAGGCATTAGCAGCTCCTTCAATGGAGAAAGGGCTTCCATTTACTACATTCGGCTCAAATCCTTCAAAAACAGGTGCCATGCTTGGCATGGATGGAGGGCAAAAGGAGCTACAGCAGAAAAAATGGCTGAAATGGTCTTACGTGATCGCGATCTGATCCGCTACATGCGTCCAGACACAGATGCAATGGCAAACAATTTGCGCGCAATCAGGGCTAAGGTTCTAAGAAACACGAATCCCGAAGAAGCAAAAAGGATCAAAGCAGGTTTCAATAAAGCGATTGCAGAGATCATGAAAGTGGGAGTACACGTGAAAAGAGATCGAAATAACTCTTGGACCGCGTGGGTCTGGAATAAGACCGCAGTCCCAATGGGCAACCTAGCATATAAGACAGGTTCCCTAGCCTACCGCCTAACACTTGCTGGGATCAAAGCCCCCTTCAAGTTGGCCTGGTCAGCGGTTAAGTAAAATAAAAAACCTCCGAGGCGACTCGGAGGTTTTTTTATGTCAATTTCATGCGATAGATATTACTCCATCAAAGTTCCAGCAACAAAAATACTTCCTAAAGCCGTAGTAGTAGCTGCTGCAATCCCTTTCATCACGAATGCGCCTACAGCAGCCACTCCAAAAGCCACTCCCTTAACGGTCTCTAAATGGGAGCTGCCTACAGGCTGCTCTTCAGACGCTACAACCTCTTCAGGAGGGCAAAAAGAAGAGGCGTTAGCCAAGGGAGCAATACTAGTCTCCGAAAGCATCAGCTCAGCAGGTGCTGGTTCCATTGGCATAGCCGCATTGGTGGAGCACACAGTTGCATTCTCAGCTTCCTCAATCGGAAGCCATCTTAAGTTGGAATCCGCTACTGATACTGAAGAAGTTTTGGGAATCTCATTTATAATAGTTGGAGAAGGAGCTTCCAAGAGAGTGCCATTGACTGGCATAGGCAAGAAAGGCTCCGGGGCAGGGCAAAATAAAGAAGAAGTATTTGCAAAGACCAGAGGTTCCGCAACAGGAGCAAAATCTACTTGACTCGCCATTGTATACCCAATTGCAACAACGCCGAGTGCAATGCTAGCAGCCACAGCCAAAAGGTTTAGGCCGCAGTCTCCGTCGCTTCGATTTCTTCGTTGAGGGGATGGTGTCTCTGTCTTGCTGTCTGGTGCTGCCTGAGCAGTAGGGGCACAGGCATCCGGAAGGCACTCTTGCTGTGGATCTGCTATTATTTTGGTGATTGGAGTGATTATGAGTCTATCGAAGATAGCTACGGTTAAGTCATGATGCATAGCTCGAGATTTCAAATTACATATGATAGTTTGTAGATTTTTTTCAACTTGAGGATTAAGATCAATTTTAGCTGCTAGGGCTGCAACTTTACTCGCGATAGTTTGGAAATGGTTGATTTTTTTATCTCTATTGGCTGCGAGGATGTCTGGACGGTTGGTGCATCCCATTTTGACTAAAACCAGCTCTCCTTCTGTATCAAGGGTGAATTCATTGTCCACGAAGGCATTTTGCTGACCAATATCTATCATGTCTCTATTTCCTCAATATTTTTTTAATTTTTATTAGTAAAAAACCTCCGATTTCCGTCGGAGGCTTTAGTTATAAACGATTATCTAAAGGCAACGGCAAAACCATCATAGATATATTTACCGACACCAGCCATTCCTCTACCAACAGCGTCCATGCCATTCGCAACAGGTTTATCTGTGTGCGTTACCCAGTCGATCACATTTTGTACTCGTGTGGGCATTACGTAGTTGTAGGCATTCTTGATAGGCTGTGGGGTTAAACTTCTTACAGCGTGGCCAACAACACCTGGACCCTCTGTAATCGCTAAAAAGGTAAAGAGCTCTTGCATTAATACAGAAGAAAAGACAGTACTCACAGCGCCAGCTGTAAAACCAACGCCCTTTGCAGCCATGCTTGCACCAGCATGAGCTACGCCGCCCTTTCCAAAGACCGCAGCTGTTCCCGATCTGAGAACACCTTCAGGTCCAAATATCGCCGAAGCTGTGCCTGCAATCCCATCCTTCGCAAGCGTAGCGGGTAGGGAGAGGCCTGCAGCAAACACTGAAAGTGAACCGCCCTGTGCGAGCTTATATAGAGCAAAACGAGTCACACGACGCATGAGGAAATCCATGCCCGATTTCTTGCTCTTAGGAGGAGTGCCTATTGCGTTAATGGCAGCCTTTGCAGTTTTTAAAGAGGCTTTAATGCGCGCTTTCTCTTTTGGATTGGAAGCTTTGCTCAAGAGAAATCCCTTGATTTGTTTCACATTCGAAAGGATAGTTGTTTTAGGAACTCCTGGTGAAGATAACGGAGCTACAGATTTGATAAAACCAGCAAACATGGCGCTAATCCGAACGGCTTGAGGTCCGTCAATTTTATTATTGAAAATAGACGGGCTTCGGAAGCCAAAATCTCCTTTTTTTGTCTCATAAATCTCTTTCGAGCCCAGAGGTCTTCCGAGTGTTTGTTGTAATGCGGTAGAATGCACGGTCATAACTATTGTCTCCTGTTAATTAAGGTTTTTATTTAACTAGTACAATAATTATAGAATAAAACTTTAATTTGGTCAACTAAAACTTTTTATAGCTTACACGTTCTTAATAAATTAAAATTTTAATTTAACACAATAAAAAACCCCCGAATTTTCGGGGGTTGTGTAGGGTGGATTTTTCGCTACTTATTATTGGCCAAAGACTGCTTCTAGAGTTTGTTGGTCTTTTTCAGTGAGCGATTGCGGATGAGCCGCTGTCGCTGGAGCCGCCGCACCAGCTGTAGGAGCTGCCGCTGGAGCCCTTTGACCTTGAGTCTGAAGAACATCTTCTAAAGGAGTAGGAGGAAACTCATGAGTAGATGGCTTAAGCTGACCTTGTATAGTTGCAGCTTCTGCTTGAAGGGCTAACAGTCGTCTTTGGAGCGCGACTTCTTCCCCCATCTCTTTAGCGGCATCAAGTTGAGCTTGTTGCCTAGCTAAAGCAGTTGCCATTTCTCTGGGGTCTTGTGGGTGCTGATGAGTAGGTGCTACCGCTCCACCAGAAGCAGGAGCTGCCGCCATAACAGCCGCAGCAGGAGGAGGTCCAACTAGTGCGACGTGAGGTGGTGGAACGGCTATAGCTGTTCCGCCTGCTGCGCCGCCTGCAGGCTTGCCCTCTGCACCGGCTTGAACAGCTTCTTTAGCTTTTGCTGCGATTGCTTGACGGTTTTGGTACGCTTGAAGGATATTGGGAGCTAGTGCCGCTGCTATAGGGGGGCCAAATGTAGTTACTGTTTCATAACCTGGTATAGCATAGCCGATTGCTGAACCTACAGCACTTGCTCCACTTTGCACTGCCTCAGCTGTAAGACTAGAGTATGCTGCTGAGAGGATGGAAGAGCCGACATAATATGCGGCAGCTCGCACTGCAGCACCAGTCCAAGTTTGGCTCATTAAGGCTCCGCCGGCTTCTGAAGCTCTAGAGGGGGTTTCTGGAAGCTGTTGGCCGGCTGCAACTCGAGCGGCTCTTTCAGCTGCAGACAGTTGTGGTGCCTTTTGGAATGGTGAACTCTCCTGTCTTGCTTTTGCTGCATCAAGTAGTTGTAAACCGAGAGACAAATTCTCTAGCTGTGCTTTGATCTCTGGGTCTGTTTCTGCAGAATATAGCGCTTGAATTACAGCAGTCGTGCCTGTTAGGACATTAGCGGCAGCTGCAGAGTTTCTTTTTAATGTGTATGCATCGCTGATATCTCTTCTTACGTTATCTCTGAGGAGTGTTTCTAGAGTGCTAGCGCCTTTCTCATTTGCTGATAGAATGGCTGTAACTGTGTCTCTTACTGCCCCTTCTGGAAGATCTGCTTGCTTTGCAATGAGTGCATCGTAGGCAAGTCCTCCTGTCCCTGTAGCTGCTCTAACGAGGCGAGATAATACGGTTGTTCCTCCTTGGAGGTGTTCAGCGGCAGTTAACGTTCTTCTTGGAGCCGTGAGCTGAGCAATGCTTGCATTGATGGCAATAAAGCGTGTTGCAACTTGTTGCAATGCGTCAAATCGCTTGCGCTCGCCAGTCGAAAGCTGAGCGGGATTTACTTGTCCAAAAGTTTTAAGAAGACGAGATTCTTTCTTTGGGAAAAGGTCACTCAAGAATCCTGCAAATGTAGCAGATGGAGAGACGTCACGTATCACTCTTTTACCGAGATTGCTACTGACTTTCCCCATATTCTTACTAATGCGTTTTAAGTCTAGACCGCTTTTGTTACCGCTTGCAACTTCTGTTTCTACAAGAGACTGTACTTGTGCTGCAATCGCTACGAGGTGTTCAACTTTAGCGTCTTTCGAGGGGATCAATCCGGGGTATTTGCTTGATCCTTTTTTTACTAGGCCGAGTTGTCCGCTTTCGATATCAAACTCGAGGCCTTTTAGGCCGGCGGGTTGAGAAAGGGCAATTAGTAGGCTGTTTGATGTTCCTGCTGCTGCTGACATAATATTATCTCCTGGTTATTATTTAAGTTTTTATTAACTAGTGTCATTATTCTATAATAAAGATTTTATTAAATCAAGTTAAATTTTTTATAATTTATAGAAAATATTTAAGTGACTGGAGGAAAAGGGGTTAAAATATGTTACCGGAGGAGAAGGCGGGTTTATTATCGAAGAGGTAGAGGTTCTCAGTTTTGATGATGTCAAAGCCACTGTCTGTAAGGGACTTAAGGGTATCTAGGATGGCTGTAGGGGAAATGGGGCCTTGGGCGGTGTAGCGGGCGCGGTATTGATCGATGCAGAAGGTGTCCGGGTGGCCAGGAGGCCAGACTTGGACGCCTCGGTTGGTGAGGAGTTTGAGGGTGAGGAGTGTGGGGGTCTGGGAGAGCTTTTCTTGGAGGGTAAGGGGTGGTCCTCCTGAGTAGAGGTAGATATCGACGCCGATGAGGGTCCTTTTGGGGGTGGGGGCGATGTGATTGGCGAGGGTCTTGAGTTTGGTTCTTTTGTGGGAGGAGGGTTTGAGTTTTTCGGGCTTTTGGCCGAGGTATTTGCCGATAGTTGTGGCAAACTCTTTAGTGCCAACCTCTTGGGTGGAGGTCTCTTTTTGGTAGATGTCGTGGGTGTGGATGCCCGATTCGATGGTTTTGAGCCAGGCGTTGTGGATCCTCTCGGCGATTTCGTTTTGGTCTAGGGATTGGAGGAGGAGGATGGCGCCGAATAGGAGGCCTGTGGGGTTGGCGATGTTTTTGCCGGCTAGGCGCGGGGCAGAGCCGTGGATCGCTTCGAACATGGCGTAAGAATCGCCGATATTGGCCGAGCCCCCGAGGCCTACGGAGCCAGAAATTTGGGTGGCGACGTCGGAGAGGATGTCTCCGTAGAGGTTGGGGAGGACGACGACGTCGAACTTTTCGGGGTGGTCGGCGAGCTTGGCAGCGCCGATGTCGACGATCCAGTGCTCATTTTCTATGTCGGAGTATTCTGGAGCGATCTCTTCGAAAATCTGGTGGAAGAGGCCGTCGGAGAGCTTCATGATGTTGTCTTTGGTGAAGCAGGTCACTTTTTTGCGGCCATGGGCTCTGGCGTACTCAAAGGCGTAGCGGACGATTTTTTCGGTGCCGGGGCGGGAGATGAGTTTGAGGGAGGTGGCGGCTTGGGGCGTCTGTTGGTATTCGATGCCAGAGTAGAGGTCTTCTTCGTTCTCGCGGACAATGACAAGATCCATTTTGGGGTGTTTGGTGGGGATGAAGGGGGCGTAGGAGGTGGAGGGGCGGATATTGGCGTATAGGTTAAAGGCGGAGCGGATGGTCACGTTGAGGCTTTTGTACCCGCCACCTTGGGGTGTAGTAATGGGGGCTTTGAGGAATGCTTTGGTGGAGCGAAGGGTGTCCCAGGTGGCGGGGGCCATGCCGGTTTTATTGCCGGCGAGGTAGCATTTTTCGCCGATTTCTACGGGGTGGTATTCGAGGGGGGCTCCTGCTTCATCGAGGGTGTGGCGGACCGCGGCCATGATTTCTGGGCCGATACCGTCACCTTCTGCTATGGCGATAGGGATTTTTCCACTTGTCATCAACTGTCTCTCTAGCTAACCTTAAAGGAGATTCTGACTTAAAGACGGATTTTCAGATTCAGATGGATTTCGGAGAAAAAATCGACGCTGGAGTAATAAAGCTGACTATTGATAGTCAGCGTTTACAAAAAGGCGATTTTTGCCCGAAAGCCGCTGAAGATGAAAGTGCGGAATTAATCAGTAGCTCCTTAATGTATCTGTAACGGAAGTTTTCAATAAAAACAAGAGCAACCACTGTGGCACTTGCAACGTCTTTAATCCACTCTCTTTTCACTCAGCAAAAGCAGTATATTGAATCTTATTTCCAGCATTTGGATCTGGAAGTGGTGGAAAAGGTTCTGGCGCTTTGCTTGCAATGCAAGGGCCTCATTGTTTTGACTGGAGTGGGGAAGAGCGGGATTATTGCGGAGAAAATTGCGATGACGCTCGTTTCTACGGGAACCCGGGCTCTATATTTGCCAGCGTTTAACTTTTTGCATGGTGATATTGGAGCGGTTGGTGAAGACGATGTGGTACTCATGCTCAGCAAAAGCGGAAAGACCCAAGAGCTTGTCGATCTAGTACCCCATTTAAAGCAAAAGGGGGCCCATATTGTTGCTGCGGTATCAGATTCCGGTAGCTTATTGGCTCAGCTTGCTGATCAACAGATATTGCTTCCTGTTGAAAAAGAGCTTTGCCCTTTTGATTTAGCTCCAACGATCTCTACAACTGCGCAATTGCTATTTGGAGATTTGCTCTCTATTACGCTGATGAAAGAAAAAGGTTTTAGCATCGAGGAGTTTGCAGGGAATCACCCTTCAGGAGCCATTGGGCAGAAGGTGACTTTTCTGGTAGAGGATCTGATGAAATCAGGCAAGGATTTGCCTGTTTGTAGAGAAGAGGATCGCCTTGTTGATGTGATTGTAGAGCTGTCTGATAAGCGGTGTGGCTGCTTACTGGTTCTCTCCAGAGAAGATGGGTTGTTAGGGATTTTTACCGATGGGGATTTGCGAAGAGCGCTCCAGTCAGAAGGGGCTCTGGTCATGGATAAGACCATGCAAGAATTGATGAGCAAGGATCCTATTGTGGTAGGTCCCAAAGAGTTTGCGCATAGCGCGTTGCAGAAGATGCAAGAGAAAAAATATGTGATGGTGGCTCCTGTAATTGCCGAGGGCAAAGTGGTTGGTCTCATTAGAATGCACGATATTATTCATAAGGAAATATAAAATATGCTTGAAGCTTCACCCTTTTTGTACCCCCTCATTTTACTTGTGTTTGGCCTAGGGTATTTGGCTATCATCTTTGAGTACACGATCAAAATCAATAAGACGGCGGTGGCTCTTCTTATTGCTGTTCTTTGTTGGGTGATCTACTTCACCTTGAGCGTGGCTCCGGTGAGTCAGGACTTAAAAGATTTGGGGGTGCATGTCTCAGACGTCTCTCAGATCATCTTCTTTTTGATGGGGGCGATGACTTTAGTAGAGTTGATCGACTCGCACAAAGGCTTTAAAATCGTCACCGACATCATTCGAACAACTTCTAAACGCAAAATGCTTTGGATCGTTGCATTTACTGCCTTTTGTTTGTCGGCAGTCTTAGATAACTTGACGACTACGATTTTGATGATCTCGCTCCTTAGAAAAATGGTTCCCACAAGAAACGAGAGGTTCTTGCTTAGTTGTGTTGTCGTGCTCTGCTCCAATGCGGGAGGTGCCTGGACGCCTATTGGGGATGTGACTACAACGATGCTTTGGATCAATGGTCAGCTCTCGACCTTAGCGGTGATGAAAGCGCTCATTCTGCCGAGTATTGTCTCGATGTTGGTCCCGATGTCCTATTTTTCCTTCAGGCAAAAAGGGGAGTATTCACAGCCTGCAGTAGAAGAGTTTGATGTAATCCCAGAGCCTGGGGCACGACTTGTTTTCTACCTGGGTATTGGCGCGCTGATCTTCGTACCTATTTTCAAAACGCTTACGGGTCTTCCTCCTTTCATGGGCATGCTCATCGGTGTGGCTGTTCTGTGGCTCGTCACCGATATGCTCCACCAAAAGTATGAACACCGCCAGCACCTGCGTGTGCCGACAGTACTCACAAAGATCGACATGTCGGGAGTCCTCTTCTTCCTGGGTATACTTCTATGTATCAACTCGCTTGAATCTGCGGGTATCCTCAAGGATCTAGCTGGACTACTAGAAAAGTACGTGGGCAATCAGCCTCTTATTGCCACTCTAATTGGCATTATGTCTGCTATTATTGACAACGTTCCCCTAGTGGCTGGAACCATGGGGATGTACCCACTGTCAGAGTTCCCCATGGACTCCTCGCTTTGGCATATGATCGCCTATGCTGCGGGAACTGGGGGCAGCATGCTCCTCATCGGATCTTCTGCAGGTGTTGCACTGATGGGCTTAGAAAAGATTGACTTTTTCGCCTACATGAAAAAAATGACGATCCCCGCCTTTGTCGGCTATCTCGCTGGCATGGGAGTCTACCTCCTCCAACAAGCCCTCTAAAAAAAATATTACAAGAACCTCTAGTAGGTTTTCTGCGGGATGATCCTCTGGTCATCCCGTCCAGTAGCTCCGATTACTTGAGCTGTTTATGCTGCGCTAAATCGGATCCTATATTCACGACGCCGTGCAAAGCGCTGATCGCCGCTCACACAGACCAATTTCCCTTTGCCTAAAGCAGCCATCGGCTGCGTGAGCACTCCGTCGGGGCTCCGCCCTCCTCCATGTCACCCCGCAGGGCCTATTTCAAACAAGTAAAGACTTTACCATTTATGATGTGGCCAGCCGCGATGCTCTCGCAGTCGATGGCTTTTTGAGCGTAGGATCCGATTTACCGCAGCAAAAACAGCTCAAGTAAGCGGAGCTACCGGACATAGCGACCGGAGGATCGTTATGCAAAAGAAAGAAATTGAGGCCCTATCTTTGCGTACATGTTTTTCTTAAAAACCCCTTCAGAAGTATCTCTGAACGCATTTAATCTCTTTGGCGCGCTTGCAAACACTTTATTTTAATGAAAAAGTTTTGGAAAAAGTTTGCACTTAAATACCAGGCTGTCGTAATCTTATGTCTTCCTTCAAACGAGGAATCGGATGAAAGGAAAGCATCGCAGTTATTAGCGGTGCAAATGCTCTTTTAACAGCAGAAATGAAGTGATGTGACAAATAACAACGCTTGTGCAAGCAAAATTTATTTTGCTTGTCCTATTTTTAACAATTTTTTTGAATTGTCAAAGTTTTTTTCTTTGAGAATTTGATCTTGGTTCAGATTGAATGCTGACGGCGTGGATGAGGCATGCAAGTCGTACGAAGTAGTAAGCTTGCTTACTACTTAGTGGCGGAAGGGTTAGTAATACATGAATAACTTGCCTCTTACTTCGGGATAACGACTGGAAACGGTCGCTAATACCGAATGAGGTGCATCGAGGAAACTCGTTGTATCAAAGTGGGGGATCGGGGAGACCTGACCTTGCGGTAAGAGAGAGGTTCATGGGATATCAGCTTGTTGGTGCGGTAAAGGCGCACCAAGGCTAAGACGTCTAGGCGGATTGAGAGATTGACCGCCAACATTGGGACTGAGACACTGCCCAAACTCCTACGGGAGGCTGCAGTCGAGAATCATTCGCAATGGGCGAAAGCCTGACGATGCGACGCCGTGTGAGCGAAGAAGGCCTTCGGGTTGTAAAGTTCTTTCGCCAGGGAACAAGAGAGGGAAGCGAATAACTTCCTAATTTGAGGGTACCTGGTAAAGAAGCACCGGCTAACTCCGTGCCAGCAGCTGCGGTAATACGGAGGGTGCAAGCATTAATCGGAATTATTGGGCGTAAAGGGCGCGTAGGCGGAAATGTAAGTCAGATGTGAAATACCGAGGCTTAACCTCGGTGCTGCATTTGAAACTACATATCTTGAGGGTAGACGGAGAAAACGGAATTCCACATGTAGCGGTGAAATGCGTGGATATGTGGAAGAACACCTGTGGCGAAAGCGGTTTTCTAGTTTATACCTGACGCTGAGGCGCGAGAGCAAGGGGAGCAAACAGGATTAGATACCCTGGTAGTCCTTGCCGTAAACGATGTATACTTGATGTAGTTGGACTCAACCCCGACTGTGTCGTAGCTAACGCGATAAGTATACCGCCTGAGGAGTACGCTCGCAAGGGTGAAACTCAAAAGAATTGACGGGGGCCCGCACAAGCAGTGGAGCATGTGGTTTAATTCGATGCAACGCGCAGAACCTTACCCAGGCTAAAAGTGCAGGGGACAACTCCTGAAAGGGAGCTTCTCGTAAGAGTCGCTGTACAGGTGCTGCATGGCTGTCGTCAGCTCGTGCCGTGAGGTGTTGGGTTAAGTCCCGCAACGAGCGCAACCCTTATCACTAGTTGCCAGCAATTCGGTTGGGAACTCTAGTGAGACTGCCTAGGTTAACTAGGAGGAAGGTGAGGATGACGTCAAGTCCGCATGGCCTTTATGTCTGGGGCTACACACGTGCTACAATGGTCGGTACAGAAGGCAGCAAGACCGCAAGGTGGAGCAAATCCGTAAAGCCGATCTCAGTTCGGATAGTAGTCTGCAACTCGACTACTTGAAGCTGGAATTGCTAGTAATGACGTGTCAGCAATAACGTCGTGAATACGTTCCCGGGCCTTGTACACACCGCCCGTCACATCATGGAAGTTGGTCTTACCCGACGTCGCTGACTCAACCGCAAGGAGAGAGGCGCCTAAGGTGAGGCCGATGACTGGGATGAAGTCGTAACAAGGTAGCCCTACCGGAAGGTGGGGCTGGATCACCTCCTTTAAAGGACAATTATGTTCTTAGGTTGAGCAGGCGTTGTTACACATCACTTCTTTTCTGTTGTTAAGAGAGAGCTGTTATTTGGAAAGTTGTACAGTTCGAATTTTTGCGAATTCGAACAAAGGTAATTAATCTAACATATGATAAGCATGTTAGGTTAACTTAATGCGTCAACAGAGGTGTTGTATTTTTTACAACATTTCAATTTTATCTTCACTGATAGAAAATGGCGCTTGAGAATAATTACTTCATCTTAATTAATTTGGCAAATTACGAGATCTTTATGATCTCGACCACAAAATTTTGTGGTCAAGTTACTAAGAGCTGTTGGTGGATGCCTTGGCATCGAGAGGCGACGAAGGACGTGCTTACCTGCGATAAGCTACGGGGAGCTGGAAAGAAGCTTTGATCCGTAGAATTCCGAATGGGGAAACCCGGTGGGAGTAAACACCCATCATCCATACCTGAATACATAGGGTATGGCGGCGATACCTGCCGAAGTGAGACATCTAAGTAGGCAGAGGAAGAGAAATCAAACGAGATTCCCATAGTAGCGGCGAGCGAAGTGGGAAGAGCCCAAACCGAGTGCTTGCACTCGGGGTTGTAGGGCCAGTCAACAAAGTTTATGTGAGCTTTAGCAGAATCTTCTGGAAAGTTGAGCGATACAGGGTGATAGCCCCGTATGCGAAAAAGTTAGCATAAACGAGATTGGTACCTGAGTAGGGCCGGACACGTGAAACCCGGTCTGAATCTGGGGGGACCACCCTCCAAGGCTAAATACTCTTCGATGACCGATAGCGGACCAGTACCGTGAGGGAAAGGTGAAAAGAACCCCTGTTAGGGGAGTGAAATAGAACCTGAAACCAGCAGCTTACAAACGGTCAGAGGCCTATGTCCCTTTTAGGGAAATGGCTGATGGCGTGCCTTTTGCATGATGAGCCAGCGAGTTAAGTTATACGGCAAGGTTAAGGGACATACGTTCCGGAGCCGAAGCGAAAGCGAGTGTGAATAGCGCATCTAGTCGTATGACTTAGACACGAAACCAAGTGATCTACCTATGACCAGGATGAAGCAAGGGTAACACCTTGTGAAGGTCCGAACCAGTGCCTGTTGAAAAAGGCTTGGATGAGTTGTGGGTAGGGGTGAAAGGCTAATCAAACTTGGAGATATCTTGTTCTCTCCGAAATAACTTTAGGGTTAGCCTCAGTGTAATTCCTCTTAGGGGTAGAGCACTGGATCCACAAGGGAGCCTACCGGCTTACCGAAGGGAACCAAACTCCGAATACTAAGAGGTTCACTGGGAGATAGACTGCGGGGGATAAGCTTCGTAGTCAAAAGGGGAACAGCCCAGATCGTCGATTAAGGCCCTTAATTCTATGCTAAGTGAGTAAGGAGGTGAAGTTTCTTAGACAGTTGGGATGTTGGCTTAGAGGCAGCCATCATTTAAAGAGTGCGTAACAGCTCACCAATCGAGAGACTTCGCGCCGAAAATATTCGGGACTAAAGCATAGAGCCGAAATCACGGGTGCATATCTTTTAGATATGTGCGGTAGGAGAGCGTAGTATGGGCGCTGAAGGTGTACCGTAAGGAGCACTGGAGCGCATACTAGTGAAGATGCATGGCATAAGTAACGATAAAAGAAGTGAAAATCTTCTTCGCCGTAAACCTAAGGTTTCCAGGGTAAAGCTCGTCTTCCCTGGGTTAGCCGGAGCCTAAGCCGAGGCAGAAATGCGTAGGCGATGGTAAGCAGGTTAAATATTCCTGCGCCGCCTAAAACTATGACAATGGGGTGACGAAGTAAGTTAAGTGCGCGGACCATTGGATGTGTCCGTATCGCTATGAGGTTGGTCAGTAGGCAAATCCGCTGACGGGATACCAGGTAGTGGTCAAGGGGAATCTTCGGAGGAACCGATGGCATGGCGCGATGCTTCCAAGAAATAACCTCTAGTCGTTGATGGCGTCCGTACCAAAACCGACACAGGTGGGTGGGATGAATATTCTCAGGCGCGCGAGAGAACTCTTGTTAAGGAACTCTGCAAATTATCCCTGTAACTTCGGGAGAAGGGGAGCCGCAAACCGTGACACACTTCGCGTGTGAAGCGGGGGGCGGCCGAAGAGAAATGGCCCAGGCGACTGTTTAACAAAAACACAGCACTATGCAAACTCGTCTAAGAGAAAGTATATGGTGTGATGCCTGCCCAATGCCAGAAGGTCAAAAGGAGGTATTAGTCGTAAGACGAAGTACTGAATCTAAGCCCTGGTGAATGGCGGCCGTAACTATAACGGTCCTAAGGTAGCGAAATTCCTTGTCGGGTAAGTTCCGACCTGCACGAATGGCTCAACGATCTGGGCACTGTCTCAACAAGAGACTCGGTGAAATTGTAGTAGCAGTGAAGATGCTGTTTACCCGCAACTAGACGGAAAGACCCCGTGAACCTTTACTGTACTCTGATATTGGCTCTCGACTTTTCATGTGTAGGATAGCCGGAAGACTTTGATAGCGGTTCGTCAGGATCGTTGGAGTCTCCCTTGAAATACCGGTCTTGGAAAGTTGGGAATCTAACGCTAGCCCATGAATCTGGGCAGCGGACATTGTCAGACGGGCAGTTTGACTGGGGCGGTTTCCTCCTAAAGAGTAACGGAGGAGTCCAAAGCTTACCTCATCGCGTATGGCAATCGCGAGTAGAGCGTAAAGGTATAAGGTAAGTTAACTGCGAGACCTACAAGTCAAGCAGGTACGAAAGTAGGGCTTAGTGATCCGGCGGTTGAAAGTGGAATCGCCGTCGCTTAACGGATAAAAGGTACTCCGGGGATAACAGGCTTATCGCCACCAAGAGTTCATATCGACGTGGCGGTTTGGCACCTCGATGTCGACTCATCGCATCCTGGGGCTGGAGAAGGTCCCAAGGGTTTGGCTGTTCGCCAATTAAAGCGGTACGCGAGTTGGGTTCAGAACGTCGTGAGACAGTTTGGTCCCTATCTGTTGTGGGCGCAGGATACCTGAGAAGAGCTGCTTCTAGTACGAGAGGACCGAAGTGGACGAACCAATGGTGTGCCGGTTGTTCTACCAAGAGCATCGCCGGGTAGCTACGTTCGGAAAGGATAAGCGTTGAAAGCATCTAAACGCCAAGCCTCCTTCAAGATAAGGTATCCCTATGAGACCCCCAGAAGACTACTGGGTTAATAGGTGAGGTGTGTAAGCACAGTAATGTGTTGAGCTAACTCATACTAATCGGTCCATTGACTTGATCATTTTTTTTTCATCATCGGCACAATTCTTACCACTATGAGATTTGAGCCAATGATGACACGCCAAAGAGAGCAAGATGAAAGTGTTGTTTTCGAGCGTCTTTTTCTATCAGTGATCGCACATACCTTTAGTACAACTGATCCAAATTTTTTCTGGTGGCAATAGAGAAGGGGAACTACCTGATCCCATACCGAACTCAGAAGTCAAGCCCTTCCTCGCCGATGGTACTACACGCAAGAGTGTGGAAGAGTAGGGCGCTGCCAGATTTTTTCTCCGAGCCTCAGAGGTTTTCCTCTGAGGCTCTTTTTTTTATACAGGAGATTCAGAGCCGATAGGTACTACACGTAAGGGAAGCATTGATTGCTTGCTTTCTTCGAGATCCGAGTCAGAAGGGCCGAAAAATTTAATTTGGAGATCGAAATTAACTCAGAAGAGTTAATGTAGATTGAAAATTAGATTTTACGGATGCTTTTGGCCGGAGATAGAAGGAATTGAATTGATCAATGAGTCCCAAAAGTGTGGAAGAGTAGGGCGCTGCCAGATTTTTTCTCCGAGCCTCAGAGGTTTTCCTCTGAGGCTCTTTTTTTATTCTCTTTTTGCATATCCTTAAGTGGGATTGTGTAAGTTTTTCTTCGAGCCTCAGAGGTTATTCTCTGAGGCTCTTTTTTTTCATGCATTTTTTTCTAACTTACGATACTCTGGCCCTCTTGGAGGTGAAATATGAAATTGACATGGCTATCTATTTTTTTGACTACGACGCTGTCTCTATTTGCAGAGGGGCCTGAAATTGTCTGTAATGAGAATCCCCTTTGTGATACGGAACTTGCAATTGAAGTGAATGGCCTACGGGAGAATCAAGTGGTCTTGATTGAAGCGTCGTGGGTTGATCATCAACGTGTTCAGTGGGTCTCGGAAGCGGTTTTTCAAGCAGGTCCTTCTGGACGTGTTGATCTGTCTAGACAATCTCCCATCACGGGCTCGTATAAGGGGGTCGATCCAATGGGGCTTTTTTGGTCGATGGAAAGTCGCAATGTTCTTCCTTTTTCGGAAACAGATGAGGAGGTTTGCGGAAGTTTCTGCTTTGCCAATCGATTGCGTGTTTATGACGGTAAAAAGCTCGTTGCAGAAAAAACGATTTGTAGATGTTTGCAAATGGATGATCTTCATCATGAGATTTTGGATGAGGATGGCTTGGTCGGCCGGTTGTTTATGCCCGAAGTGGCAACTCCAAGGCCTCTTGTTATTGTCTTAACTGGTTCTAATGGCGGGATTCAGGCTAGTACGGCTGCCTTGATTGCTTCTCATGGAATACCTGCGCTAGCTCTTGCTTATACTGGAATCGGCGATTTGCCACCTACAGTTGAAAATGTTCCCTTAGAGTATTTTGAAAAGGCTTTTGAATGGGTGGAAAATCACCCACAGCTAAATGGGGAAATTTTTCTGCATGGCACGTCGCGCGGTGCTGAGCTTGCTCTTGTACTAGGGAGTTATTTTCCTGATAAGATCCATAAGATTGTTGCAATCGCACCGAGTAGTGTGGTCCTCTCGGCAGATTCTTGGCTCTACGAAGACGAGGCTATTTTACCCGCAGCTCCTTTCTTCATTGATATGAATAACGATACTTCTGTTTTTGAAAGTACTAGAGATAATCCTAGATCCATTCGGGTTCATCGAGAGAGGGGGCTTTATCTTGAGCGTGAAAATTTTGATAAAGCGGCTATTCCTGTGGAAAATATTCAGTGTCCTATTTTGCTCATTTCTGGTGGAGATGATCAACTAGGTCCGTGTAGTGTTTATTCCGAGCTAATCTTAGAGCGCTTAGAAGAGCATGACTCAGAAATTCGGTGTGAGCATTTGGATTTTCCGAAAGCTGGGCATCTCATTTCAGAGCCCTATTTTCCCAGATGCAATGTCTACTGCACCGATGGAATGTGGATGGACTATGGCGGCACGCCCAAGGCAGACGAACTCGCTAGTAGAGAAGCTTGGAAGCGAACGATTGAATTTTTCAAGGAGCCGTAAAGCCCTCGCTGTAGCGCTCATTGAGTTCTTGCTTTCTTCTAGCCATAACATCTGTAAGAATTTTGTATTGCCCGTCGAGGTTCTCTTTTGCGGCGGTTACTTTCGCGAGAAAGACCGTGTGTGCTTCATACAGAGCGGATAAACTTTCTGCAACGGTTTCTCCCTCTGCTACGGATGGTGGGGTCATAATGCCTAGGGTTCTATTTTGCCAGCGATGTGGAGGAACGTCAGTTAGGTGAGCCGCTTCTCTTTTTAGCCGTTCTATCCAAGTTTGTCTTGAAGGGGTGTCCCCGCTGGCTTGAGCAATTACAGGGCTAAAAATTTGGAGAGCTTCTCTCACTTTCCCGTCGTAAGTAGTCCGCGCATTTACAAGCACTTTTTCACGTCCCTTACATAAGTCAACATAAGAAGTGTAGTCACCGTAAAACCGTTTTGTGACAATGCCGTAGTCGTAGAGTTTTTTGATGTCGAATCTTGAGTATACTGTGAAAATACTCATTCTTGCGGTCTCTTTTTTGAAAACAGCTTTAAACTCTTTAGGAGTGGGGACAGTGAACCTAGAGCCTTTATAAGCCTCGTATGTGTTCATGATGTCAGTGAAAGATTTACCATGCATTGCATCTCTGTAAATCCCTGAGAAATCTTTTTTAAGGGGGATTTCATACTTGGACATGTTTGCCCGTGTGTGCATGTACTCGATTTCTGCAAGGGTCATGGTTTTGGCTGCTTGTCGGTACCCAGCTAGAGTGTGTGGGTCTTCATAATCCCGTATCTTGGTTACTTGCCAGAGGAAAATGCCACCTGCAATGAAAAGAGGAATCGCTAGTAGCGTTGAGATTGGCGTTCCGACTGTGAACAGGAAGTAACCAGCAGTCAGAGACAGTGCTCCAAACACAGCAAAGCTGATTTTTCGGATTTTTGCATCCGTTGTGGACTGAGTTTGTAAGACTTGCAAATAGGGAGTAGATTTGTTGCAGGAAGGGGCTATGATCATAAGTTTCTCCAAAAAATATGGGAGCATTTTAAGGAAGTGAAAAAAAAGTTTCAATTTATTTTTGGAAAAAGGCAATGATAAAGGAATGGAAGCTTTCATCTGGGCTAAAATTATTCCCTCTTCTGTTGTTCCAGTGGTGATTATCTCTGCGTGCGGCTTGCTCTGCTTGGCGTTTTATAATCGCTTAGCCTACATTGTTACACGCTTGCGCTCGTTGCAAAGAGAGAGGCTTGCCGAATATAAGGAAATTTTCCAGCTTGAAAAGAGTCATGCTAGTGATTTAAGACGCCAGCAGGCGGATCAGTTTTTGCAGTTTTTAGAGGGGCAAACTGTGGATGTTCTAAAAAGAGCTCGCTACTTACAAAGGTGTATATTTTGGCTTATCTACTGCATTGGTAGTCTAGTACTCACATCACTTTTGATCGCTCTGAGTCTGTTTTTTCCTGCTCTTGATCTAGTGGTTTTATTTTTTTATGTGACGGGATTTTTAGCACTACTTTATGGTCTTAGTTTTGCGGTGCGTGAGATTTTGATTGCTCTGAGACCTATCCAAGCAGAAAGTGGATTTGTGCAAGAGCTAATCAAAAGCGAATTGAATTGAGTTCTTTGCCCAGAGTCGGAAGTTGCCGATGATCCGCTCTTGCTCTTCTTCGTAGTTTAGCTCAGGATCTTGTCTAATCCGCCCTACGTCGATTTGAATGGGTTTCCCGTCTACAAAACCGTAGTTGTTTTCCATGGTCTGGATCCGGTCAGTTATTCCTAGCTTCAGTCTCGTTTCAAAGAGGGTTTCCATTGCTGCAATGGCTTCTTTTGCCTGCTCGACTTTATTCTCTTGGATTAGCGTTTCGAAGTAGGAGGCAGCCAGTTGCGCTTTTTCTTGCAGGATGA
This sequence comes from Candidatus Sacchlamyda saccharinae, assembly GCA_030408505.1. Lineage (GTDB taxonomy): Bacteria > Chlamydiota > Chlamydiia > Chlamydiales > Rhabdochlamydiaceae > Sacchariniichlamydia > Sacchariniichlamydia saccharinae. The sequence goes on along the minus strand of JAUHQI010000004.1, from coordinate 822,466 downwards.
AAGGGGTGTCAGTCAGTGATACGAAGTGCTCTTTCCCCTTTTTGTCTTTTAGGGAAACCAGGTGACATACTTGTTTTTTTGGGCTGAGATGAACGAAAAGTAGACCTGTTTCATCCTTTAGAAGTTCAAAGGCCATTTTATGTCGTACAAAGAGTTTTTTCAAACGCGCTTTCTTTCCCAGCCACTCGCGTGAAATCCATTTAAGAGAACTGTAACGCTTCCAATATTTGGAGTTTGTGTACCACTTCGCTTTCAACGGACGCATGGGGTTAAAAAACTTAAGCACGTACTTGTTGTCTTCTGACGCGAAGGCGATCATTTGTTTGCCCTGGCCAAGAAATCGATAGGGTTGTGCGACTGCAGTCCCTAAGGTTGAATAATCCTGATCTGAGACTTCCTGAGAATAGTTTTTTTCAAAACCGTGTGCAAATTTTTTGGCAGCAAAATTTCCATCGTAATGAAGAAAAAAAAGTTGAAAAAGATGAAGGGCAAAAGGGATCGTAAGAGCTGTGAGAGTTATTTTTTTAAGCATGTCTTGTAGAGTACCAGAGTAGATTTTTTTTTGCCCTGTTGAAAAAAATCTTGCAGATATATTGCTCCGCAGAATATGCAAAGAATTAGATGTATATTTCTTAAAAGGAGAAGGGTAATGGCTCTTAAGACAACAGTGGAACATATGAAGCAAATGCTACTTGAAATCTCGCACGATTTAGAAAAAGCGGGAAGAGGTAACAGAGCAGCAGCGCAAAGAGTGCGTACGAATACGATTAAATTTGCAAAGATTGCCAAGCAATACAGAAAAGAATCGGTTGCTGAAGGGAGAAAAGGGGCGAAAAAGAAAAAGACTACGAAGAAAAAAGCAGCTCCAAAAAGAAAAGTTGTAAAGAAAAAAATAGCACGTAAAAAGACGACAGCTACTAAGAAAAAGGTAGTTCGAAAAACCGTAAAAAGAAAAACGACAGCGCGCAAGCGAAAAAGATAACTTCTTAAAGGGGCTTCTTAGAGCCCCTTCTTTTTTACCCTCATTCGTGGTACTCTTGTTACCATGCAACTCAAAACAGATGCCCTTTCTCCAAAGGGGAGAGCTTTAAATAGCGAAAAGAATATTGAAGTGATCGGGGCTCTTCCAGGGGAAGAGGTTTTGATTCAGCTTGGCGGGAAGCGGAAGAAAAAGCGCCAAGGCTTCCTTAGAGAAATTCTTACTCCTTCGAGCGAGCGAGTCCCCGCTAAGTGCTCCCATGCTCCTGATTGTGGGGGATGCGCCTTTCAACATTGGGACTATTCCTCCCAGCTACAGTACAAAATGGAAGTGGTCCAAAAAGAATTTAACACTTCTCAAGTGCGCCCAATCATTCTATGCGAAAATCCTTGGCGTTACCGAAATAAAATGGAGTTTTCGTTTTCTCAGAATAAGGCAGGAGAAAAGTTTTTAGGTCTGATGCTAGCGGGCTCAAGGGGGAGGGTATTAGCTTTAAAAGAATGTTTTCTAGTCTCTGAGTGGTTTGCAAAGGTGGTGGAGGCTATTACCGCTTGGTGGGAAGGGTCGGGCCTTGCTGCCTATCATCACAATTTTGATACGGGGCACTTGCGCACCCTGACTGTCCGTGAGGCCAAACAGGGGCAGGGAAAGATGGTGATGCTCACCGTCTCTGGAAACCCTGCCTTTGCACTCAAAAAAGACCAAATGGAGAGTTTTGTCCAGGCTCTAAAAAATGTCACATCTGAAGAGCATTTAAGTATCTTTTTACAGATCCAACAAATTGCAAAGGGGAGACCTACGCAATTCTTTGAAATGCCCCTTTCAGGTCCCGATCACATCACAGAAAGACTCCGCATTCAAGACCACACTTTTGACTGTAAAATAAGTCCAACTTCTTTTTTTCAGCCCAATACTCTTCAGGCGGAAAAACTCTATACTGTAGGTCTTGACATGCTGAAGCTTGAGGGGGCGCGTGTGTTCGACCTCTATTGCGGTAGTGGTCTTCTAGGTCTTGCTGCTGCAAAAAGAGCCAAAGAGGTGATCGGCATCGAGCTCAATCACCATGCTGTGTTCGATGCGGGTTGGAACAAAGAGGTGAACCAGGTGGAGAATTTTACTATATATCGTGGTGATGTGGGGCAAGTATTAGAGGAAAAAAAATTAGAGAAGCCCGATAGCATTATTGTTGACCCGCCACGCATGGGCCTCGATGATAAAGCCATGGCTCACATCCTGGCGCTTTCCCCGAAAGAGATTTTATATATTTCCTGCAACCCAAAAACCCAAGCGATCAATGCGTTGGCACTTGTCCAAGCGGGCTATAGGCTCAAAGTATTGCAACCAGTTGACCAGTTCCCCCATACCCCCCATATCGAGAACATCGCATATTTTGAAAAGGCTTGATTTCTCCTCCTAATTCAGGCACAATTTGGAGATTCTTACAACCCTGAGGTTTTACCCGATGAAAAATTTATTACTCCTATTGCCCCTCCTTTCAACTGCTAGCCTATTTGCTCAAAATGGCGGAGGTGCTCGCGAAGGAAATTTTATGCAAACCATTATCATGATTGCGATCGCAATCGTCTTCTTTTACTTCATCCTTTGGCGTCCTGAAAGAAAACGACGCAAAGAGATGGAGGCAAAACGTGGTTCTATGAAAAAAGGTGATCGCGTAACAGCTATGGGGATTGTAGGAAAAGTTGAAGAGATCAAAGACACGACAGTTGTCTTAAGCTCAGTAGACGGTTCTAAAATCGAAGTGCTCAAAATGGCTATCTCAGAAGTGCAAGGCTCTGATCAGCCAGCTCCCGAAAAGAAGTAGTATTTACGAATACACATTTTCTTGTTATCAGTGTGAGAAATGAAACTCTCACACTGCTTGCTATTCTTTGTCCTTTTTCTTGCTCGCCTTTCGGCGCAAGATCCCGATATCCTCTATCTCACTTGGAAGGGGGATCCTGCGACTACGATGACTGTCATGTGGCATACAAGAGACGGCAATGGCCCGTCAGTGGTCTATTATCAGGCTCCAGGGAGTACTGAGTGGCTTAGCCAAGAGGGGACATTTCATCGCTTAAGGAAATCGAGTGTCACGATCCATCAAGTTCAGCTCACAGGCCTTAAGCCCGACACTGAATATGCATTTCACTTAGAAAATGGGGATATCCACCGGCTAAAGACGATGCCAGATGGTCTCACTAGACCTATCCGTGCTGCCGTTGGGGGGGATGCCTATTATTCTAAAGAACTCTATGAAAAAATGAACCGAGAGGTTGCAAGTCAAGATCCCGATTTCGTCATACTCGCAGGAGATATTGCCTACACCGAGGGGTTGAGCCGGGCTTTCTGTACTCGCTACTGGAAAATCAATCGCTGGGAAGAGTTTTTTCTTTACTGGTCACGCGATATGGTGACCAAAGATGGGCGCCTTATCCCCATAGTTCCTGTTTTGGGCAATCACGATGTCCTCGAAGGATTTGATGATCCTTACAAAAAAGAGGTTCTCTTCTACCAATTTTTTGTGTTTCCGAAAGAGAACATCCCCTACTGGGTGTTTTCTATTGGAAGGGATCTCAGTTTTTATCTCCTGGATTCGTGTCATAGCTACCCGGTCAATGGAGCCCAAACAGAGTGGCTCGAAAAAGCTCTGCAAGAGCATCAGGATGCTCTCTATCGCATTCCCGTCTATCATATTGCCGGCTACCCCTCCGTTACCTCTTATACGCACCGTGGAGCGCGCGATATCCGCAAGTTCTGGGTTCCTCTCTTTGAGAAGTATGGGGTGAAGATTAGCATGGAGCATGACAACCACGCCTTTAAGCGTACGTTCCCCCTATGGCAGGGGCGTGTAGATCCTAAAGGGATCTATTATCTTGGCGATGGGGCATGGGGGGTGTTTCCCGATGGGACACACTACCATTGGTATCTAGCAAAAGTCCTTGAGACGAATTGCTACTGGCTGCTCACAATCAATAAAGATAAGCTCACCGCAGAGGCCTTTGATAACAAAGGGGAGCTCATCGACGAGCTTGAAATCAATCCTTAAGGAGACGCTGATCAATTACTTTCTCAGAGATTCGAGTCAAACGGGTCGAAAAAGTTAATTTGGAGGTCGTAATTAACTTAGGAAGTTAATTGATCAGAGTTTCCTTAAGAGATAGCCGGCTGCTCATGCGAGAAGAGCTCCAACCGGACCGCTGGCCTCGTTGTTCGCAGAATTTTTTTTCTCCTCGAGCACTGCTTATATAAGCTCTTTTTGTTATCATTGATTTTTTATGTCATTAGGTCTCATCTTAAATCAGCACCCTGAGCTGACCGTTATCTATACTCCACCACCACCTCCTCCTAAGGAGATTCCTCCCCCTGGCTCCCCGTCTGGCGAGTAAGAGTTATTTTATCTATCTGATTTATAGTTGTTTGTGTTGTTTGTTTTTAGTTCTGTTGTGCTTTTTACAAAATTGTTATATAATTGGTTGTTTGGGTTTTAATTATAATAAGGAGATTAGTATGTCCGCGGTAAGTTTAAGTTCAGTTGCAACAATAGGGCCTCCTCATCCACCTTCAGATATGCCTGATTTGGATAGGTTGATGCGAGTGTTCGCTAGAATGAAGGAGCTTCAAGGTGGATCTGATGAATTTAACTTGATGATGTGCGGGAATGCTGACAACGCTTGCGAATACATTGGATATCTAGTGGAGCTCAATGCGCTTGATAAAGCGGGGCTTGTTGCAGGGATTGCATTGAATAGGCTTTCTGAAGGGCAAAATCCTGAAGCAAAAGCTTATTTTGAAGCTGTTAAAATTCAAGCAAGAGAGGCTAATCCAGCACCCGTGATAGGAACTTAGTACTCCTTTCGATGAAGGGGGCAAGTTCTTCTGGAGGTAGCTCTTTTTGTGAGAGCTGCGCCAGCTGGTAGAGGTGGGTTAGTACTTCTTTGGCCTTGTCTGGGTCGTTTTGTTTTGAGAGTGAGCTGATGATGGGGCTGTTGGTGTTCACTACAAAGGTCTTTTTGTCAGCAAGTCCTGGTGGGAGGTCTCTACTTGAAAGGGCGAGGGTCTCGCGCATACGACGGGCTTGCTCATCGACCATAAGTAGAGCGGGAAGATCGCTGCTAGCGAGGCTTTTGGCTTCTACTTCTAGGTTTTCAATGCCTAGCGCAGTGCGGACAAGGTCTGCGATTTTAGAGGATTCACTGTTTCCTTCCGCGTCGAGGAGGTTTTTTTCTTTTTCCGCATCGAGCAGAGAGGGGTCTAGGCCTCCATCGACTCTTTGGAATTTTGCGGGAGCGAGTTTCATCTCAAGAAAGTTCATGAGAGGAGTGTCGAGGGGGCCTTTGGCTACGAGGACCTCTATCTTTTTCTCTTTGTAGAGGGTTAGGAATGGGGAGTTGATGTCTTGGGTGTAGAAGATTTTCTCAGGTTGCCTTTCTAGGTACTCGGGCAGTGTTGTCCATTCGTTTTCTAGATTTTGCCAGATGAGGAAGTCTTTGACTCTATCGTAGAATTTTTCGTCGTGTAGGACGCCGAGCTTGATGATGGTTTCAATGTCTTGCCAGTGTTTTGTGAATTTTTCTTTTTCGGTTTTGTATAGGGTCGAGAGGCGGTCGGCTACTTTTTTAGAGATGTGGTTGGAAAGGGAGCGGACGGTTTTGTCCATCTGCAGGTAGCTGCGCGAGACGTTTAGGGGGATGTCTGGGCTGTCGATGGCGCCGCGCATCACACTCAGGTATTCGGGGATGAGATCTTGGCAGTTGTCGGAGACGAACACTCGGTTACAGAAGAGTTTGATTGGCTTTTTTTGGAAGTCGAAGCGGTTGTGAATGTGGGGAAAATAGAGTATGCCCTTGAGATTGAAGGGGTAGTCGACGTTGAGGTGGACCCAAAAAATCGGATCGGGCTCCATCGGGTGGAGTTGTCTGTAAAACTCGAGATATTCTTCGTCTGTGCAGTCGGCGGGGGATTTGAGCCAGAGGGGGTCTTTGTGGTTGATGTGCTCTTCGTTTAGATGGATTGGGTAGGGGAGGAAGGCGCAATAGCGGGTGAGGAGTTCTTGTAGGCGGGAAATCTCTAAAAATTCTTCGTCTTCGATATGGAGGGTGATGGTGGTGCCACGGGTGGTGCGCGTCCCTTTATTGAGGGTGTAGCTCGACGTTCCGTCGCAGATCCAGTAGGCAGGTTCGGCATTTTCTCTATAGGAGAGGGTGTCGATCTCTACTTTAGAGGAGACCATATAGGCTGAGTAAAATCCGAGACCAAAGTGGCCGATCACCTGGTCTTTTTCTTCGCTCGATTCGTATTTGGAGAGGAAGTCTTCAGCTCCAGAGAAGGCGAGTTGGGCAATATATTTTTCTACCTCTTCGGCGCTCATCCCAAGGCCTGTATCGGCAATGGTGAGTGTTTTTTTGTCTTTGTCTAGAGTGATTTCGATCTTGAGCTCGTCGTCGGAGAAATCGGTCTCATTTTGCTCACGTAAAATTTTAAGTTTTGAAAGGGCGTCGCAGGCGTTAGAGACGAGCTCGCGCAAGAAAATTTCTTTGTCTGAATAAAGCCATTTTTTGATGATAGGAAGTAGTTTTTCGGTGTTGATTTTGAGTGTTCCTTCAGCCATGAATATTCTCCTTTTTTGGCAGAGTATATCACAGGAGAGAAAATAATCCCAATATCGGATAAGATAAAATTTATGCGTATATGTATGGCTCAGCTCAATCCTGTCATAGGGGATCTTAAGGGCAACACAAAAAAGATTTTACAAGCGGTGGAGAAGGCGAAGGCTGAAAAGGCTGATATTGTCCTATTCTCTGAGCTGACAATCAGTGGCTATGCTCCTGGAGACCTGCTTCTGCACGATGATTTTGTCAAAGAGGGTGAGCAGTATCTCCAAGAGATTGTCAAAGCCTCGTCTGGGATTTGTGTCATCGTGGGGCTGGTTCGGATCAACCACGGCAAGGGCAAGCACCTCTACAACAGCGCGGCGATTGTCTCTGACGGTCAGATTTTGGGCTATTACAATAAATGTCTCTTGCCCACCTACAATGTATTTGACGAGAGGCGCTATTTTGAGCCGGGAAGAGAGGTGAAGACTTTTGATATCAAAGGTCAAAAGGTGGCTGTCATTATTTGTGAAGATATTTGGCAGCACTCTGGTCATGTGGCCACCCGCTATGCTTTTGACCCTGTCCTTGAGCTCGTAGATGAAAAACCCGATATCCTCCTGAATCTATCTGCCTCGCCTTACCAATTTGATAAGCCTGATATCCGCGTTGATGTATGTGCTAAGGCGGCCAAGACCTTAAAGTGTCCAGTTCTCCTTTGCTGCCAGGTCGGAGGTAATGATGACATCGTCTTTGATGGGTATAGTGTTGCCGTAGACGATCATGGGGACTTGCGACAGCTCGGCAAGGGGTTTGCTGAAGACTTTTTTACCGTTGCCTTGAGCGCTCCTATTTGTAAGGTCCCTTTTCAGTACAATCAGATGCAAGATCTCTACAAAGCCCTTACACTGGGTGTGCATGATTACTTTTCCAAACAAGGCTTTAAGAAAGCGCTGCTTGGCCTTTCTGGAGGGATCGATTCGGCCTTAGTTGCTTGCATTGCTGCAGAAGCGCTCGGCCCTGAAAATGTCATGGGTGTAGCCATGCCCTCGCGCTACAGCTCTGAGGGGAGCATCCGCGATGCAAAACAGCTAGCAGATAATTTAGGCATTGGGTACAAAAAAATCCCGATAGAAAAGCCGTTTGACGACTACCTGCAAATGCTTGGGCCCCACTTCGAAGGAAAGCCGGTTGATGTGACCGAAGAAAATCTCCAAGCGCGCATCCGTGGGATGATTCTGATGGGGCTGTCTAACAAACTCGGTTATATTGTGCTTAGCACCGGAAACAAAAGTGAGATGGGCCTTGGCTATTGTACTCTTTACGGCGATATGTGTGGGGGACTTGGCGTGATCGCCGATGTCCTCAAAACGCAAGTCTATGAGCTCTCTCGGTGGATTAACCGTGATAAGGAGATCATACCTCAATCAACGATTGATAAGCCCCCATCTGCAGAGCTTAGACCCGACCAAAAAGATCTCGATTCTCTTCCTGACTATGGGGTCGTTGATAAAGTGCTCAAAGCCTATGTTGAAGATCACGTTGAGCCCAAAGAAATCGCCTCTCGTATGCACATTGACCAAGAATTGGTCGATAATCTAATCGGTCGCCTCCACGCTGCCGAGTACAAGCGGCGCCAAGCGCCCCCGGCTATCCGCGTGAGCAAGGTCTCTTTCAGCGTCGGCAGACGATTCCCCATTGTCCAAGGCTGGAGTTAATTTTTTGAAAGGAGGATGAGCCGATCGAAGCCGACGGCGACGCCGCAGCAATCGGGTAGGGTCTCTAGTGCAACGAGAAACTCTTCGTCGATGGGAAGCGTGTTTTTTCCAAGGGAAAGGCGCTTTTGGTTTTCTTTTTCTAGGCGCATGCGTTGTTCTTGGGGATCGGTTAATTCATCAAAGCCGTTGGCAAGCTCGATTCCTTTGAAATAGATTTCAAAGCGTTTGGCGACGATCTCGCCGTCGGTGGTGTGTGTTTTGGCAAGGGCTGCTTGTGTTGAGGGCCAGTCGACGATGACGGTGAGGATGTCTTGTCCTAGCTTGGGTTCAACGAGGTGGGAGAAGAGGAGGTTGAGCTGGGTGTCTCGATCCCAGTTCGGCGCATCGTCGGAGAAGGGGAGGGTGTGAGGAGCAAGGTTTGCGTGGATGTCGATGCCTGCAAGGAGTAAGAAGGCTTGTTTGTAGGTGAGGATTTCAGAGGGCAGGGGGCCGAGGAAGAGGCGGAAGAGTTCGAGGGTTTCTTCGATGAAGTCGTTAAAGGGCATGCCGACCCGGTACCATTCGAGCATGGTGAACTCGGGGCTGTGTAGAGGGCTTTCTTCTTCAGCACGGAAGACGTGGCCGAGCTGGTAGACGTCGCCGCTGCCAGAAGCTAGGAGTTTTTTTAGGCCGTATTCGGGGGAGGTGTGGAGGTACCCAGTTTTGCCACTGCCCATGTCCACCTGCATCACGTCAATAAAGGCATCAACGGGGGCGGTGGTACTGAGGATATTGGTATCGGCTTCGAGGACATTTTTTTTTGCAAAAAAGGCTCGCGTTGCTGCGAGTTTTTTTGCTCGCTCGCGCACGTTACTAACTTTAGACGCGAGAGACGTACTCACCAGTTCTTGTATCCACTTTGATTTTTTCCCCTTGATCGATGAAGATGGGGACTTGAACTTTAGCTCCGGTCTCGAGGACAGCGGGCTTAAGGACACGGCCTGAAGTATCCCCACGAAGCCCTGGTGCTGTCTCGGTGATGATCATTTCCATAAAGGTGGGGGGGACCAGGTCGATCACTTCGCCTTTATAGAAGACGAGGTCGTATTCGACATCGTCCATACACCACTTGGCGTTGTCGCCGATGGCAGCTTCAGTGACGGTGTGTTGCTCGTAGGTTTTTTCGTCCATGAAGACGAAGTCTTCCCGCTCTCTGTAGAGCATGCGCATTTTGGCCTCTTCGACGTCGGCTAGCTCTAGTTTCTCTCCAGAGCGGTAGGTCTTTTCCATGACCCGCCCGGTCTTAAGGTGCTTGAGCTTCACTCGGTTGAAGGGTTGACCTTTACCGGGTTTTACAAACTCGTTGCTCACCATTGCATACGGTTCTCGATCGATCTCTACCTTGAGACCTGCTTTGAATTCGCTTGTGCTTACTTGTGCCATAGAGGTCGGAGTATACTAGGTGCTGGCAAAATTATCAAGCCCTGCTATGTTTGGCCCATTGCCTTTAGCGTAGGCCACTGCTGCAATGGCGAGCCCTACGACAAATGCATTCGCTCCACTTGAGTTTCCGCTCATTACATTTGAGACAAATTCCTTGCCAGAAGCTACTAGGTTTCGGTCTGCAGCTAGATTGACTTTTCGTGCAGCACCTTCCAGGTCAGAAACTACTCTTTGCAAATCATCTCTCACTTTTGTCAGATGTCTAACCTCTCGTTGTAGATCAGCTTTTGTCGTTCTCTCCGCACGAATATCCCCAAGGACTTTTGTAAGCTCATCTTTTGCCTCAGTCAAGGCCTTTACACCATGAATATTCATTCTGCTCACTTGTCCAGCTAATTGATGCCATTGTTGGATGGCTACTTCATTTCGTGCGTCTAGATCAGCTGCAATCGCAGTAAGGGCTCTCTCTTTCTCTTCAAATGCCTCTAGGGCTGTTTTTAGAATTTGACTGGAGACTCTATTTGAGGCTCTTACCCTAGCATTCGCTTCATCAATTCCTCTTCTTCCTCTAGCATTTGCATCATCAATTACTCTAATTGCTCGCCTTAAAGTGTCTTTCATTACTCCGATCTGAGTCCTATAAACTCTGTTCCTTTTGGCAAATAGGTCGTTTTGGTGAGCAAATCGCTTACGCTCATTTGTGAGCAGCCCCACTTCCTTTCCCAAGTTTTGTATATTTTGACGGAGGGCCAAGTTCGAAAGGCGAAACTCATGATTTTCGCCTCGATAGGCGCCGGTTGCAGCGTGGAGATCGGTGAATTGCCTGTAGTCTTTACGCATCATGGCGAGAAAACCGCCCGTGAAAAACTCGGCCATGGCCATGAGCCAGGAGCCGGTAAAAAAGGAGAGGGCTGCTTTTGCGACCCAAAAGACCACGCCGGCGACGATGATCGAGTCTTTCCAATTGGCAAAGACACGGCCAAACAGTAGATTTTTAACCCAGGATCCAATTCCTGGTGTTGGGGCTTTCCCTGCATGCAGTAGGGGGGCTGTGGCAATAACACTAGACATGGGGACCTCCAAATTTTTCCTAGAGAGTATATCTTTCTTGAAAATATCAATCAAATCTTTATTGTAGGGATGAGGATTTGTGATGACAGAGATCGGAGAAGAGCAGTTTGCCAAAGAGACGTTGGAGCGGTATTGCGGATCCAGTGCTAGTGAATTTCAATCGAATTTACTTCTGACGAACTTTCCAAAATATGTTGAGTACTTCGCAAAGTCTAGGGGTGTTAAGATTCACGAGGGGTCGATGTTCAAAGTGGCTCATTGCCCTAAAGAGGGGGTGAGTATTCTCGATTTTAAAATTGGCTCGCCCGCTGCTGCTTTGGTCGTGGATCTATGCTCTTTTCTTCCTATTAAGGCTTCAATATTGCTTGGTATGTGCGGAGGGTTGCGTCGGCGTTATAAGGTCGGGGATTATTTGGTTCCTGTTGCAAGCATCCGCGATGAAGGGACTTCGAACTTTTATTTTCCCCCAGAAGTGCCAGCGCTGGCCAATTTTTTGATGCAAAAAGCGGTCACAGAAGTTTTCGAAGCACAAGGGGCTCCCTATCATATTGGGATTACTTTTACATCGAACACGCGCTTTTGGGAATTCAACGAAGAGTTTAAAAACCGTTTAAAGGCAACCAAAGCACAGGCGATTGAAATGGAATGCGCGACTCTCTTTACAGCGAGTTACAAGCGAAAGCTTACTCTTGGCGCACTCCTTTTGATTTCAGATTTGCCACTCAATCGCGATGGAGTAAAGACAAAAGAAAGTTCTGCCAAAGTGTTTGAAAAATATACTCCAGACCACGTGGAAAAAGGGATTGCCGTCCTGAAGGTAGCGGCAAAAATGCAAGCAAAAAATATCAAGGGGGCGTATCATCGCAATAAATGAGACTAATACCATTTCCAAAAAATAAAGACATAAATTGCAGATATCTTTTCTCTGCAATTCTTGTCTTCCTTCTCGACAACTTTCCCAAGTTGCCTTTGAAGTCCAGACTTCGAATTTCGAGCAAATCTATTGTGCGCCTTATGTCTTTATTTTCTGGAAATGGTATAATCCTTTGTTTTTTACTTCCCCTTGCCCTTTTTGCGAAACCAAAGGGGCACGTCGTAGAGCGCGGCACTGCAACTGTAAAAGAGAGTGGCTCTCTATTAGAGATCCAAACCAGTGATCGAGCGATCATCAATTGGGAAGAATTTTCGATTGCAAATGGGGAAGTGACCCGGTTTGTTCAACCCAACACAAGCTCTGCCGTTCTCAATCGTATATCCGGAGCAGCCTCCCAAATAGATGGTCTCTTAGAGGCCAATGGCCATGTTTATTTGCTCAATCCTAAGGGTGTTATCATCGGCCCAAGTGGAAATGTTTGCGCAGAAAGCTTTATTGCCTCCACACTCGATTTCGATAGCGAAGATTTTTTCAAAAATCGCGAACTGCTATTTAGCGGAAATTCTGAAGGGAAAATCATCAATGCGGGGAAGATTTCAGCTCTTGGAGGAGATGTTTTTCTTCTGGCAAAAGCGGTCGTCAATACCGGAAAGATTAAGGGAGAAGTTGTAGGGCTTGCTGCTGGAGAAGAAATTCTCTTAAAGCCAAGTGGCTCGCAGCGCCTCTTTATTTCTCGAAAGGCAAATGGTAAAGGCGATGGGGGCGTTGAGAATGCAGGCTTAATCGAAGCGACTACTGCGGAGTTGCGGGCCGACGGCAATGCTTTTCGCTTTGCGATCAACCAAGCTGGAACCATTGAAGCGAATGTGATGAAGCAGGAAGGAGGCCGGGTTTTTCTCGTTGCAGATGGGGGCACTGTCTCACATTCTGGCACCATTGCTGCTCCTGCCGGAACTGTTCACATTCTTGGTGAACAGGTAGGACTACATGAGGGAGCCAAGATTGATGCTTCCTCTGATTGGGCTGGGGGAGAAGTACTGGTTGGGGGCGACTTCCAGGGAGCCAACCCAGAGATCCTAAATGCAGAGATCTGTGTGCTTATGGAAGGGGCAGAAATATCTGCAGATGCCCTCTTAGTGGGGGATGGGGGACAGATCGTCCTCTGGTCCGATGAAGCTACGGTGATGGAGGGGAGGCTTTCTGTTCAAGGTGGGCTCTACGGAGGAGACGGAGGGATGATGGAAGTTTCTTCAGCAGACAACCTCGTCTTTAATGGGTTTGTATCGGGAGATGCTCCTATGGGCAGCTCTGGACAACTTCTCTTAGATCCAAGTGAGGTAGCTGTTGATAATTTTGGACAGAATTCGGGTGTCTCATTTGATCCAGCAACAGGGTTTTATACTCCCACAGGGCCGATGGCAGCCATTTCATCTACTGTGGCGGCAGAGTCTCTTCAGAACGTATTGCAAAATGGCGATGTCGATATCACTATCGTGACAACATCGAGCTTTGACGTGCCGGGGACTTTGGATGTTGTCGAGCCAATTTTTTGGAGCACCAACAATAATCTGACCCTCATTGCCGACAATGACATTTTATTCGCTGATGGGGTGGTGGAAAACACCGGAGATGCATCGGTTTTTGTAAAAGGGAGGGATATTAAAGTCATCTCTTTCATTGTAACTTCGGGTATCCGGACAAATTCTGGGCAGATTATCTTCGAGGCAGAAAGGGACATTGAAATCATAACACCGGTCCCGCCATCCGGTCCCTCAATTCTAGAATCCACATCGGGAACAATTTCTCTCTCAGCTGGGAGAAATTTTATGCTGGGGGGCTTCGAGAGCCCACAAGATGGTTGTATCATAAGTAGTGTTTCTGGACCTGTCGCAATCACTACTGGCAACGATTTCAATATTTTTGGGTCAACAAAACCATCAGAAACGATGATCATTGATGTCGGTGAGCAAGGAGGGAAGGGGACGTTTACTGTAGGGGGAGATATGCTCTTGATGAGTGGCTCTGCTGCAAATACTCCAGTCTTTATTGGGCACCAGGGGATTTCCTCTGGGGATATCAATATTTCTGTTGAAGGGGATATCAAGCTTTCTGGGGGCGATGCGCACATTGGCACGGATCAGAGTACTGGTTCTGTTCTAGCGATTGCTGGCGAAAGCATGACTCTAGAATCGGGCACATCCATCCTTTCTGGAAATGGCGAGATAACCCTCGTTGTGGATAACAATGCCCCTGAGCCTCCAGAGATTGGAGATGGCAGATTCATTTTGGATTCAGGAGCATCTGTTGGGACGAGTGGTGCGGTCCGCATATTCACTGCAAAGCGGTCGCAGAACTCAATCAATGCCCCGATCAATGGGGTGGTATTTGTCCCTGGACAGCAATTTATCAATTCAGAAACTGAGCAGTGGGGAGAATATTTTCCAGAAGCTTTTGGAGGATTTCCTTTCACTATTTTCTATAAGACAAGTTTTTTACAGAGCTTATTTACGAATAATGGAGGAAGAGCCCATGCAGAAATGTTCCAAAATCTGCAAACGTATGATGAGTTTCTCTTCTCATTAAATTGTTTTCTTTTCGGATACGATAGTGCGTGTTACAATCAGCTCACTTACCCAAGGGGTATGGTGTCGAGTTTTGACCTCTTTGGGGAAGAGACTCGATTTATGTTGAGACAAAAATACCGCAACTATCATACGAAATACGTTGAATCGTTTTAAATTACTGCTTCTTCTGTTGCCTTTACTTGGATTCACTGAGGCGCCTCGCTACTCAAAGGAGCCTATCGTGGAGCAAATTTGTGGCGTTGTTCTCATTCCCCATCAGGATTACGTAGATTATGTCGATACAAGAGGCGTATGCGGCTTAGAAACTTTTGATGTTTTCATTCCAGGTGGGATAGGCTGTTTACAAGAAGTGCTCGAGCCTATATTCGAAGGGCAATCTCTTACACAAGATTTGCTCAGTACCCTAAAAGAGCAAATCGTTCTCTACTTCCGAAATCATAACTACCCTGTGGTTGCTGTTTATGTACCCGAGCAAGAGGTTCGGAATGGGGTCGTTCAGCTAGTGGTGATGGTAGGATGTGTTGGGCAGGTTGCGTGTTCGGGCAACTGCCATTTCTCTAATTGGATTTATGAAAAAGCCCTTCGCCTGGGGCCTGGTGATGCCATCACAGCCGATACGTTGCTAACAGATGTGGCTTGGCTCAACCGCAATCCTTTTCGTGATGTAGACGTGGTCTTCACACCGGGCTGTGACCCTGGAACTACGAACATTGAACTTGTGGTTTGCGACCGTTTTCCCATCCAGGTCTATGGGGGAGTGGATAACACAGGAACGAGTCCATCGGGGACCAGCCGCTACTACGTAGGAGCTACCTGGGGAAATGCTTTTTGGCTTGATCAAATCCTCACTTATCAATACACAACCGCCCAAGATTTAAAAGAGTTCCAATCGCATACGATGCACTGGACAGTGCCCTTGCCTTGGCATCACCTCTTCTTAGCCTATGGCGGCTACTCCACTGTCCACCCAGAAGACTCTGTGGTAAAATCCGATGGAAAGTTCTTTCAAGCGAGCGCCCGTTACACGATTCCCTTCTGTCGCAACTATGATGGGATGCTCCAAGAATGGACAGCGGGTTTTGATTTTAAAAACTATAACAGCAATGCCCTCTTTGTCGGGGACGAAGATTTTCTTGTAACCAACGGGACAATCAATCTCACACAGTTCATGACCGGGTATGCTTTTGGGTGGGAGACCTGCTGTCAGCGCCTCTCTTTTAACCTCGACCTCTACGGCTCTCCAGGCAAGCTCCTTCCCAATCAGAGTAATGAAGATTATGACGAGATTTCCCCTCATGCAAAAAATAAATACATCTATGGCAAGCTGACCGTAGGAGAAGTGTGTTGTTTGCCTTGGGACTGGTCTTTCTCTGCGCTCGGGCGCTTGCAGCTCTCGAGCCAAAATCTCCTTCCGAGCGAGCGTTTTGGTCTTGGTGGATACGATACCGTGCGTGGGTATAAAGAACGGGAGTTTCTCGCAGACAATGCCCTTGTGCTCAATGCCGAGCTGCGTACGCCCTGCTTTAGCTTTCTCGAGCTCATGGGCTTTTGCAACTGCTGTGATGAGATGCGTTTCCTTGCCTTCTTTGATTACGGGCTCGGCGCTCTTGATAATCGCCATCCATCCGGTGGCGAGATTTTTGTGGGGCCAACCATTGGCAAAACCGAATGGTTCATGGGCGCAGGGCCCGGCTGGCGCTACACGATCAACCGGTACCTTGCTGCCCGTCTCGACTGGGGGATCAAGCTCCACCGCTCGATCTTTAGCGACAGCTCCCGCAGTAGATGGCACGGCGGCTTCGTCCTAAGTTATTAATTCTTCGAAGACAACTTCATCATCAACTAGTTCTTCAGCCCAATAAGTTGGTTTTATCCCATGCATTGTGATCATTGCAAGCGAGACAGATTTTGTTGTGGAAAAATGCTTTTCAAATCGATCTATTTTTTCCGCGAGCTGTTTGGCCATCGATTTGTCAAAAACCAATTTTTTTTGACTATATTTAATTTCACAAAGCGTGATCACTCCATCTTCTCGATCGAATAGAAGATCAATTTGCACGCCCCTTTCTTTCGATTTTGTTTTTGGGACATAACGGTAACTGCCTATTTCTATGTGAATGCCTTCAAGGCCAAGGCTCTTTCGAATTTCATCTACGTGCTTTAGACAGATCATTTCGAAAGCATAGCCTGCCCAGGAAAGAACGGAAGGCGTTTTCGCCTTAGTTTGCCAATATGTTTTGCCCTGTTCTATCCCTTTCAGTTTAATGGGATAGATCCAATGTAAATAAAAGAGCACATACTCATCGATGAGTCTATAAAATTGTGATTTTCTCTTGAAACCATATGGACAATAGGCCTGAATGAATCCTGCAGCTTCTAATTCATGTAGTCGTTTTCTAAATGTTCCTCCAGAAGCCATCTTGGTTTTTTTAAGGAGGTCTTCACGTGAAATACCGCTTGAGGCACTGGCGATAGCTTTAATAATGGAAAAATGTTGCTCGGAATGATTGAAAAGAGCAGGGAAAATACGATCGAATTCATTGTATAAGAGTCCATCCTTTTGGAAGCAAAGCCTATTGATATTTTGCGTAGCAGATTTCCCTTTTTCAATTTGTTTGAGATAGTATGGGATTCCTCCACAAGTCATATAAATATCGCAGAATTGTTTGGTGTTTAGATTTACATGGCGGTGCTTTAAATATTCGGATGATTCTGTTAGATTGAATGGTTTTAAGAGGATCGTTTTAGTTAGCCGGTTGTGTAGTCCTCCTTTTGCATTAACAAGATGATCAAGCATCCATGAAGCGGCTGAACCACACACAATAACGATCAAATTTTTTGAAGAGCTCCAATAACGATTCCAATAAAAATCTAGTGCTTGCATGAAGCCAGACTTGCGGCCTGCAAGCCAGGGAAGTTCGTCAAAAAAGAGAATGCATTTTTGTCGTTTTGGAATTTTTTGGATGTGTGTTGTTAGGAGGCTAAAAGCTTCTTTCCAGCTTTTCGGTGGCTGAAGGGGGATATTGTCATAGAAGCCTTTGGAAAACTGTCTTGAAAAATTTTCTAACTGCTGGTGTAGTTCTCCATCTTTTTGGCCTGTAATTTCTACATACATTCCTTTGTTTGAAAAAAATTCGCGTACAAGAAATGTCTTTCCAACTCGCCTTCTTCCGTAGAGAGCTAGAAATTCAGCTTCTTTTGATGACAGAATGCTTCTAAACGAGGCGATTTCCTCTTTCCTCCCGAAAATGTCTTTTTCTGGCATGGCTTGGCTCCAACATTTGGCTGATTATAGATCAGTATATCCAGCCAAATCTTTATTGGCGAGAAACATTTGGCTGGATATAGGAATTTATATCCAGCCAAATGTTTCTCTACATCGCGCCGTGTCTATGAACACGGCTGCTTTTCGCTGATTAAAAATTTGAGGAGTCTCCATTCCTAAGTTTTGAGTGGATTTGGGTATAGGCGGCTTTTTTTTAGAGCAGTTCTTTAATGGCAGCTTCGAAGGCGGCAGGATCGCTCTCTTTGGGCATGGGTATGTTTTTGCTCGAGATCTCTTTCCCTTTTTGCTTGTCTGCTCGCAGGGTATATTTACCAAACTTTAGGAGGGTGTAGCCTTTTTGCGCCGCAAAGATCCGGATGCGGGTGAGGTGGTAGAGCCAGATCACGGGGAGGGGTGGCTCGCCAAAGCGGTCTTGCATTTCTTTGAGGATCTCTTCGGCTTCTTCGTCGCTCATCGATTCACCCAGGCGGTGATAGATTTCCATGCGCAGGCTCGATTCACCAATATATTCTTCGGGCAGGCGCGCATCGAAGGAGAATTCCATTTTTGTTTCGATAAAGCTGACCGACTTTTTCTTGCGCATCGAGTCAATGGTCCTTTTGAGGAGTTTGCAGTAGAGGTGGAAGCCGATGGAGGAGATCTGTCCCGATTGCTTGACCCCGAGGATGTCGCCCGCACCGCGAATCTCTAAGTCGCGCATGGCAATTTTCATTCCACCGCCGTAACCAGATGCTTCGACGAGGGCATTGAGTCTTTTGGTGGCAATTTCTTGTAGCTCTCGTCTTTGAGGGACGAGGAAGTAGCAGTAGGCGGGGCGGTTCCAGCGGCCGACCCGTCCGCGGCACTGATAGAGGTCGGCGAGGCCAAAGGTATCGGATCTATCGATGAGGATAGTGTTGGCGTTGGGGATGTCGACGCCGTTTTCAATGATGGTGGTGGCCACTAAGATGTCGGCTTCACCTTGCTTAAAGAGGTGGTAGACTCTATCGAGTTCGTCGGCGCTCATTTGCCCGTGGCCGACGACAACGCGAGCCTGGGGAACTAGTTTTTCGAGCTCTTCGGCGACTTTATGGATGCTCTCGACCCGGTTGTGGAGAAAGAAGACTTGGCCGTCGCGAGAGAGCTCACGAAGGATGGCGTTTTGAATGACGGAAGGGTCTCTTTCAATGATGTAGGATTTAATCGGAAGGCGATCTTGAGGAGGGGTGTTGATGACAGAAACATCGCGCGCGCCAATGAGCGACATGTAGAGGGTGCGGGGGATGGGGGTAGCAGAGAGGGTGAGGCAGTCGACACCGGTTTTAAGTTTTTTTAGGTGCTCTTTGGCTCGAACGCCGAAGCGTTGTTCTTCATCGATGATGATGAGCCCTAGATCTTTGAAGGTGACGTCCTTGCTAATGATCCGGTGTGTTCCGATGAGAATGTCTAGCTGGCCATTGGCAGCTTTTTCGATGTTTTCGCGCACTTTTTTAGCAGGGAGAAAGCGGCTAACTACACCGATATTGATTGGGTAGTTGGCCATGCGCGAAACGAAGGTCTCGTAGTGTTGCATGGCTAAAACGGTTGTCGGGACGAGAACGGCAACTTGTTTTTTCCCGTCGGCGACTGCTTTAAAAGCTGCACGCATACAAACTTCTGTCTTTCCATAGCCGACATCGCCGCATATGAGACGGTCCATCGCTTTTTCTGACATCATGTCTTTTTTGAGTGCGCCGATGGCTAGCATCTGGTCATCGGTTTCGACGAAGGGGAAGTCTGTTTCAAAATTGATGCTTTCATCGGTGTCTTTTGGATAGACAAAGCCCCCTTGGATCTCTCGCTCGGCATTTTGGTGGAGCATTTGCTCGGCGTAGCCAACGATGGCTTGCTGGGCTTTTACACGGGCATTTTGCCATTTGGAGGTGCCAAGTTGGCTAAGCGTTGGGATCTCTTCATGCGAGCCGATATAGCGGGAGACAAGGTAACTCGAAGATATGGGGACAAAGAGTTTGCTCCCTCCAGAGTATTCGATGACGAGAAATTCTGATTCTTTTCCGAGGTGGTTTTTCTGTTTTTCTACACCAAGGTACTTTCCAATTCCGTTGTGGAAGTGGACGACGAGATTGCCGGGGACGAGTTCGTGAAATTCGGCTGCAGGTGTGTGGTAGGTGCCGCGCCACTTTTGCCGGCGCACGCGGAATCTTCCTGTGAGCTCTGTCATCGGCAGGATGGCGATCTGTGCGTCTGGCAGAGCAAATCCGCTTGAGAGGTAGCCCCGCTCAAAATGAGTTTTTTCTGGCAGGTGAATTTCATCGCTTTCAATATTTGCTCTGAGCGTCTCTTCTTCTGATTGTGTTGCGGTAAGAAAGTGGAGCTCTAGGGGTGTTTTGGCATATCTGCTAACGCCCTGGAGGATTTCTTCTTTGGTTGTGGCGCTTAAATTTTCAGAAGGGGAGAAGTAATCGCCGATGGTCAGAAAGGGGGAGATCCATTTTTTGGAGGAAAATTCTAGATCAAAAACAGAAAAGGTAATGGGCTGCACAGGTGTTTTGCCACTGTAAAAATCTCTGCCGAGCTTTTTTTCCATTTCGATATCGGAGAGCTCTTCGATTTGTTCTTTGGCAAAAAAGTAGTGGGGGAGGTTTTCGGTTTTTTCAAACACATCGCCGATGGTTGCGAAAAATCTGGATTTGCTTCCAGGAAGTCCCTGAAGGGCGACGTAGCGATCTTCTAGTGCAAGTAGATCATCAAAGATGACAATAGTATCCTCACCCAGGTAGTCAAAGAGGGTGGCAAGGTCTTTTTCTTCTTCCAAAAGTTTGGGCTCAGAAGCTGGGCAGACAAAGAGGGATTCTTTCTTTTCAATCGACTTTTGCCCAATGGGATCAAAGGTTCGGATCGACTCGATGGTGTCGCCAAAAAATTCGACCCTAAATGGTTCGGCAGCTGAAAGGGGGAAGAGATCGAGTATACCCCGGCGCAGGGCAAATTGTCCCTTATCTGCGACCACGGGTTCTTTTTTATAGCCGAGTGCTTCCAAAAATTCTGAGAGGGCATCGAAGGGGATTTCTTCTCCCACTTTCCACAGGTTGCAGTTGGGTTTTAATTTTTTCGGCGTGGGGAGTTTTTGCAGGACGGCCTGGAGTGGGCAGAGTATGACTTTTGGCTCTTTATGCTCTAAGAAGTTGTAGAGGATTTCAAAGCGTCTGCCTACGATGTCGGGGCTGGGAGGGATCTCTTCGCCTGGGAGGGTTTCCCATGCGGGGAATTCGTAGAAGGGGCGTATGCCAAAGTAGTCGAGATTCGAGGCGATCCGATTTTCCGTTTTGTCGGAGGTGATGACGAGGATGTTTTTTTTCTTGGCCTCAAAAAGTAAAGAGATGAGAGCTGACTTGGGGCCGTCCCATAGTCCCTCAATGACAAGGGAGTTTTCCTCGAGCTGAAGGAGCTTGGAAAGTGCAGGAGATAAAAGCAGATTCATTTTTGGATTTTAGTTTTAATCAGGGCAAATGCTTCATCGATGCCAGCTGGGTTTTTTCCACCTGCTTGGGCGCTTGCGGGCTTGCCGCCACCGCCGCCGCCAATGGCGGGAGAAATTTCTTTGATCAGGGCGCCAGCTTGGATCCCTTTTTCTATATAATCGGGGCTGACTCGGATGGCGATCTGCACGCGGCTGCCTAGTTTAACAGCTAAGGCCACAACACCCGATTGCATTTGTTGCAAAATGCCATCAGCTAGCTCGCCAAGGTCTTCTGGGTCGATCTCAACAGTAGCGGTGAGCAAGCTCTCTTTGGCTTGGCTAGCAAGATCACTCACGAGTCCTTTGAGCTGCCCCCGTTTGAGGATCCGCATTTCGCTTTTTAGCTGCATTTGTTCGTCGAGTAGTTGGGTGATCCTCTGCTCGAGCTTGGCTGGCTGGGATTTGAGAAGGGCGGCTGATTTTTCAAGCACTTCTTCTTCGGCGCGGACAAAATCTTCTGCGGCTTTTCCGCAAGCTGCTTCGATTCTGCGTACGCCACTTGCAATGCTGCTCTCTTTTGTGATCCGAAAGTAGCCGATCATGCCGACGTGGTAGGCGTGGGTACCGCCACAGAGCTCTTTAGAGAAATTGATATCGACCACACGGACGTGTGAGCCATATTTTTCTCCGAAAAATTGTTTGATTTCGCCGCGATTTTGCGCCTCTTCATAGGAGATTTCGTAGGTACTCACACTTTGGTTTTCTCGGATCTTTTCGTTCACAAGATCTTCTACCTGGCGTAGGTCCTCATTTGAAAGGGCTTTGTGGTGGTTGAAGTCGAATCTAAAGCGGTTGGGCTCGACGAGAGATCCGGCTTGGCGGATGTGCTCACCTAAAACCTCTTGCAATGCCCAGTGGAGAAGGTGGGTGGCCGTGTGGTGGGCGGCTATGAGCAAGCGCCTTGGCTCGTCAATGCTGGCCGTTACAGCGTCTCCAACGCGGAACAACCCCTCTTCGACTTTTCCTTTGTGGACGATCACGTCGGAGTAAGGGCTTTTGCAGTCGGTCACATGAAAGTGGGCTTTTTCACCAGAGATAGCGCCGATATCGGCAACTTGCCCCCCCTTTTCTGCATAGAAGGGGGTTTCTTTTAGGAGGAGTAATCCTTCGGAACCTTCCGAGAGAGACTCGACGAATTCGCCATTTTGGACGATCCCTAAAATTTCGGTTTGGGCTTTCATTTCGCTATAGCCGACAAAAACGCTGGGACCATGTTTTTTCACAAAGCTTTCATATTGGCTCCCTTCAGCCTCTTGTCCTGTAACAGAACGTGCAGAGCGCGACATCTCGCGCGCTTTTTCTTCGAGGAGTTGGTAGGCATCAATATTGACTTGCAGATCGGAGTCTTTGGCAATGAGCAAAATTTCTTCAAGGGGGAAGCCATATGTGTCTTTGAGTTTAAACGCATCTTCGCCGCTGATTTGTTTATGAGGGCTTTGCACGGCTTTTTCTACGACAGTATTTAAAATGCCGCCGCCTCGTTTGAGGGTGCGTAAAAATCCCTCTTCTTCAAGGGTGAGGATTTCTGCAATGCGATCTTGTGCCGTGACAATTTCTTTAAAATCCTCTCCCATCGTTTCGATAAGCGCTGGAAGAATATCAGCTAAAAAGGGTTGCTCAGTGTGCAACTGCGTTCTCCCATAGCGAACGGCTCTGCGGAGGAGTTTGCGAAGGACATACCCCCTTTCGACGTTGCTTGGCTGCGCGCCATCTGCAATAGCAAAGGCTAGCGTACGCAAGTGATCAGCTATCACATGGAAAGCCGGAGCGATCTCGCTTTCATATTTTTTTCCTGTGACTTTCTCTACTTGGCCGATTAAGTGGCCCAAGATATCGGTTTGAAAGACATTGTCGACATCCATTTTGAGAGCTACTGCTCGCTCGAGTCCCATCCCTGTGTCAATGGATTGATTGGGCAATACAGACATTTTTCCATTTGCATCGCGATTGAATTGCATGAAGACGAGGTTCCAAAATTCTATGTAGCGCTCGCCACTGGGGTCGTCTTTTGGATTTGAGAAGTTTCCAAAGCGATCTCCTCGATCGTAGTGAAGCTCTGAGCAAGGACCGCAGGGACCCGTTTCACCCATAGACCAGTAATTGTCCTTTTCACCCATGCGGACAATGCGCTCAGGGTTGATGTGAGCTTTCCAAAGCTCATAAGATTCGTCATCATCTTCGAAAATCGTGACCCAAAGTTTTTTCTCTTCAAACTGCAGCACTTCGAGAGTCAATTCCCAGGCGTAGGCAATCGCCTCTTTTTTGAAATAATCGCCAAAAGAAAAATTGCCAATCATCTCGAAAAAGGTCAGGTGCCTTGTCGTATGCCCAACGTTGTCGAGGTCGTTGTGCTTGCCGCCCACACGGACACACTTTTGTGTCGACGTGGCGCGCGTATAATCCCGTTTGCTTTTGCCAAGAAAAACATCTTTGAACTGGTTCATCCCCGCATTGATGAATAGAAGAGTAGGGTCATCGTGGGGAACAACCGGAGCTGAGGGGACAATCGTATGTCCATTTTTCTTGAAATATTGAAGGAAATTTCGGCGTAGATCTTGTGATAACATAGAGATAAATTCTATCTTCTAGAGGTATTTCCTTGCAAGATTTTGCTCCAAAAGCTTAAATTTGAAGATCTCACACTAGGAGTTTACTGGATATGGATAGCGATCTCAAAAAGCAGCTAGAAAAAATTGCCAACACCATTCGCCAGCTTTCTATGGAAGCGGTGCAAAAAGCTAATTCAGGCCATCCGGGACTTCCCATGGGTTGTGCTGAGTTTGCAGCTTTTCTTTGGGGGACGCAGCTGCGCCACAACCCCAAAAATCCCAAGTGGCTTGGAAGAGATCGGTTTATCCTTTCTGCTGGGCATGGCTCTATGCTTCTATACTCAATGCTCCATCTATCCGGTTACAACCTCTCAATCGATGATCTAAAATCTTTTCGCCAGCTCCATTCAAAAACACCAGGCCACCCAGAGTATCACATGACAGAAGGGGTAGAGGCCACTACGGGCCCCTTAGGGCAAGGAATAGCTAATGCCGTAGGGCAGGCGCTAGCCCTCAAACTATTGGGGACCAAATTCAACTCAACAGATTTCCCCCTCTTTCAAAATAAAGTCTTTTGCCTAGCTGGGGATGGTTGCATCATGGAAGGGATTTCATCAGAAGCCTCCTCCTTTGCAGGGCACTTAGGGTTAAATAACCTCGTCCTCGTCTACGACTCCAACCATGTTTGCCTCGATGGCCCGCTGGGCGAATGTTGCAGCGAGGACACCAAAAAGCGGTACGAAGCTTATGGCTGGGATACCTACGAGATCGATGGGTATGACTTTGATCAACTCGAAGAGACATTCAACCACATCCGTGAAAATCAAACTCGACCTTGCCTTGTTGTGATGCACACCGTTATTGGAAAAGGGTCACCCCACAAAGCCGGTACGAGTAAGGCACACGGCTCGCCACTTGGAGTAGAAGAAGTTGAAGAGGTGAAAAAAATCCTAGGACTCCCAGAAGAGGAGTTTTACGTCCCCCAATCAGCTTATACATTCTTTGAGCAGAGGCAGGTCAAATGCCAAGATATGGAGCAGAAGTGGAAAGAACTTTTTCGCAGATTCTCTGAAACAAATCCCGCTCTTTCTGAAGAGTTCAATAAAATGGCTGAAAAAAGCATACCTGCAGACCTCGAAAAGCAGCTCAATAACCTCGAGATCAAAAATCCGATCGCCGGCCGTTCTGCTTCCTCAGAGTGCCTAAAGCTCCTCGGGGATCTCCTTCCATTCCTATATGGAGGTTCGGCCGATCTCTCAGGCTCTGATAAGACCATGATGAGTCAATTTCCGATTGTCCAGCCTGGGAAGTTCGAAGGGCGCAACATCAAATTTGGCGTACGCGAATTTGCGATGGCAGCAGCTGCTACAGGGATGTCGCAGAGCGATATGATCATCCCATACGTGGGAACGTTCCTTACCTTTTCCGACTACATGCGCAATGCTATTCGTTTGGCAGCGCTCTCAGAAGTGCAAGTGGTTTACCAGTTCACCCACGACTCGATCTTCCTCGGCGAAGACGGCCCTACCCACCAACCGATCGAACACTATGCCGCGCTACGTGCCATCCCAAACCTCCAACTCATCAGACCGGCCGACGCCAACGAAGTGAAGATGGCTTGGATTGCAGCTCTGCGCTACCGCGGACCCACTGCGATTATCCTCTCACGCCAAAACCTGCCCACCCTCGACGAGACAAGCGTCTCTTACGACGATGGACTAGGTAAAGGAGCTTACATCCTCAAAAAAGAATCGAGCAAAGCCGACTTTTGTCTCATCGCCACCGGCTCAGAAATTTCTCTAGCAATGGACGTGGCAGACGCCCTCGAGAAAAAAGACAAGCAAGTCCGTGTCGTCTCCATGCCCTGTTTTGAGATCTTTGATAAGCAATCTGCTGACTACAAAAAACAGACCCTTGGCGGTGATCTTGGCACGCGCGTGAGCATCGAAGCAGGCGTTTCCATGGGCTGGGGCAAATGGGTAGGACCCGACGGAATCTCGATCAGCATAGAGACCTTTGGCGCCTCCGCGCCTATGAGCGACCTCCAAGCCGAGTACGGCTTCACAGTCGATGCGATATTAAGTCGCTTGCTCTCTTGATTGGGAGTGTTGCCAGGCTTCAATAGCTTCGACCAAGCGAGTGAGGTGGTCGGGCATGTGGCATACATTGAGCGCGATATTCAATCTAGGTCCTTGAAAAGATCTTGTAGGACCAACTAGAATTTGTTCCTCTTTTAGATGGACTCTTAAAGAGTCTATCTCTTCTGTGCTGTCAAAGGGCAAAGAGATCAGAGGAATATTGACCTTTGGAAGGGAAAAACCAATCTCTCTTAAGGCTTCACGTAGCCAATGGGAGCGTTGCTGCAGTTGCTTGCGCTCTCCCTCACTTTGAGGGAAAAGGTCGAGGACAGCTTCAATGGCTCCGATGATCGGAGGCGGAAAGAGAAACGAAGTTTGGATGGGAGAGACATTCACCAGATAATCGCGGATCGTCTCGGAGCAGGCAACATAGCCGCCGTAAGCACCGCAGGCCTTGCTGAAAGAACCGGTGATGATATCGATCTCTTTAAGGTGAGCGGCAAGGCCCATTCCTTCAACGCCGCCAATACCAAACGCATGAGAGTCATCGACATAAAGCAGAGCATCAAAATATTCTGCAAGTTCAATGAGAGTGGGGAGATTCGCTACTGAGCCCGTAGAGCTAAAGACCGATTCGGTTACAATCACTTTTGTTTTCGTCTTGGAATCTTCCAAAAAGTGTTCCAATCGGTCGAGACGGTTATGGGGGAAGCGCTGCAAGTTGGCTTTGCTATTTTCCGCGCCGCGGATCAGGCTACAGTGGCAGGCCTCGTCAACAAAAAATGTTGCATCCTTGTGCCCCAAAGTAGCCAGAGTAGTCGTATTGGCTTCATAGCGAGAGGGGAAGAAAAGAGCCGTCTCGCGCTTGAGCATTTCACTGAGCTTTTTCTCGAGATCCTGTTGGCAAGTGGTATAGAGATCACGCGACTCTGAAGAGGCGGTGATCCCGTGCTGTAGCAAATACTTAATCGCGTTCTTTTTGATTTCAGGATTGTCGGCAAGACCCAAATAGTCGTGGGAACAAAAGCTGAGCATTTTCTGATTTTCTAAAAGAATGAATGCCCCGTTGATGGGGATCATCGGCCGTAGTTTGCGCAGCTCGTGTTTTTTTTCCATGGCTGATACCGAATCAGCGTACGTCGCATATTTCACACTCATGGTTTACCTGAAAAAAAAGAAAAGATTTTGCAGCAATAAGAGTTTTTCTGCAAGGGCTACTTGATGATTAGCGGATGGGTTTCTTCTGCGAGAGTATCACCAAATCCGTAGCCCAATTTCTTTAAGAGGTGGGTATGGGGATCCTTTTCTTGGAGCTTGTAGCGGGCTTTTTCCGTTGCAAAGGCAATGAGTAGGACCGGAAGCTCTAATTGGGAAAAGTCGATGGGAAATTCTTGTTTGTAGAAGCCCACATCGCCCTGCTCCATTGGCAGATAGGGGAAGTCTGGCATCGGCTCAGAAGAGAGGTTGATGAGTGCGCCTCCAACGAGCTCCGTTACGCTTGAGAGATCTTCTAAGGCATCGATCGTTTGGTAGGGGGGATAGTATTGAGTGAAGGCTACTTTAAGCTTCTTTTTGTTGAAAAGAGCTGCAACAGCTTGGCCCAGTCTAGAGAATTTTAGGGCTTTGTATAGAGGCTCGTTACCCCTTTCTAAATCCCTACCAGTTGCATTTTTATTGCGCGCTTCATCGAGTTGGGATTTGAGGGTTGCTATCTCTTCTGGTGAGTAAAAACCTTCAAACTCGATGTGTTGTTCACGTCTTAGGAAATCAAACTGTTGCGAAGTGATGGTATAACGCATCGGCAGCCTCTTGTGCAGTAGTTGGAGTAATAAAACAGGAAAGGCGAACAAAGCCCTCGCCACAGGGGCC
Organism: Candidatus Sacchlamyda saccharinae; assembly: GCA_030408505.1. Classification (GTDB taxonomy): domain Bacteria; phylum Chlamydiota; class Chlamydiia; order Chlamydiales; family Rhabdochlamydiaceae; genus Sacchariniichlamydia; species Sacchariniichlamydia saccharinae. The sequence goes on along the minus strand of JAUHQI010000004.1, from coordinate 794,945 downwards.
AAAGCCGCTCCCAGGAATAGAAATGATCTTTGAGCGCGTAAGGAGCTCGTCAAAAAAAGTCCATGAATCTGTAGGGGCTTTCCAGAAGATGTAGGGGGCATCGATGCCACCAAAAAAAGTTTGGCCTAAATCCTTTAGACAAGAGCGCAAAATGGAAGCAGATTTTTTATATTGAGCCAACTGCTCATCTAATTCCTTTTTCACCTCAGGGTAGTAGCAGGCAAGAGCCCCCTTCTGAATCGGATAGGACACGCCATTGGTTTTGATGTCGATCCGCTTTTGCCAAAGACTATGAAGCTCGGGCAGATGCAACGTTTTGGGGACAACAGAGTAGCCACAGCGCAGGCCGGTAAAGCCCGCCCATTTAGAAAAGCTTCGGATTTCAATGGCGACCTCGTTTGCTCCCTCAAGAGCGTAGATGCTCTTAGGGACATCTTCTGAGGTTGCAAACCCATTATAGACATTATCGATGAGTAAAATTGCCTGATTCTCTTGGGCCCAAGCAATCCACTCTTCTAAATCTGAGCGGTTCATCGCAACCCCTGTGGGATTGCATGGGCTGCACAAATACACTAGATCAGCCCTTTCTTTCGGCGGGCGGGGGATAAAGCCCTCCTCTTCGGTCAAAGGAATCGTGATGAGTTTTTTCCCTGCGATGAGATTGGCATCGCGATAGACAGGATACGTGGGATCAGTAACGATTACCTTGCAGTCATCTGCAAAAAGTTCTTGCAAGCATGAGCTATCAGAATTAGCACCATCTGAAATAAAAATTTCGCTTGGCGTTATGCCAAACGAGGCATACTCATGCTCGCAAATCGCATCTTTTAAAAAGTCATAGCCGCCACAAGGGCCATAGCCTCTCGGGCTTTCTGTCATTTCCCTCGTTGCCTCACAAATAGCCTCGGCAACTTTTGGAGCAAGGGGCAGGCAGACATCACCGATGCCAAGATTCAAAATTTTTTGATTGGGGTGTTCTTTTTGCAGCTCGGCGAGCTTCTTTTCGATGATGGGAAAGATGTAGGCGGACTTCAGTCTTTGAAAATGGGGATTGAGCATGGGTCCATTATGCGGGGCAGAAGGGATTCCTTGCAAGAAAGGGTGGCAGGTTTTTATGCTAGAGGGATGGAGTTATCGGAAATCGAATCCCGGCTGGGATATACTTTTCAAGATCAGGAACTGCTGAAACTTGCGTTTACGCACCGTTCTTACTTCAACGAACATCGGGGTGAAGTGGAAGGACACAACGAGCGGCTCGAGTTTTTGGGCGACTCGGTTCTGGGTCTGATCATTTCAAGCTATTTGTATACGCAAATGCCGGCAGAATCTGAGGGGCATCTTTCCCATTTGCGGGCCCATTTAGTGGGAGCTGATGGGTGCGTTCGGTATACGAAACAGCTGCAGCTCGAAGAGTTTTTGCTTTTGGGCAAGGGGGAGTCGGTCAATGTGGGCAGGGGAAGAGATCGGATCTTGGCCGATCTTTTTGAGGCTATTGTGGGGGCGATTTACTTGGATGGGGGACTAGAGTCTGCTAGGGAATTTATATTGCTTCATTTCGAAGGGGAGATTCAAGCGGCGATGGAAACCCCTCTGCGCAACTGGAAAGCCGAGCTTCAGGACTATTCCCAAAAAAAGTTCCAAAGGCCGCCTGACTATGTTGTTTTGGAAGAGAAGGGGCCGCCCCACAGCAGAATTTTTGTGATCTCGGCTCGGATTGGAGACGATGAGATGGGGCAAGGTGAAGGGGCTTCAAAAAAGCTCGCCGAGCAGGCCGCTGCCGAAGATGCTCTACGCCACATGGAGAAAGAGGATGGCTAAGACTAAAACGTTGTGGAGTTGCACAGAATGCGGACACTCGCAGACTAAGTGGACGGGTAATTGCACCATGTGCTCGAATTGGAACACTTTTGTCGAAGAGGTGGATGCGCCGCCAGCTAGCCGTTTTTCCGCAGCATCGGAAAAGATGGCAAAGCCCATGCGGATCAAAGATGTTGAAAATGTCACATTCAAGCGGATGATGACGGGGATCTCAGAGTTTGACCGGCTTATGGGCGGGGGAATTGTCACCGGTTCTTTGACTTTAGTGGGCGGAGATCCAGGGATTGGGAAATCGACTCTCATGATGCAGCTCTCTAGCCAGCTTGCCAGTCAAGGACTCACGGTTCTGTACATTTGCGGAGAAGAATCGGTCGAGCAGACATCGCTTCGGGCAGAAAGACTCGGGATCCAAAGCGATCACCTCTACCTGCTTGCAGAGACAAACTTCTCAAATATTAAGCTACACATCGATCAGCTCAAGCCCGACGTGCTCATTGTAGATTCGATCCAGATCGTCTACAAGCCCGAAATAGCTTCTGCGCCAGGTAGCGTGACGCAAGTGCGGGAGATGGCCACAGAGTTTATGCACGTGGCTAAGGGGATGAATATCTCAACCTTCCTAATCGGGCACGTCACCAAAACAGGGGAGATTGCAGGCCCCCGCGTGCTAGAACACCTTGTCGATACTGTTTTAGATTTTGACGGAGACAGAGAGCACGGCTACCGGATGCTACGAGGCGTGAAAAACAGATTCGGTCCCACCGATGACATTGCCGTTTTTCAAATGGATAGCAAAGGGCTCAAAGAAGTGACCAATCCATCGCAAATTTTTCTCGAAGAAAGGGCAAATAAAACTGCCGGTTCTGCGATCATTCCCACGATTGAGGGTTCACGCGCCTTCCTCGTTGAAATCCAGGCTCTGGTTGTCCCTTGTGCCTTTTCTAACTCAAGCCGCAAGTCGACAGGTCTCAATCCAAACCGCCTCTCACTACTCTTAGCTGTCTTAGAAAAGCGGATGGGCTTCCCACTACACAACAAAGACGTCTTTGTATCCGTAGCAGGGGGGTTGAAAATCACAGAACCGGCAATAGATTTGGGGATTGTGATGGCCATTAGCTCATCGTTTAGCAATCACCCTGTCGACTCCAAAACGATTGTTATTGGGGAAGTAGGCCTTGGGGGTGAGGTCCGCTCAGTGCCCCGCATAGAAAATCGGATCAAAGAGGCGATCAACATGGGCTTTACGAGATGCATTCTACCGAAAAGAAACTGCAAAGGCCTCTCAAAAGATCTACTCGAAAAAATCTCCCTACAAGGGATCGAATACGTCGAAGAAGCCCTCGTTTTTAAAAAGAATTAGTGGCCTAAAATACGATCGGCTATGTCAATTATGCCTGAGATGATTCCCAATAAAATTGTAGAAATCCCATCTGCAATTTTCAATCCGATAGGTTTTTGGAAACTGGAGGTGTTGTTAGTAGGTGTAGTCATTTTTAATTTTGTTATTAATTGATTGTTCAATTTTGAAATTATATTTTAACGAAAAAATAATTGTTTGTCAATAAATACTTGGAAGTAGGGTATTAGCTATCCCATTGTAGTTAAATCGCTTCCCCTTTTATGATAGTGTATCAACCCAAAAAGGAGGCCCAAATGACCGATTTTACCCCTCATGAGCAACCAAATTTACCTTATGACTTTAATGCCTTAGAACCAGTGATTTCGGCAGAAATCATGGAGCTGCATTATACCAAGCACCACAAGGCCTATGTGACGAATTTGAATACGGCCTTAGAGAAGTATTTTGAAGCCAATGTGAGGTGGGACCTAGAGGGGATGATTGCTTTGCAGAGCTCTATAAACTTCAATGGGGGAGGTCATATCAACCACTCGATTTTCTGGACCAATCTGGCCCCAGAGGGTAAGGGGGGAGGCGGCGAGCCAGAAGGGAAGCTTGCAGATGCTATCAACCAAGAATTTGGATCTTTTGAGCATTTTGTGGAAAAATTCAACGCTAGAACTGGTTCTATTCAAGGATCGGGCTGGGGCTGGCTGGGCTATTGTCCGGAGAAGAAAACTGTGATGATTGAGACGTGTGCGAATCAAGATCCATTGAGTACGAAGGGGTTAGTTCCTCTTTTGGGGGTGGATGTCTGGGAGCATGCCTATTATTTGCAGTATAAAAATGTTCGCCCCGAATATCTAAAAAATATTTGGCGTATTGTGAATTGGGGTAATGTGGCTCAGCGCCTTGCAGAGGCAAGTGTGTAAATCTAGATTTTATTCCCTTGTTTTTTAGCTTTTTTTTACGGATAATGGGTAGCAAATAAACAGGACTGGAATTTATGGGTTTATTTTCTTCAAAACCGAAGATTAAGGTACAAACGACCAAGAAAGATGGTTTTAGTGGTTGGCTGAAATGCTCGCATTGTGCTGAGCTTATCCACTCTAATGAGTTGGGACAAAATCTCCACTGCTGCCCCAAGTGTAGTTATCACTATCGTCTCTCTGCACCGCAAAGGGTGGCGCTCTTGGCAGATGAGGGTTCTTTTGAAGAGCTCTTCAATGAGTATAGTCCAGCGGATCCCTTGGAGTTTGTCGACACGGATTCTTATAAAAATCGGATCAAGAAAGCACAAGAAAAGACAAAGCGTAAAGATGCTGCAATGGTCGGGATTTGCAAAATGGATGGGAAGCGAGTAGCTCTTGGCATTTTGGATTTTTCTTTCATGGGCGGATCGATGGGGTCTGTTGTTGGTGAAAAGTTTTGCCTTTTGATTGAAAAAGCTCTCAAAGAAAAAATCCCTCTTATTTTAGTTTCTGCATCGGGCGGTGCTCGGATGCAAGAATCGATTCTGTCTCTTATGCAGATGGCCAAAACATCTGCTGCTCTCGCCCGATTTGGACAAGCAGGGCTGCCCTACATTTCTGTGCTCACGAATCCAACCACAGGTGGTGTGACGGCATCCTATGCAACTTTGGGAGATATCATTGTCGCAGAGCCTGACGCACTCATCGGTTTTGCAGGCCCTCGCGTTGTAGAGCAAACCACTCGTGAAAAACTGCCTCCAGGTGCACAGAAATCAGAATTTCTACTCGAAAAAGGAATGATTGATTGCATTGTTAATAGACATGATTTAAAAGATAGGTTGTCGCTGATTTTGAGTTATGTAACAGACAATGCGCGTACAAGGGGCTCAAAGAAGAGCGACCTGCCAGAGACTTTAAGTAAGATCATCGAATTGGCAGAAAATAAGCCCACTCCTGTCGCGCACTAAAATTGTGGTATGGAAAAAAAAACTCTACGTATTCTCATTGATGATGAGGCCCTGATCCCTTTCTATGGATCAGAGCTGGCAGCAGGGGCTGACCTCAAGTCGGCAAGTCGAGAAGAGATCACAATTGGGCCTGGTAAAACAGAACTTGTTCCAACGGGAATTCGGATGGAAATTCCAGATGGCTTTGAGATTCAAATCCGCCCTCGCAGTGGCCTTGCTTTTAAACACCAAGTCACCGTCCTCAACACTCCAGGAACCATTGATGCCGATTATCGAGGTGAAGTAAAAGTTCTTTTAATCAATCATGGCTTAGAGCCATTTATTGTTTCCTTTGGCATGCGGATTGCACAAATGGTCCTAGCGCCTGTACTGCAAGCCGATTTTCAAGTAGAAAGCTCTCTTGTGAACTCAGCACGTGGAGAAGGAGGGTTCGGTCATACTGGAACGCATTAAGAATTTCATAAAAGAGGATTCCGTGGGAATTTCTGATTACCTGGACGAGAAGCTGGTGATGCATTTAGATGTTCACGGGCAAAATGAAGCATTGGAAGCTCTTGTAAACCTTCTGGAAAAAGAAGGAAAATTACACGATAAGCAAGCTTTTTATGAGTCTATCTTAGATCGGGAAAAGATCGTTTCAACAGGGATTGGGATAGGGGTTGCAATTCCTCATGCTAAGTTACAAGGGTATGATGAGTTTTTTGTCGCTATTGGCATTCAGAAAGATGAGGGGATTGAATGGCGAGCCTTAGATGGCCTTCCAGTACGTCTTATTTTTATGATTGGCGGACCAGAGGATCAGCAAACCGAGTACTTGAACATTCTTTCAATGATTACAACAGCGATCAAAGACGAAGAGTGCCGGAAGGCGCTTTTAAGTGCGAAAAGTCCACGCGATGTAGTGGCAATTTTTGAAGAGCTCTAACTAGGAAGGGAAGAGATGGATCTGAAGATCAAAGATGTAGCGGAGTTGCTGAGTGTTTCCGAAACGACCATTAGACGGTGGCTACTCGATGGGAAAATACCAGCATATAAGCTCAATAAGCAGTACCGTTTTAGTCGGATCGAGATCGAAAATTGGATGATGGAGCAAAAGCTCTCCCAGCAAGACACTGCTGAGCTCCTTCCCGCCTCTGGTGAGAAGCAGATATTCCCTCAGCCAGGCAACCAGCAATTTAGCTTATATCGCGCGCTCAATCGTGGGGGCGTGCTCGCAAATGTGGAAGGAGAGACCAAAGAAGAGGTTATTAGAGCCTCCATGCCGGCTATTTCAGAAAAACTTAGACACGATAGTGATCTCCTCTCAGAGCTCCTTCTCGACAGAGAAAGGCTAATGCCCACAGCTTTCAATAATGGCGTAGCCGTTCCGCACACAAGAGAATGTCTGCAAAAGGTTCCGTTTGATCTCATTACAATTGTCTTCCCGGAAAAGCCGATTGAATATGGCGCGCTAGATGAAAAACCGGTCGATGTCCTTTTCTTCCTCTTTGCTACAGGAGATAAAATCCACCTTCACCTTCTTGCCAAAATTGCTCATTTGAGTAGCAACGAAGAGTTTTTAAGCTTTTTGCGCTCGCACCCCGAAAAGAATGAGCTTTTAGAGCGGGTGCGCCAGTGGGAAGGCTCGCTCAATATTTAATAGGAATTCTTCTCTCCAATGGTACAGATCCAAGAGCCCCTTTGGATCTCGTCCTAGGATTGTATAAGCCAGATACAGCGCTTCGATAGAAGCTAACCCCTGCTCGACCTCTTGTCTTCTTGGATAGGCCGTCGGCACTGCGGGGAGGCTACGGAGGGTGATGGGCTCCTCTAAAGACTTAAGCATCTTCTCAGCATATCTCCATGTACCATCAATGAGAAAGATGCCCTTATTCGTATCCGCCTTTGTGAGTGGTGGGGCATCTACAGCGAGCACGACATAAGAGCAAAGGCTTGGCTTTGGTTCTCTCCAAGGGTAGTTGAAAAACTGCATGTCCGGCCGGGTTTCTAAGCCTCGTAGGCTACACTTTTTCAAGTTCTCCTTTCGATGTCTCAAAATAATAGTAGGAGGAAATCTGTTCATTTTTCTATACAGTAAAGTATGAAGATTATCTCATTTTTTCTATTGATTTGCAATTTTGCATTTTGTGACTATGAACTAGCTAAACAGGAGGCTCTTGCTCAAGAAAAGCCTCTTCTCATCGTCTTTTTAGGGCCCAATTGGTGTCCCCATTCAGATCAGCTTGAGGAGGAGATCCTAGCTGATCTGCCTTTCATCCAAAACTTAAAAAAAGATGTGGTTCTATATAAAGTTGAGATCCCCGAAGAATTTGAGGAAGAATCCTATCTGGGGCAAGACTTGAAGGAGAAATTCCACGTAGAAGAGTGCCCCTCCCTTGTACTTGCAGAGCCCTCAGGCGAAGAAATCGCCAAACTTACCTTTTTACCTGTCGGGCAAAAAGAGTTTGCTAGTGTGATCAAAAACACACTTGCCGACTACAAAAAAGTATCTCGTATTACCAAAACGCAGCTCGAGAAACTCCAAGTCGAAGAGCTAAAGTCCCTTTATGCCAAAGCTGGGCACTTGGCCGATGAGGCCTTTAAAAAGGCCTTCTTAAACCAAGGGCTGAAGACCGACCGGAGCCCCTATTTTCTTCTCGAAGAGTATAGCAACCTCCTCACCGCTGGTAAAATGGGGAAATGGAAACTACAGGCGATCAAGAGAAAAATCCAAAAGCGGGATCCCAAAAATGCAGACGGGTATATGCGCGAACTTGCCGTGATGGATTTTGAGTCGCTAGCTAGTGTAAAAAAGTCCAAAAACGCTGAGGTGGTCGTTGCCCCTCTAGTGAAATACCTTAAAAACTTTGGCAGTAGCGATACAAAAGGAGCATGGGAGATCGAGATGAAGATTTCCCAATACTACTTTAGTCAGAACAAAATAAAAGAGGCCCTTGCTCACGCAAAAGCCTCTTTTGACATTGCTCCCGAAGAGCACAAGGGCGACCTTGCCCAATCTATCCAATACCTAGAAATCGAATCGTGCTCTAACAACAAGTCCCGCTAAGGCTAGATTGCCATAAATTTCTCGGAAGTTATCTAGAGCAAATGCGAAGGACTCATTTTCTCCTAAGGCAACGAGCGATGTGTCTAATTGATTTCTATGGTTGTGATCAAACCAAATATGATGCTCCCACGCTAAATCGAGTGCGAAACGGTAGCTATCACAACAGAAGGTGCATTCATAGCGTAGTCCTGCCCCTAAATCTAAGACAGCTTGCATGGCAGAAAATTTGCTTTTGCTTTTTCCATAGTCTAAAATGGTGTCTGATATAGTTTCAGTACCTCCTGAACTATCTATAGAAAGCGCGGTAAAAAATCCATCACGGACCAAGTCAAAGCAACCCCACAATAGCGCTATGTCTGCATTGCCGAAAATGCTAAAGCCGCAGCCTAAATGCCAGTTTGGTTGAAAGCCGCCAGAGAGTCCCACACCCCAAAACCTATTTTTAAAGTTTGCTGAAGAACTTAAAAAAACATCTGTCTCATCTAGAGGGCTGAGAAATGCTTGGTCTTCGGCAGTTTTAAAGCGTGTCTTTGTCCATCCTCCTCGAATTCCCATATAAGGGCGCATAGAGAAACATCTGCTAAGCCAGTAATTTCTTCCAAGTTCCAAGTCAAAGGTGTTGTAGTCCAACTCCCATTTAGCTTTTATCTCATTTGTATTACTCGAACCAGCAGGGATGTTCTCTAAAATGGAGACATTAATCAATGCTTGTGCATTTGTATCGGCTCCCCAAGGATTTATAAGGAATTTATCAAAACCCTCTATAGAAGTCTTTTGATTCTTGTTTGTGTGGTAGTAGGTCCAATAAAAATATAGTTCCCAACCATCACAGAAAACATCGTTTGCGCCTATTCCTACGCGAACACCTGGATCCCAGCTCTCTTCCATCCACTTCACTTCCCTTGATGCAGAAACACTAGGTATTAGGTCTGTCGCATTTCCCTGAGTGGGAACAATTTCTCCTCGAAGTGCATAACTCAAGCCTGTTTCTTTTCCGTACCAGTAGAGAAAGTCGACTGTGCCGAAAAAGTCGCAAGCGCATTGCAAGTCATAGTATTTTGGCGTGTAGCACTCACAGTCGATGCATTTTTTTGGCTGCGGCACGCAGCATGGCTCACAACAATCATTACAATCTGCGGCCAATTGCCCAGCGGCGGCCAGGCTTAAAGCTAATAGGGTCTTCTTCACGGTTAACTCCGGGGTTATAAATCCCGTTTAACAAAAAGATGATTTTATAAAAAGGGAGTGCGCCAAGAAATAGTTCTGAGCAGGTCTTTAGGGATCTCAAAGAGAAATCGGGAAGGGGAAGATTTTTCCTCTTTTCCATAGCGTTTGCGCTGGCGGGCCATACTCAAATTGAGGTATTTTTTTGCGCGGGTGATTGCGACATACATTAGGCGCCGCTCTTCTTCGAGCTGAAAGCTTTTTTCATGGGGGATGATGTGGTCTTCGAGCGCGACTAGAAAGACCGCTTCAAACTCAAGCCCTTTGGCGCTGTGGAAGGTCATCACATTGACTTTATCGGCGATCAGATCCTTTTCTTTTTTGGAGAATTTGTTCTGGTCGAGAAGAGTGGTTGTTAGAAAGTCTTGGAGGGAGGGCTCGTGGGTCTGTTCTTCGTAAAGGCGCAGAGCTTCGATCGAGGCTTGGACGTTTTCCCATTTGAAGGTGCGCATTTTTTCGCTTTTGACCTCTTCCTCGATCGCTTTTTTGTAGTCGATGAGCTCGACGAGCTCTTCAAAGGCATCTTTTAGTGGCTTTGTTTTGAAGGTGTCTTGTGCGTTGTGGATTAGGTAAACAAAGTTTTGCACGGCTTGGATGGCGCGCTCTTTGAGCTCAGGATGGCTTTTGAGTTCATTTAGCACTTGCCAAAGAGGAATTTTTGCGGCGCGGTTTTCTTGGGTAAGAATGGCTAGAGTTTTGTCTGAGATGCCACGACGGGGGACGTTGATGATTCTAAGGAGCGCTTCTTCATCGCGGGGGTTGGCAATTGCGCGCAAGTAGGCCATGAGGTCTTTGACCTCGCTCCGTTCGTAGAGTTCTGTCCCTCCAAAGACTTGATAGGGGATGCCTCGCTTGTATTCGCCATTCTTTTGCCACATCCCTTGCATCAGGGCCATCTCAAAAGGGCGAGATAGGGCGTTAGAGCGGTAGAGTATGGCAAAATCTCGCCATCGCAGGTTGCGCGTTTGCCGCAGGTGTAGCATTCGCTGCACGACAGCTGAAGCTTCGTTTTCTTCGTGGGGGGCGTGGAAGATGGTGATTTGCTCAGAATCAGAGACGTTGGAGTAGAGCTGTTTGTCGTGTCTCTCGCTATTATTGGCAATGAGGCTGTTAGCAGCTTTTAAGATGTTTGGTAGAGAGCGATAATTCTGCTCGAGTTTGATGAAATGGGTCGATTCGAACGTGAGGATATTCTTGATTTCTGCCCCGCGCCAACCATAAATCGATTGGTCATCATCACCTACGACACATAAGTTGTTATATTTTGCTGAGAGTGACTTGGCAATTTTGTATTGGATCGGATTGGTATCTTGGTACTCATCGATCATGATATAGCGGAAGTGGTCTTGGTATTTCTCAAGGACTTCTGGGTGTTTTTCAAAGAGTTCTAGGGTTAGGGTGAGAAGGCTGTCAAAGTCGACCGCGTTAAAGGCGCGCATGCTCGTTTGGAGGCGTTGGAAAAGGGTTTGCGAGATCTTGTCTTTAGGCGTGTCTCCAACAGACTTTGCTCTTGCAATCTCTTGGTAGACCGGTTCGATAGAGGGGAGGTCGCCCTCATGCTCTAGCACTTCGCGAGTCATTTGCTTGAGCAGGCGGCGGATATCCCTTTCATCGTAGAGGCTGAAATTTTGTGTGTAACCAAGGTGCTGGATCTCTTTTCGTAGTAGACGCATGCAAAAACTGTGGAAGGTGCAGAGAACCACTTGTTTTGCTTCTTTTGGTGAGAGGAGTTTTCCTATTCGCTCACGCATTTCAGCAGCTGCCTTGTTAGTGAAGGTAAGTCCTAAAATGGATGAGGGATCAGCCCCTTTTTTAATGAGATGAGCAATGCGGTGGACAATAACCTTTGTTTTGCCGCTACCTGCCCCAGCTAAGACGAGAACTCGGCCATCGGTGGCGTTAACGGCTTGTTGTTGCTGTGCATTGAGAGTCATAAAAACTACTAAAGTCCTGTTTCACGATCTCTAAAGATACAGGTCCAGCCCCTTTTTTTGGTAGAACAACAATATCTAGGGGAGGTAGTGTGTGGCGACTAGTGCGAAATACTTCGCGGACAAGGCGTTTAAAGCGGTTGCGAGCAACTGCATTGCCATAAGTTTTGGGTGCAGTAATTCCTAACCGGGCAAGCTGCCCAGGAGACGAGTCGATGACAATGGCGTCCCCATAAAAACGGGTCCGTCTTTGCCTATACTCACTCCGCGTGCGAATACGGTAGAATTTGGGGAAGGCATTTAGGCGGATAGCTCTTTGCGGCCTTTGCGACGACGACGGCTGATCACTTTTCGTCCACCGACCGACGACATTCTTTTTCGGAAACCGCATGTTTTCTGTCTTCTTTTTTTACTAGGCTGGTATGTTCTTTTCATAGGATTTTCCTCTTTAGTCTCACAATAATACGAGAAATGTTAGCAAAAGGCAACCTAAAATATTTTTTTGGGTTTGTGTATAACTCTTCCTTGCGATATACTTACGGTTTTCAATTTTGAATGGAAAAATACGATGAAAGTAAAAGCGTCTGTAAAGGCAGATCCCTCCAAGGGAGATAAGATTGTACGTCGGAAAGGGCGTGTCTATGTGATTAACAAAAAAGATCCTAACCGGAAGCAGAGACAGAAAGGCCCTGCTAGACTAAAGTAAACGAGGAATATGACAAAAGCACTAGTAGCAAAGCAAGCCCGTCGCGAGAAAATGGTCGATCTCAAGTGGGAAGAAAGGCAAAGACTCAAAAAAATTGTTCGTAGTATCAATGTCTCTGACGAAGAGCGTATGGACGCACAGGATAAACTGAACAAACTACCACGCAACTCTTCACCTGTCCGTTTGCGCAACCGCTGCAAACTAACTGGCAGACCTCGCGGTTATCTGCGCAAATTCCAGATGTCTAGAATTTGCTTTCGCGAGCTAGCAAATAACGGAACTATTCCGGGCGTCTTTAAAGCTTCTTGGTAATAAAGTCTTTTAGAGGCTGCCACGATTCGAGCGACTCGTTCCATACAAAACTTTGTTGGGATAGGGTCGCTTCTTTGTATAGGCGATAGATCGCATCGAAACTCATTGGGCCATGCTGCCTATTCTGGCCGTCTAAGTAATACCAAAACTTTTCATTATGCTTTGGATCAAAAGCTGGCAAAATATCAATTGTATTGGGGTCTTGGGACTTGGGGCCTTTTTTCGCCCGTTTAGCCTTGGGATCAAAAAAAAGAAATAACAGTCCAAACACGCCAAATAACATGCCTAGAAAGAACCAAAGAAAGGGATCTTTGCCTCTTTTCCTGGCAAAATAGGCTGAGAGGGCTCCAAAAGCGATGTAAAGAAGGGGACTAGGCATTAACATACCCCTATTTTCAGAGAAAAAGCTGTTCAAATCAAGTAAAATGCGCTAAAATGGGTCGTATAAACAAATGTTTTTTGAGGCTAGCTATGAACGAAAAATTTCAAATAGATACTAAAGAGATAGACCTTCCCGATACCCTCTTTGTAAGAGATATCGAGACGAGGGTTTTTCAGACGATCGCTCTGCAAACTCTGTCCACTATTGAAGGCGTTTCGATGCTTGAGGGTGGCCTCATTGATAGTTTTCTTGGCCGTGATGGCACCGATAGTGTGAAGGGGATCTATGTTGATCAAGATCAGAAAAATAAAGCCGTAAAAATCAAACTTGAGATCAATATTGCTTATGGCATTTCTCTGCCGGAGAAAGCTGAAGAGATTCAAGGAAAAATTGCCCAGGAAATCAGCCGCCTCACTGGTCTTCATGTGAGTTGCGTGCATGTGATCTTCCGTAACCTTGTTCTCCCGCATGAGAAGCAGCTCGAAGGGCCGCCAGAAGAAGCGCCCATTGTTGAAGAAGTAGCGCAGTATTCGGAAGATTTTGAGTGAGAAACGGCCAGCTCGTCTTCTCAGCAATCCAATTTCTTCTCATAGCTGCACTTACTAGTGCGGGTGTCGGACTTATTGCTTTAGACCGTTCACTCTATCTACGTCAAACGCTTGCTGATTGGATCAGTAACCCAAATACGAACCTCTTGCTTACCGGTTTGCTCATCCTAGCCGTAGCCATTATCCTTGGTGTGGGTTTTGGAGCCATGCAGCGGGGTTCCTTTGTGCGCTTAAAACTGCAAAATGGCCCCTTCTCGGTGCATGAGTCTTTGGTTCGCAAAGCTGTCCAGCAATTTTGGATTGAGAATTATCCCGATGAAAAAAGACCCTCAGACGTCTTTGTTTCGCATCAAAAGATTGAAATCGTCACACCTAAAATGGATCAAGATCTCGAAGAGATCGAAAGAAAATTGGGAGATTTTTTCTTGAAAAACATCGGTTATGAACAAGAATTCTTTTTGATTTATAAAGTATGATTTGCAACGATTTTTAGTACATCTTGGCATATTGGATGGTTTAGGTCATGATTTACAAAAGCTAAAACACGCACTCGTTGCCTTCTCTTTGCCACTTGAGCATGCTCGATGATCTCACCATAGATTTCCCTTTCATTTTCACTCATTGTGGCTCTGATTAATGGCTCGAATTTCTCTAAGACAATATCCGGATCGCCACCAGCTTCGAGCAGTACTCTAATCATTTCTGATCTATTTTGCTTTGCATTGAGAGCAAGATCTAAGGGAGTCTTCCCATTTGCATTTGGCGTATTAGGTTTGGCTCCTGCTGCAATAAGAGCTTGAACGTTGGCTATAGCTCCATGTCGGATGGCTTTGTGGAGAGGTGTTTCCCCAGAATCATCCTTTGCTTCGGTATCTCCGCCCAAAATTACGGTAGCATATGTTTGGGCAATGTCACCAGCAGCTGCGCTTCTGTGCAAAAAGGTTTTTCCATTTTCATCTTCCAAATCTAGATGAAAGTTACGAAGAGTTTCTACTAGGCGGTGAAGTTGTGGGAAAAAGTGTGTATTTTTTTCCCATTCTGGGAAAGTGTTAATTGTAAAAATATTATGAATTTTCATATTAATAATATTAATATAATCAAATTTAATTGTCAAGTTTATTTTAAGTAGTTTCTGAGAGTAGTGATGTCTTTTTTGGTGATGCCCGCAACGGAGAGGAGCTCCTCATCTGTGGCGTCTTGGATGCGTTTGAAACTGCCAAATTTTTGAAGTAGGCGCTTTTTCTTGATGGGGCCGATACCAGGGACAGTTTCTAAGGCGCTGGAAATAACGCGTTTAGAGCGTCTTTTGCGGTGGAATCCGATGGCCCGATCGTGGGCGGCATCGCGGATCTGCTGGAGAAGGAAGAGGAGGGGTGAGCGGACATCGAGGTGGATGGGCTCTTTATGGTCTGGGATGAAAATCCGCTCGGCGGTCATCCCTTTGGTGTGCTTGGCCTCTTCTTTGGTGATGGCAGCGATATCGACGCTTGCGATATCAAGCTCTTTGAGGACCTGGAGTCCAATGTTGAGTTGGCCTTTGCCCCCATCGATGAGGATGAGGTCAGGCAGATCATCTTCGTCCTTGGCCTTTGAGAGGCGGCGAGAGAGGACTTGGTGCATCGCGCCGTAGTCGTCTGATTTATCAATCCCCTTGATCTTGTAGTAGCGGGTCCGTTTTTTGTCGTAAGTGCCGTTTGTGAAGGCGACCATCGAGGCGACTAGATCAGTGCCAGAGATGTTGGAGGTGTCGAAGCACTCGATCCGCTGGGGGTAGCGGTTCAGATTGAGTTTTTCTGAGAGGTCGAGAAGCATCTTCTCGCGTAGTTCTTGCTCATTTTTCTCTTGTCGGAAGGTGGTCCCTGCATTTTTTTGTGCGAGTCGGACTAAGCTTTTTTTGCTGCCCCTCTCTGGTGTGAGTAGGGGGATGTTTAAGATTTCGGTGAGTGCGCTGTGATCTTTGAGTTTTATAGGTAGAAGGATCTCTTTGGGAAGGTCTTTTTTCTTTTGGTAATACTGGAGAAGGAAGGAAGCAATAAGCTCTTCGTCTTCTTCTAGAGCGTGCGAGAAGGAATAGTGCTCAGAGCCGACGAGTTTGCCCTCACGGACAAAAAGTTGCATCAAGACTACTTCGTCTGCTTGGCGGAAAAGGCCGATGCTATCACTGTCTTTTGTCCCTGCTTTTTGTACTACTTGTCTGGTTTGGATAACATGCTCGATTTGTTGGATGGTGTTGTGCAGCGCCCCTGCTTTTTCGAATTCTAAATTATCCGATGCTTCTAACATTTCTTCTCGTAGTTGGTCTAGGACTTCAGTGTCTTTGCCCTTTAAAAAGTCAATGGTGCCGTCTACGAAAGTGTCGTATTCTTGTTTGGTACAAAGATCTACGCAAGGCGCGATGCACCGCTTGATGCCATAGAGGATGCAGGGGCGGGTGCGCCTTTTGAGTTCTTCATCAGAGCACTGTCTTAAAGGGAAGAGTTTGGTGAGGAGCTCATACGTTTGACGGGCGGCATAAGCGCTTGTGTAGGGACCAAAGTAGAGTCCTTTGAGTTTGGGTTTGCCTTTGTAGCGGATCAATTGGAGTCTGGGCCATTTGTGGTGGTGGTTGATCATGAGGCTGATGAAGGTCTTGTCATCTTTGAGGGTGGCGTTGTATCTAGGTTTGTGTTTTTTTATGAGAGTGTTTTCAACCAGTAGCGCCTCTTTCTCAGTCTCAACGACGATGGTTTCAATCGAGTGGATCTCCTTAAGGAGGTAAGGGATCATGGCTCTAGTATCTCGACCTGGAGCGAAGTACTGCTTAACCCGTTTTTTTAGGTGCTTGGCTTTCCCGACGTAGATCACTTGTCCTCTGGCATTTTTCATCAGGTAAACGCCAGGATCTACTGGAAAGCGATCGAGCTGGTCGGGATCAAATGGCATTGGTTTTCCACTGCAGGAGTTGTTGCAAGGCCTCAAGAGGGGTCATCTGATTGGGGTCGAGCGTTTCGAGCTCTTCCAAAATAGGACTGCGCGGGGCTTCAGATGCGGTGAAGAGGTCGAGCTGACTGGTGTCCTTTCGAGGAGGCGGAGTTTCATTTTCTAGCTCGCGCAGTTTTTTCTCAGCGCCTTTTATGGCGGCAAGGGGCAGGCCGGCTAGTCGTGCCACATGGATCCCGTAGCTTTTATCGGCCATTCCGGGCTGAATCTTATGCAAGAAAACGATGCCGTTTTTTTGCTCATCGACGGCAACATTGAGGTTGAAGGCTGCGGGGTATTTTTCAATCAGATCGGTCATCTCAAAGTAATGGGTGGCAAACAGTGTCTTGGCTTGGCTCCCCGGGGTGCTGAGCAGAAATTCGGCCACTGCCCATGCAATAGATATTCCGTCATAGGTGCTCGTGCCTCGACCAATTTCGTCTAGAATCACAAGGGAGCGCTCTGTGGCATTGTGCAAAATATTGGCCGTTTCGGTCATCTCGACCATAAAGGTTGATTGCCCGCGAGCTAGATCATCGCTGGCTCCAATGCGGCTAAAAACCTTGTCGATGATCCCGATATGGGCGCTTTGCGCAGGAACAAACGAACCCATTTGCGCTAAAATCGCAATGAGAGCTGCTTGCCTAATAAAAGTTGACTTACCAGCCATGTTGGGGCCGGTGATCAGGGCCAGTTGCTTCCCATCAAAGGCAACGTCATTGGGAATAAAACTCTCTTCTAAATTCGCTTCAATAACAGGGTGGCGGCCCTCTTTCACCTCATACGTTGTACTAGTGTCGACAAGTGGTCGGACATATTCCCGCTCGGAGGCCAATTTGGCAAGAGAAGCAAAACAATCGACATGGGCAATCGTTTGGGCTATAGAGCGCACGGGCTCTGCAAATGTGGCTATCTCTGTTCGCAGCTCAGTGAAAAGGCGCGCTTCAATCGCACGGATCTTTTCATCAGCCGAAAGAATTTTGTATTCGAATTCTTTGAGCTCATCTGTGATGAACCGCTCGGCATTGACAAGCGTTTGTCTGCGATGAAAATGCTCGGGCACATGGCCGCTTTGCCCTTTGCTCACCTCGATGTAATAGCCAAAAGCTTTGGTGTAGCCTACTTTGAGCGTTTTGATGCCAAGTGTGTCGCGCAACCGAATCTGATAATTTGCAATCCAGCTCTTGCTATCTTTTTTTATGGTGAGCAACTCATCGAGCTCGCCATCATATCCCTCTTTAAAAATACCACCATCAGACAGGCGCATTGGGGGGGCCTGGACAAGGGCGCTTTCAATTTTGGCAACTACTTGTGAAACATCGGGAAAAGTCTCTTCTATAAATGGGGTTATCAGGGGGATCTGCTGTAACGATGTGCGCAGAGACGCAAAATCTCTTGGGGATGCAAACCCTGTTTCGATCCTCATCATCAAACGCTCTATATCGCGGATCTCGCCTAAATATCTCCTTAGTTCCAAAAGCTTGGAAAACTCGTTGCTGAGCACCTCAATTCTGTCTTGTCGCTCTTTGATTTTTTCCACATCTAGGAGAGGGGCGATAAGCCAAGATCTTAGCATCCTTCCACCCATTGGGGTTTTCGTCCCATCAATCAGATTGAGAAGAGTCGATTCTTTCTGCCCTTCGTGTAGCGGACGGATCAGTTCCAAATTTCTCTGGGTCGATTGATCGATATGCATGAACGCGGTGTTTTTTGGCGTCTGGATGGCCTTAATATGCTCAATAGGAAGATTGAGTTCTTCTTGCACATAGGTCAGAAGGGCCCCAGCGGCATTGATGCCAGCGCTCATTCCTTTTAGTCCAAATCCATCAAGGCTCTGTACTTTAAAATGGCGTAGTAGACAATCGAGCGCGCTTTGGTGATCAAAATGCCAACTCTCTAAAAGGTGGACGGTTGGGCGAACATTCAGTGCAAATTCTTTGCCCCACCTTTTTGGTAGCAAAAGCTCTTTGGGTTGCACTCTGCTCAGTTCATCCATCAAAGCCTTTTCACTTTCTAGCTCAAACGTAAAAAATGCCGCTGTCGTAATGTCGAGAAAACTCAGCCCAAAACTCTGATTGAGCGGGAAAACACAAGCTAAATAGTTTTGTTCTTTGTCCTGGATTAGACTCGAGTTGATCACCGTTCCAGGTGTCACAATGCGCGCAATACCTCGCTTGACAATGCCCTTTACATCTTTGGGGTTTTCTAGCTGCTCGGCAATCGAAACCCTGTAGCCCTTGGCCACAAGGCGGTCAACATAAGTTTCGCCCATGTGGTGGGGGACGCCCGCCATTGGGATCTCTTGCCGCTTGGTCAGCGTCAGATCGAGCTCTTTAGAGAGCAGCTCGGCATCCTCATAAAACGCTTCATAGAAATCGCCCAGGCGAAAAAGTAAGATGGTATCTGGCGCTGCCTCCTTGCAAGAGTGCCACTGCGCCATCATCGGAGTTTGTGCTGGGCTTTTTTGTATCATATTACTTCTAACTATTCGAAATCATCGAATAGTTGCCTCCTGTGACGTGGGAAATGCAATTTCAATGTTGGGGTTTTCTTCTTGGTAGCCCATTTGGGACAAGATAGCATCAACAAGGTTTTGCCCTTTTAATTTTTTTTGAACAAACTCTCTTTCTTCATTGAACTTTAAGTAAATGGGGTCTTCTTTGGAGTTATTGGAATAAGACCTAAATGCTGGCAAGGGTATATCCTCAACTGAGCCTCCTTTTCTATCTCGACGAATTCCCCTAGAGGCAAATAAAGGGTGTGTAGTCAGACTTTCTACATCCATTTCATCTTCTAAGTTTCGCTGTCGATCAAAAAAATAGGCATTCCTTTCACCAAATCCATATAAAATACCTTGCAACAAATGGCTTGAGAAAACTCTGTCCCAAAAAACTGAATTTGGATTCTCGTACTCTAAAACAACTTGCAAAGGATCGAATTCGAACCCTAAGATTTCTTTGAATATAGGGTAGTGCCTTTGCAATGTCCAGGCGGCCTCTTGGACATTGAGTATGGATACAAAGAAGAGTTTATCAACTTCTGAAGTATGTTTAGCAAATAAGAAATGCCCTTTTGGTAAATTTTCTTTCCATTTTACCCATTTTTCCCAGTTTATATGAAGATCGTAATTAGTGACGTATTGCTCGAGCATTGCGAGATATTTTTTCTGCTCGGCTTCTGGTAAAGCTTTCCAATGCGGAGAATGGCCCTCGATCCATTCCTCCTTGGATGCTGTGCAAAAAGAAATCGCTGACATAGGTTTCGAGCCAAATAGGGTATAAATTGTTGGCCCGTCGAGAAAGAAATCTTGGAAGAATTTTTCAAGCCAAACTCTATCTTCCTTTGCAATTTCAATCTGTGTATGTAGTTTCTCTTGGTGATTCGAGCAACTCGATAAAATAAGAATTGCAAATATAAAACATTTTGATAAACTCTCAAAAAATCTCGCAAATTTAGGAGGGATCATGTCAATTAACCGTTTTTGCTTTTTTTGTTTACTTCTTTTATCTCTATCAAGCGGTTTTGCTAGAGAAAATGATTTAGCCACGAAAACCATGTGCCTTACTCGCGGAATTATTTCACATTCACCTGAATTGATCAAGTGCCAGCAGGGGGACCGCATCTACCTGGATGAAGCTCGTGTTGCTCCAAAAAATTTAGGCGGTTTTGTACTTATAGATGAAGACACCACTGTATATCTTCCAATTCTTTTTACTGATGATCTGGGTATTTTTACATCAGCTTCCAAAGACTTTTGGGAAAAACCTGTTCATCAAATCTGTAATGATTGCAATCACCAATGGCAGGGTGGTGTATTTTCATTTCGATGTCCTGTGTGCAGAAGCAAAAATATCAGTAATATCCGAAGTTGAGTTGGATTTTGTCCCGATGATCGACTAAGATAGGGGGATGGCCCTGTATACCGAAGAGAGTCTCGACAATTTGCGGAGCAAGATTGATCTTGTAGAGCTCCTCTCGTCTCATATCCAACTCAAAAGAGCCGGTGCTTCTTATAAAGCGCTCTGCCCTTTCCACGAAGAGAAGAGTCCCTCGTTTGTTCTGCAATCGGGCGATGACCACTACCACTGCTTTGGATGCGGCGCGCACGGCGATGCCATTGCTTTTTTGATGAACCACATGAAGATGAGTTTTGTCGAGGCGGTCGAGTCGCTCGCTGAGCGGTTCGGTGTCACTCTTGAAAAAAGCGAGCAAGAGGGGAAGAAGCGGGGACCCGATCGAGCGCGGCTAAAAGGTGCTTTAGAGCTTGCTTGCGGCTTCTATCACACTTTGCTCTTGCATACGGAAGAGGGGCATAAAGCTCTTGAGTATCTGTACAAGCGGGGGATCGATCTCGACTTTATCCAAAAGTTTCAGATTGGGTGGGCCCCCTCTTTTCGCGATGGATTTGTTACTTTGGCAAAAGGGGAAGGGGTGCCGAATGAAATTCTTCAGGGAGCGGGCTTAATGACCGAAAGGGGGCGCGATTTCTTTTCAGAACGGGTGACGTTCCCCATCACGGATCCTTTCGGTAGCGTGATTGGTTTTTCGGCGCGCAAAATTAGGGAAGAGGTTTTTGGGGGCAAGTACATCAACACATCTGAAACGCCCCTCTTTAAGAAGTCAAATATCCTCTTTGGCCTTAGCTACTGTCGCCAGCGTATTGCCAAAGAACGGAAGGCGATCATTGTCGAAGGCCAGATGGACGCTCTGCGCTTGATTCATGCTGGCTGCAATCTCGCAGTGGCAGGACAGGGGACAGCGTTTGGAGATGGACATGTCAAAATTCTCACTGATCTTGGCGTAAGTAAAGTGTTTCTGGCTATGGATGGCGATAGTGCTGGCAAAGCTGCGGCTGTTAAAATTGGCAATCTCTTTCAGAAAAAAGGACTCGAGGTCTCTGTACTCAATCTGCCTGAGGGGAGTGATCCCGATGCGTTTGTACGCATAGAGGGTGTGGAGGCTTTTTCTAAGCTGATGGAGAAGCCGACCGATTACCTCACTTTTTTAGTTGAATTTGAGGCTAAAGGACTGGATTTGAAAAATCCTGCCCAGAAAAATGAGCTAGTTCGCAAGCTCACGGCTCAGATCCGCTCTTGGGAAGAGCCGGTGCTCATCCATGAATCTTTGCGCAAGATCGCAGAGCTCACCGCTGTGCCTGAGTCGGTTGTGGGTGTGGGTGCTTCACCCCAGCCCCAGTTCATCAAGCGGATGGGACGCGTGGGCAATCAAGTAGTTGATCCAGATCGGATCTTAGAAACCGATCTTTTGCGCTGGCTTCTCCTTAAACAAGATGATCATCTTTTCTCCATCGCGAAAAATAATCTAGCACCTGATCTCTTCCGCAATCCGATTGCAAAAAAGATCTTCCAAAAACTCATCGAAGAAGAATCTCCCAAAGACCTCATCTCCCTTGGCAGTACCTTAGAAGACGAAGAAGAACAAAAACTCCTCGCAGAAATTGTAGGAAAAAAGGTGAACCCGGAAAAGGCCGAGCAGGGGCTTGTCGAAGTGATCCACCGCTTGTTGATCCGCAAGTGGATGGAAGAGCGTGAGGCGATTAAATCTAAGATTCAAAGCGGGACTTGCTCAGAAGAAGAGGTCCTGAAACTGGCCAAGGCCTTTGATCAGATCAAGAAAAACCAACCGACGGTCGTGCTGCCGTGAATCTCATATTCTTTGATAGCGCCTGTCCTCTCTGTCAACGGTCTGTCCGAAAAATCCAAGCGGCAGATAAGGGTAAGATCTTTCTATTTTATCCACTCAACAGCGAAAAGGCTAAAGAGCTCCTTCCTGAAAAACTACTAAAAGGCGATACCATTGTCCTTATTGAGAATGGAAAAACCTGGGTCCGTGCCCAAGCGGTTTTTAGGATACTAGGGCTTTTAGGGAGCAGATGGGGCTGGCTTGTTCATGTGCCAGGGTTGAATTTCTTCTATCGCATCATTGCCCACAATAGACATTTATTTTGATTGGATCTTACTAAAGTCCAGGAGCTGGGCGAAGTGGGTAAACACCTCGTTGAGCAGGGCAAGGCGATTGCCTTGTATCGCCGGGTCGTCGGCGAGGATTTTTACAGTGTCAAAGAGGTTAGCGAGTGGCTTTTGGAATTTAGCCATCTCGGTAAACGCTTCCTCGTAGCTTTTCTGTTTTAGGAGATTGGGCCAGGTTTTTTCCATGGCTAGAAGCGTTGAGTGCAAATCCTTTTCAGCAGGGTCTGTTAGGAGCGCAGGATCGAGGGTGCCGGCTTTTCCTTTTTGGAGCTGGCCTTTAGCTCGTTTGTAAACTTCATAAAGCTTTTGGAAGGTGGGCTCTTTGCGGAAGGCGTGAAGGGCCTTGATTTTACAGTAGTGGTCGTAGGGGTTGCGGCAAAGACCGCAAGCCTGCACTTCGTCTTTTGCAAAACCGCATTCTTCAAACACACCTTGAGCGCGGGTAGTGATATAGGTAATGATTTCACTATTTGCTTGTTCTTCGAGGTTGAGAGAAAGTTTGTTTTCGATGAGGATTTTCACGATGCCGATCGCTTGGCGTCGTAGAGCAAATGGGTCGGAGGAGGAGGTGGGTTTGAGGCCGACGGAGAAGTAGCTGGAGAGGTTGTCGAGTTTATCAGCCAAGGCGGTGATGATGCCGGTAGGGGTTTTGGGGAGATCGCCCCCTTCAGTTCGGGGCATCCAGTGCTCTTCAATCGCGGTGGCAACTTCCGGGTCTTCTTTTTGGGTAAGGGCGTAGTACTTGCCGATTGTTCCTTGCAGCTCGGGAAACTCACCGACCATATCGGTGGCGAGGTCTGCCTTGCAAAGATGGGCAGCACGAGCTACTTTTTTTGGGTCGGCGATTTGGAGTAGATCGTTTAGGTTTTGGGCGAGGAGGGCGGTGCGAGTGACTTTTTCATGCACCGTTCCGAGCTTTTTCTGGAAGAGGATTTTGTCTAGTTTTTGGTTGAAGTCATCAAGCGGTGTCTTAAGGTCTTGGTTGTACAGGAAGACACCATCGGAAAGGCGGGCAGAGAGTACACGTTGATTGCCGGCGCGGATGAGGTCGGTAGGGGTATTGTCGGCCGTGATGAGGAATTTGTTGATGAGGTTGCCAGCTTTGTCAGATAGGGGGAAATACTTTTGGTGCTCGACCATTTCACAGATGAGGACTTCTTTGGGGATTGAGAGGTAGTCAGGATTGAAATCGGCGTGAGTGAGCTGGGGCCATTCAGTGAGGTGGAGGACTTGGGCAAGGACTTTTTTCTGCTCAAGGGAGGTGGCAGAGAGCTCTTTTTCTAGTTTGTGGAGCTGATCGAGAATGCTCTGTCTTCGCTCATTTGGATCGGCGAGTACTTTGTGGTCTTTAAGGAGGGTGAAGTAGTCTCCTGCTGATTGGAGGGGGATCTTTTTGGGGTCTAGTTGTGCATGGCCAAAGGAGTGGGAGTTGGATGTCACGTCGCCGAGGCTGAAGGGGATGAGGTGGGTGTCGTAGAGGGCAGTAATCCAATGGATGGGGCGGGCAAATTCAATGTCGAGTGACCCCCAGCGCATTTTCTTGGGGAAGTCGAGTTTTAAGATGAGCTTTGGCAAGGCGCTAGAGAGGATTTCATAGATCGATTTTCCTTTTTTCTCGATCTCGGCATAGAGGTATTCGCCCTGGAGGGAGAGGCCGGGGGTTTTATCAATGTCCGATTTTGTGAGAGTTTCAAAACCAAGCGATTTTAGAAAGCCAGCTCCTTGTTTGGTGGGGTTACCATCTTCATCAAAGGCGCTGCTTACGTTTGGCCCTTTGCGGGAGATTTTCTCATCGGCTGTCCCTTCGACAAGTCCTCGGACAATGGCGCCTAGACGGCGGGGTGTGCCAAAGGGTTGGATTCCTTCAAAGGCGAGGTTATTCTCTTTGAAGAGGGTACGCAGAGCCGTTTCGAGGTTTTGCATTCCGATCGGAACGAAGGTGGCAGGGAGGGGCTCAGAGCCAATTTCTAAGAGAAAGGTTTCACGCCGGTGTTGTTCGAACGTCTTCGGGAAGCTTTTGGGTTTTGGTAAGGGGGCTTCGTATTGGGGAAGTTTTGCAAGGAGAGGAAAGCCTTGCTTTTCGCGCATGGTGAGGTAGCTCGCTCCAATGAGGCGGGCAAGATCGCGAATCCGTCCGATGTAGCCAGCTCGTTCGGTGACAGAAATCACGCCTCTGGCATCGAGCATATTGAATGCGTGCGAGGCTTTGATGACAAAGTCATAGGCGGGGAGAGGAAGGTCTTTCGCGATGAGATCTTTGGCCTCTTTTTCGTAATCATCAAAGTGGCGGAACCACATCTCGGTAGAGGCGTGAGTAAAGTTGTAAGAGCTCCACTCCACTTCGTTTTGCTTGGTGATATCGCCGTAGGTGTAGTCCTTGTTCCACTGCATGTCAAAGACGTTGTCTTTGTTCTGGACATAGGTGCAGAGGCGCTCTAGGCCGTAGGTGATTTCGACGCTAATCGGTTTGAGGGGGAGGCTAGCCACAGCTTGAAAATAGGTGAACTGCGAGACCTCCATCCCATCGAGCCATACTTCCCAGCCCAGGCCAAAGGCGCCAAGGGTGGGGGACTCCCAGTCGTCATGCACAAAGCGGAGATCGTGTTTAGAGAGGTCGATGCCGATCGCTTCGAGCGATTGTTTATAGAGCTCGATGATGTTGGCAGGGGAGGGTTTGATGATCACCTGAAATTGGTGGAAGAGCTGCAGGCGGTTGGGGGTTTCCCCATAGCGGCCATCGCTAGGGCGACGAGAAGGCTCAACATAGGCGGTTTTATAGGGCTCTGGGCCGAGTGAACGCAAGAAAGTAGCGGGATTGAATGTGCCCGCTCCCATTTCTAGGTCATGGCCTTGGTGAACGATACAACCTTGCTTTTCCCAGAAGTCGAAGAGCTTTGCGATGATCTCTTGAAATGTCAGCATAAGAGCAATCATAAAGACTAGGCTGATATTCTACAATCTTGTTATAATGGCGGTATGATTGAAGCTATCGAGCCCGTAAAACGGAAGAAAAAGGTCACTTGTATTCCCCCTCCTCTTCCACCTCTTATCTTTGCAGGAAGTATCGTCCCGCATGCCCTGGTGGGTGCCTTGTTGGATAGTGCGACTCGTGTGGCGGAGGCGTCAAATGAAAATTTTCATTGGCAAAAGAAAAAGCACGATGAGGGCAAAAGAGACGAGGCTCTACGCGCTCACATTCGCAGAGATCACCACAGAAAGCAAAATAAAAATTTATCTCCTAATCGGGTGGCCATTATTCAAGGGGCCTGATATAATAGGTTTTAAATCTTTGCGGAGAAGGTCTTGAATTTAGCACTATTATTGACAGCTGGGCGCATCTTGCTGAGCCCCATCTTCCTTGTCATCTATTTATACCAAGTACAGCTGGGTATTAGTCTTCTTGCCTTGCCTCTAATCCTCATTGGCCTCGTTGCCCTTGCGGAGCTGACCGACCTCTTCGATGGGATGGCTGCACGCCGCCAAAACAAAGTGACCGAGCTGGGTAAACTCCTCGATCCGATGGCCGACAGCATTTTCCGCCTCTCAGTCTTCCTCGCCTTCACACAAGGCGTTGTGAACTTGCCTCTTTGGCTTGTTCTCTGTTTCTTTTATCGCGATTCTGTCATTAGCCTTTTACGAACAGTATGCGCGCTCCGTGGTTTTACCTTGGCTGCCCGCTTCTCTGGAAAAGTAAAAGCCGTTATCCAAGGAGTAACAGCCCTTTCGATATTAGGGCTTATGATTCCTTATGCGCTCGGTTCACTAAGTCTGGGCCTGTTTCAACAGATCTCTTTTTACATTACAATGGGCGCTGCAGCCTATAGCGTATTCTCTGGCGTTGAGTACCTCAAAGCTAACCAAAGCTACATCAAAAAAGCCCTCGCAAAATAACTGCCTCTTAGGTATATTTCCCTCCAAAAAACTTGGAGTATGGCTATGGATACAGTATTGAAAGTTGGCGTTGGAGCAATAGGTGTGTGTAGTTTAGGGGTGTTATGTCTTGCTATGCACACATCCAAACTAGAAGCTGTAGAAGAGAAATTTAATAGACTGATTACTACGAAAGCTGCCTTAAGAAAAGAATGGGGTTCAGAGGTGCATGCTCTTGCAGACCATGGGGATCTCACAGCTCTAAAGGCGCATATCGCGAAGAACCCAGAGGATGTAAACAAAAGGGTGTATGGGAAGCAACCCATTCATGTAGCTGCCCGTTATCAGCATCGGCGAGTGGTTGAGTATCTGTTGAGTAAGGGGGCAGATGTGAATGCATTTTCCCATGATGCCGATAGGAGTACCCCACTACATATAGCTTTTGAGAATGATGATGTTCCTCTGATTAAACTCCTCCTTTCTAAAGGAGCGAATATGCTTGCTCGTGACAATGAGGGGACAACACCCATTGAGGGTGGCAGTGTTTCTATTGCTAAGCAATTTTTCAAGGATTTTGATTTTCTAACCTGGTTCAATGGTTCTCTTCCTATCCATGACTATGCTATTTATAATCCGGATATGGCACGGGCCATTCTCTCTGAAAATTGTGGGATCAATGTTCCATGCCCACGATACAATAATGCGACGGCTTTGCATCTTGCTGCAGCAAAAGGATATAAAAAATTAGCTCAGAGCCTTATTGACTACGGCGCACAAGTAGATGCGCAGGACGCAATGGGAAATACCCCTCTACACGTTGCCCTAAGAAGAGGAAATAGTTCTTTGGTGAAATTGCTCCTAAACTCGGGAGCTCGCATAGATATAAAAGATCACAAAGGGAGAACACCTCTTGAATTAGCCGCAGTCTCTTATGATTTTAATCAAATGGGTCGATTCGAAATTCGCTACCACATCGAGCGGAATAGCCCTTGGCAAGAGGTGACTTTAGGAAAAAGAGATGAAGAGGGCCGCTTTCTTGATGAAGAGAATACTTATCTGATGGATAACCATACGAAAGATCTCTACGAGATTGGCACTTCCCCTTCGAAGCTTAAGTTTAAAGCAGTAGTGGTTTCTGCGCTGGTCCCATTCTATCTACCGATCAGTGTAATTCGCCAAATAGGGGGGGTAGCATTGGATGTCCTTCGTGTGATTAAAGACATATTCCTTCGAATCAGATCCTATAGTCTAATCGATACGCTTGTGATGAGGCCATCTAAAGAACTAGCAAGTGTACTTGTCAAAAGATTAAAGCATGTTGCGGTGGGCCCGCTGTGTTGCTTAGGCCTCATTTTTGCTGGGCTCTATACCCAGTATGATCTCAATGAGGGGCGTAAGTGGATGGATCGGATAGCAGAGAGCTGGGGCGAGTCCTATTTGCTAAGACCATTTAGCTTGGCAAAAGTGGGAAACCAAAACATGACAATCATTGGAGAGGAGGGTAGGCGGCAGTTTCAAGCGTGCTGAAGATTTCTTCGTAAATAATCTTCTCTTTTGCTAGAATCTTGCCCTCAAATTTAACGGGAGTTTTAAATGTTTGATGTTTCTTTGAAAATTGGAACGGGACTTGTAACTACAGCTGCTGCGGCGTACAGTTCCTATGAAGGAATAAAGAAAGTCAGGCAGGGAGATTTCGGGCTTCGGTTGCAGCATCTTTTTACGACACGGGCTTACGCTGCAACCAAAGGTTGGAGCAGTGAGGTCCATATTTGCATAGAATGTGGGGATTTAAAGGGGCTAAGAGCCGCGCTGGAAAAATATCCCACAGATATAAATAAATATGATGGGGTTTGGACGCCTCTAGCTCATGCTGCTAATTGCCAAAATCCCGAGATGGTAAAATTCTTGGTAGAAAAGGGAGCCGATCTTGATGGGTGCAATAAAAGATCTTTCAACACTCCTCTTCATGTAGCATTCAGAAAAAACAATATTCCTATCATCACATACTTGCTTTCTAAAGGTGCAAATATGAATGTATGCAATGGGGAGGGCAATTTTCCTTTGCAACTTGCTAACTTATCGACAGCAAAAAAGTTTTTAAAAGATTTGAATTTTTTTGATTGGGATGATGGGGCCCTTCCTCTGCACAAATTGATTCTTTCTAGTCCTTCTTTAGCCGAAGCCTCTTTAAGTAGAAGTTATGGGATCAATGTGCCGTGCTCTAGATACAATAATGCTTCGCCTCTTCATTTAGCAGTAGGCGAAGGAAGAATCAATTTGGTTGGCTCCTTGTTGAGTAGAGGAGCTCAAATTGATGCACAGGATAATGATGGAAACACCCCTCTACATATAGCCTTGGAACGAGGGCACGATCAAATCGTTAAAAAGCTGCTGGGTTATGGAGCAAGGGTAGATATTCGAAATCACTCAGGATTAACCCCCCTTGCCTATGCATTTAAAAAAGGGCAATACGTACTTGCTAGGAAGCTCGAGGACAAGGAGTATAGTCGAAAATCAACCCCCTGGTACCTTACGAGTCTACCAGAGCGTCAAGAGGATGGCCGTTTTGTACGCGATGGAAAGAATTTTTTACGTAGAGCTTTCTCAATTGAGAATAAGACAAAAGACCTATATGAAGCGGAATCTTCCCCTTGGAAATTAAAAGCAAAAGCAGTTGTAGCACTTGCAATTGCCCCCCTTTACTTGCCTCTTAGTGTCATAAGGCAAATTGGAGCATTAGCCCTCGATATTGCTAAAGTGGCCATAGAGATCTTTAGAAATTTCAGACTTTCTAATTGCATGAATGCCCTTGTCATTACACCTGTGAAACAACTAATTGGATCTTTAGCCAAGCGTGTGTGGCACGTGGCCACTTCCCCGCTTTTTTGCGTAGGGCTCATGTTCGCAGGACTTTATACTCAATATGATGCAAATGAAGGGCGCAAGTGGATGAGCCGGATGGCAGAGAGCTGGGATGAGTCCCGTTTGCTCAGACCATTTAGCTTGGCAAAAGTGGGAAACAGAAACATGACACTTATCAATGGTAACCGCCGGTTTCAGGCATAGATTTTAAGAAACTGCGTTGCAGAAGAATCCCAACTTAGATCGGTTTGCATCCCCGTGGAGGTGAGCGATTGCCATTGCTCTGTTTGGTAAGCTGCAAAGGCTCTTTGCAGAACCTCTTCAACTCCTTTGTTGTCGGGTATGGCAAAGGAAAAGCCATTTTTTCCATCAAAGATGGTGTCCTTAAGCCCTCCCGTGGCCCGGACGAGGGGGACTGTTCCATAGGTCAGGGAAATCATTTGGGCGAGACCGCACGGTTCGAATATAGAAGGCATCAAAAACATATCCGCAGCCGCATAGAGAAGATGTGAGAGGGGCTCGTCATAGTCAAAGCAGATCGAGACATTGGGGTGATTGGAAAATTCTTCAAAATGGGCTCGCATTTCCGGGTCGTCTGTTGAGCCGAGAAGAGCAAATTGCCCGCCAAGCTCCAGAGTTTTCTCAATCCCATAATGGATGAGGTCGGGCCCCTTTTGGGGGACCAATCTCGTGACAGCGACAACCAAGGGGGCATCGCTAACTTTAAGTTGCAAATGCTTTTGCAGATGCTCTTTGTTTGCCTTCTTTCCGAGGTCTCTACTCTCTAAACCATAATTCTCCACTAAAAAAGAGTCGGTCTTGGGATCCCAATACTGAGTATCGATCCCATTCAAAATGCCGTGGAGCTTTTTTTTATTTTTCTTGAGATCTTCCTCCAGATCACATCCCAAATCTTTGGTCAAAATCTCTTGCATGTAAGTTGGGGAGACCACTGTGACTGCATTCGCGTTATAAAGGGCCCCACGCATCAAATTGATTTCTTCCTTAAACACTCTATCTTGAAAATTTTCTGGATTGTACGCACAGCCACCTAGCTTCTCCGGAAGACACTTGCCTTGATGCTCCAAATTGTGAATCGTAAACACCTTTTTTGCTTTGCCCTTATAAAACAGGCTGCATGCCGCTGTTGGCCAATCATGTAGGTGGAGCGCATCAAAATGAATCCCTTCTAAGTAGGCAGAGGCGACTCTACAAAAAAACAGAAACCGATCCGTATCGTCCTCTTCACCATAGATGCGACCCCGCTCGAAGAACTTTTGATGCGACTCGATCAGAATCAGTTGGACGCCGTGATAGCTGGTCGACCAAAGGGTGGCCCCTTCGAAATCTCTCTCAAGAACCTTTAGCTCCTCGACCAGGCGATAGTCGATACAGTCGTATTTTGGCAAAATCACGGTGACATTGTGG
Source organism: Candidatus Sacchlamyda saccharinae (assembly GCA_030408505.1). Taxonomy (GTDB): domain Bacteria; phylum Chlamydiota; class Chlamydiia; order Chlamydiales; family Rhabdochlamydiaceae; genus Sacchariniichlamydia; species Sacchariniichlamydia saccharinae. Next base: position 764,592 of record JAUHQI010000004.1, on the reverse strand, counting down.
CCCTTTTTCACGAGAGCCTTTGAAAGGCCACCGATGACGTCTCCAAGACCGCCGACTTTGGCAATAGGGGCGAGTTCACTTGCTACATGCACAATAAACATACATTCCCTACAATACGCAACATGGACTTTCCTGCAATTATTTCCTTCTATACTGAGGGGACGCCCTATGAAGAAGAGGTACAAAATCTTATTGCATCTTGCAAAAAATACAATCTAGAAGCGCATATCAAAGCTGTGCCCTCGCAGGGCTCATGGGAACTCAATTGCGCCTATAAACCCTTTTTCATCTTAGAAAAGCTGACCAAGCTACGGAAGCCCCTTCTCTGGGTCGATGCCGACGGAGTCTTTATGCAAAAGCCCACCTACCAAGAGGTCTTTGCCCTCGATTTAGCCACCCGTATCGAAGATGTTCCAGACACCCACCCCTCCAAGGTAATCACCTCGACCCTCTTTGTCCGTCCCGGCGCCGAGGATCTGCTTCGCCAATGGATCCAAAATTGTAATACTATGTTGCTGGATCCCAACCGCCAAGTAGAATTTTGGGACCAGGAAGCTCTGCGCGATGTCCTTTTGCAAAACACTACAAGAGCAGGTGCTCTACCGATTTCGTACGCAAAAATATTTGATCACCCAGGTGATGCGGCCCATCCTTCTGTCATCGAGCACCACCAAGCTTCACGCCGATTCAAAAAAAATATCAACATTGCAAAAAACTCTTAAGTTGGGTATGCTTTGCTCTTTGCAATTGGTGGGGTGTCGCCAAGTGGTAAGGCAGCGGTTTTTGGTACCGCCATGCGGAGGTTCGAATCCTTCCACCCCAAGATAAGGGACTTAGACTAAGTGAAAGATTCTAACTCTTTTCTATTGTTCTCTGGAAGCTCGCATCCCGAGCTGGCTGAGAAAGTAGCAAGGGGACTTGGAATCAGTTTAGGAAAAGTCTCTCTGTCAACTTTTCCAGATCGTGAGATAAGCGTTGAAATTTTAGACAACGTCCGCGGTCGGGACGCTTTCGTTCTGCAAACGATCGCACGGCGTCCTAACCATTATCTTATGGAATTGTTGATTTTCGTGGATGCTTTGAAGCGCGCTTCTTGCCGCTCGATCACCGCCGTCATTCCCTATTTTGGGTATGCGCGGCAAGATCGAAAAGACAAGGGGCGAGTGCCGATCACTGCGAGATTGGTCGCCGACCTGCTCGAGAGAGCGGGGGCAGATCGGGTGCTGACAATGGATTTGCACGCACCACAGATCCAGGGATTTTTCGACATTCCAGTCGATCATCTCTTTGCCAAATCGGTATTGGCCAAGGCAGTGAAGGGGAGTTTAAGTGACCAATGCGTGGTTGTGGCTCCTGACCTCGGCAGCATTAAGTTGGCACGAGTCTTTGCCCATGAAGTGGGCTCAGAATTTGCCATCGTGGATAAGCGCCGCGTAAACGCAGAACATGTTGAGACGGATGCTTTGATCGGCACAGTCAGAGGAAGACAAGTTCTTCTTGTTGACGATATGGTCTCAACCGGGAAAACGCTAAAGAATGCGGCCCAAGTATGCAAAGCAGCTGGTGCGACAAGCATCAAGGCTATTGTGACTCATGGGATACTTGCTGATGAAGCGTTTTCGGGAAGTGCGATTGAAAAGATGCTTGTGACCGATACGATACCACTTCCTGATGGAAGAAATGATCCGTTGATCGAAGTTGTGTCCGTTGCCCCTCTTTTTAGTCAGGCCATTGAGTCTATTCTCTCGGCCAAGTCCATTTCCACTCTGCAATAGAAAATTAGTTGATAACTCAAATTGGAGTACGTACATGAACCTAACCGCAAAAAAAAGAGCGGGAGAGACGAAAGGGGCTAACAACCAAATCCGCCGTGATGGAAATATCCCCGCCGTTATCTATGCTGCCGGAGAGCCTGGAGCATCGATCGAAATCAATGGACCTGAGTTTCATGCTGCTTTGCGTAGCATCAAAAAAGGCCATCTCTCCACCACAATTTTCACGCTGGATGTAGCTGGAAAAAAAACCAAGGCTATCGTCAAGGGGATTCAATATCACCGGACAAGCTATGACATCATCCATCTCGATTTTGAAGAGTTGAAAGACGGTGTTCCTGTCACTCTTAAGGTCCCAATCGAATGCGAAGGCGCTGCAGATTGCGTGGGCATTAAGCTTGGTGGATCGATGAGACAGATCATCCGCAGTGTGAAAGTAGAATGTTTGCCAAAGGATATCCCAAGCCAATTTTCGCTGGGAATCCATGAGCTGAAAATTAAGCAATCAAAACGCCTTTCGGACATTGCATTGCCAAAAGGAATTAAACCCGTAGCGACAACAGATGAAGTAGTTGTTGTGATTGCAAAACGATAAATGAGAGAGGAGCGTTTCTTAATCTGTGGTCTGGGAAACCCCGGAGCAAAGTATGAAGATACTCGCCACAATATTGGGTTTCGTATTGTCAAAGCATTGGCTGCGAAATACAGCATTTCGACCCGTCCTGCGCTCATTAGAGCAAAGGGGAGTCTTGGCAAAGGGATCATACGAGAAAAGACGACGCACCTTTTAATGCCGCTGACTTACATGAATGAAAGTGGACTCTCTGTGAGAAAGTGTATGAGCTACTACAAAATCCCTCCAAGTCACCTACTCGTCGTAACAGACGATGTAGCACTAGACTTTGGCGTCTTGCGCTTGCGGATGAAGGGGAGTTGTGGGGGTCATAACGGCCTAAGGAGCATAGAAAAGCACCTCGGAACGTCAGAGTACAATCGCCTCCGCTTTGGCGTAGGAGATAAAGAGCAAGGAGATCTTGCCGATTACGTACTAGGACGTTTTTCCAGAGATGAGCAGGTAGAGCTTCCCAAGCTTGTAGACCAGGCCACACAGGGGATAGAAACTTTCCTAGAAATGGGGATAGAGTCGGCTATGAATAAGATGAATACTGTAGGAGAAAAAAAAGATGCCTAAATCAAGAAAACACCTCTACGAGGGGATGTACATTCTGAGTGCAACTCTTAGCGAGGATGCAAGGAAGAAGGCGATTGAAAAAATCACCTCTTCCATCCAGCACCATGCAGGAGAAGTACACAAAACATTTGAACAGGGTCGTAAAAAATTGGCCTATGAAATCGATGGACGCCGTGAAGGGTACTACTATGTCATTTACTTCACTGCTGAGTCGGCAAGTATGCCAGAGCTCTGGCGGGAGTATCAGCTCAACGAAGACATGATCCGATTCATGACCCTTCGAGCAGAAGAGGTCCCTGAATCAATTGAGTTTAAAGAACTCGCACTAGCTGAATAGGAGAAAATTATGTCAGAAAGAGAACGAAGCAGTAGCAGAAGTTCGCTGTTTGGAAAGCGCCGCAAATCATGCCCTTTCACAGCAGCAGGGATCAAAAGCATCGACTACAAAGATGTAAACACCCTATCCCGTTTTATCACCGAGAGGGGAAAAATTATACCTAGACGCATCACAGGAATTTCCTTGCGTCACCAAAGAATGTTGACAACTGCAATTAAAAAAGCCAGATACATGGCTCTTTTACCCTTTGTCGCCTCAGAATAGGAGAAAAATAAATGAAAAATCAAATTTTATTACTAGATGACGTATACGGTCTTGGGCGCAAAGGCGAAATTGTTTCGGCAAAACCAGGTTATATCCGCAACTTCCTTATCCCTTCGAAAAAAGGGGTAGCCGCAGAAAAACACTTAGTGCGCCTACAAGAGAAGCTTAAAAAGGAACGTGCTGAGCAGTCAGTTTCTGATAAAAAAGAAGCTGAAGGACTTGCCAAAGAACTCATTGGAAAAACCCTCTCTGCAGTTGTGAAAATCGACGCAGGGGGCCATATGTATGGATCTATTGGCGCGCAAGAGGTAGTTAACCTCTTGAAAGAGCAACTAAATGTGGCTTTAGAAAAGCGTAGTGTTGTCCTCCCTAAGGGGATTAAGAAGCTCGGTTCTTATGAAGTTGAGCTTAAACTCAAAGAAAACGTTCCAGCGACAATCGCCCTAGAAATCAAAGCAGAAGAAAAAGCCGCTGAATAAGTGGTAGAAATTCATCTGATTCGTTATATTCACTTCTCCACTAGGAGAAGTGAATTATGCAAAAAGATCGTATCATCGTTGTCACAGGCGCCGCGGGCTTTATTGGTTCAGCAGTAGCGCGTCATCTGAATGATTTGGGCTATCATCGTCTTCTTCTTGTCGATGATATCGAAAGGACCGAGAAGTGGAAAAATCTTCTTGGGAAAAAATTCTACGACTTCATTTCAAAACATCAGCTCTTCACCTGGCTAGAAGATCATGCAGATCTAGTGGGAGGAATCATCCATCTAGGGGCTTGTTCCGATACCCTAGAGAAAGATGGAGACTTCCTGATGGAAAACAACTTCCAATATACGCAAGTTCTCTGCACCATTGCTCTTGAAAACGACATCCGCTTTATCTATGCCTCTTCAGCAGCCACTTATGGGGACGGGAGCCTAGGCTTTTCAGATGATATTGATCTTCTTGACGAGTTGCGTCCATTAAATTTATATGGCTTTTCTAAGCACTACTTCGATTTATGGGCAAAAAATCAAGGCGTTTTGGATCAGATCGTGGGTTTGAAATACTTCAATGTGTTTGGACCCAATGAAAATCATAAGGGGTCGATGGCCTCTATGGTTTATAAGATGCTTCCCAAAGTTCGCGACGAGGGAGTGGTCCACCTTTTTAAATCATCTGATCCGGACACTTTTGGTGACGGTCAACAGTGTAGAGATTTTATCTATGTCAAAGATGCTGCAAAACTCACCTGCGATTTTTTGTTCAATAATATTAGCGGGATTTTTAATATTGGAAGAGGAAGCCCAACGACCTGGAATGATCTAGCGTCGGCCCTCTTTGAGGCAGTAGGAAAGGAGACCAATATCCAATATATTGATATGCCAGATGGCCTTGCTAAGCAATACCAGAATTACACATGTGCTGACATGGGTAAGTTCTTGGAAAACCATGGCAAAAACCAAACCTACGATATCAAAGAAGCTGTACGAGATTATGTTCAGGGTTACCTCTTAAAGGATCAGCGATGGTAAAACTCATTGGAATGCTGAGCCGTCTAGGCCCAGTAAAAGTTCTCGTCATTGGCGATTTTATGCTCGACGCCTACACAAACGGCAAAATTCAACGTATCTCTCCTGAAGCCCCTGTATCTGTACTCCATGTTCACAGTGAAGAGAGTAGGCCAGGGGGAGCTGGAAACGTTGTTTTCAATCTCGCCTCTCTGGGTGCAAAAGTCTCTGTTGTTGGACGCGTAGGGCGCGATTATGCTGGCGAAGAGATCCGTAGCTCACTCGAAAACGAAGGGATCGATGTGCGTGGTCTTGTTGCACAAAAGAGATACAAGACCCCAGTGAAAAATCGCTTCATCGCAGACTCCCAACAAGTTCTTCGCGTTGACTTTGAAAAAATCAGCCCCCTACCCGAAGATTTGGAGCATGAAGTGATCCAGAAATTGCCCGATCTAATGGATGACTGTGAGATTGTGGCCATCTCAGACTACGGTAAAGGTTTCCTTTCGCACGCGCTTTTAGGTGTAGTGATTGAAATGGCCAAGGCTCGCCACGTGCCCGTGATCGTAGATCCGAAGGGCAACGACTTTACAAAATACCGAGGAGCCACGATCCTCAAGCCCAATATGGCAGAGGCTTACGCCGCAGCTAGACTATCACACGATGTCCCACTTGATGAAGTTTCTGCAACTATTTTGAAGACTTGTGGAGTTCAGCAACTCATGATTACCCGTTCCTCCGAAGGGATCTCTCTTTTCAATCGCAACGGTAACCGCTTTGATTTTCCTGTCCGTTCAAAAGAGGTGAAAGACGTAACAGGAGCAGGGGACACAGTCCTCTCAATGCTCAGCGTAGCCCTCGCTAATGGTCTCGATATCAACTATGCTGCGCAGCTTGCCAATATCGCTGCCGGGATGGTCATTGAGAGAATCGGATGCGCTCGCATCAATCTTTCAGACATGGCAGAGCGCCTCATGGAATTTGATGTAGAGAACAAGATTTTTGATGGGGAACACGTCTTTGCACTGCAACAATCGCTCAAAGGCAAGCGTTGTAGTGTTTTAAGCTTAGAAAGCACGCACGGGATGTCGAATGCCGTTTTCAAGTCGCTGCGAAAGCTCGCGGCTAAAGATCCTGAGAATAAACTTGTCGTCTACTTAAGAGGAAAAGAGCCAGATCGAGAGTTTATTTCGCTCCTTTCAGCTCTTTCGGATGTGGACTTTATCGTTGTCGAGGGGATAAGCCTAAAAGAGCTCTGCGACCGTATTGAGCCTGCAGAGATCTATGCCATTGAGGCGAGTAAACTCATCGATCTCGAGAAGTCGCCTGCCCAATTGGCAAGTGTCTAAAAATTTATCCCTAGGCCTAGGCCTGTTTTGAGTCCGCCTATGTAGGCTGTTCGATGGAAGAGGGCTACCTCTACGATGTAGTCGACAAAGAGATCAGCAAAAAAGGGGCCGCAGAAATTCAATTGCGCCCCGGCTCTGGCCACGCCCCCAACGGCAAAAGCTTGGTCTTTACTTTTCCATGGGTGGCAATCAGAGCAGCATCTCCGTTTATTTTCTAACCAGACGTAACCGAAAGACGGGCCAATCCCCAGATAGGGCGTAAAACAGCCGCAACACCAAAATCTTTTATAGCCCAGGCTCGCATTAAGAATGTCGATGCAAGAGGAGCCGCACGAGCTAAGGTGCCCACTTTTGGGATACCAATCAACGCCGAGCCAGATCTGATTTTCACAGCAGCATCCAAACGTTTTACCAATCTCTAGCTGATAGTTGGCACCCACACAACCGAAATTGTCTTTGAATCGGTTGGAGGTGGGGAAGAAGGCGCAAGCGCGCACTTCTGCAGTATCGATACATCCTGCAAAGCAGGGTGTTGCGCAAAGAAGGAGGAGTTTAATCCACAATTTGGATCGAAACGTGGACACTTTCGGCGAAATTCTCATAAACAGCTGCAATCTTGATTCGTTTTCCTTGTTTCTTTGACTTTAAACAAGCTCCAAAGGTGAGAGGAGCATTTGCATCAACCTCTCCAATTACTTTATCTTGATCATAGATTCTATAGAATAAAACACCAGCTTCTTGTGGTGGAGACCAGCTGGAGGTAAAAGAATATTCATTTTTGTTTAGGAATTTACACTTTTTTAGATGGCCTGTAAAAGATGTCGGAGCATAGGGTTGAGGGAGGACAACCGTTACAATATTAGAAAAACTTTGGTATTGAAAGTCTTGTATGGTGTTTCGAAGAGAGAAGGGCTCGGTCTTGAAGGTATAGTCAACGCTTAAAATGTTATCGTAGGTATTGCCGGTTTGAGGAGGCTTTGAAATGAGTACGTCAAAGCAAACTTCTGCTGATTCTGATATATCAAGATCTCCAATGGGGACTCCTCGAGAATAGTTGGGATTTGCTATCTCAATCCCATTGACTTTACAGCTTCCTGGCATAGGTATGAGGGCTTTTTCGAGGTCGTCCTTGAGCATTACGTCGTAAGCTTTGACAGAGCCTGTATTGGTGAGGGTGGCGGAAAAAGTGACGGTGCTGCCTACTTCAGCACTTGTAGAGTTAGCCCCATTGACTTTTTTGAGGGGATTGATGAGGGGCGCCTCCACAAGGATTTGGATGCCGAGAGCGTTGATGGTAAAATCCTCTCCACCCACATTGGTGATCCCGTGAGCATAAGCGGTGGTTTGTCCATGAACAAGGGTGCTCGAGCAATCGACATTAGTGATGTCGATCCCTTGCCTTCCCGCGCTGATTCGTATAGGGGGGACGTGGTTCCGGTGTCCAAAGGTGCCGCTAGTGTCAATGAAACCATCGTTTCCATTGATTTGTGATGCGAAAAAGTCGTTGATCCCATTATTTGGACCGCTAAGATAGGTCATAGTGTTTGGAGTGGGACCGAAGGCCATATGATCTCCTACCTTGTTCGCATCGCCTTCAATAGCACAGACGAGAAGCCTCCCAGATAGCTCCCCTTCGATTGGGGTGATAAACCCTGAAACTTCTGCTGGATCTTCGGGTGTAGAGGCTTGCTCGCAGCCCACAAAAAGAGACATGTTCTGGATCTCTTCATTTGGATTTTTATAGATAACAGCTAGAGCCCAGCCAGCTGCATTGTGCGCATTATCCAGAGGGGAGATGGTAGAAGGGATATGGCCAACTGTGTATGTGCCTCCTCCTGCTTGTTGGACAAGCTCTGTCACATTTTGGCTGCGTGTATAGTTTCCTGCTGAATAAGTGATGGCCGGGTTGCCATTTTGAACATTCTGTCTTGTAGCAGGATCCGAGATGATTTGGTGGGTCTCTCCAAGAGGCGTTGTCATTTTGACGGGGCCATTGGCGGGAATGAGAACAATATCTGGGTCTTCGCCCTCTCCATTTCTGAAGTAACCGTAGCTCCCAAACCAAACCAGTTCGGCGTAGAGGATTGTACTGTCAGGTGGAATCCCAAGACTGGCAGAAGAGCTATTTTTAGTGTAATCGAGTGTGGTGCCTGGCGGGAAGTTGCTCACTTGAAGGCTAGTGTCCACTGTGGTATACGCGCCGATTGCATCGCTCGTTCCGGCTCTATTTTCGTTACGCTGTTTACTTAGCCCCAGTGTGTTGCCTGTAAAAGTCATCCCACCTCGTTGTGCTGCAGCTGTGTGTCTATGCACATACGCGCCGTTTAAGGCATGGCAAAAAATACAAAGGGAGAAGAGTATAGCTCTCATTTTCTTAAGGCCTTTATGCGTTCATCAAGAGGTGGATGTGATGAAAAAAGAAGCGCCCAGCCCGACTTAGATGGGGTCGATATTTTAAAGGTCTGAAGAGCTTCTTTTTGAGCCGTAGGCACCCGCCGCTTTACGAAGACTTTTAGCTTTTCTAGAGCAGCGATCATTTTTTCTTTCCCTGCAAGATGCGCTCCTCCTTTATCTGCTGCATATTCCCGTTTTCTAGAGTACCAGAACACCACAAGCGAGCCTAGAACCATGAAGACCATTTGGAAAATGATGGTGAAAAGCATGAAGGATCCATAAGAACCCTTTTTGTCTCCTTTACTAAAGCCCGAGAGTATGGCGGCCAAAACTCTAGAAAGGAACATCACAAAGGCATTCACAACCCCCTGCAGGAGTGTCATGGTAACCATGTCGCCATTGGAAATGTGGGTCACTTCATGGGCAAGAACACCCTCTACTTCATCTTTATCCATTTGCTCCAAAAGCCCTGAAGAAACAGCAACAAGGGATCGGCTTTTTGTGGGGCCAGTTGCAAAGGCGTTGACTTCTGCAGATTTATATACACCTACTTCGGGCATTTCAGGAAGCCTAGCTTTTTGGCTTAAGTTGTGCACAGTACTGAGTAATTTGCTAAGTCTTGCATCCGTTGTCTTTGGATCAATGACTTTTACGCCCATCATCCATTTTGCCATCACACGAGAGAGAGCAAGTGAAATCAATGCACCGCCCATTCCCCATACCAAACAGAAGATCAAAAGGTCTTTGTACTGAATTCCATATTGCGAAATATAGGGCTCAACGTGGAAAATACTCAGCACGATGGTGACCATGGTAAGGACTAGAATATTAATGATTAAAAATAAAAATATTCTTTTAAAAAACTGCATTTTTGACTCCTTGCTAAGCTCTAGAGAATAACAAGTTTTGTTTTTATTTGCATATAAATTCAGCATATGAGATTTATCAAGTAAATGAACCCACAACGGACGTGAATGAAGATGCGCAGAACTCCAAAAAAGAATGCTTGTAAAATCATGATCAGTTGTGGTGAACCCGCAGAAGACGGGAAGATGCATGTAGAGATGACATGCGAAGGGGATGAGATCCTCGCAGCTTACCTACTTGAGAACGCGCAGTCGTTTTTAAATAAACCCCCAGCAACATCCAACGTATCCTCTATCGGAAATTGAGTTTTTCTACTATACTTTAGGGTATGGATCTGACTTCTTTAAAGAAATGGTACTCAACGTATTCAGACGATGCCCTGAAAGACTTTTTTCGCTTCCTCCAGTTTAAATCCATTTCAACCGATCAAGCATACGACAAAAGCACAAAAGATTGTGCTACCTGGCTTACCGAGTATTTAAATGGGATCGGTATGCAAGCAACTTGCCTACAAACATCGGGGCACCCCGTTGTTTTTGCCACGCATACAAAAGCTGGCAAAGATAAACCCACCCTTCTTATTTATCAGCACTACGATGTTCAACCTGTAGATCCAATTGAGCTTTGGGAGTCGGATCCGTTTGAGCCAATAATACGCAACGGTGAAATATACGCAAGAGGCGCGCAAGATAATAAAGGGCAGTGTTTCTACACAATAACGGCTTTAAAAGCATTTCTCGAGCAGGTAGAGACATTGAACTTCAACATCAAACTCTTCATTGAAGGAGAGGAAGAATCGGGGAGTAATGGAACTTTGGAAGTGCTGGGCAATGAAGAACTTAAAAGTGATTACCTACTCGTAGTGGATTCAGGAATTCCTGCTCCTGGCGAGCCGGCGATCACTTTGGGTCTTCGGGGAATTCTAACTATGGAGCTTCAGGTCCGTATGGCAGAGACCGATCTCCACTCAGGGGGGATGGGTGGGATTGCCTATAACCCGATCCGAGCTCTCACTCACGCTCTTGCCAAGTGTTATGACGAAGAGGGGAGGGTTGCTGTTCCAAACTTTTACGACGATGTGAAAGAACTTACTGCTGATGAGAAAAAGCGGTTGGATTTTAGCTGTGATGAAGACCAACTACAAAAAGATTTTGGTCTCAAAGGATTTTGTCCCGATCCAGGGTATCCACTAGGAGAGTCTGTGTCTACTCGACCAACATTGGAGATCAATGGGATAACCGGTGGCTATACAGGAGCAGGATTCAAGACAGTACTACCAGCCGTTGCCAGCGCTAAAATCTCTTGCCGCTTAGTGCCTGATCAAGATCCAGATAAACTATTCCAAGCCATCCAGACCCACATAAAACAGCACCTTCCAGAAGGTGCTGAGGTGACTCTAACGTCCGATCATGGCTCGCGTGCTTTTCGCTGCGATCCAGAATCTTTGATTGCCAAACGGGCGAAAGTGGCGTATGAAGAAGTTATGGGAAAACCATGTAAATCGATTTTATTTGGAGGATCGATCCCCATAACTGCCGAGCTCATTACTGCTACAGGCGCAGAAGGGCTAGTCATGGGATTTGGCCTCGATACAGACAATATTCACGCTCCAAACGAGCACTTTGGACTGGATCGATTTGAGCTAGGATTTTTGACAATGGGCAGAATTTTAGGACTCTTTAATGAAGAATAAGTATTGGCTCTTCTCTGGCTCAACATCTCTTCTTCTGAGCTTTTATCTTTTGCTTTGGCATGCAGGTCCGCTTCTTGCTAAACCCGTATGGATCACAGGACTTGTTCTCACAAGCCTTGTAGCATGCTTTATCCTCTATCTCACTTTTAGAGAACTTCTTTCCCGTGAAAATAGCCTTTTACTGAAGATTGATCAATTGCAAGAAAAATCCAAAAGTTTGCAGGTCTCATTTGAAGAGGCACGCACCCTCTATCGCGAGAAAGTAGAAAGGCTTGAAGAGACTATCTCTGCTACAGAAAAAATCCTTTCTGAGTTGCAAAAGAATTTCTCCATCAATGAAGAACAAACTAAAGCCCAGAAGAATCACACACAGTCCTTCCAAATTTCTTTAGAAGACGCCTTAGATCAGCTTCGTGAGGCACAAGCTATTCAATATTTCCAACAAGAGATTGGCAAAACCCTACCCAAAGACTTGCCTAGTCAACATAGGCAACTGCGTGAGCAGTTTGAGGAAAAATCACTCATACTCGAGCAGACACGTCGGAGATTGTTTCAAATTGAGGGGCAGCTCCTTTCCATCAAAAAGGAAGACCCATTTGAAAAGCCAGAGGAAGAACATTTAATGGAAATGGTAGAGAAGATCTTAGAAGAAAACCACTATCTCGAGCAAGAAATACTCCAACTAGAACAGCTCCTTTCATTAAAGCCCAAACGGGAAAAGAAGCATGAGAAAAAGCCCGAGCCTGTGCTCGAGCTTTTTCCATGATCCATTTACATTCTGCCAAAGATACCGACAAGACCCATCAAAATCAGATAGATCCCAACGATGTAGTTGAGCACTGTTGGAAAAATCAAAACAAGTATCCCTGCAGCAATTGAAATGATTGGTGTAATGATTGGATGTAACATTTTTCCTCCTTAAGGTTCACCCTTCCTCATAAGCCATTTTCTCTTTTCGCAAAATACAAAATTTAGGGAACTACTGAACTAGTCAGTCCTTTCTTAGGTGTATTCTTGAAATATTCCATCAATCCATCACGCCGCCTCTATGAGCACGGCAGCTCTTCGATGCTGAAAAATTTGAGGAGCCTCCTTGAGCAACACCCAAGGCTTATCTGACAGAAAAATTATTTTGTAAGGATTTCACAGCCAGAATCTGTGATGAGGAGAGTATGTTCCCACTGCGCACTGGGTTTGCCGTCTTTAGTGTAGGCAGTCCAGTGGTTCTCTTCGTCGATATACCCTTCGACAACGCCGGCGTTGATCATCGGCTCGATAGTGAAGGTCATCCCTGCAGCGAGGGGGATTTTGAGATCGTTGCGGTGGTGAGGCACTTGTGGGGGTTCATGGAATTGGAGGCCCACCCCGTGGCCAACAAATTGGTTGACGACAGAACAGCCATGCTCTGCGGCATAGTCTTCGATGACATCGCCGATTTCACAAAGGAGGACGCCGGGTTTGAGGATGGCGATCGAGCGGTTGAGACACTCTTTAGCCACATTGACGGTATTTTCTTTTTCACTAGAGATTTTCCCGATGCAGACCATGGCAGAGCAATCGCCAAAGTAGCCATCGAGGATACAACTGACATCGATGTTGAGGATGTCGCCCTCTTTGAGGGGGATGTCACCTGGGATGCCGTGACAAATCTCATCGTTGAGCGAGGTGCAGATGCTTTTGGGGTAGGGGGGCGAGCCGTAGCCAAGGGGAGCGGGGATCGCATTGGCTTCTTTGTGGAGTTTATGGGCATACGCATCGAGCTCTTCTGTGGTCACCCCTTTCTTGGCCATGGCGCATGTCTTTTTTAAAATCGATGCGGCGAGTTTGCAGGCCTGTTTGATTCCAGCGATTTGCTCTTCATTTTTTAAGATGATGCCGTATTGCTTGAGATATTCATTTCTGAGGCTGTCTTGAGGATGGTGCTTTTGAGGGAAGTGGCATTTCTTCCATTTTTTTCCGCTTCCGCACCAGCATGGATCATTTCGTGAAATCATAGACAATATTTTCTCTTTTAGTTGGTGTTAATATCAATAGAAAACTCGATGGAGAAAGAGGCCATGGGCAGGAGCGGTCATCCCGGCAAGGCGCCTGTCGCCAGCTTTCAAGATACTAGGTAAATCAGATACTGCAATTTTTCCTTGCCCAATGTGAACAAGGGTGCCGACGATATTGCGGACCATTTTGTAGAGAAAATTATCTCCCTGGATTGAGATGCGGAAACGATTTTTGCCTAGGGGCTCAATGGCTATTTTTCTGACATGGCGGATGGGATCTTCATAGCGAGTATTGGTGAAGGCAGAGAAATCGTGTTTGCCTTCAATTTTTTGAGTAGCCAGATCCATCTCTCGTAGATCAAGGGGGAGGGGAACATGCCAGGAAAACTCGCGGTAGAAGGGGACTTGTGTGGGTTGATTGCAGATGTAGTAGTGGTATTCTTTCCCTTTTGCATTGAGGGTAGGATGAAACTCTGCAGGCATTTTTTCGAGCTTAAGAGGGGCGATGTCTTTGGGGAGTAAGCTCCTTAACGAGCCATATAGGATGTGAAGATCAGTATCGTTGGCAAAAAAATTGCATACCTGCTCTTCAGCATGGACGCCGCTATCGGTCCTACTTGCAGCTTGTAGTTTAATAGGTTCTTGCAGAATTTTTTCTAGGGCCTTTTGCAGTAGCTCTTCAATACTTGGGCCCATTTTAGTCTTTTGAAAACCATGGTAGTGGGTTCCAGAGTAGGAGAGATGACACTTGTAATTGATCATTGTAGCGTAGCAGATAGACCGTTTAAAAACATTTGGACAGCGATCATGATCAAGAGCAGTCCTGTGAATCGCTCACAAGCGGCAAGGCCTCGATCACCGAGGAGTTTTTGTAGGGGGATGGCAGATAAGAGGATGACGGTAGACGCTAGCCAGGCAATGAAGATAGCTCCCAAGCAGGTCCACATGGGCAGCTGCTGGTGCGAATAAAGAACTACAGCGGCCAAAACGGCGGGTCCCGCAACTAGAGGGACGGCCATCGGAACAAGGAAAGGTTCGCCTCCTTCATTCCAATCAAAAGCTTTTTCCTTCGTAGGAAAAACCAATTTAATCCCGATGATGAATAAGATAATTCCCCCTGAAATGAGAACGGCGGGTTGAGTGATTCCAAGAAATTTCAGAAGGACGTTCCCAAGAAAATAAAACGAGACAATAATGATCAAGGCGATGATGAGTTCTCGACAGATGATAAAGCGCTGTCTTTTCGGTTCGATCTCCTTTAAAATAGAAAGGAAAATCGGAACGTTACCGATTGAGTCCATCAATAAAAAAAGGGAAACAGCTAAAGAAATGAGGCTCATATTCTAAATACTACCCTTTTTTAGACTGTTTTTCAACTGCCTTCCAAACTTTGGCCAAAGTCTTTTGGTGCCCTGGGGCTAGATTTTTCATAATGAGGAGACAATCCTGGTTTTTTTCAAAGGCAGCCCCTGTCCAATTGGCAGATCCCAAAATAAACGTGCTCTTATCGATCCAGGCCCATTTGTGGTGCAGAAGCTGGCTTCCTTGGCTCGTGAGGACAGTGGCGCCCGCATTTATGAGTTGCTGTATTGATTTTTTGCTTGCGCCCAGCGCTGTATAGCGGTCGATTGCGATGGTGATCGAAACACCTCGCTTTTTAGCTGCGATGAGTTTTTCTACAATTTGGGGGTGGGTGAGTGTGAACATCGCGATGTGAATCGAGGTTTTGGCCAGATCAATCTGGTCACAGAGGTCGGGAAGGGCCTTCCCTTCAAAATCTGGGAGGAGGTGTGCCGAGAGAATTTGACCTTGTAGGTCAAAAATATGATCGCTATCGATCGACTGGGTAAAAAAGTCGGCCATTTTTTCATCTTTTAGGCCCAGCACTAGATTGTCATGCATTTTCAAAGATTGGGGAGTGCAGTTAGCCGAACCTATAAAAATTTGGCTTTGGTCAATGACAAGTATTTTTCTATGCATGAGACCAGAGCTCTTCACTGGATAAGCCAAAAGTGGGAGTCTTGCCGAAGCTCTTTTATCATAAAAAATTTGTATGTCGAGCCCCTCGGCTTGCTTTTTCCCAAGGAGTGCAATGAGGTCTGGATCGGTCAGGCCATATATTTGCATATGGATCGAAGATTTTGCTGACTTCAGAGCGCGCAAATAGACTCTTTTGAGGTCAGAGCGCTGGTGATTTGAGTAAAAAATAAGAGGTTTTTGGGAGGTGGGAAGGGGAGGGGAGAGGGCAGCTTGGGCGAGCCAAAAGTACCCTCCGAAAATTACGAGAACTGCTAGAGCAGTTTTCAGATCTTTTGTCCTTCAGAACGCATTTTGCGAACAACAGGGCCTAGGCCGAGCTTGTCAATAATGCGCATTCCGTGAGCGGATAGTCGCAGAGTGACAAAGCGGTTTTCCTCGGCAAACCAAAAACGTTTTTTCATAAGATTGGGCTGAAAGCGTCTACGCTTGATCCCTGTAATTTTGAGACCAATTCCCTTCTTCTTTTTCGCAATTCCACGTAGAGCATAGCTATTACCTTTACGTGGTTTTTTTCCAGTGACTTGACATTGCTTGGACATAAAAATACTCCTTTAACCTGCAATCATAACAGATGATCTCTTATTGAACAAGTGGTGAGATTCAAGAAATATCTATCAATGACATTAAATGGATGACTTGATACTTTTGGCAGAAATAGGAGGAATATGGCAATTCACGAACTTTTCGACCAAGACTCAAGCGAGATGTTCAACAAGCCTATAGAGCATCAAGAGGAGGGCAAAGGTTCCTTTTTCTCTACTCTGGTTACCCGCTTTTTCTTTCTCCTTCTGCTCATTGCAGATCTAGCTTGGTTTGCCTACACTTGTATCTCACTTCTTATTTTAGTCCCGGTCTCCCTTGCGCTGAAAAAACGGAGCTGGCTAAAAAAGCCTATGCTGAACCTACAGCGTTCTTCTGCGTGTGGCATATCGCTTTTTGTTGGACTCTTCAGCCCTCCTTTTGGTATCATGGTCGCATGTACCTACTTCCTAATGTACGACAAAGCAGGAATGGAAGAGGTGGTGCCCGCGCCGTTGCAGGCACAGTTTAAAGACATATTTACCACAGACCAATGAAATACTCAGGCGCTTTTAGGCGACTTTTAGCTTTTGCCCTCGATGGGATCGTTTTGATCGCAATCTACCTCTTGACTAGCTTCCTTTTGGGAATCAGCCTGATCTCTGAGATAGTGAGTGGTCTTTCTATGATCGGCTTTTGGTTTTATGGAGGGATCCTGTTGACCTCTTGGCTCTATTTTGCCTGCTTTGAAAGTTCGAAGCGCAAAGCCACAATCGGCAAGCAAGTTTTAGGGCTTCAGGTCACAAATCTCGAAGGGGAGCCCCTTTCTTTTATAAGGGCATCTTGCCGTTACTTCCTTCAAGCTTTTATCCGTGTAGGGGTGCTGTTTATCTTCTTTACCAAGAAGAAGCAAGCCTTGCACGATAAGTTCGTCCGTTCCGTGGTTACAGTTTCCTAGAGCCTTTGTGTTTAATAAAGATCCAGATCAAGAGTGCATTCAGGATCAAAAAAGCGACCAAAGCCAACGCTGGGAATGTGATGGGATTATCTGATACTGATTTTAGTGTGCAAGATGAGCAAAAGTTACTCTGCGCAAAGAATTTGATCATGATCACATGATAGAGTGAAATAGCTAGGCCGATGAGAGAAAGTGGCAATACATAAAGAATGATCCGATAGGCATTGCGAAAGGCAGCGATCCCTAAGATGATGGCTAAGGGGAATAAAATCACCCGTTGGTACCAACACAGTGTGCAAGGCTCTTTGTGCGTGACTTCACTAAAAAATAGACTTCCAACTACTCCAATACAGACGAGTAGCCATGGTAAAAATAAGCTGAATTTTTTCATTTTGTTTTCGGTTTTTTAGGGGCTTTTTCTATTTCTGGTTTCGATGATCGAGGGACTTGCTTATCTAGTCGCTCAGATTCTTCAATGATTTTTCGGGTGGAAACCTGTTTCCCATTCACAGATGTTCCCGTATTCAAATTGGTGATTTTTACTGGATATCCCGGGTCACCACTTTTCCCGACCATGAGGGGGATAGGGGTGATCCAAAAAGAGGTGTAGATTCGATCTTCAGGATCAATCTCATAAGTCTTCCCATCGGACAGCTCGAGTCTCGAGCCCTCTGCAATGTTCAGTGAGAGGTAGAGTTGCTCATTTGGCTTTTCCGGACGACCTTCTTTGGTGTCGAAGTTGCTATTGATCCATTCTTGCAGAGCCATTTTTTGGCTATAATTGAGCTTGCTTACACCAGTCTGCTCTTTCTGGCTATTGGACATGGCGTCGTCTAGCACGATTTTCGCGTAGACAGGGATAGCAAAAAAGACAAATAAAATAAGAACTCTCTTCATAGCTTTCTTCTAGAAGAGAGAGAATTAATTTTCAAGTGGGGATTACGGAAGGACTATCGATATCTCCGCCTCCTTCCTCGTCCTCTGGAGGGCCACACGAAAACAAATAAGCACGAACCACAATTGAACGGGCTCTACGAGCGACCTGAAAGGGGGCGGAGCCCTCTTGAAAGCTCGAGCAGTCGATGGCTATTATGGCAATGAGAAATCGGTCCGTGTGAAGCAGGATAGTGTTTCACACAGACTGCTGAGCGTAGAATCCGATTTATCGCAGCCAGAATAGCTCAAGATGGCGGAGCCGCTGGACGGGATGACCGGAGGATCATTCCGCAAAAAATCTATTGCGGCCCTACATGTCCTGCTAGTTAAGGAGATACTGATTAATTCAATTCCTCAGATCTTCGGTCAAAAGCGCCGGAAAAATTAATTTTCAATCTCCATTAACTTTCGAAGTTAATTACGATCTCCAAATTAACTTTTTCGACCCGTTTGGCTCAAATCTCTGAGAAAGCAATTAATCAGTATCTCCTTAACGAATCAATATCTATTCGTTTTCTTCTTTTGCCGCAGCTAAATTATCCTTGGCATCGCTCGGGGGCTCTTGGTCTACGAAAACAAACTTGTCATTTTCAATGGTTACAAGCCAGTTGCCGCCCTTATCGGGGCTCTTGAGGATCTTCTCTGCGATAGGATCTTCGAGCTCATGCTCGATGACTCGGCGAAGAGGTCTTGCCCCCATCGCAGGGTCGAACCCTTTGTTGCAAAGGTAGTCTTTAGCTTTGTTATCGAGCTCGATATTGATGTTTTTGCGGGCAAGGCGATCTTGCACCTTGCTGAGCTCAAGGTCGATTACTTTTAGTAGGTGTGGTTTCTCTAGAGGCCTGAAGATAACAACGCCATCAAGCCTATTAATGAATTCGGGCTTAAAGCCTTTTTTCACAGCACCATCGATTTTTGATTGCATCGTATCATAATCAATCATCCCTTCTTGAACGCCAAAGCCCACTTCGCTTGATTTGCGGATGAGATCAGCTCCAAGATTGGAGGTCATGATGATGATGGCATTGCGGAAATCGACTTTTCTTCCGAAGGCATCCGTGAGGCGCCCTTCTTCTAGGATTTGTAGAAGGAGATTCATCACGTCGGGGTGAGCTTTTTCTACTTCATCAAAGAGAACTACGCAATAGGGGCGCTGACGTACTTGTTCGGTTAGTTGCCCACCTTCTTCATGCCCAACGTATCCCGGTGGAGAGCCAGTCATTCTGCTGACGGCAAATTTCTCCATGTACTCGGACATGTCGACCTGGATGAGTGCATCTTCACCACCAAACATTTGGGTAGCAAGTGTTTTGGCAACGAGCGTTTTTCCAACGCCTGTTGGTCCAAGGAATAGAAACGCTCCAATAGGCCTGTTGGGATCTTTAATGTCAGCTCTGCTGCGACGGATCGCACGACATACCGTGTGGATCGCCTCTTCTTGTCCAATGATTCTGGACTGGAGATCCTCTTCCATTTTGAGCACTTTTTGGGTCTCATTTTCTGTAAGACGCGCTGTAGGAATCCCTGTTTGTTTTCCAACGATGAAGGCTACTTCATCTTCGTCAACAATCACCTTCTGTTGCTCTTTGGTGTTTTCCCACTCTTCGATGATTTTTTGCAATTCAGCGCGCAACTTTTTCTCATTGTCACGCAGCTTTGCCGCTTTTTCATATTCTTGGTTACCAATAGCAGTCTCTTTTGCTACGCGAACCTCTTCGATCTCCTGCTCGTACTTGGTGATGTCTTCAGGTTGGAGCATCGAAGCTACTCGGGCCTTTGCACCGGCTTCATCGATGAGGTCAATCGCCTTATCGGGAAGGTAGCGGCCAATTAGGTAACGATCTGAGAGGTGGACAGCGCCTTTGATCGCATCGTCTGTATAAATACACTTATGGTGTTCTTCATATTTTGGTTTGAGTCCGGAAAGAATCGCAATGGTGTCTTCAAGAGAAGGGGGAGCGACCAAAATCTTCTGGAATCTTCGTTCTAAAGCGGCATCTTTTTCAATGTGTTTGCGGAACTCGTCTACAGTAGTGGCTCCAATGACTTGGATCTCACCACGTGAAAGGGCTGGCTTTAAGATGTTAGAAGCGTCAATGGCACCTTCTGCAGCTCCAGCGCCCACAATTGTGTGCATCTCATCGATGAAAAGGAGGATGTTGCCATGCTTCTTAACCTCATCCATGACAGCTTTGATCCGCTCTTCAAATTGTCCGCGGTATTTTGTTCCCGCGATCATAAGAGTTAGATCGAGCGCGATGAGCTTTTTCTTCATGAGGTTGTCTGGTACTTCACCGCGATTAATCGCTTGCGCAAGTCCCTCTACAATAGCAGTTTTACCCACTCCAGCTTCCCCGATGAGAACAGGATTATTTTTGCGGCGTCGGCAAAGGATCAAGATAAGTCGTTCCACCTCTTCACTACGGCCAATAACAGGGTCGAGCTTGCCTTCTTTGCTGAGTTCGGTGAGATCATGGCCATAAGCCCGCAGAGCAGGGAGTTTATCGCCCATAGCCCCTTTGTCACCAGGTTTAGCGCCCGGAGCTCCTGTAGAACCGGATGTTCCCATAGGAGGGAGTTGTAGATTGAATGTTTCGAGCTCTTTTAGAACCTCTTTTCGTATGTCTTTCAGGTTGACGTTTAGGTTTTCAAGAACTTGAGCGGCAACGCCATCAGTTTGACGCAAGAGAGCAAGTAGAAGGTGTTCGGTACCAACATAGTTGTGATTGAGAGCGGCTGCTTCTTCATTTGCAAACTCAAAAACTTTTTTTACTTTGCCGGTAAGAGCAGGATCACCATAAACTTGAATCTCGGGGCCAAAGCCCACTAAACGCTCTACCTCAGCGCGTACCGTCTCATAGTCGAGGTTGAGATTCCGCAAAACATTGACCGCAATGCCCTGGCCTAGTTTTAGCAATCCAAGAAGGACGTGCTCGGTCCCTAAATAGTTGTGATTTAGACGCTGCGCTTCCTTTTTGGCCAGTTTAATGACCTGCTTTGCACGATTGGTGAACTTATCAAACATCATATGAGAACCTCTTTTCCGACTCTATTATTTCCACATAGGCTATTTTTCGCAAATCGCCTTTACTTTATCAAGTAAACTTTTGGAATTAGCGAAAAAAAATTGCAAGTCGTTGACCGTGAAAAAATAATCCCTTATGATGGGACCCCATAGGATTATTAATAAAACAAAAAGGAAAAGAACAAAGCTAGTCAATCTTTTCCAACACAGATCATGAAGTGGAATATTTTAGATACCGGTACTCAATCTGCAAAAGCAAATATGAAGCTCGATCATGATTTGCTCGAAAATCTAGACCAGCAGACCCAGCCTATTCTCCATTTCTACGACTGGGAAGGCGACTCTGCCACCTATGGACACTTTGTCAATCCTAGCGATTTCTTAAATCTTGAAGAGGTGAATAACCGAAAACTCCACCTGGCCAAGCGCCCAACAGGCGGTGGCATTGTCTTCCATATTTGGGATTTTGCCTTTTCGCTCCTTGTTCCTGCAAGCCACGAGTACTTTTCCGAAAATACTCTAGAAAATTATGCCTTTGTCAATAATGCCGTCCTCGCTGCCGTCTCCCCATTTATATCTAACCAGCCAGAGCTGATTGTGGAAGATGCACAAAGTCAAGACGTTTCCTGTGAAAGGTTTTGTATGGCCCGGCCTACAAAATATGACGTCGTCTTTAATGGGAGAAAAATTGCCGGCGCAGCCCAACGAAAAACTAAAAAAGGATTCTTGCACCAAGGAACGATCGCCCTCAAAATGCCAGATGAAGAGTTTCTCCAATCGGTCCTCCTCCCCAATACCAAAGTAATGGACGCCATGCGCGCACAAACCTTTCCGCTGCAACTAGAGCGCAGCGCCATAAAAGAAGCTCTACAATCTGAATTTACCAAAGAACACAACTATGTCAAAAACAGCCATTAGTCCTACAAGAGAAGAGAATTACCCAGAGTGGTATCAACAAGTCGTCAAAGCAAGTGAGCTTGCAGAAAATGCTCCTGTTCGGGGATGTATGGTTGTAAAGCCCTGGGGATGGAAACTGTGGGAAAATATCCAGTGGCACCTCAATGCTAAATTCAAAGAAGTGGGAGCAGAAAATGCCTATTTCCCCCTTTTTATCCCATTGAGTTACCTGGAAAAGGAAGCCAAGCATGTCGAGGGCTTTGCCAAAGAGTGTGCTGTTGTTACCCACCACCGCTTAGAGCAAGATAAAGAGGGGAACCTCATTCCCGCTGGGCCCCTAGAAGAGCCTTTAGTAGTTCGACCCACCTCAGAAACAATCATTGGCGAATCCTTTGCCAAGTGGATCACATCTTATCGGGATCTCCCTCTTAAAATTAATCAATGGGCCAATGTCGTTCGTTGGGAAATGCGCCCCCGTATATTCTTGCGTACTGCAGAATTTCTGTGGCAAGAAGGGCATACCGTTCATGCCACAAAAGAAGAAGCTCTTTCAATGGTCAAACAAATGCACAAAATCTACAGCGATTTTGGCCACAACGTTCTGGCTCTCCCCTTCATTACTGGAGAAAAAACAGAAACAGAGCGATTCCCCGGAGCTACCCATACCTATACGATTGAAGCCATGATGCAAGATCGCAAAGCCCTGCAAGGAGGCACATCGCATTTCCTAGGGCAAAATTTCTCCAAAAGTTCTAATATTCGATTCCGGTCAGCCTCTGGAGAAGAAGAATTTGGTTGGACAACCTCATGGGGCGTAACTACCCGTTTAATCGGAGCGATGATAATGGCTCACAGCGATGACGACGGCCTTATCTTGCCACCGCGGATTGCTTCGGCGCACATCGTCATCCTTCCCGTACTCCACAAAGAGGAAGTGCGCGAAGAAGTGCTTGCCTACTGCCATAAACTGGCAGAAAAGCTCAAAGGCCAAGCCTACCACGGCCAAAATCTCGAAGTGATCATTGACGAAAGAGACATGCGCGGAGGAGAAAAAACCTGGAATTGGATCAAAAAGGGGATTCCTGTCCGCCTGGAGGTTGGCCCACGCGACATAGCCGAAGACAAAGTTTGTCTCATGCGCAGAGACAAAGGGGTCAAAGATAAACAATTTATCCCCCAAGACGAATGCGTGCAAAACATGACCACTCTCCTCGATGAGATTCAGAAGGGGATCTATGATAGAGCTCTAGTTCACCGCGATGCTAATATTGTCAAAATCGATGACAAAGACAAATTCTACGCTTTCTTCACGCCCAAAAATAAGGAAAAGCCCGAAATTCATGGAGGCTTTGCTTTTACCCATTGGTGTGGCGATCCAAAAGTGGAAGAGCAGATCCAAAAAGACCTCAGCGTGACCATCCGTTGCATCCCCGATTCAATGGAAATAGAACCTGGGACCTGCCCATTTACGGGCAAGCCCAGTCCCCAAAGGGTCATTTTCGCAAAATCCTACTAGAGATCCAAATCGCGCAGATGGTCGCGGAATTTGATCAATTCCTCAGAGAACTTATCCCAGTGCTTTTTATCGGTTTTTTTGGAAAAAGCCTTCCAATATTTTTTTAACTGCTCAAATTCTTTGTCGTGTTTTTTAAAATCCATAGATTATAGCTCCATATTCTTAAGATCATATTCCATCTCTTCAAGATCGGCTAAAACCATATCTAGCCCCTCTCTTGAAGGCTGTAATTTCAGCTTTTCCCAATCTCTGCTGAGCTTATCAAAATCTTCTAGGTATTTCTTATGCATAAACGCACCTCCCTATAGGCTTCATTATACCAGCCTGGCGCCGGGGGGAGGTCAAAAAAAATCTTACTTGTTCATAAGCTTTTGCTCGGCAAAGAGCTGAAATCGAGAATTTTCCCCATCGGCCATTGGCAGAAAGGCCCTATTGAGGGTATGATTGGCTCACAAACCCATAGGATCTAAGGCTATGCTCCAATTTTTTCGTAAGCACCAGAAAATCTTCTTCGTAATCGTCACTTTCTTCATCGTGATCTCTTTTTCCTTCTTCGGGACGTCGTCGGCGATTAGCCCAAGTGAAAAGGCGCCAGATCGGGAAATCGGTCAGCTCGTAGATGGATCGGTGCTGAAAGAGCAGAAGCTCTATGGGTTAGTACGTCTTTTGCAGAATGGAATTGAAGAAGGGGGCAGAGCTACGAACCTGCTCAATGATAGCATAGTCCATAAGGACATGTTGTTAACTGGGCTTGGTGAGATTTTGGCTGAGCACAATTTTGAGAAGCTCGAGAGCGAGCTGGCCGAGCGGTGGCGCCGGGCTAAGAACTTTTCACCCTATGTCCACCCATTTGCCCCGCACATCAGTGCGAAGGGCATTTGGAGCCAAATGGCTCCACAGATCAATGACTTACTCGAAGAGGTGAGAAAAGCCCCGGAGGAATTTTCTAAAGAGCAACTCCCGTTGCTTTTCTCTTTATACTGCGCTCAAGCAGAATTCCCGCAGCCACTGCTTCTGCAGATGCTCTACTATCAACAGATGCAAGGCGGGCAAGTGCGCCCCGATCCCGGTCTGCAAAATGCCAATGTGGGGCTCTTTGGTTTCCAATCCATTGAAGATTGGTTTGGGGCTAAATTTGTTGAAGAGGTCGGAAAATTCATCCTCAATGCCGCTTGCATTGCCCGCGAAGAAGGCTACAGCGTGAAAAAAGATGAAGCACATATCGATATGCTCCGCAATGTCTACCTCTCTTTGAAAATGTTCGATCAGGAAAATACCCCAACGAATGAACAGGCGCAGAACGCTTTTACGAATCAGGTCAGGTATTTGGGATTAAATGATGCGGAAGCGATAGCGCTGTGGGGAGAAGTTCTCCATTTTCGCAGGCTATTTAACGAGGTAGGAGAAAGTGTTTTACTAGACCGTCTCGCACTAGAGCAGTTCAAGGATTTTGCAAAACCTCTCTGCCAGATTAAGAGCTTTCATCTGCCAAGTGAACTGGAGTTTCACAGTTTTCGGGAGATGATCAAGTTCCAGCGTTATGTCGAGCTGGCCTGCGAAGGTGACTACTTGGGCCTTCCGGCGAAGACCCGAGAGGCTGCAGATATTATGAATGAGCACCCAGAACTTGTATTCAAGCCTTTTAAAGTGGAGATGTCCTCAGTTACGAAAGAGGAGGTAGCAGCGCGCATATCTTTAAAAGATACTTGGCAATGGGAGTCTGAAGTAGGAAACTTTGTCCGCTTGAAAGAAGAATTTCCAGTCCTTGCAGATGTTCCGGCCTCATCTGTAGAAGAAAGGATGCAGGCTCTTGATGATCTGACTGAAATGACCCGTTTGAATGTAGATAAATTTGCAAGGCTTGCGCTTGTAGACGCACAGCCTGAGTTGGTCGATGAAGCGCTGCAGCTTGCAGAAAAAGAAAAGAAGACCCTTAAAGTACGCACTCAGGGAGGGGAGTATCCTCTTTCCGGTGAGCATTTTTTAGCATTACTTGAAGGTCAAGATGCTTCTTTGGATCACTACTCAGTAGATAACGAAACATTCTATCAGATTAAGGTCGATGAAATAGGGATTGGCTGGCACCTACTTAGCTATGTTGATGCAGCCAAGGATGGAACGCTTGATCGGCTGCTCGATAAATTGCTAGAGGCAGCAAATGAAGAGCTTCAGCTTGATGACGAGGAAGAAGTAGCGACCAAGGTGTATGCCGATCTCATCAAGAGTATTTCTGGTGATAGCCTAGATGACAAGCCTAAGCACCGGTTTGATAGATATTTAAGCGAGATGCGCGCCCTTGCAATAAAGGATGAGGAGGCCTTCGCAGCAGCTCAAGAAAAAGCCCTTTGGCCTTTAAGCGCAAGAACAGAGGAAAGAACTGAAGAGGCGATTGCCGTAGAAGTGGGAGAATTTTCCGAGATAGAAAATCGACATTTTTATCAGTTTCTCTCGAAAGAACAAGCTAGTGCTTCAGAGGCTGAGATAGCTCAAGCAAGACAGCACCTCAAGGCAGATGCCCAGCAAAAGTTGATGCGCAAACTTCTGACAAGGGGCTAATGTGCAAGAGTCGCTAGACCATATATCACCTACTTTGCCGATCGATTATTTCTCTGTGACTTGTGATTTGCACCCGTGTGATTGGAAAGGGGCTCTGAAAAAAAAGCATACTCTTCCAAATTTTTCCGAGCTGCTTTACGAAGATCCCTTTGCAAAAGTTTTGCTTGGGTGGCATGCAAAGGGGCTAGTATGCGAAGTGCATTTTGAAAAACCTTTCGAGGAGTGTTTTTATCCCCAAATTGGTAAGGGCGATAGTATTGAGCTCTTTGTCGACACGCGCGATTTAAAGTCGACCGGTTTTCTCACCCGATTTTGTCACCATTTTGTTATTCTTCCTAAACCAGTGGATGAGATCCAAGCGATTGAAGTGACAACCTTTCGCAGCGATGACAAGCATGAGCTTGCAGATGGAGATCAGATTGGAGTGAAGGCTGAATTTGGGCGCACGAGCTTTTCTGTACAAATATTTCTTCCCACAGAATGTTTACATGGGTATGATCCAATGGAGTTTGACCGGTTGGGCTTTGCCTATCGAATATGCGGTGTAGATAGAGATCCAATGCACTTTGCTCTCTCATCGAATTATCTTTCTATCGAATCACTCGCAAGCAAATGGGCGAGTTTGCAAATGAGGAAAAAATGAAGTTTTCAGATACACATGAATGGGCTCGCCTCGAAGGGGAGACAGTCGTAGTTGGAATTACAGAATATGCCCAAAAAGAATTGGGGGAAGTAGTCTATGTGCAACTGCCTGAAGTGGGACAAGAAGTAAAAGGGGGCGTTGAAGTGGTGATCTTAGAATCGACAAAGGCTGCCTCTGATATTTACTCGCCAGTTTCAGGGATCATAACGGTTGTGAACGAAAAAGTTAAAGAAGACCCCAGTCTCTTAAATCACTCTGCTGAAAAAGAGGGCTGGCTCTTTAAAATAGCGATCAAAGACAGATCAGAACTTGACACTTTGCTTGATCAAGAGCAATATTTAACGTTGATTTCATAAATTTTTAGGGCTTTAAACGATGAAGCGCAAATTCCTTATTTTTTTTCTTTTCCTCTTAACCTTTTGTGGCGGCGCCTATTTTTTCCGCTATGATCTTCTGATTTTGGGGACCAAGTTCGCTCTTGGAAAAAACATCTCTTATACTGAAATTCAGGCGAAAGATGAAAAAGTTCAGATCCAGGGTCTTGGTTTTTCTACAGATCAGATGCAGCTGACCGTAGGAGATGCTAGCTTTGGATTTGAATTTCTCGAAATTTTTAAGAGTCCTGCTCGTCTAATTTCTCTTTATCGCAATGGATTAGATAACTGGCATGACTTGCTCCTTCCGATCAAACAATACGGACTCAATCTCAATGTAGAAACCGGAATTCTTACCCTCGATGATCAGCGATACTTTTTCCAATTTAAAGCGGGGGAAAAAAAACACGAAATAGGGACTCTATTTATCTCGCATGATCCTAGGCTCATGGACCACCCCTTTTTGGTTATGAAATTTCATGTCCGAGGTGATGAGCTCATTTCTCAGTTGGCTGTTGAAGAAGTTCCCGCTAGCCGCTTGATTCACTTAGCTTCTTTTGCCCTGCCACAGTACTTTGCCGGCTACGAAGTCCTCTCTGGCGACATTGCGATGCAAGCAAACATCATATTCGAGGAAAATGGGCAGATCGAAGAACTTTCTACCAGGGTCAATGCAGACAACCTCCAACTGCACTACCCAAAAGAAGACCTTGCCATCAGGCTAGACCATTTCTCAGGAGAGCTCAACTATCCAGAAGGGGTTGCAGAGCCTGATTTACCAGTCTGGAAGCGCATGCAGTGCGCACTCAACTTAGACAACGGTAGCGTCCGTTTCAAAGATCAATTCACTCTTACAAAATTGCAGGGAAATGTTGCTCTAGATACTAGAGACACCCCTTCCCTCATGGTAACTGGTGAACTTTCCGGTCATGAAGAGCCGCTCATCCTGAAGCTGAAAGGGAAAGGCGCAGTACATGATGATCATGCCTACTGGCTAGAATTTGATTTAGGACTCAATGATTTGAAAGGGACCGAGTGTAGCGCCTTCCTTTCTATTTGTAGACCAGAAGACGCTTCGCTTGTTTTTCAAGTAGAAGCCAGCAGTCTTCTTCCTCAGCAAGTTGAAATGCTTAAGGGCTATTTCAGCAGATCCATGCCGCGTCTAAAAGAATGGCAAGTGCAAAGAGGAAGTTTTGGAGGAAAACTCGTAGCCCTTTTCGAAGGAGGTAATCTCTCCCATTTTGAGATGCAGGATTTCATTGGAACCGACGTCGCCATTTCTTCAGGTAAAGATCCCCTTTATCTCTCAAAAATAAAAGGGGAAGGACGCCTTTTTTCAGACCTCAACTTTGAAATGGAACTTCCAGCGCCCCAATTTTTTGGGTTCATTTCTCCCGAGTTAAGAGAAGCCTATACCAATTATTCTCCTGAAGATCTAGCCCAAGTACATACCACGATCCAATTTATGGAAAAAGGGGCAGAAACCTCTGCTTCCGTTGTATTTCAAAACCATGGCGAATCTCTCCAATTTGGATTCAAAAGCTTGCAGCCCTTCCCCAGTTCGATAGACAACATTACCGAAGGATGGGCTCGCTCAGAAAAACTTTCACACAATTTCTACGGCCCCATTCTGCGACAATCTTTTGAAGATTTTGAAATGTATGGCGATATCGACCTCATCGCTTCCTACGATGGGAAAATGATTGATTGTGCTCTGCAAGTAGATGATTTTCTCATCAAACATCCCCTCATGGATCTTAAAGCCGATAAAGTTGGGGAAAAAGAAAAAACTGTTGGTAGAATTAAATTCCTCTTCGATCCCGTTGCAAGCCAGTATGAGGGGAGCGTTCCTCTACACAATGTGCAAGGGTATGATCGGAAGTATGGCCTATACTTCAGTGAAGTAGAGGGAGACTTGCAGATCTCTCCAAAAAAATTCTCAGGACACATCGCTCAGGCAACTTTAAGCTTTGACTCGATCGATCTTGCGAAAAACGTAAATTTTTACTTCTCCTATAACGACACCTTCGACTTTCAAGAAGTGCGAGCTGATCTCGTTTTGCCCTCCAGCCATAATTACAACATCTACCTTCCAAAATTCAACGGCTCTTCCTGCGATCTCCACTTTTTTGACGACAAACTTAAAATCGCGCACATCAAAGGAGACTTCGTAGGCACATGGAAAGGGAGCCTTTCGTTGCCAGGCCTTGGTGAAAGCATTCCAGCTAACTTTTCTTGGGATCCTCTCTTAGACAAAACTTGCCTAGAGCTTGCAGGTGAGAATTTTGCTGTAAAAGTAGAAAAGGAAAAAGACCAATACTCTTTTTCCGATCTCAAAACTAAAAATGTGCAAGGAGCCGGTGCCTTCACCCTTAAAGACAAAGGGGCCGCCTTTTCATCCCTCAAACTGCAGACGCCAACCGCCCTGCTATGCGGCTCTGGAGTGGCTGAGGTGCAGCTGCCAAGTGATGAAAGTGATCTGAGCATCTTTGGGGAATTGAGTTATCAGCTGGAAACAGATAATCCAATTGCCATCAAGCTGGAAGCGAAAAAACCCTTAAAGTGGGCCTTCTCTCCCGCCATGGGTTTTGTTGCTTCAGACATTCAGTTTGGAAGCGAAGGGTGCCAGGTAGAAATCGATCATCTTGAAAAACTCAGCACAGGCAAGCTCAGCGCCCGCCAAATGCAATTTGATGTGGAAGAAGAAGTTTTAAGGGGGATCTTTGAAACAGAGGCCCTCCTCACACTGCTGCAGGACTTTCATATTTGCAAAGGACTTTTTGGAAAAGCCAATCTCGAGATGGAAAAGGAAACTCTGACTTTAAACGGTAGTTTTAAAAGCCACAGGGGAGACCTCGATATAGATTTAGTTTGGGATAAAGATGCAGGCAGACTATCACTTGGGGATGCAGAAAAGTTAGAGTTCTCTGCTCATTTAGAAGAGGGGAACTTGCAATGGGATAGTATCCAAGGCTCTTTAGGGCGCCTCTGTGCCAATCTCAAAAAGAACAACAAAAACCAGCTGAAAGGAAACGTCCAAATCGATTTCACTCTCTTTGATGAGCTCTTTGATTTGCCACTCAACCACTTTGTCCAAATGTGGGACGCTAAAGCGGGATATAAGTTCGATGGCGTCTTCATTCCAGCTAAGAGGCTCTATGATTGGGGATTTAAAGGGAAAATCAAAGGGGAGAGCTTCCAATGCGGTGGTTATGAGCTCCGCTCAATGGAAGCAAAAGTAGAGGTCGAACCGGGCCAAATCACCATCGAAAACCTAGACCTCACAGATGATGCGGGTAAACTTTGGATTGGAGAAGGGGCGCTGATGAAAGGCAATGTTGGGCAATGGATTTTCTCCTTCCCCCTCGTAGAGATCCGTGGATTTCAACCCAGCTTCCTGAAAAAAATGGCCGGCTCCGACACGCCAAACTCTCCGCTCGTATTAAAATCGGCCACCATCAGAGATATGCGTGGTAAAATAGATGAGCCACACTCAATCTCTGGAGAGGGGAACCTCCGCTTTACGAACACACCTAAAAAAGGACCAAGGACGCTTCCAAAAAATCTCCCTTTCCAATTCCTACAGCAAACAGGGCTCGACGGAAATCTCTTTGTTCCCACAGCGGGAGAGATGGATTTTGCTTTGCTCAATGGACGGATTTATTTAAGAGGGATCCACAATATGATCAGTGACAGGAACCGTTCAGAGTTTCTGCCTCCCAAAAGTGGAGTAATGGGCTACCTCGATTTTGATGGGAATCTCTTCATCGACCTCCTTGTTCGGCAACGTGTTGTCCGATCGATACCCGCTCCACTTTTCTTGCGTGTGCGAGGGCCATGGGCAGATCCACAGATCTCCATTAAATGAGCCTCCTGGATATCCTCTACCCGCCCACATGTATGGCTTGCCAAGCATTGCTAGAGAAGAATGAACCCTTTTGCAATGCGTGCAGCGAAACCTTTTCCCTCTTGCCCGCAGAAGGACACTGCGTCAAATGCTTTGCGGAAATCTCCGAGCTTAAAGGCACTTGCAAGCCCTGCAGAAAAGTTGCGAGCCCCTTTCGAAAACTCGGCGCCTGCTTTGATTCCTTTGGCCCCGGTAAAAGTCTCCTAAATAATCCCTGCGAAAAAGAGATAGCCTCCTTTCTCCTTATCCAGCTCGAAAGACTAAACTTTCCCCCATTTGATCTACTCACAACACTCCCCAGTTACTTTTCAAATCCATTTGCACCAATTGCAAAAGAGCTAGCCTCCCTTGTCAACATTCCTTATATCGCCACCCTAGAAAAGAAGCTCACCCCCCGTCCCCTATTTTCACTAAAAAAAAAGTGCAACATTATCAACAAAGTAGTACTATTGCTTCACACTGAAATGATAGAGCGGGATGAAATCCGCTCTGCCGGCTGGGCCTTAAAAGAGGGTTTGCCGGAGCAACTATTTGGACTAACCTTTTGCGCTACCTCGCACTAGCATTACTACTAATCTTCACGAGCTGCTCGCGCAGCGTAGATCCAGATGTCGCACAGATGCGTGTGCGCGCATTGCAAACCCATACCTTTGTCGGGTGCGATGCCAAAACCATTACCAAAGAGATCATCTCCACCCTCCAAGATGACGGATACATGATCAAAAATGCGAATACTGAAATTGGACTATTGACCGCAGAACAAGACATCAACATCGAAAAATTTTCCTCAAAATTTTTCGCCTACCTATTTTCAGGAAGAAGGGCCCGCTGGAAGAAACAATCCATTATCGAGCTCACGACCAACATCACAGAAAAAGGTGGGAAGACCAAAGTGCGCGTGAACTACCTACTCCGTGTGTTTGACAACCGAGGCCGCGTGATCGACGTGCA
The DNA here is from genome assembly GCA_030408505.1 of Candidatus Sacchlamyda saccharinae. Taxonomy (GTDB): domain Bacteria; phylum Chlamydiota; class Chlamydiia; order Chlamydiales; family Rhabdochlamydiaceae; genus Sacchariniichlamydia; species Sacchariniichlamydia saccharinae. Next base: position 732,919 of record JAUHQI010000004.1, on the reverse strand, counting down.
TCAAATCCTCGACGAGGAGATCTACACCGACTTCTTCACCAAAGTCCAAAAAGGCCTCCTTACAAGCGGTTAAATTTTCCACTTTTTTAATGCATGGGCGATTTCTTGCTTAGAAATTTTTCCTGATGCTGTTTCAACTGTCATCTTCTCGAATTGTATCTCATCGAAATTGAGAAAGATTTTATTGTCCTCCAAAAAAACAAGAGAGCTGATCGCAGCTGTTCGTTTATTTCCATCAATAAAAGGGTGATTTTGGCAAAGATGAAATAAATAGGCAGACGCTTGATCAAAAACAGACTCGTGTAAAAATGCTCCAGCCATTTGCGCCTTGGGCATTTCTATTGCTGAGGATAGCAAACCAAAGTCCCGGATCCCCAATCTACCGCTAAAATCCTGAACAAGGCAATCGTGTATTTCTATGACATCCTGTATTTTCAAAAAGCGGGTCATTGATCAGCCAATCTTTTGATCATTTTAGAATGTCTCTTGATAACTTTTTTGACATTCTTTTTATGTTGCTCATCATTGTCAGAAATATCGACAGATTGGATTACAATCCCACCATTCGGATTGATTGTGATCTGAAATTTCGCATCTTCATTTAACCCAGCTGCCAATAAAATTGATTTCTCAATGACTAGGGCTTTGCTATTGCCTACTTTAGTTAGCGACTTAATCATAGGGGTCCCTCCTTGAGTTAAGGAGACACTGATTAATTCGGTCGTTCCATCTCCGTCGTCTTTCGGGCCAAAATCGACTTTTCGTAAACCGCTGACTATCAATAGTCAGCTTGTCACTCCAGCGTTGATTTTTCCCTCGAAATCCTTCCGGATCTGAAAAATCCGAATTGATCAGTGTCTCCTAAAGTTATTACGATGTTATAACGTTTTGGAGTTTCTTGTCAAGGTCTCATAACCGTTTGATCATAAGAGGGTTAGTTTTCTAGGTTGCGGCGGGCCATTTGGATTTGGCGACGAAGCATCTCATCGGAGCCGAGCTGATTGGAAATCTTTTTCCAAGCATGCAAGAGTGTCGAGTGCGTTTTGCCCCCAAATGAAGCGGCTAGCTTGATCAGCGAATCGTTGATCATCTCTTTAGCCAGATACATCGCGACTTGGCGAGGGAAGGCGACATTTTTTGCGCGCGAGCTGCCGCAGATATCACTGACCCGAACGCCAAACATCACGGCTACACTTTTTAAGATGTTATCGACCGACACCCGCTTGTGCGGCGCTTTTTGAAAAAGCTCGCTCATCGTGCTCTCAACGATCTCTTCTGTGACATCCAGGCCCATCATCCGGCTGTATGCCGTTAGCCTGTTTAAGGCCCCTTCTAGTTGCCGTACGTTATTGAAAATCCTCTCGGCGATAAAGAAGGCAACGCGGTGGGAGATCTTGATCCCTTTTTGCTCGGCCTTGTGTTGGATGATTGCCACGCGCGTTTCAAGATCGGGAACGCCGACGTTGGCAACAAGTCCCCACTCCATGCGGGCAATCATCCGCTCAGAGAGCTTGAGCTGGCCAGGAGGCTTATCACAAGTGATCACAATCTGCTTACTTTGATTGATGAGCGCTTCAAACATGTTGCAAAACTCTTCCTCAAAATTGAGGCGGTTTTCCAAAAACTGGATATCATCAACAAGGAGGACATCAAGCGAGCGGTAGAACCGCTTCATCTTGTCCATCGACTTGCTGCGTAAGTGGCCAACCAAATCGTTGATGAACTGCTCGGTTGTGATGCAATGGACCTTCATCCGTTTGTGGTGCTGCTGAACATAGTGGCCGATGGCATGCAAAAGGTGAGTTTTGCCAAGGCCCACACCACCGTGGATGAAGAGGGGATTGTAAGATTTACCGGGGCGCATCCCAATACCAAAAGCGGCCGACTTCACAAACTGATTCGAAGGGCCTTCGATGAAGTGCTCAAACGTATAGCTCGTATTGAGAGAAGACTTGTTTGGCTCTGGAGTGGAGAGCTTTTGTGCGGGAGCTGCCTTCTTTTGGGTTGGAGCAGAGATCTCAAAAGATAAGGCGAGCTTGCCTTTGCTATTTAGAGGAAGGAAATTTTCAAGCTGCTTTTGGAAATTTTCGAGCAGATATTCCTGCACAAAAATATTGGGGACCTCAAGGATGAGCTCCTCTTTAGCATTTGCGCTCACTTTGATTGGAGCAATCCAATTTTGGTATTCTGTTGCAGTGCAACAGTCCTGCATAAATTGCGTAAATTCTTCCCAACTCTGCTTTGGTGTTTTTGTCAGCATTCCCTTCCCAATGTTATCAACAATCTTTCCACAAAAGACACTTGATGTCTTTTGGTTAGGCCAGTATTACCTCAGCTCTGAAATCCGCGCAAGCTCTTTTCTAGTGGCCTTGTCCGAAAACGAAATTTCACGTAAAATTTACCAGTGATGATGTCCTTCCCAACGAATAAAATTCGATACGATGCCTGCAATTCCAGTTGGAGCCATTCTCCACCAGAAATAGAGAGAGGTCTACGCCAAATTGATGTTTTTATGGTCCCGCAAGGATCTTCTCCCAAGAGTACGGGATACCCTAATTGCTCAGCGAGTGATCGATCTCACGAGATCTCCAAATCCTGTTACACATGGGTATTCTCTATTTGACCAGATGCAAAACCGCAATCTCCCCACTTTAAAGGGATTTGTTCTTAGCGCTGCAGCTGCAGGCATAGCAACAATGTTTTCATCTTTTCTTGGGATCCTTTGGCTGGGCTACTGGGGGTTGAAAATTGCATCTATTCGCAGAAATACTTCAGAGACGCTACTAAAAGATCGAATGCTTATAGATGCGACAAAAGACATAGAAGCAGCAGAAGTTCTCCTAAATGCAATGGAACATGTGAAAGCAGAAAACAGCTCTGCTTTTACTCGATTCTTTCATGAGCGGATTTTAGGGGATGCCAGCCCTTCAAAGCGTATAGGTTTACTAAAGCAATATAAGATCCAATATGTAGAGCCCTCTTGGACCAAAAAGCCGATCATACCCAAAGGTGTGAGCCCCGCTGCTATCAGTAGGGGTGTCTTAGCATTTTAGGGCATACTCTTTCTTCTTGCTGTGTATCCAAAACTTTTAAGATTTGGTCGCATCCAATATAAAACCCTATATCGCCTTATTTGGCCTCCCTCTATTGAGCAATGTGTTATAGAAGATGAACCAGATAGCGTGTTCCAATGTTTTGATAAAAATTGGCACTTCACTGGATGTGATGCCGTGAAAAAGATTTTCCGCAAGATGTCGATTCTCTTACACCCCGATAAGTTAAATAGTCGCGAAGAGGCATTCACGAAATTAGCAAAAGCAAAAGCATGGTACGCTAAAACCCAAAACTGCCAGTGAGGGTAAGACCTTGGAGGGTGAGATCTCCTTTTATTGGGTGGCCACCGAGTCTTAGCTGGTTTTGGCCAAAGAAAAAGAGGTTTTCCCAGCCGGCGGCAAAGCCAATGGAATAATCATTTGAGCAGAAGATCCATTCCCACTGAATTCCCAAAATAAAATCGAGATAAGCTCGAGAGAGCCAAAAGTTGTCTTTGATAAGAGGAGCTGAGGTGGCTTTTTGCCTGACGGAGAAGTCACCGTAGAAAAGAGTCGCATCGGCATTGCCAAAAAAGCTAAAGCCACAGCCAAGTAACCATTCAGTTTTTAGCCCTATTTTAGGGCCGATGCCCCAAAAATCGTTGCGCATTTTCACTTGGTGTAGAGGAATCGTTTCGTTTTGACCATGAATGATAAAATCTTGGTCGAGCCAAACGGTGGAGAGAGCGATAAAGGGGTGGAATGTGAGGTAGCAGTTGGGGAAAAACTCGGCTCCCAAGCGAAGGTCTAAGAGGTTAAGAAGAAGTTTGGTGTCCGCGCGCATCCGGTCAAAAGAGGTGATGTGGTTGGACCAGGTGGGAATCGCATTCTTACAGGTGCTTTTTTCGGTCGTCCGGTAGTAGGTCCAATCAAGTTCGAGTATCCCGCTATAGCAGGTGTCGTAGGCAAGGTTTAAGCGGACACCCCAGGCCCAGTCTTGGTCTACTTTTTTCCCTTTTGCATAGTCGAGTCCTTCTTCGTGCACTTGCCAGACAACGGGGCTGATCGAAAACTCCCAATCCATGCAGGGATCTTCACAGCAGCAATCATAGGCAGCAAGGGAGGTGAGGGGAAGGAGGACAAGTAAGATGCGCATATGAGCGGATCATAGCGAAAAAACTTTTTGTTGCGTGAAAAAATCGGAAATTAGTATATTTGTGGAAAATTTGAACGGTGTTCAGGAAAGCGATGACAAAAGACCTTAAACAGACCATCCTCGACCAATCTCACAAGACACTTGTCAGTGAGGGAGTAGGCGCTATCCGGATGCGGGATCTTGCCAAATCATGTGGATGTGCTGTGGGTACTTTATACAACGTGTTTGAGACATTTGATGAGATCCATTTTCATCTGAATGTGCACACGTTTAAAAAGTTGTTCAAACGACTGTTTGAGACACTAAAAAGTGCGGAAGTCCCCTTGGAGGACATTTTACCCAAGATCGGTTGGGAATATATTGCATTTGCAAAAGAGAACACGCATAGCTTCAAAGCTCTTTTTGAATATGCACCAGAAGGGGAGCAGCCAGTGTGGTATCGAGAAGTGGTTAATGAGCACTTTCAAAAGGCTGAAGAGTTTTTAGAAAAGACCTATGAGATTTCAAAAGAAAAGGCAGAAGCACTGATTAGTTATTTTTGGTTTGCGATTCACGGGGTGAGCTCAATTGTTTTGAACCGGAAAGCGACAAATCATTCAGACGAGTTTGTACAGTCTTATGTAGACCATTGTTTAAGAGGGATTTACAAACTTATTTAGCATTTTTTTTAATAGCATTGAACGTCGTTCAATGAAGATAATAAAATCGGTTGGAATAGAGACGGGACCTCTTAAGAGCTACTGGCAGGTTTCCTCTTAAGAAGCATAGTATAAAAAGCGATAAGAATACCCTGGTCGTCTCTATTACAACCTTTTTTTAATTTTAAACAAAGGAGTCAAATATGGCTACACCAACTGTAACAGAATATGAATATGTACAACCCACTTGGATAGATCAAGTAGGAGATTATCTCACGGGCATCGCCTCGGCGGTTTTGAGTGTTTTTCGGAGGATACTTGGTATGGAAGATGCGGTGAGCTCTGTGGATTTGCAGTGGAATGCGGCAAAATGCAGAAGGCTGCAAGGGGAAAAGCGTATGTTAGAAAGATCGAATCAAGATCTGCAGGCAAGGGTACGTGTTCTGCAAAGAGTGGACCATCGCCATTCCTTTTGGGAAAAAGTGGCGATTGAGTCGACTCTCTTTCTCACTTTAGCACCACTTTATCTTTTGAGTATCCCGGTGATCATGATTCGTGATGCTATGTATGAGAGAAAAAATTTTTACAGATATTGAACATCGTTCAAAATATTCTCTATCCCATTGGGGAAGCGGGAGTAGCTGTTGCAAAAAGTTTAGCAGATTGGTCTATACCCAAACCAATTCAAAAGTTGGCTCTGAACATTGTCGGCTTTTTCTCAAATATTCCATCAACTCATCGCGCCGTGTCTATGAACACGGCTGCTTTTCGTTGCTAAAAAATTTGAGGAGCCTCCTCGCCCACACTAAAACTCTTGAATCTTTTTGGGTATAGTAGGATTTTTTCAGTTGCAAAACGAGATATGATAGCTTTGTTTGGGTAAAAAGAAATCATTGGCAGATTAATCTTCTCTTGATAGAAAGAGGGGAATGGCTGAAGAAAATAACAAGGCTAAGAGGATTATTTCCCTAATTGTTTTTATGACCCTTATCTTGGGGTTTGGGATTGATCTGTATGCGCCTTCTTTTCCAGCAATTGCAAAAGCTTTAAAGACCTCGCAGCAGCTTGTGCAGCTTTCTATTGCAACTTACTTCTTTGGCTACGTACTTGGCATGTTATTTCTAGGCCCTCTCTCTGATGCTCTTGGAAGGAGGAGGCCTTTGATTTTTGGCATCGGTTTTTATTGCTTGATGAGTCTGGCATGTGTCTTTTCGCCAAATATTTACTTTTTGCTTGTACTGCGCATGCTTCAAGGGATGGGGGTATCTGCAGTGGGTATGCTTTGTCGATCAATCTTGGGAGATGTCTTCACTGGCAAACAGCTCGCTAAGGCGATGAGCTATTATGCGATGAGCTACCGGTTGGGGCCGATCATTGCTCCGATGGTAGGAGGCTATTTAGTATTCTATTTTGGGTGGACGTCTAACTTCTATTTCCTTACTGCTTTTGGATTGATCCTCCTTGTGTGTGTAACTTGGTTGCTGCCGGAAACGCATTTTGATTTGACCAAATTTCATCCGAAATTGGTTTTTGATCGCTATGCGAGTCTTTTAAAAAAGAGGGTCTTTCTCGGAGGGGCGTTGTGTATTGGGATGCTCTATTCGCTCATGATTATTTTTAATGTTGTCGGGCCATTCTTCATCCAAGAGATTTTAGGACACTCGCCGATTAGCTATGGAAATATCGCTTTTTTGCTGGGAGTGATTGCCTTTTCAGGGATGTTGACCAACCGCTTTTTAATGCAGTACAAGCCCCCAGAGAAGATGATTGCTTTCGGAATGTCAGCGATCGTGGTGGTGGTGTTTCTCCAAGTTGTACTGGCCTATCTATTTCCTGTGAATCTCTACAGTTTCCTTTTGCCCGTGATGGCGCTTCTGTTTTTAACGGGGTTGATTAACTCGAATATTATGAGCCGGGTGATTGACTCAGGAGGTAGAGGCAAAGGAGTTGCTAGCGCTTTAGTTGGTATTCTGATTATCTCATGCACTGGAATATTGACGGCCTTGTCTAGTTTCTTAGAGTCTACAACGGCTCGTCCATTTGCATTTGCTTTTTTAGCAATTGTCCTAGTCTGTTTCTGTTCTTATAAATTTCTTTTTAAAAGTAGTTCCGTAGATTGATTGCCTGAATAGATTTTCTGCAGCTCATTCCAGCATTTGCCTAAAATGTAGTGCATTTTATTGACAAAAGTAGGGAGTGGGCTCCACTTGATCTGAATAAAATCTTCTGGATTCATTTTCAATAGTGTATCAAGGGTGATGGTGATTTTCCAACCATGATAGGGATCGCGAATTTGCGCAGTCTGATCCTCTAGCGAAATTGCATCGAGAACTACCGCATGAAAGCCAGCATCAGGGTGGTCAATTCCCAGTTTTCCTGATCCATGTTCTTTTATGAGAGCGGCTAGATGTTGGGTGATTTTTTCTTTGTTGAGCTTGGTTAGCATCGGTTTGTATCCAGCTTCACTTATCCAGTCAAAAGCTTGAGAATCGTTCGCTAAATCAGTGTTTTCGATGGCTTCATAATTCGGACTGCCTCCTCGGTCCAAGATCAGCATTGCTATACAGGTAGGAACACAAGAACGAGTCGCTTGTTGCAAGAGAACATGTTCTCCAGATTTTGTGATTCCAAGTGCTTGCTCAACCTGTTCTTTTATAGAAGATACATTTTTACACGTCTTGTCAAAGGGGTTAGTCAAGTATTTGACAGGGTGAACTGTTAAAATGTCTTCTTCTTTAACAAGATCCGGATTTCCGTAGATTGAGATAAATTTTCCATCTGGCCCTATAGTACATTTGCCAGTGGCAGGAGGGAAGCGGCGTTTTGGTTTTGTATATTCGTTTGCCTGGTACCATTTGTATTTTTCTGAGTATGAGTGGGAGCATTTGGATACAGCCAAACCCGATATAGTAGAAAGGAGGGAAATAGGAAGGGCTATGAGAAAAACGCCAAATACAACGAGTTGGTAGATTTTATGAACCAACGCTTCTTGAGCGGAATCAGTTTTTCTATCGATCTCTACAAATCTTCCACACGATATTCTGAATGGTTTTAGCAAGAGGTCGCTTGTTTTTTCACCAAAATCTTTTGGGCAGTTTTGGCCATAAAACTCAATTTTCATCTTTATATTTTACGCGATTTTTTAGAAAAAATCAAGGTAAAATTATTAGTTGTAAGCCATGAGAAGGGCAGAGGCTTTGTCTGCGATCTCGGTGTCTTCGGCTTTGGAGAGCTCTTCGGCCTCGCGAACGCCTTGGCGCTTATAGCCAAGGGCTAGGAGGGCTTTGGCTCTGTTGAGCTTGGTGGGAAGGTGATCGGGCTCAAGCTTGAGGGATCGTTCAATGAAGTTGAGGGCTTGGAGGTTGTTGTTCAGCTGCAAGTGAAGGGCGCCGAGCGTTTGCAAATCGTAGGCGTTGCCGGGCCCTAGCACGGCAAGGGCCTCAAAAAAGGTGAGAGCAATCTCATATTTCCCTTGCTTGAGATAGGAATACCCCACAAAGCGCAGGTCTTCTAATTCGTCGGATCCCCAGTCGAGGACCTCTAGCCAATTTACGTCGGTCATGTGTTCCTGTAGATAGGTTCAACCCTTCTGATATTGGGTCCTTCTAGAATTGATGTCAATGAGGATCTGGTCGAAGAGATGGAGGCTTTTCAGTAGGTTTTCGATGACTTTTTTTTCCTTTTCATCTCCGGTCATGGCCTCAAGGCGCTGGAGCTGCGTCTCTTGCAGGTCGGGGCTGCCCAGATCTGGGATGAGTTGCTCTGCGAAGATGCGCCGGCGATAGGCGTGGTATTTGGGGGGAGCGAGGAAGCTTGCCCACAGGGCTTTTTGCTCGCCAAGGTCAAATAGGGCATCGAATTCGGATGTGTAAGAGGGCGCCGTGGTAGCCACGCGTGTCTGCGCTGGAATACTACGCGCTTCTTTGAACTGTATTTCGGTCTCTTCCGAAATTTTCTTTCTTGCTGCGTAATCATTGGAGGCGTCAACGCCTAGATCATCGACTGTGCGTACCATAACCTTTGTTTAATGTGGGTCGAAGAATTTATCAAGGAACTTTTTTACTCCCACCAATTTCCACTTTTATGTAAACTTACGGATCCTCTTTGAAATTAAGGGTTTGAAACGAGCAAAACGGTGGAAATTTTAGCGGCTTTCGTAAAAATGATTGCGCTGTTTGGATCTCGTTGTTAAAGTGTGGGAAAAGGTGGGAAAAATACTTAAATGACGTTCTTTTTTAGTGGATCACAGGAGACTAAGCTCGACGCCAAGAACCGTTTTGTTCTACCGCAAGCCATGCGTTTTGGCTTGGTGGAAAACGGTGTTTTGGAGTTTAGCATGGGCCTTGGTCTCGGGGGATGTCTTGCGATCTATCGAAAAAGCGATATCGAAAAAATTGTGGCGAAATTCCAGGCCAAACAGCATGTGGGCAAGTACCAGAAATTTTTCACGCTCTTCTTTTCCACTTTGCACCAACTTTCTTGCGATAAGATCGGGCGCGTTGTGATGCCACCCATGCTAAAGAAGGCAGTGGGCATTGAAAGCGAAATTGTGATTGCCGGGGTCTTGAATAAGATTGAGATCTGGCCACAAGAAAAATATGCGATGCAGCTTCTCGATCTTTTAGGAGATAAAGGGCCAAGTTCAGGCTTAGCAGAAATGACAGAAGAGGCTTTTGCCCTCTTAGAGGAAGAAGGAGCTCATGAAGAAATCCCCGTCCTCTAGACCTCATACTCCGATCATGATCGAAGAAGTTCTGAAAGGATTTGAAGGGCTGCAGATCAAAGTTTTTTTCGAAGGAACCCTGGGCGCAGGGGGACATGCTAGAGCAATTTTAGAGGCGCACCCAGAAATTGAACGCTACATAGGGTGTGACAAGGATCCAGAGGCTCTTGAAATTGCGCGGGCTCACTTAGAGCCTTGGAAGGATAAGTTAGAACTGATACACGGCGATTTTGCTGATTTAGATCGGCATGTAAAAGGGGAATCAGTAGACGGTTTTTTTTTGACCTAGGAGTGTCATCTATGCAACTCGACCAAAGAGAAAAAGGATTTAGTTTTAGCAAGGAAGGCCCCCTAGATATGCGTATGGATCCGAGTGAAGAACTCACTGCAAGCGAAATTGTCAACGAGTGGTCTGAAGAGGAACTTGGTGAGGTTTTTCGAGAATTTGGTGAGGAGACGAGATGGAGACGTGCGGCGCAAATTATTGTGGAAGCACGCGCGAAGGGCCCCATTGAAACTACGAAGCAATTAGCCGATTTGCTGGCTGGAAAGCTCGGCAGAGGATTTAAGAAGAAATTGCACCCGGCCACGTTGATTTTTCAAGGCCTTAGAATTTGTGTAAATCGGGAGCTCGAGTCGATCCAAAATGCTCTTCCAAAAGCCCTTGAGGTTTTGAGTTTTGGCGGGCGTATTGGAGTGATGAGTTTCCATCGTTTAGAAGATCGAATCGCAAAATCGATTTTCAAGGCCGGAGCGACTGTGCCTGCGCAGAATAAATATAAAGAGTATGTGCAGAAGCCGACTTTGAAATTGTTGAATAAAAAACCGCTCGAAGCCTCTGATGACGAGGTGCGAGCTAACCCACGGGCTCGGAGTGCTAAACTCCGCTTTGCCGAGAAAATGGTGCATTAATGTTTTGGCGGATTTTTGTCTGTATTCTGTGTTTGGGCTTTTGCCTCTACTCCTATCTCGATATGCAAAACGAGATCACAGAGTTGCGTATCCGCATCCCTTCTTTGATGAGTGAGGTCCGCCGCATTCAAGAGGAAAATACCCACTACAAGTACGAGATTGAGCGGTTTGAAAACCCCGAGAATTTGATGCGACTTGCTAGTGAAAGTGCTTATTCTCATTTGAAATATCCAATCAGCAATGATGTGCTCACATTGCAGCAGCAAGATGTGATGCCTAAAGAGGGCAGAGTAACTAAAGAGCTGAGAAGACAACCCACAATTACGTTTGCAGCAGGTGGAAACCCATAAACGACTCATTGGCGTTGCGCTGTTCTTACTGCTTCTTTTTTCCCTATTGATCACACAATTTTTTCGAATTCAGATTGTGCAGCATCAAAGGTGGGAGAAGGAGGCAAGAGCCCAGCACACTGTTGTGGTGAAAGAGCCCTTTCGCCGTGGCGTATTCTATTCCAATACCTCGATCAAAACAGCTCATCCTACTCCTGAGCAAGCGCTCGTCATTGATGTTCCCAAATTTCATGTGTTCATCGATCCCAAGAGTATTCCTAAAGGGGAGCGGGAAACCATCGCAAATACGCTGCACGAATTTTTAGAAGTCGAAGATAATGAGCAAAAAGCTTTTATACGCGCTCAGTTTGAAGTAGCCTCGCGCAGCCGGAAGATTGCAATGTGGGTCTCAGGTGAGAAAAAAGAAGAGATCACTGCGTGGTTTAGGGGATTTGCTAGAGAGAAGAAGCTGCCGCGCAACGCGATTTTTTTTGAGAAGGACTACAAGCGTTGTTATCCTTTTGGGAAAATGCTCGGCACGGTTTTGCATACTGTAAGGGAACTAAGAGACGAATCTAGTGGCCAGTGCATCCCCACCGGCGGGTTAGAGCATGTCTTCAATGAGTATCTGCAAGGGCGCACGGGAAAGCGTTTTTTTTATCGCTCCCCAAGACATTCAATGGATGTAGGAACAGTGATTGAAGAGCCATTAGATGGGGCGGATATCCATCTGACGATCAACCACTGTTTGCAGACGATTGTGGAAGAGGAGATCGAAAAGCAGGTGATCAAGGCAGAAGCTAAAAGGGGCTGGGCAATTATGATGGATCCTTACTCAGGAGAAGTGCTGGCACTGGCTCAATACCCTTTTTTCAATCCGGAAGAGTATCGCAGCTACTTTAACGACGAAAATCTTCTAGAAGAGACACAGGTAAAAGCTCTTACCGATCCTTTCGAACCGGGCTCATCAATGAAGCCCATCACAATGGCCATTGGACTTATGGCCAATGCAGAACTAAAAAAGCAGGGCAGAGAGCCCATTTTCGATCCGCTGGATAAAATGCCTGTATCTCCAACGGTGTTTCCTGGCAGGACGAAACCCATCCGTGATGTGCGCAACCATCAATTTATGAACATGTACATGGCGATCCAAAAAACTTCGAATGTTTATATGTCGAAAGTGATCCAACGGGTGATCGAAGAGCTAGGGGACAATTGGTACCGTGCAGCTCTACAAAACGTCTTTGGATTCGGCAAGAAAACAGGGTTGGAACTGCCAGGCGAGAGTCCTGGACTCCTACCACGACCTGGAAAACTACACCCCAATGGAACTCTTGAATGGTCTAAGCCAACCCCTTATTCACTGGCGATGGGACACAATATTTTAGCCAATAGCTTTCAGATGCTCAAAGCTTATGCCATTTTAGCAAATGGAGGCTACGACGTGCAGCCCACCTTGGTGCGTAAAATCTCTCGCAGGCTTTTCGACGGCACCGAGCAAGTCCTTTTGGATAACACTTTTGAAAAGAAGAAGAAAATTCAGCTAGTGGATCCTGAAATTGTGCGGCAGGTTGTGTGTGCTATGAAATATGTGACAAAACCTGGAGGCTCTGCGACCAACGCAGATATCCACGGATTCACCGAAGCTGGCAAAACATCCACCTCAGAGAAAATCATCGATGGGGCCTATTCTAAAAAAGACCATATTTCTTCGTTTCTTGGTTTTGCACCAGCGGTAAACCCTCGTTTTGTTCTATCTATCGTGATCGATGAGCCGGCCTTCAAATATATCCCCGGGGTAGGGGGGAACCAATATGGAGGGAAATGCGCAGCGCCAGCCTTTCAGAGAATCGGCAAACGAACCTTAGAATATTTAGGGGTTGAACCAGACGATCCATACGGCTATCCTGTCGGTGACCCCCGAAGTGATCCTGCAAAAGCAGATTGGCAAGGAGAGGTCAAAGCCCTAAGTAATCTTTATAATACTTGGAACTAAAAATGAGGCTAAGACATTTAATACAGCAGATTGAAGGGCTAGAGGTGAAGGGATCGAAAGAAATTGAGATCACTGGTATTACCGCCCATTCAAAAAGTGTAGCCCCAAACAACCTCTTCATTGCAAAGAAGGGGACCATCCATGACGGAGCCCAGTTCATCCCCGACGCGGTCGCAGCAGGGGCTAGTGCCATTCTCACCGATATGTACGATCCCTTCCTCAACGTAACGCAGCTGATCCACCCCAATATTTCAGTAATTGAAGCCAAACTCGCTGCCCGTTATTACCAAAATCCTTCTGAGCAGCTGAAAGTCATCGGCGTAACAGGCACCAATGGAAAGACCACAGTTGGGTATTTAATCAAACACCTCTTTGATAAGACAGGTGTCTCAGCTGGCCTGATCGGTACAGTTGAATGGATCATCGGTAATCATAGGTTTCCCAACTCGATGACGACACTAGATGTACTCTCCACCCAAAAACTCCTCCGTGACATGGTGATCGAGAAAAGCCAGGCCGCAATACTCGAGGTCTCTTCGCATGGGCTCGATCAAAATCGAGTTGCAGAAGTGGATTTCGACATTGCGATCTTTACCAACCTCTCAGCAGAGCACCTCGACTACCATAAAGATATGGAGTCCTACAGGGCGGCTAAAGCAAAGTTGTTTTCTCATTTATCTTCCGATAAGTGGGCTATCTTAAATGCCGATGAAAACCCTTTTCAAACAAAAGCAAAAATCTTCTCCTACGGCATTGAAAATGAAGCAGATTTAAGAGCCACAAACATCAAACTTTCCGAAAAGAAAACTCAATTTACCTTGGTCTATCAAGGGGTAGAGTATAAAGCTGAATCCCAGCTCATCGGTACATTCAACGTATACAATTATCTAGCTGCCCTTTCTGCAGGCATTTGCTATGGACTCTCGATCAAAAGCTGTATTCAAGCACTCAAAAATTTTAAATCCACTCCCGGACGCCTACAAAAAGTAGCAGAAGGTGTTTTTGTCGATTATGCTCATACTGAAGATGCTTTAAAAAACGTCCTGACGACTTTGAGGAAATTGACTGGAGGGAGGCTCATCACCGTCTTTGGCTGCGGGGGAGATCGAGACTTCGAAAAGCGTCCTAAAATGGGAAAGGTGGCCACAAGCTTTTCTGATCTCACCGTAATTACAAGCGACAACCCACGAAGTGAAGATCCACAGAAAATTATCGATGAAATCCTCCAAGGATGTATAGGCCCTGTTCATATCCATCTTGACCGATTTGATGCCATCCGCTTTGCTCTTACACAAAAAAAGCCAGGTGATATCGTTCTAATCGCCGGAAAAGGGCATGAGAAAAAGCAAATATTTGCCCACACGGTCCACCCATTTGATGATGCCAATATTGCAAAAGATCTTTGTGAGGCATCTTGCGAAAATTAATCTGTCTCCTCCTTATCTTTCCTCTGCTGGCTTTTGCTAAGGAAAAGCCAGTGATCGTTTTGGATCCAGGTCATGGAGGCAAAGATCAAGGGGCAAAAGTACGGACGCTGGAAGAAAAGATTCTGACCCTTCGTACAGCTTATATAACTAAAAGACATCTTGAAGACCTTGGTTTTCGCGTTGTTTTGACAAGGGCAAGGGATATCTATCTCCCCTTGGGGACACGAGTGACCTTGGCAAATCGAAGACCCACTTCCCTTTTTGTCAGTATTCATTATAATTCAGCAGCAAGCCCGGCAGCAAAAGGGATAGAAGTGTATTATTATGGGAAAGCAGCTCAAAAACGCAGAGAGAGTTCGAAACAGCTAGCAACTGCAGTGCTTAACCAAATGGTGCGCCAGACCGGAGCGAACACGCGTGGAGTAAAGCAGGGCAACTTTCAAGTGATACGCGAGACCACCATGCCCGGGATACTCGTCGAAGCAGGCTTCATCACAAACGCAGAAGAGCGGGCGCAGATAGCAACACAAACCTACCTCGAAAAGCTGGCGAAAGGAATCGCCCTTGGGGTAGAAAGATATACTCAGTAAGGAGAAAAGTAAATGGCAGAGCAAGAAGCAGATTTTGGCCTTATTGGCCTGGCCGTAATGGGACAAAACCTGGTCCTCAACATCAACGACCATGGCTGGAAAGTGGCTGTCTTCAATAGAACAGTTTCGAAGGTCGATGATTTTCTAGCAGGCCCTGCCAAAAATACCAAAGTAGTGGGCACCCACTCTCTAGAAGAGTTTTTCAAAACCCTCAAACGCCCGCGCAAGGTGATGTTGATGGTTAAAGCCGGAAAACCGGTCGATATGCTCATCGAAGAATGCCTACCCTTTTTAGAAAAAGGGGACATCATCATCGATGGGGGCAATAGCCATTATCCAGATACCGAAAGACGCGTTGAGGCCCTTAAAGAAAAAGGGATACTCTATATGGGGGCTGGAGTTTCTGGCGGCGAAGAAGGAGCCCGGCACGGTCCTTCGATTATGCCTGGTGGAAATCCAGACGCGTGGCCTGAAGTGAAAGAAATTTTGCAAGGGATCAGCGCAAAGGCCGAAGAAGACGGCCTTCCCTGTTGTGATTGGGTAGGTAATGGCGGCGCTGGACACTATGTAAAAATGGTCCACAACGGAATCGAATATGGCGACATGCAGCTCATCTGTGAAGCCTTCCATCTACTCACAAGCGTGCTTGGGCTAAACTACACCGAGATTCAAGAGATCTTTGCCGAGTGGAACAAAGGACAGCTCCATAGCTATCTCATCGAAATTACAAGCAGTATACTCGGTCATAAAGAGAGTGATGGGACACCCACCATCGATAAAATTCTCGACGTTGCCGGCCAAAAGGGGACCGGAAAGTGGACCGGGATCAGTGCTTTAGACATTGGCTTGCCCGTAACACTTATTGGCGAAGCTGTTTTTGCCAGATGCCTCTCCTCTTTAAAAGAAGAGCGGACAAGCGCCTCTAAAGTCTATGTCGCTCCAAAAATCACCTTCACAGGCGACAAAAAACAATTCATCGAAGACGTCCGAAATGCGCTCTATGCTTCTAAGATCATCAGCTATGCCCAAGGATTTATGCTGATGCGATCGGCAGCCAAAGAGTTTGACTGGGAGCTCAACTACGGATCGATTGCCCTCATGTGGCGTGCAGGGTGCATCATCCGCTCTAGATTCCTAAACGATATCAAGAAAGCCTACGACAAAGACCCCAAACTCGAAAACCTTCTTTTCGACGACTTCTTCAAACAAGAAGTGACAAATGCAGAAAGCTCATGGAGGCGCGTTGTGGCAACAGCCGTAGAAAGTGGAATACCCGTTCCCTGCTTTAGCACAGCCCTTGCCTTCTTCGATGGCTACCGCACCGAGCGCCTCCCAGCAAACCTCTTGCAAGCGCAAAGAGACTTTTTTGGCGCACATACCTACGAAAGAGTTGACCAGCCAAGAGGGAAGTTTTTCCATACCAATTGGACCGGAACTGGGGGCGACATCACCTCCTCCTCCTACAACGTATAGAGGTTTATATGAGCTACACAACAATGCAAGTTGATGTGATCAATTCCGAAGAGAGAGGATGCACAGAAACCGAATGGCTCCTCTCAAAGCATACATACAGCTTCGGCTCCTACCACAACCTTAAAAGACTCAATTTCGGAACACTCCGCGTCTTTAACGACGACATCGTCCAGCCGGGTAAAGGGTTTGGGACCCACACCCACCAAAACATGGAGATCATCACCATAGTTCTAGATGGCAAACTCGAGCATAAAGACAGCAAAGGAAACGAAGGGACCCTAGAGCCTGGCGATATCCAGCGGATGACAGCCGGCAGCGGTATCGAGCACTCCGAATACAATGGATCGAAAGAAGATCCTGCCCGTTTCCTCCAAATTTGGGTCTATCCAAAAGAGCGGAATCTCGAGCCAAGTTACGAACAAAAAAACATTGCCCTCGAAGACAATACCCTTACGCAGATAGTATCAGAAAGACCCAGATCAGAAGCTCTTACCATTCACCAAGACGCCTCGTTCTTCCTCGGCACATTTGATGCAAACCAAACCATCCAGCACAAAATCAGAAGCAAAGCGCATGGCGTCTACATCTTCCTCATCGGTGGAGAAGTGGAACTTGGCGATAAAATCTTAAAAGCGGGTGATTCTGCACAAATCACTCAGCTTGACACCCTCGAGCTGCAAACCCTTAAAAAGGCCAAGCTCCTCCTCATCGAAGTGAGTGTGAATACATTATGAAAAAACATCTGCTGTGGCTTTTCCTAGCTACTCTTTTTTCCTCATTGCAAGCTGACTCAGAAAGCATTTCCTTCGATCCTCGAATATATAAAATCCATCCGAAAAATGCCCTTGTGTATGCGCAGAAAGGATGGGATCAATCCTTCGTTTCTTTGTTAGGTAGAACTTTTAATGGACTCACAAACAGAAGACAGATAGACCGTCTTCTAAAAGATCAAAATTATATCGATGTGCTCAATCATGTGTGGACAGAACCTGATTTGGGCACAAGAATCAGATGGCTAGAAAAAAAAGTTGATGAGGGCCATCCTATATTGGTACTAGAATTGACTAAAGCTTACTTTCTTCAGAATCCTAGCTTAGAAAGCTATGTGGAAAAGGTGTTGCCTTGGCTAAGGGCAGCTAACTATAGAATGGAAGTTGATTCTAAGTGTACTTCAGACAAAAGTGTTTTAGATGCTATTCATGAATGTGTGAATCTTCATGAATCATATTTGGTTCAGATCTTGCTCGAAAGATATACTAATGCAGAAATTGAGGCATTTTACATCGAAAACATTGAAAAGTCATTGCTGGTCGAAATCGATTTAAAGAAAAGAGTTTTATTCCCTTTTTTTGATGAGAAAATGGAAGTAGCCTCTTCACCAGAATGGCTTTTTAATAGTGGTATGTTAGCATTTTACGATACTCCAAATACCATTCCTCGAGAAAAATGGAATTCTATCCGTAAAGAACATGCGTTCTTTTTTTGTGAATCAATATATGCCGTTGAAAATGAATTGAGAAGTAATAAGGATGATTTCATGACTTGGTATAAAGATTCAGGGAGAATAAATGAAGACAATTATTAAAGCCTTTTTCTTTCTTCTGCCGTTTTTTTCTGCTCACGGAAGACCAGTTCAAATAAGAGCCGAAACCGGTCATTTTGAGACTATCAACCTACCGGAAGTAGATATGCAAATACAAATCCCTGATTTTAGCTATTTCACGGAGAAAGCTGCTGAATCAACAAAATATTATCGTCATAAACTTCATCCGCATAGAATTCTTTTGTTTACAGAAGATTACTTTATTGAGGCTCCATATATTTTGCTCACAGAATACATGGAAAATTTTTGTCAGAATTGGAAGGAAGAAGATCCCTCATTCCGCATAACCTTAGAAGAAAAAACTTTTTCAGTAATTAACGGAGAGCTTCCAATAGGGTTTAGAAAATGGGAATGCTCTGAGGGGCAAGTTCATCAATTCTTTTTCGTAAAAGAAAATAGAGGGTATTGCTTTTGGGCTTTCTGTTATCCACCAAGCGGAATAGATCCTAAATTAATTGAATCAGAAAATACTTATTGGGAACGTTTAATGCATGAATTACCTTACCTAATAAGGAGTGAATAAATGAAGAAATTATTGTTTTTTTGCCTATCTATATCGCAAATATGCATGGGTGCACCCCTTAAACTCGAGGCTGAAGGGACTTATGGTGAGAGAATAGAACTACTCAAATGTGAAGAAACTCTAGGGATGTATTGTTTTCGAGCTTCGGGCTTTGCTCCTGGAGAAAAAATCCTCTTTGTATCGAAATCAGTTGATGAAGTTATCTATGAAGAACTGGAAATGCCTCAGAATGGCCAGCTGATACTCATGCACCAGCCAGCAGTAATTGGATATACCGAAGGGGATAGTACCATAACGCTAGTGGGTGAAAATAAGAATTCTGTTGAACTCACCTACCACTGGAAATTGCAATAGCCCCTACCCCTGGGCGTAGTGGACAATATAGGCGGACTGGATCTTGCTTGCTGCTTCTCGATCAGAAACCTGGGTCACATTGTGGTCATTAACATGCCACCAGTATCCATTTCGGTGGATATAGGCTGTGTAGTGGCCACTTCCTGTGCCAGAGCCATGATGCAAGATGAAGGCGTCTGGAGAGTAGCTTCTATTGCCTTCCCTGCACTGTTCTTTAGAAAATTCAAAACTCATAGGGAAATCGATGGCATCCTTTGCTTTTCCTGTTTCATCACCTCGATAGGCGACAGTCATGAAGCCAGTTGGTGCTTGAGAAAACCATTTTTTTGGGGACTCATTAAAAAAGGCATCCAAAAGACTAGAAAATGGAGTTTTTTTACCCCGCTCAGGCAGAAGGGGTATGTAATACCCACCGCTGGGTCTTGTTTTCCCATCTGATGTTTGCTCAATGAGAGGTAAGCTATAGCCCGCTTTGCCGAAAACTGTATCAAAGAGGCGATCAGGATCTTCTTGAGAGCCACTATCCTTCAATAAACGATTGAACCAGGAGCGGATGCTTGCGCTGCTGACAGAGCTAGTTGGACGTCCGCCCTCTTCTGTCAGCTCAGTTCTGTAATTTCTAAAAGCACTTCTTAGAGGGAAAAGGGAAAAATTTGTTGCAGAAAGGTTTCCCATCAATTCTTTGCCAGTAGAGCAATTGAACAGAACAGCTAAAGCCGAATTCATCCAGCAAGTAGATCCGTCTTGGTTGTGAAATCCAAGCGGTTGCCCCTTGATATAGACAGGAGCCCTTGAAGTAGAAAATATTCCGCCATAGGATTCGCCAGGTTTGAGTAGAATACCCATAGCGATAGGAGCAGCGGGTGTTGCGATGGCAAGCATTGGGTGCATTACCGTTGCCATGTAGACCGAAGCGCAAGCCAAGGCAATTCCAATCCCAATCAAAACATAGCTTAGAACAACAAGCGCATGCGTTTTTAAAGTAGTTTTTGAAAACAACGGCTTGGGCTTGTGGCTCGAAATTGAGGGCAAAGCAGCTACTGCTTGAATTTCCATGGCTGGAATTATAGCAGAACTTTGAAAATTAGACACGCACCTTTTCTTGCCAACTACCACTCATATAGGATATCCTAGAGGAATTATGGCAAAATACGACCGAAAACGAATAAGAAATTTTTCAATCATCGCCCACATCGACCATGGGAAATCGACCATCGCCGACCGGCTCATCGAGCTGACCAAAACTCTTTCCTCACGCGAAATGGTGGAGCAAGTCCTTGATGACATGGACCTTGAAAGAGAGCGGGGTATTACTATCAAAGCTCACCCCGTCACTATGTGGTATGAGGCAGAAGATGGCATTACCTATCAAATCAATTTTATCGATACACCAGGACACGTCGACTTCTCTTACGAAGTATCTCGCTCTCTTGCAGCCTGCGAAGGAGCTCTACTTGTTGTGGATGCTGCTCAAGGCGTCCAAGCTCAAACACTGGCCAACGTCCACCTAGCCGTAGAGCGAGGCTTAGAGATCGTCCCCATCCTCAACAAGATTGACCTGCCTGCTGCAGACACCGAAGGGGTGAAGCAACAGATCGAAGACATCATCGGCCTAGACACCTCCAATGCAGTCCTAGCCTCCGCAAAATCAGGCAAAGGAATCAAAGAAATTCTTGAGAGGATACTCCACGAAGTACCGCCACCAGAAGAGCCAGAAGACGATATCCTAAGAGCCCTTGTTTTTGACTCTCACTACGATCCCTATCGAGGCGTGATGGTCTACATACGCGTCATGAGTGGGGAGATCACCAAGAAAAATATGGCCTACTTCATGGCGTCTGACAAAACTTTTGAGATCCTCGACGTCGGCATCTTCTCCCCAAGCGAAAAATCGGTTGAAAAACTGCGCGCTGGCGAAGTAGGCTATATCGTAGGTAACATCAAAAAACCTTCCGACGTCAAAATTGGTGAGACAATCACCCTTAAAAAAGAGCCCGCTAAAGAACCCCTGCCAGGATTTCGCCTCGTCTCACCCGTCGTGTTTGCCGGGATCTATCCCGTTGACACCTCAGATTTCGAAGCCCTCCGTGAAGCCCTATCCAAACTCCAGCTCAACGACTCGGCTCTCTACGTCGAGCAAGAAAGTAGCTTAGCCCTAGGTTTTGGTTTCCGCTGCGGATTCCTAGGTCTGCTCCACCTCGAGATCATCTTCGAAAGACTCCAACGTGAGTTCGACCTCGACATCATCACCACAGCGCCAAGCGTCGTCTATAAATTCACCCTCTCTTCCTCAGAAGAGCTCAAAATCGATAACGTCGCCCAATACCCCGATCCCGCCCACATCGAATACGTCGAAGAGCCCTGGGTCAAGTGCCACCTCATGGCTCCCTCAGAATTCCTCGGACCCATCATGGCCCTTGCAATGGAAAAAAGAGGCGAGCAGATCAACACTGAGACCATGGACGCATCTAGACTCCTCTTAACCTACCGATTCCCTCTCAACGAGATCATCACCGACTTCAACGACAAACTCAAATCGGTCACCCGTGGCTATGGCTCGTTCGATTACGAGTTCGACAAGTACGAGCTTGCCGACATCGTCAAACTCGAGATCCGCGTCAACGAAGAACCCGTCGACGCCTTTTCCTGCCTTGTCCACCGCTCGAAAGCCGAAACTAAGGGCCGCGCACTTTGTAAAAAACTGACCGAAGTGATCCCCAAACAGCAGTTCAAAGTCCCGATCCAAGCAGCGATCGGCGGCAAAATCATCGCCCGCGAAACCATCGGCGCCCTTTCTAAAAACGTCACGGCCAAGTGCTACGGTGGCGATATCTCCCGTAAGCGCAAACTCTGGGAGAAGCAGAAGAAAGGGAAGAAAAAAATGAAAGAGATCGGTAAAGTGAATATCCCTCAATCCGCTTTTATGGATGTCTTAAAGGCTGAGTAGGTTCAACACTTGTTTTCTCGTCTTAAATAGACAAGTTGTCCTATCTCATCAAGAGGAAGTTGCTGTGAGCTATCGAGTCTTTCGACATGCGTTTCAAGTTGGTGGTCTGGAAAGCCAGCGATGACTTCAGTGGCAACACATTCTGCACTTTCATGATCTTCTTCAGAGATTTTTCCGTCGTAATAGAAAAACAATTTAATTTTTCCAAGTTCCTCTTTAATCGAAGCGCAGCGCAAGGCTGAGGATACTTCACCCCATAACGCGCGCATCAAACTAAGAATCAGATTCACCCTATTCGAATTCATTTTTAGGAAAGAGCTTACGTTATCGACACATAAAAAAAAAGACCGGCCAAGGGCCGGTCTTTTTCGCAAGCGAATGGTGTTTCGCTTATGAAGTGGGCTGTGGAGAGTTGGCAGGCTCTGCTTCTGCAGGAGCTTCCGCAGCTGCTTGAGCAGCTTCTGCCTTTGCCTCTTCTTCGCGCTGTGCAGAAAGCGTTGTAAACTGCTTTCCGAGTGAGCGAGCGGCGACAATCCAGGCACCGAGAACGAGAAGCATGATTCCCGCTACGTATGGTGCGATGAAGGCGATACCGCCTGTTGCTACCATGAGGCCCTGGTTGATGAGGGCACCACCTGCTTTTCCAAAGCGTGCTCCCACGACGTCGATCGCGGCTTTTCCTTTGACCTTGGATTCTTGGTCAAGAGGGATGTATGCCATCTCTTTGGTCGGATCGAAGAGGGAGTACTTGGTTGATTTACTCGCAATGTTCTGCGCAGTACCGAAGACAACAGCCAGCATAAGCGGTGTTGTACCAAGGGTTGCGATCATGCCACCTAGGTTGTCTCTGAAGATAACGAAGGCGAAGAAGGCTACACCAGTAATAAGGAGGACGACAGGAGTCAAAAGAGCTCCCGTTTTCCAGCCGAATTTACGGATGACGTTACCACCGACGAAGAGCATCATAAAGATGGTAAGGACGGAGGTGATCTGCGAGAACATACCCATGAAGCCAACGTAGTCGGTTCCATTTGGGTACTGGAGTTTTACTTGGTTTTTCCAGGTCACTTCAACGAGCTGGATACAAACGCCATAACCAATCACGAGGACGGCAAGAGCGAGTAGATATTTGGATTTCAATAGGAAGGCAAAACTCTCTTTAAGAGGCATTTTTGGCTTTTCCTTTTTCTTTTTGACATCACCAGCATCATAGAAGCGTGGGTCGGTAAGAACATTTTTATTGATCCACCAGTAGACGCCCATTACAGCAGCACCTGAAGCCAATACAAGGAGTGTGAGGTAGTTAAGAGTAAGTCCAAAGCCATCTACGCCTGGAGCTACACTACTTCCAACTTTTGCAAAGTACTTGATGAGCTCTCCAGAAGGGAGCATAGCAAGGTTAGCGCCGATCCCGAACATAGCGTAGAAACGCTTAGACTCTGAGACACGTGTGGTGTCGTTGGCAAATCCCCAAAATAGTAGAGACAAGGCCATCGATCCCCAAAGTTCGGACATGATGTAGAACAAGCTAAAGGTCCAGTTGCGGAAAATTGCGATTAGTCCGCTAAATCCGTCTGGTAGGGTAGCTTGTAGTTTATCTGCAAGAGCATGTGGATGTAGGAAGCCGCTTGCTGGATAGAGGACGAGCTTAAACAGGGCAAAGAACGCTAAAAAGGAAGCGATTGTCGTGTAGAAAAGCTTTGGCTTAGAAAGGACGTTGCTGAGCTTTGCATAGCCGAGCATAAAGAGGATCGCAATCGGAAGCACACCCCAAACTTTTAGGAACGGGATTGCTTCAGCGCCAGAGCCTGGGGCTGTAACGACAAGCGCGTCTTTTGTATCGCGCAAAATGGTGTAGTTAAAATTGATGAAAAACATCAGAAGGAGCATGGGGATCAGCTTTTTTAGCTCATATCCATGCACGGGCCATAGCATCGAGCGCAATTTCCCAAATTCTTTTGTTGCGGTTTGTGACATATTTTTTCCTTTAATCGTTCAGTTAAACTTTCTCAAAATTCCATGTGGAATTATAAGAGATTTTCCATATTCAAACAAGCAAAAAAGCCCCCTAATAAGGGGGCCATAACGATTTGCGAGTTAAATTTTTACTTATCGCTTGTAGCTAGTTCGCCCGCATTGATGCAGTCGAGGTAGCTATTCCAGAGTTCTTGCTCTACACGGTTGTGGCGGATAGATGAAATGAGTTCTCTCTTCACGGCAGGTAAAGATTTTCTTGGGCTAAGAACAGAAATCATTTCTTTGTCACCAGCAAGGCGAGCAATTTGGAGCATTCTCTCTAGTTGTGTGCGAGAGAAAGCTAGGTTGTCGCGGCGTTTGCGAGATCCTCTAGGAGCTCTGCGTTTTGGAGCGACGGCTCTTGGACGATCTGCTTTAATAATGAATTTTTCAATAAGAGTTCCAAGCTGGCTTGGATCTTTGTGCTTCATTTTACGTAGAGTAAAGTGGTGCATATATCCACCCGAATCCATGGGTAGATACTTACAAAGGTCATTCTCTTTTGTCCCTTTAACTTTTGTAATAGCTTTAGAAATAATGTCTTGAACTTCTTTTAAGCTTTTTCCTTTCTGGTCTACTGTCATAATTTAACCTTCCTTTTCGAAAATGGTATAAAAACAATGATTGCAAATACAATTAGTTGAAGGATATTCTAAGCGGAGTTTTTTTCACAAGACAATTTTTTAAAAAATCTTGCAACTATTGCGCCAGATGGCTACTTTAGCTAGTAATATGACTGGATTAAAAGTTCTTCAAGAACCTAAAAAGAAAAGCAGAATTGGCCAGATCTGGGCGATCGCTGCAGGAAAAGGGGGCGTGGGCAAGTCCACGGTTTCAGTGCAATTGGCCTTAGCTCTAAAAGAGCAGGGCTATAAGGTTGGCCTTCTCGACGCGGATATCTATGGTCCTTCTTTAGAGCAGATGCTTCCTGAGGGAATGGAGCCAATAGAAGATTTGGAAGATCCCGAAAAACTCCTTCCAGGGCTTGCCCTTGGTATCCCTTTTGTATCTGTGGCCCATTTTAAGAAAAAAGCATCAATTGTAAGAGCTCCCATTGCCAACCAGATTATTGAGCAGTTTTTGACCATTGTCGAATGGGGCGAGCTCGACTACCTTCTGATCGATTTTCCTCCGGGCACAGGAGATATCCAGCTCACTTTGATGCAGAAGGCCCAAATATCTGCTGCTATTATGGTGACAACGCCCCAGGTGGTAGCCACACTCGATGTGAGTAAAGCTATACAACTTTTTCAGAAAATGGAGATACCGGTTCTTGGTGTGTTGGAAAATATGAGCTTTTTTGAGCAAGAGGGCAAAAAAGTTTTTCCTTTTGGACAAGGTGGGGCAAAAATCCTCTCCACAGAATTTTCCATTCCTATTTTGGGAGAGATCCCCCTTGACCCAGAAGTTTCGGAGTCAGGAGATAAGGGAGTAGCTCTTCGCTCAGATGCAAGTAGTGCCAAAGCGTTTAAAGAAACACTTATTACGATCCTAGACTTAGAAAAAAAACTATCGAATGAAGTTATCGAGGTGCGAGAGCTCGATCCTCAGAACATAGAAATTCAATTTGACAGAACCTGGCATACTCTTTCTTTACATCAGATTCAAAAGCAGTGTCGGTGCGCAGCATGCGAGAGGGGAAAAAAGAGCGATCCGTCGGTCTCTCTTCTTGAGTTTTCCCCCGTGGGAAGGTATGCTATTAGATTCAAGTTTTCGAGTGGGTGCAGCCAGGGGATCTATCCCTTCACCCTCCTTAAAAATTTAGTTTGATTATGCGTAATGTGATCCTCTTTTTTTCTCTTTTCCTTTGTCTGCTTGGGTGCGGTCCTAAAAAGGACACAGCTAGCTGGTTTGCCGATACTGGCAAAACTAAGGTGCTGTGTACAACAGGGATGATCCAAGATCTTGTCGAGCGTATAGGCCAAGACAAAGTCGACGCCCATGCTCTCATCGTTGGAGAGATCGATCCACATAGTTACGAGCTTGTGAAAGGTGACGATGAGAAAATGGCCTTTGCCCAATTGATCATCGGCAACGGGCTAAATCTCGAGCATGGGGCAAGTGTGCGCAACCATCTCGCTAAGCACTCGCATGTAGTCTATATTGGGGATGAGATCCAAAAAAAGGTACCTGAGAAAATTTTGCGTGTATCGAGAGAAATAGATCCCCACGTTTGGATGGATATTTCTCTTTGGGCAGAAGGGGTTGATGCGATTGTCCAAGCTCTATCCAAAGAAGATCCAGGTAGCGCCACTTTTTATAAAAACAATGGCGCGCTTTTGTATGCTCAAATGCTTTCCGAGCACTTGCGTTTGCAAGAAGTGATGCGCGAGGTGCCAGATAGCAAGAGGTTTCTTGTGACGAGTCACGATGCTTTTCATTACTTTGCAAGAGCCTACCTCTCACAAGGGGAAGGGTGGGAAGCTAGATGTGTGGCTCCTGAAGGGCTCGCTCCCGAAGGACAGCTCAGCACGCAAGATATTAAGCGGGTGGCAAAGCATCTCTGTGAAAACGAAATCGGTGTGGTATTTCCCGAATCTAACATGAATCAAGATGCGCTGAAAAAAGTGATCTCTTGTTGCTCGCACAAAGTGCGCTTTTCTGATAAGCCCCTTTACGGCGATGCAATGGGTACTGGAAACTATCTTGATATGATTCGGCACAATGTAGAAACGCTAAAGAGCGAGTGGAGCCAATGACCGCTGTATGCGTACAAAAGCTTTCGGTCCATTACGATAAAGCCCCTGTCCTTTGGGAGGTCGATTTTTCCATTCCCACCGGGCTCATTGTAGGGCTGATTGGCCCCAATGGAGCGGGGAAAAGCACCTTGCTCAAAACCTTTATCGGTCTTCTTCGACCCATTTCGGGAAATTGCAGCTTCTTCGGCAAGCCCTACAAGCAGGTTCAGAAAAAGGTGGCCTACGTGCCGCAACGAACATCTGTGGACTGGAACTTTCCCATTCATGTTCTCGATGTTGTTCTGATGGGGCTGTATGGAAAAAGGGGCCCCCTTAAATGGATTCGCAAACAAGATCGAAAACTGGCAGAAGAAGCTCTTGATCGCGTCGGGATGCTTGCATTTGCTAAAAGACAGATCAGTGAACTCTCTGGTGGCCAGCAACAGCGAGTCTTTTTGGCAAGAGCCCTTTTGCAAGACGCCGATCTCCTTTTGATGGATGAGCCTTTTGCCGGTGTTGATATGGCTACAGAAAAAACGCTAATGGAGATCTTTCTTCAGCTCAAAGAAGAGGGGAAAACCCTTGTGATCGTCCATCATGATCTGACAACAGTGAAAAACCACTTTGACTGGGTGATCTTACTCAATAGCTGTCTCATCGATTGCGGTCCTGTCGCAGAAGTCTTTACTGAAGAAAACTTGAAAAAAGCCTATGGCAGTGCCGCCTACCTCCTCACAGAAACTAAAAAGTTGACCCGCAGCAAAACAACCGGAGAGTGATGTTAGAATTCTTCACCGATCCGATCCTTCGCGCTCCAACCATCGGCTGTATGTTGATGGGGCTCACCTCTGGGCTCATTGGTTGTCTTGCCTTTTTGCAAAAACGCTCCCTTGTTGGGGAGGCTCTCTCCCATGCGGCCTACCCTGGAGTTGTTTTGGGGGCTATGCTCCTCTCGCAAGGGTCCATTTTGCTTGGAGCATTTCTCTCTGGACTCTTGGGACTCTTATGCATCCACCAGATGGAAAAGAGGCTTAAGATCGCCAGTGATGCGGCTCTTTGCTTTGTCCTCTCAGTATTCTTTGGAATTGGAGTTTGCATCGCAAGTGGGTTGCAAGTCAGCCACGCTCTGTGGCTGCAAAAGATCCAAGTTTTTTTACTTGGCCAGGCAGCAACGATGCTGGATGGACATATCCTAGTCTATGGTACCTTGGCCCTTATTTGCATACTCAGCATTGTGGCCCTTTTTCGATTTCTTGAGATCCTCCACTTCGATCCAGAATTTGCCAAAGCAGTGGGCCTTCCCGCAAAGGCCACCTACGGAGTCCTCTATCTTCTTTTGATGGTTGCCATCGTCATTGGAATGCGCAGTGTCGGGGTTGTTTTGATGTCCTCGATGCTCATCGCACCCCCCGCTGCTGCCCGCCAGTGGACAACGAAGTTTTCTAGCTTTCTTATCCTCTCTGGGGCGCTTGGTCTCGTGTCAGGTTTCTTAGGGAATGCCTTTGTCGTTTGGCTTCCCATGGCTTTGCCCACAGGCCCCATGATCGCCCTTGTAGCCACAGTCATTTGCCTCTTTAGCCTCTTTTTTGCACCCGAGAGAGGATTTCTCCCTAAGCTGATTCGGATCACCCACTTCCAACTCCGCTGCAAACAAGAAAACATTCTAAAAGCCCTCTACAAGAGCTGGCCGATCCCCTCCAATCCCTATCTCCTTTGGCGGATGCGCGCTAAAGGTTGGGTGAGGGGAGGGGAGCTCACGCCTGAGGGGCATGCCCAAGCAGAAAAACTTGTTCGCCTCCACAGACTTTGGGAGGTTTACCTCGTCCACATGGGCCAGGAAAGCGATCGCGTCCATCATAGTGCCGAAGAGATGGAACACATCCTCACTCCGGAAATTGAAGTCCAACTCCAGGCCCTACTCGACAACCCAACCACGGATCCCCATGAGCAGCCCATTCCATAACGCCGATTTTTTCTCCTTCTTCGCCCTCTTCTTCTCGCGGCTATTCACCTGGCACAGTCTCGCCCCCGATGAGATCCAATTCTTTGTGCTCAGCCTCATTGCAATCGCCTCCTCCCTTGTCGGAACTCTCCTTGTGCTCAAGAGGATGACCATGCTCGCCAATTCCCTATCCCACACCATTTTGCTTGGGATCGTCGGCGCTTACCTCCTCTTCTCTCATGCAGAAGGATTAGGACCTCTGACCTTTCAAGTTCTCATTGTCGCCGCCCTCATCACTGGAGTGATCACGACCCTCCTCACTCAGCTTCTCCACAAGGTCGTCAAGCTCCAAGAAGATGCCAGTATAGGGCTTGTCTTCACCAGCCTCTTTGCCCTCGGCCTCCTCTTAGTCACTCTCTACACGCGCAACGCTCATATCGGCCTAGAAATTCTCATGGGCAACGCCGATGCCCTCCACGCCAGTGATCTTAAGGTGTCCTTTGGAGTCGCTGCGGTCAATGGCTGCATCCTCGCCCTCTTTTTCAAAGAGTGGAAGCTCGTCTGTTTTGACGAGGGGCTGGCAGCTTCCTTAAATTTTCGCCCCGCCCTTTTCAATCATCTCTTGATGCTCCTTGCAAGTGCCACCGCTATCAGCGCCTTCCGCGCTGTAGGTGTGATCCTCTTCCTCGCCCTCCTCGTAGGACCGCCCCTGATTGCCCGCCTCTTCACCTCCGACCTGAAGAAGCTACTTCTCCTCTCATGCGCTATCGGCATTACCTCATCCCTCCTTGCTATTGCGACCGCCCGCCATCTCCTCACCGTTTACAGCCTGCCCCTTTCCACTGCAGGTCTTGTTGTTACGTTTATAGGTGCATTTTTTCTTGTATCGCTTGTGGTAAGAAATTTGACTTTTAGAAAAATTTCGGCATAATTGATCTGATGCTCATTAACATTATTTACATTCTACTAGCTCTTCTCGGGATGGGCTTTTTAATTTTCATCCATGAACTGGGCCATTATTTCATGGCGCGTAGGGAAGGGATCAAGGTAGAAGCCTTTGCCATTGGCTTCGGAAAACCAATCGTCGAATGGGAAAGAGATGGCGTGAAGTGGAAGATCTGCTGGCTCCCATTTGGGGGCTACGTCAAGATGGCCGGCATGGAAAAGCAAGGCCCCATTGAGCCCTACCAGATCGAAGATGGTTTCTTTGGTAAAAAGCCCTGGTCGCGCATCAAAGTTGCCGCCATGGGTCCTATCGTCAACATCGTCTTTGCCTTCTTTGCCTTTAGTTTGATTTGGATCTCTGGTGGACGTGATAAGCCCTTTGCCGAGTTTACCCACCACATAGGCTGGGTCGATAAGGACTCCAACCTCTACAAGCAAGAAATCCGAGCAGGGGATTCGATCGATGAGCTCAACGGCCGCCCCTTTAAAAGCTTTAACGATTTCATCTCCTCATCCGTACTCGACAATCAAAACCTCATCATAAACGGCTATGAGATCGATTACTGGTCGGGCAAGCGAAGCCCATTCACGTACACGTTTGACCAAGCCAAAAACCTCGACGGCCTCGACAAAGCTCGCCAGATTGGCAGCCAAATCACCCCCGCTAGATACCTCATCTTCGATAAGTTCGAAGAAGGATCTCCAATGTCTAAGAGCGGCATTGAAAAAGGAGACCGGATCCTCTGGGTGGATGGCGAGCTCGTCTTCTCCTACATACAACTCGTGGGCCTACTCAATCAAAACAGCATACTCCTTACGGTCGACCGCGATGGACAAACCATCCATACCCGCATACCCCTTGTGCAAATCCGTGACCTCAGACTCGATTCTTCTGCAAAAGCAGAGCTCGACGACTGGCGCGAAGAAGCTGGCCTAAATAGCCGCATAGAAGAGCTCCACCACATCCCCTACAAAATTTCTTCCACCGGCGTTGTGAAAAGCCCTGCTGGTTACATTGACGACAGGTCTCGCTCCAAAGACAAGTTCACCCCAAAAGAACGGAGCTCGACCGCCCTCATGCGCGGAGACCGGGTCCTCGCCGTCTCAGGCAAGCCCATCTCTTCTGGCCACGAATTGCTTAAGCACATCCAAGAGCGCGCTTCCGTGATCATCGTTAAGAGGGGAGCAGGTACCACCTTGCCTAGCTACAAAGAAGCAGACAAAGATTTTGTCACCTCCTTTGATATCCCTGAGCTAAAAAAGATCCTAGAGACCATTGGCACCGACAACCCCACTACCTCAATGGGAGATCTCCACCTACTTGCATCCGTAAAATCTCTGCCTATGAGCGAATTCCCCCTCTCTGCAGCGCAAAGAGATCAGCACGAAGAAAAGGTAGAAAAACAAAGAAAAGCGATCGAAGAGATGTCTGATCCGCAGCAAAAGGAAGAAGCGAACAGATACCTCGATTTTTACCAAAATAGACGAACCCTTGGACTCTATCTCGAAGACAAACAAGTTGCTTACAATCCGCCCCCGACAACCCTCTTTAGCGACGTATTCAAAGAAATATCCCGCACCCTATTTGCCCTCGTTACAGGTTTTTTAAGCCCTAAGCACATGGCAGGTCCCGTTGGTATCATTCAGGTAATCCAACAAGGGTGGTCCCTCGGCTTTAATGAAGCCCTCTACTGGCTTGGTATGATCAGTCTCAACCTTGGCCTTTTAAACCTTCTGCCCATCCCCGTTCTCGACGGCGGGCACATCACCCTGTCCCTATGGGAAATGATCACAAAAAAACCGCTCAAGGCCAAAACCATGGAGCGGCTCATTTTTCCCTTTGTCGTTCTTCTTATTGTCCTCATTGTTTTTCTGACCTACAACGACATTGTTCGGATCATTAAGAATCTTTTCTAAGAAGGACTTCAGTCCTTCTTAGCGTTTGCAGTTCTAGCGATCATGGCTTGGATGCCATCTCGCGTCAAGCCATAAATACGTCCTAATGTCCAACAAGCTAGCCAGCCAACACGTGCTGCCACCTCACCACAAGTACGTGGGGGAGGAGGGCCAACGTCACCTGTTAAATCCAGAGTTGTAGGCGCTGCTCCCACTTTCTGATAATGGAAAACGTACCCTTGCGCCATATATGGGCGAGGATCAGTTACCTCTAGCACATTATCATCATTTGCGAGGTACCAGGTTGAGTCTACCTTGCGCAGGCACGTATAATGTCCCCTTTTTCCATCGGCACCATGGTGGATATCGCAAGATACAAGCTCGTAGCGGATAGTTTCTCTTGTTTGAGTGAACTCTCGCTTGAGATCAAATGCTTCGGGCACTGTCAAGTTAGCCCCAATCTTGTGCCCTCCGCCTGCAGAACCATAACGCAATGCAGAAAGAACGAGATCATCTGGAGCGGTGATAAACTGCTTGCGAGTTGTCATGCCCCCTTCTGCAGTATTCACAAAATATTGGTCTAGAAGGCTCTCTAGATTTCGCTCGCCTCCCGAAAGGTCGAGACCAAGCGAGAGTTCATTTTCAACTCTTGGAGCGCCAGTTTTGTCATCTACTAGAGTATTTCCATTACATTCTGAAACAAACTGATAGCTTAAGCCTCCAGCTGCAAGAAAAGCATGTAGCACGGGAAGAATATCCGGTTCTTTGGTATTGCTAAGATTTCCATCGAGTACCCATTCTGCATAGGCAGAGCCTCTTCCTCTTCCGTCAATAGCAAGAAGTGTGCCCACCTTTTCTCGCAGAGCATCACCCAACCTTTGATCTACAACTGCGTCTCGAGCTTGTGCGTGGTATATTTGTTGGAAAAGAGCGCGAAGTTCTGGATCTCTGTCCATAATTTTTTTGGCAATTCTAGGAGCCCCTGTCAGAAGTTGTGCTGCAGCAAGAAGCGCGCAGTTGCTATGCGCATTCCTCAAGCCAGCAGGGGGGAGCTGCGCCATATTACTTGGATCCATCCCTTCCACTTGTGCAGGAGCTGCTGCAGCAGAGGCAGAAGCTGGGAGTTCATGAACCCGGTCTCGAAGATCCGCTTGCATTCTTTCAAGCGTTCTGCGATCTTCAACACTTGCTTGATTAGCTAGAAGACCTAGCTGGTCGATTGCTTGAAAGGCCCTAGTATGATCGCCGGCTTCGAAAGCAATTGTAAACTCAAGATTTGTACCATCAACCAATCTTTGGAGGACATCGCCTTGAATAGTCATAAATTATCTCCTTTTAGTGCTATTATAACAAAATATTTTACTTTTGTAAAGATTTTATTAATAATTTTACCGGTTTATTTAAGTTCTTATAATAAAGTGGAAAAGCTATTTATCCTTCCTAAGCCACTGAAAAACAGGGAGATCGGAGGGCTCATTTCAGTCAAGTTGCAAGCTGCTGATAATCAATTACTTGTCGTGGATGCTGAATGGGGTATGGGCATGAGGATTGAAGAGGTCCCAGATTTGCCGAAAAATGGCGCCCTGGGTGCTATTGAGGATATGGAGGTATTGGAGACTCATGGGAGGGAGATAGCACGCCAGTGCCGCGAGAGGGGGATTCAATCGGCCCTAGCCCCTGTGGTCGATGTAAACAGCAATCCCGATAACCCTGTCATCGGAGACCGCTCCTTTGGAAATGATCCAGAGGAGGTGGCCAAGAGGGGGTTGGCTGTGATGCGGGGGATGCAGCAAGGGGGGATTTGGGCCTGCGCTAAGCATTTCCCAGGGCATGGGGATACCCATATCGACTCCCATCTTTCCCTACCTGTGATTGATAAATCGGTAGAAGAGATGCGGGCCTGCGAATGGGTCCCTTTTCAAGCTCTAATCGATGCTGGGGTGGATATGGTGATGGTGGGGCATCTGCTCTTTCCAGAGCTCGATAGCTTGCCTAGCTCTCTTTCTCCAAGGATTGTGACTGGGATATTGAGGGAGGAGATGGGGTTTGAGGGGGTGATCATCACCGACTCGCTTTCAATGGGGGCCCTATCAGGGCTCTACGATCCTGATGAGATCGCTGAAAGGGCCCTTCTGGCCGGGGCAGACCTTCTCCTCTACAATGGTTGCACCGATGAGTGGCTTCAAGAGTGGATCCCCAAGGCGATCGAGCGGATCACTCGCAATGTCTCTGAAGAGGTCATCGATGATCGATTAGCTAGGATCGAGCGCTTAAAATTGGCAAAATATCCGCTTTAGTATATCAAGGGGGGATATGGAAGCAGAAAGTGAAAAAGCAAAGTACGATGTAATCTGGCGCGAGATCCCTGACTATCGAGAGTGTAGTCCTGGCGAGCTCTTTTCCCGCTTTTTTTTCGAGGGGTTTAAAGGGGAGATTCGCGCAGGGCAGACGGTGATTGATTTTGGATGTGGAACGGGCCGCATCGCCAAAGAATTCATCTCCAAAGGGCTCAATCTGACGATGTTTGATATCTCACCCTATTGCCTCGATGAAGAGATCCGTCACATGCTCACCCTCTTTGCTCATCAACTTCATTTTGTTCAGGGCTGTCTATGGGATCTGCCAGAGAGTTTAAAGTCAGCTTACTGGATCTATTGTTGCGATGTACTCGAGCATATTCCGGAAGATCACATTGAGACCTGTTTAGAGCAAATGGCTAAAAGAATGCGCTACGGCGGCTATTTTAGTATTTGTCTTGTGGAGGATCTAACGGGCAAGCGCCTAGGCCATCCTCTCCATCTTACTGTTAAGGAAAAGTCTTGGTGGCAAAAAAAAATCAGCCAGCACTTCACCATAATCGGTGAAGATGCAGTGGCTGATGATGTTTACTTCAACTGCAAAGTTGTGCTTAAGCTGCAGCAGCAGTAGAGCGCTTGTACGACTGGTAAGCTCTAGCAAGGAGAGTAGATCCAGCAGCAGAAGCTATAGCTGCGACCATTCCTGCAGCAAAAAGCGATTGCGTTCTATCTAGATTTCTAAAACCCATCTTCATAAAAGTTTTTGCAGCAGTCATTCCAAATCGAGTGGCAGCAGCTGAGATCCCAACGCCTTGGGGAGCTGGACAGGTAGGATTCTGCGCATGCAAGACAACAGCTGTCATCGCAGCAGAAGTGGCAGCAGCAGCTTCTTTGGCTTGCTGGCCATACCACTGGCCAAAGCGGATCGCTCCAGCGGTAAGGGTTCCTATTCCAGCGCCAATAGATAATGGGATCAGGCCTGTAGATCTAGCAATGGCCACAATGCCAAAAATTTGAGCCATTGGGCTGTCTTGCGTTTTACCTAAAAACCAGGCAACGGTTCCAACTAGTGTAGCTGCGATAGCAGCACCCTGAGAGGCTTGGTGGATGCGATGATCATCTGCTACTTCAGCGCGTGCACCTTTGCCAATAAATGGGCTGATGGCAGCACCAATGACAGCTCCACAAACGCCAAATACTCCAGTGATTTCAAGCTTTGAAGCGGTGGGAGGAGTAAAACCGCGATTGAGAAATTCGTTACCAACAACGGCGCCAGCTGTAAATCCAGCTGCTGCAAATTTTGCCAGTTTATTCCAGCTGAGTTCTACCCCTGCAGTACCATAGGCAGCTCCGAAAGCAATAGCGCCCATCATGTATCCGCCACCGCCGATAGCTAGGATATCTTTCGTCCCTTTAAGGCCAGAAAGTTCAATCGCTGCCATGAGGGCAATCGTCGCAGCACCCATAACCATTGGAGCTAAGATGAGTCTTTCGGCTGTCTTGGTGTTTTTGCCTGAGCGTGTAAGAAGATATTGTAGAACATCAACTCGACCAGAAAGATTGTCTGTCATAGGTGTTCTGCACATTGGGCACTGAGGATTGCTTTGAAGGGATTTTTTGAAGCAGTAGTAGTGTATGGGGTGGGCATCGCCTCCAAGTCCTGTGTGCTTAACCCAAGGGTCGAGCCTGCTGTCAGAATCTTTAAGACAGATTCCGCAGCTGTGGTGAGCTGGCAGTTGAGATGTAGGAATCCTTGTAGTGTCGACAGTATTTGTCATGGTATTACCTCCAAAAGTTTTAATAAGTATTATACCGCGGTTTTGCATTAGAGGAAAGGTTGATTATTTTTTTAAGCTGCGAAGGTTTTGAGTTTTATTAATTAAAAAATAGCGCTATTAATTTTGCTGTCAATAATTTTTACAATACTTAAAGAAATGATTGTAGAAATGGCTGCATTTACAGAAAGCTGTAGGCCAAGGCTTGAGCTTGTTAGGAAATAAAATTTGAGCATGGTAGCTGCTGCTCCAAGCCCTAAAACAACGGCAGAGTGGTCGCGGCTTTGGATGTAGTTCAGTGTTTCAACGCCAATGGCTGTGCCGGCGAGGACTGTGGCAAGAGCAGCCGTAGCAAAATGGACGCGAGCAAGGGTCCCGAGAGCAGTGCTTAAAGCCGTAGCAGCAAGTGGGCTGATCCTATTGCCAGCTAGGTAGGTGATTCCACCAAGTGAAGCGGTTTGGGCCAGGCTGGCGCCTGATGTTAGGCTCGCAAGGGTGCTTCCTAAGGTGGCGAGGAGCGTGTTGTTAAGAAGAGGGCTTGGGGGAGCAACTGGTGGTGGTGGTGCTAACACCGCCACCGGAGCGCGCACCGGAGCGTGCAGCGGCTCGCCGATGATTTTTCTGCACTCGGGACACTGATCAGAGCCACTGGGTCGGAGCTGATCATAGCAGTCTTCGTGCATGGGGTGGATGTATTGATGGAAGGAGCGGGTAATGATGCGGTATTTGGTGCTGTCGGGATTGGAGTGGGCGATCCACCTTTCTCCATCTTGAAAGGTATTTAAACATATTGAACAACCACGACCTAGGTCTTGGTTAGTTCTAAAATATTCTCTATTTATGTCTTTAATTGGCAATCCCATATAATTTATTATACTAAATCTTAGGATAAAAAGAAAGGCCGGCTTTCGCCGGCCTTTTGGGGCTTACTTTTTCTCTTCTTCGTCGAGGATTTCGACCTCAGCCTCTTCTATATCAGGCTTTTCCTCTCCTTGTGGAGGGGGAGGGGCGCCTGCGCCGGCTTGAGGACCAGCTTCTGGGCCTCCTTGCCCCTGCATGGCTTCCCCAATTTTTTGCATGTGGGTATTGAGCGCATCTTTGGCTGATTTGATCACTTCGATGTCTTCGCCCTCGAGCGACTTTTTCACCGCGTCGATGTGGGTTTGAACCTCTGAAGTGACGTTTTCAGGGATTTTCCCTTTGTTGTCGTCCAGGGCCTTCTGAGCGCGGAAAGCAAGCGAGTCTGCTTCGTTGCGCACTTCGACAGCTTCTTTCTTCTTCTTGTCTTCATCAGCATGCAGCTCGGCATCCTTGAGCATCTTCTCGACGTCTTCATCAGATAGACCTGATTTTGCTTCGATCCGGATCTTTTGCTCTTTGCCAGTTTTGGTGTCTTTTGCTGAGACGTTTAGGATACCGTTCGCATCGACATCGAAGCATACCTCGATCTGCGGCATACCGCGAGGCGCTGGAGGGATGTCTGTGAGGTCAAACCGGCCGATCTCTTTGTTGTCACCTGCCATCTTACGCTCTCCTTGGAGGACGACGATGGTTACGGCTGGCTGGTTGTCTGCAGCTGTTGAGAAGACTTGCTTCTTCTGTGTTGGGATGGTGGTGTTACGCTCAACAAGCGGTGTTAGTACGCCGCCGAGGGTTTCGATACCAAGCGTTAGAGGGATTACGTCGAGGAGGAGGACGTCTTTGACGTCTCCTGTGAGTACTCCACCCTGGATCCCAGCGCCGATGGCTACCACTTCATCGGGGTTCACCCCTTTGTGTGGCTCTTTGCTGAAGATCTCGCTTACCTTTTTCTCAACAGCTGGCATACGGGTCATTCCACCGACGAGGATTACCTCATCAATCTGATTGGTAGAGAGGCCAGCATCTTGCATCGCTTTGCGGCAAGGCTCAGCTGTTCTTTCAATGAGATCGTGCACGAGGCTCTCAAACTTCGCTCTTGTGAGGGTGAGCTGCAAGTGTTTGGGGCCTGTCGCATCCATTGTAATGAACGGTTGATTGATTTCTGTTTGTTGGGTACCAGAGAGCTCAATTTTAGCTTTCTCGGCCGCGTCGCGTAGGCGCTGGAGCGCCATTTTATCTTGCGAGAGGTCGATGCTGTTGTCTTTCTTAAATTCTTCGATGAGCCATTCTAGGACTACGTTATCAAAGTCATCACCACCAAGGTGAGTGTCACCGTTGGTTGAGAGTACTTCGAAGACGCCATCTCCGATCTCGAGGATCGAGATGTCAAAGGTTCCTCCGCCAAGGTCATAAACGGCGATTTTTTTATCACTTTGTTTGTCGAGGCCATACGCTAGGGCAGCTGCTGTCGGCTCTGGGATGATTCGTTTTACATCCAGGCCTGCAATGCGTCCTGCATCTTTTGTCGATTGGCGTTGCGCATCGTTGAAGTAAGCTGGCACTGTGATGACAGCTTCTGTAATTTCTTCACCAAGGTAGGCTTCTGCGGTTTCTTTCATCTTGATGAGAACTTGCGCGCCTACTTCTTCTGGAGTGATCTGTTTGCCATCGATCTCGAAAGCGGCATCGCCATTTTTCCCAGCGACAACGTGGTAGGGGACGTTTGTGGTCTCTGATTGGATCTCAGCGTGCTTACGGCCAATGAAGCGCTTTGCAGAGAAAATGGTTTTCTCTGGATTGGTAACTGCCTGGCGTTTTGCAGGCGTTCCGACAATCCTCTCAGCATCTTTGTAGGCTACAACTGATGGTGTTGTGCGTGTGCCTTCAGCGTTAGCGATAACCTTTGGTGTGCCCCCCTCCATAATGGATACGCAGGAGTTTGTGGTTCCAAGGTCAATTCCTATGATTTTATTACTTTTTTTCTTCGTCATGATTTTCTCCTTTTTCTTCTTCTTGTGATTCTTCTTTGCTGGGGGCCTTAGCTACTTTCACGCGAGCAGCTCGCAGCACGCGATCACCACTCTTGTAGCCCTTTAAAAACTCCTTTAGGATCGTCCCATCTGGCTGGTCTTCCGTCTCTTCGATTTCAACTGCTTCATGCATGTTTGGATCGAACATTTTCCCTTCGGAGGTGAAAGCCTTCACATTGTGGGCCTCCAGCATTTCTTTAAATTGGTTTAGGATCATTTCAAACCCTTTTGCCCAATTGCGGGTGTCATCGCTCATTTGATCGGTGAAGCTTAGGGCGTTTTCAAAAGTGTCGATGGGAAGAAGGATTTCTGCAATCACATTTTCCACAGCAAAGCGGTTCATCTCGTGCTTTTCTTTTTGCAGGCGCTTGCGCGAATTTTCCATCTCAGCAAGGAGGCGAAAGTACTTATCTTTAAAGTTGTCTTCCTCCTGCTCTACTTCAGGGGTTT
Organism: Candidatus Sacchlamyda saccharinae; assembly: GCA_030408505.1. GTDB lineage: Bacteria > Chlamydiota > Chlamydiia > Chlamydiales > Rhabdochlamydiaceae > Sacchariniichlamydia > Sacchariniichlamydia saccharinae. The sequence goes on along the minus strand of JAUHQI010000004.1, from coordinate 694,326 downwards.
CTAGTTCTTCAATTTTTTCTTCTTCTTCTGTCATTCTTTGTCCTCTATGTATAGACCAAAGGATGGAGATTTATTCTCCAACTCAATTTGTGAGGGCTTTGGTTTACGAAATGTTATTTTGAATTTGTATAAGCTGTTTGTGAGCGTCTCGTGGAGGGCTTCTGAGGCGGTTTCCAACAAGCTAAAAAGTTTGCGATAGGGGAGGCGGTTAGGGCCAAGTAGTGCAATCGCACCTGCTGTAGTCTGGTGAATTTTATATGGAATTAATAGAACCGAGCAACCGCTCATGCCGGTCGATATGATATCTAGATCTTCACCTAAATAGCAGCAGAGCTTGTTTTCTTCGCATGCTTTTTGCATCAAAGTTCTCAAATCTGTCTCATTCTCAAAGAGAGAAAGCCCGCCTGCAAGCGAGGCTGCATTATTGAAGTCGGGATAAGCAAGTAATTTGGAAAAACCGGTTTTGTGGATGTCTTCTGCGCTAAAGTTGGAGTAGGTGACGATATGCCGGAGCATGATCTCTTTATAAAACTGATTGCCGATCTTCTCTTCTTCGGGCTTTAGCTTGGGTTTTTCCATCCCAGAGATGCGCCACTGCAAATAATTAGCAATCTTCTTTAAATCGATGTTTGAGAGACCTTTTTCGATGTAGAGTACTTCGGTATGGACCATGCCAAAGTCGGTGACAAGTACACACAAGCAACGATTCTGGTCGATGGCTACCAGTTTGATATCGAGGATAAAATCTTGATCAAAACGCGGAGAGGATAAAAAGACTGCGCACTCTGTTTTATCAGCAATAACCTCTGCGGCTCGCTGCAGGTAAGCAGCTACTTCGCGAGTGGGTCTAGAGAGTTGCTCTCGAAGGAGTTCTGCGTCTTTGTTTTTCGGCTGAGGAGTATCTAGTTGTGTTTTTACGTAGAGCTTATATGCTGATTCAGTAGGTATCCGCCCGCCAGAAGAGTGCTGTTGGCGCAGAAAGCCCTCTTTTTCCAATTTAGCAAAATAGTTGCGGATAGTGGCGGAGGAGAGGCCCTCAAAGCCCTTTTCCTTCAATGTGCTCGAGCCTACAGGTTGGCCTGTCTCAAGATAGAGCTCGACAAGGCCAAGCAGTACTAAGCGCTGCCTTTCGTCCTTAGCGGGTTTTTTAGGAGTCATTGATTTGAGCATAACGCCCATTATAGCTAATGGGCGCTAGAGAAGTAAAGGGAAAATTAGCACTCGAGTTAGCAGATTGCTATGCTAATGCGTAAACTATTCAGAATCAAAGTTTTCTGCTTTCCCTGCAGCGGACCCAGCGGCACCACCCGAGGCTGGAGTAGCGGCTCGATCGCCTCCTTGGCAGGAGGCGAGGTCGGTGAGGATCTTTCCAGTAAATTTTGAGTCTGATTCTTTCAATATGTTTTGAAGTCGATCACTCAAATCGCTTCCTTCTGGAGAATAGAGGGTAGTGCTATAGCAGACAGCGAGAAGGCCCCGATAGGCAAAATCTTGCTCTATGGAATCTCCTTCTGAATCAACCAAACTTTTAAAAGCGGTAAAAAAGAGGTTTTCTGCGTCTAGCGAGCTTACGGCTTTAACAAAAAGCTCAAGTTTATGATAACTCTTCTGCTTTGCCAGGAGCGCCAGAAGTGCGTGCAGCTTTTACGCGTTTTACTCCAATGCAAGCGTTTAAGAATGCTTGTCTTCCGGGAGTCATAGGGAGTTTTTCTCCGGGGCCAGGTCGAGGGTCATAGGCGTGTAAATTCTCGACCTCTTGACAGATTTGATGACTTAATAAAGGTTTCCCATAGATTTGCTGATCACGAAGGCAGATGGCTAGAAGACCCCAGTAAGCAGGGGAGTCGGGTCCAAAATCTTCTTCGCGAGCAAGTTTCCGAACTGCAGAAAGAAAGACAGGTTTTAGAGCTGTATAAGCTTCTTTTGATAAATCTAGTTTCCGGCGCAATTTGATCAGTTGATCTAAGCCAGCGAAATCCATCTTACTGCCCATAGTTCGTATGCATCCCATTAGAAAAAGAGTAGGGAAAGGCCTCCAATCACCATGGTATAGTGAGCTAGGATCCGCAAATTGATAGGGAAGCATTCGCAGGGCAGGTGCTTTTAGTCTTGCGAAATCGAAGTATTCTCGATCAATAGGATATTCCCGATTAGTCGCTGCATCTCGAAAATGATCAAAGTATCTGCCATCCATTGCCCTTTTGTGGCCTGTTGGATCATGATGTGACTTGTATTTTACCGTAAATCCAGGAAGTGGCCCTTCTTCTGACGTATATGATATTTTTTCCCTCTGCAACCATTTAGGGGTCTTAAAGGTGAGGCAGGTCAGATACTCAACGAAGAGCCTATCACTGGGTGAAAATTCAGGGTCCGTGTTCTGTCTTTCGATCTCTTCTCTAAATTTCTCGATAGAGGGTGGGATGAACGGCTCGGGGTCGCTGGAATCGAATTCGAATAAGGGGGGACGAACTACTCGATCTGCTAGTCTAGCAGCAATTCCGGGGGCTGCCGGTAAGGCTGCGGCTCTTTGCACGCGGCAGCATAAAAGCACTAGGGCTCCTGTGGCGACTGCTGCGGCGGTTGGGAGGATTGTTTCCCAGGGGAAGCTTTCGTTGCCAACTGGATTGGTCATTAGTGTACTCTTTTAGGAAACCCTGATTAATTCGGTCGTTCCATCTCCGTTGTCTTTCGAGCCAAAATCGACTTTTCGTAAACCGCTGACTATCAATAGTCAGCTTGTTACTCCAGCGTCAATTTTTCCTTCGAAATCCTTCCGGATCTGAAAATTCCGAATTAATCAGCGTCTCTTTTAGTGGTTTTAAAAGAGTATTATGCACGGTTTTTGCTTATAAATCAGTATAGTTTAAATTTTAGTGGCCGGTGATGTCGGGGTCGGTGGCGATGAGGGGGAGGATGTCGACGATGGTCGGAGACCAGTCGAGCCCTTTGGTGTAGACGACGCGAGAAGCTATGTAGGTAGCGATGATCGCTTTTTTGTGGATATCGGGGATATCGGATAGGATCCGTTTTTGGTAGCGGGAGGTAAGGAGGGCGGGGCAGTAATTGAGGAGGCATTGGATGAGGGGGTTTTTGGGGTCGGTGGGCAGTGTGATCCCTTCGAGGTAGTCGAGGAGTTGGTACATGTAGGTGTTGATCTTCTCGGAGACGACCTCGGACAGGTCGGTCAGGTGGGTGCCGGTCTCGGCGTGGGTGGTGAGCATGAGCTGGGCTTCTTTCTGGGCTCTATCGCGGATGATACCGAGGATTTCGGGCATGAGATCGGGTTTGATTTTTACGAACTCTTCGTCGGAGAGGATGAGGCCTGTGAGTACTTCAAAGGAGGAGCAGATGACGCCCCCTTTGTTGGCGGAGCTGTCTTTGAAGATGAGAACCCCTTCTTTTTCAAGGGCTCTGCGAGCGTAGGGTGTGAGGTAGAGGTTGGCTCCTTCGACGATGGCAAGAGAGGTGGGTTTGCCGGTCTCATCGAGGAAGTCTTTCCAGTTATGTTCGTTTAGGGTTCGGGGCCGGCCGCCACCGGGGATGAAGATGTCGGTTTTGGTTTGGTGGACGTTGTGGCGGAAGAGGTGGTTCATCTCGTTGCCAGAGAGCCAGTCTTTAACCGCTTTTTTCGCTTTTTTGCGCCAGATAAGTGTCTGTTGGGCATAGGCGGTTTGTTCCCGTTTAGTGGAAAGGTCGAGGAGGAAACCTCCTTCGTTGAGTTTGTCAGGAGGGTAGAAGCAGATGGGTTGCTCGTCTTCAAACATCTTGGCGAGGATTTTGAGGTCGAGGCCTTTTGGATCATAGATGGTGCCTGAGACGTCGGTGATGGCGAGGAGTTTGGCTGTCTTGGGGAAAAATTTGTAAAGGTTGAGGATCTGGTTGCCGGCGACGTCGCCATCGGGGCCACCAGAGATTTTGATGGTGAAGGGGTCGGTGTGGGGGTCGATGCCTAGGTATTTGAGCGCTTCTTCCATGTAGACGTTTACGCCGAAGGAGGTGACGCCATACTCTTTGTGGTTGATGCCGGCGCTGGGTTTGCTTGAGATGAAGGATCCGCCAGGGGCGTAGTCGTAGTATTTGGCGTAAGTTGCGATCCACTCGATCATGTTGTTGTGCATGTTCTCGTCGGGGCCGAGGTAGATATATTCGGGTTTTTTAAAGTAGTCGACAATGTGTTTAGCTCGAAGTGTTCCGTCGGGATCGCAGTTGAGGATGGTCACAAAGGCTTCGATGTACGAGCGCTGTGAGGAGTAGAGGTATTCGAGTTTTTGCTCTTTTTTGTAGTTGACGAGGTGTTCTTTGATCTCGTCTGTTTTAAGGCCTGCGGCTTGGAGCTCATCGCGGTAGATATCGACCTCTGACTGGAGCCTCTCGTAGGGCTCGAGGAAGATAACTCCTTTTGCGCCCCCCTCGGGGATGTCTTTGTTTTTCTTCTGTTGGGTATAGGAGAGGTTGTAGCATTCGGAGAAGACGTTGTTGCGCTCCCAATGCATCTGCTCGAGGCCTTTGGGGAAGACGGTACGCAATCCGCCGCGAGAGAGGTCTTTGAAGCGGATATGGAAGCCGATGTAGAACATTCCTTTCATGAAGAAAATGGCAAAGGGGAGTTCGGGGAATTTTTCACTTTTATCGTAGGGGAGGAAGTTGAGGTATTTGGGATCGAGGCGGAATGAGAGGGCGGTTTTGTTGCTTCGGTAGAAGTTGTTTTTGAGGGTGTGGTGGATGAAGTTCATCCCTTGGCGAAGGATGTTTTTTCTGCGCATGTCGTTGAGTTCATTGCCGGTGTCGAGGTTGGCAACGAGTTCGAGAAACTTTTGGCGGAGTTTCTCATAGAGTTTGAGATCGTGCTCTTCGGGGTGGAATTTGAGCTCAAAGGCTTCTGTGAGCATGACGGTGAGCTCGGGATGCCTACAGAGTCCCTCTTCGATGTTCATCACGTTATATAGGTTGGCATCGGCATGGGTGAGGGTCTGGTGGATGAAGTGGGCCATGGCTTTGATGTAGTTGCCGATGTTGCCTCGGACAAGTCCTGTGTCGACGAATTTTTTGTCGAAGACCTCTTGCCCTTCAAAGTATTTGAGGGTGACGAGTTCTTGCAAAAAGTCGGTGATGTCGGCCTCTTCCCAGGCGGCGCCCCCTTTCCTGCCGTGAAGGCCTAGAGACATGATCAGAATCGAATCTTTGCTGTAGGGGTCGATATAGGTGGCGTTGACCTTTTGCATGTTGAGTTTGTGGCGCTGGATCATCTTGGCCAGTTTGTAGAGGAACTGGTGCTTGGGGACGTTGCGCCAGGCTAGGACGATCCTAAGTGAGGGGGCGTTATCCTTCTTCCAGTCTTTGTCGTAGATCACTTCGTATTGGCAGTTGTCGCGCGTTTTGGCCCGAAAGAACATGTCAAAGGCCATGATGAGCCGCTCTTTGCCCATGGCTTTCAAAAATCTGGGGCTCATCCCTTGGATCAGCTTTTTAAAGTCGGCATCAGTGACGGTGGGGTTTCGCTCTTTGACGAGGCGTTTGAGCTCTTTTTTGGTGTCTTCGTCGAGGATCTCTTCGGTCCTCTCGAGCTCGGGGGCCATTGTGAAGTGGATGACGGCGATTCGGAGGTTTCTCTTCACTCGGTGGAAGGGAGGGGACTGATTGGAGACGAAGGCGCGGTAGTTTTTGATCCCGTGCATCTGGTAGTGTTTGAGAATGCGCAAGTCGGCGTCTTCGCTATCGAGGCAAAGGACGATGGCTGAGTGTTTTAGGTGGATATGTGCAAAATAGTCCTGTAGATCGAAGCCCATTAGGCTGTGGGCGATCAAGAGGATGTCGTCTTCTGCGACCTCATCAAAGAAGCTTGGGGGCATGTGCTCTTCGAGCCATACGTAGCATTCTTCGCACTTAATGGATTCTTTTTCAACAGCTTCCTCTAGGTGCTTCTTCAGCTCCTGGCCAGTCGCTGCTTTTTTCTTCCTCGCCATAATCTTATTATGTTCATAAATTAATTAATAAATCCAATCAAATCTAACTTCTGCTTCATTAATTCTAGTTTTATTGTTAAATAGACCCTTGTAGCTAGCTGTGAGGGAAAAATCGTTGCAATAGACCCAGCTGGCCCCAACTGTAGGGGAGCCGAGGTGGATGGTAGTGTCGTAGCTGATGGCGTCGATGACGCAGGTCTGGCCAAGGAAGCTGGCTTTTTGTCTCGATTCGTTTAGGGGAAATTCTCCAACGTAACTCCCACCTACATAAGGGGCGATGCAGCTGCCGCAGTAGGTGAATTCCCACGTAGCGAGTAGGCCAGCTTCCGCGCGGAGCATATGCTGGTCCTTGGACTGCACGTGCAAGTTTAAGCGGCCAGCTCCATATTCTTTAAAGCTGTTTCGTGTGTAGTAGTGGTAATCAGCCAAGGCAAAAGGCTTAAAGCACCACCAGCTACCTGTAGCTCCAAGATGAGCCGTGACGAAATAGCCCCAGAAGTCACTTTTAGCGTTCCGGTCGATGATGCTAAAATTTATGCGCCGGTCTAGATCATAATCAGAGCCTCCACCGAGAATGGAAGCATCTAGTTCGAAGCAGTTGCAGCATACTTCGCCATAAAGAGCTCCAAGAAAGGTATTGATACTGCCGCTGCCGCCTCGCTTTTTCCATTCGAGGTCGGTGTAGGTGTAGTTAAAGCTAGCTCCATAGGTAAAGCAATCGCATGATCGGTCTAAGCCGACGATAATACCAGAAGCATTGGCATCAAAGCGCCTTAAGTAGTCGTAGTTTTCTGTGTTTTTCATCCGGTTGACAAAACCTGTGACCCATAAACTATTGCAGCAAGGTCTATGGGTGAGAAGGTCTGCGATGTAGCTGTTGTTGCGTGCATTGATCCACTCTAGAGCGCCGTAACGGGTGGCAGAGAGGCTAGTTAAGGCTCTATTGACTTGGCTATCATCTAGTGTGCCGAGCACTTCTATTACGGTGTCTAAATCCCCGTCAGAGGTGAGGCATTTGACCACTTCTTGTGCTGGTTGTGCGGTGATATTCTGGTGTGTGAAAAAGACGTCTTGGAGGACGGTTAAGAGGACGCTGCTATAGGCGATATCGAGAAGGACGTCGTTTGCAAAGGGTCCGGTCTTGGTTAAAGTGGAAAATGTTCCACTTGTAGGGGAATTGATGACTTCATACTGCTTGCCGCCGATATAGTTCCCCTCTCCAATAAAGACTTCAAGATCACCGCCGTTGAGGACTGCATCGCCTGAGGTGAAAAAGAGCTTGTTGAAGTCGATCCCGTCTGGGGTGATGTCGATCACAAGTGTGGCGCTCGATTCGTGGGTGTAGGTCCCTCCTTCGATGGTGATTTCTCCTAGGCCATTAGCACCTGGCTCGACTCTACCAGAGTTGGTGAGGTCTTTTCCATTTTTGATGGTGAGGTTGCCACTTAAAAATCCTGGCGTGTCGACAGTCACGTCGGTAATAACTGAACCAGAGATGATGCATGGGCCCGATTCAACGATGGTATCACCTGTGTAGGTGTTGTCTCCTTTTAGAATGAGTTGGGCAGAGCCTTTTTTGGTCAGTCCTCCTCCAGCGGCTGCTCCTTGCTCTGATACGATTGGATTTCTCATGGTGAGAGGGGAGGAGAGATCAAAGCTCAGCTGACTGCTGGACATCATAAAGATATCAGTGCCATTTGTAGTTGCTGCATTCCCTTCAAAGAGGGCACTTCCTTGGATTGTTAGATCAGTTCCCTCGCGCATGAAGATCGCGCCGCCAAACCCAGCACCATTGCCGCCACTACCTGTTGTTCCTTTGCCACCACCAAAGCCGCCAAGTCCTCCAGAGCCATTACTACCAATTCCAAAAGCGCCGCCGCCGCCGCCGCCGCCAAAGCCTCCTTTTCCTCCATCTCCTCCTTTCGTGCCGTCTGAAAAAGAACCTGCGCCACCACCGCCGCCAAAGCCGCCGTCTCCGCCCGTTCCCCCATTGTTTTGAGCTCCCGGTCCTCCACTGCCTCCACCACCATAATCACCGCCACTGCCACCGGTCCCACCAAAAAAGGGACTCCCACCGCCCCCGCCCCCGCCGCCGCCGGTTCCACCCGCGCCTGCAGAGTCATTTAGACTTCCACCTCCGCCGCCAGCGCCACTGGCTCCAGAAGCTCCGGGGGCGCCGCCGCCACTCCCTGAAAAATCACCGCCGCCGGTCCCCCCAGTATTCGCAACGCCGTTTCCACCTGGAAACCCGACGCCGCCACCGCCACCACCGCCTCCAGTGTTCGGGCCGGGTCTAGATTTCCCCCCATTTTCGAGTAAACTTCCTCCACCAAGACCACCACCGCCGCTGGATTCCGAGGCGCCATTGCCTTTCAAGCCACCTCCGCCGCCTCCAGTAAATCCTCCTGTACCGTTTCCTCCTGTACCTCCTGTTGCACTGGAATTAGAGAAGGTGGGGTTGATCAGCGTAACAACAGAGCTGCTATCAATGAAAAGAGCGCCACCAAGGCCCGCTCCACCCCCGCCGCCGCCATTGCCCGCTCCACCTGAGCCTCCAAGGGCTTTGGTGTTTTGAAATCCTAGGTTGGAGATAGTGACGGTTCCTCCGCGAATGAAAAACCCGTAGTGGGTGTTGAGGCCATTGAGCGCGCTGTTATTGCCGTTGATCGTAGTACTAATTCCATTAACAGAGAAATCGGTGTTTGAATTTACTGGAAAGGTGGGGCCTGAATTGAGAGAGATATTCTGGCCAAAGTCGATGGTGGTTTGACCGGTGAGAAGAGCGGTGTTTAAGTCTCCTTCGCTATTTACGGTAACAGAAAAGAGGAGGGCTTGTGGGAGAATAAGTGTTAATAACCATTTGCGCATGAGCGCATCTTAGCCAGGAAAAATTATTTGAGCAAGCGGAGGCTGTTAAACCCTACGAGAACGGTGCCCCCTTCATGGAGGATGACTGCCAGCCACAAGGGGATGTAGCCAAGGAGCGCTGGTGTTGTTGCGAGGCAGATGACGGCGAGGGCAAGGATCAGATTTTGTTTGACGATGCGCATGGTCTTGTGGGATTTGCCAATGAGCCAGTCGAGTAGGGAGAGGTCGTCTTGCAGGAAGACGACGTCCGAGGCATCGACGGCTGTCGCGCTCCCAATTTTGCCCATGGAGATGCCAACGGTAGAGCGGGCGAGGGCGGGCGCATCATTGACTCCATCGCCGACCATAATGAGCCCTTGTTCTTGTGAGAGCTCGGCTACTTTTTCGAGTTTATCTTCGGGACGCAGGTTGGCAAAGACGTCTTCGATTTGGAGCTTTTTAGCGACGACGTGGGCATTCTCGGTATGGTCGCCGGTCACGAGGATCGATTTAAGGTTTTGCTCTTTGAGGGCGGGGAGTGTCTCGTGGACTTTAGGTCGGAGCTCATCGGTGAAATGGAAGACAAAGAGGTGATCGCCGATTGTTAGGAAAGTATTTTGGGTTTCCCATTTTTCAATTTTTAAAGCGCCAGGTAGTTTTTGCTCGATAAAATCTGGGTGGCCGATGCAGGCGTGATAGGTTTGCCCGTCTATAGAGATGTTGCCTTCAAGGCCAAAGCCGGGGACGCTTTTAAAGTCGGTGATGTTGTGAGCGGTGATCTGTTTTTCGGAGGCGAGCTTGATGATGGCCTCAGATATGGGGTGGACAGCTCCTTTTTCTAAGCCTGCGGCAACAGCCAAAGCGGTGTCAGTGGAAAGGGTAGAGTTGGTTAGCGGATCGATGCCAGAGCAGGTGAGGTTACCCGTTGTAAGGGTTCCCGTTTTGTCGAAGGCGATGATTGAGCAGCTTGCTAGGGCATCCAGGATCGTGCCTCCCTTCAAGATGATCCCTTTACGGGCACAGGAAGAGATGGCGCTAAGATAGGCAGTGGGAACAGCGATAATAAGGGCGCAGGGAGATGCTGCGATGAGGAAGGTGAGCGCCCGGTAGATGGAGCCTTCATCCCCAAGAAAGGGCATCGAAAAGATGAAGGGAAATGAGAGTGCAAAAAAGAGGGAGAGGAGGATAATCGTGATCGAATAGGTTTTGCTTAAGCGGTCGAAGAGTCGCTCGAGTTTGGGTTTTGCCTCCTGCGCCTTTGTGATGAGGGTAATGACACGCGAGAGGGTTGAGTCGGTGCTGGTCCGGTTCACTTTTAGGGTGAGGGTCCCATCGAGGTTGTGGGCGCCCGCGGGCACTTGGTCTTTTTCTCGTTTTGCTAAGGGTTGGCTCTCACCGGTGAGATGGACAAGATTGACGTAAGAGCTGCCGGCTGTGACCTCGCCATCGAGGGGGACAACTTCACCGGCTTTGATGAGAATCAAGGAGCCTAGGGGGATTTCACGTACCGAGCGCTCGAGATAGGAGCCATCCTCTTGCAAAACGAGTGCGGTATTGGGGGAGAGTCTGCGCAAGGAGATGAGGGCGTTTTTGGTTTTTTGGGTGACGGCATTTTCCATAGCGCCAGAAAACTCAAAGAGGACAAGGAGCAGCGCTCCTTCGATGCCGCTTCCAATTACGATTGAGAGGAGGGCGGCAAGTGTCATGAGGACATCGATGTTGATTTCAAGGCTTTTTAAATCTTCAAGGGCATTGAGCAAAGCAGGGGTTCCCACCAGGAAGTAGACAGAAGCTAAACAGATATGGGAAACGTCTTGATTTACGAAAGTGAAGCCAAACGTCAAAGCTAGTAAAATGGCAGCGAGGATGGCTCCCTTCAAAGGGAGATTGCGCCCCCAAGAACGGGAATGGGGAGTGAGAAATGGGCTGATAGTTTCAGCTCTTCCCGATGCAAAAAACTCATCAAATATGTAGGGTTGACTCATAGCAGTTTAGCCAAAAAGTAAACAACAAGAGCGGCAAAAAGAGCAAGAGAGAAGTTCCAGATTACACTGCTGAGGGCTTTTCTCTTTTCGTATTTTGCTGTCATGTTTGCAGAGATTGCGATCACAAGAAACGAAGTGAGGGGTATTCCAATTTTTGGCCAAAAGTAAAAAGACATTAGAGCGAGGGCAAAAGATACCAGTGCGCCGAGGGCCGCGCCCGTGGCTTGTTTTAAAGGGTGCTCGTAAGCCTCTAAGGAAAGACCTAACTCCTCTTCGAGCATGATTTTTAAGAGTCTGTTGTCATCGGACATAAGTACTTCGACCACCTCATCGAGGAGTTTGCCCGAAAAGCCTTTGTCTGCGTACATCTCGCGCAGTTCTTCCTTTTCTTGATCGCGGTGGTGTTCGATTTCAAAACGTTCTTCTTCAATGACTCGATGGAGTCTTTCGAGTCTGGCCCAGCCAAGTAGGGCGCTACGTCCGGCGCTCCATATGATCCAACCAACTCCAAAAGCAATGAGCAGGGGAAAAGAGGCAGAAGCTGCAAAGAGGATGAGGAAGAGGACACTTGTGTTTTTGGCGCTATCAGAACCGGCAGAAAAGTGGCCGGGAAGTTCTGTTCCATGGGTTTCACTTGTGGCTCTTGCACCGCGTAAGCGTGCATCTTTGAGGTGCTGGGAGACGCTTTTGCCTTTAAAGTGCTCAGGCGGGTTTTGGTGGGTCACTTAAAAGCCCTCCTGCAAAAAGTGGGAGAGGAGCGCGCACATATCAATTTGGTCTGAGCAGGCGATGACCTCGCGCGCAGCATGCATCGATAATTGTGGTATGCCGATGTCTGCTGTGTCGATACCAAAGCGGGTAGAAAAAATAGGGCCAACGGTAGAACCTGCGGGGTTGTCTGTGCGGTTTACAAATTTTTGGCATTTCAAGTCGAGCTTCTTGCAGATTTTTGTGAGATGCGCCCCTGTTTTAGCACTGGTGCTGTAGCGCATGTTTGCGTTGTACTTGATGGTGATCCCTTCGCCGAGAAGAGGTTTGTGCTCGGGGTCATATTTTTTTTCGAAGTTGGGATTGTAGGCGTGGGTTAAATCGACCGATAGGCAGGTGCTTTTGTGGCGCAGGATACTTTCATCTTCAGAAGAGAGATCATAAAGGGAAGTGATGCGGTGATATACATCTTCAAAGAAACGGGACTCTGCGCCCACACGCGTTTGCGAGCCAACCTCTTCGTGATCCCAAAAGATGCCCATCGGCAGTAGGTTTTTTGGCGCCTTTTTGATATTGCCCATAGCGACAAGACCCGCATGTGCACTGGCGAGATTATCGAGGCGGTAGCTGGCGAGCATTTCCGCATCTTTTCCAATGAAGCGGGGCTGTTCTAGTGGAACGAGAAACAAATCAAAATCGAGAATTTTGTGGAAAGATACTTGCCGCTTCAACAGCGACTGGATGAGGTCTTGGTCCAACTTACTACCTACAGCGGCAATAGGGGAGAGGTGCTCCTGTTTATTGAGCACAAGACCATTTTTGTAAATCTCTCGATCGAGGTGGGGGGCGATCAGAGGAATCAGAACAGGGGCATCTTCAAAGAAGACGAGGAAATCTTCTGCCTTCCCCTTTTTTTGCTCAGCAATGATCCGTCCAGCGATTACAAGGTCTCGGTTTAACCAGGTGGAAAGAATGGGCGAGCCATAAACTTCAACACCTAGCATTTGCAGATTGGCTTTTTGGCTGGTGCAGTTGGGTTTGAGTTTTAGAGCAGGGCTGTCGGTATGTGCAGCGCAGAGGGCCATCTTTTCAGGCTTTTTTTCAGGAAGGACAAAAGCCGCTATGGAGCCGTCTTGGATGACAAAGTATTTTCCTCCCTTTTCAAGCTTCCATTTTTCTGAAAGGTCGAGGGGAGTGAAGTCGAGTGATGCTAGACGATTTCCCATTTCCATTCCTGCGTGCCAACTGGTGGGCGACTGGCCCAAAAAATGGTGCAAATCTTCTAGCAAGTGGGTCATGTGGGGGTAAGCTCCTTCATTCCGTTTAGGTACTTGTGTAACACAAGAGGAATTTCTACGCAGCCATCTTCGCGTTGATTATTTTCTAAAAGGGCGACCATCAGTCTTGATGTGGCCAGGCCAGAGCCATTGAGCGTGTGGCACAGCTGTGGCTTGTCTTGGCCATGCTTGAAGCGGGTGTGTGATCTACGCGCTTGGAAATCGCTGCAATTAGAGACAGATGAAACCTCATAATAGCGATTCTGTCCGGGAAGCCACACTTCTAAATCAATCGTCTTGGATGCAGGAAAAGACATATCGCCTGTTACGAGTTCTGTTGTCTGAAAATGGAGGCCAAGACCTTTGATCAGAGCTTCGGCAGAAGAGAGCATTTCATTGTAAATCGTCTCGCTCTGCTCTGGAGTTGTAAAGGCAAACATCTCTACCTTGTTGAACTGGTGCATCCGAATAAGCCCTCGCTCAGAGGCGCCAAGTCCGCCCGCTTCCCTACGAAAACAAGGAGTGTAAGAGACATACTTTAGTGGCAAGTTGTCTCCATCTAAAATCTCATTGTTGTGCAGGCCCAAGAGAGCGACTTCCGAAGTGGGAATTAAATAGAGTTCATAGTCTTCATCATGGATTTTAAATTGCTGGTGCTCGAATTTAGGTAGTTGAGCAGCACCATATGCCAATTCAGGCCTTACAAGTAGGGGTGGAAGCCAAAACTGAAAATCATTTTCTTGGTGGAAATCGAGCATGTAGTTAAGAAGAGCCCACTCGAGTTTTGCACCGTTACCGCAATAGGCTGGCCAGTTGCTTCCAGAGGTTTTTGCTGCGCGCTTAAAATCAAAAAGATGGAGCTTTTCATTTAGTTCGACGTGGTTTTTTGGTTCAAAAGAAAATGAGGGCTTCTTACCAAACGTCCTTAAGACCACATTATCTTCGACCTTTTGAGAAACCTTCACTTTTTCATCGGGAAGGTTAGGGAGTCTAGCGAGAAGGTTGTTTAGCTCGGTTTCTTTCTCATGAAGCTGCTTATCGATCTCAGCTGTTTTTTCCCCTAAGCCCCCCACATCCTTCATTAGATCGGAGGTGTCTTCGCCTTTGCGCTTCTTCTCTCCAATTTCCTTAGAGAGAAGGTTCCGCTTATTCTTGATGTCTTCAACCTCAGTTTTGAGGAGGCGGACCGCTTCATCAAGGGCTAGAATAGGCTTTAGATTTACCTTTGGATCCTTGGTCTTGAGTCTTACTTCGACCGCTTTCGGGTCGTTTCGAATGATCTTAATGTCGAGCATAATTTCCTGTTAAAAAGCGCTATTGTACAACCTCCATCTTCTATAGTCAAGGAGACCCGGATTAAGAATGATTAGAATTTTTTGGTGTTCTTCGTAATTTTGGAAGTTTTCGTACTTTTTTACGCTCACGGATAGCATCCCAAAGATCCACATGTGTTTGCAAGTTGATCCAAAAATCGGGAGTGGTGCCTAAAGCATCGGAAAAGTCTAAAGCAATTGGAATCGTAATGGAGCGTTTTCCCCTTATGATGGAACTCAATTTAGGCTGAGTCCAACTTTTGCCAAGGTGGTTAACAAAGTCTGTCTGTGAAATTTCTAAAGGAATGAGAAATTCCTCTAGGAGAATTTCTCCGGGAGTTGTTGGTTTTCTATTTTTTGGTAACATTATCTTATCCTTTATGGTAGTCAATAATTTGTACATTCTCTGCAGATCCCTCGCTCCACAGAAATAAAATTCTCCATTGATTGTTGATTCGAATGCTGTAATATCCTTTATAATCTCCCTTCAGGGCTTCCAAACGATTTCCCGGTGGTATACCCAAACCAATTCAAAGCTTGGTCCTGAGCTACGTCGGCTTTTTCTCAACTTTTTTATCAACTCATTGTGCCGTGTCTATGAACACGGCTACTCTTCATTGATGAAAAATTTGAGGAGCCTCCTTGCTCAAATCCAAGTTTTGAATTGGTTTGGGTATATTTTGAGGTCATCCAGTTTCTTTGCGGATAGAAGCATATCCAATTTCCTTCTCGCAATTGTCCAAAGGGATGGATTTAATGCTTTTCTTGCTTTGAGGGTATTTCTTCCATCAAAAATATTTCTTGTAGCTTCGTCCGCAAATGATCGAATCAAGTCACGTTCCTTCTTTTCATTATACCGAAAGATGATAATAAATCAACCGGATTTAAGCAATAGTTTTTTTTTGAAAGATCGCCTAGCGGATTTTGAGGCCGTAGCGCTCAAACACATTGTGGTAGACTTTAGCAGCTAGGATAAGAAGCTCCTTGTCACTCAATTCCCTGGCTGCTTCTCTACTTAGATCAAGGTCTTTGATGATTCGATTGCGCGTTCGATTGGTCCAGCCAAGGCTAATATTGGCTGTTTTGATGGGATCTTCGCGCCCTTTTTGGAATGATTGGGTGCCGTGTTGCGTTGCGATTTGCAGCACCTCTTTGAATTTTCGGTCGTAGACAGCCCGCTCGCACTGCCGAATATACTCTTTGTACCCATAGATGAAGAGGGGAGAGAGGACTACGCTAAAGATCAGTGCAAAAGAGGTGAATACTGCAAGTGTGGTGACGACGGTGTGGTGGATGATCCCGTGTTCTTTAGAGTCGCGGACCCAATAAATAATTCTACCCATCCAGTTGTACTCGCGCTGAGGCATTTCAGGCAGAGTGGGGATGAAATTTTCTTTAGAAATAGGCTGCATCGATTTTCCCATGTTTGCTATAATAGCGCCTTGGCTTGGATTTTTTCTAGGGCAAATATTTACCTCTGAGTATATAGGGAAAGATATGCAGCTGCTACCACTTTTGATCACAGTTTTTATTGATAGTTTGGGGTTTGGGCTTGTTTTCCCCATTTTTTCTCCTCTGATTGTCAATAATGAGGCGGGGATTCTTTCTCCTGAGATGACCCTTGGTATGCGAGGACTGCTCTTTGGGCTGCTCGTTGCTGGGTATTGCGTGGGACAATTTTTTGGGGGACCAATCCTTGGATCTCTATCAGACCGCTATGGGAGAAAAAAGGTCCTTGCGGCGTCTATGTGGCTTGCTTTTGTGAGCTATTTGCTTGGAGCTGCAGGCATTGCCCTTGCTAGTCTTACCATTTTGTTTGTCGTTCGATTGGCTGCAGGGGTTTCAGCGGGGAGTTTCGCTGTTTGTCAATCTTCTATTTCAGACATCAGCACAAAGGAAAATAAGGTAAAAAATTTTGGTTTGGTGGGGATGTCGTTTTGGACCGGGTTTGTCATCGGCCCCTTTATGGGCGGGAAACTTACTGCGTATGGCTACGGAGTTCCCTTCTTATTTTCTGCAGGTATTTGCCTATTAAATGCCCTTTTGATCACGCTGGCTTTTAAAGAAAGTTTAGAAGTGAAATCTGATGTGAAGGTCCGTTTGTTTCAAGGAATCACACAGATCCGCAAAGCGTTTTCCATGCCGGGCCTGCGCGGAATTTTTCTCGTGATGTTCGTCTTTTGCTTGGGATGGGGATTTTTTACAGAGTTTTCGCCTGTTTTCCTTATGCGGAAAAGAGGCTTTGGAGTTGAGCAGATCGCTAATTTCTATGCTTGGGTGGGTTTGTGGATAGCTGTATCGCAAGGGCTCCTTATTCGTCCGATTTTGCGTTGGTTTGCTCCGCACAAACTTCTGCGCATGGGGCTGGTTTTAATGGCTCTTATGCTCCCTGTTTTGCTTTATCCATCGAGCGATTTATTCTTGTTTTGCGTGGTTCCGTGTATCGCTCTTTCCCAAGCCCTGATATTTCCAACAGCGGCCACTATAGTTTCAAATTATGGAACCAAGGAGACACAAGGTGAGGTGATGGGTATACATAATTCTGTCCAATGGGCAGCGATTGCCTTTCCCCCTCTGTTTTCAGGGGGTTTTGTGGCATTATATCCCCACTTGCCCATCACTGTTGGAAGCGCGTGCATGCTCATTGCATTTTTTATTTTCCTTAAAGCCTACTCTCCAAATGAGATCAGTACTGAAGAATAACCTTGATCGTGGCAGATTTTTGTGATAAATTGGTCTTTTCTTGCGAGGTAAAAAGACCATGGCCAAAACTGCATATCCAGAAGCAAAAAATCCTTTGATACTCCGTTTCCACCGCCTGATGGACGCATTTGCAAAATCAGACGATGAACGGGATTTCTATCTTGATCGCATTGAGGGGTTTCTGCTCTTCATAGACCTCGATAAGAGCCAGGAGGAACTCGATTCACTCGAAAAAGAATTTGAGCAGCATGGCGAGCGCTATATCCTCATTCCAAAAATGACTTTCTATGAATCTAAAAAATTTATGGAAGGTTTTGTGAATGAAAAAGTTTATGATATCGATACGAAGGAAAAACTTCTCGAAATCATCCAGTCCAAGGAAGCTAGGGAACATTTTCTTGAATTTATCTATGACCACCTTTCAGAGCTGGAAAAATGGCAACAATTCTACGTAGAGCGCTCCCGCATCCGAATCATTGAGTGGCTCCGCAATCATCAGATTCGTTTTGTATTTGAAGAGGACCTGGACCTAACGAAAAATTTGATCGAGAAACTGAAAAAACATCTTTTCGACGCTAAGGTTCCTCGCGATGTTTCCACAGCGCGCGACACAATCGAGACGAAGGCTAAAGTTTATTACTCGAACGAAGCCCTTAATCCAAGACCCAAGAGGGGACGTCCACCGAAGCAAGTGGCAAAAGTAGAACTCGAGCCACAAGTTACTGTGGATATCTATACCACGGTCCCTTCAGCAGCAAGGCACTTCCTTTACTCTCCTGAGATTACAAGTGCATCTGCGGTCACTTTCTCTTCTCGATACGACACAGAGGCAGAGCTCTTGGCAAGTCTAAGAGGAAGCTCACGTGTCAAAGTCGACGAAAGACTCCAGGCCCTTTCAGAACGCTTAGAATCTCTAAGACACATCTCTTCTCGTCTGGCCGATCTCAAAGAAATGGGACCAGAGGGAGAGGAGAAAATCATTCGCAGTGCCGTTGCGATCGAAGAAGAGGAAGAAGGGAAAAAGGGTCTTATGGGCGTTGTCAAAGGTTTATTGCCAAAAAAACGAGGAAAGTCCGAGACCAAAGAGGAAGGACAAAAAGTCCGCACTACAAAGACTGTTACGCCTATTAAGAAAAAATCTGGAGGCAAAAAGTCATGACCCCTGGCGCTGCTCCAGCAACAGCGATTGCCACCTTGAAAGCAATGCATCTCACCCGTTTTTTAGACGAGAAAATGACCAAGCTCGCTCGTCAAAACAAGGGAGGAACATTCCATCTTTCGAGTTTGGGTCATGAGATGATTGGAACGATGTGTGGCTTGGCTCTAGAGGCTGGCAAAGATTGGGGGCTGCCCTATTACCGCGACCGCCCCTTTGCTGTTGGTTTTGGCGTGGATCTCAAAGATATGATCGCCGCTTTTCTCGCGCGCGAGCTTCCCTATCACTCCGGTGGGCGGATGATGCCCGAGCACTTCACCCACAAGCAGATGCACATCCCTTGCCAGTCGAGTGTAGTGGGATCTCAGTTTTTGCAAGCAGTTGGTGTGGCAAAAGGGATCCAGCTCAACAAAAAGCAAGAAGTTGTCTATGTCTCCGGTGGAGACGGCTCTGCCTCACAAGGAGATTTCCACGAAGCGCTCAACTTTGCAAGTATTCACAAACTCCCCATTCTCTTTGTCATCCAAGATAATGGATGGGCGATTTCAGTAACTAGAGAAGAACAGACCGCAGGTGGAAGCGTAGCCAAAATGATGAGCGGTTATGAAGGGCTAGACATTCACGACATCGATGGCTGCGACTTTGAAGAAGTGCAAGGTGCTCTAGACGCTTCTGTGGCTAAAGCCAAAGCTGGCAACGGGCCGAGCCTTATCGTGGCAAGCATCCCGCGCCTTGGCGCACACAGCAGTAGTGACGATCCCAAAAAGTACAAAGACGAAAGCACAACCGAAGAAGAAATCGCAAGAGACCCCTTGCCCCGCTTTGAAAACTGGTTAAAAGAGCAAGGGCTCATCACAGATGAAGAGCTCGAGTCCCTCAAGAAAGAGGCCTTCCAAGAAGTAGAAAATGCTGCCGATGCCGCCGACCTCGTGCCCCACCCCTTGGAAGAGGTACACGACACAAAAGTCTTCAAAGAGGTCGAAGAGGTCCCAGCCTTAGAAAAAGAAGAGGCCAATACAACAGATGCCGTAGTAATGGTCGATGCCCTCAATCAGGCCCTAAAAGAAGAGATGGAGCGTGACACTGGCGTCGTAGTCTTTGGACAAGACGTTGCCAGAGGAAAAGGGGGAGTCTTTGGCGTCACCCGAGAGCTCACAGAAAAGTTTGGCGAGAAGCGGTGCTTCAATACACCTCTGGCTGAATCGACCATCGTGGGTCTTTCGATCGGCCTTTCCCTTACAGAACCCCTTAAACCCGTTGCTGAAATCCAATTTGCCGATTATATCTGGACCGGGATCAACCAAATCTTCAATGAGCTATCCTCTTACTATTACCGCTCCAACGGAGAGTGGAATTGCCCTGTAGTACTCCGTATGCCCTATGGAGGATACATCCAAGGCGGCCCTTACCACTCGCAAAGTATCGAAGCCTTCCTCGCCCACTGCCCAGGGCTAAAAGTTGTGATTCCAAGTAACGCAGCCGATGCAGGACGCCTCTTAAAAGCCTCCATCCGCGATCCCAACCCCGTCATTTTTCTCGAACATAAAGGCCTCTACCGCCAAAGAGTCTTTTCCGCACGCAAGATGCCTGCTAAGGATGAGATCCTGCCTCTTGGCAAAGCCAACATCGTCCGTGACGGGACCGACATCACCCTCGTAGGCTGGGGAATGACCGTCTTCATGGCCGTCGATGTTGCTGAAAAACTAAGCAAAGAGGGGATCTCTGTAGAGATCATCGACTTGCGCACTATCGTCCCTCTCGACTTCGATGCGATCGCCAAATCGGTAAGAAAAACAGGGAAACTCCTCATCGCCCATGAAGCCCCAAGTAACGTCGGCTTTGGCGCAGAGATCGCCGCACAGATTTCTGAGAAAGAGTTTGCCTATCTCGACGCTCCCATCCAGCGCGTAACAGGCGCTAATTGCCCCGTACCATACAGTAAAGTGTTGGAAGATGCCGTGTTGCCTCAGCCCCTCGATCTAGAACGGGCCTTGCGTAACCTTGCGGATTTTTGAAGCTCTGACGCTTTTTTCGTAATTGCCTCTTTTTGAATAGGGGCTATTTTTTTGGCTCTATTTTCTAGATCCAAAAGAGACTGCCTGTGCATAAGTCTTGCAAGCAAGCTCTCTTGCAACTTTTCAAGTTGTTCAAACTCGAAAGAATTTTCTGGTGCCATCTTTAATGCCGCGCTATTTTGCAATAATTGCTCAAGCGTTTCATTGATGTCATTTTCAATATCTTCTTTAGAAGTAAGCATATTTTCATTTATAAATAATGTCCTAAAGCTTTGTCAAATAAAAGTTGAACTGAGAAGCGAATAAGTAGTACACTTTTTGCCATGAAAGGTTTTTGTCCACTTGCATCAGGATCTAAAGGGAACTCACTTTTTTTAGGAACAAGTCACACAAAAGTACTCATCGATGCAGGACTTTCTGCGCGGATGATCCGGAAAAAACTTGAAGAGATCAACGTCGATCTAGCAGACATTGATGCCATCGTGATCACCCACGAGCACTCCGATCACATCAGGGGACTGGCTCAACTTGGTTGCCGGATGGGCATACCCGTCTTTGCCAACAGCGATACCGCACGGGCCATCTACGAATCCATCGGCGAAGCGCCCAAGTTTAAAATCTTCTCGACCGGTGAGAAGTTTGAATTTGGAGACCTCGAGTTTGACCCCTTTAGCATACAGCACGACGCGATCGATCCCGTTGGCTTTGCCATCCGCACCGGCTCGCTAAAACTCGGCGTCTGCGCCGACCTTGGCTTTGCCACAACCCTTGTTGAAAACAAGCTCACAGAGTGTGACTACCTCTATCTCGAAGCCAACCACCAAGTCGAGATGGTCCACGCATGCCCCCGTCCGGCCGTCTACAAACAAAGAGTCCTCGGCCGCCTTGGCCACCTCTCCAACGTCCAAGCGAGTGAGCTCCTCCAAAAGCTACTAAATCCCAAACTCAAGCATGTCCATCTAGCGCACCTTTCTTCTGAATGCAACGTCCCAGAGCTAGCTAAAAAAACCATCACCGACATGCTCACAGAGCAAAATACAGCGATTGAAGTGTCGATCGCCCACCAAGACCAAATCAGTAAAAACATAGTTTTTTAATTCACATCTGACCCGCCAAACTCTCCGATACCCCTTTCATTAGAGAAAAATCTGAGAACCGGTAAGCACCTATTATCGGGAAGTCTTACCATCTTCATCGGTCAAAATCTTGATGTAACGTAGAGTTCTCGAGCGTACAGAATCTCATCTATGATCACAGGAGCAGGGTATGAGCTTAGGAAGAGTTTTAGGTCTTTCTTTGCGAGATTTGCGATAAAAGAGATTGAGTATTTCATATTCATGCAAATTCAAAGTGTAAACTTGAATTAGTTTGGGTGTAGTCAAGGTTTCCCTATTGTAGTTTAGTGGCTTATGTTTTTTTGTTTAAAGATTGAATTTAAAGTTTTCTATATGTTAACATTATTCTCTATATAGACAAGCAAGGAGAAATAATGAGTGCTATACAACCAAGCAAAAGCCCGTGGCAGTTCGTCGAAGACAGCGCTGCTATTACTGGAGCGAGACCAACAGAGACTCTAGCAGCAGCTGCTGCTGCATCAGCGCCTTCACAGTCAAATCCATCAGAAGCTTTAGGTCCACCCAGGAGATCATTTGAGGGCATACCACCCTTGCCCATGCCATCACCCGAACTTATTAAAACCACAAGAACAGAGGTAGACTCTAAAACAGATCCAAGAAGTGGCAACATTTGGAAATGCGTAGCTCATCATCACATTCCTTGGCTGGAGGAGGGGGTGGTATACGAATTCAAGTGTGATTTGAGCAAGGAAGCATTAGAAGCAGATCGTGTGGCATTTCCTGGGCAAGAACCCCATTCTATTTCTTATTTCAGTGGTTTTAAGGAAATATTTGAAAATTATGTTTCCCATAACAATTGGGATCTAGATGAGATTACAAGACAGAATATAGCCCCATTCCAAGTCTGTGGATTTGGAATCGAAAGAAAGCTTGATGGACAAATCACAGCAGGTGACACTATATACCTTCCGTCTGTTGAAATTCTTGAAAAAAGGTTTGGCCTTAAAGTGAAAATGATGGATGGCATTGCGAGCAATAGTGAATTTATCGAAAACTTTCTGAGTGGAAATCTTACCATATCATTAAAAGAATATACACATGACCTGCTAGTGCATGGAAAAAATATTTTTGTATCGGATGTTTACGGCAGATTGAGTGAAGAAACTTGGGGTGCTGTCAATAAGATGTATCCTACAATCAAGAGTCAAAAAGAAAGCTCCGACCCAGATACTAAAGAAGCAGCTAAGTTGGCCGAATTACTTCTTGCTTTTTGGGTGGACCTTTTTACAGCTGGTGCATTAAGCGACGAAAAGCCAGAACACGAAGAATATCCTTTGACCTGCGAGGCTCTTGTAGAAACAATAATGCGATTTACTAAATCACCCGAAGCAGATGCTTGGTGGAAGAGAGTTTCTAACCCTCCAGCTGGCGAAATCTATCAACGACGCAGGTGCCTTGCTGCGATGAAGAAACTTGGTCTGTTGAGCGAATAAGGAAAAATAATGAGTGCTATACAATCGGACAACAGCTCGGGGCAGTTCGGCGGAGCCAGCGTTGCTATTGTGGCTTCAACGGCCTTAATTGCTCTCACTTGTCTAGTAAGAGCTGTCTTCAATAGAACTGCTATGCCGCCACGAGAGGACTTTAATACTACGCGAAAAGAGGTAGACTCCCATAAACATCCGTATAGTGGCAAATTGTGGAAATGCGTAGCTGAGCATAGAAGCAAGTGGCTGAAAGATGGGGTGGTATATGAATACGAATACAATGATAGCCTCAAAGCTAAAGAAGCACACCAGCAAGCATTTCCAGCCTCAGAACCTACGGATGTTGGGGTCAATGCTAGTAATTCGTCTCGTCTTTTACAATTGTTTTTAAAAGTTTCTGGTTGGGAGAATACTGAAAGTATCGAGCCTTTTAAGATCTGCGGGTTTTCCTTCTTAGAAGAAAAATCTCCGACGCCCCATGTTGCCTATGTCCCATCACCAGAAATTCTTAAAAGACTCTATGGGTTTGATGTAGCGATTCAAGAAAAAATTGCGAGCAATACTGAATTTATCGAAAACTTTGTAGCTGGTAAGTTTACCATATCTAGAGAAGAGTACGCCCATGACTTGATGAAGCATGGGTTTAATCTGGCACCCCATCAACTATTACAATCTCCTTGGATTGAAAAAGTTAGAGAAGATGTTGGGAAGTTTCATGCCAGAATTATGGAAAAGAAGAGAGAGGGTAACGATGAAGTTAAAAAGGCAGCCGACTTGGCTGAGCAATTGCTGGCCTTTTGGGTTGATGTCTATACCGTGGCTCCAAATGAGTACGTTTGCCCAATTCCATGGGTACTAATAGGGACGGTCGTACATAATATAGAAAAGATCGATGGTGCTAGTTCTTGGTGGGAAAAAACTTCAATACCCTATATTGGTGCTTCAGCAAGAATACAAAAACCAACAGAATTATGTGTCAATGCGTTCATGCAACTGGGACTTATGGAATACAATCCAGCTGCTGATAAAAATAATAAAGGGAAATAATGAGTGCCATACAACCAAATGAAAGCTCTTGGCAGGTCGTAGAAACCAGCGTTGCTATTGTGGCTTCAACCGCTTTACTAGCTCTTACGTGTCTAGTAAGAGATGTGTTCAACAGAACTGTACCTCAGTCTCGAGAAGTTAAGTCTGCTCGCCCTTTGAGGGCTCTAGCGAAAGCAGCCGTTGCAATGCCACCGCCAGAGGCCTTTAAAACTACGCGAACAGGGGTTGTTGACCCCGAAACACACCTTTGTAGTGGCCCTCTTTGGAAGTGTGTAGCTGAGCATAGAAGCGAGTGGTTTGGAGATGGGGTGGTATATGAATTCGAATTTGATGATAGCATTGCTGCTCACAAAGCGAATGGAGAGAAGAACCTTGCAACAGATAATTTGCTTACAGTTCTCCTTCGCCCCCGATTAGAGAATATTTTTAATAATTTTGTTGATAAGCAACAGTGGAATAAAGAGGAGCTTCGAGAAGCTCTTCCCTTTTCTATCTGTGGGTTTGGGTTCGATTTTAAGCCTAGCTCTACTGTTTACGCCCAAGCAGGGGATCGTATATTCTTCCCATCCCCCGAAATCCTTAGAGACAAGTTTGGCTTAGACGTAATAGTGCGAAGTGACGCAGCAAGCCATGCTGAGTTTATCGAAGACTTTCTCGATGGAAAATTCACGATATCTAAAGATGAATTCACCCATGACCTTTCATTTCATGCGGCGTACTTAATAGGGGAGCGCCCTATCGAAGAATCGGTTAGGGATGATATTAGAAAATTTTATGCTGAAATCAAGACTAAGAAGGCCAGTAGTGATCGAGAGGTTCAAGAGGCTGCCGAGCTTGCTGAATTGATATTGTCTACTTGTATAGATCAATTTACTGCGAATGACGTCCGTTGCTTTTCCCCTTTGACCTCCCAGAATCTGGTTGGCTTCTTAGTTGACCTCCTATGTCCCCTCAATGGATATGGACGAAGTACGCAGATTATCGAGTGGTGGGAGAGAGAAACTAAACTCAAGCCGGATTCTCTTGGTTCACTTCATTTACCTGGTGCGATTTCTACACCTGGAGAAGAAATCGAAGACCAGTGTAATGAGGCGTTTAAGATACTTGGTCTTGATCATTATGATTCTAGAAGCCCAGCCGCAGCAGGATCAGACGAGTAGCTTCATCCCGTCGAAGGCCATTTGAACTTGGCAGTCGAGGTTGCATTCGTCTAGGATGTCTTTGTGTAGCTGCAATTTTTCGAGGAGATCGCTGTCGGTGTGTTTGGGGTCGTGGTGGGTCACGATCCAGTCTTTAATCTCAGCATATTTGCATAGAAGTGTCGCGTTCGGGATGGAGGAGTGGCCCCAGCCCACCCGCCTTTGGTATTCAAGTGGTGTGTATTGCGCCTCGTGGATGAGGGTATCGCACCCCTTGAAGAAATCGATGATGCTTGCGTGGGATTCGATGAGTGGATGGTCCTTGCCGATGGCGTTGGGGTTGCCGTGGTAGCCTAAGAACATCTCGTTGTCGGTGGTGTAGCCATAGGTTTTATTCGCGATATGGATTTTAAAGCAGAGGGTGGGACCTGGGTGGAAGGCGTAGTGGGTGTCGATGGTGATATCGCCGATTGAGACGGGGTGGCCATCGCGCAGGTCGTTGAAGGAGATTTTCGCGCGTATGTCTTCAAGCCGCACGGGAAAGTAGGAGTAGGCGAGCATTTCGGTGAAGAGCTCGCGTGTCGATTTTTCGTAGCCAACGGGGGACCAGATGACGACTTGGACGTCGGGATCGTAGATCGGGTCGAAGAAGGGGAAGCCTGTGACGTGGTCCCAGTGGGTATGGCTTAAAAAGATGTGGATCGTTTTGTATTTGCCATTTTTTAAGATGTCTCCGAGCGGGCGGATGCCAGAGCCCGAGTCGATGATGATCATGTCTTCGCCATGGCGCACTTCCAAACAGACGGTGTTGCCTCCAAAGCGGATGTAGTCGTGTCCTGAGACTGCGTTTGAACCGCGTGTGCCCCAGAATTTGATGTAGGAATTCCGGTCGTGGTGTTTGGGCTGGTAGGCGGGATGTTCTTCGGGGGAGACTGGTTGCTGGGGAGGGGAGGCTTCTGGCATTAAGGTCCCTTCGAAAAACCGGTCGAAGAGGATGTAGAGAAAAGGGAGCTCAAACGGTTTGGTGAGGAAGTAGTCGACCCCTTCTTTGATGGCGGCGTGGACGTTTTGGATCATCGAGTTGTTCGAGGTGAGGATGACGCCAAGTCCTTCGGATTTGGGGCTATGCCGAATGCGCTTTAAAAGCTCGATCCCGTGCATCTCTGGGAGAAGCAAATCGAGGTAAACGAGATTGGGCTCAAAGGTCCCCAGCTTTTCGATGACTTCTTCGCCGCAAGTGGCCGTCTCAAAGATATAGTGTTCGTTGCCAGGACTTTTTCGGATCTTCTCGACCAGATCTTTGTCTGCATCTGCCAGGAGAATTTTTTGCATAGGCCCTTAGTCCTCGTTCGGAGTGTTCAGTAAGACCCTGCGAGGTTTTGCCCCCTCTTGTGGTCCGATCACTCCATTTCTTTCTAGCTCATCCATGAGCGATGCGGCTCTAGCATAACCAATTTTGAGCTTCCGCTGCAAAAAGGTGGTGGATGCTGTTCCCGTTTCTACAACGGTTGATAGCGCATCATCATAGAGCTGATCCTTGCTTTCGTCCTCGACACCGGCCAGGATGCTTAGGTCTTCTTTCGGCATCGTATCAAAAGAGGGAATTAAGTAGTTGGGTGGTGCTTGATCACAGACGTAGCGGATCACCTGGTTGATCTCATCATCGCTGATGTACGACCCTTGCGCGCGCACGAGATTCGAGGTGCCAGGAGGCAAGAAGAGCATGTCTCCATTGCCGAGCAAGTTTTCGGCTCCCGTCTCATCCAAAATGATTTGCGAGTTGATTCTCGAGGCGACTTTAAATGAGATGCGAGTGGGGAAGTTGGCTTTGATCAGTCCCGTGATCACTTCGCGCGAAGGGCGCTGCGTGGCCAAAATTAAGTGGATCCCAACGGCTCTTGCCATTTGCGCGATCCGGGCAATTGGGGTCTCTAAATCGGAGCTCGAGGCCATCATCAGATCGGCAAATTCATCGATGATCGCTACAAACTTGGGCATCGTTTCAGGTATTTCAATGTTCAAAGTCTCTTCGTATTTGAGATCCCTCTTGCGGCCATTAAATGATTGGATGTTGCGCAGTCCCATCTGCTTGAGGATGTCATATCGCTTTTGCATCTCTTTCACAAGCCAGCTTAGCGCTGCGTAAGCGCCGTGTGCTTCGGTGATCACCGGAGCGATCATATGAGGTAAATTGGTATAACCCGTCAACTCCACCTTCTTTGGATCGATCATCAAAAGTTTTACTTCATCGGGCCGAGCATTCATCACAATGGAGAGGACAATTGTGTTGATACAAACCGATTTACCAGAGCCTGTAGCCCCTGCGATGATACAGTGGGGCATCTTGGCTAGATCGCTTAGTACTAGCTCACCGCTTACCGTCTTGCCAAGGAGGATTGGGATCTGAGCCTTTTGCCTCTTTTGCTGATAGGCGATCAATAGCTCTTTAAAGCTCACTTCTTGCTGGATGATCGAGGGAATCTCAATACCGACCGCTGCCTTTCCAGGGATCGGTGCGATGATCCGGATCGAGCGAGCCTGTAAGTTAAGCGCAATATCATTTTCCAGCGCCTTAATTTTTTGGACCTTCACCCCAACCGAAGGCTGCACCTCAAAAGACGTAATGGTAGGACCGCAATGGATATCGCCCACCTTCGCTTCAATCCCAAAGCTCATGAGCGTTTCTTCCAACCGCTCAGCTTGACGGCGCAAATCCCTCTTCAACGTGGAAAGATCCACCTTTTTGGGGCTTTTCAATAGTTGCGCGGGCGGAATCTTGAAATGGGCAAAATCGCCATTGACCACCCTTTGAGCGCGAATAGCGATCGTCCGCTTCGTCTCAGCTGGGAGCTTGCGCACTTTTTTGGGCTTTGGCTGTTTAATAGGCTCTGGTCGAAAAATGGGCTCTGGCATAACCACTTCCTCGTTCAAAGGCGTCTCTTTCAGAGGCTGTGGCTTCTTGGAGAGATCGATATCTTTTAATGAGGTGACTACCCAACTGCAAAACCGCTTGAGTCCCATCCAAAGAGTGATGGCTTTGGTTTCAGTAAAGAGGAGCATGGAAACCAGAGAAATAATGGAAAAAGTAATCCCAATGCCCACATTGCTCAAAAGATGCATCAGATTTACCGTCGGAAGATCGCGATACAAATAATAGAGAGGAACCCCACCCAAATTGTGCCGAATGTGCATCTGCGGATAGGGGAGTTGCAAGACAATCGTCTCAACGGGCACCTTCTGCATCAATATATCGGGAAAGGGCGCCTTTACCTCGGCAATTAAATTAAATAGAATGCAGCAAGAGACCAAAAAAGTTCCGAAGTAGAAATGCTTGGCCTTAATATGTAGCACCGAGCCTCGGCTCAAAAATTTAAAGCCTAAAAATCCTAGGTAAAACATCAGCAGAAAACTGCCAAGACCCATCACATAAGTCATCCCATAGGCAATGCTAAAACCGACCAGCCCCAGCCAATTTTCTCTTGGGGCCATCGGGTGAAAACTTAAGAGCGACAAAAGCATCAACGCGGCAATACCCAGCAAAAAGAGCCCTTTTGCTTCTGGGTGACTTTCTAAAAACGATTTCTTTTTCTCTTGTTTTTTCATTTCAAATATAAATACACATTTACGAGTAGTCCAGCTGCGATGCAATACCAAGCAAAGCCCTTTAATTTTCCCCTTTCTAGCCATTTGATTGCAAAGCGAATCACCAAAAGACCCACAAAAAGTGAAACAGCAAAGCCCAAAAAGCAGTGCCAGTTTACTAAACTCGCAATTTTTCCCTTCTTCCAAAGCTTTGCAACTTCAAGCAAGTTGCCCCCCATGATCGTTGGGATCGCAAGCAAAAATGAAAAGCGGACAGCTTCTTTGGGCTTCCATCCCAGAACTTGTGCTGCAGAAATCGTCGATGCGCTCCTCGAAATACCGGGAACCAAAGCGGTCGACTGCATCGCCCCAATCAATAGGGCATCGCGCAGCGGACCACCCACCTTCTTGAACCGAATCTTTTGTCCCGCAAACAAAATGCCCCCGGAGCCCATCATAAATAGCCCCAAGAACTCTGGCTTGGAGACTAACTCTCTCAATGGCCCCAAAAAAAAGTAGCTCGGTACAAGCGGCACCAAAGCCGCAAACAAATAGACCAGTTTTTTCCGATCGCGCCTAAAAATCCGGATCACTTCGCCTTTAAAAAACCAAACCAAAGCGCCAAGAGATCCCAAATGACAAGCCAGATCAAAGATAACGGGGACCTTATTGATCCCAAAAACCATCTTCATGAGCTTCAAGTGAGCAGACGAGCTCACAGGAAAAAATTCCGTGAGACCTTGCATCAGACCGAGCAGCAGAGCAACAAGCGAGTTCATACCCGTTTAAATACCACGAATAAGCATAGAAATCTAGGCAGTACCATAAAACGCAGATGTGCTCACTGGAGTTTTAGCATTTTATGCTACAGATTGATGAACAATTTTGGCAATGGTTCGAATGGTGGGATTTCCCTTATTCGAAAGCGCTTGTTGCACGGTTGTGCGAGATAGGTTGGTCTCTTTTGCCGTTTTAGTTCGATTCACTCTAAGATAGGCATCTAAGATTTCTAAAAATGCACCGGCATCATTGTCTTCTAAGCTTTGTAAAAGTGCTTGTGCAACTTTATCATGAGCTTTGAAGAAATCACTAGGCTTATGCTTTGCAGATGCTTTTTTTTTACTTTTTAAGATTGGCATATCTTCTAAGCAGAATTCCTGCTTTTTTGATGTCTTTTTTTTGGTCATTTTTCTTCCCTCCCAACAGTATTCTTATGCTAGATTTACCATCTCTGTAAAAATAAATGCGCCAACCATTTTTTCACCTTAGCTCAAACAGAGGATACTCAGAACCCTGGAGAGGTTTGACATCTCCAAAGTGGCTAAAAGCTTGTATTCTGTAAAGTCGAGCCTCTACCTGAGCTTGTTCTTTTATCTGCAAATTTGTGAGCCATTCATCAAATTCGGGCGCTTTCGTAATATTTATTATGAACTAGCCATAGTGCACATTATATCATGCGCACAGTATATTGGCAAATGCCTGAAAAACTCAACTATTTTTTTAAAATAAGTGGCGATATGGCTATTCAATTAACAATCAGCGGGTTGTGAGGGGGTGTTTTGAGGGAAAATCCGGGGTGCAATCAGAGCTTTCCTAGAGAAAAGAGGGCGATCGACGGGTCTCGAACCCGCGACCTTCGGAATCACAATCCGACGCTCTAACCAACTGAGCTACGACCGCCACTAGAAAAGACCCATAATCATATCTCTTGTCTGCCTTTTTTGCAATCCATAGGCCCCCAGGAGGGTAACGATTGCCATCACAACCCAGAAGGGCATATCCCCAGAAAAAATTTGAAAGTGCAAAAGCTCAGGGGGATTCCCAATGATATTGAGCAGCCCAGCAGTAAATTTTCCGTTTAAAACTCCCAGTGGGGGCAACAATACACCGAAGGGGATAAGCGCCATTGAGAGGGCTAAAAATGGGGGGATTACTAGATTGTAGCCCAAGCTGAGCAGAGGAAAGGACCCAAAGACATAGAGACTGATCGGCATCGTTACCAAATGCACCGCCAGATTCAGCGCCACCCCCTTGCGGATCCACGAGGACAGCAAATAGCCGTGCTGATTGAGCCGGCTCAAATGCTCCAGCTCAAAATATTTGTACTTTGGCAAAACCCTTTCCACAATACCCAGTATCGGTCGATAAAAAGATAGGATCCCAAGCGTTGCAAAAAAGGAGAGCTGAAAACCCGCTTCCATTGCAATCCTTGGATCGAGCGCCAGCTCAAATAAAAGAGCAATGCCAAGCAAATTGAATACATCGACCTGCCTTCTCAATAGTTTCCCTAAAGTAAATAGCCCAATCATCAAGAAGGCACGCAAAACAGAAGGGGAAAATCCCAAAAACACGTAATAGCCTCCAAGCAGTACCAGAAGTATTCCATAGGCCACAGCCCTTGGAAAAAATGTGTGTAAAAGGACTCCGAGCATTCCAGCAACGAGTGCAAAATGAAAACCTGAAATGGCCAGAATGTGTCCCAGACCTACTTTGCGAAACTCCATCGCAAGTAAGCGATCATCTGGGTCACCAGTGGCAATCGAAGCAAAGAAATGGCCCTTAGGCCCAGAAAAACGCTTGTGAAAATACCTCCGCACCCGCTCTTTACTCGCAAACCGCCACCTCACAAGAGAATGGCTCTTGAGCTCTTGCCAAATCATCCCCTTGGAGCATTTGAGTACACCATCCTCATACCGCCCCTTCACAATCCACCGGGCCCCTGCCGGCAGCTTCTTCTGCAAAATGACACAGGGCACGTGAGAATGCCCCTCAAAGGCCATCAGCTTGCCCTTCAAAGCAAACGACTGGCCGAAAGGCGATGCACTCCTCTGAATCTTTTCCAATTGAAAAATGCCCCGCCCCTCCAGCGCCTCTGGCACGGGGCCCCTGGCCAAAACATAGAGCACCCCCATCGCCACAAACG
The DNA here is from genome assembly GCA_030408505.1 of Candidatus Sacchlamyda saccharinae. Lineage (GTDB taxonomy): Bacteria > Chlamydiota > Chlamydiia > Chlamydiales > Rhabdochlamydiaceae > Sacchariniichlamydia > Sacchariniichlamydia saccharinae. The sequence continues at coordinate 663,105 of JAUHQI010000004.1, read as the reverse complement.
CAATTCCCTGAAGCTTTCGTTTCGATAAAAGCAAAAGAGCTAGCAGCGGAAACGCTAGCGACCAATGGGGGCAAAAAGAAAAACTACACCCAACGAGAAAAAACAGTGCCCAAAAGAGCACTGGCGATCGTTGTACTGTTTTAGCTTTATAAAACGCCAACAGTTTCCCAAGCGGTTTGTAGAGCTTCTGTGTGTTTAAGTTTCACATGACGGAGCGTTTCATTCGCAAAATCGACAAATTGAGCGTTTGATTGAAGACTTCCAGAAGTGATTGTGGCATACCAAACCTTTCCAGCTGTTTTCAAAGCTTTATTTCCTACATTTGTGGCAAAAAGATAAAAGGCTTTGTTTGGAATCCCTGAGTTTATATGTACGCCTCCGTGATCGTCTGTTGTATGCACATACTGCCTCATATGAGATACTTGCTCATCTCTACCAAACAGGCCATAGTTGAAAGCGGTACCGGGATTTTTTAAAGATCGCAGGGCATGGACAAATCCGCCTGGAATGCTACCTTGAATTTTTTGCTTATATTCCACTTTGAATAAATCTTCACCAATGAGCCAAACTCGATCGTCAGTTATCCCTGAACTAGGTTGTTCCCAAAGATCGTTATTTTTGACAAGTATTGCAAAGACATCCGAAATATGTTCGTCGAGAGCACCGGGTTGGCTGGAACCTTCAAGACCGATAGTATGTTGGGTCATTCCATGGAATGTTTCATGGGCTACTGTAGTGAGGTCTAAGCTGGCAGGATTTCGTATCTTTCCTCCAGGGTCACCATCATCCATCACAATTTGCTGTTTATCGATTCTCCATTCAGCACCCTCTACAGGTGGATAGTGGATAGAAGCAATGATGATCTGCCCTTTTCCATCAATTGAATCCCTATTATAACGCTGTATAAGAAAGCTAAGCGTGCGTTCGATTGCTTGGTAAGCTCTTTCAGCAGCAAGGTCATTTGATCTGGCTTGAATACCGTCAAGCGTCCTCGGAAGAGGGGTTTCATCACTGATGGTACTTGCCCTAGTTGTTTTTTTTGAAGCATCGCTGATAAATATTTGGTGGCAGTGTTTTTCGGAAAAGTAAGCCCTAAGGTCCTCAGATGCAAAGTAGTATTTACTCAAGTTGCTTGTTGCGGCCCATGCAGTTTCTGCTGTTTTTGATGCTGCAACTTTTACAGCTCCTGCTCCAACTGCTCCTCCCAACGTTGCAGGGGTGCCTACTATTCCTACAGCTCCTACAGCTCCTCCTAACGCTCCACCTATGGGAATGGCTGCTGCGGCCGCTCCACCTGCCATTGCAGCGGCGCCTCCTGCTACTACCACTCCTGCGGTTGCTGCTACTGCTGCTGCTGCTCCCCCTATCATGCCTGAGACTCCTATCCCTCTTTGAGCTGCCGCATCTGTGCCTTTGTACCATGAGGGGCTTTGAAGCTGTGTAATCAAACTCTCGCTCAATACCTTAGGGGCGGCCCTTGTTCTTCTTGCATCGTCTGAGGCGTCGTCATCGTCATCACCGCTATCACTTTCTATCTGTATTGCTGCACATGCCGCAGCGGCTCCAGCGGCCCCTATTGAGCGTACCTGCTCATCTTCATGTGCTTCTCTTTTTCCTTCGAATGGTTCAGGTTTATGGGGTTTGGATTTTTCTTTAAAACTATCAGCAGTTACTTCTACAAATTCTTGCTCATCTAATTCAGCAGTTTTGAAAGGGTTTGCCAGTTTATATTCTATAGGTACAGACGCGTTCCAAAATTCGAAGTATTTTTTTTTGTCGTAGGTGCATTCTTTCACACCAGGAATATCGTCAGGGGAGAGTTCTTCGTAAAACTCGGGGTTTGCAGCGACGTGGTCGCGTATGCTGACCAGGAGAAATGGAGGGATAATCCCGCAACTATGACATGACATTTATATATCCTTTGCTTACTTATTTTTACACGGTAATGCCGACATCTCGCCAAGCTTTTCGAAGAGCAGCCAGATTAGTGGGCTCCACATGACGGAGTGTTTCATTGGCAAAATCGATGAATTGAGCGGTTGGTTGGAGTCTTTTGGAAGTGATTGTGGCATACCAAATTTTTCCAGCTGTTTTCAAAGCTTCATTTCCTACAGTTGTAGCAAAAAGATAAAAGGCTTTGTTTGGAATGCCTGAATTTATATGTACGCCACCATTATCTGCAGTAGTACGCACATAATGCCTCATATCAGATACTTGGGGATCTTGCGCAGGTAAACGAGTTCTCGCAGTTAACGGAGCCCCTAAGTTATACGCACTTCCCGGGTTTTTCATTGAGCGAAGAGCATGAAAAAATTGACCTGGAAACTTTTGTGCAAGCTTACGCACATATGTTGGCCGAACAAGATCTTCCCCAATATACCAAATTCCATCACCGGTAATGTTTGTGCTAGGGTTTTCCCAAAGAGTATTATTTTTGACAAGAATTGCAAAGACATCTGAGATATGCTCGTCGAGTGCTCCAGATTGGCCGCTGTATCTTAGGCCTATGGCATGTTGGGTCATTCCATGGAATGTTTCATGCGCGATCGTAGTAAAATCTAACCCTAATTCATTCAGGATCAATCCATCTCCATCTCCAATGAGCATTTGTTGTTTTCTTGGAGTCCAAAAGGCATTGGAAAGCCTTCTATGACCATCCTCACGAGGGTAATGAATAGAGGCGATCACCATTTGCCCATCATCATCTATGGAATTCCTTTTAAAACGCTGATTAAGAAACGCTAGGGATTGTTCGATTGCTTGGTATGTCCTTATGGCACAAGGGTTATTTGCTCTGTCTTGAATTCCCTGAAGCGTTCTAGGATAGGGAGACTCACTGCAAATATCTGCCCCATGATTAGTTTTGCTTGAAGCGTCGCTAATGAAAATCTGTTGGGGGCGATCTCCTGTAAAATAGGGACCTAAATCTTCCATTGCAAAATAGAATTGGGGCAAGCGTGCAGTTCTTTGAGCAAATTTTTTTGATGCTGCAACTGCTGCTGCCCCTTGTTCAAAAACCCCGCCTTCTGTTTTAGCAGCAGCGGCTGATGCTACGACTCCTGTACATAACAATGCTGTTTTTGTAGCAGATATTGCCATTGCTGTCGCAGTAGAAGCAGCTGCAACAACTGTTCCCCCTCCGGCTGCTGCTGGAGCACTTACAGCTGCTCCTGGAGCTGCTCCAGCAGCAGCAACAACGAATGCTGCTCCAGTGCTTCTTTGGGCCGCTGCATCCCAGCCGGTGTATTGCCAAGATGAGGGAGGCTGAAGTTGTGTAATCAAACTCTCGCTCAATACGGGAGGGGCTGCTCTGGTCCTTCTCCCGCCGCCAGCTGCTACTCCTCTTGCATCATCTGAAGAGGAATCGTCGTCATCACTGCTATCACTTGCGGTTTGTCTTCCAGCCCCGGCTCCGGCCGCCGCCGCTGCTGCACCAGAGTGATCTGATTCGTCATTTACACGCCAATACTCGAGATATTCTCTTTCGTCATAGGGGGGCTCTCCCTCTCTTTGCTCAGTTTCAGCAGAGAGTTCTGCATAAAACGAAGGGTTTGCAGCCACATGGTCTCGGATGCTTTCTTGGAGAAATGGAGGGATAATCCCGCAACAATCACATGACATTTATATTTCCTTGGGATGGTATTGCAATGCCCTGAGAAATCAGGGCATAGAGTCGAGTTTTATACGATGATACAAGGTCCTTCTTGTGGGGTTGAACTTGCAGCTGCATCGAGCGGCGTGGTTGTGACGTCGAGGCTAGCCCATTTCGCTGTTCCTTCAGAATATCTTATGAAGTCTTCTACTCTGTCAGCTGTGCCTGATAATGAGAAATCGCCTTTTACAGGGGCTGTTTGGAATCCTTCAGCGACAAATTTGCATTGCCAAAATCCGAATCGCTTAAAGTCTGTATCGGAAAAGTCTTGATTGCATTCTGGACAGCTAGATGCGGAAACTTCTCTTCCTATCTTGAACGCACCTATTCCACAATTGAGCCAAACGCGTCCAGCTGTTTCAGCAGAAGCACAAGCTGCGTTCTTACACTCAGCTTCTAAATTCAGCCCAGGGCGGATGATTCTCCATCTGGGGGCTGTTTTTGCAAATTTTTGATTGTGTGCTCCTGTCAGGTCTGGTGCAGTAAAGCCGATCCCACGATGGTCATCATCGTCTGAACCGCTCGCTTCTGTACGATGGGAGGGATCAATATGCTGGGGGCCTTCCAATACTTGTTCGGCCCAAAAAAAAGACTCTTGTGGGTCTGGAGCTATAGTGATTGTTGGGGATGCTGCAGCCATAGTAGTTTCTCCTGGTGTTAGGTTTGGTTAACTAGTTTTTTCTGTCGTGATTTCTGCAAATAACAAATCCTTAACAGAAAATGTCTCATTGCCAGTGAGTTTTTTTTCTCGTTTGGTTTTGCCTCCACCCTGCTCAATTGAGCTGAGAACGAATTTACAGTCTTCTACTATGATTTCGCTAACATCGTCTACATCTAAAGCATCGTCACAGCAAGGGCAAGCGAGGTCGGTAGCTACTTTTCCAATATCAAAATTTCCGAATCCCTTTTGTACAACAACTCTGTTCCCATGCTTGATGCAATCTGAATTTCTACAGATGGCAACCAAGTTTAGCCCAGCTTTTGTTTCTGGGGTGGGGATTACAGTTGCAACGCTAACTGGTGGAGGAGCTTCTCCTTCTGAAGCAAGTTCAACGAGGTATCTAGGGAGAGCTTGAGCTTTCTCAAAAACAACAAGTTCATCCCATTCTGGCTTCTGCCCACTAGCACATGGATAATATTCCATCGATCCCGGAAAATCTGGCCTAGTATTTGCTACTGGGATGTAATGTGCTTTGTAATGCTGGTATCCAGAGCGTCCTGTTCCAAATATGCCCATATCAGTTCCTTTTCCAGGATGTGGGCAATCATTTACTACTGGAAAGGGGTCTTGCGTCGAGACCCAAGAAAGAATTAAGAATCGAGGATTATACATCTGAGCATATCTTGCGCTTGTAGTGAAGTATTTCCCGCTTCCAAAGTAACCTGGATCGGTACTTGCGAATGCCCCCTTTTGTGCAGTTGTGTTGAAAAATGAGTGTTTGCCAAAATGCAAGAATCCAGTGTCGCAAATTGAATCGCTGATCTCCTTTGAGGTGCCATGCCAGAGGGGGAGAATTTTTACGTTATCAAGGCGATCTCGACGGGACCCATCGCCATTATCAACAGTAACTGGTTGAAATGGACGGGTTATGGCTTCCCATCTCTCCATTACTGCTTGGCGTTGATCCAATTCGTTATGATCTTTCCATGTTGGGGGATTTGGTTCTGGGTTCAATGAGCTGAGTGCGGCTTCAAACTGAGTTGTAAGGTTAGGATTATGGATGAGCGTGACTGTTTTTATTTTCATTCCGGGAGGCTTGGAGTGCTCATACGCTCTTTGAACGAATTCATATTCACGGTCCCCAGGGACTACTTCGCATCTTTTATGTAGAAGACTGGGGGCAAATGGCTGGGCTTGCACTCTTGCAAATAGTTCTGAACTGACCTTCCAAGGTTGCCCCTCAGCCAAATTGTGGAGGTCTGGGGCAATGGGGAAAGTGCTTGGATCTCCTGCTACGGGGACCATAGGGTTTGTACTCGACACAGCAGCCATGCTCACTCCATAAAAGTTTTTTAAGAGGGCAGAGCTTAAATTAAAAAACTATTTTCAGCAATATTTTTTGGAGCGATTGGCATGTAATCTAGTGTGAAAAGCGCCCAAAAGAACACTGGCGATCGTTGCATGCAGCTATTTTATAAGGATTAGAACTTTTCGAAAAAGTCTAGGAAAGCCTCTTGTGTTAAGCAATCTTTGCCCTCAATGCCAAAGCGAATCTGGTGCTGGAAAAAATCCCTTTGAACCTGTTGTGGTAATTGGTGTATTAAATTCGTACATTCAGTTGTGTTGAAACCATCCGGTCTGCTTTTTACAATGGCTATAATTTTTTGGTTCTAGGGTGGGTTCTGGAGCTGGCGCGATAGGAGTAGGCGATTGTCTATTAATTTTTCTTCCACGATTGACGTTTGGAATGATTCTTGTTTCATTCCAGTTCAAGTTAAACTTAATTCCCTGTCCAATTAGGTCTCTGAAGAATTTTAGGTGTGCTTTATTTGAATATTTTTCAGTTTCATCAGTGATTTTTCTTTGATGTTTTCGCAAAGCTGCATGAACAGAAGGAGGTAGTTTATCTCTCAGAGCTCCAAATGAAATGTCTGTCCACATATTGGAATCATCTTTGAAAAATTCGATGATTTGCAAAATGATATCGAATTCCTTGAGAATTTTTTTCTCAGCTCGTCCATTACCATGTTGTGCGCTGTATGTAGCAAATTGTGCGTTTTCTTTATGATCCATTCTCGGTTGGAGCTCACTGACAAATTTATGGATTTGATCTTGGGACGCACTACTTCTTGCTTTCAGAAGCTTTGCATTTAGATCGGGAGAAAGTGCATTTTCAAGATCAAATAACTTTGTGAAGAGTGAGGGGTCATTTTTTTTCGCGAGGTCTAGGATTTCTCGAATAGCAAAAAACTCTTCGACAACTTGGCGAGTTGATCTTCTTTTACCGTAGCGGAGTTCGTAATTTTGCAAGGCTTTGTAAGTGTGGTTGTCCTGAAGTGCAACGGTATAATTTTCGATATCAAAAGGTTCAGATTTTGTAGCAGAAAAACTCGGATTTGGCTGCTGAGGGACTTTAGTTTTTTTGGGAGAGAAGATCGTTTTAAGGGCAGAGCCGATCGCTTTGAAGCCTTGGCCTTTTGGGGCGTCAACAAAGTTCCTTGGTATAGATCTAAGGTGAGTTATTAATGTAGCCATAACTATTTCTCCATTTTTATAAATTAATTTTAACATTTTCTTGATAAAGCGTCAAAAAATTTATTTTAATTTAGGTAGGCTATTTAGGGTGAAGGAGTTAGCTCTTTGGCGGGAGGGTTTTGTCTATGGAGCGGTAGATGAGGCGGACGCCTCTTTGGCCGGTAGTGAAGCAGTAGAACCACTCAACCATTACCCCAAAGCGGTTGCGGAAGCCGATGAGGTAGACGATGTGGATGAAGCACCAGGCGAGCCAGGCGATAAAGCCGGTAAGATGGAGCTTGCCCATGACGGCGATGGCTTTTTTGGTCCCGATCGTGGCCATGCTCCCTTTATCCAGGTATTTGAAGGGGGGCCGTTTTTCGGGGGAATATTTTTTTCGGAGGATTTTGGCGACGTAGTGGCCTTGTTGGATGGCGGTGGGGGCGATGCCAGGAAGGGGTCTGCCTTTTTTATCTTTTGCAGAGGAGGCGTCGCCGATGACGAAGATTTCGGGGTTTCCGGGGATCGAGAGGTCGGGCTCTACTATGGCTCTGCCTGCACGGTCGAGGGGGACGTCGAGGGCTTGGAGGAGGGGGGAGACTTGGTTGCCGGCGGCCCAGATAACGTTTTGGCAGGGGATGTAGAGATCCTCAATTTGGACGCCGTCTTTGGTGATCTCGGTCACTTTTTTATTGGTGAGGACTTTCACTCCCATTTTCTCGAGGTCTTTTTCGGCGCGACGGCCCAATTTTTCTGGGTAGACGGGGAGGATGTGGGGGACGGCTTCGACGAGGTAGATCTTTGAGCGCTCGGGACGGATTTTGCGGAAGTTGCGGAACATGGTTTTGTGGGCGATCTCTGCGATCGCTCCTGCCATCTCAACACCTGTAGGGCCGCCGCCAATGACGACGAAGTTGAGGTATTTTTCTGCTTCGGCGGTGCTGTCGAGCCGTTCGGCTTTTTCAAAAGAGATGAGGACTTGCTCGCGGATTTTCAGCGCGTCTTGGATGGTTTTGAGTCCCGGTGCGAAGGTCTCCCATTGGTCGTTGCCAAAGTAGGAGTGGCGCGCGCCGATCGCAATGATGAGGTAGTCATAGGTGATGGTATCGCCATTGCCCAGAGTTAGGGTTTTGTTTTTTTTGTCGATGTTTGTGACATCTCCCATGATGACAGAGGCGTTGTCTTGGTCTCTGAGGATTTCGCGGATGGGAATGCCGATCTCTCCTGGAGAGAGGGCTGCGGTTGCTACTTGGTAGAGGAGGGGCTGGAAAAGGTGGTGGTTGGTTTTGTCGATAAGAAGTAGATCGATTTTGGCTCGACTTAGAGATTTAGCGCAATTGAGGCCTCCAAATCCACCACCGATAATGACAACTTTTGTAAAGGGCATGATTTTTCGAGCTTTCCTTAAAGGGTTGATCTACCTTAAAATTGCACCAACTTACAAATTATTGTCACGAAGAATGCATCAGAAAATATATGTAGCAGACTTTTTGCAGAAGCACCAGCGGGATTTGTTGTTGTCTTTGTTGGTGGGCGAAGAAAACTTAAAGCGATTGATCCCGAAGGCTGAGTTGCACCGGCCGGGCCTTAGTCTTTCGGGCTTTATGAAGCGGTTTGTTCCAAGCAGGCTTTTGGTGTTTGGCGAAAGTGAGATTTTGTATTTGCAAGAGCTTTCTAGTCAGCTTCAAAGAGAACGGCTGGAGGCTATCTTGACGGATGAGACGCCGGCTGTGATTTTGGCGGGCAAGTATGGTGCTGCTGATCTTATTTTAGAGATTTGTGCGAAGAGGAAGATTCCGGTTCTGAATACCGAGCTTGCGACTATGGAGTTTCTGACGAAGGGAAATTTTCTCTTGGCTGACCAGTTAGCGCCCGTTACGACTTGTCATGGGACCTTAGTCGAGGCGTTTGGGGTCGGGGTGCTCATTCAAGGTGATTCATCGATTGGTAAGAGCGAGGCGGCTCTTGGGCTCATTGAGAGGGGACACCGTTTGATTTCGGATGATGTGGTGAAGCTTCGTCTGCGAGAAGATTCCTTTATCGAAGGGACAGGACCCGAGCTCAATAAGCATATGATGGAGATTCGTGGCATTGGGATCATCAACGTGGCCCATTTGTACGGGGCTGTTTGTGTACGTAGCTCTAAACAGCTCGATTTGATTGTAAAACTTGAGGAGTGGGATGACCATGCGTTTTACGATCGCATTGGCTTAGATGAAAATTTCACTGATATGCTTGGCGTAAATATTCCATATCATATACTACCTGTTAAGCCCGGAAGAGATGTGGTGCTCCTGATTGAGACGATTGTCCTCAATCATAGACTGAAGTCTATGGGGTACCATTCAGCAAAAGAGTTCAATGTGAAGCTTTTGGAAACTATCTCTCGCAAACAGGAAAATGCGAAAAGTGAAGAAAACGTGCCAAGTTAAAGTGAAAAATACTCTGGGGCTGCACGCGCGCCCAGCAACTGTAATCGTAAAGCTCTTGCAAAAGGTGAAGTCTGACGTGACTTTTTCTTATCGAGGGGCTACGGTCAATGCAAAAAGCATTATGAGCATTTTGATGCTAGCGGTTGGGAAAAATGGATTGATAGAGATTGCGGTAGAAGGGGAAGATGCTCTCGATACGATGGAAGCTCTCATAGCGGCGTTTGATAATGAATTTGGAGAAAAGAGCATTGAGGCAAAAACCTAAAGAGATCCGTTTAGAAGGAGCCCCCGTTAGTGAGGGGATTGCTATTGGGCGGCCCTACTTTTTGAGACCCTTAGAAGAAGATATTCCTGATTTTGAGATCTCTTCTCATGAGGTCGATGCTGAGGTGGCTCGGTACCGGCAAGCGATTTTCTCCAGCAAGGAAGATTTAACGCGTATTCACAGTGATCTGGCTATGGAAGGGTCGGATGAGGCGATGTCAGCGATTGAATCGCACATACAGATGCTAGATGATCCTCTCATCACAACGAATGTTGAAGGGAAGATCCGAGACAATTTGCGCAATACCGAATCGGTGTTTCGTTCTACCATCTTTGACTACGAGACAAAATTTCAAGAACGTTCGGATTCTTTTTTTCATGAAAGACTGATAGACGTTAAAGACGTATCAAAAAGGATTTTGGGTCATCTGCGAGATAAGCAAGATGCTCAACTCTGTGATGCTCCAGCAAAATCGATCGTGCTCACCAAAGAAGTGGTCCCTTCTGTTGCAGCTTCTGCTCATGCGGCGCAAGTGAGCGCGTTTATTACAAGGGATGGGGGAGGTAATTCCCATGCAGCTCTGATCGCCCGTTCAAAAGGGATCCCTTACGTTGCAGATATTGACATTGATTATATTGAAGAACTAAAGGCTGAAATCATCATCGTGGATGGGTATTCAGGCCTTGTCATTTTAGATCCAACTGATAAGACTATTGCCGAGTATCAAGAAAAGCAAAAGGTTGCCGCAACGCGGTACCAATTTCTTTTAGATCATGATCACTTACCTGCAAAGACAGAAGATGGCCAAAACGTAAAACTTTTCATTAATGTTGGCAATCCCCATGACATGGATGCCTATCCCTACAAGCACTGCGGTGTTGGTTTGTTTCGGACAGAGTATCTCTTCTTGCAAACCAAAGAGTTTTATCCAACCGAAAGCTACCAAGAAAACGCCTATCGCAAGCTGATTGATAAAATGGGGAAAAGACCTGTTGTGATTCGCGTTTTTGATCTTGGGGGAGATAAAAGCCCAAGTCTGATTTTTGGCAAGAAATCAGAGCCCAATCCCGCAATGGGCAATAGAGGAATTCGATTTTTGCTCAAAGACCCAAAAGTGTTTAAAGGGCAACTCAGAGCTATTTTTCGAGCTTCAATAGGTGCTAACGTCCGTTTGTTGATTCCTCTTATTTCAGATATCTCTGAGCTCTATCGAGCCAAAGAGATTATTTATGAGGTCCGCGATGAGCTGAGAAAAGAAAACCCAGATATTCCCGATTTGCCTATTGGGGCCATGGTTGAGGTCCCGTCGGTTGTGATGCTCTGTGATGCATTGGCACAAAACTGCGATTTTCTATCAATAGGAACGAACGATCTTGTCCAATATGCGTTGGCTGTCGATCGGGCAAATCCTGCGATGAGCGATCTTTTCTATCCGGCACATCCAAGTGTACTTCGGATGATTAAAATGGTCTGTGTAGAAGCGAAAAAGTACAAAACCCCGTTAAGCATTTGTGGCGAGATTGCCTCCAACACACTTTTTACCCCTATCCTTTTGGGGATGGGACTGAAAGAGTTTTCGCTCTCACCTCGCTATATTCCACATGTCAAGCAGACGATTCGCCAGTGGAAACTCAAAGACGCCAAGAAATTGGCAGACGAGGTCCTCAAACTGAGCGACCCCAAAGAGATTTCTGCCCTATTAAAACGAGAAGGGAAGGGATGACATCATGTTGGCCAAATCCCCATCGCCCTCTTCTGACTCGAGCTTAGATGCCGCTTCTTCGTAAGCCGCGCGGATGAGATCTTCTAGCCCCTCTACGTCTTCTGGATCGACGCATTCAGGTTTGATCTTCAATTCTTTCATTTTGTGATCACCACTGAGAGTGATGGTTACCAAGCCATTGCCACTAGTTCCTGTGACCATCTTGTTTTGCATGTCCTCACGCATTTTTGCGTATTGGTCTTGCATGGCCTTGGCCTGTTTTTTCATTTTGGAAAATCCACTTCCCATATTTTTATACCTCTAGTTTACGGTCCCTTCAAGCTCGACGGCTGCAAAACGGACGAGAGTATCGTGCTTGCTGCTTGGATCTGCTTTTTTAGGGGGCGGTTGTTTTATTGGTTCTGGCTTTGGTATTGGTGCCGGCTCAGGAGCTGGTGTTGGCTTAGGAGCGGGTTTCGCTGGTGCTGGTGTTGGCTTAGGAGTAGGTTTCACTGGAGTTGGCTTTGGTGCAGGTGCTGGCCTAGGAGCTGGCTCAGGTACTGGAGCTGGCATCTCAGGTTTTTCTCCTTCAAGAGCAAGGAGCCTAGTAATCAAACTATCTAGCGAAATATGTTGCCCTTTGCGCACCAAGGTGGCGAGGAGCATCTCAAGGTGGACCCGCTTAAATGGGGTTTTTAAAGCTTGTTGTTGCCACTCGATTAGCGTGTCGAGAAGAAGCAGGCACTGGTCTTTAGAGTATTGCTCCGCCCATTTTTTGTAAGGGCCCATTGCAGGATGTCCTAAGTGGGTGAGTAGGTAGGTGCGGAAGTGCTCAAGTAAGCTATCGATACAGGCGCCGAGGTCTTTGCCAGATTCGAAAAGGTCCTTAGCCAAAGCAAAGGCTTTTTCTTGGTTTTGCGTGTGGATGGCTTCGTCGAGCTCAAGCAACTGATCGGTTTTGAGGAGTCCAAACACATCTCGAGTGAGATCGAACGTAATGGGGGTTTTACCATAACAAATCAGCTGGTCTAGCAAAGACTCTGCGTCGCGCAAAGAGCCTTCAGAGAGGTGGCTGATCTGGATGAGAGCGTCTTCTTCGGCTTCAACTTGCAGCTCGTTGCACACGCGCTTTAGTTTTTCCACAAGGGCCTCTTGCGGGATGCGGCTTAAGTTGAACCTTTGGCAGCGAGAGACAATGGTTTGCGGAATTTTATTGGACTCGGTTGTCGCAAAGAAGAATTTCACCGTTTTAGGAGGCTCCTCCAATGTTTTTAAAAGAGCATTGAACGCCTCTTTGGTGAGCATGTGTACTTCATCGATGATATAGATTTTGAAGTGCCCTTTGCTAGGAGCATAGCCAACAGTTTCATTGATCTGGCGGATGTCATCGATGCCCCGATTGGAGGCGCCATCGATTTCAATCACATCCAAATTCCGCCCTTCGGCGATTTCTTTGCAGCTAGTGCAAGTGTTGCAGGGCTCTTGCTCAGAGCTTAAATTTTGGCAATTGAGAGCACTCGCAAGAAGGCGAGCGAGCGTCGTTTTCCCGCAGCCTCTTCCTCCGCAAAACAGGTAGGCTTGGCCCAAGCGATCTTGGGCGATCGCATTTTTTAAAGTGGCTACGATCGCCTCGTGTCCCGCGACTTGATCGAAGCGCTTGGGACGGAATTTTCTAGGAATGATTTGATATTTTTCCATATTAAGCTTAATTATAAAGGAGATGCTGATTAAAGACGAATTTTCAGGTTCAGATGGATTTCGGGAGAAAAAATCGGCGCTGGAGTAACAAGCTGACTATTGATAGTCATCGGTTTACGAAAAGTTGATTTTTCCCGAAAGCCGGTGAAGATGAATTGCGGATTTGATTAGTGTCTCCTTAAGGAGACGCTGATCAATTGCTTTCTCAGAGATTTGACCCAAACGAGTCGGAAAAATTAATTTGGAGATCGCAATTAACTTAGAAAGTTAATAGAGATCGAAAATTAAGTTTTCCGGCGCTTTTGGCCGAAGATCTGGGGAATTGAATTGATCAGTGTCTCCTTAAAAGGATTGGAGCTTTTTTACCCAGTTTGGTATTCTTCATGGCTCATAACCTATTTTGAATGAGGACGATGAAAGACAAGTCGAAGGAAAAGAAATTTCACTGGAAGGATTGGCTAGGGGAGGGACACTTCACCAAGCGCCTGACAGTGACAATTCTTTTTTTTGTTGCCCTGGCCGCTTTTCTCCATTTTCGCGAAGTGCGCATGGAGGTGGTTGAGCAGGGGACGATCTCCGATCGATACATCATCGCTCACGTCAATTTTTCTTTTCCCGATGAAGAAGCCGCGCTTGTCATCAAACAACAATCGGTTCGCGACATCGGAGCGATTTACCGGATTTCTGAAAAGCAGCTGCGCCAGATCCGCTTTGATTTTGAAAGTTACTTGCTCACCAGATCCGATTGGCGCGACAAACTCAAACAGTCCACCTTTGATGAGCTCTATAAAGGTGCAGATGCCTTAGAAGAGGTCCTTGGAAAAGCGCGATTTACCAATTCTCGCTCACTCCAAAAGATGAAAGACTATGGTGTGCCTACCGACGACTACTATCTTTACACACCTGAAAATCTCCAAGAGCCAGCTCCATTGCCTAAAGCCTTTTGGAATCGGATGCGGGAAAAAGCCTTTGTTGCAAAAAATTTTACGCCAGAGACAACCAATTTCGTCCTCGACGCTTTTGAAAAACAGACATGGACACTGCAGCAAGATGGGACAGCCGAACGAAATTTAAGACACGTCATCCAAGAAAAAGTCCCCGATCAATATACGCAGGTGACTGCCGGTGACCACATCATCGATCCAGGAGAGAAGGTGACTGCAAGGCACCTGGCCATGCTTCAATCGATGAAAGAAGCCATTGCCAAACAGCGCGATCCCTTCTCTCTACGCACGATTGTCGGCAGCCTGCTCCTCTCTCTTCTCTTCACCACGCTCAGCATTATTTACTTTAAGATCAACCATCCCAAGATCCTCAATTCTGTGCAGAAAATGACCCTCCTGGTGACGATCGTCATCTTGACCCTCATTTTCTCAAAACTTGCCGAATACATCCTAGTAAACAAAGCCATCTACCTCATCGACATCTTCCGCTATCCGATCATCGTTCCGTTCGCCTCCATCCTGATTCTCGTACTTGTTAGCTCAGAAGTGGCCCTCTTCGGCTCAGCCTTCCTCTCGATTGTTATTGGCGTATCTCTGGCCATTGATCACGACCGCTTCCTCATCCTCAACCTCATTGCTTCCTGGGTGACCATCCTCTTTGCTCACAATATGCACAAACGCAAAGAGGTTTTTTCTGTCCTCGCCAAAGTCTGGCTCGTGTGCGTGCCTGTGATCATCGCCTTTAACCTCTCTCAAAACGTCTTCATCGCCCAGCACCTACTCGAAGACCTCATCTCTTCTCTAACCTTTGCCGCCGTAATCGCCCTCCTGGTCATCGGACTCCTACCCCTCCTAGAGTCGATCTTTCACGTCATGACCGACATGACCCTCATGGAGTACATGGACCCCAACAACGAGCTCCTCCGCCGTCTCAGCGTCGAAGCTCCCGGCACCTACCAGCACTGCCTCGTCGTCGGCAACCTCGCAGAATCTGCTGCACGCGCTATCGGCGCTGGTGGCCTCTTCTGTAGAGTCGCTACCCTCTACCACGACATCGGCAAGCTCTTCAACCCCCACTACTTCACTGAAAACCAACTCGGTGGCTTCAACATCCACCAGCTCCTCACCCCCCTAGAGTCGACCCAAGTGATCATCGCCCACGTCCCCGAAGGGGAAGCTTTAGCGCGCAAACACCGCTTGCCCCAAAGCTTCATCGACATCATCCGCGAACACCACGGGACCACCCTCGTCTACTACTTTTACCACAAACAGCTCGAGCAAGCAGGGGAAGACGAAAAAGTAGACGAAAAACTCTTTCGCTACCCTGGGCCCAAACCCCACACCAAAGAATCTGCGATCATCATGCTCGCCGACACCGTCGAAGCAGCGTCGCGCTCCCTCGATGAAATCACCGAAGAAGCCCTCACCAAAATGGTCGATAAGCTCGTTAAAGAAAAATCAGACGATAATCAATTAGATGAGTGCCAGCTCACCTTCGAAGAGCTGGGCCTGGTCAAGAAAACCCTCGTCAAGACCCTCTCCATAACGGGGCACCTGCGCGTCAAATACCCCGAAAAGAAAAAGCCCAAAGAAGAGCCGTTATAAATCTGCGATATCGATCATACGGTAAAAATATCGGCTGTTTAAGAGAGAATCTGAGACTGGACCTAGGTGGATCAAGACAGGAGATATCCCAAAGCCTTTAGGAAATGCTAGATTAGCAATTTTGGTTTCCATGCCATCAACCACTTCTAAACTCAATTCGCGGCGACGCATTTTGACTTCACAGACAAATAGCGTATTGGATTGAGTTTGAACTAAATAATCGATTTGGCAACCCTTTTTGCGACCAGTGGGTTTTTGAGAATAAGGATTGTCGATGAGAACATCCTGAGCATGGATTCCTAGGGCTTTATAAATAAGAGATCGGTTTTTTAGAAGGAGATTTTCGAGCTGGAAGCCTAGCATTGGTTCCCATCCCGGAAGGCTCGATAAAGGGGTTTCTAAAAAAGATTCTTTTTCAATTTTTGCCTGATTAGGTTCGATATAATGGAGGTAAAATCGTATATAGTTATCAGAAAGTCGATATAAAGTTGATTTTCCAGGTCTACCAGTCTTAAGAGACCAGTTTGGATGCTTGCTGACAAAACCACAGATTTCCAGAGCTTTGAGGTGTTGAGTTAGAGTACCACTTCTAGAATAGTCCATGGCTTTTTGCAAAGTAACTAGATCTTTCATTCCTTGCCCAAGCATTTTAACGATCGTTTTGTAGACAGCCCCTCTTGAACTAAAAAGGTCGTTAAAAATACGATCAAACTCATGTATTAACAGGCCATTTTTCTCAAAGCAGAGACGTTTAATATTCTCATCGGCACTTTGATTTGGAAGAATTTGCTCTAAATACCAAGGAATTCCACCTGTTACGCAAAGAATTTTGAAAAAATCGAGGTCAGACCCCTTAAAATTTCTTAGATTTAGAAATTCTCTACATTGAGGAATCGTTAGTTCGGACAATTCTAGGTACAATGAAATTCTGCCAAAAAAGGCGGTGCTATTAATAATGTTTTTATCGATCCATGTAGAGATTGAGCCGCACAAAATAAGAACAATCGAGGAATGATTTTGTAAAACCAAATCCCACCAAATTTTTAGCTTTGAAATAAAGGTTGGATCTTTTGAGCCCATCCAGGAAATTTCATCAAATAAAATTACTGTCGGTTCATCTGTAAGAAATTTGGTTAAATGGGAAAATGCATCGCTCCAATCAGTAAAAGAAAAAGAAGACAAATGAAATAGGGATGCTAGTTGACGTGCAAAAGCATCACGTTGATCTTGAGCTGTTATACCTTTCACTGGTGCCAATCCACTGAAGGGTAAAAATTTTTTATTTTTTCCGAACTGTTCAGCTAGGCGACTTTTTCCAATCCTACGACGCCCTTTAATTACAGCAAGACAGGCTCTGTTGGACTTTGAGAGGTCTTCTAATCTTTGCAGCTCATTGTCTCTACCAACGAAAGGTTTCATGCAATATATGGTAAAAGATCAGTTGACATGTTTTCAATGGTTTATGCTCAAAAGTGACATTTTCCAGTTTTGAGCATGTTTATAAATAGTTGATTTTGAAGGCTTAAGAGCGTAAAAGATTTAGAAAGTCATTTTCAATTCAAAACTTGGCTCTGAGCTTCGTCGGCTTTTTCTCATATTTTCCATCAACTCATCGCGCCGTGTCTATGAACACGGCTGCTTTTCGCCGATGAAAAAACTCAGGAGCTTCCTCGCCCAAACCCAAGTTTTTGAATTGGTTTGGGTATAGATGATTGCCAGCTCACCTTCGAAGAGCTCGGCCTCGTCAAGACCCTCTCCATAACGGGGCACCTGCGCGTCAAATACCCCGAAAAGAAAAAGCCCAAAGAAGAGCAATAGGCAATATACCCATGTATACACATGGGTATTCAGGGTAGTGGCTTTTTATTCTTCCTGTTTGCCAGCAGCGCCAGTTGGTGGTGCAGCGGCTGCAGCACTAGCACCTACAGGTTGGCGTAGTTTTTTTGTGTGTAAGTTTATTCTCTGAATCTCATCTGATATAAGATTGATTGCTTTCGAAACCATATTCTGTGTATCTTTTTTGGGCGCGCTCGGATTAGCCCACATCTGAAGTATTTCATCACTACTGAGCTGTGTTAAAGGATTACTTTCAGCAAGTCTGGAGGCAGCTGTGTTAGCTTGATCTACAATATTTGCAAATTCCGATATAGCCGAATTGACACTTCGTTCATCTTCTGGATTAAAGTGTTCTTCGCTAACGGATTTGAAAGGATTTGCTAATTTTGTTGCTGCAGAGGTTGCTTCAGTGAAAAAAAGGATTGATTTTCTGTGCGATTTGTCGTTTTCGTGGGGACGATCACTTTGGGCTTGAGCATCCATATGTTTTTCTGCAAATAAGCTTGCTGCAATAGCTTTGTCATACGCTCGGGCTGCAATCAAAAGATGATGAGCCGCTTTAGCAAGATCAGTCGTCATTAGTCGCGGGTTCGAATTGCTTTTGTGGAGGATTACTACAAGTAGGGCGAGTCTTTCGACCAACCGGATCGTTTTTGGTGTTTTACCAAAATGCTTTATAATTGCTCGACCATAAGTGTAATCAGCACCTCTTACAATCTGTTTTTTATCATCAAGCATGCTAGGAAGCTCTTGGGTTAATAGAGATAGATTTTCAAGTATATTAGTTAAACTAGTTAAGATATTTTGTGGATTTTCTAGTTGCACATCTCTTAAGGTGGAATCTAAGAGATTATCTAGCTTCGGGCCAATGCGATCAGGTACAGACTCCATTGCCATACATTGGGTATATTTATCCTGAAGTGGTCCTAACCCATCTAGAAGGTTTGAACACTCCGTATCTTCTGTTGTTGCGGAGGGTTTTAAACCCAAATTTTTTGCGAATTCGAGCATCGCTTCTCTGTGCGTTTGTTGCTTGTGATGGTTGAGATCAATATCTAGTAATATTCTAGGAGGCCGAGGAAGAGCTGCTCTCGTACGTGGAGGTGCCCCAGCACCTGGAAGAGAAGTTGCTTTCACGGGTGAACTGATTTCATCCTTGCATGTTGCCAAAACTCCAAGTAGTGCAAGTATTACTCCAGAGTCATGGAAGAAATTCATATCCAACGAAAAAAATGGTCGCGTGGCATTTGATCCGGGCCAAACTTCTGATGAAAAAAGAAAAAATAGAGAAGTTCCACCTACAACGAAATTCTTGAATACTTCCTTGAAGTTTTTTTGGCTAATATTTGTTCTTGCACTTGTGAAATTGCAAACAACACTACCTCCCAATAGTGTTCTAACAGCGAGATCCGCTACGATTCTTCGGGTTGCATCGCCGAGTGGTAAAGCACATGAGCCAAAAAGAGCAATAGCTCCAGTTGCGAGTATTGTTTTTCCGGTTGCATTCAGTTCCATGAGGCTCTCCTATTAAGTAAAGGTGAGGAGTCTACTAAGAAGAGCTGAAAAATTCAATTCTGAATTCTTTGTTTAATGCTCTTTTTGAGGGTGCTTTGCAATAGGCGTTGGGGGAGGAGTTTGGCGATGTTGATGAGGGCCTTGGTGCGCCAGTCGAAGATGTAGAGGGGCTTTTTTTTGAGGAGTTGTTGGTAGAGGTGCTGGGCGCCCGTTTCGGGAGACATTGTCCGCCGGTCGGGCTTTTGCGGATGGCCTTTGGCAGCGCGATAGCGGAAGTTGGTTGCGATTTGGCCGGGGCAGGCGCAGAGGACGTGGATGTTGTGGGGTTTGAGTTCGGTGTTTAGAGCGAGGGAGAATTGATTGACGAAGGCTTTGGAGGCGGCATAGGTGTTGAAGTAGGGGAAGGGGAGAAGAGCTGCTGCGGAAGAGATGTTTAGGATGGTGCCGGGTTTTTTGGCTGCGATGCAGGTTTTGGCAAAGGCTAGAGATAGGGTGACAAGGGCGTTTTGGTTGAGCTCGATGGTTTTGAGATGATCTTCAAGGGGGATGTCGAGGCTGGATCCGTAGAAGCCGATGCCCGCGTTGTTGACGAGGATATCGGGTTTTTCTTTTTCAATGAGATCGATTAGGGGCTGGCAGGTGGTGGTGAGGTCCACTTCGCTGCTTGAGTGGCGCAGGACGGTGTAGCCTTTGGTTTCGAGCAGGTCACCAAGGGCTTTGCCAAGGCCAGACCTTGAACCGCTAATCAGAGCGCGCGAAGAAGTCAATGCTAAGTTTCTCCATTTTTCTTAAGGTTTTATCATCTTGCTCGGTTGCGTGTTCAAGAGCTTTTGCGTGCAATATGTCAAAGGTTTGCACAAGGGTTTCAAGATCAAAGCAGGCTCTCTCTGCATAGAGCTGTTTTGCGCTCAAGTATAAGCTGTGTGTGGTTGTGCGTGGCATTAGACTCCTGATTGCTCCCCTATTTTCCCCTATGCTACCTACGTGAGGCATCTATCTCGCTGACGCCTAGGAGAAAAATAGTGAAGCAATCAGGAGTCATAGTAGTTTTTCGAAAGCGGTGAAGAGGTGGTCGAGTTTTTCGTTGCAGGTGTTTAGGGCGGTGTCGTAGTCGGAGGGAAGGGGGGCTTTGACCGAGCCGTAGATTTTGAGTTTGGGTTCGGTGCCAGAGGGACGGGCAATGAGGCGGCTTCCATCTTCGAGTCGATAGAGGAGGACGTTGGAGGGGGGCAGGCCGTGGAGGCCTAGTTTGTAGTCTTCGGCCAGGGTCACTTTCTGGCCCATGATTTCGGTGGGGTGCTTTGCGCGCAGAGTTTCCATGATTTGAGTGATCTTTTCCATGCCCTCATGGCCTGGGGGGAACTCGAGGACTTTTTGCCCTTCGAAGTAGAGGCCATGCTTTTTGTAGATGTCCAGAAGATAGTCGATCAGGGTCCGCCCTTCGACTTTCATGAGGAGGGCGATTTCTGCGATGAGGCAGCTGGCGATCACGGCGTCTTTGTCGCGCGAGTGGGTTCCCATTAGATAGCCGTAGGACTCTTCTGCTCCAAAGAGGAAGGTGTGGGAGTGGTCTTGTTCCCATTTGTGGATGAGCTCGCCGATGTATTTAAAACCGGTGAGGACGAGGGGACAGGCGATCTTGTAGTGGGCGGCAATAAGGGGCAGGAGGTCTGTGGAGACGATGGTGGTGATGGCGGCGCCATTTTGGGGGAGTTGTTTATGTTGCGCGCAGATGTACTCGAGGCAAAGGATGGCAATTTGGTTGCCTGTGAGGATGTAGGGCTTATTGTGGTGGAGGACTGTCACTGCCATTCGATCGGCATCGGGGTCTGTGGCGATGAGGATGTCGGATTGGGTATCTTGGAGTTGTTTGATCCCCAAGGCAAGGGCTTCTGGGTATTCGGGATTGGGGACGGGGACGGTGGGGAAGTTGCCGTCGATGACAATTTGAGGGTCGACCGGATTTACGTTGGGGAATCCCCATTCTTTTAGAGCTGTCGGGATGAGGGTGATCCCTGTGCCGTGGAGGGGGGTGTAGGTGATTTTGAGGTGGTCGCCGGCCATTTGGTCTTCTTTGGGATCGATCTGGAGTTTTTTCAGCTCGGCTAGGTACTCGAGGTCAAACTCGGGGTCGAGCAGTTGGATGAGGGAGGAGTTTTCGGGGGCGAGTTTGATCTGTTCAAAGCTTTGGATGTTGTTTGCCTCTTCTATGATCCCTTTATCGTGGGGGGATACCACTTGCGCCCCGTCGGCCCAGTAGACTTTGTAGCCGTTATATTCTTTGGGGTTGTGGGAGGCGGTGATCATGATGCCGGCAGTGCACTCTTTTTGGCGCACACCGAAGGAGACATATGGGGTGGGGCGCAGCTCGTGTGTGAGGTAGACGCCGATGTTATTGCCGGCCAAAACTCTTGCCGCATGGAGGGCAAATTCTTTGGAGTGGTTGCGGCAGTCGTAGCTGATAAAGACGTAGTGGCGGTCGCGAAGGGGTGGTTGTTTGAGGAGGTAGTTAGCAAGGCCTTGGGTGGCCATCTGGATGGTGTAGATGTTCATCCGGTTGGTGCCAGGGCCCATCAGCCCGCGCATGCCCCCAGTTCCAAAGGCGAGTCTGCAGTAGAAAGCGTCGTTTAGCTGGTCTTGGCTAAGGCTTTGGATCTCTTCTTTGGTTTGCGGGTCGATCGGGCCATTGAGCCAGTCGGCTACCCGATCTTCGATTTCTTTATTCATGCTCTTTTAAGTTTTTTTCGATGACGCTCAATGGGATGATGGGAGCGTGTTCGTGGTTGATCCCTTCGCATCGTTTGGCACACTCTTCCCAAGCCTCCTTTGACTCGACATTCTCTGGCCAGAAGGGGAATGTGCGGCACTGCGTGGGTCTTGCTTTGTAGACCATACATTTACCATCGCGCAGGAATATGCAGTCGTAGGTTTTGGGGAATTCTTTGAGTGAAATCTCGCCATCAACTTGGCGGGTATATTGCTGGATGAATTCTTTCACTGAGATGTTGAGCGTTTCTGCCATCGCTTCGATCTCTTCTTGCGAGATCCATACGTAGCCGGGCTCACCTGTGCAGCATTTTCCACACTCGGTACAGGCAAAATTTAAGCCCTTTTTATACCAGGGTTTTGTCATGGGTAAATGCGTGCGCCTCTGTTTGCATCCATTCGGTGTTATATCGATAGACGTTAAGCTGTACTGTATTATCGCCAATGGTTAAAAGATGGCAAGCTCCATTTTTTCTAAGGGGGGTAGAGCCGCTATCAGATATGATAGGAAGATCGCTCCCTCGCAAGTCAGCAACTGTCTGTCTGTGGGTGTGGCCATGGAGGTAGAGGAAGATTTGGGGGTTTTTGGCCATGAGATCTTTGAGTTGTTCTTTTCCTTCGAGCTGTTTCTTTTCAGAGTCGTTGCAGAAGATGGGGAAGTGGTTGACGAGGATCACATTGTCGCCTTCGGGTATTTCCTTTAAAGCGTTGATGAGGTTTTTTTCGATCTCTTCAGAAAAATGGCCTTGTGATGAGATCAAAGAAGTCGCTTTGGCCGTATCGATTCCAAGTAACCAGAGGCCTTCGCTAAGCTGCGTATAGCTCACTTGATGCTCTTTAAGGTTGTAGGGACAGTCCTTATCAAAGTGGGGGTTGAAGTGGTTGTAGAATGATTTTTTTCGGTAGCTTTGTTTGGTGTAGTGGTCGTGGTTGCCTGGCACGGTGAATACTTCAAGCCCTTCCTTTTTTAGGAGGTCGATGTAGCGCTTTGCCATCTTGAACTCTTTTTTCCGGGAGGTGACAGAAAGATCGCCGGTAATCACCACATGAGTCACCCCTTCTTCTTTGAAGAAGTCGATGAGCTCAATTAAGCGGTTATAGAGAAAGTCTTTCTTCCGGGTTAGGAGAAAATTGAGGTTCCCAAGCCACCTTTTCGAGAAAAACTGGAGGGGGCTAAAAGAAACCGAGCCAAAGTGTAAATCTGAGATATGGGCAATACGCATAAGGATCTATTCTACCATACACGAGATATAAATCCTACTTGCGGTTCTTACCCTTCTGAAGCTTAGAGTCTAAAATTTTTCCTTTAACTTTGTTTTGCATATCTACAGTTTTTTTCCAGCGTTCATTTTCCGTGTGGGGATGAGCTGGTGAGGATTCGCGGTGATCCACTTCGCCAGGCGAAGTTCTCTTAGAATGCTTGGAGGCCTTTTTCTTTTTCTCGGCAGCCATTTTCCGTTTAACAGAGTCCACTAGGGGTTTCTTGGCTGGATATTTTTCTAAAGCCTTCTCCGTTGTGAGGGTATCGGTGCGGGGGAGATCCTCTGTTTTAGAAAGTTCTTTTTGTCCTTTCTTGATCTCTTTTTCTAGGGCTTTGCGCGTTTTTTTTGCCAAGGGGCGACGATTTTTATTCATAAGATCCTCCGAATTTGACCATATGATTTTTATTTTTTCTGATCAACGTTCTTTTAGGATCTCATGGATTCCAATAAGGGTGAGGTGGGGATCAATGAGGTCGGTTAATTCGCTCAAATCATCTGCCAGCTCGGGCAGATCTTTTAAAAGCCCCCCAGTGGCAAGTACTTTTACATTGCTTGGATTGTCAGATGCTGTGCGCATCTCAAAAGTGATCCGCTCGATCGCTCCCAAAAGCCCCCAATAGAGGCCGCTTTGGATGTGGGTCTTTGTGGTTTTGGCAATAGCTGCCTCAGGCTTTGCGACTTCTACCTTCGGTAGTTTGCTCGTATAGGAAGAAAGTGCTTTAGCTCCGATAAAGAGGCCAGGGTAAATCGCCCCGCCCAAATATTTTCCCGTGCAACCTACATAATCAAAAGTCACTGCTGTGCCCAGATCAACCACGATGCAGTCGTTTACAGGAAATCGGTAGAGAGCGCCGTAGACATTGGCGATCCGATCGTGGCCAACCGCTTCGGGCTCGTCGACATCGAGCTCAACTTTGACGTTGGAGAAATCGAGCAGCTCAAAAGAAAATCCAAGCGAGGTGAGAACATCACCCACCATAGGAGCTTTCTCCTCACTCACTGTAGAGATCAAAACCCTCTCAGCTTGCCTGCCCGACAAGGCCCCTTTTAAGGCCTCTTCGGTAGGAGGGACCACAAATAGATCAACCACCTGGTCGCCCTCAAAGAAAGCTCCCTTAATCCGAAAATTGCCAACATCAATGACTAGGTCCATAAACCGGGACTATACGAATTAGTCTGAAATGATACAACGGTAGATGTCTTTTTTTGATTCGCCGCGAAGAGTAGCAGCCAATTTCAGAGCCTCTTGTTTGCTCAAATCGTATTCGGCTTGGAGCTTTTCTACGTGCTCTTTAGCCCCTAATGGATGAGGGATGTCCTTGCCGCCTTGAATAATGAGGACAATCTCACCTCGCATCTCTTTGCCTAGTAAGTCGCTCGCCTTGCCGCGCAACACTTCCTCGTATTTTTTGGTCATCTCCCTGCACACAGCGATCTCCTGCTCTGCCCCCCACACGGCAATTTCTTGCAAAGTAGTTTGGATTCTATTGGGGCTCTCAAAACAGACCGTAACGCCTTTGTAGAAGAAAGCGTCGATGAGCACTCCCTTGCGCTCTCCAGCTTTTTTTGGCAAAAAGCCCACAAACTGAAACTTCTCAAGGCTAAGCCCAGACAATGTAAGGGCTAAGATTGGAGCTGAAGGGCCCGGAATGCTTGTCACCTCAATTCCTTCCTTATGGCACCGCTCTACAAGTCTCTGGCCTGGATCATTGATCCCAGGGGTCCCTGCATCAGAAATTAAAGCGATGTTTTTCCCCGCTCCAAGGTCTCCAATCACAGACTCTTCCAGCTTAGATTCACTAAATTTATGGAAGCTTCTTAGCGATGCTTCAATTCCATACTCTTTGCACAAAGTGCCACTAACGCGGGTGTCTTCACACAAAATGAGGTCCACACTTTTGAGGACCTCAATTGCTCTTAAAGAAATGTCTTTGAGATTGCCAATAGGCGTTGCTACTAGATATAACATAGATAATTTAGGTGGCACCCAGATTCGAACTGGGGAATGGGGGCTTTGCAGGCCCCTGCCTTACCACTTGGCCATGCCACCGAATAATGATGCATTATGCGGAAAAAATTCCTACTCGTCAAGAGGTTAAAAAGGGGGTTACACAAAGAGTTTTACAAGTTTTAGCCCTAAAAAGAAGAAGGAGATGCTCAAAACAACGCTGAGCAGGGCATATAGGATGGCAGAGAAATACGCCCCCTTATCGTAGAGAAGGCCAAACTCTAATGCAAATGCAGAAAAGGTGGTAAAGCCACCCAAAAACCCTTGGACCAAAAAGTGTTTGGTATTAATCGATGCATCCCAGAAAAAGGCCATGACCTCTGTCAGAATTCCGATACTGAGACATCCAATGACATTCACCAAGAGAATTTTCACGGGCAGCGAGAGGACAAGCGGGGGGAGAATCCTCATCAAAAGCACTCTAGATATGGCACCAGCAGCACCTCCCAGTCCAATGAAAAAATATGAACTATTCATGTTTCTTGTTCGCCTTTTAGATATTTAGCGTATGCTCTGTCGAAATCGGAAATATATTCACGATTTTGCTGTATCCGATACTTACTATATTCTTCATTTGCTTTAGCTATTGCTGTGTCATGAGAGATTTTTCCTGCATGTCGTAAGATTTGCTGATCTGTAAAGTTAAGAAACTTTTCAATATGCTTCATCCAGTCTTTCATTGTCATTATTTGATGTTTTAGCGCTCGTAATTCAGCAAAATCTATAAACATATTCACCAAGCGATTCAGTTTGGACACTTCTTCTTGATTTAGGTAATTTTTAGCTACCATTACATCACTTTTAAGAATTTTTCCATTTGGAGAGTTCTTCCATGTGGTCAGTCCCATAAAAGGTTTTTCACTATTAGCTCGCTGATAGATAATTTCTGCGGCAGTCTTACCAGTTGTAGCAAAATGAAGCTGGTTCTGAATGATTTGGTAGAACAACTGAGTTTCTTCACTATTTCTTTTGTAATCACTACTGCACTGTTCAAATATATCTGCAATCTTTTGATAAGCCCTCCGTTCACTTGCACGAATTTCTCGTATCTTTTCAAGTAACTCATCGAAGTAATCCTTGCCAAAAGAGCGTCCGTTTTTGAGCATTCGATCATTTAGGACAAATCCTTTCACAATATACTCGCGCAAGGTATTGGTAGCCCATATTCTAAAATGGGTAGCTTTAATCGAATTCACTCTATAGCCTACCGCAATTGCCGCATCCAAGTTATAAACTTCTACTATTCGCGAAACTTCACGCCCCCCCTCTACTTGAACTATTTCCATTTTGGAAATAGTTGCTTTTTCGCTCAGTTCTCCAATCAAGAAAATGTTTTTTAAGTGCTTAGATATCGCTGGTGTCTTTACTCCAAATAACTCGGCCATAGTTTTTTGTGTCAGCCAAAAGTTATCTTCAGCAAAAAGTACGTTTATGCTGACTTTTCCATCCTCAGTAGAATAGAAGATAATTTGTTTTTCCTCATTTGTTTCTAATTCACTGTTTGTTGGTGTGTTATTGCTTTTCATTGAGATTTTGTTTCTTGTGTATACGTTGTTTCAAAAAAAGGATGATAACAAAGGTAAGAGAATATCCCAATAAAAAACTATAAATCGCTACGGTTATGTAGTGCAGTTATTGGCAACTATGGCCAAATCTGCCATGATCGGTCCTTATGTGGAATCTCAAGAAAATAGCTAAAATTCTTCGGTGGCCCTGCGAGGTGGATGCCCTGGTTAAGGGGTTTGCGATCGATAGTCGTCTGGTCAAAAGGGGCGAGGTTTTCTTTGCTCTTAGTGGCGAGAAGGTGGATGGGCATGAGTTTTTGGAAGAGGTAGCAGCGCATGGGGCTTTAGCTGCTGTTGTGAGTAAGAAGTATACAGGAAAAGACTTTGGGCTCTGTTTGCTTCGTGTAGATGATGTGAACGACGCTTTGCATAGGCTTGCAAAAGTAGCTTTTTCGAATAGGAAGGAGACGGTCGTTGCGATTACGGGCTCGATGGGTAAGACGACGACAAAAGAGTTTACAGCGACTCTATTGGCCCAGAAGTATCGCGTGGCAAAAACTCCGGGAAACTGGAACACGCAGTTGACGTTGCCCCTTACCCTTTTGAATTTAGAGGGGGAGTACGATGTGCTTGTTCTTGAGATGGGGATGGGCAGGCACGGTGAGATCTCGCAGTTGGTGGAGATGGCGCCGCCAGACATTGCGATGGTGACCAAAATTGCCCCTGCAGGGCTTGAGGATTTTCGAGGAGGGCTTGAGGCGGTGGCGAAAGCCAAGGGAGAAATTTTTTCTCATCCAAAGACGCGGCTCGGTATTGTTTCTGCGCAGGCGGCGAGCTTTGCGAGTGTCTTGTATGAGGGGGCTCCTAAGTGGATCTATGGTCTGAAGGAAGACTTTTCGGATGTGCGTGATGGCGATTTTGTTATGGACGGCGCGCAGATCAACGACAGCCTCCCGGTGGAACTTTCTTTTGATGCTGCGCATTTGAAGGAGAACTTTTTGGCAGCGGTTTGTGTGGCTCGGAGTTTGGGTGTTTCGTGGAAGGATATTGCGTCTGGGGCGAAGAAATGCAAGCCCTATTCGATGCGTTTTGAAAAAATCGAAAGGGGCGGTGTCACTTTTATCAACGATTGTTATAATGCTAATCCGCATTCTACTGTGGCAGCTCTTAAAGCGTTACCCAAGGCCAAAGAGGGGGGGAAGGTGCTGGCTGTTTTAGGTGAGATGGCTGATTTGGGAAGCTCTTCTCACCATTATCACGCTGAAGTGGGAAAGGTCGCAGCTGATGCTGTAGATCACCTTTTTTGCGTGGGAGAGAAGACAAGGCCTTTAGCTGAGCAGTTTTCTAGAAATGGGAAGAGTGCTGAAATTTTTGTAAGTGGCGCGGCGGCAAAAGAGAAGATGGCAAGTTTTGCAAAGCCTGGAGATGTGGTTTTGATTAAGGGGTCGAATTATTTAAAACTCTGGGAAATCCTAAAAGAATAAATGTTACTGCTGTTGATCCGTTTGCTATCGCATTTTGGCGTGCATGTCCCTGCCGCTTTTTCTTATTCATCAACCAGGATGCTACTTGCGGCTATTACGACTCTGTTGATTACTATTTTTGTGGGGCCTTATTTCATTCGAAAGTTGTATGCACTCAAGACGGGTCAGTCGATTCGGGTCGAGGATTGTCCGGTGCTCGTGGAGCTACACAAAAAGAAAAAAAATACCCCTACGATGGGCGGTATTTTAATTCTGTTCTCGATGCTTGTCTCGCTGATCTTATGGATGGATTTAACAAGCATTTATTCTCTGCTCTTTTTTGTGACGACGATCTATTTGGGAGCGCTTGGCGGCTTTGATGACTATCTGAAGATGAAGCATAAGAATGCGAAGGGGCTTTCAGCGAGAAAGAAATTTGGTCTGCAGATCCTCTTAGCTGCGGTCATTGGGGTCTATCTCATTTGGTTCCCTGCCAGTTTAGAAAAGGGGCGATTTTTCCATCCGCCAGTGGCCAAGATGCAAACGCATAAGATTGAAGACAGGCAGGTTTATACTTCAACTGAAACGTTAGATGCTACCGAATATATGGCACACTACTTTCTCCCGTTTAAGAAGGGGGCGTTTTTTGTTTTGAGTGGTGCAGGGCTCATTTTGGGTCTGCTCTTTACGATTTTTGTGATTACCGGCTCGTCGAACGCGGTGAACTTGACCGATGGGCTCGATGGTTTGGCCGCAGGGACCTTAGTGATGTCTGCAGGTGTATTGGGTCTATTTGCTTTTCTCTCCAATAACCTCGAGATGTCGCGCTATCTCAATATCCTCTACGTCGAGGGGAGCGGTGAGATCGCAGTCTATCTTTTTGCGATGATTGGAGCCTGTCTTGGGTTTTTGTGGTACAACGGGTATCCCGCGCAGGTGTTTATGGGCGATACGGGGTCGCTTGCTCTTGGAGGGGTGCTGGGGCTTGCTGCGGTGCTTTTGCGCAGAGAGTTTTTGCTTGCCCTTTGCGGGGGGATTTTTGTGGTCGAGGCGCTATCGGTCATCTTACAAGTGCTTAGCTATCGCTATTGTGGGAAGAAGCGGATTTTTCTCTGCAGTCCATTGCATCACCATTTTGAATATAAAGGTTGGCCAGAGACAAAAGTGGTCTTGCGGTTTTGGATCATCGCATTGATTTTGTCTATGGTTGCCATCATCTCACTAAAAATACAATGAAAGCTCTTGTAATTGGTCTAGGGATTAGCGGGCAGGCGGCCCGCACTTTTTTGGAAGGGAAGGGGTATGAGGTCACTTGTTATGATGACAAGGAGCCTCAGGAGATTGCCGATCTTGGTGAGTTTTCGTTAGTGGTCCCATCGCCGGGTGTTAGGCTAGATCATCCTCTTTGCGAGCGGGCCAGAATTGCCGGTGTTGCGATGAAGGGGGAGGCACAGCTGGCTTTAGAGGGGCTAAAGCAACCTTGTGTGGCGGTAACGGGAACCAATGGGAAGACGACAGTGGTGAGGCTCATCGAACATTGCTTGAGGTATGGTGGGAAGAAGGCCATTGCCTGTGGCAATGTGGGAAGGCCGCTGACGAGTTGTGTGGGTGGAGGGGAGATTCTTGTAGTCGAGCTCAGTTCTTTTCAGTTAGAGAGTTTAGAGGCGAAGGTGTTGGATATGGGTGTGATCCTCAACATTGAGGAAGATCATTTGGATTGGCACCAGAGTATGGAGGCTTATGCAGGGGCAAAAGCTAGGATCCAAGATTGTGTCACAGACGAGGGAGAGCTCCTTTTGCATGAGAGTGTGCCTAAGAATCTTTTCCATAGAGTATTTACGACCTATAGAGGAGATAACGTTGAGGCGGCCCGTCTTGTGTGTCAGCGTTTTGGTGTGGAGGGTAATACTTTTTTTCAGGCTTTAAGCTCTTTTTCTAAACCCGAGCATCGGTTAGAATTTGTCGCTGAGATTGAGGGCGTTCGTTATTATAACGATAGCAAGGCCACCAATGTCTCTGCCGTTGTGCACGCTCTAAGGACTCTGCAAAAAAAGGTGGTTCTCCTTTTAGGTGGGCAGGACAAGGGTCTTTCTTTTGCTCCTATTGCAGAGATGGGGGAGTGGATCGATCAGGTGATTGTGTTTGGAAAGGATCGCGAAAAAATCGCCGATGCGCTACAAAGTCATCAAGTCCACAAGGTAGAACTTTTAAGCCAGGCGACCCAGCTGGCGGCGGATCTTGCCAAGGAGGCGGGGACGGTCCTTTTTTCCCCGGGCGGTGCGAGTTTCGATGCTTTTCGCAATTACGAGGAGCGGGGTGAAGAGTTTAAAAAGCTTGTTCGAAGGAGAACATAAATGACACGTAAAGACACCATTCTAATAGCAGTAGTAGTCAACTCAGCCCTTTTGATCACCCTCTTTGCAACGGCCATGACCCGTGAAGACAAACAGGTGGCAGCGGCTGTGAATAAAGTAGAAAAATTGCAGTCGATCCCGATTGTGGAAGCTCCAAAAAAAGTCGCCAAAACAGGGGATGAGATCGACCAAGTTCTTCAAGAATTTACAGCGAAAGAAGACAAGGCACCTAAAGCGATTGATTTTGCAAAAGAGCTTGAAGCGATCACAAAAGCGGCAGCTCCTGTTGAAAAGAAGAAGCCACTTGCAACAGGTAATCAAGTCACGGTCAAGAAAGGCGATTCATTGGATAAAATTGCTAGAGCTAATGGTGTGAGTGTGGATGCTCTTGTCTCAGCAAATAACCTCACCAATACGGTTTTGCAAATCGGACAAGTTCTTAAGATTCCAGCGAGAGGGGAGAGTACTCAGGCTGCTGGAGGCGATCAATTTTACACAGTAAAACAAGGGGATAACCCTTGGACAATTGCGGTAAAGAATCAGTTGAAGGTGGATGAGCTTCTCAAGCTTAATAATCTAAATGAAGAGAAAGCTAGACGGTTGCGTCCTGGGGACAAATTGCGTATTCGATGAATAAGTATAGCCTAAGTCTGGTTACAGTTACTTTTCTGCTGTTTGCTATTGGGATTCTTATGGTCTTCAATACCACCGCGGCAGAGGTGCTCGATCGGCTCCTCGATAAAAGTACCCACCACGCTTTCTTAAAACAGATGGCTTACGCTTTTGTGGCGCTGTGCTGCGCTGTGGGGACGTTTTTTCTAGGCTACGAAAATGTGCTGCGCCTCTCGGGCGTGTTTTTACTTTTAGGTACGGTCTTTCTCGTTTTGGTGTTCGTTCCGGGAATTGGTCAACAACTCAATGGGGCCAATCGCTGGGTCAACATTGCTGGGAACTCTTTGCAGCCTTCAGAGTTTGTCAAATATCTGCTGCCCCTCTATACGATCCACGTGATCTTAAAGTACAAAAAAGGGATGGACCTCAAAGCTTTCCTCCGACTGATTGCCACTTTAGTCATTCCGATTGGGTTGATTCTCATAGAACCCGATAACGGGACGGTGGCGATTATTCTAGCAACACTTTTAATCCTCTTTATTTTGATGCGGATCAAATGGATCTATTGGTTTCTCCCTCTTTGTGTTTGCGTAGTGCTTGGGGTTTTGGCAGCCTCACAGATGAGCCACGTGGGAGATCGGATCAAGATCTACTTGAATCCAGAACTCGATCTGAAGGGGAAGGGGCACCAACCCCACCAAGCCCGTATTGCTGCTGGTTCGGGAGGCTTGCTAGGCAAAGGAATTGGGCAAAGTCTGCAAAAGATGGACTATCTGCCAGAGGCGAGAAGTGATTATATTGCGGCGATTTTTGCTGAAGAGTTCGGATTTATCGGGATGCTAGGGCTCATTATGCTTTACATGACCATTGGAGGTCTGGGCTTTACTATTGCAGCAAAATCAACCAAACCCGAAGGATTTTATACGGTTGCTGTTCTAACCTTTTTGATTTGCTTCCAAGCCTTTTTAAATCTGGGAGTCGTCTCGGGGCTCTTACCAAGTAAGGGGACAAACTTGCCCTTCTTTTCCCATGGGGGATCTTCGTTGCTCGTCAACTTTATTGCAATGGGCTTGATCTTAAGTGCAGCCAAACAACAAAGGGGTCTTTCCCATGGTTAGAATAATACTGGCTGTGGGCGGAACGGGTGGCCATTTATTTCCAGCGCAAGCGCTTGCAAAAGACCTGCATGAGCATGAAATCTTGTTTGCAGGAGGGCGTCTTGGGGGCAATCCCTTTTTTGAAAAAGAGGCCTTTCCCTTCAAAGAAATCAAAGGAGCTAGCCCTTTCCGAGCCAATCCGGTGAAGGCAGTTTGGCAACTCCTTATGGGGACATTTGCGAGCCTAAGACTCCTCAAAAGCTTTTCTCCCGATTTTGTGGTGGGCTTTGGCAGCTTTTACAGCTTTCCGGTATTGCTCGCCGCAGTCTTAAAAAGAATCCCGTATATTCTTGTCGAGTCCAATGCTCATCCTGGAAAAGTGAACAGGTTATTTTCTAAGAGGGCTATTTTTTGCGCTTTGCAGCATGAAGAAGCAGCTCGCCTCTTAAAGGGGAAAACCCGCTTGGCAACGATCCCTTCTCAAACGAAGAAAAGTCCCATGACGAAGGAAGAGGCCAAAAAATATTATGGTCTCGATCAAGAACTGTTTACTTTGCTCATCTTTGGTGGGTCGCAAGGAGCGAAGGTATTGAATCGAGCGGCTCAGCTTTTAAGTGATGGAGTGCAGGTGCTCCATTTTTGTGGGAAGGGTGGCAAGGCAGAAGAGCTTTCTCGTGCATACACATCAAAAGGGATCAACGCCGTTGTAAAGCCTTTTGAAGAGAGGATGGACATTGCTTTTCAAGCGTCGGATCTGGCCCTTTGTAGGTCAGGAGCGGGAACTTTGTGTGAGCTCATTGAATTCACCACCCCCTCGATTCTCGTGCCTTGGCCGGGGTCTACCGAAAATCACCAATACAAAAATGCAAAAGTGTTAGAAAATAGGGGCGGGGCCATTGTATTGCATCAAGATGAAATTGATGCTTTGCCAAGTACCTTTGAAATGGCAAAGGGAAAACTTATCCAGATGCGAGAGAGTCTGCAGAAAGAAAAAAATCATCAATCACAACCACTAAAAACCCTCATAATAGAAGTATGCAAAAACATTACCACTTAATTGGGATCGGAGGAGTAGGGATGAGCGCCTTAGCGCGCATCCTCCTGCAGAAAGGCGAGAAAGTTTCGGGTAGCGATATTTGTGACTCGCAGGTTGTACAAAGTCTAAAAGCCAAAGGGGCGCAGATTTCTCATGGCCATGATGCGAAAAATATCCAGAAGCCTAACGCTGTAGTCTTTTCGACAGACATCCCTGAAGAGAATCCTGAATATGCTTATGCAAAAAAAATGGGCATCCCTTTGCTGCACCGCTCAGAGCTCCTTTCACAACTCATGGAAGGGTATGCCCCTCTACTAGTTGCGGGTACCCACGGTAAAACAACAACCTCTTCGCTCTTAGCGCACATCCTCATAGAAGCGGGGCTCGACCCTTCATATGCACTAGGAGGGTATCTCAATGGCTTGGATTCCAATGGTCACTATGGCAAAGGATTTTACTTTGCTGTGGAGGCAGATGAGAGCGATGGGAGTTTTTTAAATTTAACTAGTTTTGGCTCCATCCTTACCAATCTCGAGCATGACCACATGTATTATTGGAAAACTGAGGAGGCTCTTCTAAAGGCGTTTAAACAGTTTGCAAGCACCGTGGGATCAACCAAACACTTTTTTTGGTGCTACGATGATATGCTCTTGCGCTCCCTTAATTTGCCAGGTTTTAGCTACGGCTTTTCTGGAAAAGCCGATCTTGTAATCGAAAATTTCCATCAAGAAAAATGGAGCATGCATTTTGATCTTTCCTTTCAGGGAAAGCATTTTAAGCAGCTGGAAATCCCCTTGATTGGAGGGCACAACGTCCTTAATGCTGCTGCCGCTTTCGGGATGGGCTTGCAGATCGATGTCCCAGAAAAATCCCTTAGACAGAGTCTAAAAACTTTTAAAGGGGTTGGTAGAAGGGCTGAAAAAAAAGGAGAGAGCGCCGGCATTGAAGTGTACGACGACTATGCCCATCATCCAACAGAGATTTTTGCAACCTTGCGCGCCTTAAAACAAGCTTTAACAGGTAGACGGATCGTTGTCGCTTTTCAACCGCATCGCTATAGCAGAACAAAATATTGTCTAGATGATTTTGCCGAGTCTTTTCGGTATGCGGATCAGGTGATCTTAACCGATATCTTCGCAGCAAAAGAACCCCCAGTACCTGGCGTGACGCCTGAAATGGTTATAGAGCGGATAAAAGCCGACGGGTATAATGCTATCCAATTTGTAGCAAGAGATGGCCTGATTACCCATCTCTCTTCTCATCTAAAGCCAGGCGACGTCCTCGTAACAATGGGAGCGGGAGATATCACAGCTGTAGGGCCTGCTCTCTTAAAGAAGTTGGTATGAAAAAAAAATTCACCCTTGCTAGAGCTCTCATTTGGATCTTTACCTCAGCGGTCCTCATCAATGCTGCCTTTTTCCTTGGCGTCAAGGGTTATGCCTATTGGAAAAAAACCTCAACGCTTGATTACGAAACCCCCCTCCAAGCAATTGTTCAGACCGGGCCTCAGAAGGAAGCACTCAAAACAGCATATCTCGTCGAGCTCCTTGGCCTCTGTAATGAACATCCCACGCTGAGCTCAGAATTTGACCTTAAGCAAGCCAAAAAGAGCCTCCTCTCTTCACCTGTGATCAAAGAGGCAGAAGTGAAGTTCAAACAACCGGGGGTCCTTTATGTCGATTACACAACTCGCCAACCCGCTTGCTTTCTCTATGATTTTGAAAACGTTGCTTTAGACGAAGATCGAGTCCCATTTCCCGTTGCACCCTTCTTTAGCCCCAAGAAACTCCCTGCGATTTATCTTGGCCTTGGCAAAGATCTTCTCTTCAAAGAGCCGCTCAAAGGAGAAAAGATCGATCTAGCCTTTGACCTCCTTCAAACCCTTAGCGGCCCCATCGTGCAAGACCTATTCAATGTCCGGCGCATCGACGTCTCCAACGCCTTTGAAGAGAGCTTGGGCCGCCGCGAAATTGTCCTCTATGCAGAAGACGAACTACTTATCACCCATCGCCAACAAGAAGTGCATTACATCTTCCCTCGACTCATCCGCCTCTCGACAAAGAACTACGCCCAGGAGCTGGCCAACTACCTAAAACTGCGCGAGCAGCTCCTCGAAAAAGAGAGACAGGAACTCACTCTAGACACCAATGGAAGCCAGGTCGTCCACCCCAAAAAAGTGATCGACCTGCGCATCCCACAACTTGCTTTTATAGAGGAGACTTGAGATGGCTTATATCCAAATCCAATGGACCTGTGAAGGCAAAGAAGAAGCAAAGAAAATTGCCAAAGAGCTCGTATACACATCGGGATTCAAGACTTGGTTTTTCACTGCGTCGGCTTTTTCTCATATTTTTCACCAATTCATCGTACCGTGTCTTTGAACACGGCTACTCTTCATTGTTAAAAAATTTGAGGAGCCTCCTTGTGAAATTCCCAATTCTTGAATCCCGATGTGTATAAAGAAAAAGTGGGTAGCTTGCGCAAATATTTTGCCCCACGTCGAATCGCTCTACATTTGGGAAGGGGCGATACAAGAGGATAAAGAAGTGAAAGTATTTTTCAAAACCAAAGAAGAATACTTTGCCAGAGTGCGCGACTACATCGTTGAGCACGCCACCTACGAAGTACCAGAAGTTTCTCAAATCCCCATCACCGACGCCAACATCGACTATA
This sequence comes from Candidatus Sacchlamyda saccharinae, assembly GCA_030408505.1. Lineage (GTDB taxonomy): Bacteria > Chlamydiota > Chlamydiia > Chlamydiales > Rhabdochlamydiaceae > Sacchariniichlamydia > Sacchariniichlamydia saccharinae. The sequence goes on along the minus strand of JAUHQI010000004.1, from coordinate 627,505 downwards.
TCAACTGGCTCACCGATGTCCTTGCAAAAGAAGAATAAATTTTAAGAATTCTATTACGAAAATGCGATAGCGAAAAGTTTGAGTATCTCTCTAGGCCTCTTCTCATCAGAAAGTCTGTTTGTTCTGGAGAAGAGAGGATGCTCATAGCAGCTTGCGCCATTGCATCGGGGTCATTGGGATCAATCAAGAGCGCAGCATCACCGACAACTTCTTTCATGGCCGAGCCCTTTGTGGTGATGATGGGGGCTCCAGAGGCCATTGCTTCAAGTAGGGGAATGCCAAAACCTTCGTAGAAGGAGGGCCAAAGGAGGAGGGCGCACTTTTGTAGTAGCGAGGCTTTTTGGTCTTGGCTGATGTAGCCGAGGATCTGCAGATGGGGACGCAGTCGGAGCTTGTCGATGAGTTCGTAGGGGAGGCGGTTGGACCTTTCTTCTTTGCCGGCGAGGACGAGTTTGTGGGGAAAACCTTGTTGTTTGAGTTTGGCGAAAGCCTTAAGGATTCCGGGGAGGTTTTTTCTCGGCTCGAAAGAGCCAACGTAAAGGAGGAAGGGCTCCTTTTGTTCTTGTATAATGCGCTTTTGGGGAAGAAGGGCTAGGCCGGTGACATGGACTTTTTCAGTGGGGATGTTGAAGACATTGATCAGGTCTAGTTTGGTCTGGTGGCTGGGGACGGTGATGACGTCGGCCTCGCGCAGGTATCTGGGGAGGAAGCGCTCCATAAGGATGCGGCTTTTCTTGGGGAAGAAGTGGGGGAAGAGGATGGGCATGACGTCGTGGATCGTGAGGACGATGGGGACTTTGGGTCTTTTGCCGTAGAGGATCTTTGGATCGGGGAAGTGGATGAGGTCCACTTTTTCAAAGCAGGATGAACGGGAGAGGGCAAGTAGGCTTTGAGCGAGAGGAATCCGAAAGGGAAGACTGTGATCAAACCGCTGGATATTTTGGTCCTTGAGTGCCTCTAAGAGAGTGAGGGTGTAGACTCCGATCCCGCGGACAGTTTGTGAAAGGCAGCTCGTTTCAATACCAATTGTCAAAGAATTTTTTCTCCTAGAATCGAAAATAGGTGAAATGCTACTGTTGCACCGAGTGTAACATTTACCCACAGTGATGACCATGAAAGAATTCTTCGACTACCTCGTAAAAAACCTCGTTGATGAGCCCGACTCTGTTGACATTCAAATTGTAGAAGGCGAAAACGGAACCATGATTGAAGTGCGTGTCTCTCCAGATGACGTAGCAAAAGTTGTGGGCCGAAAAGGACGCATCATCAATTCTCTTCGCACGATCGCAATGACCGTTGGCGCACGTCTCGGCCAACGTGTCCGTCTCGAACTTATGGACTAATATTGCCTCGACCATTATGTTGTTGAATTATGGGCATTGGTGTTGAAATAACTGCTGAGCTAGAAGGTGATATCCATGTGGTCACACTGGATGGGCGCATTGACGCTGCAACCACTCCGGTTGTGGAGAAAAAACTTGCAAACCTTTTAGAAGCTTCCGATAAAATGGCAATTGATTGCAGCGGCGTCGACTATTTGAGTAGCGCTGGGATGCGACTTTTTCTCTCGATGACAAAAAAGATGGCAGCGAAAGAAGGAAAGCTCGCCTTTTTTGGAATGACCGATGATGTGATGGAAATCATTAAAATGGCCGGCTTTGAGAGAATTCTCAAAATCTTTAGCACCAAAAAAGAAGCGCTCAAACACGTTTCATGAATCCAACAACTTCTGAGCAGCAGGAGCTGGAAAAGCTCCTCTCTAAAATACCTCTTCCGTTAAAACAGAAAACTCCCAATCAGAACAAAAAACCCAAAGTGATCGTCATTTCAGGGCCAACAGCTGTAGGGAAAACAAAGCTTTCTCTTGCCGTTGCGCAGGCTATCGGAGGAGAGATTATTTCGGCCGATTCGATGCAAGTGTATCGTGGTATGGACATCGGCACAGCAAAGGTGACAGAAGAAGAGCGCAAGATCGCGCCTCACCATCTCATTGATATACGCAATTTGGAAGAGAGCTTCAATGTGATGGATTTTTACAAAGAAGCTCACAAGGCCATTAAAGAAGTGCTGATGAAAGGGGGAGTTCCGATCGTTGTTGGGGGGACAGGGTTTTACATTCACGCCCTTATCTATGGCCCACCAGCAGGGCCTCCTTCAGTCCCAGAGGTGCGCAAAGACATCGAAGATCAGATTGAGAAGCAGGGGACCGATGCCCTTTTTGAGAAATTGAAAGGGGTGGACCCGGATTATGCCAAAACCATCACAGGTGCCGACAGGCAGAAGATTGTCAGAGCACTAGAGATTATCTCGCTGACAAACAAAAAAGTGTCTGATTTTCCTAAGATGGAAAGTGAAGATATCCCTTACGACTTTAGATGCTGGTTTCTCTATGCGGAAAAAGCTGTTCTTTATCCACATATTGAAATGCGCTGTGATGAAATGATCTCTAAAGGATTCATCGAAGAGGTGCGTGAGCTGGAAAAGAAAGGCCTTCGAAAAAATAGCTCTGCTTCACAGGCTATAGGCTATAGGCAGTGTCTGGATTTCTTAGCCGGAGAGGGGAGTCCAGACGATTTCGAAGTGTTTGTTTCGGCGTTCAAACGAGCGTCACGTAGGTACGCCAAAAGGCAGTTTACGTGGTTTAAAAAAGAGCCCCTTTTCAGATGGCTGAGCATCCAAAACGTCCCCCTAGAGAAATCGGTGGAGACGATCTGCCAAGATTATGAGTTGAGCTTTTAGCTTCAGTGGGATAAAATGGAGCTCTAAGGCCATGGAAAAAACAGAAATAACACCCTATCAGCAGTTTATCCAGGAAGTGGATGGTAAGAAAAAAGTTGAGGAGAAGATTCGTCTTTGCCTTGAGTTCATGCGCCAAACCCTTTCTCAAGAAAAGACACCCTCTTTTCGCGATTTTTGGCAGGCAAAACGGCTTTGTTTGGACCTTTTCAAAGAAAAAATATCTCCCCGCAGCCGGACAGTATTTTGGACTGAATATATTGAGCTTTCAGATGAGAATCGCCGGTTAAAAGAAGTGCTTGATGAGCAGTCTTCGTTTGCCAAAGAGCAGATAGACCTAGCGATCGTTTCCTTAGAGGAAGAACTTGAGAAGAAAGAGTTGCTGATTGGAGAGATGGACCCCATTGAAGTCCCAAAGCTTCTTGGCTCTCGTGCAGAAACGTACAACCGCCTGCAGAAGGAATTGAACCTTTTAAGTTCGTTTGCAGGGAGGCTAACAGCTCTGAGAAAAGAACTGATCCATGTGCCCCTACGTATCAAGCAGAAAAATGAACTATTTCAACGTTTAAGCAGTGCAGGCGATCTCATTTTTCCAAGACGAAAAGAACTCATGGGGGAAATCGCGACCTCTTTTGCTGAAGATGTGACTCAATTTGTAGAGAGCGAAGGCTCAGGGCCCCTTTTTCAGAGAAAAGAAGAGATCAAAGCGTTGCAGAATTTTGCAAAAGTATTGACCCTAACATCAGCTTCTTTTACCCAAATGCGAAACAAACTCTCAGAGTGTTGGGACCAGGTGAAAGAACAAGAAAAAGAAAAGAACCAAGAGAGAGCTGAAAAAAGAGGAGTTTTCAAAGAGAACTTCGATAAGATGCAACTTAAGATCCAAGAGCTTGTAAAAGAAGGGGATACCCTTGAAAAAATCGAGGCTCTACTTAAAGAGATGAGAGATCTTGAACTTGGTCGAGATGAGGTAAAACTCCTGAAAAAAGAGCTTGCAGAACTCAAACAGCCCCTCGAAGAAAAAGAGCAGAAAGAAAGAGAAGAACGTGAGAAAGCAGCTGCTGAAAAACGTGAAAAACAGATGAAGGCCCGTAGCCAGCTTCTCGACCATCTCCAAGAGGTGCTCAATCAAGCAGATCTGCTCAATCTAGATGCACTTGTCGAAAAATGGGAAGCTCTCGTAAAAGAAGAAAAGACGCTAGGTGCTGAAGGTGTGGAGAAGGCTATGCTGCAAAGTCGGCTAGAAAGCCTCTTTGATCACATCCAAGAAAAGAAATGGAGAGCTCTCCTCGAAGAGGAAAATGCCGAAGAGATCTCCTCGTCTTTGCATAGTCTATTGGATGATCGGCATAAAGCAAAAAGAAAAGTAAAGGCGAGTCTGGAGCTCTATCGGAAGACGCTCGGAGGCTCAGCACTGAGTATGGAAGAATCCATGCTGACTCAAGAACTTGCATCAAGCGAAAGACAAAGATTTGATGCCATTGAAACCATGATTGAAGAGATAGAGGAAAAACTCTTTGATCTAGAGGAATAGAGCGTTGGAAATTTCTGCATTTGATTTAGATTACACATTGATTCAGGGAAACAGTAGTGCTTCCTTCTGTAAGTATTTGTATCAGAATGGAGCCATCCCTTTTTCAACTGTTGTCCACTCCATTCTTTATTCCTTAAGACACAAGTTCTTTGGAATGAGTTTAGCTGATCTGCATGAAAGTGTATTCGAAAAGCTCTTACGCGGAAAGCCTCTAGAGATGCTAGAAAAATACGTCGATAAGTTTGTTCATGAATACATTGAAGAAGCCCTGTACATGCCCGCTGTGATGCGTCTTAGAAGAGCTCAGCAACTTGGTCACTACACAATGATTCTCTCGAATGCTCCTAGCTTTCTAGTAAAGCGCTTTGCGAAAGTTCTCGGAGTCAATTCCTACCATGCAACCGAATATGCGACCGATGAAAACAACTGCTTTCAGAAGATTAAAAGCATTTTGGAAGGAAAAGATAAAGCAAAGCTTTTGCAAGCCATGGCAAAGAAAATGGACATCTTCTTAGAGCAGATCACCTCCTACTCGGATAGTGTTCTCGACCTAGAGTTTTTAGAAGCTGCAGGTAATCCGATTGCAGTGAATCCAGACAAAAAACTCCGTGCCATTTCGGTCAAAAACGACTGGAGAATCATCTAGTGCCCTCGGGTCGAAAAATAGGCTTTTTTGGAGGTACTTTTGATCCTATCCATTTTGGCCACTTGAACCTAGCTCTCCAGATCAAAGAAGCCCACAATCTCGATCAAGTATTTTTCTCACCAGCAAACTTCTCACCCGAGAAAAAGGGGAGTCCACCTTCTGCTCCAAAAAAAGCGAGGAAGGAGATGGTGGAGCTTGCAATTGAAGATATCCCCGCTTTCACCCTGTTGGACATTGAGCTTGAGAGGGAGGGCCCCTCGTATACGATTGATACGATCAAATTTTTAAAAGAAAAATATGGCAACGCGGAGTTTTATTTGATCCTTGGAGAAGATATTTTGCCTGGACTCCCTCAGTGGAAAGAGATCGATGCGCTCTTTACGATTGCGCCACCCCTCGTAGGGGGCCGCCCAGGCGCTGTAGAGCCAGCGCTCCCTCCAGAACTTGATAACAAGATCCAACAGGGGCGCACCTCCATCCCTTCAATGGATATCAGCTCTACTGAGCTTAGGGAGCTTCTCCACCAAAAAAAGTATTGTGGCCAGTGGATTCCTGCCAAAGTTCTCGACTACATACATCAGCACAGTCTATACTAGCCATCTATGCCTAAAGAAAACGTTGAATTAGCTGCTCAAACAATTTTTGATAAGAAAGGGATCAATATCCTAGCCCTCGATGTCAAAGATGTTTCTAGCCTAACAGACTACGTCCTCATTGCTGAAGGGAATGTGGACCGTCATGTGGTTGCTATCGCAAAAGATGTGATCGATGTCCTTAAGAATCAAGGTGAAAGGCCTATCTATGTCGATGGGCTAGAATCAGGAGACTGGGTCGTTATCGACTATCTCGACTACATGATTCATATCTTCATGCCAGGTCTTAGAGATAAATATCAGCTAGAAGAGATGTTCCGTGATGGAAAAATTCTCGAATTAAACTTAAAAGTTGATAATTGACCTCTTTGCAAAAATCTAGTAAAATAGATGCATTATGAACAAAAAGAAACGTATTGTAGTCACTGGAATGGGGCTGATCTCCTGTTTCGGGAGCGATTTAAATAAATTTTATAAGTCTTTAATTGAGGGAAAGAGCGGTGTCACTGACATCGATCAGTTCCCCGTTGAAGAGTATCCAACGCGGTTTGCAGGTTCTGTTCGCAACTTTGATGTGGGCGAATATATGGACAAAAAGCAGGCGAGAAGAGTCGATCCTTTCATTGCTTACACAGTGGTGTCTGGTAAGCAGGCTCTAGAGAACGCTGGCCTTACTGGCGATGCTTTTGAGAAGCTCGATAAAACCAAGTGTGGCGTCCTCATAGGCTCTGGAATGGGTGGACTCAACGCCCTTTATAGCGGAACACAATCGATTATCGAGACCGGTCACAAACGTCTTACCCCATTTTTCATTCCTTATATCATTACAAATATGGGGGGAGCACTCCTCGCCATCGACACCGGCTTTATGGGGCCGAACTACTCCGTTTCTACAGCATGTGCCACAGCAAACTACGCAATCCATTCAGCAGCTGAGCATATCCGAAAAGGGGAAGCAGACCTTATGGTCTGCGGGGGCGCGGAAGCGGCGATTAGCCATATGGGGCTTGCCGGATTTGCTGCTATTAAAGCTCTATCTACTCGTAATGACGACCCACAATCAGCCTCTCGTCCATTTGATAAAACACGAGATGGTTTTGTAATGGGAGAAGGTGCTGGCGTTCTCGTTTTAGAAAGTTTGGAACACGCCGAAGCAAGAGGCGCGACTATTTTAGCTGAATATCTTGGTGGAGCTCTTTCCTGCGATGCCTACCACATGACCAATCCTCATCCAGAAGGAAAAGGTGTTCACCTTAGCATCGAAAACGCCCTCAAGGATGCAGGGATTGAAAAAGAGCGTGTCAACTACGTCAATGCCCATGCAACCTCAACAACTGTTGGTGATATCGCAGAAGCCGTTGCGATCAAAGAAGCGTTTAAAGACCACGCGCAAAACATCAAAGTAAATGCTACAAAATCCATGACAGGACACTGTCTTGGTGCAGCTGCAGGGATTGAAGCTGTTGCTACGATTATGCAGATCCAAAAAGGGAAGCTGCATCCCACAATCAATCTCAATGAGACCATCGAGGAAGCAGAAGGACTCGACATCGTTAAAGAAGCCGAAGAATTTGAAATTGATGTGGCTCTCTCCAATTCCTTTGGTTTTGGTGGTCACAACTCCTCTTTACTTTTTGCTCCATATCGTCCATGATACCTGCCTATGGCAATCGCATACGAAGAATCGTTTGGCATCATACCCCTTCGTCACACAGATGGCGAATGGGCAGTATTTATCATATTACATAAGCATGGCAATCACTGGGGCTTTCCGAAAGGGCAAGCCGACGCAGGGGAACAACCACTAGAAAGTGCAAAACGAGAACTGGAAGAAGAGACCGGTCTTGTTGTGGAAAAGCTTCTCCAAGAAGAGCCGATCACAGAGCGCTACTCCTACTATCGCGAAAATCGAAAAGTCGAGAAAAAAGTCCATTACTTTCCTGCACTCGTATCAGGCGCTCTTCTCTTGCAGCCCGAAGAGATCCGGGATGGAAAATGGCTAACCTTTGACGAGGCAGAAAAGCAATTAACCTTTGATGAAGCCAAAAAACTCTGTCGCAGAATTGAGGAACTCACCAGAAAATGAAAATTCCATTCCTAAACAAACCCAAGATCGAAGTATTTGTCCGGTATTGCTACTACTCAAGTGCGAGCGCACACAAAAACCGTCTTGAGGGATTTACCCACGAAAAATGCTTTGAAAACCTCCTTGAGACTCTCGATCCAAAAAGGGTCAACTGCACTTTCCTCCTGGATACCCACTTTGCTAAACCGGAAACCCACTTCGTCCAAAAGCAAACCAAATACCCCGTTGTCGAAATCGATGCTGGTGAAGAGGGGAAATCCTTCCTCGCCCTCATTGATCATGTTCTGGCACAAAACTTTGCCGATGATACCATCCTCTACTTCCTTGAAGATGACTATCTTCATAAAGAAAATTGGGCGCAAACCCTTCTCGAGGCTTTTTCACTTCCTCAAGCCGACTACGTCACACTTTTTGACCACCGAGACAAATACGACGCCCCCATGTATGAAAACCTAGAGGCAAAACTCTTTTACACACCCTCAACTCACTGGAGGACGACCCCCTCCACCACCAACACTTATGCCATGCGCCTAAAAACCCTCAAAGAAGACCTTGCTACCCATCGCAAATACTCTGAAGGGCACAAAATTTCATTAGACCATGACAAATTCCTCGACCTAAACAGTCAGGGGAGAACCCTCGTCTCATCCGTTCCCGGTTGGTCTTGCCACTGTGAGCCCGCCTTTGCCTCGCCTTGCCACGACTGGACTAGTCTTTTAAACGAAAAAGCCCTAAAATAAAGGCATATTAACGGAGGTTCCCACATGCAACACACTCAAACACTTCCCCAAAAACGAATTCAAGACTTATTTGTCGTACTTGGAGCTAGCATACTCCTTGCTCTTTCTGCTTGGATCTCCATCCCGTTGCCCCTTACCCCCGTACCCGTTTCCTTTACAGCTCCCCTAGTCCTCCTTCTTTCTGTTCTCCTTGGTAAAAAGGGAGCCTACGCCACCGCCCTATACGTTGCGCAAGGCGCGATGGGCCTTCCTGTTTTTGCTGGTGGCGGAGCCACCCTCGCTTACCTTATGGGGCCAACCGGCGGCTACCTCATCGGCTTTGTGATCAGCAGCTATGTGGTGGGATCACTCGCTGAAAAAATCCAAAACAAAACCCCTCTAAAGACTTTTGGCTTGATGCTCTTTGGCAACGCCCTTATCTTTGCCTTTGGCTTGCCCCATCTGGCCCTGCTGATCGGCACACAAAATGCCCTCAAATTCGGCCTCTACCCCTTTCTGGGACTTGACCTTCTCAAGCTCCTAGTCGTAAACCGTCTCGTGCAACTCCCACGCAAATAGGAGATCAGATCTAATCTTCAATTTTGTGTGGATCTTTTCACGCAGAAAGATTGCTCTCGATCTCACCAATTCATTGCACCGTGTCTATGAACACAGCAGCTCTTCGTGGCAAAATAACTTGAGGAGCCTTCTTCAGCAACACCCAAGCCTGGATTTGGAGTGGGTATGTTTGTATTTTTTTATTACTTTAAAAGATTTTCATATGCTTTTTTTCTTTTTATTGTCTAAAAATTCGTTATTTGGTATTGTGTTATTGCTTTTTAATGTAAATTATTTGGAGTTTTGTAATGAGTGCTGCTGCCCCAGTAAGATGCGAAAATAGAGTAAATCTTGTTGTACCTGTGCCGACCGAGAAATCTCAAGTTGAGAATCTGACCTTTTTGGTGAAATATCTAATAGATTTGAGAAAAGGAGTAAAAAGAGAAGACCCTCTTCCAAGTATTCCAGAATTAGGGAAGGGACCTACTCTCGTTGCCCCTGGTAACCGATCTGCTCATGGAGAGATGTGGAAAAAGTATCTTGGTAGTATTGGATATGCTGTAAGAAAAGAAAATCCTAGTCTTATTGGCCATGACAATCTTCTAGCATCTTTAGATAAAAGCCCTAATCCTCCCCCTTGGTTTAAAAATGCAATAGTAAATCAGCAAATTCAATTTAGGGATGCAATTAAAAAGTGGAACCCTTCCGTAGAGGATATGCCCTCTGAAGCCCCTTTTGACCTGGAAGCTACCCTCGCTAAAGCAAACGGATACCTTTCAGAACTGATAATGAGCTTGCAAAGCATACATACGCATGTGTGTGTAGCCGAGAAACATGAAGGACCAGGGCCTAATATAGGTCTTTCTCAAGCCGAGGGAGTTTTGTTCAAAGTAAAACAAACCAAGGATAAAGCCATATCAGAAGCAGGACTTATTGAGAAAGCGGGTGAAAAAAAGGAAGCTTTAGAGATCAAGCGCCAAGTAGAGGCTCTTGTATTTGCCTGCGAGGGTGCTGTGGAATTTGCTCGAAAATGCGGGTAGATGCTGACTTCTGTAGAGCTATTTTTATCTCCTTCTATTTGTTAGTGTTGCGTGTTTTGTTTGATATTTTCTTGATTTTTTAATATTTGTGTTTTATTATATTTATGTAAATAAAACTTTTTTTAGGAGGAAATATATGGCAGCAATACCACCGCCAGGAGGAGGCCCTCCCTACGGCTTAGCACAGGGTCCAGATGTTCAAGCGGAGGCAGTTGAAGCAAAAAATGCTGGGCGAGTGGACTATGCCAATGCACTCCAAGATGCGGCTAATTTACCCCCTCCAAGTCCCCTTTCAACTCCTGCTGAATTGCAGGCGCATCTCGCTGCGATGCGAGCTCAAATTGCAGCACTCCAAGCAGAGCAAAACGGGCAGTGAGAATAGGGCTCTACACATCTCTTTAAATAAAAAAACCGCCGAATGGCGGTTTTTTTGTGGTTATAGTCTGTCTCCGGGAGGAGGTCCGACTGTGACACGCCCTTTCAAGTCAGCGAATCCTTGCGTTAGCCAGGTATTCTTTGCTGCTGTGTCGGTATGAGCGACATTTGCCGCTAGTTTAGACGATAGTTTGGGCCCTGGGTCTTTTGGAAACTCTGGTCCTTTTCCCACTCCAGTAACTCTTGCCATATCTCATCTCCTTAAGTTTAGAGGTTCAATAATCTTGATCATCAACATGGTGGTATTTTTATACAAAGAAAAAATTCATTTTACAAAAAATTAATCTAAAATGCTAATTAGAGCATCCTTGAAATTTGGTCGAGAATACATTCTCAATGTTTTTTTTTGTCAGAGTAGCCTTTATACCCAAACCCAAGTCTTGAATTGGTTTGGGTATAAGTCAAACTTTCGCTATGATGGACTCAATGGTGTTATTTCAATATCTCATATATTTCTTCTTGAAGGCTCTTTTGTGGCTTCGGTACCGGATTGATGTTCAGGGGCTAGATGAAGTTGCTAAAGCCAAGAAGAAAGGGGTTGTCTTTCTTCCCAATCACCCTGCTGAGATGGATCCGGTGATCTTGATCTCGATCCTCTGGGGGCAGTTCCGGCCTAGACCACTTATTGTGGAGCATTTTTTCTACAAAAAGGGGCTTCGCTTCTTTATTGATTTACTTGTTAAGGCTTTGCCTTTGCCAACGATGGATGTGGGTAATGAGTGGAAGAAGCGGCAGGTCGAAAAACTAAAAGCAAAAATCTTGAGCCGAACCAAGGAGCAAGGCCAAAACTTTATGGTCTATCCGTCAGGGAGACTGAAGTCGAGTGGTGAAGAGCGTCTGGGTGGAGCTTCTCTAGTATACCAATTGCTTCAGATGGACCCAGACATGGATTTTGTTCTGGTACGGACCACGGGCCTTTGGGGTAGCACTTATTCAAGGGCTATTACAGGATTTTCTCCTGATTTCGGTTCCGTGACCTGGAAGGGGTTTTGGATTGTTCTCAAGAATTTCATTTTCTTTACTCCTAGAAGGCGGGTGACCGTTGAGTTTGCAAGGCCTGGTGAGGATTTCCCCAGAAGAGGAGAGAAGATGCAGATCAATGAGTGGCTCGAGAATTGGTATAACAAAGAAGGGGAAGAACCACTGAAGCTAGTCTCTTTCTCCAGGTGGAAGAGGGTATTCCCAAAGATCACGGCTCAGGAAGAGTCCAAGGCAGAAGAGGTCGTTGTTTCAGAAGATGTCAAGGTGCAGATTCTAGGGTTCTTGTCTAAGTTGACAAAACAGAGTGTGACCGATGCTCAGACAGATTTGCATTTGTCTAATGACTTGGGGCTCGACTCGCTGGATATTTCTCAGATCAATGTGTTTTTAGAAGAGCGCTTTGATATCACGGGGCTTGCACCAGGGCAGCTGCAAACGGTACATGATATTATGCAGGCCGCGGCTGGTGTAAAAAAAGAAAGTGAAGAGCCGGTTGAGAGAGAGAAAAAGTCGCGATGGCCTAAAGAGAAGTTGGCGCGGAAAGCTCCAGAGATAGCAGAAGGGGAGACAATCCAAGAGGTTTTTTTAAATAGTTGCGAGAGGATGGGAGATACAATTGCTTGCGCGGATGCCCTCTCGGGCGTTTTGACCTACAACAAACTCAAGCGGGCTGCGATGATTCTTTCATTAGAGATTAGGGAGATGCCGGGGGAGCATATTGGTGTTCTCCTTCCCTCGACTGTGGGGGCCTATGTGACTATTTTGGCTGTTCTGCTTGCTGGTAAAGTTCCTGTCATGCTGAATTGGACAACGGGTTTTCGCAATCTCGAGCACGCTGCCGATGTTTGTTCTCTTCAGGTCGTTTTAAGCTCTTACCGCTTTTTAAGCAGGCTCGATGTGTGTGATCTTGGTAAGGTAGATGATCTATTGGTTCTCCTTGAAAATGTGCGAAGCAATATCAAGTTTAAGAATAAGCTCAAAGGGCTCTATCTACATGCAAAAAGTACAAAAGCCCTTTTGAAAAAACTGCCTAAGCCGAAAGATACGGCGGTTGTGATCTTTACAAGTGGTACCGAAACGTTGCCGAAGGGAGTGCCACTATCTCATGAGAATTTGCTTAGCAACCAGAGAGCAGCTCTTTCCTGCGTGGAGTTTAAGGCAAACGATCGTTTATACGGGGTTCTTCCTCCATTTCATTCTTTTGGTTTTTCTGTTACGGGCTTAGCTCCTCTTCTATTTGGCTTGCGCGTCTGCTATGCCCCAGATCCTACAGATAGTAGAGGTATTGCCGATGATATTGAGCATTGGGGAGCAACTATCTTCTGCTGCGCACCTAGTTTTATACAGGCGATGTTGCGGGTGGCAAGTTCAGAGCAGCTCAAAAGTATCCGCTTAATGGTCTCTGGGGCTGAGAAGGCTCCTCAGGAGTTGTACGATACTCTCCGAGCCAAAAAGATCAGCTTTCTTGAGGGGTACGGTATTTCTGAATGCAGCCCCATCGTCACGATCCAAAGAGAAGGGGAGCCAGCTGTGGGAGTTGGCAAGCCAATCCCTGGGGTTGAACTTTGTTTGATCGAGAAGGAGGGCAACGAGGGTGAGGTTTGCATCTCTGGGCCGAATGTGTTTTCTGGGTATTTGGGGGTGAAAAAAGATCCCTTCATTGAGCTCGATGGAAAAAAATGGTACCGCTCTGGAGATCGGGGCTTGATTGATTCTAACGGCAATCTAACCATCACGGGTAGATTGACGCGTTTCATCAAAATCGGCGGTGAAATGGTGAGCCTTGGTGGATTAGAAGAAGATCTCATAGCGATTTCAAGATCCAAAGGCTGGGCTCCAAAAAAAGAAAATGGTCCATTGCTTGCTGTGGCCGCTCATGGTTTTGAGAGTGAAAAACCTCAGATAGTCCTCTTTACGACGTTTGACGCAGATCGTGAAGAGATCAATCGTTCTTTGAGGGAAACTGGGCTTGGGCGGCTTGTCAAAATTGCAGAAATCCGCAAACTAGAAGAGATCCCATTAACTGGAACTGGTAAAGTCCATTACCGCTTACTCGATGAGATGTTATGAAACTATACAATACCGAGACCCGAGAAAAAGAAAATGTAATTCCTCTCGAAGATACAAAGATCTCCATGTACACGTGTGGACCCACTGTCTACAACTTTGCACATATTGGGAATTTCCGCACATATGTGTTCGAAGATCTTTTGCGCAGAACTCTGAAATATTTCGGGTACAAAGTCACGCAAGTGATGAATTTAACGGATATTGATGACAAAACCCTTGCAGGCGCGATTCACGAGGGCAAGTTGCTCAAAGAGTATACAAAACCTTACGAAGATGCCTTTTTCGAAGACCTCAAAGCGCTGAATGTCGAAGAGGCAGAACACTACCCTGCAGCAACTGATTACATCCCCCAGATGATTGAAATCATTCAAGAGCTAAAAGAGAAGGGCATTGCCTATGAAGGGGGGGATGGGAGTGTCTATTTTTCCATCACCAAATTCCCCAATTACGGAAGGCTTTCACATCTCAACCAGGAAGACCTCAAAGCGGGAGCTTCTGAGCGGGTGGGCACAGACGAGTATGACAAGGAAAACGTTGCCGACTTTGTCCTTTGGAAAGCGTATGATCCCAAACGTGATGGCCAAATATTTTGGGAGAGCCCCTTTGGTAGAGGCAGGCCCGGCTGGCACATCGAATGCTCTGCCATGGCGATGAGCATTTTAGGGGAGACCATCGACATCCACGTCGGGGGCGTAGATAATATGTTCCCTCACCACGAAAATGAAATCGCCCAGTCTGAGGGGTGCACGGGCAAAACCTTTGTCAAACACTGGCTCCACTCCGAGCACCTACTGGTTGATCACAAAAAGATGTCGAAAAGTCTTGGGAATTTCTACACCCTGCGCGATCTCTTTGAAAAAGGTTACACCGGCCCAGAAGTGCGCTATCTTCTACTCACTGCCCACTACCGCATGCAACTCAATTTTACCATGGAAGGGCTCGATGCTGCTCGCTCTTCGCTCCAAAGACTTGGCGACTTTGTCGAAAGGCTCAAAACAATTGAAGGAGTAGACGATGGCTCTATCGGCCCGATCCTTGCCGAGACCAAAACCAGTTTCGAAGCTGCGCTTAGTGACGATCTCAATATTTCTCCTGCCCTAGCTGCCCTTTTTGAAATGGTCCGCAAGGTCAATAGCCTCTGCGATGACAATCGCCTTGGCAAAGCAGGTGCAGATAAAACCCTAGCATTCCTCAAAGAAGTCGATGCCGTCTTGGGCTTCATCCCCTTTGAGGCCGAAGAGCTCGATGTCCCCTTAGAGCTCCTCGACGCTCTGCGCAAGCGGGAAGAGGCGCGCAAGGAGAAGAACTGGGCCGAGGCTGATAAGCAGCGCGATCTCATCACATCAAGCGGCTACCTCATCGAAGATACCCCCCAAGGGCCAAAACTAAAGAAGCAATGAGTCAGAGAAGAAAGAGTAAAGAAGAGCGGTTCATGGAAAAGCTCTATGAACTGGCCAGTGCATCTGGCGACCCAGAAGATGAAGTAGATCGGTACGAAGTGGGCTCTGCCATTGGAGAGAATCCCAAAGGGACTGATCACACAGTGCAAAGACTTGCTAAGATCAACTTCCTCAGAAAAAGTGATGATAACCTGATCTATCTCACCCAAGCCGGCCTTACTTTTCTACAGACAACATAGTCTAAGTGGTTTTTTTTGCTATGAGAATGGTAGAAGTTTCGTTCAGTGACTGAGTTTTTTCTAAAGTAAATCCAGCCCTTTGGAATAGATTTGTGAAGTCTTCTAACGTGCGCTCAACTCCTCCTGTCATGATCATCATGTGTAAATCTAAAAGAGATCCGTGGGGATTATTTTTGTCCTGTATTTTTTCAATTACGTAGAGGCGGTTACTAGGATTGTTTGAAAGGGAGGAATGAACTTTTTTCAAAATTTTCAACGCTTGCTCATCTGCCCAGTCGTGAAGGACCCTTGAAAGTATTGCGCTTTCAACTTGAATTGGCGGCCATGGTTTAAAAAAATCTACTGGGATACATTCCATGCAATTTTTTAATTGCTCTGGGATTTTTGTCAGCCTAATTACGTTTGGAAGGTCTAGAAGAAATCCTTTTAGATGAGGGTGTTGTTTCAATATGTTGATCAAGAGAGCTCCTGTCGAGCCTCCAATATCTAGCAAGGAAGAATGATTGTTTAGGTTCACTTTTAAGGAAAAATCTCGATAATCTCTGCGAGCATATGTGGACAAGGCTTCGTGATAAGTTTGGTTTTTTTCTGGATGTTCTGTGAGCCAATCAAACCAGCTTTTTTTGTAGAGGTGGTTAAAGGCAGGTAGGCTGGTTTTTAGGCTGTAGTGAATGTTTTTCCAACAGGTCAAGTGCTCTTCATTCCAGAGCTGACTTGCCTTTTTTAAAGAGTATGGGTGTCCAGCTTGAAGATACTCTCCTTTGCCAGTGCAAGACCAATGTTTTTTATCTGTAATATCAACATACCCCATCTCCTGCAAAGCCCTTAGTAGTTTGCAAATTGAGTGTTGAGGGAGTTTTAATTGTCGCGATATATTTTCGATGGATGAGGGCAGAGAATCAAACAGTTGAAGTTGATTGGCTGCTTGAAGGGTGTTGTAGCGCCAATAAGAAACAAGTTCTGCAGAAACCTGGTGAAATTCATCATGTATCGCTTCTCTTAGTGTACTTATTGGCTTTCCTTCCTCCGAAATGCGAAGCAGAGCTCCATGCTCTGTTTCTACTCGTGCAATGCCGTTATAAAAAGGTTCGATGTTTTTAAAGCGTTGTGTGTAAAGGGCTTTCCCTTGAAAGTTTATATGAAACCACCCT
Source organism: Candidatus Sacchlamyda saccharinae (assembly GCA_030408505.1). Classification (GTDB taxonomy): domain Bacteria; phylum Chlamydiota; class Chlamydiia; order Chlamydiales; family Rhabdochlamydiaceae; genus Sacchariniichlamydia; species Sacchariniichlamydia saccharinae. Next base: position 611,317 of record JAUHQI010000004.1, on the reverse strand, counting down.
TTTTGGTCTTTTGCTCTTGCAAAGCCTTTATGGAAGACATCAAGATCTAAAAACCACCGATCATGTAGGTAATTACCTCTTGAATCGATATGGGTATGAAGTCCTTTTTCATTTTGAATGACCGCGTACCCATCGTGAAAATCTCCAGCATAGGAAAAGTTTTGGGGATAGACTCTTTCCCCTTGTAGATCAATGTGATAAAAGCCTTTGTTTTGTTCTGCCACTGCGCAGAAACCTTCTTGAAAATTTCCACACCACGCATAACGCGGAGAGTAAAGGGGAGAGCCATCAGGGAGAACATGGTGCCATCCTGAACTAGATTTTACAGCTGCTCTTTCCTCATAGAATCCAAAAGTTTGCAAGAAGCGATGATGATAGGCTGGTTTTCCTAACGCATCTATATGCAAAGCTCCGCTCTCATCAACTGCTGGGGCAAGTCCGGGGCTATGAAATTTTGATACGGAGAGAAATCGTGCCAGATAGGCAGGTTTTTGATTGATCAGATGATGGGTCTGATCAGAAGAGATTTCAAACTTGTGCCAGGGTATTGTTGTTTTGAGTGCTTGCGACATCCTCTTCCTTTCTCCTCATATTGCATCCTTTACACACAGAATGTTTTAGATAATTATTTTTAAGGTCTTGGTATGCTTTATCTGTCCAGATCTCTTCTAGTGTAGAGTCATTAAGATTCCCAAATTCTCCTAGTTTCAAACGATCTTTATCTGGAGCGCAACAGGGATTGAATCTTCCTTCTGAAGAAACCCATGCTTCTTGGTTTAAAAAGGGGCAAATCCCTTCTGGAAGCAATTCTTCGGTAGCTGACTCATCAAGTGGGTAAATGTTTTCTAGAAGGACCTTTGAACCATCCTCAAGAAAAACTGTCTCAGCAACTTCTTGGGCTTTAGCGACAACCTCATTCCATCTTTTAATGGAATTTAGGTTTCTCCTTAAGTTTTGGTTTTCCATCTCTGATCCAAATACCCAAAGGTGGTGGCCTTTCACTCGGTTCACTCCTAAAGAAGCCGCTAAGCGAATCACGTCTGGAAGTTCTTCTAGCCCTATTTCCATAAAAGTCAGTTGAAAAGTAACTCTGCAAAAATTACCCCCTTCCTTAGCCACTTGATCTCGCACATGGATGAAATCTTTTACATTTTGAAGGCGTTTTTCATGATTGGATCCTATCATGATCAATTCGGATGTTTTCTTAGTGGCTCCATTCCAGGAGATTTTTACATCTGACCCAACAGGAACAATCCGTTTTGCCCACTCTGTCGCCCCTAGTTTTGGGAATGTCCCGTTTGTAGTGAGATTGAGCTTGATATCATATTCATGGCATAGCTGGATGATCTCATCAAACTTTCGGAAAAGAAGAGGTTCTCCCATTGTGGAGGGGATGATCTCTCTTAGGGGGGACCCTTTTGATTCTTCTAGGATCTTACGCATTAACTGGATGTCCATGCGCCTTCTAGGTAATCCCTTCGCCTTTCTCTGCATTTGACAGGAGCTGTAGATAGAATGCTCCTCACACATAATACAATGAAGGTTGCAATCGTCGGGATTTGTATCAAATGTGATGCGCCAGGGGCCCTGCTTTTGAGTCATTGGCCATACTCCTTCTTTTTTTTGCTTCGTTATATAGATTGAGCACTTGGTGGACATGTTCATCAATATTGGGAATATGACCGTCTTTTGACTGCAGATATCCTCTTTGGCTGAGTTTTTCGTTCAGCTCAGGATCATCGATCATTCTGTTCATTTGCACAGCAAGGCTTTGAGGGTTGCGATGCTCGAAAAGCAGTCCATTTACGTTGTGGTGTATATATTCTTTCATTCCACCGTAATCAGCTGTGATGACAGCGACCTTCGCTTCCAAGGCTTCATGGATAACAAGTGGAGAATTTTCTCCCCAGATCGAAGGGACTACGATTGTATCTACATGATTGAACACATCGCTTACAATATTGTCATTTCGGTAGCCTCCCATCCAATGGATGCGGGATTCAATACCGGGGCCTAGAGTTTTGACATAAGATTGTAACGAATGCGTGAATGGTTGGAGAGGAGAGCCCCAAATTTTGAGTTGTGTATTGGGACCCAGCTTACTAAATGCTTGAAGGAGATGAAGAATCCCTTTGGCTTGTTTATGCGTTCCGATGTAGCCAAAAACAAAGTGTTCTTCTTTTTTCCGAATTCTACCTTGGAGTCGCTTGCGATGGAATCCGTAATCCAAATAGAATATATCTTCTAGTTTGATATCGAAATCATTCACAAATCGATTCATTAAGTATCGAGAAGGCGAATGAAACAGATCAATTTTAGAAGACATCTCTCTTGCATGCTTCATCCTCTTATCTACCCAGCCTGTCCAGTACTGCACGTCTTCTTTATCATCTGCGCTGCTAAAATATCTCCAGTAGCACTTGCGAGCACATTTCTCGTTTTCTTGCGAGTCACAGGCTGGGTAGAGGTTTTCTGTCATGGAGTTGATTCCCTGTAGAAATTGGCCTCTAGGGCACATGAGCCAGAAGTCATGTAACGTAAATACAATGGGGATTTTGCGCTTGTCTGCTTCTTCAATAATGGAAGTGGAGAGGTGATTTAAATGCCCAATGTGCAGTATATCAGGATGATATTCGTCCAGTAGACCTGCAAAAGCGGAATCTACGGCAGGATGTTTGTATCCATCTTTGCTGTGGGCCATGTTGATAAGGCAAAGCTTAATCTGAGGACAAGATGGATCAACCTCCCAATCTACGGAATACTCTTTTTTGTAGGCGTTTTCCTGTCGCGAAAAAACAACCACTTCATGCCCCTGTTGAACTAGTTCCTGGCAGAGCATTTGTGAGTAGACTTCTGACCCAGCATTATACCGGTAAGGATAGCCGTGAATGACTTTTAAAATTTTCATCGAATAGAGCATATGCTCCGGTTCAAATTTGTGCAAGACATACCCAAACCAATTCAAAACTTGGGCTTGAGCTTCGTCGGCTTTTTCTCATATTTTCCATCAACATATCGCGCCAGTGTCTATGAACACGGCTGCTTTTCGCCGATGAAAAATTTGAGGAGCCTCCTCGCCTAAACCCAACTTTTTTGGCTCATTGTATTTTTCTAAGTGTACAATAATGTGACTGTTCTCCCTGGTAATAGAGAGGCCTTCTAGATAGTTTGGCATGAATTTTTGAGCATTATGGGATTTGAAAAAAAAGCAGCAAAGGAGGGAAATGATAATATCATGTGAAATCATTATGCAGGGCAATTTACCAACTTGTAAAACATGGCGTACAAATAGATGGCTCCCTTCTTCTAGCGTGCGCATCCCAGGGAGCTTTTGGTTGTCGACAATCGCTTGCGCAATAGATTCAAGAGGAGTTTCTAAAAAAAGTGGTCCAGCTTCCACAGGGTCTGAAATGAAAGGACCTGGATCTCCTAGAATTTTGGAATTCTTGATCTCAATTTTTTGATTAGAGCCCTCTAGAATTTTTTCTGCCGTCTGTACACATCTCAAGAGGGGGCTTGTATGGCATTCTCCAATTTTCAAATCTCGAATGGTTTGACCCAGTGAAAATGCTCTTTGCTTTCCCTCTAATGTCAGGGGCAGCTCATTCCCGAATGAATTCTTAGGAGTCTTTTCGCGATGTCCGTGCCTGAGTAATAGAAGGCTTTTTTTGGGCTGCGAGGTAAAGCTATCAAACATCATGCTTCCAGCAGTTGGTTGGAAGAATTAGATAAACGGAATTGGTTAATAAGGCGATGCATACCTTCAGTCACATTGACGCACGCTTGCCAGTTTAAGAGCTCGCGCGCTCTTGTTGTATCTCCCCAGAACTGAGAGACATCATAGGATCTAGAGGCTTCTTCATATATTTTAATGGAGTATGGACTAGCTAGCTTTGCTATTTGAGCTATTTGTCCTAAGCTAACAGCGGCTCCACTTGTGAGGTGGATAGGGGGGAGAGGTTGGTCGTGTTGAGATAGGAGTCGAATAATGGAGAGTATGCCCTGGAGCACATCTTCCAAGTAGGTAAAGTCAAAAAGGTTACTTTCTCCATCAACGCGAATAGGATTCCCTTCAGCTGCTGCTCTACAAAAAGCTGGAATCACTCTGTCTGGGTAATCATTGACACTGCCAAAAACATTTGAAAAACGAACGATGGATCCCCGTAGGCCTTTTTCTTTTGCTTTCTCAACAATAGCTTCTGCAGCACATTTAGACTTTCCATATATATTTACTGGAATGAGTGGAGCTGTCTCTTTAACAGGAAATGTTTCTGGTTGCCCATAAACTTCTCGGCTGCTTGCGTAAATTACCCAGGGTTTTTTCGAAGAAGTTAACGCAGAATCTGTGATAATTGCTGTTCCATCTACATTTGTAGACCAACATAACTGTGGGTTCTTTTCTCCATCGATTACTCTGGAAATAGCAGCTAAGTGGACGATGCCGTCAACTCTGTCTGCAAGGGGGTATATGCAGTTTTCATCCAAAATATCCCCATATTCTGGATCTCCAATTTCTGCTCGATTGTCTACTCCAACTACATCTATATTTAGAGCATGGAGAGCACTGGAAAGGGCAGATCCAACTAATCCTTTCGAACCTGTGATTAAGACTTTCATTGAGATCTCTACTTTTTTAAAAAAATATATTTTGCAATTTCTAACTGTTGTTGTCAAAAAAACTTGAATGAATGGTTCCGCTTTAACCCAAGGTAGGTAAAATTTCTGTTCTAGAAGCGTCTTGTTCTGTATTATGTGAGGGATTAACAATCTGGAAGTAGGCATGGCAATTGTAGTAGAGCAACAAGTATGGGAAAAATTCCCCGGTTTAAAAATTGGGATTCTTATAGCAAAAGGGATCGATAATTCTGGTAGCGAGGGGCTAGATGTTTTGCGGGCCACCGAGAAAGGAGCCCAAAAGCAATACGGAGAGGTCGACCTCAATGAGGTGGATAAGCTCAAAGATTGGCGCGAGGCTTATCGCTCATTCGGCTACAAACCAGCGAAAGCAAGATGTTCTGTTGATGCACTCTTAAGACGTGTCGTTAAGGGGAAAGAGCTTCCCAATATCAGCCCGCTGGTGAATTTGTATAATAGTATTTCCTTGAAGCACTCGGTGCCGGCAGGGGCCGATGACCTCGACAAGGTTGAGGGCTCGGTTCGATTGACGGTTGCCAAGGGCGATGAGACGTTTCGGGCCATTGGTGCAGAGGAGGCTGAGACGGCCTTGTCTGGAGAGATCATTTATCGCGATGATGCTGAGATCACATGTAAGGCCTGGAACTATCGCGAGTGTGACAAAACAAAAATTACTGCAGAGACAAAAAATGCAGCTCTTGTCATTGAAGGACTCGAGCACACTTCCCTTTTTGAGGTTGCAAGAGCTTTAGAAGAGCTGAAAATGCTCGTAGAAAAGCATTGTGGTGGCCAATTTAAGATGTATCTGCTCGATGCAGATCATCCTGAAATGGGGGAAGGATCTCTTCTAGAGAACCGAACTATTCCTGTTGAGATCCCAGAGCCCGATTATCATAGCCAAGAAGCATATCAGACAAGGCTTGGTAAGCTGCATGAGATTCAGGAGCTGGGGATCGATCCTTATCCGGCTAAGTTCATGCCGACCAATGTTGCTCGGGATTTGATTTCGAAATATGAAGGTCAAGAGATTGGCACCTACGAAGAGGCCGCGGAAGGGAAGACCGACGATGCAAAGGTTGCTGGGCGCATTCTCTTGTTTAGACCGATGGGCGCGAACATTTTTGCCCAGATTCTCGATGAGACGAGCAAGATTCAAGTTCTTTTCAACAAAGAACACACAAAGGTAACTGGTCTGGGAGACCAGATGATGCCGATCAAGTTCATTGAGAAAAAACTCGACCTTGGCGATATCATTGGAGTGAGTGGATTTTTATTTCGCACGCAGAAGGGTGAACTGACCCTTTTTGCAAAAGAGATAACTCTTCTTTGTAAAACGCTACTTCCTCTTCCCGATAAACACAAAGGGATTGCCGATAAGGGGACCCGCTACCGCAAGCGTTGGCTCGATTTGATTGCCAATCCAGAAGTCGGAGAGCAGCTCCGTCTGCGCAGTCAGTTAGTTGCTGGAATCCGCAAATACTTTGCAGATTTTGGGTTTATGGAAGTCGAAACGCCCGTCTTGCAAAACATTTATGGCGGGGCCAGTGCCAAACCTTTCATTACCCACCACAATGCTCTATCGCAGGACATGTATTGTCGCATTGCCTTAGAGATAGCTCTTAAGAAGCTCGTAGTAGGGGGCATGAACAAGGTCTATGAGATTGGCAAGGTCTTTCGCAATGAGGGTATCGATAAAACGCACAACCCTGAATTCACAATGCTAGAAGCCTACGCTGCGTACTGGGATTACAACGATGTAATGACCTATATCGAAAATCTCTATGAGAAGCTCGCCCTTGATGTTTTTGGAACTACTTGCATAGGCAAGCGAGAAGATAAGAAGGGGAATAGCTACGAAATCGATTTTAAAACGCCATGGATTCGGATGACGATGAAAGAGGCCATCAATAATTATGGAAAAATCGACGTGGATGCTCTGAGTGATGAAGAGATGAAGACAAAATTAAAGCCATTAGTGGGCCCTGAAAAGCTCAAAGATCTGCCAAGAGGGCTTTTGATTGCGATGCTGTTTGAGGAATTTGCTGAAGAGCACCTGATTCAACCGCACCACATCACTGATCACCCTATAGAGACGACACCTCTTTGTAAGCTGCACCGCGATCCCAAAGAGCGGGCGCAAGGCATTGTTGAGCGCTTTGAGACTTTTATTCTAGGGATGGAGTGTTGCAATGCTTATACCGAACTCAACGATCCCGTATTGCAACGGGAGTTGCTTGTAGATCAGGCGAAACTCCTTCGAGGTGGTGATGAGGAAGCAAACCCTCTCGATGAAGAGTTTATTGAGGCCATTTGCCAAGGGATGCCACCTACTGGTGGTTTTGGTATTGGGATCGATCGACTATGCATGCTCTTTACCGGAGTCAATTCCATCCGAGACGTCCTCTTCTTTCCCGTTATGCGCCCCGAAGAATAGACTTTGGAATTGTTTAGTGGCTTTTGAAATGACTGGGGCCACCATAGTTTTTTTGCGGGGCGAGCTTTCAGGTCGCCCCGTCCAGCGCCTCTGGCGTCTTGAGCTATTCTGGCTGCGATAAATCGGATCCTACGCTCAGGAGTCTGTGTGGAACACTATCCTGCTTCACACGGACCGATTTCTCATTGCCATAATAGCCATCGGCTGCTTGGGCACTCTGTCGGGCACAGCCCTCCTCCGTGTCCCGCGCAGGGCCACATGAAATTTAGTGAGCGCTTAACTGCAATTGAATGGGCTCTGCGAAGCGACAGCGAGGTGGGCGGAGCTACCGGACGGGGCGACCTGAAAGCTCGCACCGCAAAAAAACTACGGTGGCCCTAGTTACACTTCTAATGAAGATATAACAAAATCTTAAAACCTATGCTGGGGTGACGATGCCGGAGGCGACAAGAGCTTGGTAGTGGGTCGGGTTTTTCTGGGAGAGGAATTCGATGAGTTTTGGCTTGATCGGGCGTCTATAATCTATCCCGAGCTTTTTGATGAAGTCGTCGATTGATTTTTCTGCAGCAGGTACTTTTCCTTCGGTACTCACGAGGAGCTCAATTTCGGCGATTCGGTAGATGAAATCATCAAAGTAGGCTAGGTCTAGATCGATTGTATACTCTTCAATTTGGTATTTGCGCCTGGCTGTCTGGAATGTGGCGTAAGGGAAAATTTTCCCCTTATAAAGTGCTTTGGAGAGGTCTTTTTCTTTTTTATCAAGACCAAGCTTTTCGTGGATTTCCCCCTCATCAAGGATCTCTTTATAGCGGTCGATCTCCCCCTGGATTCCGCGCACGCCAATTTTGAGCTCAAACTTGCATTCGCGCTCGCGAAGCCAAATATCACTGGTGGTATAGCGGAATTCGGGTGTGTCGTAATAGGTGTCGGTGAGGATGCGTGATCCAAGAAAGGTCCCTTGCCTTTCAATAGCTTTTAGATCGATTTCTCGAAGATGTACTCTTCTTTGTACTTCAATCATGGCAAGCATGATAACAGGGTGCGGTTTTTTGTCTTGAACAAAATTTTTCTTTGCACATATAATCTCCGCAAAAACGGAGGTCTATCATGGCAGATGAAGGCATTGGTGGCATTACTTTTACGATTCCAAACCCTATGCTTTTCTTTCAGCGCCCCCCAGCAGAAGAGGGGGAGGGCAAAGTTGAAAAGAAAGAAGAAGAAACTACCTATCGGAATGAGTTTTCAAAACTATCTTTTGAGTTCATTAACGATATCGAATTTTTTCGAGATAAATATCCTCTGATCTCTCTGATCATGGTTGTTGCGTTTGGTATTTTTTCTATTTCAAGCTTCTTTAGCATTAGCTTTGTTGGTTTTGTGAGTTCAGCTCTTTACGGAACAATTTCGCTATCGATGGCTAAGGCAATTGGTAAAAAAGGAGGACCGTTCTGGTCTGACGTTACCGGCGCAGTTGGACAGCTATTGCAAAGCTTGGCTCTAGGAAGTTCTAAAAGTACGTCGTAAGGGGGTCGACGTCGATTGAGAGACGTACCCCTTTGTGGTTATACTGCCCGCGCATCCTTTGGATCGTGGGCAGTATCTTTTGTAGCTTTTTGCTTTTGATGAGAAATTGAAAACGGTACTTACCATTGATTTTTGCATAGCCACAAGGGATCACAGGCATCAGCTCCACTTCTTCGGGCATCTGTTTGATCAAATCTTCTCGAAATTGGATCGCTGTCTTTTCACAGTTATGAACGTTTTCGGAAGCAAAGGAAAACTTGACCAGATGCGAGAAGGGTGGGAAGGAAAAGAGATTACGCACTTCGATCTCTTCTTCGTAGAATGAGGAAAAATCTTGATTTGCTGCGTGGAGGATAATCGAGTGTTTGGGAAGATGGGTTTGGATAAGGACCTCGCCTTTTAATTCTGAGCGCCCCGAGCGTCCAGCTACCTGAGTGAGGAGCTGAAACACGTTTTCGCTCGCTCTAAAATCGGGAATGCTCAACGAGCCATCTAGTCCGAGAACGCCCACGAGCGTCACTAGGGGGAAATGGAGCCCTTTTGCAATCATTTGCGTGCCGATTAAGATGTCGGCTTTTCCAGCTCGAAATTGCTTGAAAATTCTTTCGTGGCTCCCTTTATGTTTGGTTGTGTCTGCGTCGAGACGCAATGTTCTGATATCGGGGAAAATGGCGTGAAGGCTCCTCTCGACCATTTCGGTCCCTGCCCCTTTGAATTTCAATGGACCGTCCTTGTGGCAGCTAGGGCAATTTCTTGGTGTGGGCTTTCTAAAATCGCAGAGGTGACAAGCTAAGGTCCCTTGCGATCTATGATAGGTGAGGGTGATTTCACAATTGGGGCAATTTTCAACATGCGAACACGCTGGGCATTGCGCACTTGTATGGTAGCCACGCCTGTTGAGAAAAAGGAGGATCTGCTCGCCTTTTGTGTATCTCTGCTTGATCCCTTCCAAGAGTTTGTCTGAAAAAAGGGTAAAGCCCTTAGCTTTGTCAAACTCCGCTTTCATATCGACAATGGTCACTTCAGGTAGCAGAGCTTTATCCGGCCGCGAGGATAGGCAGTGGAGCTTATAGCGCCCGTTCTTTGCATTGGTATAGCTCTCTAGGCTCGGCGTAGCCGTGCCTAGAATAACAGGGCATGAGGAGAGCTTTGCCCGCATAACAGCCACATCGCGCGCATGGTATTTGGGAGTCTCTTCAGTTTGTTTGAAGGAAGACTCGTGCTCTTCGTCTACGATAATGAGTCCTAAATTTTTTGCAGGGCAGAAAATAGCAGAACGGGCGCCAATGATGATTTTGGCTGTTCCTGAGCGGATTTTATGCCAGGTGTCGAATCTCTCGCCGCTACTGAGTCTATGGTGAAGAATGGCAATATTTTGGCCTCCAAAGCGCCCTTTAAATCGTTCAATGGTTTGGGAAGTGAGGGCGATTTCTGGAACGAGATAAATGATGCTTTGGTCCTTAGCTAAAGTTTTCTCAATGACTTGGAGATACACTTCGGTTTTGCCAGACCCTGTGATCCCAAACAAAAGATGGGGAGCAAATTGCCCTGCCGACTCAACAATCGCATCAAAGGCTTGTTTTTGCTCAGCGTTTAAGGTTTTAGGTTTTGTAGGAAAAAACTCGTGGGCAAAAATTGGCGAGCGGTCGATTTGGACCTCTTCTTGTTTGAGAACGCCTTTTTTGCAAAGGGTTTGAATCGGGCTTTTCGATGCGTGCTCTAGTAGCTCTGTTAGCAGAGCTCCCTTGGGATGCATTAAAAAATAATCGAGCACTTTGGCTTGCGCTGGGAACTTGCCTCGGAGGCTTTCACAGAGGGTTTTCATCTCTCCCTTCGACTTTAGAGGGCGGACAAAGCTTTGCGTTTTGTGTTTTTGGTCCTCGTCTCGAACAGAAGGAGGAAGGAAGACTTTTAAAACTTTTGAAAGAGGAGCCGTGTAGTACTTGCTCATCCATTGAGCCAAAGCAAAAAGATCTTCTCCAAGGTAGGCTTCTTCTCCTAGCGCCCTCAAGAGAGGTTTGAGTGTTTGAAAAGCACTTTTCTCTTTCAGTGCAAGAATGGTCCCTTTTGCCGATCTTCCTCTCAAAGGAACCTCGACGCGCATACCCACGCGCAAGGTTCCCAGCTCTTTTGGAATGGAGTAGTCGAGGGTTTTTTCTAGGGTGGTATCTAGGACTACTTCAGCAATTGGCATAATTGGGTCCAGAGCGCTTTTTTCTCTTCTGGGTGGTTCTCATAGTCGGTAGATTTTTTTAGAAGTATGTTGAGTCCCTCAATCTCTTCTTGGGCCAAAACTAGCGTGTAAGATTCCAGATTATTTGGTTTTGCGAGGAGTTTGACACTGCAAAGGTTGTTTTGAATCGCCCTTGCCAAATTTTTTAAGAAGGGGAGCTCTTCCTTATCTGTTACGACAATGGCCACTTCCTTTGCAGTTGGAATATTTTGGACCAGTTTGATGTGGGGAAGGTGTTTTTGGATCGAGGCGAGGTTCATAGGAGAAGGCACCTGCTTTACTGGAGGAGGGGGAGGGGGCTTTACGGAGACAGGTTCCTCTTTTTTTATCGGGGGCCGTGTGGTATCATAGCCTTCTTGACGCAAATAGGCAATTGTATCGGAGATAAGCTGATCCATGATTTCATTCTATACCATAGCAAGATTCTTTTGTTTTCTTTTATTACAAGTTCATCTGTTTAGTGGGCAGGTGATTCCCATAGCGGTAGTTGGCTCGGGGCCAGCGGGCCTGAGTGCTGCTCTTGTAACGGGACGCAGTGGGTATGAGACCCACCTGTTTTTAGGGGGGCAACCCGGAGGTCCTTTAAGCTCCAAGGCCAAAATCAATAACTGGCCCGGCTCTGTAAAGGAGGCCCCTATCGTTCCCAGGCTCATGGATCAATTAGACTTGCCTATGGTTACGATGCATTCTGATTCTATTGTAAAAGCAGACCTCTCTTCTCATCCCTTCACCCTGCAAACCGAAAGTGGCAAGACCTACCAAGCGCAGACGGTGATCATTACCACTGGCTCTGTGAGCACAAAGCTCCAGGTAGCTGGTGCCGATCGGTACCTCAAAAAAGATAATGCTCAAGATGTTGTGGCCATTGTCGGCGGGGGCGATGATGCGGCAAACAAAGCCTTGAAAGCGGCTAATATGGCCAAGAAAGTCTATATCCTTGTACGCGGAAACAAGCTGGCAAAAGCGGAAAAAATTGCCGCACGAGAAAACATACAAGTGCTCTACCAAACCGAGATCCAAGAAATTGTCGGAAATGGAAAAAAAATGACAGGGCTCATTTTAAAAAATGGTCAGCATCTAAGTGCATCGGATGTGATGATGGCCGTGGGCGTTGAACCCAACACAAGAGTATTTGAAAAGGACCTTGCTCTCGATGAAAATGGAATTATCCTCTTAGAGGGGAGAACCCAAAAGACAAGCATCCCCGGCGTTTTTGCAGCGGGTGGTGTGACAGATCGGCGCTACCAGAAGGCGATCACCTCAGCTGGCGATGGGACCAAGGCAGGCCTCGATGCGATCGAATTTTTGAGAAACTAGTCTGTTTTGATTTGGACCGAGCCAAATCCAACTTGGCTAGGGCCATTCAATGCTACGATAAAGTAGGTGTTGACCTCTCCCTTTCTCTTGTTGTGATCTTCAAAGACAAGGGGGGAGCTGGCGCTGACAACGCCAATTAAATCGGTCAAAGCCGCATCCCGATAGATCCGATACTCTTTAACGATGGCTCCGTCTGGTTTCGACCATACGATCCGGTTGAACAGCTCAGTTTGGGTGAGGAAAATATCCATTTCTCCTTTGCCTAGAACATCCATCGTTAAAGAAGGGGTAATGGCAATGGCAACAGGCTGTGGTCCGACGGCAATTGTTGCTATCACAGTATCTGTTGCAGCGTCGATAACAGACACGTTGTTGGAAAAGCGGTTAGCAACGTAGGCTCTGGTCCCATCAGGGGTGAAGTCAATGCCGTTGGGGTTATTACCTACTTCAATGGTTCCAATGACTGTATCTGTGGCCACATCTATAATAAAAATGAAGTCTGTTGGTAAATTGGCCTGAGAGCCGATATAAACCTTCGTTCCATCAGGGGTAATGGCGGTGCTGATGGGCTGATCTGCCACAGGCACTGTTGCGATTACGGTATCTGGTTTTGTTGCAATGACAGAGACGTTGTCACTATTTAAGTTGGGCACATAGACCTTCGTCCCATCTGGAGTGACGACTTCAGAATCAGCTGGGCCATCGCCCACTGGGACTGTGGTAAGAACAGAGTTTGTAGCCACATCAATAACAGTTACGTTATCGCCGATAAAATGGGTGACGTAGGCTTTCTGCCCATTCGGAGTGAATACAACATCGACAGGGGCACCGCCTATTCCGATCGTCAGAATTTCTACTGAGCTATTTACATCTATAACAGAGATGGTACCATCAAAAAGATTCGTTACGTAAGCTATCGTTCCATTTGGTGAAAAGGCGGGATAAGTAGGGGTATTCCCAACCGTAATCGTGCCGATCACAGTATCGGTAGAGGTATCAATGATGGAGATATTGTCACTGACTTGATTGGCCACATAAGCGATGCTCCCATCGGGAGAGACATCAATACCCGTAGGAGAACTGCCAACAGGGATCGTTGCAATGACCATGCCTGTCTCCACGCTAATGACAGAGACGGTACCTGCTTGATTCGACACATAAACTTTTATCTCACTGACAAGCGGAGCTGCTAGTGTTAGAAAGAGAAAAAACCATTTCACCATCGCCTCATTTGGCGAAAAGGGCTTCAGAATAGGCTTTTGGATCAAAAGCCATGAAATCATCTTCTTTTTCGCCAATGCCCACCCACTGTACTGGAATGCCAAGTTTTTTGTATATACTTAAGACGATGCCTCCCTTGGCAGAGCCATCTAATTTGGCTAGCACAATTCCCGTCAGAGGGGTAAACGAATGGAAGATTTCTGCCTGATCGACGGCATTTTGTCCTGTGGTTGCATCGAGAACTAAAAGCGTCTCGTGCGGGGCATCGGGAGCCACTTTTTTGATCACAGTCACCACTTTCTCCAGCTCTCGCATTAGATCGGTTTTATTTTGTAATCTCCCTGCCGTATCGATGAGAACGACATCTACGCCTTTCGCTTTTGCTGAGGTGACTGCGTCAAAAGCCACGGCTGCAGGATCTCCGCCGGGCGTTGATTTGATAATGGGAAGATCGAGCCGCTCGGCCCAAGTGGTTAGTTGCTCAATAGCTGCCGCCCGGAAAGTATCGCCTGCCGCGAGGAGAACACTTTTTCCTTCGCTTTTCAATTTTTTTGCAAGCCTAGCAATACTGGTTGTCTTGCCACTCCCATTGACGCCAACCACCAAGATCACATGGGGTGTTCCCGATCTCTTTTCGACCTGAGTGGGAGAATTGAGGGCGTCGAGGGCTTTTTCCTGCAAAAAGGAGAGGATTTCATCGATTTTCGCCTCGCGGTTTTTCTTGAGAAACCTCCGCGTCTCTTCTACAAGCTCCATCGCATATTCAGAACCGAGATCGGCCTCGTAAAGGATCTGCTCAAGCTCTTCAAAGGTCTCTTCATTGATGGGGCCCTTAAAAAGATTTGTGATCCGACCGGAAATAGCAGAGCGCGTTTTCGTCAGCGCTCTTTTAATTTTTGAAAAAATACCAAACATAACTTGATCCTAATAGAATTTTATCACATAAAGAAATAGAGGTGAAGCATGAATGTACATGAGTTTCAGGCGAAAGAAATTTTAAAAAAGTATGGGATTCCCATCCCCGATTTTGGTGTGGCTGCTAATGAAAAAGAGGCCGGCGAGATCGTTCAGAAATTAGGGCTTAAAGAAGCGGTGGTCAAGATCCAGGTCCATGCAGGAGGAAGGGGGAAAGCAGGCGGCGTGAAGTTTGCAAAGAGCCCTGAGGAAATCAAGAAGATCGCCTCAGAGCTCATTGGGATGAAGATGGTGAATAACCAAACAGGTCCGCAAGGGGTGGTCGCTCATCAGGTGATGATCTCAAGGCCTGCCGATATTGAAAAAGAGTATTATATTGGGGCGATCATCGATCGAGAAAATGCACGTCCGGTATTGATTGCATCACCCGAAGGGGGGATGGAAATTGAGGAGATTGCCGAGAAAACTCCGGAAAAAATTCTGACCATTCCTATTGGTCTAGATGGCTCGTTGAAGCCGTATCATGCGCTACGCCTTACGAATTTCATGGGGTGGAAAAAACAGCAGGCGAAAGTAGGGAAAAAGATTGCGATGGGTCTTGCCAAGGCGTTTATTGAAACAGACGCCTCACTCCTAGAAATCAACCCGCTCATCACTACACCAGAAGGGGAGATCTTAGCACTCGATGCTAAACTCGGCGTGGATGAGAATGCTCTATTTCGGCAAACCGAGATTGCAGCGATGTACGATCCGAGCCAACAATCAGAAAGCGAAGTGTCAGCCAAGCAATTCGATCTGGCCTATATTGCTCTAGAAGGCACTGTTGGCTGTATGGTCAATGGCGCTGGCCTTGCGATGGCGACGATGGATATCATCCACTTTTATGGGGGCAAGCCGGCAAACTTCCTCGATGTGGGCGGCGGAGCGTCCAAAGAAAAGGTGGCAGAAGGGTTTAAGATTATTCTCGCAGACCCCAGTGTCGAAGCGATTTTGGTCAATATTTTTGGCGGGATCATGGACTGCGCGGTGCTCGCGGAAGGGATCATCGCCGCAGCCAAGGAGCTCACTATTAGTGTGCCTCTTATCGTCCGGATGGAAGGGACCAATGTGGAGCAAGGAAAGAAACGACTCAAAGAATCGGGGCTTGCAATTGAAGCCGCTGATAGTTTAGCAGATGCGGCAAAAAAAGCCGTTGCAAAGAGGTAAGGAAATGGCTATCTTAGTTGGAAAAAACACAAAGATCATCACTCAAGGGTTAACCGGACAGGCCGGGAGATTCCATACCGAGCAAGGGATGGCCTACGGTTCGAAGTACGTTGGCGGTGTTACGCCTGGTAAAGGGGGCGATGATGTTTTAGGCCTGCCGATTTTTGATACTGTCTATGAAGCGAAAAATAAGACGGGCGCTTCGGCTTCACTTATCTTTGTACCAGCTCCATTTGCGGCCAACGCCATCCTAGAGGCAGAGGATGCAGGGATCGAGTTGATTGTCTGTATTACGGAAGGGATACCAGTGCGCGATATGCTCGAAGTGAGCCGCGTGATGAAAGAGAGCAAAACTTCTCGCCTAATTGGTCCCAACTGTCCAGGCGTTATTACAGTTGATGAGTGCAAGATGGGAATCATGCCAGGGTATATTCACAAACGGGGAAAAGTGGGAATCGTATCCAAATCGGGAACACTTACCTATGAAGCCGTATGGCAAACGACAGAACTTGGCCTTGGACAAACCTCGTGTATTGGGATTGGCGGTGACCCCCTAAACGGGACCGACTTTATCGATGTGCTCGAGCTCTTTGAGAAAGACGAAGAGACCGAAGCGATCCTCCTCATCGGAGAGATCGGGGGAAACGCCGAGGAACAGGCAGCGGATTGGATTAAAGAAAAATGCTCCAAGCCCGTCGCAGCTTTTATCGCGGGAGTGACCGCCCCACCGGGAAGACGTATGGGTCATGCAGGAGCGATTGTTTCAGGCGGACAGGGAACAGCAGAAGGAAAAATGAAAGCGCTTAAAAAAGCTGGAGTGATGGTAGCAGAATCGCCTGCTGAAATGGGCCTCGCAATGCAAAAGGCACTCAAATAATGATTCATATCAAAGGAAAAATCCCCATTACGATCCACCCTCTGTTTTGGATCACAGCTGCAATCCTTGGCTTTTTGTGGACCCAGGCGATTGTTGGGACAGCTATCGTGGCTGTAGTGGTCTTGGTTTCTGTTCTTGTACATGAGATGGGTCACGCTACAACGGCTCTGCTCTTTGGCCTTAAACCCCGGATCGAGCTAGTGGCTCTTGGAGGTCTGACCTATCATCAAGGAGACAAGCTCCCTTTTTGGAAACAATTCATCATCGTCCTCAACGGTCCCCTTTTTGGTTTTTGCCTCTTTTTAATAGCTCTCTTCCTTATGAAGGTACCAGCCTTTTCTCAAGGAGTTCCTGCACTCTTTGTCCGCTATTTTATGCTCATCAATTTGATCTGGACGATCTTTAATCTAGTCCCCGTGATGCCCTTAGATGGTGGGCAGATGCTCCGTATTGCTCTAGAAGGCTTTTTTGGGGCCAAGGGGTTTCGAATTGCGCTCATCATCGGAATGATTATTGCAGGAGCGGCGAGTCTCTTCTTCTTTCTGACTAGAAACTTTTTGCCCGGAGCGATCCTCTTTCTTTTTGCCTTTCAAAATTTTGATATGTACCGCAAACTTAAAAATCTCTCAGATAAAGACCGGAGTGGCCCCCTCAAGCAAGCGCTGGAAGAGGCAGAGAGAGATCTGCAAGCGGGCAACAAAGACAAAGCCCTCTTTGCCTTCGAAAAGATCCGCAACGAATCGAAAGAAGGGATGATCCACATGATGGCCACCCAGTACATTGCCTTTTTGAAATATGATTTAGGTCGTACCAAAGAAGCTTATGAGCTCCTTCTCCCTATCCGCTCAGAGCTCTCTCCTGAGGCGCTTTTACTTCTTCACAAAGCGGCGTACGATGAAAAAAACTTCCCCCTCGTAGAAGAGATCGGAGGCTCGTGTTTCCAAGTGATGCCGAGCAAAGAAGTCGCCCTGCGCAATGCACTTGCCTCTGCTGCTCTTGCCAGGTCAAAGCCTGCCGTCGGCTGGCTTGAAACCGCTTTTCAAGAAGGGCTAGATAACCTATCTGATATTATAAAAAGCCCCGAGTTTGACCCTATTCGCGAGGACGAAATCTTCCAAAAATTCTCACAAAATCATCCAGAATGAAAAAGTTAGCATTAGCTCTCTTCCTTCCCTTTCTTTTGCAAGCAAATGGTTGCACAGAGATCTCTATGCCCTGTTTTGCAGGAGGTTTTTACGGCGGAGCTTCTTGGATTTATCTCCAGGCTACTCACAGCGATGGAGATTTGGAATTTGGATCATTCATTACGCCAACACTCGATTTTACCGCGCACCTTTTGCAGACAGAGCCCGATTACAAAAGCGGCTATCAGCTCAACCTAGGGTATGAATTTGGCTGCACTAACCAAAACCTCGATGCTAGGTTTTTCTCCATCGATCACTCTTCCAGCAACTCCGCCCAAGTCTTTGAAGATATCCAGCTCATCCAAAATTTCCTTGGAGGAAATTTCGGAAGGGCGAAAGGGGCATCGACCTCCAAAATTCGGGATCTCGCAGTTACTTACGGCCTTGAATACATTATTGACCAGTGCTTAAGCATCCATCCGTATCTCGGTGTGGGGTTTGCCGATATCCGCAGAACTCTTGACGTTTCATACGACGACGAGGGGAGGGCATTTGGCGATGGAATGCTCCAAGGAACAGAAAAAAGCAAATATTGGGGAGTGGGACCCATCATTGGTTGGGACGCATCCTTGCCCCTATTTTGTAACTTGAGCCTCTCAGGTCGCTTTGGAACAGGAGTACTCTTTGGCACAACCAAATCGAGCCTCGATTCGACCTCATTCTTTCAAAACGAAAACAGCGCATTTTTTGCAAAAGACTCAAGCGATCGGGCAGTCACCCTCATAAACGGAGACGTATCCTTAAGTTACCTACAGCCTCTTTGCGGCGGGCGCTATGGTATGGAGCTTGAAGTAGGTTATCGTGCAGATTACTATTTTAAACCTATCAATCGGATCAACCCTTTTCTAGGTTACGTAGTCAATACAAATCCCTTCCCGGTGGACCAACCAAGCAACATCGGCCTCCATGGCCCCTACATCACCCTCTCCTTCACCCAAGGTTGCCCATGCAGCTATGTAGACCTCTGCAGTAATTCATTTTGCAATGCTTGTGATTGCTCTGGTCTCCACTTCAACTTCACTAGCTCCTGGCTAGAGCCCTGCCCAACTGGAGACGATCTGGCCTACGCCTTTCTACAATCGGGGAACGTCGCCTCCGTACAAAAAGTCCACCCCGATAGAGTATGGACTGGCCGCTACGAGCTCTCATACCAGTTTGAAAGCACCTGGGACATCACCGCCAATTACTTCCACCTAGGGGCCAAAGACACCTCTAAAACAACCGCCAGCGCCAATCAAACCATCAGCAGCATCAACGCCAGTGGCGCAGCTGAAGTGGTCTATACTAATGCACAATCAAAAGTGAAATACGACCTCGATCAAGTAGATGCCTCCATCGGGAAAAGCATCCAAGCCTTTTGCCCCCTCAACCTGCACGGTTCTTTTGGAGTGCGCTGGCTTGACCTCAAACGTACTCAAGACAAAGGCTACTTTGGCGGTTTTCCACCCTTGCAAACCCAAACCAAAACCCCCTTCCTCAAAAGTACCTTCTGTGGTGTCGGACCCAGCTTTGGCCTCGATCCGACCCTCGACCTTTTCTGGGGCTTTTCGATCAAAGGGGAGACCAATGCCTCTCTCGTCATTGGCAACCTAAAAGCTATCCAAAACCAAGACAACTTTGGCGCCCTAGTGGCTGAGTCCTCAAACGACCTTGACACTCCTAAAACTACCGCCATCGTCCCCATCGTCGATGCTAGAGGAGGACTCCACTACGAATTGCAGTGCAGCTGCGTTGGATTCGAAATTGAAGCGGGCTACCAGTTCACAGAATACTACAGAGCGGTTAACCTCCTCTTTCCTGTATTCCTAACAGGCCTTGGCCAAAACAACACCAACCTCCGCCTCACCGGCCCCTACCTTGATGTGGGTGTGAACGTCTGTTTTTAAATTGACCAAAATAAGTTTTGCTAGCTAAAATCTCCCGGAAAAAAAGGAGATTCATTATGGCAGCAGCGGCAGGAGAAAGAACTTGGAACCTACCAGAAAGAATTATAGACCTAAGCGAAGCGAATACCTGGAAAGAAGCTGTCCCAGAATGGAGCCTTCGTGACGTTGAAATTCTCGATCCAGGTGAATTTGATCAATGCCTCTGTGGTCACAAACCCATTCGGCAACTCTGTCATATTCAAAACAGCAAAAATGGAAAACTAGCTACAGTTGGTAACTGCTGCATCAAGAAGTTCACAGGAGAAGACCTTGAAGAAGCCGAGTTTGCTGTCGTACCGAGAATTGTGGCAGCTAGTGGAAGGATGCTAGCGAATCCAAGAGCCAATGCCAATGAGCCATTGATTGCTCTCGGCCTTGCTCGTGGGTTCATCGGGCAAAGAGACGCCACTTTTTATGAAGGAATTTTGACAAAGCGGAGTCATACCCAGGCGCAAGCAAGGTGGAAAGCCTCCATCAACGATAGACTCCTTTATGGAATGCTCCTCTCTAAAAGAGCCGCCTATACTAGGCTCAAAGAAGATGTAACAAGAACTGCTGGTCCAAAGCTTGCAAAATATGCCTTTGAAAGAAAAGTCCTCTCTCAAAAAGACTATACTTTCTACCAGCAAGTGTGGGGAAGGAGCAATCTTACTGTTAAGCAGATGAGCTATCGCACTGGCTTGAACCGGAAAATTGTTCGCAATCTAGCAGCCGATTTAGGCGATCAAGGACACGGCGCTGGAAGGGATTAAATACTCAGCAGCTGATCCCAGTTGGTGGTGAAGTGGCTTGAGGTTTGCTCGCGGCGCATTTTCCAGGGCTTTTCGATCCCTTCGGCTGCAAACTGCAGCGTAGTTTTCCCATAAGAGGCGTTGATCTGATCGAGGACCTGCATCGATTTGGTGTGGAAGGGGCCTCGCTTGCAGAATAGGTCCTGTTGACAGCTGTTGGAGAGATCATTGAAAATCACCCCTACTTTTTTATAGGCGTAGCCGGGGCGGTAGATCGCCTTTAAGAGAGATTTGGCTGCTGTGATGAGGTCGGGGGTATAGTCGGTGGCAAGAGGAAAAGAGGCGCTGGCGCTATTACTATAGGGATTTTCGATAAAGAATGAGGTGCAGAGGTAAACGGTTAAGTGCTCGGCTAGCGAGCCTTGTCTACGCAACTTCTCTGCAGCTCTAGCTATATAGCTAGAGGCAGCCTCTTCTAGCTCTTTTAGTTCTGTGATGGGCGTGCCAAATGAGCGGGAACAAGTGATGCTTTTTTTCTTGGCATAGACCTCTTCAAGCTTTAAGCAAGGGGTGCCCCGCAGCTCAAGAACAGTTTTTAAAAGGGTTACCGAAAAATGTTTGCGGATCCATTCATTGGGAGCCATTTTTAGCTGCAGGGGAGTTAAGATGCCGCGCCCTTTTAGGCGGGGGGCCAGGCGCCTACCAATGCCCCAAATATCTTCGAGGGGGAAACGGGCTAGATCCTGATCGCTTTCAAATAGGAATACTCCCTTGTGCTCTTGTTTTTTTTTGGCGATGTGATTGGCT
Source organism: Candidatus Sacchlamyda saccharinae (assembly GCA_030408505.1). GTDB lineage: Bacteria > Chlamydiota > Chlamydiia > Chlamydiales > Rhabdochlamydiaceae > Sacchariniichlamydia > Sacchariniichlamydia saccharinae. The sequence goes on along the minus strand of JAUHQI010000004.1, from coordinate 590,308 downwards.
ACTTTGGCCAGTGTTTTGGTTTTGCCAATGCCGACGGAGACAGGGATTCCCGTCCAGCGATAGACTCTGCGGCGGATCTCTCTTGCTAGAGTGATGGGATCTGTGTCATCCACGATTAAAAAGGCCTCATCAATGGAGTACACTTCCATTTCAGAAGAAAATTGCTCAAGCACTTGCATCACACGGTGGGACATATCGCCGTAAAGGGTGTAATTGGATGAGTAGACAAAGACCCCTTGCTGATTGAAGAGCTTGTCATATTTAAAGGCGGGGGCGCCCATGGGAATGCCAAGGGCTTTTGCTTCTCTAGATCTTGCGACTACACAGCCATCGTTGTTAGAGAGGACAACAACTGGACGCTTCCAGAGTTTAGGGTTAAAGACCCGCTCGCAGGAGACAAAGAACGAATTGCAGTCGATGAGAAAAAAACACTCATTTGGCTTTGTGGATGACATAGGTGACCACTCCCCAAACTTGAAACTCTTCTTCCTTGCCTACCTCAATGAGAGAGAAAGAGGGATTTTCTGGTGCGAGAAAAATCCTCTTACTCTTGCACAAGACTCGCTTCACTGTGAACTCCCCATTTAAGACGGCAATGACAATGTCTTTGTGCTTGGGTTGTAGGGAACGGTCGACCACAAGAACATCGCCCGGATGGATGTTGGCATCGATCATCGATTCGCCCGAAACACGAACAAAAAAAGTGGCCGCAGGGTGGGAGATGAGCAGCTGATTCAAATCAAGAGCATCACCCATGTACCCATCAGCTGGCGATGGAAATCCTGCAGCAACTTCGCTAATAACCAAGGGTAGGGGAAGGGAGGGCGTGGCCCTACAAATTTCAAGCTTCATTGCTTCTTAGTATAAGGGAAGAGAAAAACGGGTGGTAGATAAAACAATATTTGCATATTCTAGAGGAAAGGAGAACCTTATGATCAAGTATCCACTCTATTTTGAAGTAAAAGCAAATGGTGCGAGCGGCATGGCTACGCCTTTTGAGGCGAGCGCAGAGAATTTTCCTCCGATTGCCGGTTCGGTCCCTAAAGAGTTCATGGGACCGGGAACGGGGTATTCGCCAGAAGATCTTTTTTCGATCTCTGTAATCACGTGTCTAATCGCCACTTTCAAGGTTTTTGCAGAAAGAGCTAAGCTAGAGTTTACAGACATTAGCGCTACAGCAAAACTTACGGTCGATCGTGGGAGCGCAGGCACCCCGGAGTTGCAGAAGCTCGATATTGCTTTTACGCTTAGCGGCGTGCAGGATCAAGAAACGGCCAAAAAAATGCTTGCAGAGTCAGAGAAATACTGCCTTGTTTCGAATGCAGTCAAGTGTGAAAAATCATTCACCTACAATTTTGCATAAACTGGCTGTGGCTGCACAGGTGGGGAAGGAAGGGTCCTTGCGAAGGAATTGAGAGCCAGAATACCCCAGAAAAAGTAGCTGAGCTGATGATCACACTGCTTAGCTACGGTCCAAACTACGGGAGCGGCGACAGCAAAGCCAGCGCCCACCTTCCATCTCTGGTCAGAAGAGGGAAAAGTCCGCTCTACAGCCTTTTCAACCGCACGTGATAGGGCATGAAAAGATTGGATGGCTGTTGTATTGTAAGCAAAATTTTTAAGTATGTTGGGGTCTCCGTATGCCCAGGAAAACGCTGCTGGGATAAGAGCTCTTTCCATCATAGAAGTTAAAAATTTAACATTCATCTTTATATCCATGTAATTATTTAATAATGGATATATTATATCGAATTAACAATTAATTTGCAACTGCTTGGTGTAGAAGTGCTTGGCGCTTTTGGGTCTTTTCTGCTTCTGCTTTTGTGTATAGGGCGAAAATGCTAATGGATTGGATTATGGGCATAATCCAGGGGTAAGGATAATCAAAGTGTTTGCAGCCGGCATAAATCACGGCATTGGATAAGATTGTACTTGCAGCTTGTTTCTTTATTACAGAGGCTTTAGGGAAAGTGAAATTGGCGATCTTATCAACGGTATAGCCAGTGGCTCTAATGGCCTGGCTAGCATAGAATTCGGCAGAGGTTCGTCCCATGAGATACAGAATACCCCGTTGGATAATAAGCCCTTGGATTAGGCCTGGAATGGGGTTGCGGTTGGCGATTTCGGCATCAAGTGCTTGTTGAACTGCGCGAGTAAATTCAGGTGGGGGGCCTGGAGGCTTGGGGGTTGCTTTTTTTGGCATCCACCAAGTGAAGATGGAGAGGAATTTGTTAATTGCCCAGTCAAAGAAGGCGAGGATTTTATCGCCCCATTTAGGTGCGTGTGGGGAGGTGAGGCTGCTAGCTGTTGATGGCGAGCGAGCCCACCGACCTTGTGTGGAACTTGCAGCTGATTGTGGCGGAGCAAAGACTGTTTCTATTCTCATTGTATTTTTAAGGAGTAGAAGCGAGTTGCATTCCCTTGCTTAGCCAAGATCAAGATCCGGTCATTCTTGGTATCCTCTAATGCCTTGTTAAATTCTTCTACATTGGTTATTTTTTTATGATTAATCGCAAGGATGAGAAATCCAGGGCGCATGCCTGCCATAGCAGCTGCAGAGCCTGGTTTGATTTTGGTGATCACGACCCCTTCTTCTTCTTGTGGGTAGCCAAGTTTTTTTGACATTTCAGGGGTTAGACTCTCTACTTCCATCCCAAGTTTCTGGATGAAACTACTTCCGCCTGAAGCGTCGGAGTGCGAGCCGAGTTTGACGGAGATGTTGTGAATTTTCCCGTTTCGGTTCACTTTGAGTTTCACAGTGGTTCCCGGCTTAATCATAGAGATTTCATTGCGGAAAGAACCGATCGTTTTTACAGGGGTATTGTTGTAGGCGAGGATGATGTCTCCTTGCTTTAAGCCTCCTTTGTCGGCAGGGGAGCCTTTGACCACTTCGGCAACAAGGGCACCCTCTGGACGCTCGAGTCCAAAAGCATCAGCCATGTCTTGATCAAGGGGTTGGAGAGCCGCACCGAGGAAACCTCTAGTCACGGTTCCGTTATCGATGATCTGGTTCATGATGTGCTTGGCCATGTTGCTGGGAATCGCAAAGCCGATCCCTGCATGTCCTCCACTTTTGGAAACAATCGCGGTATTGATGCCGATCACTTCTCCTTCAAGGTTTACAAGCGGTCCCCCTGAGTTCCCAGGGTTGATGGCAGCGTCTGTTTGGATAAAGTCTTCAAAGTCTGTGATGCGCAGGTTTTGTCTGCCAACAGCGCTGATGATTCCGACAGTTACCGTGGCTTGGAGTTGAAAGGGACTGCCAATGGCAATCACCCATTCTCCCACTTCAAGATTTTCTGAGTTGGCAAGGGGGATAAAATCAAATCCGCTTCCTTCAACTTGGATGACAGCCACATCTGTGCTCTCATCTACTCCAATCATTTTTGCATCCATCTCGCGACCATCGTGAAGAACGACGGTGAGCTTACTGGCTCCTTTTACAACGTGCGCGTTGGTGAGAATGTGTCCCTTGGAGCTAACAAAAAAACCAGAGCCTTGGGAGATGGCCTGTTTTGGTGCTTGGCGGTAAGGAGAGCCAAAGAAGCGGTTGAAAAATTCATCTTCAAAAGGGCTTTGACCGCCAGGTCCTTGCCTTTCGTCTTCTTCAGCCGCACCATCGGCTTTGATGTAGACAACAGCGGGTGTTGCTTTTTTGGCAACCTGGGTGAAAACCTTAGAAATTTGCTGAGGACTACAGGCACAGTCATTTGCAGCTGAAAGGATGGAGGAACAAGCAAGTAGAAGAAAAAAAAGTTTTCGCATAATTATTACCCATTTTTTGAAGCGATCCAAGATTTCGGAATATGCCGAATAGCGGAGAAAAAATCAAGTGATGGGAAGTATTTTGATCTTTTTTTCTTCGAGTAGGGGGAGCTCTTTGTCGAGTAGTTCTTGACCAGCAAAAGTGACCACTGGCCCCTCATCGATTTGGGGGAGTAGATGCTTTTCTAAAGCAGATTGAATATTTTCTGGGGTGACGGACAATAGTCTGCTTCTAAAGTCTTGTCTGATCTGGCGGGTTTTTCCGTCACGCGCCCAGATATAGCTAGTGACTGCTCTGCTGCTAGGGGAGGTTGGGGTATCAAAGTTTTGGATGATGCCCAGCTTGGCCTCTTCTAGGTCTGACTCTTCAAAGTTCTTAGCGGCAATTTCTGTTGCCGCATCTTTAAAACATCGGACTGTGTGCGCGATGTGAGGATCTCGGTAGCCATAAAAATAAAAGTTGCCCCAAAGAGCATTGTAACTAGCTCCAGAGCCGTAGGCTCCACCTTGTTCACGTATCCGGTGATGCAATACCTTGTTCTCCATAAGGGCAGTTGAAGCTAGAAGTGCGGGCGCATCTTCGTGAGTGTAGTGGATTGTTTTAAAGGCCTGTGTTGTGAAGGCTACAGGAGAGGGGATCACCCGAGCTTGATCGGGAATGTTCTTCAAAACAAAGTCTCCCTTCCATCGTTCAAAGGGTTTCGTGGGAATGCTCGGCAGTCCATAAAAATCTTTCTTGTCGAGATCAGAGAACAGATTCGCATCGCAGCTCAGGATTAGATGGGGAGACCCGATGCAAAGAAGTTTGTCTTTTAGCTGCAAGAGTCTTTCTAAGAGAGGTTCAATCTCTGAGATGCCTTGGACATAGTTGTAAAAAGTAAGGCCGTACCACAGCTCATTGATGTAAGAGGCGACAGAGAGATGCGAGAGAGCAATTTGTGAGCTGTAGCGCATGGCGTTGCGCGTCAGTCTATTTTGCAGAGAGTTCTGTAGCTTCTTCACAAGCTCTTTGATCCGCTCTTTCTCATCAAACCGAGGGCTTGTCACCATATCCTGCAAAAGGGAGAAGAACTCCTTAGCATTGCGCTGCAGAGCTTTTCCATGAAGCTGGAGAGAGGGCTTTGCTTTTGCGGGGTCGCTGGCCTGCACATGTAGGGAAGCATGAGCGCCGATGCCACCGGTATAGGCATGCTGTGCTTCTAAATTTTCAGAATAAGTGCGATTTGCAGAGCCGAGCTCAGGCAAGAAAATAATGAAGAGCTGCAAATCCATGAGCTCTTGCTTGCTTAAATTGGGCAGGTCAAAAACGAGGTCAGCATAAAGGAGGTGGTTGGTGAAGTTGTCGTGGTGAAAAATCTCCATTTCTCTTCGCTGGCTCGACTGGAGGGGGAAGTCTCGCGTTTGCTCAGGGACATCATGCAGCGTCACTTTAGGAAGGCAATCGAGCTTTTGGTCTTCGCTTGCCTCTTGAAACTCGGCTAGTTTTTTCGTGTTCTCTAAAATGCTTGCTACTTGCTTCTCATTTAGAGAGCTCTTGATTTCTTTTAGGCGCTGTTTTTCCTCAGCCGCTTCCTTTGTTGGAAGATCCGGGTCGGGGGCAAACGAGAGGCGAACGTGATGAGAATTGTGGAGGATATACTTTTCAATCAGGGGAGAGAAGAAGTGGGGATCTTTGGCTTTTTCCAAAATGTCTTGAAAAAGAGAGTGAAGAGTGAGCGAATCTTCAGGGTTGCAACCATGTTGTTTGGCAAGCCCCGAGCGGAAAAAGAGGGTTAACCCAAAAGGGGAGTGGTCCCCGCCAATCTCTGTCCTAGAGAGCTCCAGCTGGTGCATCGAGGCCTGAACAAGTTCGTAAGGAATTCCCTCGCGCGCGATTTTCCCCAAATTCTCTCTTAGAGCTTTTTCAATAGCATCACCACTATTTTCCTTGCACCCTCGGAAGAAAAAGGCTAGCGGGACCTCTGTCATCTCAACGTCGAGATAACTTTCGGCTTGGATGCATAGTTTGGTCTCTAGAAGGGCTTTTTTCAAAGGGGAAGCGTCAGTGTCCATCAAAATCGAATCCAAGACAGTGAGTGCGAGCACCTCTTCCACTTCAAGAAGAGGTGTTGTTAACCAGGAGAAAGCATAGATGTGCTTGTCGCCCTCGTCTTCTTCCTTGCTAATTGGATAGGAGAAGCTCTTGTGGACTGGATTGGGGAACCGCTCTTGGTGGCCAATGCCTGCAATCGGAGGGAGTTTTGGCACCCCTTTAAGAGCATTTTCCTCGATAAAATCCAGGTGTTTCTTCAGGGGGAGGTTGCCATAGAAATAAAAGAGGCACCGACTCGGGTGGTAGTAGGTCTCGTGGAAAGAGATGAGCTCTTCGTAGGTCAAACTCGGGATGTCTTTGGGATCTCCACCCGAATTGTGTGCATAAGTCAGATCGGGAACAAGCGCCTGCATCAATGCATGCCAGATCCGCGAATCGACAGACGACATGGCTCCTTTCATCTCGTTGTAGACGATCCCCTTAAACTCGAGGGGACTCTTCGGATCCTTTGGATCGGAAAATTCTAATCGATGGCCTTCCTGCAAAAAACTCAGCTCATGGAGTTTAGGGTGAAAAACTGCGTCTAGATATACCTCAAACAGATTATAAAAATCCTTCTCAATCTGGGTCGCCGCGGGATAGCAAGTAAAGTCGCTCCCCGTAAGGGCATTCATAAACGTATTTAAGCTCCGGCGATTCATAGAGAAAAATGGATCCTTTACCGGATACTTGCGCGAGCCACACAAAACTGTGTGTTCCAAAATATGAGGCACACCGTTTGAGTTTTCAGGAAGGGTCTTAAAGGATAGGCAAAAGAGGTTTTCTGGATCATCATTTTCCAGATGCATCACATGCGCGCCTGTTGGGATATGAATGAGCTCGCGCATAACCGACTGCAGCTCGTCAATGGGGTAGTACTTCACTAGGGCAAAGTCTTTATACTTCTCTCCCTCTTTCATTAGAAATTCGCTCATAGATACCAAGTCTACAGGAATGAAATATTTTTGTCTGGAAAGCTGGCCATTTATTCAAGAAAAATTTAAACTTGTCCGAAAAAAATCGGTGTCCTATGAAGGTCTCAGCCACTTTTTCGTCGCAGCGAGCCACTTTTACTCCTGCAAAGACCACCCCTTTAGGAATTTCAAATCTCTCCTCCATTCATGGCAGAGGACGCAAAGGGCAAAGCCCCATCGCTTTCCTTTGGGGGAAGATCTCTTCTCTTTTCTCCTGGATTCTCTCTTTTTTCATCGCACGCGACAAGCCGGTAGAGCAACGCTTCCACAAAGTGGATGTCAACGGGCAAACCATCCGCTATCGGATCAATGGGACAGAAAACGAGATCAAGCTGGGCTGTCGTTGCGTCCGCTTAGACGAGCTCGATTTCCCCGACAAGGGGGAAGAAGACGATCTAGCCGAGATGCTAATGCACATCATCGAGCAAGAAAAAATCGATGTGATCGAGACACATAACCCCTACCACGCCTGGCTCCTCTTTGGGGCGGGGCTCAAGACGAAAGGGGAGATCCCCTTCAGACCTGATAGAAAGACACCGCTCGACACCCTCATTCACTCGGTCCTCAATAGACCTAAAGACCGAAATTTAGCTCGAAAAATAGAAGCAAAATTTATCCTCTGCATACTCGCGGGCGCCATAGATATGCATAACGCATTAGATTTAAATAAAGCTGGAGAAGAGCTCTGCCGGCTAGAACGTGCGATAGGCCGAAAAATCGATCTCAAATCCGTACATAGAAACGTGCCGAAATCAAGCCGCGGGCATGTCACGCAATTGATGAGCGCTCCTAAAGGGATGTCCGCCTCTGCCGGCACATCTGAATATGCTGTCCCCATCCGCCTCCTCTTCCCTCTCCTTAAAAAAGCTGGGAAAGAAATCAAGCGGACGATGATCCAAAGACTCCCCCTTACCCAATTCACCAAAGGATGACCTTATGCGAATAGAAGCTGTTTTTGCAAAACCGACACCAGTAGCCCCCCCTCTATCAACCCGCCTAATGCAAACCATCTCCGCAGTCAAAAGGGCAGTGGTCAATTTCTTTCGCTGGATCCTCTCTTTCTGTCTTCCCGTGAGCCCTAGAGCCCCCGTTTGCAAAGAGGAAATCGCCTCTAGAGAAACGCGAATAACGGCCGATCTCTTTAAGCATGAGGTGGTCCTAGACGGTAGGGCAACGCGCAACAACGTTAGATTCCGAAGAGTAGGGGATCAACTCCACCTCGAGGAACTCTCTTTCCCCGATAGCGAAATCTACGCCCACGCTCCCACCATCCTCCAAGACCTTCTCCGCAAAGAAAAAGCCAAAGGCTTCACAACCCACTACCTAGAGACAGCCCGTATCCTTAACGGCTCCGGCTTTCAATCAACTAGCCAAATCACCTTCAACGCTGTTGGGGAGGGGAAAACCAGCAAAGCCATCCATGACATAATAGAAGCCGCTAAAGCCAAGCGCAATCGCTTAGGAGAAGAATATGTAAGGGCATTGGCCGCCATCGAGCGCCAGCTGCTGCGCACTTCTGGATCCATTCTAGACTCGGTCATTGGCAGCTTCACCGATGTGGGTCATCGCCCCATCAAGATTCAGCTCTATGACTTGCTGATGCTCATAGACGCCACAAACTTTACAAACACAAAGGGCCTATCACTAGGCCCTGACAATGATGTTGAATTTGTTCAAATGAGTAGTTAATCCTCAGATTACCAAGTGAGGTTGGCAGAGGACTGGTATTCGGTGACCCGGGTCTCGAAGAAATTCTTCTCTTTGCCCAGATCAATGGTCTCGCTCATCCAAGGGAATGGATTTTTGGCGCCGGGGAACTGCTGGGGCAGGCCGATGCGCTCAAGGCGGCGGTTGGTGATGTATTGGACGTATTCGCGGAACATGGGGGCTGTGAGACCTAGTATTCCTGTGGGAAGACAATCTTCGGCATATTTTACTTCAAGCTCAACGGCTTTGTGGATGAGCTGGATGATGTGCTCTTTGAACTCAGGAGTCCATACTTCGGGGTTTTCTTCTTTGATCCCGTTGATTAGGTCGATGCCGAAGTTGAGGTGGATGGTTTCATCGCGCAGGATGTATTGGAACTGCTCGCCGATCCCTTTCATTTTGTTCTGGCGGTGGAAGGAGAGGATCATCACAAATCCGCTGTAGAAGAAGATCCCTTCCATGATGATGTAGAAGCCGATCAGGTTCTCGAGGAATTTTTGGATCCCTTCGGGAGTGTCTGTGGTGAAGCCTTCTTTCATGATGTCGGCGGTCAGCTGCATCTCAAAGGCGTCTTTTTCATTGATCGAGTTGACTTCGTTGTACATGTTGAAAATCTCCCCTTCGTCGAGGGCAAGAGATTCTACGATGTAGTGGAAGGTGTGGGTGTGGATCGCTTCTTCAAAGGCTTGGCGCAAGAGGTATTGGCGGGCCTCTGGGTTGGTGACGTGTTTGAAGATGGCGAGGGTGATGTTGTTGCCAACGAGGCTCTCTGCTGTGCTAAAGAAGCCGAGGTTGCGCATGATCACGCGCCGCTCATCATCGGAGAGCTCATTGGATTTCCAGAGCTCGATGTCTTTGGCCATCGAAACTTCTGTGGGCATCCAGTGGTTGGCACATCCGTTTAGGTAGTGCTCCCACGCCCAGTTGTATTTGAGGGGCATGAGTTGGTTGACGTCAACGGCGTTGCAGTTGATTAGTCTTTTTTGATTAGCTTGGACTCGTTTTGTCATAGTATTCCTCACTCCTATTGGCAGCTCTCGCAGCCTTCTTCTAAATTACAAACAAAGGGTTTTTCTTTTTCTTCTCGATCGACTTTGACTTCGCTTGAAGCCGACTTGCTTTTCATCCAGCGGGGTTGCAGACCGCGCTTGTTGATGTCTGTGGTCGACTTTTCGACTTGGGTCGCAGCGAGTGTTCTCATGTAGTAGTTGGTTTTGATCCCTTTACTCCAAGAGAGCATAAACATGTCGTGGATTTTTTTGCCGCTGGGCTCGGCCATGTATAGGTTAAGTGATTGTCCCATATCGATCCACTTTTGTCTGCGCGAGGCGCACTCGATGATCCAGTCGGGCTCGATTTCAAAAGCGGTGGGGAAAAGTTGCTTGATGTCGTCTGGGATCCTTTCAATTTCATTGATCATCCCATCAAAGTATTTGAGATCATCGATCATCTCTGCATCCCAAAGGCCGAGCTCTTTGAGTTTGTTTACGAGGTAGAAGTTGGGGAGGGTGAACTCGCCAGAGAGGTTTGATTTCACAAAGAGGTGGCGGTACATCGGCTCGATCGATTGGGTAACGCCTGTGATGTTGGAGATGGTCGCTGTGGGGGCAATGGCCATGATGTTACTGTTGCGCACGCCATGTTTTTTGACCGCTTCTCGAACAGGGGTCCAGTCCATTTTAGCGGATGTATCCATTTCGACGTCTTGTCCTCTTTCTTTAGCAAGTAGGGCGATGGTATCGATGGGAAGGAGGCCGCGGTCCCACTTTGAGCCTTTGTAGGTCTCGTAGGTGCCTCTTTCTTTGGCAAGCTCTGAGGAGGCGAGGATCGCATGGTAGGAGATGAACTCCATGCTCTCATCGGCAAATTCTACTGCATCGTGACTGGCATAGCTCATCTCTTGGATGTAGAGGGCGTCTTGGAAGCCCATGAGGCCAAGGCCTACAGGCCGGTGTTTTGCGTTGGCGTTTTTGGTTTCGGGGATCGGATAGAAGTTGAGGTCGATCACATTGTCGAGCATGCGGACAGCGGTTTTGATTGTTTTGGCCAATTGCTCTTTGTCTAGTCCGTCTTTGGTGGTGTGGGCAGCTAAGTTGATCGAGCCGAGGTTGCAAACGGCTGTCTCGTCTTTATTGGTGTTGAGCAAGATCTCGGTGCAGAGGTTGGAGCTGTGGACAACGCCTACATGGTCTTGCGTAGAACGAATATTCGATGGGTCTTTGAAGGTGATCCATGGATGGCCTGTTTCAAAGAGCATGCTGAGCATTTTGCGCCAAAGCTGAACCGCTTCTACTTTCTTAAAAAGGGTGATTTTCCCCTCGTCTACCATTTTTTCGTACTCGTTGTAGCGCTTTTCAAACGCGGCGCCATAGAGATCATGAAGATCGGGGACATCGCTTGGGCTAAAGAGGGTCCACGAGCCGTTTTGTTGGACCCTTTTCATGAAGAGGTCAGGAATCCAGTTAGCTGTGTGCATATCGTGGGTACGGCGTCTTTCGTCACCGGTATTTTTGCGCAGTTCTAGAAAATCTTCGAGGTCGAGATGCCATGTCTCGAGGTAACAACAGAGAGCTCCTTTGCGTTTTCCCCCTTGGTTCACGGCGACTGCTGTGTCGTTGGCCACTTTGAGGAAGGGGATTACGCCCTGAGACTTTCCGTTGGTCCCTTTGATGCGCGAGCCCGTTGCGCGGACGTTTGTCCAGTCGTTTCCAAGACCGCCGGCCCATTTGGACAGCTTGGCGTCATCGGAGACGGTTTTAAAGATGTTATCCAAATCATCCGAAACAGTCGAGAGGAAGCAAGAAGATAGTTGCGAGGTGCAGGATCCCGAATTGAAGAGGGTAGGGGTTGCAGAAGTGTAGAGACACTGTGAGAGGATGTTGTAGAACTCAATCGCTCGTTCATTCATCTCTTTGCCTTCATTTAGCGCTAGGCCCATGGCGACACGCATCCAGAAGATTTGTGGAGTCTCTAGGCGGCGCTCATTTTCGTGGATGAAGTATCTGTCGTAGAGGTTTTGCATGCCAAGGAGGTAGAAATGATCATCACGCTCGAGGTTCATGGCATCAGCTAGCTTGTTAAGATCGTAAGCTTTTAGTTTTGGCGAGAGTCTCTCGATTTTAATCCCGTGCTCGATGTACCAGCTGAAGTACTCTTTGTGTCGGCTTTTCATTTTGCTGTCGGTGGCTTCGATCTCCATTGTCTCGCGGTAGAGGACATCGAGAAGTAGTCGAGAGGCAACCTTGGAGTAGGCGGGGTCTTTTTCGATTTGTGCACGTGCTGCCATGATCACAGCTTGATCAACTTCTTTTTCTTTGATCCCTTCGTAGAAGTTCAGGATGCAAAGGTCGAGGAGTTCTTTAGCAGAAACTTCCTTTTCAAGATCGCGACAAGCGTGGACGATCCGCTTGCGAAGTTGTTTGTCGGTGATTGTTTTGCTCTCTCCTGATTCGGTGAGGACGGTGAATTTGCGCGCATTGGGATCGACCTCTTCTTCTTTAGGAAGCTCTGCACTCGGTGTCTGGATGCCAGCTTGCTGCAAGATCATCTCTTTAGCGACGCTAAAGAAACCTTCTCGCATGAGTTGGTTCTCCACCTCGTCTTGGATGAGAATCGTTGAGAGTTCTTTCCCTTCTTTGTGGAAATGAGAAACTCTGGCCACCACTTTTTGGGTGACTAAATTTACAGCGTCGATGATCTCTTGCGTTGTGGGTCCTTCAAGTTCCTCTTTTTTACGGAAGGCATCTTCTAGTGTAGAGGCAACTTTCATCGGGTTGAAACGGGCTTTAGAGCCATCTCTGCGGGTGACTTTGAGGTTTTGGGGAGAGTCATCGCGCACTCGTTTGTGCTTGTCGCGGTAGATGATGTAATCGCGCGCCACATCATGGTGCCCCTGATCCATTAGGGAAACTTCTACTACATCTTGGATCCCTTCGACTGTGAGACAAGCGCCATTTTCAGCATACTGGGAGAGTTTTTCAATGATGGCCTCTGTGGTGTCTTCAACAACTTGCACCAAGTCTTCGGGAAGGGGAGTGTTTTTAGAGATCTGTTTGGTGTCTCGAAAGGCAGATTCAATGGCATGGTATACACGCTTTTTTCGAAAGGGAACGAGGCTTCCCGATCGCTTTACAACCGTGAAGTGAGCAAGCTCATTTGTTTGATCGATTGTTGCTGTAGGTGATGTGTTTTTTTGTGCCATATTATCCTCTCCTAAAGAACTAAGTGTTAAGGTCGCCTCTACTAGATCTAGTAGACTTGCGCTTCTATAAACACTATATATAGTAGCTTGTGTCTTTTCGTCCACAAAAAGTTTGGTCTCTCTAGGAGAAAAAAAGATACACCAGATAGGCGCCATAGGAAGCGGCCAAAATGGTCCCATCAAGCCGCGATAAATGGCGCTTGCCAAAGATCATTAGCACCCACAAAAGCAGCGTGAACGCCAACATCAATGGAAAGTCGATAAGGAGAAGTTTTTGGGAAAACAAGATTGGCTCTTCTACCGCTTTGATGGGCAGAGTGAGCAAAAGATTGAAGATGCAACTGCCAAGCACCGTGCCGAGAACTAGCTCACCCTCTTTGCGGATCACTCCTACCAAAGCTACTGCAAGCAGTGGCCAGGATAGGCCGCGTACGGCAAAGAAGGTCTCTTCAGAAAAAAACAAAGAGCCCCCTGCCAAAAGCCCGATACCAACAAAAGCTAAAGCAATAGGTAGCCAGGGTTTGTTCGTTTTTGATTTGTTTCTGCTTGGAATAGTGAAGAACTGTGAAATGATATAGAGCGCAAAGACCAAAAGAAGATAAACTCCTTCCACCTGGCTGACCTTTCCTCCCAATAAAATGAGCAATAGAATCAAATAGACGAGAAAGAGGAGGGGGAGTGTGATCCACTTAGCGTGCTTGGGAAATCTAAGAGGAGAAAAAATGAGGAAGAGGCCTAAAACCAGACCGATGTTGGCGATATTGTAATCGAGCATAGCTCTTAAGGTGTCACTGCCGGCAATCCCGTGCCTTTGGGAAAATAGGGCCAGCGGGGCAGAGACGGCAAATGCAGATAAGGTCATACCCAGAGCGAATTTAGACAGGCGATAAGATTCTGAAATTTGCGCAAGTGAACGAGAGAGGAGCCACGCTCCAGTCAAGAGTAGAGCAGGGCCTAAAAGCCATAAATGGTCCATAATGAAGAGTTTACTTAAAAAGGTTGTTTGCTCCAAAGTATTTATTTTAAATAAGCTGTGATATTTTTTACTTGATTTAAATTTGAATTTACATTATAATAGGGTCGTAATTTATTTATAAGGAGAAAAATATGCCAGTTAGTTCAGTTGTCTCATCGTCTGCGAGCGCTATGCTCCCACAAATCCGTCCTTCGCTTGGAGGAATTTTAAAGAAAGTAGGAGCTGCTTTTTGTGGTTTTCTCCTTCTTAGTAGTCCAGGTGCTCAAGCAGTTTCAGTTGGGCCCTATGCATTAAGGGGTAGGACTCAAGGCTCTCCTCCAGTGGGAACGACTACGCTCTCAGCTGGGCTTGCTGATTTCCATAGCGTAGGACAGGTAGCAGCCAATGATGGGCGTAATTATTGTAGTATCGATGATGTTGTTCCAGATGCGGTCCATTGTCAAGAAGCTGTAGCTAAAGTTGAGGGAACGGTTCAAAAACTTGCTCGGGGTCAGTGGGACGCACTTTCTGCCACGCCGCTTGAAGCTAGAGAGCGCGGTGCTCCATCTCGATTGCCACATATTGGAGTCAGAGAAGTTCACGTTTTAGCAAATCCTGCACAAGTCGCCAATGCAAAAGAAGTGTATGCGTTTCTGCAGGAAAAAATGTTAGCCTCGCCCGAGGCCTTCTTTGCTAAATCAGAAACTGAATTACTGGATCTTCTAAAAGATGTGCAAAAAATGTTTTGTAAAAACAATCTTGATACCGAAGGTCAAGATGGGGCACCAGGCAAATTACGGACTCAGGGTGTCCTAGTTACGGCAAACAGGGCAGGGGAAGATCCTGTAGGATATCTCGTGAATACTTTGAAAGAACAAGGGGGTCCGAACGCAGAACGTCAAACTTTGTTAGGTATCTTTCGTAAGATGAAAATGCTTGGATCATATGACGCTGCGTTCAAAAAATTGACCCCTGAAGAGATGAGGGTATTAAGAAAAGTAGCCTTTATCCCGACCGCACAGGAGAAAGTAAAAGAGGAGATGCTGGCGTTTGTAAAAGAGCTCAAAGTAGAAGGGGCAAAAGTTCTCAGCGGTGAAGTAGATGCGCTATCTGTTGCAGCTTGGGTTCACCAAGAGATTGGACGTATCCACCCCTTTGAAGATCACAATGGGCATACAGCAAGAGCTCTAATGCAGGCGATCATGCGTCTTGGAGGCTATCCAGAAATCATCTTTCCAGATGATGATGAATACACTGCAGCCGTTGTAGAAGATCAAAAGAATCCTGGAGCATTTGTGTCATACTTGAATAGGATGCTACAGTGGAACAAGGCCCACAAGGCTGAATTGATAGGATACGGTGTGGATGCTCCAGCAGACCTGGTTGTCGAGGGTCGGCAGGTGGATCTAGCCCCTGCTTCCCCATATCGAGTGGGCACCGATTTTTGATTGACATTGGTTTAAACAGACTGGTTTAGTATTATGAGGGGATGAGAAAGATTTTCATCGTCCCCAATATCATCACAGCCTTTGGCTTAGCTGCCGGGCTGTTTGTCATTTTCAAAGTCAATATGATCGAGCCGGGGATGGGGACGTACAAGACGCTCCTCACCTCGTCTTTTTTGCTTTTATTTGCAGGATTTGCCGATTGGGTGGACGGGGCGATTGCCAGGGTGATGCATGCAGAGAGCGCCTTTGGCTTTTTGTTTGATTCGTTGTCGGATGCTGTCACCTTTGGGGTGGCGCCTGTTGTTTTGATGCTCAAGAGCTTGTCGCTCGAGCAGGGGACGCCTCTTTCGTTCTTAGCGGTCATTGGGGCCATGGTCTTTTCCATTTGCGGAATACTGCGCCTCGTCCGCTTTAATGTGACGATGGCGGCCATTAAGAAACTTCCAAAGCACCGAGCAAAAAAATTTCGCCATTTTATTGGCCTGCCGATTCCAGCAGCAGCTCTTGCTGTTGTGAGCCTCAATTTACTATTTGCATACCCAAAATTTGAGCAGTGGGCCAATTTAAGCGAAACTGCCCAGACTCTAATCATGTGTGGAACTACTATCGTTCTCGGGTATTTCATGGTAAGCAGATTTAAATTCCCCAGTGCAAAATTCTTGCACTTTCGGGTCCCTTCTTTTCAACTTGTTTTTGTTGCTGTGATCTTTGCCTTTTTTCTAATGTACGGGGTCCTTTACTTCTTCCCGATTGCCTTAGCAGCAGTTGTCTGGCTCTACATTTTGATTGGATGGGGGATTACGGTGATCAGGCTAATTGCAGGGAAGAAATCAAAAACACTCGCAGATTTTGAACCACACCACCACGATGATTGAATATTGCGCATTAGTTGTTTTGGGACTGCTTGCTGCATTCTTTGCCTGGCAAAGCAATAAGTGGAAACTCCGCTGTCTTCTTGTAAAGGAGAATTTGGAGTTTGCCCAGAAATCACATGAAGAGCTAAAGGAATCCTTCAAGGCTCTTTCGCATGATGCTCTCGAAAAGAATAATCAGACCTTTTTAGATCTTGCCAAGACGAGCTTGGAGAAATTTCAAGAAGGAGCAAAGGGGGATTTAGATAAGCGGCAACAGTCGATCGATCAGCTTGTAAAGCCGGTTAAAGAGACGCTTGGTAAGCTCGATGAGGGGCTGAATAAACTTGAGAAAGAGCGTAAAGGAGACCATGCTAGCCTAAAATCTCAGGTCGATTCTTTGATGGAGGCGAAAAAAGAGCTAGGCAAGGAGACGGCCAATCTTGTAAAAGCTTTGCGCACCCCTATTGCTCGTGGAAGGTGGGGAGAGATTCAGCTTCGGCGTGTTGTAGAAATAGCTGGCATGCTCAACCACTGCGATTTTTTTGAGCAAGAAGTGGGAGAGGGGGCCATCCGCCCTGATTTGGTGATTAAATTGCCTGGTGGGCGCCAAGTGGTGATCGATTCCAAAGTTCCGCTTGAGTCCTACTTAGATTCGATTCAGACCGATAACGATGCGATACGAGAAGCTAAACTCAAAGATCATGCGCGGCTGATTCGCCAGCACATTTCAGCCCTTTCTAAAAAGACGTATCACCAGCACTTTACGCCTACCCCTGAGTTTGTTGTTTTGTTCCTCCCTTCGGAGACTTTTTTTAGCGCTGCGCTCCAGTACGATCCTGGATTGATTGAGGCGGGAGCCGATCAAGGTGTCATCATTGCCACACCAACTACCCTCATCGCCCTTTTAAGGGCTGTTGCATATGGCTGGAAGCAAGAGAGTCTCTCTCTGCATGCCGAAGAGGTGAGTAAGCTTGGTCATGAGCTTTACAAGCGGATCGTTGATATGTCTTCCCATTTCTCGAAGATGGGTAGGTCGCTTACCACAGCTGTTGATGCTTACAATAAGGGGATTGGTTCTTTGGAATCGCGTGTTCTTGTGACAGCTCGTAAGTTTAAGGAGATGGGAGCTGCGGCGACCAAACTCGAACTAGATAGCGTAGAAGTAGTGGAAAAAACTACGCGTCAACTAGAATCACAGAATTCTTAAAATTTTGGATCCAATCTTCTGAAACTCCAGCGGCCTTGCGATGCTCCTCATGAAAGTTTTTGCCCATAGCTCGCTGAGGAGAAAGGCACTCAGGGAGAGCTTGCTGCCAGGCATCCCACTGGGTCTGATCATCAGACTTCATTTTTTTGAGCCAATTCCAACCAAAAGCTACGTGGGCAATTTCGTCTTTTAAGATTTGATCCATGAGCCCTGCGCACTCGAGATCGCCATGCTCGGTAAAAGCTTTGGAGTAAGTGGGTGCAAAGTCGAGGTTGGCCATTTCAAAAGTGAGACTCATGACACTCAAATATTCTTCGGGTTGTTTTAAGAAAGGGGTGTAGGACCAAAAGTTTTTATAAAGGGGCAGATCGGTGAAGCAGATGCCTAGCCGCTCCATCTGCTGCATGTAGAGGTGGACATGGCCCTGTTCTTCCTTCAATGTATTGGCAACGCCTCTACGGAAGTGTTTGGGAGCCTCTGGAAAGGCTAGAAGGGCGTAGGCCATGATTTCGACGGCCAAAAGTTCATGTCCAGCGAAGCGGTGCATGCAAACGGCGCGCTTGTCTTTGTCTGCAAGCTCATGGAGTTTGGGGAGTTTGTCTTTGCGGGTATGCTTTTGAAAGTGCATCCCGGCAGGTCTTGTAGGCGCATCCCAAAACAGAGGCACTCCAGGGGAATGGTCCGTTAGCACAGAGGGTGCAAAGAGCTTTTCCTCGATCGTATCCGCACTTAAGATCCGAGTGGCCCATTCCCTAAGCTCCATTACTCAACTTCGTGAACAAAGTAGGCGGGGAAGGCAAAGTTGTGGTTGTCTCGTGAAGAGCCAATGAGAGTTACTTCCTGACCTACAAAATCTTCTAAGTTGACCGATGTGCTATAGACATAAGCTACGGGAAGATTTTTGTTTTTGACGATGTAGTTACCCGGTTTGTTTTGCACAGGGGAGGTAAAGGCCTCTAGCACTCCAGTAACAGAAGTGGCTACGATTTTTTGCTCATCATAGAATTCGTTGATCGACTTCTCCTGGTGATGCTCTTGCCAAGCGGCAAATAGTCCTTCTTCCACGCCTCTCCAAGTTTTGGATTCAAGGGTTTTAGCAGCTTTTGCTTTGCGCCCTTGCGGAGCGACATAGTCAGAGGCAAGAGCGGCTTTCTCTTCTAGGTAAGCAATGCGCTTTTGCAAGTATTCTTCTTGCGCTCCCGTAAGAGCTTCTTTGGCAAGTTCTGCTTTCTGTGGGAAATCGGTGAAATCGTGTATCACAGTTAAGAAACCTTCTTTGATTTTTTCAAAATTGATTTCTTCAAATGTGTTTTCTAGTTCAGACTTTGCAAAGAGTCTTGCAGCTTCTAGAAGTTGCTCGGCTGTTTCTTTGCGTTGAGCCATTTTTTCTTTTAGTTCAGGGCCGCCGGCATATTCGATGAATTCTTTTGCTATATAGAAATGGGTATTGGAAGGAGGAGCAATTTCTAGCCACTTGCGATTTTGCTGACTAATATCTCCATTGATCCGATCTCCCGAATTGAGGTGGCCAATCACGGGGGCTTCTAGATCGGGTTCGAGTCGTACATTGACTCGGTTACCCTCGACTACGCCATCAAGAACAAAGCTACGGAAAATATAAGCTTTCAAAGAAGCGGGGGGCTCGACGCTGTAGTAGTCGCCTTCCTGCGCAATCACAGCGATCATATCATTTTTTGCAACTTCTCGTACAACATGTGAGTCTAAATCCGGCTGCAGACGCATGCGCACTTTATCGCCAATCACTTTCCCAGTAAATGGTGAAAAGGAGGCTTTGACCATTGGGGATTTGCGCTGAGCTTTTTTCTCTGGCTGGTTGCCAAGAGTGATTTCTTTTGGAGTTAAGGGGCCATTTGCAAAGCCTGCAGTGAAGAGAATAAGAGAAGATGCGAGAATGAAAGATTTTGCCATGATAAACCGTCCTCCGAAAATGGTGCTTAAGTGCACATTCTAGGAACAAACGGTTTAAAAAACCACAACTTTTTCAGTTATGAATTTAAAACGGCGCGGATATGCTCGCAATTGTCTTGTCCGCATGTGCATCCAACTGGTTTGCCAAGAAAAACGTTATAATGTTCTTCGGCGTTGAGTGGATTGGAAATCACATAGAGGTCTTTGCTCTCTTGTCTGATGTCCCACTCTCGGAAGCGCAAGTCTTCCTCAGAGACCTCTTCTTCCTCTATGGTTTCATCGATCGTCTTTTGGGCTTTTTCCTGCATAGCCTTCATGATTTGGCAGTGCATACAGTTGCAGTGGGGTTCGGGTTTAGGGAAGTTGTCGCTATTGTCAAAGCCGATCACTTTAGAAAAGGAAGCGACTTTATCGAGCATCTCTTTGGGGAGATCAGGGCTGTCTGCAGCTTCTGGATTGTGTTGTAAGATGTTACCCATATTTGCATCCATACCGAAACGGAGGGGCAAGCTCATAATTGAAGAGGAGTCATCCATCATTCCGGGGACCATTCCAGGAGGAATTATGGTGCTGGGGATGGGGCCATCTAGAGTTTGGTCATCCTTTTCAAGAAAATTTTGGTGAGCGGCAAAGGTAGATTCAAGTGTCCCTTTATCGAGCCCTGGAATTTCAATTGTGGAGCCATTGACAAGACCAATAACCAGAGTACCAAGGTCTAAATGGAGGGATACGACATTTTTCCAGGCGGTGGAAACATAGGGGGGGATACTCAAGATTTTTTGATTGATTTTCATGGGTACTACCTTAAGTTAAAAACTCTGTTTACCATTATATCGGAAAAGGCTTGGTTTTGTCAAACGATTTAGCACTCTTAGATTGTATTTGCTGAAAACTGCAGGTAAGTCATTAATGATCATATATATAAAAAAATGATTGTGTGTTCTTGGTAGAGCCGCTATGCTGCGGTTAAGAATTATCTTTAGGAGAATTTGCCTGTGCCCAAATCCACTTATATCATTGATACGAATGTTTTTCTTCATGACCCAAATGCAATCGGGACTCTCCATGATAGTGAAATTGTGATTTTGCTTCCGGTGATTGAAGAGCTCGATGAGCTCAAACGGAATACCGATGATAGAGGGAAAAATGCAAGGACTGTGATGCGCTTTATCGATTCTCTAAAAAATAAGGGGAACCTTAAAGAGGGGGTGTCTATAGAAAATGGCAACACGATTCGGATCCATTCGTCAATAAGGCCTATGGAGCGGGGGGAGTTTCCATTGCCTATGGAGAAAGGGAATAACAAGCTCTTGATGGCCTTTCAAGTGGCGCAAAAGCAATCGGATGTTATCTTTCTCTCGAAAGATCTTGTGATGCGGGTGAAAGCTGAAGCCATAGGGCTGAAATCCAAAGACTATAAAAATCTCAAGTTTGCCTATGAAGGACTTTATCGAGGTTACCGAAAAATCGATGTGGAAAAAAGCCAAATAGACCTTTTCTTCAAAGATGGATTTATGAAAGTAGAGGGGGAAGATTTTTACTCCAACGAATTTTGTATCATGGCCACCCCAGAAAAATCTTCTGCTGTCGCTCGATACAATAAGAAGAAAAAATGCCTAGAGCCCCTCTTAAAAGTTTCGCAAGATATTTGGGGTATCCTTCCCATCAACTTAGAGCAGAAATGTGCTCTCGACTTGCTTCTGCGCGATGATGTCAAACTCGTCACCCTCGTAGGCCCTGCCGGGACTGGAAAAACACTCCTGACCATCGCCGCTGCCATGCGAAAAGTTTTTGATGAAGGGCTCTACTCTCGAATTCTTGTCAGTCGCCCGATCGTCCCCTTAGGGAAAGACATCGGTTACCTGCCGGGGACAAAAGAAGAGAAGTTGATCCATTGGATGCAGCCGATCTACGATAATATCGAATTTCTCTGCTCCTCAGGTCAGTCAGGCGAGGGGAATAGCGAAACTAAGGACTACATTTTAGAAAGTGGGAAGATTGAGATGGAAGCGGTGACCTATATCCGCGGCCGCTCTCTTCCAAAAATGTTCATCATCGTAGATGAGGCCCAAAATCTCACGCCCCACGAAGTGAAGACGATCGTCTCGCGCGCGGGCCAGGGGACAAAAGTTGTTCTCACTGGAGATCCTACTCAGATCGATAATCCCTACCTCGACAAAGACTCCAATGCGCTTACCTATACCGTGGGTAAATTCGCCGACCAGCCGATCTTCGGACACATGTTCTTAGAGAAGACCGAGCGCTCAGAGCTTGCCGCTATCGCTGCTGACGTTATGTAGCAACTTGGATTCTAAGTTTCATTACATCATGTAAACTTCAATATCGTTTGGGCTAAAATTTCCATTTCACAACTCGCTGACTAACAATAGTCACTTCGTTATTGCAATGGCAATCTTTAATCAGCCCTTCCCGAAGTTTCATTTTCGGATGATTCTTCTGACTCCTGTTCTTTTTCGTCAGTTTCCTTTTGTTTTTCTTGCGCGAGCCAATCGTTGATGTACATTTCTGCATTTTCGACATCACTGCTATATGTATTCACTGAAAAACAAATTAACAAAATAAGAAAATATCGACACATCATGCAAACTCCAAGTTGATTTTCAGGAAAATTCTACTCCATTCATTTCTGCAGTCAAGGATTTTTATCTTCGGATTCGTTATCATCGGGTCGACTTTCAAATTGCTAGGTGGGTGATGACCAATACTTCGAGAGAAAAACCCTCTTTCTTATATGAGAAATCTACCTCAAGAAGGTATCTAGCTGTCCATCTGCTCTCTTTTCCCTTCTGGGGATTTCTATATCTCCTTCCAATGATTCTTTACAAAGACTTAGGAGCTTCTCCATTTCAAGTGGCTACAATTATTGCTCTGAAACCAATGGCCTCTCTATTCTCTCCCTACTGGAGTCAATTGGTTCATGGAAAAAAAGCAAAGTTAGTGCCAAACCTATATTGGGCAAATATTTTGAAATTCCTGCCGTTTTTGTTTTTCCCAATTGCTAAAAACCCCTGGTTTTTCATTATTTCGTTCGGCATTTTTATGATGTTATCGAGGGGCACTATTCCTGCTTGGATGGAAGTCTTAAGAATATATATGCCAAAAGTTGCAAAAGAAAGGGTGGTTACAACTGGTGCAACGATTGATTTTTTAGGAACGGCAATATTACCTATCCTTTTTGGAAGATTTTTAGACGATGTACATGACTCTTGGAGGTGGCTATTTTTGTCTGCGGCAGCTCTTGGGATAGTTTCAACTTTATTTATATTGAAATTACCTAATCAGTCCTTCCCTAAGGAAAAAGGTATTAGTTTTACAAAGCCAGAGTTTTCTGTTGATAATTTGAGGATCCATCTCATTGCTCCGCTCAAAAATGCAACGGAAATTCTTTCTAAAAGGCCTGATTTTCTTAGATTTCAACTTGGTTTTTTCCTTGGAGGGGCAGGTCTTATGATTGTTCAACCCGTTTTACCAAAGTATTTTGTTGATGCCCTCCATCTTTCTTATTCGGGAATGTTAACGGCTATAGCTGCCTGTAAAGGTATTGGATTTGCTCTGTCTTCTCCACTTTGGGTGAAACTATTTCGAAATGCAAAAATCTTTACTCTCTGCGCTATTGTAACGGGGGTTGCGGCATTATTCCCTTTCCTTCTCGCGGGAGCGCAAGTACACACGATGTTTGTGTATCTTGCTTATTTAGCGTACGGAATCATGCAAGGAGGCAGTGAGCTGAGCTGGAAAATGTCTGGGAGTGTTTTCTCTAAAAATCTAGATAGTTCTCCATTTTCTTCAATCAATGTGCTTGCTGTTGGGGTGCGAGGCCTTATCGTTCCTTATGTAGGATCTGCATTTTTCTTCTTGTTCAATAGCTATGGAGTAGTCCTAGCTATAGGGGCAATTTGTTCTCTTTCAGCAACCGTAGTAATGGCTCGTTCAAGGAAAATAGTTCAATCATCATTTGGGAGACACTGATTAATTCAATTCCTCAGATCTTCGGCCAAAAGCGCCGAAAAACCTAATTTTCAATCTCCATTAACTCTTCTGAGTTGATTACGATTTCCAAATTAACTTTTTCGACCCGTTTGACTCAAATCTCTGAGAAAGCAATTAATCAGTGTCTCCTTTGCGACAAAATCTTGAAGCCTTAGCTCTTCCTCATGTTCTTGCACATAGCGAGGGAAGGTGTGGTCTATCGGGAGCGCTGGCACGCTCTGAATCATGGCATCGATGCTTTCGTCTGTAACTATCTCATCAGTTCCTTCTACGACACTTTGCATTTTCGTTCTGACTCGCTCTCTCCCGCCCATCCAAGTGAAGTGCCAGCCTGCATTCTTAAAACTCCAGGTTTTGCTTCTTTTGTCTCGTACATACTGTGGGCTTGACTGTTTTAGGTGGGCGAAGGTGGTTGCTACGGTTCCATCACAGAGAAAATCATCCAGATGCCTGCGATTCAAATGAAATCGATATTGGTGCATCTGAAAATTAATAGTGGGGATGCTCCTTCTTTTCATCTCTGGTTTAATATGGGGAATAAGTAGGCCTCTAGGGATTTCATCTAGATCGGAAATGAGGATGATGTCTCTGTTTTTGCACTTATTTAGACCGCGCATGATCTCGTTTCTCTGGTAGTGCTCTCGATCCCACATTTCGAATTCGGGGTGCCTTTCATCGAGGATGATATGAATGACTTTGTGTAAATAGGGGGCAAAGCGCTCTTTGTTTTCCAAGAAAAAGAGAGGTTTTTCTCCTCCTCTCTGCGTTTCAGTTGATTCGACGAGCACAAAGTAGTCTACGACGTCATTGAGCTCGTGGAGGCGAATCTCAAGGAGTTCGAGCTCATTGAAGAAGGGGAAGCAGTCATAGACCTTGCCAAAGCAGCAAAGAGGAAAGAATAAAAGGGAGAGAAGTAAATTTTTTATTTTAAATAATTTCATAAACGTGTAATTACATAATAAAGAGGGGGTTGTTTTTGCGCGTATTGGTTGTTTTGCTATTTATTCCGTTTTTTTTGACAGCAAATCCGACTTCCCCAACGGTGGTGGATGGGAATGCAGACTTTTCTAGCCTTGGGGATAAGCTGCTGGTCTCTACTACCTCAGATCGC
This sequence comes from Candidatus Sacchlamyda saccharinae, assembly GCA_030408505.1. Taxonomy (GTDB): domain Bacteria; phylum Chlamydiota; class Chlamydiia; order Chlamydiales; family Rhabdochlamydiaceae; genus Sacchariniichlamydia; species Sacchariniichlamydia saccharinae. Next base: position 566,075 of record JAUHQI010000004.1, on the reverse strand, counting down.
ACAATTATCGACTGGGATGATTTTTCTATTCAACTGGGTGAGGCGACGCAATTTATTCAGCCAGCTCTAACTTCGGCGATCCTCAACCGGGTAACTTCTTCCAATCCAAGCGATATTATAGGTTCTTTGTCTTCAAACGGAAACGTTTTTTTGCTCAATCCTAATGGTATTTTGGTGGGAGAGACGGGAAAAATTGATGTGGGCGGGCTTCTTCTTTCTACGCTAGAAGTATCTAATTCAGAGTTTTTAGCAGGCGGGGATATGACCTTTTCTGGGAATTCTCTTTCGGTAATCGAGAATAGGGGATCTATTGAGGGGAACACAGATGCCGTTTATCTGCTGGGCAGGCATATTGTAAATGCGGGTGATATAGCAATAATAAATGATTCCACTTCCAATGTAATCTTAGGAGCTGGGAGTTCCATCGTCCTAAGGACGAGCAGTAAAGATATTGTGATCAACCCAATCACTGATACCCCAAGTGGTACTGGAGTGGATCAGTCTGGTCATATTATGTGTAATCGGGCAGAGGTTCGAGCCGACGGCAACTTATACACTCTTGCCATTCGCCAAAGCGGAGGGATCAGTGCTACGCAAACAGGACAAGTCGGTGGAGAGGTGTATCTTGTTGCAGAAAATGGGGAGACTCTCCTTGACGGGCAAGCTTCTCTTTCTGCTGAAAATGCCTCATCCGGGGGAAGAGTCCATGTTTTAGGCCAAACGGTGACCCTTCAGGATCAAGCTTCAATTACAACACGCAACGATCATGGGGGTGGAGAAATTTTTATTGGAGGGAGTATGGGAGGATTGGATCCCGATATTCCTAACGCTGTGACAACTTCTGTCGGCCCAGGAGTAGAAATTGATTCGAGCGCGCGCATTTCAGGATTTGCGGGTGATGTCTCGGTCTTTGCTACAGGGGTAGCGACCTTTGAGGGAAATATTGATGCCACGGGCGGAATTGCAGGAGGCGGGGGAGCAACCGTAGAAATCTCGGGAATTTCCAACTTAGCTTTCACTGGGCTTGTGGATACGAGAGGCTTCGGCTCTGGAACAGATGGGCTTCTTATTCTTGATCCGACAGATATTATCATATCGGGTGGAGCTACTGCAGGAGGGTCTTTTGATGGCGGGTCTCCTCTCAATACTTTTTCTGGATCCGCAGCAGCAGCCATTCTCAATAGTGGCGATCTCAATACAGCCCTGCAGACAAATAACGTTTTAGTGACTACGACCTCCGGCTTTGCTTCTGCGGGAAATATAACGATAGGGGCTAATACAACGCTGAATTTACTAGCTACAAGCCATACGTTAACCCTAAATGCCGACAACAACATTCAGATCAACTTTGATTTTACCATGATCGATTCGGCACAAGGGACCTCAGTATTAAACTTGACTGCGGGAAACGATATCAATGTAGCCGATCCGCTGACAGGAACAAGCTTGGCCTCAATCAACTTGAGTGCAGGCAACGACATTAATCTCACAGACAATATTTCAGCGGTGGGAGCCACTCTTAATATGACGTCTGGCGTAGATATCAATAGCTCTGGGGGAACACCCATTTTAACAGCTGAAGACATCAATTTTTCAGCTGGAGACAACTTTACTGTTACAAGTGCTCTGATCTTTGCGGGAGGGGGGAGTTCTTCAGATTTAGTTGGGACAGCAGTTACGAATATTTCGAGCACAGCGGATATAATCTTCAATAATTGGAATGATGCAACTCTCTCAACCACAACCGGTGATATCCTCATCGGAGATGAGGTAACGGCGAATAATGTTGCTACTCTTACTTTTGATTCGGCAAATGATTTGGTTAATCAAACAGCAACAAATACATTTCTCGACTCAGCTGGGAATATGACCGATTTGTTTTTGAACGCAGAGCGCGATATTTTGATCGACACACAAATCGACATCAACAACTTCAATAGCGCAACTCTTAATGCTGGGCGTGATTTTTTGTTGGAGAATGATTTTGAGCCAGACGGGACAACTACCGTTACAGTCAATGCAGATAGAAATATTGTCATTACAGATACAATCGCAGATGTGATCGCTCTAAACGGAACAACTCTTACTTTTGCAGCAGGCAACGATTATACAGCTTCTGAGCCATTTACAGTGATCAATGTGGATAATGTCAATATCTCAGCTGGAAATGATATCACAATCACTACTCCCTCCGGGCAGACGAACGTAACAGGAGCGGATACGACAGTTACAGCTGGAAATGATATCACGATCAACGAAACGTTTATCAGCAATGCAGCAGGCGACATTTCTTTTTTAGCGGGGAATGATCTGAATTTAGGGCCAAGCACGCAAGTATCTCAGATAGGGTCTCGTCTTGGCAACGTTTCCATTGAGACTGGGCGGGATCTCAATATCACTGGAGGTACAGGAACGAATGACCGATCGCAAATCGGTTTTTCGGCATCTGTTGTAGATAGTGATATAGAGCTCACCATCGGTAGAGATCTCAATCTTCTTGGGGGATCGGGCACAAATACACCTGCGTTCATTGGGCATGGTTTTGTTTCTCCAGGTGTTTATAATGGAGATATCATCATCCATTCTGTAGGGCGTAATGTGACGCTCACTGGGCAGCAAGTAGCCGGGGGGGCTAATCGTTTTGCCCAGATTGGTCATGTAAGGCAGTCTGGTGGGACCTCAACATTTACGGGGGACATTCGAGGCTCTACTGTGGGCTCTCCTGCCAGGATTTTGGGAGATCTGACCCTCAATGGTGGTGCGGGGGTAAGCAAATATGCCCACATTGGCCATGGAGGAGGGAGGAACACGAATGCAAATGACACCTATTCAGGGGAAATTCGCGTTCAAGCAAATTCAATTGCGCTAAATGGGGGAACGGCTGCGGACTGTAATGCTTCCATTGGTTTTTTTGCAGTAGCGCAAGGAGGAGGGATAAATCCTGTCTCTGTTACTTCCGATTCTATCGTTCAGGTGATTAGCGATACGACCTTGGATATGACAGCAAGTACAAATGGAACAGTTTCTATTGGCTCTTTCGTCCTGAATTCGGCAGCTCACCCGGCCGTTGTGACATTGGATCTTGTTGATGTCCAAACAGGGGGTGATCTCACGATGCTTAGTGGCTCAGGGGGCGAGACACAAGCTTTTGTCGGGGCGTTTTCAACCTTTGCGACCTCTGTGACAGATCTTTCAATGGATATTGGGGGGGATCTCATCATGACAAGTGGCACAGGAGCCTCTGCAAACATCCTAAATGGGGTCGGCTCTACTGCGGCAACCACTTCTACGGTGACGGTCTCTGGAAATATTACGCCCACTGTGACAGGAGCTTCTCCTGCGTTTATTGAAGCGGTTACAGGCGATCTCACTGTGACAGCAGGAGGAACCATCTCTCTTCCTGCCTTAACCCGTATTGATAATGTTGGTGGCTCCAACGGAGATCTCGGAGTTCAAGGGGGCTCGATCATTGCAAATGGGGGTGGGTTTATCGAAAATATGGGGACGGGGATCACTGTTTTTCGCACTACAAGTGGAGATGTGAGTGTGTTTGATGGGAGCTTCATCACCTCGATTGGCGACCTTTTAGGGGCTTCTGCAAGAGATATTATCCTTTTAGATAATGCCCTGATCAACACGACAGCAGGTGCCATCGACATCACTGCAGGTCGGGATATTATGATTACAGCAGCAGCTGGGGGCAGCTCTTCGATGGAATCAAGTGGTTCTGGGCGCTATCTCGCAGGACGCGATATTTCTCTTTTTGGTGTTTCTGCAGCAGCCGAAGGATTTATTGAAAATAGTTCTGGAGATCTACAGGTTTTTGCCGGGGCAGATCTTGATGTGAATTTCTTTGGGCGGGTTGAAAATCTCGGTCCAGGAACTCTAACCCTTGTTGTCGATAATCTCTTCCCCATGCCGCCGGAAAGAGGGCCTGGTTCTTTCATATTATCAAGTTTGGGGACAGTCGGGAGACTCGGGGCAGGGCCTCTTAGAATTTTCACCTCTGAACGGTCGTTGAATTCTATTGAAGGGGTCGGCAATCTCAATGGAGAGACCTTTGCTCCAGGCACTCTCTTTGTAGGTTCTGCAACCGAGCAGTGGGGTACCTATTTCCCTAGCTCATTCGGAGGGGTTCCCTTTACTGTATTCTACAAGAACCTACCCGTTCCCACACCATCTGACATACTAGCAATAGATCCCAACGCCTTTATCCCATTTGCTGAGCTCTTCTATCTGATCGACGGGTATGGAATGGATCCAGCAGTTGCTTGGCTCTATGAAGTCCGTATCTTCGACGGATGCAAGTGCTACGGGTCCTGGCGTTTGCCACCATACTTTCGCAAGCTCGAGCTCAAGCCCCACTATACCCACTAGTACTCTTTCCTAAGGAGGCACTGATTAATTCGGCTGTTCCACCTCCGTCGTCTTTCGCGTGAAAATCGACTTTTCGTAAGCCGCTGACTATCAATAGTCAGCTTGTTACTCCAGCATCGATTTTTTCCTCGAAATTCTTCCGGATCTGAAAATTCCGAATTAATCAGCATCTCCCTAAAAAGAAATGACGGCAGAATAGTTGATGGTGCTGTTGTTTTGGTGGATATTGTCTGCAATATCTTTATGGATCGGATAACCCCAATTGAGACGGATACTGACGTGATAGTTGTAGTAGTATCGAAACCCAAGGCCTGTGCTTAGAAGATAGAAAAAGTTTTTCTGCCCGGGAAGAGCTTTGTGATTAGTGCCCAAGCCATAATCAACGAATCCGAGGAGCTGGAGCCTCTCGTACTGATCTTCTAGAGGAAGTTTGCAGGAAAGGGGCTTGTAAGGTGGGGAGCGGAGCTCGCCAGAGAGAAAGAAGCCATTATCGGTATTGAGGATTCTCTGATCGTAGCCGCGAACAGTGTCGAGTCCACCTAGACCAAACTGTTCAGAGGATAAAAGATTTTCACTTGCGAGCTGAAACTCAGTGCGGACCACAGCTTCCATGCAGTAGGGGAGAGCAAATAGGGGAGTAATCGATCCGCGCACATAAGTATAGGTGCTATCGGCAAAAGGCCTGAGAGTTTGGTAGTCCTTATCACTTTGATGAGCAAAAATGTCTCCAGGAGAGATAAACCAGAGAAGCTCAAATCCCGTGTTGGCTATGGGGTTTTCGTAGCTGCCAGCCCAGCCCAGGGCTAATTGGGTAATTACCGTCTCGTTTCCTAAGATGGGAATGGCATCTAGAATCAAGTTTACATCTGAATGTTTGTAGTCAAATCCTACGCGCATTTCGTGATTGAAACAGGGATCGCTGCAGAAGGGGATAACGTAGCGCCCGCTAAATTGCCAGGTATGACCTTTATTGGTCATTCCTGTTAAGGGAACGAAGGCTCGGATGCCAGAATACCCCCCATAAAAATCCAGGAGATGACGACAAGGTAAGGGGATAACGTATTGACCCGTATGAGCAAAGAAACGGCCAAAGTCGGTGCTTGTAGTGTACTGGTAGGAAAGTTGGTGGTCGAGGTTAAAAAGATTGCCTAAGCGGATTCCCCCAAATAGGCGATATTCTCCGGTAGCCTCATAGCCAGTGTTGTCTGAGCCGGCAAAAAAACGGTATGGACGGTAGTCTTTTGTAACAAATTGGAGATTTGTTGTGTAATCTTCATCTCCCGGCTGCATCACCAAAAAGACATCGCGAAAAGGGTTCCGGTTGATCCAAACAAGGTCCTTTTCGAGTAAGCCGATATCGAGATATTCCCCTTCTTGTGCGCAAATATACTTGCGGAGTTGGCACTCATCGTAGTAGCAGTTTCCACAGAACGTGACTCTACAAATTGTACTTTCTTTGACCTCGATTTTTAGAATGCCGTCTGAGATATTTTGTTCAGGTATACGGACGAGAACGAGGGGATGGCAATTGTCTTTGTAAAAATTTGTTATAGCAGCTTCAGCCTGTGCTAAGCGCTCTTCAGTCGGGTGGTGGCCAATAAGTATTCTCTGGAGCTCATTTCTTAAGGGGGTTGGATCTGATGGAGGAAGAATACCGTTGAGGTAAATCCCTTGGGCTCCATTGTTGGGTAGAGAGGCATCATTGGCATCAGAGCAGAGAATAACCTCTCTTAGAGCTATTTCAGATGAAAAGAGCGAGAGGGTAAATGTTAAGAAAAAAATTAAATAACGCATTTCTAATCATTTTAGTTAGAAGAATTTTGAAATTCAAGTAGTTTGTTTTTTACTTGATTATTTACTAATAAAGGTTTAATATTTAATAGATGGATGTTAATGTAGATTATCTAGAAACTTTGGATAAAGTCGTTACTAACTCTCGTGTAAATAGCTTAAAAGAAGTTTTGCTACACGGGCGAGAGCTGCGCCTAGAGAGTGGCAAAAGCACCCCTTTTTGGGATATTGAGCAAAGGCAGTTGCACGCAAAATTTGATGCTCTTTATACCAGGGGGGTTGAGCGGTTATCGCGCGAGGCTCCATCGAAACTCCCGGCACTAATTGAGCGGGTAACGCCGCGTATTCCTTTTCAGGGGATCGCTTCTATGGCAGCGAAAATTGGCCTTGGAGGTTTGGCGGGTTTTCTTGTTGGCTCTGTCTATAATAACTCTAAATCCAATCTCATTATTCACGAATATGGCCATGCTTGGGCTGCCCATGCAATCTGGTCTAATGTGCAGACGAGAGTCAGCACCTTGGCGCAATACTGGATCAAAGTGGGCGACTTTTGGAAGTGGTTCGATGGGGTGCGAGAGGGAGCTCCTGGCAATTACACCTCCTTTCGGTTTCCTAACGGCCCCCCGCATATCACCCATTTTGGTGAGCATCTAACTGCGGCAGAAAGAAGTCTCTTCATTAGTTCAGCAGGCCTGGGGGCGGAGTTAGTTTTAAATAGTACGGTAGCGGGCCTTGGTCTTCTTGCTATCCGGAGAAAACAAAGGGTCCTTGGGGTTTCATTGATCGCGATGACCCTCGCCCCTTTTAGCGGTGGCCATAGTTATATTCGAAGATGGCCCGGTCTTCTTCACAAATGGGATCCTCCACCAAATGGGGATCCTGCAAGAATTGCAAAACTGATGGGCGAGGTTTTTAATATTTCGAATGTCGATGCCTATCGAATCCTTTGGTACGGGTATATTTTCCTTCCTATTCTCCTTTTAGGTCTCATGGCTATTGCCCTCTTTAAACCTGTTTCAGAGGTGCCCAAAGAGTGTGTCCTTATGCGGATGCTAGCAGATGGCAAGGACCAGCCTGCTCTGCAAAAGATTTTGACCGAAGTAGAACTAGAAAATGCAGAGAAGTGCCAGGCAATGGCTAAAATGAACCAGGAGGAAAAGGAAAAGCTTATCGTCACACTCTCCGACTCTCTTTTGAGTAAAATCAAAGCAGAACCAGAAACAAGAGCTCTTTTCAAAGAGACCCATAACACTTTAGAGAAGGAATTGAAAAAGGATCAGCCGTTGAATTTCACTATGAAAATGAAGAGTGTGGCGGCTCTGGTTTCTCTCGTAGCCTTTCAGATTCGGAGCCTTGATCTTGTCGCTGCAATGGCTCCTGTTTTTTTCATCTTAACGGGGGTCTTTCTCTTTGCCCAGTCCCTCTCCGTCCTCTTAGATGGGGTCCAAACGATCAGTGATCTAGCCAACGAAAAGCTAAACACTCGCATCAAAGCCCTTTCAGTGGCCAAAACGGCCCTTTCAGCTGTCTCACTTGCCGGAATTACAGCGGTCTTGTTCGTTTCTTCTCTGGTTCCTTTCGCTGTCCCTTTCTTCATCGCACTCGTAGTGGCTCAGGTGAGCATTTTAGCTTTGCGCCATCTAGAAAATCGCCGCCTAGCGACTGAAGCGAGCGTAGCTCAGTAACACTGCAGTCGCTTGAGAGACGTTCAGGGAGTCAATAGGCCCGTGCATGGGGATATAGACGTGCCCATCGCACTTTTTACTGAGGAGGGGCTGGATCCCTTTCCCCTCTGATCCCATGATAAGTAGTGTTTTTTCAGGAAAGGTAAAGTCATATAGGCTTTGGGCCTTGTCAGAGATTTCGGCTCCAATGGCAAAGTAGCCTCCCTTTTGGAAGGCTTTTTGGGTTTCGGCTAAGTTGGAGACTTTGCTTATGGGGATGAGCTCTGTCGCTCCGGCGCTGGTTTTGGTAGCGGTTGGGGTGATATCGGCTCCTCGGTTTTTGGAGTAGATCACAAGGTCTACGCCAAAGCAGACGGCAGCGCGCAAGATTGCGCCTAGGTTTTGCGGATCAAAGATCGAATCGAGCATGAGAACGAGGCTTTTCTCTCGCTCTTCTTGTAAAAAGTCTTTCGCTTCGATGAGGGGGCGGGGTTTGACTTTCGCGACAAAATTTTGGTGAGAATCGGATTCGACGAGGTGGCTGAGTTTTTTCTTAGGGGTATCGATGAGGCGGATGCCTGCTTTTGACAAGGCATCGTAGAGGGCGTCACCAGCCTTTTGGCAGGTACAAACCTCAATGAGTCTTTCTGGGGCGGCCTGTAAGACTTCTTTCAGGCAGTTTCTGCCCATGATCAGTTGCATGTGGTTTCTTCTCTTGGTAAAGGGGAGCTGTTCTAGGTTTGATTGTCTGTTCCGTAGGGGGGTACTCTCTAAAGTACCATTTTGAGCCTAAATTATTCCACTCCGCATAAATTCCCGGTACATAAAAGAGTCTTCGGTCTAGCTGTACAATGCTTTCATTGGCATTGATGTGGATCGGCATGGACCTGCAATCTGCTAAATAAATACCGTTAAAAATGAGGATACATGGGGAACCGCCAACTGTCGCTCTCAGCATCTCGGGGGAGGAGAATATATGTACAGTGTTGTCTACAGAAGAGCCATTGAAATTGGCAAGAAATGAGGTGCCACAGAAGATTTGATTACTCGCATCTACTTGAATTGCTGATTCAAAGGTTCCAATCTGGTTAACAGAGAGGAAAACAGCATTGCCGGTTGTTTGGATCAAAAAGGCATTTCCTTGGTTGAGGATATCTCCTTGATTCGCTGTGAGCTGCAGTTCTGAGGCGTGGATTTCTCCGGTAAGGAGGATATTTCCTCCTTCTGCGTTGACGGTAGAAATATTGTCTCCGAGGCCAATATTGCCAATCGAAATGGTTCCTCCTCCTGCCTGTATATCAAGTGTTTCGTTATTTGAGCCTTGGATCCCCGAGACCATGGCACTGCCTCCATTTGTTTGGATGGAGAGGTTGGTGCCAGAGGATAACTGAACTTGACTGTCAATTGAGAAGGGACCAGTTGTCGTTAAAGCAGTGTCTGCTCCTGCATTGAAGAGGATTTGCGTAGCACCTGGTAGATCAAGTGAAGTTCCTTGGTATTCTGTCCCATCAAATTGTACTTGGTTTGCGCCTGTAATCGTCAATCCACCAAGAGCTGAACCCACGCCTAAATCAGAAGAAAAAATAATATTTCCTGTTCCGGCTTGTAAAGCGAGTGTCCCATCTCCTTGGATAGTGCTTTGAAAAGTGATGTCTCCGATCCCAGAGCCTGTGTTTAAGTTGGAGGAGTTTTGTAGTGTGATGGGTTGTTGGAAGGTGATGTTTTGGTTAGTGGTTTGAATATTTCCTCCAAGGGTTACTGGACCCGCTCCATTTTGGGTGAAGGGACCAGATAGGCTCGAAGCAGTTGGTGTTAGTGTAAGGAGGCCAGAGTTAGTGATGGTAAAAGGCCCACTATTTGTTGTTGCAGAACCTGTAAAGTTTACTACTGCGCCATTGAGGATGATGCCTCCTGCAGCATCGGTGTTAAGTGCACCAGTGAAGCTAGAGGTGTTTGTGATTCCGTTTTGGGTTATTGTTGAAGCAGAAACGCTTCCAACTGTCGCATTTGTAGCTGAGTTGATGGTGAATTCACCGATACGCGTTGTTCCACCCATCGCGCCGGTAAAGAGGATGTCACCTGTTCCAGCAGCTGCGGTGAGATTATGCGATCCATTAACAGTACCGTAAAGGGTAATATTTCCCCCTCCTGCACCAGAGTCTAAGGAAAGGGGATTCGATAGAGTGATCATTCCTGAAAAGTGGATGGGTTGGTTATTAGTGACAAGATTCATTCCAATGATTACAGGCCCGGTGCCGTCTTGATTGAAAGCCCCTCCTAAATTCAGATCCACTCCAGTTGGGATCGTAAGTGTTGCTGAGTTAGTGATATCAAGTGGTCCAGAACCTATGAGGGTAAAGTCGTCAAATAATTCAAAGTTGGCTCCTGTGAGGTTGACACCAGTTGCATCATTTGTGTTGACTATGCCATTGAATGTTGTGGTTCCTGTTCCAGCAAGTTGTGTGAGGCTCTTTGCGATGGTAGATGGGAGCGAAACATCAAAAGCGCTGTTGATGACGATATCGCCCATTCTTTGGCTGTTTCCAACAGGCCCTGAGATAGAAATATCTCCACTGCCGGCAGTAAGAGTCAAGCTTTCTACTGCACTTGTGGTGGGGTCAAGAGAAGATAAAAGGAGGATATCTCCACTTGAAACAAGGTTTACCGGTTCTGTTAAGGTTAAAGGTCCTGTGATAGAGATCGAACTGTTTGCTGTAATATCGATACCCAGCGAAAGGTCTACTCCTCCGGTGGTAGAAAATGGCCCATCAATATTTATGCTAGCTGGAGAGGCTAAGGCAATTGGGGTGGAGGAATTTAGGGTAAAGCGGCCTGTATTTGAAGTGACAATAGGAGCTTGGACTTGGATGGAGTTTCCTGTGAGGGCAATGCCTCCATTTCCATTTGTGTTGACTGCACCATTTAGAGAAATTTCGTTTGTTGTGCTTAAATCTATTGAGGCTGCTGTCACTGTTGCTAAGCTGATATTTGTAGCATTTTGTACATCCATCGTTCTGATTCTTGCTGTGTCGCCCACAGGAGATGAAAAAGTGATGTTTCCCGTCCCAGCATCTAGTGTGAGGTTTTCATTGCCATTGACTGTGTTGTTGAAGGTGATGTCACCAGCTCCCGAGCCGCTGTCTAGTGTGAGAGGACCAGTTAATGTTACAGGGCCATTAAACGATATGTTGTCATTGGTGGTTGTCAATGTCCCACTGAAGAAAACAGGCCCAGAGCCTGTTTGGTTGTAAAAACCATCAAGTGTTGTAGAGATGCCAGAGACGACGGTAAGAGTGCCTGAGTTGTTGATGATTAGGGGACCAGAATTCGTTGTTACAATGGTGTCGAACCGGTTGAAGTTGGTTCCTGTCCAACTAATACCTCCAGCGCCGCTTGTGTTCATCGGGCCATTAAAAGAGCTCGTACCAGTACCAGCATTTTGGAGGATTGAACTGACAGTTAATGCTTGAGCAGAAAAGTCTTGAACACTATCGATTTGCAATCTACCAAGACGGGTGGCTCCGCCAATAGCTCCCGATATGGTGATATTACCAGTCCCACTGGCCAAAGTAAGATCAAATCCTCCATTGACCTCACTTGAGAAAACGATGTTTCCAAGAGCTGTGCCCGTGTCTAACGAAAGATTACCTGTTAGGGTAACAGGGGAGGCAAAAGTGATGTTTTGATTTGTTGTAGTAACATCTGCTGCAGTAAAGACTCCACCAGGTCCATTTTGAATAAAAGGGCCGGATAGGTTCATGTCAGCTGCGGAGGCAAGGGTGAGTAGGCCAAGGTTGGAGAGGGTGACCCCTCCACCATTTGTAGTGGTAATTTGATCGTTAAAATTGAGGAGATTGCCGCTAATATCTATACCAGCTGAGGTGTTTGTGTTGAGGGTGCCATTGAAAGTAGCAGTTCCAAGGACCGAAGTATAGCCTACCCCCGCTGCGTTTACTGTGCTGGCAGCCACATTCGTGGCTCCATTGATCTGAAGTGTATTGAGACGGGTGGTGCCTCCTATGGCATTGCTAAAGGTAATGTCTCCAGCGCCCGCATTAACGGTTAGATCAAATGCTCCGTCAATTGTGTTACTGAAAAGGATATCTCCAATCCCAAAGCCTGAATTGACATTAGAATCTCCTGTCAAAGTAATTGCCCCTGCAAAACTAATATCATCATTGGAAGTAAGTAGGCTGTCACTCATATTTACAGTGCCAGAGCCTGATTGATTAAAGGGCCCATCTAAAGAAATGGACGCAGTGGGTGCTAGGGTGAGGAGAGAGGAGTTGTTGATCGTGAGCGCTCCCCCTAAAGCTGTATTGATATTGTTGCTAATTATGAAGGCGCTACCTGTAAGTGAGATGCCATTGGTGTTGATGATCCCGGTAAGAGAGGTGGTTCCAGTTCCGGCTACCTGGGTAAGATTATTGGAATTGAGATTGGCGATGGTGACATTGTTGGCGCTTGTGATTTGTACAGTTCCCAAAGCTGTAGAACTTCCAATGGCTGCATTGAGGGCTATATCTCCTGTGCCTGCAACCAAAGTGAGGTTTTCTACATTGGCAGTTGTTCCATTGATTGTGTTATTGAAAGTGATCGATCCAGCTCCTATGCCACTATTTAAAGTAAGGGGGTTGGTAAGTGTTACTGGACCCGCAATGGTGATGTTGTCGTTTGTCGTCGTCATCGATCCACTAAATAAGACCGGACCCGAGCCTGTTTGATTATAAAACCCATCAAGGTTGGTGGAAAGAGCTGAGGTGACATCTAATGTTCCAGAGTTGTCGACGATGAAGGGGCCTGAGTTAGTTGTAACAATCGAATCAGTTCGAGTAAAGTTTGTTCCCGTCCAGTTGATTCCTCCAGCGGCATTGGTGTTGATAGGTCCGTTGAAGCTGCTGGTGCCAGATCCGGCTGTTTGTACAAAAGATCCTAGGGTAAGAGCGCCAGCTAGCAGATCTTGTACTCCGTCAATCTGCAGCGCTGCGAGTCGAGTTGTATTACCAACGGCATTGGTAAAGGTGATGTTGCCCGCACCTGCATCGAGTGTGAGGTCATGAGCTCCATCGATGGTATCTAAAAATAAGATGTTTCCAGCTCCGGCAGATGTGCTAAGAGCCACATTGGCAGCTAAGGTGAGGGGACTTGTGAAAGTAATGTTTTGGTTCGTTGTTGTGATATCTGCTGCCATTGATACATTGCCAGCCCCATCTTGCACAAAAGCTCCGCCAAGGTTCATATTTGCCCCGGCTGCAATTGTGGCAAGCGCTCCATTAGTGAGAGTTAACCCGCCGTTGGTGGTTGTAACTGTATCGTTGATATTGACAGAGTTGCCACTGAACTGGATGCCCGCAGCGGCATTGGTGTTTAAGGAGCCGTTAAATGTTGCAGTGCCAGCCGCTCCTCCTATGACAAGTGAGGCTGCTGTAATGGCTTGTGTGGTTAAGTTGTTTGCGCTGTTGATCCCAATGTCGCCAAGTCTTGTTGTAGCTCCTATAGTATTTGAGAAGGTGACGTTTCCTGTGCCAGCGGTGATGGTAATATTTTCACTGCCTGCTGTTGTCCCTTCTACGCTACTGAGAAATGTGATATTCCCTCCACCGGCAGCTGTATTGAAGGTGAGGTTGCCAGTAGCAGTCACCGGGCTTGTGAAGGTGATGTCATCATTAGTGGTTGTGAAATCTCCAGTGAAGTTGACCGGCCCGCTGCCGTTTTGGAGATAGGGCCCATCCAATGTAGTTGCCGACCCAGCATTCACTGTAAGAGTACCTGCGTTATTTATGGTGAAAGATCCTGAGTTGCTGGTATTAATCGCCCCCGACCGGACAAAGTTCGTTCCCGTCCAGTCGATACCAGCTGCCGTACTCGTATCTATCAATCCGGTATAGGTTGCTGTTCCTGAGCTATTACTCTGCAGTAGGCTAGCAACGGTGAGGTCTGCTGTGTTGATGTTTTGGGCAGAAGAGATTTGCACAGCACCAAGGCGGGTAGTGGCTCCGATAGGGGAAGAGAGGGTGATATTTCCCGTGCCGGCGGTTAAGGTAAGGTCAAAGGATCCATCAATGGTATTTGAGAAGGTGATATCACCTGCACCGGTGCCGCTATCTAAAGTTAGGTTTGACGTTAGTGTAACAGGGCCATCAAAGCTTATTGAGTCGTTTGTTGTGGTCATGGTTCCGCCAAAGAGCACAGGGCCAGAACCTGTTTGAGAATAGGGTCCATCGAGTGAAGATCCGAAAGCGGATGCAACATTGAGGACGCCTGAATTGTCTACTAAAAATGGCCCCCCATTACTAGTTACTACAGTATTTAGGCGATTGAAGTTATTGCCTGTCCAATTGAGCCCACCTGCACCATCTGTGTTAAGCGCTCCATTAAATGTTGTGGTTCCCGTACCGGCGAGTTGCACAACGGAACTTGCAGTAATGGCCTGCGTGGTCCAATTATTTGTACTACTGACTTGCAGGTTTCCGATGCGCGTTGTACCACCCACTTCATCATTAAAAGTAATATTTCCAGAGCCCGATTGCAGCGTTAGGTCAAAGGCTCCATCAACAGTACTAGAGAAGGTGATATTGCCCACACTTGCGCCACCCGTATTTAATGAGATGGGGCCTCCCAGTGTGACAGCATCTGTAAACAGGATGTTTTGAGAGGTTGTGGTGATGTCTCCAGATGTAGTTATTGTTCCTCCGCCGGATTGAAGAAACGGACCACTTGTAATGATGTCTCCATTCGCTCCAAGAGTAAGGAGCCCAGTGTGGGTGAGGGTAACGCCGCCAGTACCGGTTGTAGTAACTGTATCGTTGATTGTAAGAGTTGCTGCTGTGAGGGCTACGCCATTGGGACCGTTTGTATTGATTGGACCGTTGAAGGTTGATGCAACAGTGCCGCTGTTTTGTACTATTGAATTTGATGTGATCTCGTTTGCGTTAAGGGTGGCTACACTGTCGATGGTAAGAGTTCCGATCCGAGTGGTATTGCCCACCGCGCCAGTTAGGGTAATGGTACCAGTGCCAGATGTTAATATCAGATCATGTGCACCATTAATGGTATCGGAAAATGTGATATCGCCAGCACCGGCTCCGGTGTTTAATGAAACGGCTCCTGTCAGAGTAACGGGGCTATTGAAGCTTATCGAATCGTTTGAGGTGAGCATGCTTCCACCAAACTGAACAGGTCCAGTTCCAGTCTGTGAGTAAGCCCCATCTAGCGAGGTTGCCGTGCCCCCCGATATGACGAGTAGCCCAGAATTATTGATGGTAAAAGTTCCACCATTTGTTGTGGTGATGGCCCCATTGCGATTGATGATGTTCCCTTGCCAACTTATCCCTCCAATCGCATTAGTGTTGATTGCCCCTGCATAGGTGCTCGTGCCCGTCCCATTTGTTTGAGTCAAAGCGCCTACAGTAATAGTGTTGTTGGCATCTAAATTATTGAAATTTTGGATTGTTAGAGAGGTGAGCCTTTCGACAGAACCTACAGGGCCGTTGAAGACAATATTACCTCCACAGGCATCGATGATAAGGTTT
This sequence comes from Candidatus Sacchlamyda saccharinae, assembly GCA_030408505.1. Taxonomy (GTDB): domain Bacteria; phylum Chlamydiota; class Chlamydiia; order Chlamydiales; family Rhabdochlamydiaceae; genus Sacchariniichlamydia; species Sacchariniichlamydia saccharinae. The sequence continues at coordinate 550,711 of JAUHQI010000004.1, read as the reverse complement.
CTGGTATTTGAAGTGAGGTCGGCATCTATGCGGCCATTGAAGGTGATATCGGCGCCTCCTGGGCAAGTAGATATGGTAAGAGGGGTGTTTGCTATTACGACGTCTTCGTTAAAGATAATAGGAGAAGCAGAGAAGAAATCAGCACTGAGCGTTGTGACAGATGCTGAATTGATAATCAATGAGTTGGCAAAAATAGGGTCGGGGTGATTGACGACATCTCCGGTCAGCGTAACAATATCAAGATCTCCTGGATTTGTCCCCATCTGGGCAACAGTCACAGTTCCGGTACTTGCATTGATTGTGACATCCTGCTGAAGGCTGGCCAAAAGATCATCGATTGTAATATTTCCCCCATTGGAATTCATGTTCAAATCGGTATTGCCATCAAGTAAACGGATCACTCCAGTATTGAAGACAATATCGGTGTTTGTCGATGTGAACGTCACAGGGGAGGTGGCATTCACATCAAAGAAGTTTGTCGCTGTGTGGCTCTGTGTATTTGCGCTGTAGTTTGTTCCGTTGTATTCGATGGTGTCAGTAGCATTGAGTGTCAGCGTATTTACAACTCCCAGACCCGCGCTTCCAATATCGGCCAAGTCGATGATATTACCAGAGATGGAAAGATCATTAAGGGCTACAGCTCCTCCGATTGTTCCTCCCACAGTTACGGATCCTGTGCCAGCAGTGAGAGTGAGATCTCTTCCCGCTCCATCGGAATTGACGGTGCCGGTGATGGTAATATCACCAGTACCAGCCCCCGTTGAAATCTCCAAGGTATTAGTAGTATTTCTTAGAACATTTCCCGTAATTGTGATGTCACTTCCACTTGTGGTGATATTTGCCCCTACGTGGACAAATCCTGTGAGGTCAACGGTTCCAGTGGTCGTAAATGGAACATTCTGGACAATGATGGCTCCAGTAATATCCATGCAGTCAAGGGGAGTGATATTGCCAACAGCTCCGTTGAAATTTACCGAGCCTGCTCCAGAAGTTGTCGAGAGACAAAACGGGCCATTTACGGTGTCATTTAAGGTGATATTTCCTGCCCCCGCCCCTGTGTCTAATGCAACGTCGCCTGTTAAGGTGATGGGGTTTTGAAAAACAAGATTGGCATTGGTTGTGGTGATATCCCCTGCAGTTGAAATGGTTCCTGCACCTGTTTGAGAAAAGCTTGCAGCGGACTGGATATCTCCGTTTACTCCCATCGTCAAAGTTGAGCCATTGTTAATGAGTACAGGTCCGCTGTTTGTTGTGCTGAGTGGAGCGTTGATGGTGAATGCCGAGCCGGTTAAATCTATTCCGGTGGCAGTATTGGTATTGCCCACACCATTAAAAGTTGTGGTTCCTGTGCCAGCCGATTGGATGATGGCATTTGTGTTGAATGCATTAAATTCTACATTTGTTGCAGACTGCACATCAACGATTCCCAAGCGGGTAGTGCCCCCCACAGTTGCATTGAGGGTGATATTTCCTGTGCCAGCGATCAAAGTCAGGTTTTCTGCTCCTGCTGTTGTGCCGTTGACGGTGTTATTGAATATGATGTTTCCAGCGCCAGTGCCGCTGTTTAATGTTAGAGCTCCGGTTAAGTTTACAGGGCCGTTAAAAGAGATGTCGTCATTAGTGGTCGTCATGGAGCCACTGAAGAAAACGTTTCCTGATCCTGTCTGGTTGTAGAAACCATCGAGAGTTGTGGAGATTCCCGAAACCACATTTAGAGTGCCTGAGTTATTGATAATGAAGGGGCCAGTGTTTGTTGTGACGACCGTATCAAATCGATTGAAGTTGTTTCCTGTCCAATTGATCCCTCCAACACCATTGGTGTCGATGGGGCCGTTATAGGAGCTAGTTCCGGCCCCTGCGTTTTGCATGATAGAGCCGACAGTCAGCGCTTGGGCAGAAAAATCTTGAACACTATCGATCTGGAGAGTGCCTAGGCGGGTGACTCCGCCAACAGCACTAGATATAGTGGTGTTGCCCGTGCCGCTGGCCAATGTCAGATCAAAGCCCCCATTGATCTCACTTGAAAAGAGGATATTTCCAGCTGCTAGGCCAGTATCTAAAGAGAGGTTTCCTGTTAAGGTAACTGGGGATGCAAAGGAGATGTTTTGGTTTGTCGTCGTGATGTCTGCCGCTGTAGAGATATTTCCAGGTCCATTTTGAATAAAAGGGCCGGTGAGGTTCATGTCTGCGGCGGCAGAAAGAGTTGCTAGGCTTAGATTGGAAAGGGAGAATTCTCCGCCATTTGTGGTTGTGATTGGGGAATTAAAATTGATTAGGTTACCGCTAATATCTATGCCAGCAGCAGTGTTTGTGTCGAGGGCTCCATTGAACGAAGCTGTTCCAAGGATAGAAGAGCAGGAAATCTCTCCTGCCGCAATGGCGCCAGACGTTATGTTAGTTGCTCCATTGATTTGCAGAGTACCTAATCGGGTCGTGCTCCCGACGACATCAGCAAATGTGATGTCTCCGGCCCCTGCATTTACGGTTAGGTCAAATGCTCCATCAATTGTGCTATTAAAGAGAATGTCTCCACTTCCAGAGCCTGAATTGACACTAGAATCTCCCATCAACGTAATGGCGCCTGCAAAGGTAATGTCATCATTGGAGGTAAGTAAACTGTCACTCATATTTACCGCGCCAGAGCCCGATTGGACAAATATCCCGTCGAGAAAAAGGTTAGCAGTAGGAAAAAGGGTGAGTAGAGATGAGTTGTTAATCGTGAGCGCTCCACCAAGTGCCGTTGTTATATTGTTATTGATCGTAAAAGCGCTGCCAGTAAGTGAGATGCCATTGGTGTTGATCGCACCGTTTAGTGTAGTGGTCCCACTACCGGCTACCTGAGTAAGGTTGTTGGCAGTAAGAGCGGCTAAGGTGACGTTGCTCGCGCTTGTGACTTGCACCGTGCCAAGGGCGGTAGAGTCTCCTACAGGGGCGTTAAGGGCCACATCGCCTGTGCCAGCAATCAATGTGAGATTTTCCACATTCGCAGTAGTTGCATTTACCGTGTTATTGAAGTTGATCGATCCCGCTCCCACACCACTATTTAAAGTAAGGGTGTTGGTAAGTGTTACTGGGCCTGCGAAAGTAATGTCATCATTTGTGGTTGTCATAGAACCACTAATTAATACAGGGCCTGTGCCAGTTTGATTATAAAAACCGTCTAGGGTGGTGGAGAGGGCCGAGGTGACATCTAGCGTCCCAGAATTATTAACAACTAAAGGGCCTGAGTTAGTCGTAACAATCGAATCAGTTCGAGTAAAGTTTGTTCCCGTCCAGTTGATTCCTTCAGCGGCATTGGTGTTGATAGGTCCGTTGAAGCTGCTGGTGCCAGATCCGGCTGTTTGTACGAAAGATCCTAGGGTAAGAGCGCCAGCTAGCAGATCTTGTACTCCGTTAATCTGCAACGCTGCGAGTCGAGTTGTATTACCAACGGCATTGGTAAAGGTGATGTTGCCCGCACCTGCATCGAGTGTGAGGTCATGAGCTCCATCGATGGTATCTAAAAATAAGATGTTGCCAGCTCCGGCAGATGTGCTAAGAGCCACATTGTCAGCTAAGGTGAGGGGGCTGGTGATCGTTATGTTTTGGTTGGAGGTAGTGATGTCTGCTTGAGTAGAAACATTCCCAGAACCGTTTTGGATAAAAGCTCCATCGAGATTCATATTTGCCCCGGCTGCAATCGTCGCTAAAGCGCTGTTGGTGAGAGTAACACCCCCGCTTGTCGTTGTGATTGTGTCATTGATATTGATTGCATTGCCATTGATCTGGATGCCGGTAGCGGTATTTGTGTTTATAGGGCCGTTGAAGGTTGTCGCTCCTAGTCCTCCACCCTGAATGAAAGAAGCTGAGGTGATTGCCTTGGTAGTGACGTTTGTGGCATTATTAATTTGGATGGGGCCCAGTCTTGTTGTAGCCCCTACAGTGTTAGAGAAGACGACATTTCCTGTGCCAGAGGTTATCGTTATGTTTTCAACTCCTGTTGTTGTCCCTTCGACCGTACTTAAAAAAGTTAAGTTACCAGGTCCCGTCCCCGTATTGAAGGTGAGGTTGCCAACAGCTGTCACTGGGCTTGTAAAGGTGATGTTGCCACTTGTTGTAGTGAAGTCTCCTGTGAAGTTGACCGGGCCACTGCCATTCTGTAAATAGGGTCCATCCAGTGTTGTGGTCGATCCAGCGTTTACAGTGAGTGTACCCGAATTAGTGATAGTAAATGGTCCAGAATTAGTAGTGTTAATCGCTCCTGAGCGGATGAAATTTGTTCCAGTCCAGTCGATCCCAGCTGGTGTGTTTGTATCGATCAACCCTGTGTAGGTGGCTGTGCCTGAGCTATTACTCTGCAATAAGCTTGCAACGGTTAGGTCTACTGTGTTGATATTTTGCGCAGCGGTGATGTGAAGGGTGCCAAGTCGGCTAATAGCTCCTGCAGCGCTTGAAAGGGTGATATTGCCCATGCCCCCAGTTAAAGTAAGATCAAATGACCCGTTGACAGTATCTGAAAAAGAGATATTGCCTGTCCCCGGCCCACTATCTATTTGGGTGGCACCTTGCAGGACTACAGGTCGAGAAAAGGCAATCGCACTATCATTAGTGTGGATGCCACCATTTAAAAGAATAGAATGGGATAAACCTGGATTAAGAGTGATAGATTCTGTAAAAATTTCCCCTTGTAAAATGAGGTTGTTCCCTGTGATTGAAGTAGAATTTACTTCGCCAAGAGAGGAGCCGACAGCTCCTAAAGTAACGTCAGCACCCAAGGCATTTAAAGTGATATTTTCTAGGCTCGTGGCCGTAACATCTCCTAAGGAAATGATTCCATTTGCAGTGGACACAGAAAGATCGGTGTTATTGGACAGCTGAACGGTTCCACCAGCAAAGGTAATGGGGTCGCCAGAGGATATGAAAGAGGTAGCCGTGCCTGCATCCATTATGAAGTTATTGGCAGTATAGGTTTGAGAGTTGATCCGATAGTTTGACCCTGAAAACGTGATGTTGTTAGTTGCTGTGATTTGTGTAATCCCGTTCGCCCCTTGACTGGTATCCCCAATATCATTGAGATTGATGTTGGCAGCATCAAAGGTTAAGTTTCCAAATTGGTTGACATCACCGATGACTCCATTACAAGTAATTGTCCCAGTACCAGCATTTATGGTGAGGTCGCGAGCGCCGCCTTGGGAGTTGATTCTTCCTGTGAAGGTGACATCACCACCGGATGTATTAATGACGAGGGGGATAATCACACGTGTATTATTGCCTCCATCGGCAAGGATGACAGGGCCGCCGGCTGTAGTGATTGAACCTCCACGTAGTTGAATGCGATTCTGCGTTTGAGTTTGTGAACGGAAAGTGGTGCTTCCAATGGATTGATTAGGCGGCACAGGCGCTCCAAACCCTTCTAAGGCAGGAAGGCCTGATCTGAGGATCAAACATGCGGTGTTTTGTAGGGTAGCACTGTCAGAATCTCCAGCCGGGGCAGTCAGATCTGGCCCAGTGATATTTACTGCCCCAGTAATCCGAATTCTGTTCAAAGATTCTACTTTTAAAGAAACACCTGTGTAGGCATTGAAACGGACAGAAGAGGTGGCGCTGATAATCGGGTCATAAAAGCTTTGAAAATCACCTTCAGATCCATCAGGGCGCAAAAAAGCGAAATCATGACCGCAAACGAAGTGAGCGTCTGCCGAAATGGGGTTTGGACTTACCCAAATCATATCGTGGCCACTCATAATCTTTGAGTCTGGTTGAAAAGCCACTAGCTCTATATTTTCTGCTTGAACTTTGAAATTTTTGCCAGATTGGAGAATACAGGGAGCGCCATTATTTTCGAGAATCGAAACTTTATCATTTGCGACAATAGAGAGGTCCGCTTGGGTTTGGATGGTCCCTTCGTGCTGGACCTTTTCCCCCTCTATAGTGAGGTTTTTAGCTGTTATCGTGCTGCTTGAGAGGATCCGGATGCACCCATTTTCCTCAACGAGCTTCTCACCCTCTAAGATGTTGTCAGAATTGACCACATCTGATATGGCTTTACCTGCTACATTCATGCGAAGGTGTACATCGCCATTTTCTGTGTCGATCGTTCCAAGATGCTCAATCACAGCATTTTCAAGATCCCCTTCTACCGAGAATCGAATGAGCCCATCCCCGGAAAAATCTAAAGTAGCCTTTTCCCCGCTTCCGAATAAGACCTTGCCTGCTTTGGCTCGGATGACTCCTGTGTTGCGGACGGTGGGAGCTAGAAAAACGATAGCTCCTTCAGCGGTAGCTGCAATGTTTCCATGGTTGGTGATTTCACCTTTATTTCCTGTAGGGTCCAAATGAAAGTCAAAATCGTCTTTCAAGAAGTTTTGGTTTGCAATGTCTAAGGTAGAAGCAACAAGTGAGCCTACATTGACTTGTGCATTTGGTCCAAAATAAATGCCGTTTGGGTTGACCAAAAATAGTTTGCCGTTTGCCTTGAGCTGCCCATGAATGGAAGAGGGGTCTGAGCCCACAACTCGGTTTAGGACGGTTGAAGAGGAATCGGGCTGGATAAATTGGACGGTTTCGTGTTCTGCGAGGTTAAATTGTTTATACTCAATAATTGAGCGGTGTGGTGCATGGACGATCATCGTGTCGGGCTTTGAAGAATCGAAAGACGCATCACCTGAGGTAACTTTTTGGCCGCTAGGGAGGGCAAAAGCAACAGCGGGGATTAGCAATAGATACCAAAAGGCCTTTAATCTCATAAAATATTCCAGCTCACCTTAAAATAAACAAAGGGGGACTGAGTTTTAAATTTTTCAGTTAGAGGAAAACTTACGTCTAAGGCTGTTTCAAAACCCCAGGGCCCATAAGTTCTTAGGCCAACGCCAGTCCCCAATAAAAAGCCAGAGCTCTCTTGATTAAAGGTCGAGCCCCCCTTCAAAAACACTTGCCCAAGGTCTAGAAAACCCACTAAATGAATAAAGTCCTTCCAGTTTTTATTTAACATAGGCACGCAATAGTCTGCAATAAAAGGTATTGGTGTTCTGATTTCATTATTAATATAATACCCGCTGTCGCCTAGCAGAATGGCTGGCTCATAACCCCGAACTGTATCCACTCCGCCAATATAGATTTGCTCTGCCAGTGGCAATTTGTAAAAAGAATATTGCCCGTGGCCATGCAAAAGATAAAAACTGTCGTACACAAGCCCTTGGATTCGCGTGGCATCAAGGGCTAGATAGACAAATTCACCCCCAGCTCCCTTGCGGCTTGATCTTCCACTTTTAGAAGGAGATCCCCAAAGAAAATTGGGAATACCAATATGCCCCTCCGGTTTGGTGATGGTTCTGCCCCGGAAAGAGTCTGTATAATCTGCAGAATAACCCATGATAAGAACGCGAAGTTTATCTAGGGAAGAGGTCGACCCTTGAGCAAAGTTTTCGACTCTTTTGACATCGAATTCAACAAAGGCGTCTGTGTTCAGATAGCGGGTTCGTTGCAGGGCCTGTTCGTATCGGATCGTGCCGATATCTGTACGACCTTTGAGCCTTAAAGAGGTAAGCTCACTCACCTTAAAAAAAGAGTAGAGGTATGCTCCATATAGGTAGGCCCCCCGATAATTAAGAGGAGTCCTATATTCTATGTTTGTGAACAAGAGGCCATTGATTGGACTCCCAACAACCTGAGTTGCAGAGAGGGTATCTCCATTAGAAATGAGATTGCCATAATCTAATCGAGCGCCAGTCCTCCAACGGGTATTTAAGTCCGTTCCGTAGTTGTTGGCGTTGATTCCGAAATTGATCGGGCGTTGGTCGTTGACTTCGATGATGAGATCCACAGTGCCCACTTCATCACCTTTAGTAAAGATAGCGCCTGCTTCTAACTTCATATTTTCATTGAGAAGGAACAGCGCTTTGAGGATTTCTGCATAGTGAATTGGTTGACATTCCAAATGGGCAAAGTAGTTTTCCACAAAGCACGATTTATAGTATTGATTGCAGTGCGCATATACCCGATTCAACACCCCTTGTAAGACCCTGATTTGCAGCGTGCAGTTTTCAATGGTTTGCTCGGGGCAGTAGGTTCTGGCTAAAATATACCCTTTTTGCACATAGGCATTTTGGATATCTAAACACAGCGTGTGAATCTGCCCCATCGATAGATCCTGGTTTTCGTAAGGGGCAAAAATCGCATTGATTTCGCATTCAGACAATAGTGTGTTGTCTTGGAGCTCCAAGTGGCAAATGCGCACCTTTACTCCATCGGAAAGAGAATAGGTTTTTTCTGGGATATCTACTTCGAGGAGAGGAACTTCTTTTTCTGGTGGGATTCTACTGACGTCGTATTCGCTCTCGATCTGCCGCTCTACCACACCTGCAGAAGTGGAAGGGACAACGATTGCATACAGGGGACAACACAACGATGCAATGACTGTGAAAAGTGATCTTTTTATCATACGTATTTTTTTGCAAATCATGCCAATTATTCAAAAAAAATGCTATACGAAATTTTATATCCTGAAATTGGAGGATTGCAATGATTCGAAAGCTGCCGTCAGGTAAATATCGCCTCTACTCAAGAAAAATTAATCCTAAGACGGGTAAGCGGAGAAATTTGGGAACTTTTAACACGAGAAGCGCGGCCGAAAAGCACGAAAGGGAAATTCAATTTTTCAAACGTATAGGATAAATTTTTTCTGGACAATTGGAACTACCTAGTGTAGAAAAAAATTGATATGAAAAAGTACCGAATTGCTCTTATCATCTTGTTGATCCTCGGCGCAGGGATTCTCTCTGTGATGTATCTCAGCGGGCACAATTTCCCTGTTTTAGAGCCCAAAGGGATCATTGGGATAAAAGAAAAGAAGCTGATCATCACAGCTTCTCTTTTAATGCTCATTGTAGTCATTCCTGTTTTCGTTTTCGTTGTCTACTTCACATGGAAATACCGTGAGGGAAAAGAATCGAGACACGAGCCTAACTGGGAACACAATTATATCGCAGAATTTTGCTGGTGGGGTGTCCCATTTCTCATCATTATCGTCATGGCGATTATTACTTGGCGATCGAGTCATGAGCTCGACCCGTTTAAGCCGCTCGATGTGGAGGGTAAGCCTCTAACAATTCAGGTAGTGGCTCTGGAGTGGAAGTGGCTCTTTATCTATCCAGAGCAGGGGATGGCTTCGGTCAATTTTGTCCAGTTCCCTGAAAAGAGACCGATAAACTTTCAAATTTCGGCAGATGCTCCCATGAACTCTTTTTGGATTCCCCAGCTGGGCGGTCAAATTTATGCGATGCCTGCGATGCGGACAAAACTGCATCTTATGGCGAATGAGACAGGGGATTTCAGAGGCCAATCGGCCAACTTCAGTGGCAAAGGTTTTGCTGGGATGCATTTTGTTGCCAGAGCAAGCACAGAAAAAGAGTTTGATCAGTGGATCCAGAAAGTCCGCAGCACAGGAGTTCCCCTTAACTGGAGTTCTTATAAGGAGCTTGTAGAGCCAAGTGAAAACAATCCTGTATCGTATTACAGGCTTGGACAGGACAATCTTTTCGACCAAATCATAGATCAGTACACGATCCCCCCGCAAGAAGGAAATGGAAGTTAATATGCTAGGAAGACTCACTGCAGAAGCATTAAAGCACGATTGGATCGAGTACATGGCAGGAGCCTCGATGTTCCTAGGTCTGATCGCAGTTGTCGCAATCATTACCTATTACAAAAAATGGACCTACCTCTGGAAGGAGTGGTTCACATCTGTCGACCATAAGAAGATTGGGATCATGTACCTGGTCGTCTCCTTCATTATGCTTTTTAAAGGCTTAATCGATGCGCTCATGATGCGTGCGCAACAAGCTTTTGCCTACGGTGATTCTACAGGTTATCTAGGGGCTGAGCACTTTCAGCAGATCTTTACTGCCCATGGCGTTACCATGATATTGTTCGTTGGCATGGGGGTGATGTTCGGGGTAATTAACTTGATCTTGCCGCTTCAAATTGGCGCGCGTGATGTGGCCTTTCCATTGCTCAACAATATCAGTTTTTGGCTGTTTGCCAGCGGGTCCATGTATATCCTTGTTTCCCTTGTAATTGGTGTCTATGCAGGTACCGGCTGGGCAGCCTATCCTCCTCTGGCTGGAATCAAGTACAACCCTGGCGTTGGAGTCGACTATTGGCTGTGGAGTATACAGCTTTCGGGAGCGGGAAGTTTGCTCTCGGGAGTGAACTTCCTTGTGACGATTTTAAAAATGCGGTGTCGTGGAATGACGCTCATGAGAATGCCGATTTTTGTTTGGGCAACTTTGGTGATGGTCATTTTAGTCGTTTTCGCTTTTCCAATCCTGACTGGAAACTTGGCAATGCTTTCAACAGACCGCCTGCTTGACACGAATATTTTCACCGCTGAGAGAGGTGGAAATCCGATGATGTATATCAACTTCTTCTGGGCGTGGGGCCACCCTGAAGTCTACATATTGATTCTGCCGGCTTTTGGTATTTTTTCCGAAATTGTTCCAGTGTTCTCTCAGAAGCGCCTCTTTGGCTACACTTCGATGGTTTGGGCACTCGTTGCGATTGCCTTCCTCTCATTTATTGTTTGGCTCCACCACTTTTTCACTATGGGGGCAGGTCCTACTGTGAATGCTTTCTTTGGGATCATGACGATGGTCATTGCTGTCCCAACTGGGGTTAAAGTATTCAACTGGCTGTTTACGATGTACAGGGGGCGGCTTAAGCTGGCAACGCCCATGTATTGGTTTATTGGCTTTGTCGCTACGTTTGTGATTGGAGGTGCCACTGGCGTTTTGATGTCTATTCCCGGGGCCGATTTCCAAGTTCACAATAGCCTTTTCCTCGTAGCTCACTTTCACAACGTGATCATTGGCGGCGTTGTATATGCATTTTTTGCTGCGTATACTTTTTGGTTCCCAAAGTTTATGGGATTCAAACTTAATGAGAAAATTGGGAAGTATGCTTTCTGGTGTTGGTTTATCGGATTCTTTGTTGCCTTCCTTCCATTATATATTTTGGGTTTTATGGGGGCGACCAGAAGACTTAACCATTACGATGTGCCGGGATGGCAACCCCTGTTTATCGTAGCTGGAATTGGGGCCCTGATCATCTTTGCAGGTGTTTGCTTCCAAGTACTGCAGGTGATTGTCAGCTTTAAGCAGAGAAACGAAAATAGAGATACCACGGGTGATCCTTGGAACGGACGGAGCCTTGAATGGAGCACATCTTCTCCACCTCCTTACTACAATTTTGCTAATACACCTGAGGTTCACTCGCGAGATGCGTTTTGGGAGATGAAACAGAATAAGACAGAGGCAAAAAAAGAGTACCACCCTATTCATATGCCTAAAAATTCCTCGGTCGGTGTCTTTGTGGGGCTTTTTAGTTTTACACTCACCTTTGGGCTGATTTGGTATATGTGGTGGCTTGCAATTGCCAGTACCATAGCTCTGATTGCTACACTTGTCTGCCGTCTCTTTGTAAAAGAAACTGAGTATTATGTACCCGTAGAAGAAGTGGAAAAAATAGAAAGTGCGAGGCAAAACGTATGACTACAAAAGAAAGTTTTCCCGACACGCACAGAGATAGCTACTCCCGTACCATATTTGGTTTTTGGGTTTGGCTCCTAACAGATTTTCTTTTATTTGCTACTCTTTTTGCTGCCTATATTGTTTTGCATAATAAAACGTTTGGAGGCCCTCCAGCTAGAGAACTATTTCACCTTCCTTCTGTTCTTTTGCAAACCACAATCATATTTTTATGTAGCTTTACTGCTGGAATGGCGGGGGCGTTTACTCATCGTAAGGAAAAAAAAGCAACGCTCATTTGGCTTTTTATTACTTTCCTTTTAGGGCTTGCCTTCATGGGAATGGAGTTTTCCGAATTCTCCAGACTCCTTGCTAGCGGAAATGGCTGGGATCGAAGTGCCTTTCTATCAGCTTATTTTTCTTTAGTGGGTACGCACGGGGTTCATGTTCTGTTTGCCCTTCTCTGGTCTCTCCTTTATGCAGTGCCTCTTCTTAAAGGGGAGTTTTCACATGTCACGATTCGTAGAATAACCTGCCTTAGAATGTTTTGGCAGTTTTTGGCAATCGTTTGGGTTTTCGTCTTTTCAATAGTCTATTTACTCGGAGGGAAACCTGTATGATCGATCCCCGTCACGGCTGGAATGTCAGCACCAAACCTCTTTATCTTGGATTGATTTCGGCACTTGTTCTGATGGCATCAGCCTACCGGATCGTAGTCCATTACCATCTGACCGAGTCAGCCCTCACATGGACTGTATTAATTTTAGCAGGATTGTCAGCTCTTCTGCAGATCTTCTTCTTTCTCCATGTTGGAATGGGAGAAAAGCCAAGGTGGCATCTGATTTCTTTTCTCTTTACAGCGCTCATCATCTTGATAGTGGTCGTTGGTTCGGTTTGGATCATGAACAACCTTGACTATAACACGATGCTTCCTGGTGGCAAATGACAAGTCCCTCTTATTCCTACTCGGCGAAAAATTATAGCTTGCTTACTAAGCCTGGCATCATCATGGGTAATCTGATCACGACAGCTGGTGGATTTGCCCTCGCCTCAAAAGGAAACTTTTCTTTCCTCCTCTTTTTGGCAACCCTTTTGGGGCTTGGCCTCCTCATCGCCTCGTCTTGCGTCTGCAATAACCTAATTGACAGAGTATCTGATAAGAAAATGAAGCGGACTCAGAATCGCCCTCTCGTGACGGGAGCCATCACCACAAGAAGTGCTGCCCTCTTCGCCATAGGCCTTGGGCTTGCTGGAACAGGGGCTCTAGCCTATCTAACGAACTGGCTCACCCTTTCAGTTGCTCTCTTCGGTTTCTTGGTCTATGTGACCATCTATAGCTTCTCAAAGTACCATACCGTCCACGGAACGCTCATTGGGAGTGTTGCAGGGGCAGTCCCTCCCGTTGTCGGCTACTGCGCCGTCTCCAATCAACTGGACCTTGGCGCTTATATTCTCTTTGCGATGATCGTCCTCTGGCAGATGCCCCATTTCTTTGCCATTGCCATCTATCGAAAAAACGACTACGACGCCGCCTCCATCCCCGTTGTCCCGCTCATTCGAGGCATTCCTAATACAAAAATACAGATGCTCCTCTACACGATCGCTTTTGCGGCTGTATCGCTCCTGCTCACATTCTTTAACTATACAGGGCTTGCTTACCTCATCGTCGCTGCCACCCTGGGTCTTGCCTGGATAGCCCTTGCAATTACAGGCTTTACCGCCAAAAACGACTCCAAGTGGGCACGTAAGATGTTCATCTTCTCGCTCATCACCATCATGGCTCTAAGCATTACGATCCCTTTTAGTGTTCTTTGATTACTTACAAAAAAAACCCGTATGGTTACATACAGGCTTTTTGGTAGATGAGGTTGGAATCAGAAGCTAGACGCTCGCTTTCCTCTTGTGATTTGGTCTGCCTTTTGTCTTTTTAGGACCCGACTTAAAGTTTTTTGGGCCTTGGGTTTTGTTGCCGGGGCCTTTGCGAGGCTTGAACTTGCCTGAGAAAGAGAGTTTTTTTCCGCCCGGCTTAAATGGACGCTTTGCTCCTTTGCGAGGAGGTCGAGACCCTGGTTTCTTCTGGCTGGGCTCGAGGCCTGAGATGACAGCGACGTCAATCTTTTGGCCGGTGAATTTTTCAATGTCTTTTACTAGATGAGAATCTCGACCTGATGCGAATGAGAGGGCGGTACCTGTAGCCCCGGCTCTACCTGTGCGGCCGATTCTGTGGACGTAGTCTTCTGAGTTGTTGGGCAGATCGAAATTGATCACATGGGTGATTGTATTGACATCGATCCCGCGTGCTGCAACGTCTGTTGCTACGACAATTTTGATTTTCCCTTCACGCAGCTGGGCAATTGTGCGTGTGCGCTGTCTTTGGTTCATGTCCCCATGAAGAGCAGAAGCTTTGTGCCCCTTGTCACGAAGCTCTTCTACGAGCTGACCTGCATGCCGTTTGGTAGCGGTAAATATGATTGTGTCGCCCATCCCTTCTTGGATTAAAATGTGGTCCAGAAGACGGTTTTTGTGGTTGAGATCATCTACATAGTGAAGTTTTTGATTGATGTTCTCATGCTTTTCTTTTTCTGCATGGACAACAATCTCCATAGGCTTGTTCATGAGTTTTTCAGAAAGTTTGAGTATATTGCCTCGCAAAGTAGCAGAAAAGAGCAAGGTTTGTCTTGAATCTGGTGTTCTGGCAACAATATCTTCGACAGGTTCTGTGAAACCCATATCGAGCATCCGATCTGCCTCATCGAGAACGAGGACTTCTACGCGGCTGAGGTTTACCTTCCGCTTCTCTAGAAAATCAATTAATCGTCCGGGGGTAGCAATGATAATATCGTGAGGGCGTGCGAGCTTTCTTTCTTGGGAGTGGTAGGGGACGCCACCGAAGAGGCAAACTGTTTTCACTCGATCCAAGTATTTACTATATTTATCTGCTTGATCGGCAATCTGCATTGCAAGCTCTCTTGTCGGCACGAGAATGAGCAAACGAGGGCCCTTGCCGGGAGTAGCAGGAGGGGCAGCCAAACGGGTGAGGGCCGGCAGAAGAAAAGCAGCTGTCTTACCCGTGCCTGTTTGTGCAGAGGCTCGGATGTCAAAACCCTTCAATACTTTGGGTATGGCCTTCAGCTGAATCTGGGTAGGTTCGGTGTAACCCGCCTCAGTAACTGCTTTCAAAATTTTTGGATGTATACTTAGATTTTCAAAAGTCATTAGATCTCTAGGTTTTTATTTTTCTAATCCGCTCATGATAGCAACTTTCATGGATTTAAAGATATCTTATAATTTCTAGAAGGGAGTTTTCCTAAGAAAAGTTCGGAAAACTTTTGCTGGCTGGAATAAATTCTCTATTGTATAATGGATTCGATATTACCTTCAGAATAGGTAATGAATATTTTTAATGCGCGCAAGGTGGCCAGAGTGCCGCTACAAAGCGCCTTTTTTTAGGAGAGCCAAAGTGGCCAATAGCAAGAAATTATACGTAGGAAATATCTCTTACGATCTAGGAAATGAAGAACTTAAAGAAACATTTCAAGCCTATGGTGATGTAGAGTCAGCACAGGTAATCATGGACAGAGACAGTGGCCGCTCAAAAGGTTTTGGCTTTGTAGAAATGGCAAACGAAGAGCAAGCGCAAGCTGCTATCGATGCGCTTGATGGAAATGAAATTTCAGGGCGAAAGCTCACAGTCAACGAAGCTCGTCCCCAAACTGATCGCGCAGGACGCGGCGGTGGCGGCGGCGGACGTCGTTACTAATTTCTGATTTTCTACAAAACGGAAAGTAAGCTGCCCCTCGTGAAAGCGAGTGGCAGTTTTTTTATATACCCAAACCAATTCAAAACTTGGGTTTGGGCAAGGGGGCTCCTCAAATTTTTCATCAGCGAAAAGCCGACAACGCTTAGAGTCAAGTTTTGAATTGGTTTGGTTATATGCAAAGAATTGTTGTTATAGGAGGGGGCGCTGCCGGTTTTTTTGCCGCTCTTTCTGCTAAAGAAGCATACCAAGACACTGAAGTCTTGATCCTTGAAAGGAGCGCAAAACTCCTCACCAAAGTACGCATTTCTGGAGGCGGGCGGTGCAATGTGACGCATGCCTGTTTTGACCCCAAAGAGCTCGTTCAAAACTATCCAAGAGGAAGCAAGGAGCTTCTGGGGCCATTTCATCGATTCCAACCAAAAGACACCGTCGAGTGGTTCAAAAAGCGGGGAGTAGACCTCAAAACAGAAAAAGATGGGCGGATGTTTCCCACATCAGATCGCTCAGAAACCATCATCGACTGCATGATGCAGCAGGCCCGCAGTTTGGGTGTTAAAATTCAAACAGTACAAAAAATCACAGCCATCCGAAAAAACGAAGAAGGTTTTGAGGTAGAGATCGAAGGCAAAGACTCCCTCGTAGCAAATCGATTGATCCTAGCTACTGGAAGCAATCGGATGGGGCACGATATTGCAAGAGATCTAGGACATACGGTACAACCCTTAGTTCCTTCTCTTTTTACCTTCAACGTCCCAGAGTTCCCCCTTAAGTCTTTAGCAGGAGTTTCCGCAGATACGGTAGCTCTTAAGATACAGGGGAGCAAGCTAAGTCAAACGGGGCCTTTGCTAGTCACCCACTGGGGCTTTAGTGGCCCGGCTGCCTTGAAACTATCTGCTTTTGGCGCACGCTATCTTGCAGAAAAAAACTATGAAGTTCTACTGGAAATTGACTGGTTGCCAGAGATTGAACCCATAGCACAATTTGAAACCATTCGAAAAACTCACTCTACCAAACATCTGGGCAACATCCGGCCCTTTTCACTCCCTAAAAGCTTGCTACACAACCTCTATCAAAGAGCTGGACTTGCAGTGGATAGTCCGCTCCACTCAATTGGAAAATCAGCTACCAAAAAATTATGCAACCTTTTAAAAAAGGACACTTTTCAGGTTAAGGGCAAAACCACAAATAAAGAAGAATTTGTGACCTGTGGAGGAGTGACCTTGACTGAAGTGCAATTCAAAACGATGCAGAGCAAATGTTGTGAAGGTCTCTACTTCTGCGGAGAGATTTTAGACATCGACGGAATCACTGGAGGTTTTAACTTCCAAAATGCCTGGACAACAGGGTGGATTGCAGGAAGAGGAGCGTCTTGATGTTAGAGAATATCACCGAAACAAATGCTTCTATTTTCAATGAACTCGTTCAGCAATATGAAAAAGAATTTGCTAAAATCACAGGAAAAACACCCGATGCAGAGGGCAAATATCCACTCGACTCTGACTGGAGAGCCCCCAATGTGGGCTTTTACTGGAAAGAAGATGGGAAAATGATCGGCTTTGCGATCAAGGCTAATGCGGGTTCTTTTTCAGACATCGCTGAATTTTACATCCTCCCGGTCTATAGGGGCCGAGGAAGAGGGAAAGTCTTTGCTTGCGCGATTTTCGACCTCTATCCTGGTAATTGGCAGGTTAGACAGATAGAAGGGGCCGGTCTTGCCAGGGAATTTTGGCGAAAGACCATCGATAGCTATACAAGCGGAAATTTTTCTGAAACAGTGGAAAATGATCCCTATTGGGGACAAGTCTCATGTCAAAGGTTCACATGTTAAAAATCACTGCTCACATGGACAAAGATATCCTCCCTTTTCTCGATGAGGTAGCAGAGTTGCGTATCAAAATTTTTCGCGAGTGGCCCTATCTTTACGATGGGGATATCAAAACAGAAAATAATTATCTAAAAGCCTTTGCAGATACAAAAGATTCTCTCCTCGTACTTGCGAAAGAGTACGAAAAAATTGTGGGGGTAGTGATGGGACTTCCTGTGGCAGAATCGATGAAGCAGATACAAGAGGAATACCAACGTCAAAATGTTTCTACGGATGGAATATTCTACTTAGCCGATGCGATTATACTTGCCCCTTATAGGGGGCAGGGGATTGGAACGAGGATGTTACAAATATTTGAAAATTTAGTCGTCGAAATGCAAAAATATGACCAAATTTCTTTTTGTGAAATTGTCCGTGATCAAAACCATCCCTTGAAGCCGAAGGATTATCAATCACTGGACGCATTTTGGGAGCAATTAGATTTCTACCCTATCCCTGGCTGGCAAACTTCATTTGACTATTTAGACATAGGCAATTCTGAAGAAACACCTCACCTCATGCGGTTTCGAAGGAAAATCATTCTCCAATAATTCCAATATTCTTTAGAATACAAGGAAAGAGGTTCTTATGACGGTTTCAAGACATATTTTGCTTATTTTGCTCATCTCATCTCAGTCCTATGCAGGTTGGTTCTTTGGGAAAAATAAAAAGCCCGTCGTCGTCTATGGTATCGAGCAGACAGTCTATGACTCTCTGACGGCTGAGCAGCAAGAGCATATTATCGAGGTCTACAATGGCCATGAAGCAGAGCGGAAACAGTATCAGGAAAAAATTGCAAGTCTTGAGAAGCAACACGATCATTTAGATGAATTGCATAAGGAGAAAGAGGCTCTTTTAGCAGAAATCAAAGAGCTTAAATCACAAGTTGAATCGCAAAAACTTGCGATCACCAATTTTCTGAATGTAGCAGAGGATTTAATGGATGCCCGCCATAATCAGAGAAACTACAAAGAAAGGGGGTACCGAGAAAAGTATTACCCTAAAATCGTCAGTATCCAGCGGGGATTTAATGCGACTACGATCAAGCTCGACAATGATACTACAATAGAAGTTTCTCCCTTTGAGAAAGAGGTAACAGATGCGTGGCTTGTGGGCCAATCTGTTGAGCTTGGCAAAGGGGACGGACTTGTCTATACACTCGACATGACCAATCTTGATGCAGAAAGCAGCATCGCAGTAAAAATCAAAGAAACGCCCTAGAATATACCCGTGAAAGAAACGCCCTCGATTCGAGCTACCATTTTTTTTGAGGAGCGATTTTGGGTAGGTACCTTTGAGCGTACTGATCAGGGAGGGTACTCAATAGCGAGGTATATTTTTGGTAACGAACCAACAGATCCGGAGGTTTACGAATTTGTTTGCAATCACTACCAGGAATTAAATTTCGGTCCACCAAAGAATTTTACACTTCAAATCAAACGAATGAACCCAAAACGTGTACAAAGGGAAGTTCGTCGTGAATTGGAAACACTCAAAAAAACTTCAAGACCATCTAGCTTCGCGCAGGATTATATGCGTGAGGAATTGGAGAAAAAGAAGAAGCAAAAAAAGCACTTGTCTAGTACAGAGAAGCAAGCACGTAAAGACGCTCAATTTGAAGTAAGGCAGAAAAAGAAAAAGAAGAAACACAGGGGGCATTAGTATAATTATGGACTTAGAAAAGTTTTTCAAAGAAATGTACTACAATATTTGGCAGAGTAACGATTTGAGTAAATTTGATGATTACTATGCCAAAGACTTCAGAGAATCGATTAGCGTCTCTGACGATGAAAAACGCCCGATCGAACTCCAAATGGACTACAATGATTTAGTGAAACAAGCCCACTGGCAAAAGGAAAATTACGAAGATACTACTATAGACTTTAAGAAGGTTGTGGTGAGCGATGACAATCACATATCGGTGTCCTTTTATTCGACCTCGATCGAAAAAAAATCAGGGGAATTGCGTCATAGGTGCGTTTGCGGCATCTGGCGTCTAAATAAAGAAAATAAAATCGATAGGGTGTGGGCTGTCGTCACGCCGTATTATCCTTCCTGAACTGGTTTGGGTATAAAACCATCTGTCGCGCGGATCAGTGCATCCATGATGCCAGGCTCAGAAGGGTTGTGCCCTGCATCGGGGATGATCTCAAACTCCGCTTCTGGCCAGGTTCGGTGAAGCTCCCAAGCGCTCTCCATGGGGCAGGGGATGTCATAGCGTCCCTGGATAATGACGCAGGGGATATGGCGGATTGTATTCACATTTTCTAGAATCCAATTATCCGTTGCGAAAAATGTATTGTGGACAAAATAGTGACATTCGATTCGAGCGATGGAATCTGCTGCTTGATCGGCTGAAAAAGTGGCAAATAGTTCTGGATCAAAATGAAGCTTAGAAGTACTTCCTTCCCAGCCAGACCAAGCTTTGGCTGCTAGCTTCCTAACCTCTGGGTCGGTAGATAACAGGCGCTTATAATAGGCGCCTACAAAGTCCCCATGCTCTTCAACGGGAATAGGGGCGCAATAATTCTCCCATAAATCGGGAAACAGGTGGTGGGCGCCAAATTGATAATACCAGCGAATTTCTTTGGGGCGGCAGAGGAAAATTCCTCGCAAAATTAAACCCTCCACTGAATCTGGGTGCAAAATGGAGTAGGTGAGGGCTAAAGTACTTCCCCAGGAGCCCCCGAAGAGAGTCCATTTTTCAACGTTCAGATGCTTGCGGAGTTTTTCAATATCTTCCACCAGATCCCAGGTGGTGTTATTCTCCAAACAAGCAAAGGGGGTACTTTTGCCACACCCTCGCTGGTCGAAGAGAATAATGCGGTAGTGCTCTGGATCAAAAAAGGAGCGTTGGTAGGGGAGTGTTCCCATGCCTGGTCCTCCATGGAGAAAGAGGATAGGCTGGCCATCTGGGTTGCCACTCTCTTCCCAGTATAAGGAGTGTCCCTCTCCAACAGAGAGGAAGCCCTCTCGGTAAGGTTCTATCTTGGGATAAAGGGAGCGTAGCTCTTCAGAAAAACCATTTATGCACAGTAGAAAAAAACAAATTAGAAATCTGTATATTCTCACTAAAAGTTTTAGCCTAATTTATTTGAGGCTACGTGGTAGTCGGGGTCTTCGAGGACGTTGGTCTCTACCATGTTGCCGGCTTTTCCGAGGAGGATTTTACATTCTGGGCTGAGGTGGCGCAAGTGCAGATTTTTCCCGAGCTCTGTGTAGCGCTTGGAGATGACGGCGATGGCTTCTATGGCAGAATGATCGGTGACCCGAGAGTGCATAAAGTCGATGATGACCTCCTTGGGGTCTGCATCAATTTCAAAGAGCTCCTTGAAATGGGAAATGGACCCAAAGAAGAGGGGGCCATGAAGCTTGTATTCTTTGGCTCCATCTTCGTTCACTTTTTTTTCAGCGTAGATATTCTTTGCGCTCTCCCAAGCAAAAACAAGAGCTGCAATTACAATACCTGTTACGACAGCAATCGCCAAATCGGTCAGGACTGTGACCAAGGTGACTACGATGATGAGAAAGGCATCTGTTTTAGGGATTTTTCTAAGGATTTTGAAGGTGGACCACTCAAATGTTTTGATCACCACCATAAACATTACCCCAACGAGGGCTGCAAGAGGAATCAATTTGATGACAGGCCAGAAGAAAAGGATAAACAAGAAAAGAGCGCTGCCAGCCACAATGCCAGAGAGTCTCCCTCTACCGCCAGAGCTGATGTTGATCATGCTTTGTCCTAGCATGGCGCAACCACCCATCCCCTTAAAAAATCCAGAAACGATATTTCCAATCCCTTGGGCGACACATTCTTTATTCGCACGTCCTCTAGTTCTCGTAATCTCATCGATCAGTGATAGGGTCATCAAAGATTCGGAGAGTCCGATGATGCAGAGGGTGACGGCGTAGGGGACAATGATTTTTAAGGTCGTGAAGTTTAAGGGGACCGTCAGCCATGCAAAGGTGGGGAGTCCGCCTGCAGTAGACCCTCCGCCCATCATGTCATCTACAACTCGGGTGTTTAGATTGAAAAAATAGGCAATTGCCGAAACGGATAAAATCGCAACTAAGGCTGAAGGAAACTTTGTTGTGAGTTTTGGAAGGAAATAAATAATGGCCATGGCTATTAAGACAAGGGCGATCATCATGTAGAGGGCAGAGCCAGAAAGCCAGACCGATTCAGTGCCACTTCGCATCTTAAATTGCTCCAGCTGGGCGAGGAAAATCACAATAGCCAAGCCATTTACAAAACCTACCATCACGGGTTTGGGCAAGATACGGATGAGTTTCCCTAGGCGGAAAACACCCACTAAGATTTGAAATATCCCTGTGAGTACCACAGTGGCAAAGAGGTATTCCACCCCAAACTGAACCACTAGAGAGGTGATGCCAATGGCCATGGCTCCTGTGGCGCCAGAGATCATCCCTGGCCTCCCTCCAAATAGAGCCGTAAGCAAGCACATGAAAAAAGCTGACCAAAGGCCCACCAAGGGCTCTACATTGGCCACAAAAGAGAAGGCAATCGATTCTGGGATCAGCGCTAGAGCCACAGTCAAACCTGAAAAAAGGTCGATGCTCCATCTTCCCGAAAAGGGCATTAAGAAATTCTGTATTTTATTAGCCATAGGGGCAAATCGTATAGGAATGATTGTTTGTTTTCAAGATGCGATATTTCTTTCAAACTGGTAAGATGTGAGTTAGATGAGACGAATTATATTTACCATACTCCTTTTGCCCCTCGCCCTTTTCTCTAGGGAGATCGATACCTTCTATGGTCCCATTGAGGTGGAGGAGCCTTTACTTCTCGAGCTAATTGATTGCCCAGCTATGCAACGGTTGAAAGAGATCCATCAATATGGCGTTTCTTACTATACAACCCACCGGGAAGAATATAGCCGCTATGACCACTCTCTTGGGGTATTTGTCATTCTGCGGGCGAAAGGTTGCTCTTTGAAGGAGCAAGTTGCTGGACTATTGCATGATGTATCCCACACCATTTTTTCTCATGTTGGCGATTGGATGTTTAATCTAGAGTACCAGGAAAAAGACTACCAAAATCAGATCTATTGCCAATTTCTTCGGAAAAGGGGAGTGGCAGACATTTTGGAGAAATACGGAATCTCAGTAGAAGATATAGAGCCCACAGGCGAGCTCTTTCCAGCACTGGAATGTTCTCTGCCAAATCTTTGTGCTGATCGATTGGATTACAATATCCAAGGGGCCTACCACCAGAGGTTCCTAACCCATGATGAGGCCATGGAGCTTCTTGAAAGCTTAGAATTTAATGGAAGCATTTGGGTGTCAGATAGACCCGATCTTATGAAAAAGCTAGTCCAGTTTTCCCTTTTTATGAGCGAAGACTGTTGGGGCAGTCCAAGGAATCACTTTCAGTCCAGGTATCTTGCTGATGCTATTTTAAGAGCACTGGATCTTGGCGCGCTCTCTATTGAAGATGTCCACTTTGGGGCAGATCAAGTGGTTTGGAACATGCTCAAAAGCCATTCTGATCCTGTCATCCGTAACAACATGTTGCTATTAGAAGGAGATAAACAGCTTTTTACTTATGTAGAGGCTGGCAGCGCGGATCAGATCATCAGGGCTAAGTTTCGAGGCGTGGATCCTTGGATCCAGACAGAGGAGGGGGTCTTTCGTATATGTGAGCTCGATCCAGATTTAGCAAGCCAGTATCAATCCACCAAAGATCGCTTTGAGATTGGCTGGCCCATCAAAGTATGCTTAAACAAGGAATAAATATGAAAAAATTCATTTTTCCAATAGCTATGCTCATTGCCGTAGCAGGAGTTTGTCAAACAGCTCAATTAGAGCGATTTGATAAGAAAAAGCTTTCCCTTACGAAAGCGCAGTGGAAAGAGCGCCTTACTCCGGAGCAATTTCAAGTTATGCGACAAAGAGAGGCCGATCCGCCATTTAAGAACGCATATTGTGACAATAAGAGACAGGGGATATATCAATGCGCTGCATGCTCATTGCCCTTGTTTAGTTCTGAGAAGAAGTATAGTGCTGGCACCGGCTGGCCGAGCTTCTGGATGCCCATCTTCTCTGAAAACGTGAAGCTGCGCGGTGGACTAAATCCCTTTAGTTCGAGCAAAGAAGTGGTGTGTAGTCGCTGCGAAGGGCACATTGGGGATGTCTATAATGATGGCCCTCTCCCATCAGGGAAACGCTACTGCACCAATTCCACCGCTCTTAATTTCATCGAGACTAGTAGAGATGCCAACTAATCACGTTCAGCTAAAAGATGCCCACCCCGATCTCTACTTAGCTCAGCGATTGGCTTTTGAACCATGTGGATTCAATACCACGAATATTATGGAAGAGCGAGAAAGCTCTGATTATGGAGCTCTCGATTTTAGTTTGAATGGGCAGCGCTGCAAATTTCGAGTAGGAAAAATTACTCAAAAAAAAATTGGCTTTTTTCTCACTATATGGAAGAGGATGCGAGACGGTCCAATTTTGCCCTACGATTTGGCAGATCCTGTGGATCTTTATATTTTTAGCGCGCGCAGCGGCGAGCATTTCGGATTGTTTGTTTTTCCAAAATCAATACTTGCTGAAAAAGGAGTTCTTTCAAAAGAGGGCAAAGGAGGAAAGAGGGCGATTAGAGTCTATCCCCCATGGGTTGTCACAGACAGCAAACAAGCAAAGAATACCCAGGTTTGGCAAGAAATCTATTTTCTTAAAATTTCAGAAGATAAGCCCATTAATTCTTCTAGAGTTCATAGATTAATTGAAGGGCTTAACAAAGCCCAAAAGACGCTGAAGATGAATGTGCGGAATTAATCAGTCATTTCCTAAGGACCAGGTACCCCACCAACAGTGATCTGAAGGAGCGTTGTGGATGTGACAGGTTGGTCATCGATCAGGACCTGGGGATACATCCCCTCATCGAACCCGTATGTATAGACAAGACCTGTTGCGGGCCCTTCGAGGTTATGGATGGCGCTGCCATAGAGGTCAAACCAAGGGCCTGTCGAAGCGGTTGTCCCTGCAAGAGGGATGGTTCCAGTTTCTAGTTCTGCATTGAACTGATAAAAACTGTTGATGTGCTCGAAGGTGCTGGCCAAGTTGTTTTTCTGATTGGCGTCTGTGGGGGAATCATTTACATTGCCGTTATTGGGGTTCACGTTTGCGTTTCCATGACTCCCTGGAGGAACGGTTCTTAAAGGGACCGTTTTATCGGGAATATTTCTTGGTAGCATCCCACAAATAATGGCTTCAGAAAAGAGCTGGCTGATTTGTTGGACATCACCTGGATGGCTGGAATTATCTCCATCAGCGATATTGTAGAGGGGAAGTGCTTGAAAAAGGAGAGATGTCGTCGTTGTTCCCGTTGTCGTGGGCGCAGACAGGATGAGCTGGTCTGTTCCAATCGAGGGCAGAACTTGAGTGAACACAATCGTATCTGGGGCTGTGGTAAAGTCGGCCTCGTAGACGCGGCTCCCGTTTGCAGGAGCATCTCCAGCTCCAATGGGCATCTGAATGAAGAGTTTGTTGGTCCCGCTTCCATTTTGATAGAAACTCATCGCATTGGTCCAGAGATAGTCCAAATAGTCAAAGGTCAGATTGGTGAAGTAGTTTTCATCGAACCCAAATACCAGAATCCCATTTTTGGCACTGAGAACCCGAATAATTGAGTCGGCAGAGGTCGCTCCAGTCGGTAGGAATAGTTTTTCCCACTCAGTACTCTCTCCTGCCGCTGCAAAATCGGAAATAATTTTGTTAATGACCGTTTCCCTTGTTTGTGAAAGTCCGCTTGCATGGGAGACGGGGGCAAAACCTTTTGAGCCGTCTAGCACCTGCAGCTGAATGGGAAGGGAAAAGAAGTCGACCGCTGTTGCATTGCACGAAATGTTGGGGGAGTCTCCGCCGGTATAGGTGTATTCGCACTTATCAAATCGGACACTGAAGTTGGGGTCAGACGTATTGGTAAAACTTGGGGCCAAAGAGCCAAATTGCAAACCCATTGGGTTGGCTGCATCCGAAAGAGAGAAGTAGATCCTTCCCGAAACAATGGGGTTTACAAAGAGAATTTTCCCAGCTGGAGCATTGGAAATATACTTGCTCGCATCGGGAAGAGAGCTGACTTTTACAGAGTTGGGAGTCCCACCAGCTCCTACAATGCCGGTTGCAGTGTCTATAGTGAGTGGGGGGACAATGGATTGTGGTGTTACGGCTACATACAAATCTCCCTGGGAGGCTGGGAAGTTATTCACAATCAGTACAGGCAATAATCCATTGGTGGGACCAGCTTCAAGAACCAGGGCATCAGCCCCTGCATGCTGAGATTGAAGTAGATAAGTAGTATGGAAATCCTCAATTCTTTGAGGGTCAGAGGCGAGGGCTAATCGCAAGCAGAAAAGAAGCACTAGGAATGGTTTCATCATTAAAAAGTATATTGCAGGTTAAGTTCTAGACCCCAAAAAGTGTATGAGGTCTTAGGCAGACCAAGAGGATCGTTGAATTGGGTTTTGGCAATCGTCTTACCATTTTCCCAAAACTCGAAAAAGGGTTTTAAAACAACGTTGAGATTGCAAAAGCAATCGAAATAAAAGGGGAGGGCCACATTGAAGTTCTTTAATGTGCATTCAGTAACCCAGCGGGCGCCATCTGTCACATCAAAAGTCACGGTAGGATAAACCTGTGGCATCCAAACGGCATCGAGCCCAATTGATAGCCACTGGCATGTGTCATAGACGGTTTGTAGGCCTACGGGGATGTAGAATTCGTTATATCGGAGTTTTATTTTGCTACCAATTTGGGGTTTTACATGGTGAGAAAGGTGGCGATAGCCAAATCCCGTGTAGGGAGAAAGCAAAATGAAGCAATCGCATAGGGAAAATGTATAGCCAATTCTCTGGTGGACACCAGCATCAGTAAGGTCTCTTGTCCCTGCACTTCCTGTGTTTTTTCCAGCTCTCCAATAGCCTCCAATCGCTGCATAGACATTGCATAATGGTCGATACTGGTACATACCCTGCACTCCACCCATGTTCCCATCCAAGTCGGAAAGGCCATCTGGGTCGATATGAGATCTTGTATAACTGCCTCCAAGAGAAACGATGGAGTCCTCACAGCAGCAGCAGTCACCTGCAAAAAGTCCAATGCTAAGTAGCGTCGCTACCGATCCTGCAATAAGTTTTTTCATAACCTTTTTTCCCTTGGAAGACTTTTTGGGAGGTTATCAGAAAAAAAGTTTTTTATCATTTCTAAGATTTTTGATCGAGGTCGACCAAGCGGAGATAGAGCTGTTCAATTTTGGTTTCTTCCACAGAGATAGCTGTACAAGTTTCCTGAAGTTTTTCCGGGTTTTCAGTAATTTCAGGATTTTCTAGGAGATGATTCAGCTTTTGAACTTTTTCCTCGAGTTTGGTTATTTTCCGCTCAATCTCTTTGTATTCCTTCTTTTCCTGGTAGCTGAGCTTTGGCTTTGTAGCTTCTTTAGGCGCATCTTTTTTCTCTTTGGGCTTGGTGGGCACTGATTTCTTGGGTGCAGCTTTTTGCCATTGCGCATAGCTTGAAAAGAGATCGGTGCATTCTAGATTGCCAAGAGCTAGAAATACGTTGCAGATCCGATCGAGCATGAATCGATCGTGGGTGATTAAAACAACAGCTCCTGGAAACTCAAGGAGGCTCTCCTCAAGGATTTCCAGAGTTGGGATGTCGAGATCGTTTGTCGGCTCGTCAAGAAGGAGGATGTCGGCAGGCTGCAGCATCAATCTTGCGATCGATATGCGCGCTCTTTCACCTCCAGAGAGCTTGCTAATGGGTAGATCGAGAAGATCGGGAGAGAAAAGGAAGCGTTTACACCATCCATTCACATGGATCGGCTTGTCGTGGTAGATGACGTAGTCGCCACTTGGCGCTAATGCTTCTCGTAGGGTGATTTGATCGGGCAGTTGTGCTCGGTGTTGATCGAAGTAGACAATCTTAAGGTTGTCGGCCCTTTTTAGAGTTCCGGCATCCGCACTCAGCTCGTCTGCTAAAAGGCGTAGAAGAGTTGTTTTTCCACAGCCATTGGGGCCCATAAGGGCTAACCGGGTTCCAGGAGCAAGGGTGAAATCTAGCTGTTTGAAGAGGGGGCGATCTCCCATAGACTTGCATAAGTTTTTAGCGGTGATGAGTCTTTTTGTTTCTCTTTCTGAAGCGATGAAATTGATCTCGGCTCGTTGCTTTTTATTTCTTTGCTTTACTTGTGAAAGCTCATCAAAAAGATCGCGAGCTTCATCAACACGAGATTTTGACTTAGTGCTCCGCGCTTTTGGAGTCTTCCGGAGCCATTCGGTCTCTTTCCTTGCCTTTGAAGCGAGAGAACGCTGTGTTTCAAGCTGCCCAGACAAAAAAGCCTCTTTCTTCTCAAGGAAGTCGATATAGGGAGCGTCAACGGCAAAGATTCCATTCGGGTAAGAATAGTCGATTTCAATCGTCTTGTTTGCGGTGTTTTGCAAAAAATAGCGATCGTGAGAGACGAGGAGATAAGTTACAGCCTCGCGAGTTAAGAATTTTTCTAGCCAAAGGATCCCTTCAAGATCCAGGTGGTTTGTGGGCTCATCTAAGAGAAGGAGATCGGGAGAAGTAATCAGCTCTTTTGCAAAAGAAAGTCGTTTTTTCCAGCCTCCAGATAATTTTGCAGCGGAAAGTTCCTTTCCCTCGAAGCCGAGCTTGCTTAGCCACGTTTGGACAAGAACATCTTTTTCGTAGTCGGCGAGGATAGTGTTTTCCTTTAAGGCCTCCAACAATATCTCTTCAGGTTTCAAATCTGGAAAGTCACAAGTTTGCGGGACATAACCAATTTTTAGTCCTCGAGACATCGAGATCTCTCCTGAGTCTGAGGATTCGACGCCAGCAAGGATTTTGAGTAGGGTTGATTTGCCCGAGCCGTTAGGGCCAATGAGACCGATCCGATCGCCTGAAAAAACACTTATAGACAGCCCAGAAAAGAGTTGTCTGGATCCAAAAGATTTTGCAAGTTCTTGGCAATGAATAAGAGGAGACACAAACAGATATTATGATCTTTAGAGCATTCAAGTCAACTGATTCAAAAATTGCTGATTTTATCTATTTTTGATAAACTAAGCCCTTTCTAAAGGTGGTTCAAATGGTTTTTTTAAATTTAGTGTTGTTTTTTTTATTCTCTTTTAGTGCGGGCGCAGAGTCTATACCCAAACCAATTCAAGACTTGGGTTTGAGCAAGAAGGCTCCTCAAATTTTACTTCAATGAAGAGCAGTCGTGTTTATAGACACGGCGCGATGAATTGGTGAAAAATTTGAGAAAAAGCCGACGTAGCTCAGGACCAAGTCTTGAATTGGTTTGGGTATAGAACTGAAAATCTGGAGAAACCTCCTCATCTCATTTTGCATTTTGATGTTAACGAAACGCTCATTGCGATAGATAAAGCGGGTCAAAAAACAGCCCATGATGTGGTCTCAACATCCATTGCAAATCGTGTAAAAGCTGTCTGGGACGAGTCAATTTCACAGCCAATCAGCTACTCTGATTATATCAGACATCACAAGCTAGAGAACAGAACTGCATCGTCTGTAGTGAAAAAGGAGCAAGATGCGTTGAT
This sequence comes from Candidatus Sacchlamyda saccharinae, assembly GCA_030408505.1. Taxonomy (GTDB): domain Bacteria; phylum Chlamydiota; class Chlamydiia; order Chlamydiales; family Rhabdochlamydiaceae; genus Sacchariniichlamydia; species Sacchariniichlamydia saccharinae. Next base: position 521,995 of record JAUHQI010000004.1, on the reverse strand, counting down.
TTCTAAGGTGTTAACTGTACTAGAAGCGCAAGACCATCCAGATTTAGAGGAGATGCAAGACCTGTATGCAAAAGCAATGCATACCCTTGAAAATCAAAAGACTTTGATATTCCCATCTTTTTATGCGCTCATAGACCGTTTGAATGAACATGATCTAAAATACACCATAGCGATTCGGACATTCGGAACAGATATCCCTATTATTGTAGATGAGTTAAACCAAGAGTGTGGGGAAGGTTTTATCAGTAAGAAGGACGTAAATGGGCATGAAGAGCTCTACGAGATTTTAAAAGAGGGACATGTGGCCATTCAAGACGACTTCCACCATTGGTTTAATCATGATAAAAATTGGCAATATGGCAAAGCATTCCCAGTGGAGCAAGATGAGTCCAAAGCAATCAGTTTCTTTTTTGATGACAATGCGAAATTCAGTAGCTCGCATCCTGAAGAAAACATAGTCTGCCCTTTTGATGCTGAAAGTAAAAAGCTGATCCATCCCAAAGAGGTGATTGAAAAAAAGCGCCTCATTCCTGTGGATACGCTCCTAGCATTATCAGATGAAGATTACTACGTGAATATAGTGCAAGAAGCACTTGACAAGGCTGTTTTATAGGCTTTCGGCAGTTTTAAATGCTGTGTCTACCACCCCTTGTGGTTCAAACATATCCATAAAATGCTTGAACATTTCTAACCTGGCCTCGCCTCCGGTTGTTTTCAGAAGTAGTTCGCTGCAGTAGATAGCAACATCTTCAACAATTCGTTCGAGCCGGTAGTAGGCAAGAGCTGTTACATCAATCTCTGTCTTGCCATAACCTTCGTAAAAAAGTTGATTCTCATGAGGCTTGTTCCAAACATTTCCGACGCTACCCCCTATAAACATAAGATCACGCTCTTTTGGTGCTAGAATGGGTTCATCCCAATCTACGATGTAAAGAAGAGAGTTATTATTTAGCAAAACATTGCCGCCATGAATATCGGAGTGACATAGCACAAAGGGGGGAGAGGATTCCTGGAGTTTTTTCCCTAGTTCTTCAGCGCGATTTACCAGCTGGCGAATAACTGGCATATTTTTTTGTATAAACTTGTGTAGTTTTAAAGCGGGCTCATCACCGATAGGACTGGTTTCAATCAGAGTATAGATTGACCTCACAGCCTCTCTCCATTTTGCAGAGTAAGTTTCATGTCGGATTTGTTTTTGGATAGTTACAGGCACTTTAAGAGTGTGTATTTGCCTCAAAGACTTACCAAGTGTAATCCATTGGCAGTCTGTTAAGTCTTGATCGAATCCATCCTTTCCCTCTACAAATGGGTATACAATGAGCGTGGAATCTTCAATAGGCTGAGTCGGGTTGCCCTGAACGGTCCTTATGGGTGGAAGGACTTGTTGAATACCTTCACGGTGTAAAAATTCCACTACTTCAACACCGATATCATGTTTGTTCTTACGCTTGATTTTTATAAAAAAAGCCCTTTGATCAAATGTTTGAACTTTATACAAAGAGGCGTCGATATCTGCGCCAATAGGTAAAGATGTCAAGCTAGCAGCTTCAATGCCATAATTTGTCTTTAGGCATTTGGTAATTATTGAGTCTGGCAAGGAGTGTTTTTCAAGCATTTACAATCTACTAGTATATTGCACCGCAAGACTGAATACTATTGCAATGTTGAAGAGCCCATTTCCTGGACAGTTCGGAAGGTGATGGATATTCGATGGTTAGATACTTTTGAGACCCCATGAAAAAATGGGAATTTTCTTAACTCATCTTGAAGGCAGAAAACAGTTCCAGCCTCTTCTGATAGAGAATAAATAGGTTCTAAATTTAGAGGGGGGACTAGTCCTTCTTCCCATTTCACAAAATATAGATGGCCACTAAGATCAGGCTCAATGATGATTCCATAGACTCTCTCATCGAAATAAAAATCAAAATCTTTAGAATTATCTTCCTCATTAATATCCACGTGAGGCTCAAGAGAAAAGTCTTCATCATAATTGGAAAGGATGATGTTTGTGAATTCAACCGGCTCATGTCCTAGGGCCTCACAAACAAGAGCTCCAATTTCTTGTAGAAATTCTGGGGGTGGAGTGAAGCTAAAATCTCCCTGTGCCATTTTGAAGAAGCTATAGCCGTATTCTCTAGTAAATCTATGCGTCCTTTCATCATCTTGAAGAGCAAGTTCATCTTTCAGCTCTTCCTTAATATAGGGTGTGTAATGAGACAGAACTGTAGAATCTACTTTGCTTTGAGGAATAGTGTATGAGCAGTCCGACGGGAATAGATTACCAGTGATCATCCAGCATGCAAATAGAACCAATACTTTCTTCAAAATGACCTCCAACTTGGCCTGTCATTATACTCTGGTTCGAGGATGCTTGCAACTCAAAATTGATTGACATCTAAGTGCTTTGAGACTATTTCAAAACATGTGTGGAAGAAATTTAATCTTTTTTACCTTTTTTTAGTTGCAGGATTTATTAGTCCTTTCGGAAGTGTCTCCCTATATAGTCATTCTACCAATTCTAAAGAGCTTGTCTTTGAGACCGCAGACCCTTTGTTAAGAGAAGTCCTCATCAATTTTGCTATCGAATCCAATGACATTTATCAAACACGTTCAGAAAGCATAAATGTTGCTAAAGAGGTGTTTGATATTTTAGAGAGTGACTTTGAAAATGGAGTGGTACAGGTGCTTAAGCTTGGTGAGGAAATCGTAGGTTTCTACACGCTGAAGATCCACATGCCTCGTGCTGATTGGTTTGAGCATGAACTGGGACACCTTTTTGTAAAGGCCGGTTTGCAAAACCAAGGTTTTGGCACCCTTCTCTTTAACCATGCGATCTCAACTGCACGTGCAAAAGGCTGGGAAAAGCTAGAGTGGCTTTGTGATCCTGATGCGGAAATTTTCTATTCCAAGATGGGGGCCACTGTCATCGGCCACTGCGAAAATCTATTAAACCCAAGCGTTGATCTTCCGATTTTTGTATACTATCTAAAAAATAAGCCCTGAAACGACTGAGTTAAGAAGGTTCGAAATGTCTGTGTGGAGAAGAAAAGCTTTGGCATTGTTTCCCGATTCTAGAGAAGATATCGAAAAAAACTTTTCGTTATATGACTTCTGGTTCGACTATTGTCCATTAACCATTGAAGCCCACCAAAATAACGATTTCGAGTTCCTTAAAAAGATCTATGGACTTGCTGAGTGGTGTATCAATAAAAAATCTAAGGTACTATGGAATGCCACTGGGACCGCTTTTTATGAGCACCTCTTGGATGTAAAGAAAACGCAATGGCCACAAATTCTCCCGTGGGTCTCTGATAACGTGATTTATCAGCACAATATCAAAGGATTATGGAATGACCGCTTAGGCGATGAAGAAAACAAGCTCCTTGATGAGATGCTCAAAACAAGAAAAGAAGGCAATACCGCCCTCAAATTTTCTCGTCCTAACCTGTATACAACAAATGAAATTCATAAATTTTAGGATTCAAGAAATGCTGAATAATGAGGAAGGTTAGGCAGAACTTTTGATTCGGGAAATCTCAAAATTAGCTATATTTTGTGTTTTATGTCGGGATTCATCTGCAAGAGGGAAGAGAATGGTTTTGAGTTTAGAGGAAATTTCAGATCGTTTCGAGATTATCGATTCATCACAAACTATAAAATACATATCGACGGCGACGCAGCCCACGTACGATCTCTCTGCTACAATCCTTTAGAGATTTCGTGTAGAATTGATCGAGACAAAGCTAACCGATGAAAAACATGTGGAAACTCCTTCTTTGCCTATCGGCTCAAAAAAAGTGATCCATAGAGATCCCTCTTCATCCAAGAAAACAAGGAGTAGATAGAATGCCCGAACTAAAAGTTACTTTTCCTAAGAGCAGCGAAGATAGCCGATTGCAGCTTGCAGAGATCAATGGGTCTATTTTTGCCATCTTGCACTCTTCACTCGAGTCCGATGGTCCGATCAATCTCTACTGTGAGGAATGGAACTTAATCCTTTTAGCGGCAGTGAAGAGCAAGAAAAAAGTCGCCATCTCAGCCATCAATCTCATTTGTCTCAATGAAATCACCTCAGAGTCTGGTGAGATTTTCATCCACACCTCAAAGCGTTTTGTGAACCTCGTTGAGCCCCAAAGCCCCCCTCGGAAAGATTTCGAAGTCTTTGCTCAGGACGAGGATACACTCTATGACCAGATGGGAGCTCTCCTTTATCACCACCAAGCCTTCAAAGACATCATCTCAAAAGCCCGGAGCAAAAAATCTTCGGCCATTGCGGAGGCTCAGAAAACCTTTATTGCTTCTCTTTGCGCTCTAGCCGATAAAGTCACAGGGGGAGTGAAAGAGCTCACGATCCCCAAAGTACTCAAATTCTGGGGCATCATCAACAAAAGATCTTCCTCTAAGAAGAAGCGAAATAAATGAGAGGCAAGCTTGTTGCCCTGTTTTTTCGCTATAGCGAAAAAAATTTGGGGCAATCCCGGTGGGGATCAGTATGGAGGTTCTCACCTCCAATCCCACAACACGCAGACAAAAAAACATCTAAGAACCAGGATTGCCGACAATTTTTTTCCGCTGAAGCGAAAAAATTTTGGAGCAATCCCGGTGGGGATCTGTATGGAGGTTCCCACCTCCATAAAAAAAGCCCGACATCGTCGGGCCTTTTTTTGGAGGTGGAGAGAATCGAACTCTCGTCCTTATACAACTTCAGCATAAATGCCTACATGCTTAGCGCCTTCAAATTGCAGTTGTTTCCGATGGAAGGTGCCACATATGGGAAACAACCCGCCTTTTATAAATTTCAAATGGTGATCCGAAAAAGCGTAAATGGATCGCACTCTAACCAGGAAATATAACAGCGGGTCCTAAAATGCCTGGTGCATCTCAGGCCGCCGTGCTACTTAGACTGTTAGGTCTTAAGCTGCATGAGCTAGATCCGCTTCAGGAGCGAAGTTAGCTTCGACAATTTTGTTGTCATTTGTAGTTTGCCAGATGATTTAAGAGGCCAACTGACGTCCTCTGCATGCCACTTATGTTCCATTGTTAAGTCGAAACCAGTACACCCCCATCTATTAATATAGCATAATGTAAATTTTTTTTCAACTTCCGTAGGTGACTCTCCTTCAAGGGCTTCCATATAAAGGTTTATCTTAAAGGGGAGCTGACCTATAATTCTAGCCACTATTGTACAACAAGTTACGTTCTATGTCGAGTGAGCAATCTCTTACAGCATTTTCTGGACTATTGGGCTCTATCCGCGAGGGTCTCGATAAGTATCTGACCGAGTCCTCAGATAGAGGGCGCGTCCTTGGGGAATCATCCGCTTTATTTCAGGTCTCTTCGGCGAGTTTAAAGAACGTCGCATATTCATTTTTTGAAGAAGGGTACTCTCCTCTGCAAATGCTCGCGACGCGGATCACTTTTCTAGAAGCAGGCGTGATGAGCCTGGCTAGCACGGCTACCAATCTGTTTTTTGCTTTGTTCTATACGGCTCTTTGCGTGGCGACACTTGGCATTGCTTTTAGCTTGAGAACGCGATGCAAGATTCATTGGATGCACGTTGCGTACGGGGCAGTGGCAACCGCTATTAGCGCATGTGGTGTTCTTAGCCCGTACTATGGGATTGGATTAAACGGGTATCTACTTGTCAACGAAATTCGAGCTTTTAAACTCTGTTATCAAAAGGACATTTCTAGGAGTGAGCGATTGCTGGTAGAGTACGTACAGCAAATGGCAAAAGATCATTGGCACGTTGTACGGCCCTTTATTAAAGCCAAAACTGAGGACCTTGGGAAGTATGAGGATCAGATTCGTCCTTCTCTAGACTATATTGAAACTAAGATCAGCCACGCAGCACGGATGGAGGATCTAACGAAACTCGCTTCTGATATTTTTTATCAATGGCCCAAAGTGGGTACAGACCACACCTAAAAATCCTATGTTTAATACCAATCAAAAAGAATCATTTTCTAGTAGAGAAGAGCGTGTTTTAGATTTTTGGAATAAGAAAGAAATTTTTGCCGCTTCCCTGAAAGCTCGAGAGAAAGGCCCCCTCTTTTCTTTTTATGATGGCCCGCCGTTTGCAACGGGTCTTCCTCATTATGGGCATCTGCTTGCCGGTACAATCAAGGACGTGGTGCCTAGATTCAAAACGATGCAGGGCTATTATGTCCCTAGGCGTTTTGGTTGGGACTGTCACGGGCTACCCGTGGAAAATGAAATTGAAAAGGCCCAAGAGCTTTCTGGGGGACCGGAGATCGAAAAATTTGGGATTGATAAGTTCAACGAAGAATGCCGTAGTATTGTCCTTCGCTATACTGAGGAGTGGAAGAGCACGGTGAGCCGGATGGGCCGCTGGGTCGATTTTGACAAGACCTATCGAACGATGGACGCCTCCTTTATGGAGAGTGTCTGGTGGGCTTTTTCTCAGGCGTTTGCCAAGGGACTCGTCTACGAAGGATTCAAGGTAATGCCCTATTCGGCAAAGCTTGGAACACCTCTCTCGAATTTTGAGGCGAACCTAAATTACCAAGATGTTGATGACCCCTCTTTAACGGTAATTCTCCCTCTTGTAAGTGATCCGCGCACAGCTTTGTTGGCCTGGACGACAACTCCCTGGACTCTCCCTTCAAACTTAGCTCTGGCAGTGGGTCCCGACATCGACTATGTCAAAGTGCACGTCAAAGAAAGTGATCAGTTTTATATCCTGGCAAAAGCTCGCCTGGGCGCCTACTTTAAAAACCCAGAAGAGTATGAGATCATTGAGGAAATGAAGGGAAGTGCTCTTGCAGGGAAGCACTACGAGCCCCTTTTTCCCCACTTTGCTCATAAAAAACAAGAGTCTGCTTTTCAAGTCCTTGTCGATGACTTTGTCTCTACAGAAGACGGAACGGGCATTGTCCATATGGCACCGGCCTTTGGAGAGGCCGACTTTTTTATTTGCACGGCAGCTGGCATCGAACTGGTTTGTCCCGTCGATCAAAACGGTAAATTCACAAAAGAGATCCCTGAATACGAAGGGATGTTTGTCAAAGATGCCGACAAAGAGATCATTAAGCGGCTCAAAGACGAAAAAAGGGTCTTTCTCCATACGCAGATTCGCCACCGCTACCCCTTTTGCTGGCGCTCAGATACTCCTCTGATCTACCGGGCTATGCGCACCTGGTTTGTATCAGTAGAAAAGATCAAAGACCGCCTACTCAAAAATAACGAAGAGATCCACTGGGTTCCAGGTCACATCAAGCACGGCCGTTTTGGCAAGTGGTTGGAAAACGCACGCGATTGGGCCATTTCGCGCAATCGCTATTGGGGGACCCCGATCCCAATCTGGCGCAGTGAAGACGGCGAAGTGATCGTCATTAATAGCGTTAAAGAGCTAGAAAAGCGGACGGGACAAAAAATCACCGATCTCCACCGCCACTTCATCGATGACCTTACCTTCGAAGAAAATGGCAAAACATTTAAGCGGATCCCCGAAGTGTTCGACTGTTGGTTTGAGTCGGGGGCAATGCCCTACGCGCAGAACCACTACCCCTTTGCAAATGAAGAAGAGACCATGCAAGCCTTCCCTGCTGACTTCATTGCGGAAGGACTCGATCAAACGCGCGGTTGGTTCTATACTCTCAATGTCCTCTCGACCATCCTCTTTGACAAACCCGCTTTTAAAAATGTGATCGTCAATGGGATCATATTGGCAGAAGATGGGAACAAAATGTCCAAACGGCTTAAAAATTATCCTGATCCGGGCAAAGTCATCGACGAATATGGTGCCGACTCAATCCGCCTCTTTCTTTTGGGTAGTGGCGCAGTAGAGGCCGATGATCTCCGTTTCTCTGAAAGGGGAGTGGAGCAAGTAACTCGTTCTGTTCTCATCCCATTTTGGAATGCTCACGTCTTCCTCTCGACCTACGCCACAATCTACAAATGGGCGCCTACCGAGCTCACAACAAAGCCAACCGCTGATATCGATCGTTGGATCCTTTCGCTCGTGCAAAAGCTGATCGAAGAAGTGACCGGTGCTATGGAGCGGTATGAACTGCGCGCTGCCGTCACTCCCTTTGTGGCGTTCATCGACTCGCTCACTAACTGGTACATCCGCAGATGCCGCACAAGGTTTTGGGCAGATGAAGATTCACCTGATCGCAGAGAAGCCTTTAGCACCCTCTACCAAGTTTTGCTCACTCTAAGCAAGATTGCTGCTCCCTTCGTTCCCTTTTTGACCGAAGCGATCTACCTGCAGCTACGCAAAGAAACCGATCCCGAGTCTGTTCACCTCTGCGATTTCCCACTCGCTGACGAAGCCCTGCGCGACGAGGAGCTCGAAAGAGAAATGGCCTCAGCGCAGATCGTGGTGAGCAATGCCCACGCTCTTCGAAAGGAGCACAAACTCAAAGTGCGCCAGCCCCTACAAGCTGCCCACGTGATCACAGCAGATGATAAAGCCCTAAATGCCCTCAAACGCCAAGAAAACCTCATCGCCGAAGAGCTCAACGTCCACAAGGTTGAGTTTTCCAGCAACGAAGAAGAATTTGTCGCCCTCATCTGCAAACCCAACTTCCGAGTACTTGGCAAAAAAGTGGGCCCCAAAATGCGCGTAGCGCAAGGCGCCATCAAAGACTTCGATCAAAAGCAGATGGCCACCCTACTTAACGGCAAAACACTAGACATCGAGCTAGAAGGGGAAACCTTTACCCTCACCCCCGAAGACGTCGCCGTTGAAAGAGAAGTACGCGAAGGTCTCGTTGCAAGATCCGAAGAAGGGATCACCGTCGCTTTAGATACCGAGCTGACCGAAGACCTCCTCCTAGAAGGGATCGCACGCGAGCTCATCAACAAAATCAACACAATGCGCAGAGACGCCGGCTTTGCCGTCACCGATCGCATTGAAATCGGCATGGAGACCACAGACCGCGTAAAAAAAGCGCTTACGATACATCAAGAGCTGATTATGAATGAAGTTCTTGGAGTGAGTCTTACCTTCGAAGCCCAAGACGGGACCGAATGGGATATCAACGGCGAAAAAACAAAGATCTCTCTACTGCTTGCCGAAAAGACGCAGAAAGAATGACTTTTTAAGAAGCTTTTTTTCTAGATACAAGACGCTTGGGTGATTGGGCTCAATCTCTTTAGCTTTGGCCAAATAAGGCAGGGCTTTCTCTTTCATTTTCTTGGCCCGAAAATAATAAGCCATCATAATCAAAAATCCCCGGAACTCACTCGTGTGAAAGACGTCCTTTTCTGGGCAGAGCTCTTGTAAATCAAACGTCGGAAATATCTCTGGGATCAACCCCAACTTCCTCTTCCGGATACATTGATCGCCGTAATTGATCCTAGCAAAAAGATACTCGGGATGCTTTTCAAACGTCTCTTTGATGAGATTTTCTGCTTCCACCACTCGGTGATTTTGGATATGAGCAAAAGTAAGTAAGTTGATCACTTCTGGCACACTGGAATGCGCCTTGCCAAAAGCCTTCACTTCATTGTAGACCGCTTTGGGGCGCACCTGCACCGCCTCCAAAAGCTTTAGATACCTTGGCAGGGAATCTCCCTGCAAGCGCTCCTCTAGTCCTTGTGGCATTGCCTCAAAAGAAACTGTATAGGTTTTCCCTTCGAATTCTACATCTTGCATAACCAAATTCTACCATAATTCGCCTTGAGAAAAAAGAACACTAAAAATTAAAATACCCCCATCTCAAAACCAGGAGGCTACCAAATGGCAGCAGCAGCAGCGGCAACGACACCAGCAATTACATTTGAAACATTTGAAGAAAAATGGATAGAGAAAGTTCGAACGGTTCGTGAGGGCAGTTCACAAGAAGTTGCCTTTAGAGAATCATTTCCCATTGCAAAGGCTTCCATTGAGCCCTTAACCGAAGCAGTTCAAGCGAAAATAGCTGAGCTTGGGGATAGAGAAACATGCACAAAGGATAATGTTGAGGCGGCCAGAGGCTTTATTGAGCTAGCAGCTGTTTTACAAGGTCTTTTTGAAAAAATACAGGGAAATAAAGCCTTTTTCGAGGAGCATGTCCCAACCCTTGTGAGCAAATCAGATGGAGAGGCGAGAGCAAGTGTAATCGCAGACTTAGTAGAGTCTACTCCTGGATTGGCTAGTGCACTTGCAGAAAGAGACGCGAAGTATGGAGCATTAGTAGTCCAAAAAGATCTGCTTGTAACTTGGGAATCTGAATTTGGGGGATTGCTCACTACGCTCACGGAAAAAATCGAAGAGCTTAAAGCCGCAATTATTCCAGGAGATGGAGGCTCTGACTCAGCACTTTTTGATCTAGAAGTAGATCCAACTACATTTTTTGCAGCAAAAGACCTTTTAGCTCCCATTATAGGAGGCAAAGTCCCAAAGGGGTCTGCAGAGGATATATTACGAGCAGCCCAAGCTCTTGCAACATTTGCTGGTGTGCTCGACCCACTGTGTGCCAGTCATGATTTTTTTGTAGTTGCTGGTGCTGAAGACGCAGCAAAAGAAGAATAAACCAAGGAGGAAAGTATGGCAGCTGCAGTAGCAAATAGACCCATGCCCGTTTCGTTTGATGATTTTAATAAAATTTTAAATCAAAAAGTAGCGTTTTTTGATAAAGATGGGAAGAAAATTCAGTGCTGTTTTTGGGCAGCAATTAGGTCGGCGCAGGACTCTGCACAAGGGCTGCAAGATAGAGTACTTGCAAAGACTCGTGAATGTGGTAGCGAGGTTGTTCCCGGTAGTTTGCTTGCTGATTGGCAAGCTTATCAAGCGCAGTTTGAGCAATTGCAGAAAATTGTGAAACTTGCAAGAGAAGTTTTGGCAGATTTTGGTTCGATGAAATTAACTACTAGAAACTTAAGTGATACTGCAAAACCGATCATGGATGAGGCAGACATTCAAGAGGTAGTGCGTAAAATTACTGAGGCTGCAGATTATACCGAGACTAATTATTTAACTGGGGGGACGGCCTATTGTTATCTCCCAGATCATTTGAAGGTTTTAGCACGAAATGTTGCGGAAATATTTGTGGGGTCTGGTGATGGTGATGCTTGTTTAGATGGTTCAGACGCTAATTAAGTTCTTTTACCCTTTACCTCACTCTTTCTAGAGTGAGGTTTTTTTATCTATTTATATTGTGTGGGAAAGTTGTTCATAAGTTGTGGAAAAAGCTAAAGGATAGGTAGATCCGTCCTTTTTAAAGGCTTTTGAGTGGATTGTCAAAAGTTTGTAAAGCTACTTCGCAAGTCTATGTGAATTAGTGATTTGCGGAAGTTGCTGTCTAGGAGCCCATAGAGGGATCATAGGGGATCCATAGAGAAAAAGGGCTATGCGGAAAACTTGTTCATAAGTTGTATTATTTTAAGAGTTGTACGGGAGACTTTATCCCGCTGCCAGAGTCGATGGCGCGGATTTTGAAGGTGTAGTGGGGGTGCTGCACTTCCATCCAGTAGGGGAAGGGGAAAGCGGGCTCTTCGGCGTCGAGATAGAGCTCGAAGATGCAGCCAGCGAGTTGGGTTTTATCGCCGGGCCACTTTGCACGCAGTACTTCGTAGTCACATTTTTTGTTTGTTCTGCCTTCGCGAATTAGCTGAGGCTTCCAGAATTTGCGCCGGTCTGTTTCGCCGGGCATGGGGGCGGGGCCGATTTTTTTTCGCTCTGTATCTCGAGTGGGTTGGAAGGGGAGGGAGAGGAGCTCGCCAAAAAAGTAATCGGATTTTTCGATGAAGAGCCATTGGCTATCAAGAAAGGAGTAGGATCTTTGGAGGGTGTTTTTGTCCAGATCGAGGGCAAAGCCTGTCCAGGAAGCGGCGCCAGGGGCTCTATTTTCGACCCAGTTCTTCCAATCGATTTTTTTTAGGTCTATGTTGCTGGCTTCAACGATAATCTCTTCTAGGGTGATTTGTGGAGCTTCAAGGTGGCGCACCAGCATAAGCGAGTAGCTCTTGCCTTGTTGGGTAACAATAAAATCACCTGGCTTTGCTTTTAGCAAGCGATCTTTAATTGTTACATCTCCAAAGAAGAAGGATGGAATTAAGAGTAGCACTAAGGCAATTTTTCGCATCGTTTCTCAATTTTAACCATTCTGAGTAGAAAGTGCAATACTCTTGTTCAATAAAAATTTTCTGATATACATAAAATGATTCAAAATTTGGTTTTGGACAAGGAGGCTCCCCAAATTTTTTAACAATGAAAAGTAGCCGTGTTCATGGACACAGTGCGATGAGTTGATAAAAAATTTGAAGGATAGCCGACGACGTCCAGGGCCTAATTTTGAACCATTTTGTGTATATAGTAGGCCGTATGATGATGCAACTAGCAATTCTAATTTTTCTTGCAGTGGGTTCGTGGCAAGACGAAGTGAAGCAGATCGATCAGCAAATTGAAAATTTGCAGGATCTGCAAGATAAACTAAAGTCTAGCGCTACAAAAAAAGCCAATAAAGCGATGCGTTGGCAATTTCAAAACGAAAACTACTCAGATGCACGAAGGGCTTGGGATCAGGTAGCAGCGGATAAGCAAAAGATCCAGGAGCTGCAGGACCAGATCGATGATTTGAAGGCTAAAAAAGAAAAGATTATTAAAGAGCATGCTTAAGTCAGTTTATAAGGATTCTCTGTGCCTTCTGACAGATCTCTATGAGATCACGATGGCCTACGCCTATTGGAAAACTGGGTTGCAAGAGAGAGAAGCAGTCTTTCAGCTCTTCTTTCGAAAATTTCCTTTTGGCGGGGCGTATGCTATAGCAGCTGGGATGCAGACGGCCATTGAGTACATTGAAAATTTTGCGTTTGCAGAGGATGATCTCGAGTACTTGGGGGAGCTTAAGGATCCCGCGGGTGGACCTCTTTTTGAAGAGGCTTTCATTTCGTACTTGAGGGATTTCAAGATGGAGGTGGATGTGGATGCGGTGGAAGAGGGGACGCCGATCTTTCCGTACGAGCCTCTCATCCGGGTGAAGGGACCGATGATTGGGGCCCAAATTCTAGAATCGGCTCTTTTAAATATTATCAATTTCCAGACGCTCATTGCCACGAAGGCTTCGCGTGTTTGCTATGCAGCGCAGGGTGATCATGTGGTCGAGTTCGGTCTTAGAAGAGCACAAGGGATCGATGGAGCCATCTCGGCGTCGAGAGCGAGTTTTATCGGGGGGTGTCATTCGAGTTCGAATGTGATCGCTGGGAAGCTGTTTGGTATTCCTGTGATGGGCACACATGCACATAGCTTTGTTATGGTCTACGATGAAGAGAAAGAAGCTTTCCGCTCATTTGCCAAGAGCTTGCCCAATAATTGTATTTTCCTGATTGACACGTACGAGACCATAAAGGGAGTAGAGCGGGCCATTGAAGTGACCAAAGAGGAGAAGCTCAACCTCATTGCTGTGCGCCTCGATTCTGGAGATCTTCAAGCTTTGAGCATAGCCGTTCGCAAGAAGCTAGACGACGCAGGGCTTCATGACACGAAAATCATGGCGACAAATGAGCTGACCGAACAGGTTATCTCAGACTTAAAAGCCCAAGGGGCCAAAATTTCCATTTGGGGTGTGGGGACGAACCTTGTGACGGCCAAAGACCAGCCCGCACTCGATGGGGTATATAAGCTGAGTGCCGTGCAAGGAGAAGACAAAAGGTGGAAGTACCGCCTGAAAATTTCTGAGCAGGTGATCAAAACCACAAATCCGGGTATTTCACAGGTCCGTCGCTACTATGATGATAAGGGCTATGTGGCCGACATGCTTTTTGATGAGGAGATGGAGCCAAGTAGCACTATCTTTCATCACACCGAGCAAGGAGTAAAAAAACAAGTAGGGAAGGGGTGGAGACACAAGGATCTGCTTGTGCCAATGCTTAGAAAGGGGAAAGGAGTCTATCCGTTTCCACCCTTAGAGCAGATGCGAGCGCATACTTACCAGGAACTGGAGAAATTTCCAAAAGAGATGCGACGTTTTCAAAATCCACAGCCCTATTTTACTGGCATCGAAGAAAATCTCATTCAACTAAAACTCCAAATGATTGAGGATTTGTCATGAAGGCATTACTTGTTGTCGACATGCAAAATGACTTTTCGCCTCAGGCGAGTTCCCTTGTTTTTGTGGTCAACGCGATGATGGAGAAATTTCCTTTAGTGGTAGCCTCAAAAGACTGGCATCCTCGGGATCATATAAGTTTCACAGAAAGAGGGGGCCCCTGGCCTGTTCACTGCGTAAAGGAAACGAAAGGGGCAGAGTTTGTCTTCGGCCTGAATACGGAAAAAATTGCTAAAGTATTTTATAAAGGACTTGATAGTGAGGTGGAAAACTATAGCGCTTTTGATAAAACAGAGCTAGACAGCTTTTTGAAAGAGAATGAGGTGACGGAGCTGTTTGTAGCTGGTGTGGCAACTGATTATTGTATTCTTCACTCTGCCCTGGCTGCTGTAGAACATGGGTTTGATGTCGCTGTGATCAGAGATGCATGTAAAAAGCTCCACGAAGAAGAAGAGGCAATTAGTAAGATGCAAGAAAAAGGTGTGAAAATCATTAAGGCGAGCGAGGTGTTATGACTTTAGAAGAGCTCCTCTCTTCAGAAGTGGCTGCAGCTACCCCTTTCAGAGTGCTAACTCTTGTCATCTTTTTGGCAGCGATTACCCATACCCTCTTGGCTCACCACTTCACCGCATTGGCAAAAAAAGTCTCAAAGAAAGAGGGGGATTCAGCCAGTATATTGGCAGAGGTTTTGTATTTTTTAGGGGAAATTGAGATAGTATTCGCCCTTTGGGTGATTCCTCTTGTCATTGCGGCAACAGCCTTTTTTGGCTTTACCGAGATGATCCAGTATCTCAATTCAAGGATATACATCGAACCTTTTTTCATTGTCGTTGTGATGAGTCTATCTTCTTCAAGACCGATCTTTAAACTCGCTGAAAAGGGTGTAAGGAGCGTCGGAAAGTTCTTTGGCAATTCTGCAGAGAGTTGGTGGTTGGCTACTTTGACCCTCGGCCCTATTTTGGGCTCTTTGATCACAGAAGCCGCCGCGATGACCATCTGCGTTTTATTATTGCGGAAAAGGATCTATACAAGACATCCCTCTAACCGCCTTGCCTATGGAACAATGGGGCTGATGTTTGTAAACTTTTCGGTTGGAGGAGTATTGACCAATTTTGCTACCCCTCCAGCGCTTAGTCTTTCAAGATGTTGGAATTGGGACGTTTTTGATTTTTTTAGCCAATTTGGCTGGCGCGTAGTCATTGGGATCTTATTGGTAAATCTTCTCTATTTCACTTTTCTTAGAAAAGACTTTCGTGCGCTAACGCAGATCACACATAAAGAAGAAGAAAGGCGTGAAGCAGATCAAAACAAGGGACCAGTTCCCGTATGGATCACCTGCATTCACTTGGGATTTTTAGCGTGGACAATTGCCATGGCTCACTATTTGCCCATCTTTTTCGGGAGTTACCTCCTCTACCTTGGGTTTCATCAAGCAACGCGTATGCATCAGTATCGGATCAATCTCAAACGCCCCTTGATGGTTGGCCTCTTCCTTGCCGGACTTGTCATTCATGGTGGATTTCAGGGTTGGTGGATCGAGCCGCTGATTGGAAACCTCGGATATGGAGCAATGATGGTCACAGGAACCGTCCTCACAGCGTTTAATGAGAATACGACAGTGGCTTATCTGGCTTGTCTTCTTGATGACTTGCAGCCCCACATTCAATATGCTCTTGTAAGTGGTCTCGTGGCAGGTGGCGGTCTTACGATCATGGCGCATGCGCCAAATCCCGCAGGCCAAGCTCTCTTGCGTCCTTATTTTCGCAAAGGGATATCTCCTTTCAAGCTCTTCTTAGCAGCACTTGGTCCCACACTAATATTCTTATTGATCTTCTTTGTTTTTCCCAGCGCACCAAGCAATTAATAAAGTGGTTTGTTGGGATGTTAGGGAAGGGCTGACTATAGGTTAATTCTCTTCAGGGGCTACCATCGGCTGCCAGAGCATCTCAATGGGACTGTGCCCATTTCGATGTCGCTCAGAGGGCAAGTTCAAGTAAGCGCTTGTTTGTTTCAATGTGGTTCTGCGAAAGACGAGAAGATGGGGCCCACTAAGGGGCCGGAGGCTGAGATGGGAATTCTTTTCGCATGTGAACCCGACATGTCTATTCATCTCAACAAGTATTGATGAATTGCATTTTTTTAAGAGAACCAGCCTCTCCGGGGCTCGAGGATTTTGGGGTGGTCTTTGGCAGTTATGAAGGTGACGGCGCGGTCCCACATGCCGGCCTCGCCTAAAAGATCGAGGCGGTGGCCGTTTCTTGACTTATCAGTTGGCTCGTAGTTGATAGCAAAGGTTTTTTTACAGATCCCATCTAGTCTGGAAGCTAGTGCAGCGTGCGAACGTGCATCGATTGTGGTATCAGTGGTTGTGTTAAAGACGATGCTCACCCCATCCTTAGAGCCTGTTTTTAAACCATCAAGCTTAGCGATGCTGTCAAAGCCATCTTGCTCTGTTTGTGCTATGACTGCGGGGGATCTGGAGTGGGTTTCATTTAGCCCAAGGCCTGCTAGCCAGTTTGCAGGAAAGACCTGAGATTGGAGGGTGTGGAGCATCTTGTCAAAGCTGTTTTGGACAAATAGATTGATCCCTTTGTCGTGGTATTTTTTCTTAAGGTGAACTGCGACTGCTCCTCCTAGACAAAACCCTTCGGCCCAAATATCTCGCCAAGCGTAACCGAGGTCGTTTGCGGCTTTTTCAACCATTGTCTCTGCGTCGAGGTAGTAACCTCCTTCACTGGGCTTCCCTTCACTTTTCCACGTCCCGCGGTAGTCGTAGCAGAGTACATCACCCTTCGTTCCAAAGATGCGGCGCATCATGTCGCGCTTGGCCATTGCATAACTTTCAGTCGGCGAGTTGGAGCGGACAAAGCATTGCCCAGGCTTGGGGCGAGTGGGGCGTCTCTCATCCCAATGTTTTACAATGAAAGCATCGACAACTTCGCCGTCTCGGAGTTTGACTTGAACATTTTCAAGCCCCATCCCCATCAAGATCTTTTGGGAGAAATCATCCCACTTCTCACCTGGCTTGTTTGGAAGGATGATATCGACGTACTCTTTTGGAGAGGAGCGGCTTTCGTTGTAAAGAGGAGGAGTAGCTGGGCTGCGGGTTAAGTGGGTATCGATCGAAACGGGAAAGCTATCTACAATCTTACCGCCATGCTCTTCAATTTTAGCTTTTACATCCACGTAGCGAAGGTGCATCGCATCCAATTTGGTGCCATCTTTGGATTCAATATCGAAGCGCTTGCCTCCGATGGCACAGAGCATGGCAAAAGCTTGCTCTAGCCGGATTGGGCTGAAATGCCCTCGGCCCTGTACATCACAAAAATCACCTTTGTAGAGCTCAATGACTTTGCGCTTGATGAAGCTGTGGTTCCACTCTCCAAAAGAGAAGACGCCAATCCGGACAAAATAGCCTACAAAAATTTGAGCAGCAGCGCGCACTTTGGCGATGGTCCATAGCAGGGGTCTTGCTACGAGCCGGACAGGGTACAGAACAGGTCTATCGAGAAGCGCGATCGGCTGTATTGTCAAAATTTGCCTAAATTGATGCTTTTTGATTATTAACCCAGCAATTCTACCAGTTCACGAGAGGAATCGTCAAGTTAAAGATTCTATACCAAACCAATTCAAAGATTGAGTATAGACGCCACTGGTCTGGCTGTAGTATTGTAAAAAAATGGACCTTTTTGAAAAATTACACCTTGTCACCAATTTCCATTGCAATGCGGTCTGCCGCCGATTGCCGCCTTCATTTGAACCTCGCAAAGGCGCTGGAGAGGTAAAAATACTTAGGCAGACGGAGGATTCTATCACCCTTTTTGAAAAGGGGAAGTGGCAAGGGGTTTATTCCAAAGACGAGAGGCTTTTCTCCAACGTTTTTCGTTTTCAAAAAGAAGATAAGGGGGTAATCACCCTGCAGCACTTTCGTTTGGGCAGAGACAAGCCGCAAAAAGTTTTTACACTCACAGCGATCGAGCCCCACCTTTACAAATCTCTAAAGCCCCATGAAGATGATGAGGACACCCACTTTGGGAATGTCCTCTTTGACACGCACTTTGTGCAGCTCAGCTGGCGAAAGGTTGGCTCGCAAAAAAATGAGCTCCACACAGTTGTCTATTCTTGATCGGTGACTCCTTAAAATCTCCTAGTCAGAGCTTGAACTCCCGTCTGAGCCAGACTCATCCAATAAAATGGCGTCATCATCCGAACTGCCATTTGATGAAGGAGGAGGCGTTGGAGGCTTCCTCTCTTTTTTACCAGCTTTTGCAGCAGCCCCTCCGCTGCGTTTTCTGTGGCGAGAGGCTTTTTTACTTCCTTTAGGTGGTGCAGCCGGAGCTCTAGCGACACCTGCTCCATCATCATCATTGTCATCTCCGCTAGATGGAAGAGTGTCGGAGGCCTTAACTGCTTGTTTGGCCTGCTCAGCGAGTGTAGCTACTGCTGTGCGCCATAGAGCATCTTTTTCATCTCCTTTAGCGGTATTGCCCTTAGAGTGATAAAAATTTCGCGCTGCGAGCAACATTCTAACTTTCATTGCAAGTTGCTCTTCAGATCCTTCGCTAAATTTATCTACTAATGCTTTAGCCGTGGTAAATTCTGCTCTCCAAAATTCTCCAGTTCCTGGATCCGCTTGGGCTGCAGACGATGTTGTTGCCGCAGAGGGAGCTTTTTTCGTTTCTTGTTTTGGTGCAAGCTTTGGGAGAGTTGCAAAGGAAGCTTGCTCAACTTTGAAGGAAAGAGCAGCTAAGCCTCTCTTAAATTTCCTAGGAACGGAATCTGCAAGTGAACTTACTTCGCCTACAATAGCCTTCTTTTGCTTACCAGTTAGAGTTCTAGATTCAGACTTAGACTCGTTCAATGCTTCGAGATCGTACCGAGCCCTGTTTGCAAGAGAATAGTGGAGCAAGGCGACAGAGGCGGCGGTAAAGGCAAACGAGAATGTAGTGCTACTTGGAGCGTAGTAAGGTATTCCTACGAAGACAACCGTACGAAGAGTCCAGGCGGCTAAAGAGTTCACCCCTTTTCGCGCAACAGCGCCAAAGAGCTCTGCGTGCGTAACCGAATCGGGACTTTTCCCATCGTTAAGGACTTCTCTTACTTTGCCAGGGATTGTGTCTAAGGTGGTAGTATCAGCATCCGTAATTGTACTCTCTGCTAGACTTTTTACATTGGAAGCCATGGCTTCTACAAAAGCGGCTTGAGCTGTTCTCTGAAGAAGATTGACGTGCAACTGGCGCATGGCAAGAGCAAAAGATGTAACAGGGTAGAGAGATGGGAATCTTTTGACCCCAACATCACCAAGACGCTTGGTAGTTGCTAAAAAGCCCTTAACGACAGGGTCAGGTGCTTTGCCAAAGGAAGGGGTCGCTTTGCTAACAGCGAAACTAAGTGGGGTGAGCGCTAAGTTTGGAAGGGTTTGTGTTAATTGTCGATCGATATATCCGATAAGTGTAGCCATCGTTTGCCTCCTCGAAATTTTTTCGGCTAAATGATGCGACAAACATCTGATTCGATGCAACTCTTAAATGCAGTCGAGACGCTTTTTTAAGCTTGTGATGGCGTGGGTGCCTAAGATGAGGATAAAGCCCCAGAGAACAATGACACAGTTCCAAAAGGGTAAATAGCCCGCTTGTCCAAGACACGCTGCGCGCATCCCTTCCATCACGTAGATCATCGGGTCGATGAGGATGGCATACCCGATAGCTGGAGCCAGTTCGAAGCTATCTTTCCAGGTGAAAAAATAACCTCCAAACATAAAGAGGGGATTGATGAAGCGTAGAAAGAGGCGAGAGAGATTGATCACTTTTTTCAAGACACCAGCGAGCCAAAGGCTAAACGTGCCGAAGAATAGGCTAGCTGTGGGGAAAATAATGAGCAGTTTGAAAAGGTTGATGCTTGTGAGATCAAAGGAGTCCCAAAGGAGTAGCTTTCCTACGAAGAAAAGAGGGGCGCAAAGGAGAAAGCTGTTGAGTCCCCACTTAATTGCAAGCTGTGCAAAAACAACCCATGAGGGGACAGGCATAGCAAGCTTGAAAGTGATCGTCCGGTCTCCTTCAATATCGAAGATGAGCTCTCCAACGTGGGCGATGATATCAAAAAGGCCAAAGCTGGCAATCGCTCCCACAACGATGAAGGGGCCATAATCTGCAGAGACGCCTAGTTTGGGCATGAAGTACCCAAAGACGATGGCGTTGGTAAATAAGAGAAAGCAAGTGTCGAAGAATTTTCCTGGGTAGACTCTGCGGAACTCTCGAAGGTCTTTGCGCATTAGCTGCCAAAAAAGGCTACGAGTCATTTGTCTTCCTCCTGCTGGTCCATCAGGTGTAAAAATACATCTTCGAGGTTCTTTTGTTTGTAGTGCTCATTGAGTTTTTCTGGGGTGTCGAGAACTTGGAGCTGGCCCTTATCTATGAAGCAGACCCGGTCGGCAATTTTTTCCGCTTCTTCGAGGTAGTGGGTGGTCAAAAGGATGGTTACCCCTTCATCGCGAAGGGTCGAAATGACTTCCCAGAGGTTTTTGCGGATATGGGGATCGAGTCCCACCGTAGGTTCATCTAAGATCACAAACTTGGGATCGTGCATCAATGAGCGAGCAATCAGATAGCGCTGCTTATAGCCCCCTGAGAGGTGTTTGGCAACCGACTTGGTATAACTGCCCAAATCCAGAAGTTCAATGAGGTGATCTTTTTTCTTCTCGGCTTCTGCGGCTGTTTTTCCATAGCATCTAGCAGCAAAGACCAAAGTCTCTTCGATTGTGAGGTCGGGATCGATATTGGGCTTTTGCGGGCAGAGTCCCACAATTTTGCGATAGCTCAGGATGTCTTTGTAGATCGAGGTTCCTTTCCATAGGACATCACCGCTAGTTGGTGGGTGAAGCCCAGCCAGTATTCCTGAAAGAGTGGTCTTGCCAGCGCCATTGACACCAAGAAGCGCAAAAACCTCGCCTTCTTCGATCTCAAATGAAATCCCCTGAACCGCTTTTTTCATCGGCTTTTTCTTTTGGAAATAGGTCTTGTGGATGTCTTTGAGTGTGAGTAGATTTTTCTTCATGATACCGCAAAATCATACCGAGAAGAGCTTATATTTTCCAAGAAGAAAATCATCGGTTTAGGTATGATTTTGCGATATGACATCTCTATTGCTTATCATTTTACTTTTAGGAGGGAAAATGGCTGCTAGTGCTACTATTATGAATCTCGGTGACATCTATAATGATCTTTATTCGTATTCTTTGCCGAAACATGTTTTGGAAGGGTTTCTAGATGGGCAAGCCTTTGATCGGACTGTATCACACACTCCAGATGAGGCTCAAAGACTTCACAGGGATATCGACGCCATCTATCAGAGGATTATGGCGCAAACTCCTGTCAAAGAGAAGCTCGCAGTGATCACAGCAGGTGCTCCGGGGGCTGGAAAGACAACTTTACAGGAACAATTGCTTGCAGAGAGTGACAAATCTTACGCTTACGTGTGTCCAGATGCTGTGTGTCTAAAGCAGATGGAGTTGACATACGGAGCGGAAATTGCTGATGGAGACGGGGCGAAAGAGGCGAGAAGGCTTGCCTATAATAATTGGCGTCCAGGATCAAATGCAGCTGCACACCTCATCTTGGGAAACTTGATACGCCAGGGTTATGGATTCTATTTCGGTTCTACCTCAACAGGTGATAAGACTCACTTTTTCTTTAACCATTTGAAAAAGCAGGGTTATAAAATTCATTTAGTTCATGTCTCGGCGTCTGATGATGTTCGATTTGCAGCAAATACGACTCGTGATGACTTTTTTGTCCAAACTACCAAGGATGATGAAGTAGAAAAGGGCAAGCTCCTTCCTCAGAGGATCAATGACACCTATCTTGAGTTTGCTGACAAGATTGATTTCTATCATCGTAGTGCTGCAGATGGCGATGCAAAACTTGCCGCAACTTGGACTCGTGAGGGGGGTGTAGAGGTCATCGATCGAGACGAATACGCAAGGGTCAAAGAGATTCACAACGCAGGGGCCACAGAAGCAGCTCTTAAGTGGGAGGCTTCGGTTGAGAAACGTCGAGATCTTCAAGTGGATGGAGCATCGATTTAAGCACAAAGTTCATCCGGTCATCGATAGAGGAGAGGCGGTCGTGGATAGCTTTCCAATCGCTACCAGAATCTGGGAAGACCCGCTGGTAGAGCGCTGTGTCAATGTCATCGGGGCCATAGTACTCATGAAACATGGACAGGAGAGCGGCTCCCTTGCCCACCGATGTTAAAACGGCTGCGTTTTCCCAAGAGGTATCTTTGCCGTGACGTGATAATTCTTCATGTTGGTAACGAACGAGAACTTTTTGGGTCTCTTTGGTCTCTTCGTCAAGAGTAAAGCATCCGCCCCCGGAGAGGTAAACTGTGCATTTTTCTGAGCCGTCTGTAACCTCCATCGCATCGGAAAAAAAACCCACCCGATATTTACTAGCTGGATACGGACAGAGGGGGCCTTCGGCAATCCCTTCAAGAAGGGGGAGAACAGAGTCTTTTTTCATGGTGACGGGGTTTTCTGGCTGTACATCGCAAACACCGTGGTAAATTCGCTTACTTGTGGTCCAGTAGGCAGACCCGCAATTGAGATAGGCTCTCCCTCCATTTTGGAAAAACTCTTCTTTTAAGAAGGTTAGCTGGGTTGCAGTAAACACTCGATCTAGTAGTGAGCTTTGTCCTGCCGGAATCACTAAGAGGGTATCTTCTGGCCTTTCGGCAGAAAGGGTCTTTATGAGGTCGTCACCTGTGCTTTCTTTGACAATCCATTTTGGTCTTCCCATCATCTCTCGATACGGATTGAGCTCATTGAACATTTTAACTCTTTTTGCGCAGTTGTCTGCGTAGACCCCGGAGGTGTTTGTGTAGATGACGACGGTTTTAATAGCGGGCATGGATCCTCCCTGCAATTTGCGTGGCAAGTAGTCCTTTAACAAAGGCTGAAGGGAGGAAGAAGAGGACCCCCTTGGTCAGAGCGATGGAAGCTCCAACAAGGGGAAAAAGGCCTAAAAATCCACAAATGAAAATGACAAGTTGACCGATACAAATCGCAAGCCAAGGAGATTTAACCCGCGCAATGACCGCAATGCAGTAGGCAGCAATGGGAAACGAGAGGAGGTAACCTGCCGATTTGCTGATAAACCAGAGAGAGTTTGCGACACCCCCTAGAACGGGAAGTCCCATTGAAGCCCAAAGCAAGTAAAAAAGGGCTGATCCCGCGGCCTTTTTGGGCGGCTGTGTTAGAGCTAAGATAAATAAAACAAGTGTGTGTCCTGTGAAAGGGACAGGATAAAAGGGGATCTTTATGCAAGATCCTAAAGTAAGTAATAAACTCCCTAATATCATCGCAATGGCACTGGAAATAAAAGTATCGTCTTTTGCTTGATGAGTGATCATATGTCCTCCGTTGATGAGACGAATTTACCATGGCAAAGATGTGAGAATCAAATTGAATTGGATTTATGTGAACTCTTATTTAGTTTACGTAAATCACATCGAAGGTTTATTCTGATCGCTTTCCCTTTGTAGATGGGAAAACCAAAAAAGAGTTTGTTACTGCCTTGAATGGAGGTTTATCTTTATGCTCACAGCCCTCTTTGGAAATCAAAATATCGAGAGAATTCTCCTTTTTCTCTTCGTAAATGGGAAATGCTATGGAGCTCAACTGCACAGGATGCTAAGAGCTCCGCTCACTCCCATCCAAAAAGCACTTTCTCGCCTTGAGAAGGGGGGGCTTGTCACTAGCTACTATGAGGGCAAGACACGCGTCTATCGATTTAATCCCGGCTTCTCTCCTTTAAGTGAGCTCCAGGCTCTCTTGAAAAAAACGTACACCCTCCTTCCTCCCGAGGAAAAAAAGCTCTACTACCTTACTCAAGAGACGCAAACTCTTCCCCAAAACACAACGTTAAGCAAACTTGGCATCTTGCAAGAATTTTGGTCCAGGCTTGGCAGAGTCAAACAGGTGAGTTTTTTCGCCCAATCCAAGCAAAAGCATGGGTGGAGTAGGCGGGGGACCGGAGAGGTTCTTGTAGAAAAACAAGAGCCCAGCAGCCTCATCTTCCAAGAATCGGGTCTTTGGAAAAACACAGAAGGGCAGGAGACTAAATACAGCAATGCTATACGCTGGACCCTCGATCGGGTGGCAGGGGTGATCGCCTTAGAACACTTGCGCAGAGGGGTAGACCACCCCGTATTCCTCTTTCACCTAGCTCCCTCCTCCAAGCAGTCCCTTGCCTCAGTGGATTCCCATCTCTGCGAGGAGGATACCTACTTTGGTCAAGTACATTTTGATCCCCAAGGACTTAGGCTCAATTGGCGAGTGATCGGCCCCAATAAAAACGAAGAGATTAACTGCTATTATGTTTAGCTGGCTAAGAACCTTGCAAAGAAACTCCCATTGAGCCCTTCGAGCTCTCTTTGGAGAGCTTTTACTTTGGTGCTTAGGGCATCCCCCTTCATTGGTGAGGAGCCGATCAACATATTTTTCAAAACAGTTAATTTTCCAAAGAAGCCTTGGGCCTTGCTTGTGATCACAACAACGTGCATATGCCAGTGGGGGACCGTTTGGCCTGCATCTACACCCGTTTTGTGGTAGTGGTGGACCTCTACAACGCTGCGGTTCTCTTCCAGGCGTTGGAGGAGTTTACGCGAGAGACTACAGGCCTCTATATATTCAGCTTCAGAGAGCTGTGAGAACTTCTCTTTGTGCAGTTTCGGGACGATGAGGAAGTGGAGCCGCTCGCCGCCGAAACCTATTGGCGCATAGTTGTATAAAATCCGGACTGTTTTCCCTTCGAAGACCGACTGTTTTTCAATCGTTTCGTCTGTGCAGAAAGGGTCACTGGCAATTTCCTGTTTGCACTGCTCTTGAGGTTTTAAATCGCTTTGAAAGGCGGTTTTGTATTTGTTGTGCCACATTTGCTTGGCAGAAGCGGATAGGAAAGCTCCTCCAAATACCGTACGGATGAGGACCAAGAATTGATTCCAGATACGTCCTACGATCGTCCATGGCTTGTGGAAGGGGACGAGTTCCCATTTGGAAGACTGGCTTTTTCCGTAGATGAGGTACTGCTCTATGCCGTCTTTTTCCCAAACCCTTACCCCTTTTTGCATTGCGGCAAAGGCGCTTTTATCCTCTGCTGTTGTCCACTGCTCAAGCGTGTGGTCTTTTCTGGAGCTTACATCCAAAGCTCCATAGGACAGAGGTCTCTTTGAAACGGAGATATCGACATCGCGAAATGACTCGATTACTGGCGACAGGTGTAATGAAAAAGTGGTCATAAGGCTAACGAATCCTATAGAGAACATGGCGGCACAAAGGGTGGTCTTTGGCGATCTTAAGATGGTCAAAATCGTCTTTTGGATCACGATGCATCCCAATCCGCTCCATAACGGCTCTTGATCGCTTGTTTTGCATGGTTGTCATCGAAACGATCTCTTTAAGGTTTAGTGTTTCAAACCCATACTTTAGAGCCGCTTTTGCTCCTTCGGTGGCATAGCCCTTGCCCCAGTGATCAAAGGCAAGTCGCCACCCGACTTCGTAGGCTGGTGTGAGGTGGGGAGGGAGCGAATTATGTTCTGCAAGTATGAGATTTAAGCCAATAAAGCCGATAAAATCAGCAACACCAGGCACCTCAACGGCCCAGAGGCCCCACCCACGCTCCTCGATCCTCTTTTGTTCTCTTTGAGCGAGGGCATCGCTTTCATTGCGACTCGTGGGGAGGAGAAACTCCATGACTCGTGGGTCGCTATTGAGAGCGGCGAAAGGTTTTAAATCCTCTTCTTTCCAAGAGCGTAAAATCAGTCGCTCTGTTTGCAGCATTTTAACCTCTTAATTGAAGAGAAAACATTGTACCATAATGAGTCATATGTGCCAATGCGATTGCAATTTTTAGTGAATAAATGTTTTGATGTGGATAGAGGTAGAAATATGGATTCTCGAGAGGAAAAGGACAGTCTAGGTAGCATCTCCGTTCCAAAGGATCGGTTGTGGGGGGCGCAAACGCAGCGATCGCTGCAGTACTTCTCTATTGGCAGCGATTTAATGCCAAGAGAGATGATCACAGCTTATGCCCACTTAAAAAAAGCCGCCGCCATTGCCAATGACAAGCTGGCTAAAGAGAAGAGGGAGTTGATCATTCGAGCTTGTGATGAAATTCTCGCGGGGAAACACGAAGACGAGTTCCCATTGCATGTATGGATGACAGGAAGTGGCACCCAGTTCAATATGAACATGAATGAAGTGATCGCAAACCTTTGTTCACACTATTCTGGAAAGCCTCTGGGAAGTAAAGAGCCGGTCCATCCCAACGATGATGTGAATATGTCCCAGTCCTCAAACGACACCTTCCCAACTGCTATGCATATCGCGGCGGCCGTGACTATTAAGGAAAATCTTTTACCGAAGTTAGAAGGTTTGATCGCGTCTCTCGATCAAAAGGCGAAAGGTTGGAAGGATCTTGTTAAGATCGGTAGAACCCACATGCAAGATGCAACGCCGCTTACTTTGGGTCAAGAGATCTCGGGGTATGTAGTCATGCTTTACGAAAATTCTAAGCGCTTGAGCGAGTCCCTCGAAGATGTTTATAAGCTTGCGATTGGGGGGACGGCTCTAGGAACAGGAATCAATTCCCCAAAGGGCTTTGATAAAAAAGTCTCAGACGAGCTGTCCAAACAGACGGGATTGCCGTTTACTCCTGCCTTGAATAAATTCGCTGTGATGGGGGCGCACGATGCTCTTGTGCAATTAAGCGGAAGTCTAAAGACCACAGCTGTTTCGCTATACAAGATCTCCAATGACATCCGGCTCTTGTCCAGCGGACCCCGCGCAGGAATCAACGAACTTGAGCTTCCGGCTAACGAGCCAGGCTCCTCGATCATGCCGGGGAAAGTCAATCCCACACAGTGCGAGGCGCTCGCAATGGTCGCCATCCAAGTGATAGCCAACGATACCGCCGTTGCCATGGCTGGGGCTAGTGGCCTTCTCGAAATGAACGTCTACAAGCCAGTAATGATCTACAATATCTTGCAATCGATCCAAATCATGGCAGACGCTAGCGACAACTTTCGCAAGTTCTGTGTGGAAGGGATGGAGGCCAATACCAAGCAGATCGCGGCTTATGTAGACCGCTCCTTGATGCTCGTCACTCCACTGAGCCCAGTAATAGGATATGACAAAGCCTCAGAAATTGCCCACTATGCCTCAGAGCACGGGACAACTCTCAAGCAAGCTGCCCTTAAGCTCGGGTATGTGAGCGAAGAAGAGTACGACAAAATCGTAAACCCAATCAACATGATCTATCCCCGATAACATTTATTCTTGTTTCTGGTAAAATTACTCATAAACCAGGAGAAATTGTGCCAAAAAAAGCGAGTCATCCATTTTTATTCTTGTTATTGAGTCTCTCGTTGATGGGGTCAAGTGCCGTGCAGAAGAAACCAGGTCAAATGCAATTTCTAGAGAAAAAAAAAGAGGATTATACAGAAGAATCTCTAAAGATGGCGAATTTGATAGAAAATAAACGAATAAAATCGTGTGTTCTCGTGCAAATTGCGCTGCAAGTAGCAAAGAACACAAAAGACTTTGACAAAGTAATCAAAGTTATTTGTTCCCTCTCTGATGAAGAGGAGGTAGTTTACATCTTGAAGCGAATTGCCTATTCTTTACTAGAAAAAGGTGATCTACAAAGAACACTTGCAACTGTACTGATAGTACCCAATGTACAAGACAAGTACTTTGGCCTGGTTGATATTTCCACAGTCATTAAGGATGTAGATAAGAAGAAACAATTCAATTCAATGGTGCTTGGATACTTGTTAAAGGATTTAGAGAAAATCTCAGACCGGAGAGTTGCAGACATTTGTATAGATGCTGTCGCCAGAGGACTCATATGTCAGGAAGATTTTGAGCAGGGGCTAAAACTGACTAAGTTCTACTACGATCTATCAAAGAGAGACGAACTATATGAGCATGCTGCGACTAGATATTCCTGTGAGGGGGACTTTGAAAAGGCTGTAGAAATAGCTCAAAAGATTGTAGATGGAGGCTTGCGAGAAAATGCCTTCGATTTCATTTACCAGGATATGATTTATCAGATGAAACCAAAGCAAGAAGCTTCTGATGTAAAGGAGGATGAGGTTGCATTTCTGGAATTCTCGAAAGCCGCATTCAGAGGGAAGTCTTCATAGCTCAAGTGCTGAAATTCCACTGGCTTTCGGGTGTGATAGGGCTTCAGAGCGCGGCACGACTCTCAAAGAAACTACTCTTAAGCTCTGGTATGTGAGCGAAGAAGAGTACGACAAAATCGTAAACCCGATCAGCATGATCCATCCCCGATAACTTTTATTCTTGTTTCTGGTAAAATTCCCCGTACAATCTGGAGGAATTATGCTAAAAAAAGTTTTTGGAATGTTTTTCATCGCAATATTCAGCGGATTCTTAATGGGCTCGAATGCAATGCAAAATGAACTTCCCCAGTCAAACAGTGGGGAGAATTACCTAGAAAAATCTTTGGAAGTTGCTAACTTGATAGAGAATAAAGAGAAAAAGTCGGAAATCCTCACGGTGATTGCTATTCGTTTAGCAAAATGCACACAAAATTTTGACAAATCAATTGAAATTGCTCGTTCAATTCCGAATAAAGAAAAGGCTTCTTTAGCCTTAAGCAATGTGGCTTATATTGCAGCTGAGAAAGGTCAGTTAAAAAAGGCGTTAGAAACAGTTCTAATGATGACTAGTTCAAGGGAAAAGTATTACACCCTTTGTGATATTTCTTCTTTATTAAAAGATGAGGAAGCAAAGGAAAAGTTCGATAACATGATAGTTGAGTATGTTCTAAACGATCTGAGAAAAGATTCGGATTTGAGTTCAATTGATTACTATATTGAGTTGCTTGCCCATGAGTTTCTAACTAAAAAAAACTATAAGGTAGTGCTTCGATTATCAGAAATGTTTTACAATCAATCGAAAAAAAACAACTTGTTGTGCAGTGTTGCTAATGACTATGCCTCGCACGGAGATTTTGAAAAAGCGTTAGAATTGGCAATGGCAATCCAAGATAAAGAGAGTCGCGAGACCAGCTTTGAGTACATTAGTGAAGAGTATATTCTCCAGCTAAAGGAAGAAGAAATGAGTTCAATAATGGAAAATGAGGAACTCGAATTCACTCAATTTAGTGAATTGGCTTTTAAACGAGATTTAAATTAAAAAAAGGAGTTTTAATAATGGATAGTTGTGTAGATGAATCTTTAGAAATGGCAAATCTAGTAGTAGACAAAAGAGAGAAGTCTTACGTTCTTATGAGTATTGCGGAGCAGGTAGCAAAGTGCACAGAAGAGTTTGATAGAGCGCTTGAAATCGCACTCTCGGTCCCTGAAGAAGAGGAGTTAGCTACCTCCCTAAACAGAGTCGCCTATTCCTTTCTAGATAGGGGTGATCTGCAAAGAACTCTTGAAGCAGTCCTTTTGATCCCTAAA
Organism: Candidatus Sacchlamyda saccharinae; assembly: GCA_030408505.1. Classification (GTDB taxonomy): domain Bacteria; phylum Chlamydiota; class Chlamydiia; order Chlamydiales; family Rhabdochlamydiaceae; genus Sacchariniichlamydia; species Sacchariniichlamydia saccharinae. The sequence goes on along the minus strand of JAUHQI010000004.1, from coordinate 492,509 downwards.
TTCCCAGATAAGTACTACGGGCTTATTGAAATTTCTATTGCCTTGAAGGATGAAGATAGCAAGAAAAAATTTAATGTCATGATAGTTGAATGCTTACTGAAAGATTTAGAAAAGATCTCTGATCGGAGTGTGGCAGATCAATGCATAGATAGTGTGGCCAAATCACTCATACATCAGGAAGATTTTGAGCAAGGCCTAAAACTGTCAGAGCTCTATTACGATTTATCAAAAAAAGACAATCTATACTACGATGCTGTGTCTAAATATTCCTCGAAGGAAGACTATGATAAAGCCACAAAATTAGCGAATAAGATTTCCGATAAACGGACGAGAGATAATAGCTTTAGTGCTATTAGCCAAGACATGATTTACCGGATGAAGCCAGTGGAAAAGACTGCAGACTCGAAAATGGACGAGGCTGGATTTCTCGAATTTTCCGAAGTTGCACTCAAAGAGAACGTTTTACAATCGTAATGCTTAAAATTCTATTGGTTAGTGATACGCATGGAGACCTAGATTCCATCAATCGATTGATTGAAAGCACAGGTGCAAGCCTTGTTATCCACGCAGGGGATTTTGGGTTTTACGATTCTGAGAGTATTCAGCGAATGAGTACTCGAGAGTTAAAGCTTCGTATTGTCCACTCTCCGTTTAGGAATCAGCTGAAAGACCAGATGACAAGAGACGACTATGTCTATCTAGTTGAAACAAATAAGCTCCTTGGGGATTTTACAGACTATCTGTCAGGAAGCAAAGAATTTCAGGCCCCGGTTTTCGCTGTATGGGGAAACCATGATGATCGCGTTGTGGTAGAATCCCTTCGGAAGGATAAGAAGGTGAAAAACCTTTCCATTCTAGATGAGCTAGGACCCTTTACCTTAGAAGATGAAGGGGGGGGCTCGATCCAGTTGTACGGTATAGGGGGGAATTTCCTCCTCAATGAGAAAGTGTTAGCATCCACCCTTCAGGGGGAGGGAGGAAAGATGCAGTCCACTTTTCATCAGTATGGAAGGCTCTATAAAAACATAGACAAAGGACGTCATCCCACTATTTTTGTATCTCATGTCAGTCCGGAAAAGGAACATCTCCTAGCCCATTTAATCGGCCATTTTTCCCCCGATATTTGGATCAGTGGGCACATGGGGGTTCCCTCTCCCAAAGTATGGGAGGATCTAGGACCTCAGAAAAAGGAAGTCGAGAGGAGTCTCTCACACCTGGCTGAAATGAAAGGAAAACAAACCTTAAGCGCTGATACCAGCTGCGCTTTAAAGCTATTAAAAGCCCCACCTAAACTAGATAGAGCCACAAAAAATGTAAATCTTCCTGATATTGGAGATGGGTATGCCCTACTCCTATATGAGGACAACCAGTTTGCATTGGAAACCTATGGAAATCCTTCCGGCATGGGCTATCTCCCTTATGAAACGTTTGAATGGGGGGAGCTTGTTTAACCCAAAATACAGAAAGGAAATTACTTCTGAGCATTTCAAGGAAGAGTTCGCTTGTACTGGGGCGCAACTGATCTCAGTTGTTGAATCACTAAAAGGCAGACTGTCCTCGCATGTCTGGTACGGAGCGGACTTGCGGGGAGCAGGTCATGGAGGGCTACAGAGAATTGGCGCCGATTCTGAGCTGATCGAATATTGCTCGAAGGTCGATCAATTCCTCAGTGGAGTTTTTTTGTGCATAGATAGCAGGTATACTTCCCAGAACTTTCAAGAAATTGCATTAGAAACAGAAGACCCTCCATTTCGTCCTATCGACTGCGAAGGGGTTTTGCTAGAGATACGGGCATTTGACACTAGCTATTTCGAGATATACTCGGAAGATCAAGAGTTATCGGGATCTAAAGCCTAGGATCAACAGGTTCGCTTTCAAGAGCGAGGACACCAAAAACAGCTTCATGGTACTTGTAGATAGGCTCGCTTTTGACAAACCTTTCCAGAGCCTCGGTACCTAGTGCATACTCACGTAAGGCAAGCGATCTCTTTCGGGAGAGGTTTCGTTCCTTCAATCGGCTTAAATTATTTGGGGCCGTATACTCTGGGCCATAAATGATCCTCAAATACTCACGTCCTCGACATTTGATTCCTGGTTGGATCAACCCCTGTGTCCCGAGGACTGTAAAATCGAATGGTTTGACAACCATTCCTTCTCCGCCTTCCTTTTCAGTGAGTTGTAGCCACCAATCTGTTGCTTCGGTGCAGTTTGACGGGTCATCTGTATCGGTTATTTTATAACGTGTTCTTTTAAAGAGTTTTTCATCTGCTTGGCAAAGCTGTTCGATTAAAGCCATGTGCCATCCATGGTCTTTTTCCACATGGAGAGCGTTTTCAGAAGCGAGGATGTGGAATGGAGCGAGCTGGTAGTCTTCTATAGAGGAAACTTTCCAGCAGTATCTTTGATACGCCGTTATATAATCGGATACCATCTGAAATTTCTCTGTAACGCTCGTATGCAGGGGAGTCAGCTCTTGATTGATATTGATGGCTTGCTGCAGAAGTTGCTTGCTCATGGCGAGGCTCGTCCTAGCAGAGGAGCCTACAGCAGCATATTGCTCTTTGATGAGTTCATGAGCTTTAGCAGACCAGGGTAAAAGCTCACAGTCCAGACAGAGCCAATCGGTCTCTAGTGTCTCCCAGACCTTAGCTTCAGCAATAGCAGTTTGAACTCTCTTTAAGAATTCTCTTTCGAGGCGATCATCCTCAAAAAAACTTCTTCCCGTTCTCGTAAAGCAAACACCAATCTTGTCAGCCTGGCCAAAACGCCTTTGGGCGGCTTCAGGGGTTTTGCATACGACAACAATGGCTCTAGAGCCCATGTGTTTTTCTTGGCAGATAACTTTCGAAATTCCTTGTTTTTGGTAATAGCGAAAAGCTTCTTTTGGGTGCTCAAGAAAATCCGATTCTTCGCTTGTCTCTGTAGGAGACATGGTCGGAGGTAAGTAGATCAACCATTTTGGATTGATTGCAAAACGACTCATCACCTCAAGCGCAGGAATAGTATTTTCCTCACGAATAGTCACATATTTGTGGAAGCGGGTCGAAATGGCTCTTTTCCCGGTGATGTCACCGATATCCAGGATGTCTTCCCTGCGCTTTTGCACATCATTTTCCGGAAGAGTCAAAGGCTTGACCCGTTCTGCATAAACCTTCTTAGCAGCTATTGAAACCAATTCTTTTTCAGGATATCTTAGCGCAGTCAATTTGCCGCCAAAGACACACCCGTTGTCGATATTGATCGTATTATTTATCCACGGAGATTCTGGTATTGGAGTATGCCCGTAGACAACCATAGCCTTGCCACGGTATTCATTTGCCCATGGGTAACGTACGGGCAGCCCATACTCATCGGTTTCACCTGTAGTTTCTCCAAATAAGGCAAAGGCCCTAACTGCCTTTGAAGCTCTGCCTTGGTAGGGTTCTTTCATACCAGCATGGGCTACCACTAATTTTCCCTCATCGAAGACGTAATGGCTGATAAGTCCATCGATAAACTCAACCACCTCCTGAATGAATTCGGGGGGCTCATTTTTCAATTGGTCGAGTGAATCCTGAAGACCATGAGCAATTTTTACATCTCGGCCTTTCAGCTTTTTCATCAGCTTAATGTCATGGTTTCCGGGAACGCAGAATGCTATCCCTTCTTTAACCATGGACATCACTAACTTTAGTACTTCTGGGGTCTTCGGGCCGCGATCGACGAGGTCGCCTACAAAAATGACTCTGCGACTCTCAGGATGAGAAATAGTGTCCTGCTCGAATAAATAACCCAGGGCTTCTAAGAGCTCAGACAATTCATCAAAACAGCCGTGGATATCCCCAATGATATCGAATGAGCCACCTTCATGCTTGAGGTCAGTCCAGAGCTTTTCTCTAACGATTTCGCAGGAATCTATCTGGTCTGGGTCCGTAAGGCTATGGATATATCTAAATCCCTCTTTCTTAAAAAACTTCAATGAGCGATCTAGGTGGTGACTTTGCTGCTTGATGACATGATCGCCAAAATTGCGATCTTGCCTGGACTTGTTGCGCTGAATGCAAATTTTTTGAGGGGGATTGATTACAATGGCGACAGCAGGGCAGTGGTATTTCCTAGCTAAATGAAGAAGAGACTTTCTCGCCTCAGGCTGGACGTTGGTTGCGTCGATCACTGTGAGCTTTCCTGCCGCAAGCCGTTTGGCAGCAATAAATCGTAAAAGATCAAAAGCATCGCTAGTGGCTGACTGATCATTCTCATCGTCAGAGACGAGACCACGACAGAAATCACTCGAAATGACCTCTGTAGCCTTGAATTTCTTTTTGGCAAACGTCGACTTCCCAGACCCCGAAACGCCGATGAGCAGAACCAGTGATAGCTCGGGAATTTTTAGCCTATCTTTTTCCATAGTCTGATTCCTGCTTAGTAAAAATTCCCATTTGCGTCGGAGAGCCGAGTTTTGCATCTTCGGATCCTACAGGCTGAAAATCCACTGTATAGCCGTAGTCTTTGGCAATTTGGCCGGCCCAAGATTGAAATTCTGTTCTGGACCATTCGAATCTGTGGTCATCGTGTCTAAACGATCCACTTTGTAAACTTTCGAAGCTCGCATTGTATTCTGAGTTAGGGGTCGTGATAATCACCATTTTAGGTTGAGCAAAGCCGAAGACAACGTATTCCAGAGTTGACAATCGAGAAGGGTCCAGATGCTCAATCACCTCGATCAGAGTGATCGCGTCATAGCCTTGGATCCTGGCATCAGTATAGTTTAAAGATCCCTGAATAAGCGCTATCCTCTCTTGTTGCATTGGAGGAAGCTCTTCGAGATTGAGCTTTAGCTTAGCACGCTGAAGAGATCGATAGGAGACATCCATTCCGAGAATTTTTTCAATTGAGATGTCAGCCAAGAGGTGTTTGAGTAGTATGCCCTCACCGCATCCAAGGTCTGCAACTCGCCGGGCCCGCCCCTTTTTTAGCACATTGAGGACATCTTGCATCCGCTCTTGATGGAGAGTCAACTTCTCTTCAAGTTGAACTTCCTCTTCTTCTTGCGTTGTTTCGATTGCATTTTCATCGAGAAGCCTTCCAAGAGCTTCGCTTGTCAGAGGCTTTTGTCTTTTCAAATATCTAGCAACAATCAATTCCTGTTTTGGGTGGCTTTGCAGCCACCCTTCCCCATAACTCAAAAGCTTGTCAACTTCATCCTTGGTGATCCAATAATGCTTTTCATTATCTAGGACAGGAATCAGGACATAAATGTGGGAGAGGAGGTCTTTGAGAAGGCAAGTGTTTCGAATTGTAACTGTGTAGTGCTGAGCATTTCCCCACTCAGGGTGCTTGTCGTCAAGTAGATGCTCTTGGACGTCTACCTCATAGCCAAGGGGTTCAAATAGATCTTTCAAAAGAACTTTACCATTTTCACTCTTACATGGTAGTGCAGCAATTGTAACCTCAAAATACATGGGGGTATTAGGGAGCTCAGGTCTGTCTTTACAACTCCCTTTCATTGCAGAGCGGAAGACCTTTACAAGAGCTATACTTAAAAATGAAGAGGCGACATAAGGTCGATTATTTACATATTGCTCTAGAGAAAATGACTGATTTGTATTCTTTCTTACTAGCCCAATGGGGTCCATTTCTAGCATCAAGGTCGCACAGCAGCTATCTTCTTCAATAGAGGAGAAGAACACATGGGCCTTTCCACTGGAAAGGGAGAACTCATGGTACTTCTGAGGGTTTTTATGTAACAAATACCCTAAGTCTGTGGCGGGATAATGATTTGTTTTTATTGATAACAACATTTTTTACTAGAATACCTTATTGAAAAAGTTATTATAACGAGTAGGGGAATCTTGGGCAACGAAATATTTCAAATATAAACAAGGATAAACGTTCTGGACTTCATTATATTTATAAGTTCCTAAGCGATGGAAAAGTTAAAAGAGAATTCTGTCAAATGCTCGAGGACTACGTTCTCAATGAGATTAAAAACGAATCTGATCCAAGAATCGCGGATATACGCCTAGAAAGTATGGCTCTAGAATTTCTTGAAAGTGATCAATATGATCGTGTACTAAGATTGACAGCATTTTTTTGCGATAGCTCAAAAAAAACAATCTACTAGCCAGTCTCTCTATACGCTATTCTCGGAAGAAAGATTTTGAATCTGCATTAAAGTTAGCCTGGTCGATTTCAGATGAAAAAACTCGAGATTTTTGTTTTGTTCATATTAGTACTGACATGGCTCACGTCTTAGATCCAGAAGGGAATGACTGCAATACAGAAAATGAGGAGCCTGAATTCATTGAATTTTCCAAGAAACTTTTTAAGAGTTTTGACCCTACTCTTTTTAGCCCTTAGCAGTATCTCCTAATTATTGATCAGTCTTTCCTTGACAAATGGCTCATATAGCTTTGTTAGCCCTTTACATTCACCACTTGGCGCAATCGGTGCAGAATGCGAACCAAATCCTCCTGTGCTTTCATAACGGAACCAATGTCCTTGTAGGCGGCAGGGCTCTCATCAATGATGTCTTCATCAAGTCTGGCTTCAATCCCCTGCATAGCCTGTTTGTGGGCATCCAATGAGATGACTTCCTTTGCTTTTTTGCGAGACATTTTCCGTCCTGCTCCGTGAGAGCAGGAACAAAAGCTCTCTAGATTCCCAAGACCTTCAACAATAAACGAACCTGTCCCCATAGACCCTGGAATGATTCCCAGATCGCCTTTTCGCGCCCTTACTGCCCCTTTTCTGGTCACCCAAGCGTTGGTGCCAAAGTGGTTTTCTCGCGCCACGTAGTTGTGGTGACAATTCACAGCCATCTCTGTAATTTCGAATGGCGGCAACAACTTTTTCATCACCCCCAAAACGGCATCCATCATCACTTTGCGATTTTCTAGGGCAAAGTCTTGGGCCCATCCCACAGCCGAGATGTAGTCGTCAAAAATTTCTGAATATTCGACAAAGTAAGCTAAATCTTTATCAGGCAGGAGATCTCCGATAAAATAGCGGTTCATCTCTTCTTTCGCTTTTTCAATAAAATAGGTTCCGATGCGGTTTCCCACTCCTCTCGAGCCAGAGTGTAGCATGGCCCACACTTGATCGTTTTCATCTAAACAAATCTCGATAAAATGATTTCCAGTTCCCAAAGTGCCTAAATGGCAGTCCTTATTCGCGTTTTTGGCCTTCGGATGCTTCTCAATAATTTTGAGATAGTCGAGTTCAAGTGTTTTCCATATAGGAAGAATAGAGTCGGGAACCGTGCCCCAAGCACCTTTGTCTTTAACCTTACGCCCACCCGTTCGGCCGTGAGGCACAGCAGCCTCGATTTGAGTGCGTATCTCTTTGAGGTTGTCAGGAAGTTGTGAGGCGGTAAGGGTCGTCTGGACAGCCATCATTCCACAGCCAATGTCGACGCCTACAGCGGCTGGCACGATCGCACCTTTTGTTGCAATGACAGAACCGACAGTGGCGCCAATGCCGTAATGGACATCAGGCATACCAGCTACGTGTTTGTGGATGAAGGGGAGCTTTGCCAAGTTTCGCAACTGGTCCATCGCGTGCGCATCAAAAGGTTCGTGCGAATCCCAAAGCTTGAGAGGTTTACCTTCTGTTTCGTAAAGTTTGTATCCAGACATATGTTTCTGCCAAATTCACGCGATTATAAATAGGCTGAAAATAGAATGCAATTGTGTTTATTTCTTAGATTGAATAGTCTGTTTCTAAAGATGACATTTTTGCAGACGGAATAATGAATAATTATTTGGAAAAGGCCAAAGAAATCGCAGGCTTGATTACGGAAAAAAGGTGGCAAAGCAACGCCCTAAATTTCTTGTGTCGAATCACTGCAGAAAAGACGCATGATTTCGAAGCTGCTCTTGAGCTTGCTCGCTCTATAGATAATCCGGGTCAATTTTATTCCACTTTGTGCTCAATTACAGTGTGTTGCATGAGTCAAGGGGAGGTGGAAAAAGCAGTCGAAATTGTCTTTTCAATCCCCGATTTAGAAGAAAGAGTCAGTGGCCTGATTGACATCCTTCTCAGTCTGGAAGAGAAATCTTGCATCGATCCATTTATTGAAATGATTGTAGATTACTTGACAAGCCTCCATGGCGAAGTGGGGGGCCAGCTTTCATTCGATCGTTCTTGTAGGCGATTTGCTCGAGAGTGTCTGTTTACGGGAAGAATTGATCTAGCGACTCGCCTTGCTGATCTCATCGAGGATTTTAGTGAGCAGAATGACCTCATTGTAAACATTGTATATGCATATTGCAAAGAGGGAAATATAGAGAAAGCTATTGAAATGGCAGCGCAAACTTCTCTGTTTGATGCCGAGTGTTATGACGCGATTTGCCTAGCTTACCTAAAACGCTTCATAGAGAAGTGCGAGAAGAAAACAAATATTTCTGCCATTATTGATTTCTCTAGTCTCAACGAGTTTGAACAAACGGGAAAAAACTGACAATGGAAGGAAATCTAAAGCAAGCTTTACAGTATGCTAAAAAGCTGGAAAATTCCCGATTTTATTCGAGCGTCATTATCAAAATTGCAGTGGATCTAGCTACATACTCAGAAGAGCTTGAGTTGGCGATCCAGCTAGCTCAGTCTCTTCCAGATCGAAATCGAGCAGAAGCGGCGCTAGCATTCGTTGCTTGCTCGCTAGCTGAGAGAGGGCATATACACAAAGCAATGTCAACCATGTTCTTGATACCCAATCTTCTTGTGCGAATCGAAGGAATTGCCGATATGATTCGGAATCACCCAAGAGAACAAGAACTTCTTACGATGCTAACAGATTACGTGATGTCTTTACGGAAGCAATTAGATCAGCAACAGATGTCAGATGCTGCCTTTGAGGTGCTATCTAGAGCAAATGCTCGTGCAAAGAAGCACGATCAGGCCGTGGAGTGTGCTAATCTTATTGCTAGTCCTGTTCGCCAGAAATTCTGTTTAGAGATGAGTCTGCAGGAACTTCAGAAAAATCAGGGGATTAAAAAAGCGCTCGATTTTGCAGAAAGCCTACAGGGAAAAACCAATATCGATTGGTTCTATTCTGAGCTAGTTGAACGCCTGGTTGTAGAGTATTCGAAAATGGCGATTAAGAAGAATCCCCAGCCTCAGCAGCTAGATTTCACTAGACTGGAGGATTGCGTAAACATTAGTGCGAATACCTCACCACCCCTTGAAATCACGGACAAATACCTTGTTCAGGCGACTGAAATCGCTGGTAAAATCAAAGAAAATGAAATGAGGGTTGATGCCCTACTGCAAGTTCCACTTTCTCTGGCAGCTCATGCCGGAGAGTATCAGCAGGCAGTGGCGATGGTATTTTCGTTTTCACACCAAAAAGATGTAAATCCTTTGTTACATCGTATTGCTGTGGAGTGCTTATCCAATGGCTACGTGCGTCAAGCAATCGAGATAGCGTTCCAAATAGATAGTCTACTAGCCCGATTGGATGCCTTTTTCGACATCAGAAAACAGTTCAAGAATCTTGAGAATAAAAAAACATTTTTGAAAATGGTATTCGCCTACTTTCTGAGTATATTAGATGAGATACAAGATCAAGATGTTTTGGAGAGCTATTGCAGACGATTGTCCCATCTTATGGCATCTATCCATGAAAACGACAAAGCAATGGAGCTGATCGATCGCATTGAGATTCCTTTTGTAAAGGAGAACGCGATTATGGTGGTCGTCTCCTCCTATTGTGAGCAAGAAGAGATAGAGAAAGCCTTAGAGCTAGCACTGCTCATTAAAAATCCAGAAAGACGAGATGAGTGTTATGCAGACATATGCAAGTGGGTTGCGCAAAAGACTCCCACCGTGGAGAAGGAGGCAAAACCCCAGAGAATCAACTTTTCGAGCCTGGATGGTTTTGCCAAACAAGGAGCTCCACTTAGAAATTAGGAGTCTATGGAACGTAGAAAAGAACATTTTTAATCTGCGCAATGTGCATCAGAGCACGTCACGCCATGATCTATCCTCTGTATACCCAAACCAATTCAAGACTTGGGTTTGAGCAAGAAGGCTCCTCAAATTTTTCTTCAATGAAGAGCAGTCGTGTTTATAGACACGGCGCGATGAATTGGTGAAAAATTTGAGAAAAAGCCGACGTAGCTCAGGACCAAGTCTTGAATTGGTTTGGGTATAACTTTTATTCCTATGTCTGGTAGTATATTCCTGAATTGGGGGTATTATGCTAAAAATTATTAGTGGCATTTTTGTAATTCAACTGTGTTGTACTTTATTAGTCGGAGCGAATGAAAAAGCGATTCAAGCAAGACCTATGGAGAATAAAATGGAGAAGTACGTAGAAAAATCTTTAGAGACGGCGAATTTGATAGGAGACAAAAGAGAAAAGTCGAAAGCCCTAGCAAACATTGCAGGGCGAATAGCTACGTGCACACAAGAGTTTGATAAAGCGCTCGAAATAGCGCTTTCGGTTCCCAACGAAGATGAAAGAACGAACTCCTTATGTCGGGTCGCCTATGCTTTTTTAGATAGAGGTGAGATGCAAAGAGCTCTTGAGACAGTCCTTTTGATTCCAAAATATCAAGATAAATTCTACCTACTTCTTGATATCTCTGTTGCAATGAAGGATGAAAAAAATAAGAAAAAATTCAATGCTATGATAATCGAATACTTATTGAAAGATTTTGAGAAGATCGCCGATAAAAGTATTGCAGATAACTGCATAGATGCTCTGGCTAGGGCTCTCATTGATCAGAAAGATTTTGACCGGGCGCTAAAGTTATCTGAGCTCTTCTATGATCTATCAAAGAAAAAACACCTTTATTACCACGCTGTAAATACCTACTCCTCGCAGAATGACTTTGATAAAGCCACAGAACTAGCAAAAATGATTTCAGACAAACAAACACGAGACAATTGCTTTAATATCATTAGCCAGGACATGATTTATCTAATGAAGCCAGAGGAAGAAACTTCGGATACAAAAGTGGATGAGTCTGCATTCCTGGAATTTTCCGAGGTGGCCCTTGGAGAGAAAGTTTTACAGCCTTAATGCAGAAAATTGTACTGGTGGGTGACACGTATGGGGACCTCGATTCGATCTATCGATTGATCGAAAGTATCTGTATCACCCACTCGCCCAATAGGAACCAGCAAAAAGGACCTTATTCATAATTCACTGACTTTTTTTCTCAAAAGCACATCTGAATCTGAAAATCCGGCTTTATTCAGTTCCTCCTAAAGTAGATCTGATTCAGGTTTGATATCGCTTAGGCCAAGTTCTTCTTGGTCTATATCAAAAACGATTGCCTGCTCCTTCATCAGGGAAATCACCTCATAATAAGCCATGAGATGGCCTTTATTAAAATCTGAAGGCGTTTTGGTTTTGTTTAGTTTTGCCTCTTTTGCCTCTTCTTTGATGAAGGATATTAAGTCTTGTAGATAGTGCTCGAATTTTTCGTTTTTCGTAGATTGTTTATTCGCTAAAGTTCGCAAGTCAATCTCGTTGTGAAAAATCGGGTTGTCTATTAATTCCTCTAAAGTCACACCAACCCGTGTTTGAAAGTGTCTGCTGATCTCTTCTGCGGCCACTTGCAGGGATCTTTTCAAGATGAGAATTTCGTCATCGTGAAATTCGATTACGTTTTTTTTATTTGGCTGGTGTTTCTCGTCTTTATAATAATGTAGTTTGGTTAGTAATTTGTACACTTCTTCATAAGAAAATCCAATTTCAGACTGAATATCGATATCTATGCCATGGCATACCTCATTCAATATGTTTGCGATAGGCCAAATTTCATTCCATGATAAATTAAATTTTTTCATGATTCAAATGTTCTCATCAATGAGTTGACCAAGGATAGTCCAACTCTGTTTAGACTCAAAATTATTGGGGCTAGTCAATCCAGCTGCAGTGATCAAAGCTTTCCATAAAGCCCAGCCCTTAGCTCTATTCCAGGTATCTTTGTCTAGGCCAAGGTGTTTTTGAAAGAGTTTACGGCTCCTACCTTGAAACAGCGTCCATGCGATAGCAAGATCGCAAGCGGGATCGCCAACTGCAAGTTGACCAAAGTCAATAACAGCGGTAAGCGTTCCTCCTTCAACTAATAGATTACCCGTGCTGATATCTCCATGGACCCACACCGGTTTGCCTTGCCAGGTTGTCGAAATGGCCGCTTTCCAGATTTGAGAGGCTGTTTTGACATCGATCCGCTCTTTGAGGAGAGAGAGGGCTTTTTGAACCTCAGTGTCGTATGTTGACAAAGTGCCTCCTCGATGAAAACTGTGTTGTCCCGGTGGAGGTCCCCCTGTGGGATCAATGGATTGAAGGGCTTTGAGAAAGTTTGCGAGCGTTTTAGCAAACTCAAGTAAATCTTTTATATTGCCCGGCGCTGCACTTTCTCCAGGAATCCAACGGTAAATGGACCAATGCCAGGGATATCCTTTTGCTGGCAACCCAAGGGCGAGGGGAGAAGGGATTTCTAAGGGGAGCGATGGGCCTAGCTTTGGTAGCCAGCACTGCTCTTTTTCAACTTGCGCTGCATATTCTTCGCTACAGGGCATGCGAATTAGCATTTCATTTCCAAGGTGAAACGTATTATTGTCCCAGCCATTGCATGCAACAGGAGTAATCGCAAGCTCGCCCCATTGAGGGAATTGTTCTTTGATTAATTGGTGACATAGGTCGATATCTATGTTGGAAATGTTCATTTTTATTCTTTCCATTTCAGACTGCTACCCTAATCTATCATATTTCACTTACTTAGGACTAGGAGAGAGACGTGGCAAATTCAATGTTTCCCATATGGTAAGTGTTTTTGATAATGCCTACTGCATGTCGATAATCTTTTTCACTAATCTTCACCTGGATCAAACGGTTGAGACCATCATCAAAATATGTTTCGCAGATTAATTGGATCCCATTTTTTTGTCCCCGTTGCTCCAAAAGACCGCGCATTTTTGCAAGTCTTGGAAAAATCAAATGTTCACAGATTTCTTTTTCAATAGGTTTCATTTTGATCTGTTTAGTCGGAATCATTGGAATAATTTCTGAAATTTCTTGAAATCTAAGTTCTTCGAAAAGCTGTTTCGATAGTTCAAATTCTTCAGGTGTTGTAGAGAAAGAACCAATATCCATTTTTCGAAATAATGCATCGCACATCACATATTCTTGAAAAAAGCGATTACGTCTCGTTTTAGATAATGAAAATTCTCGAATTTCAGGGAGGTTTAGATTGCCCTCTTTGATCCCTCCAAATAAACACAAAATATATCGTGCATAGTGAGTTGAAATTGATTGTACAGCTGGAAATAGATCAACATGTATCGTATTAGAACAACTATCTATTTCATCGCAACTGTCGAATAATATCCATGGACGTCCTCTATGGATTTCTACAAATACAAGTCTTTGAAAAAATTCGGGGTATTTTCTCCTGAGTGTTTCAATCATCTCAGAAATCTTAAACACCACTTTTTTTTCAGCTTTTTTGCGACTCCAGTTACGAGGGTATCCGATAGCAATATAATGTCGGCGAGGCCATGGAGGACGAGCTTCCTCTAACAGTTCAAATCCGTAGGGAGCGATGACGGAATATTCAGATCCCTGAAAGATCTCATGAAGGATCCTTCTAAAAAATTCGTATTTAAATGTCGTTTTCATTAGTAAGCTACTTATATATCGATCACAAGGAATTTCCAAAAACTACAAAAAGGATAGCCGCTAAAAGAATTTTCAACAATGGTCATCAGTGGTTTTGAGTGGTAAAATTTTGCAGTAAAATTGGTGAAAATTGGCCCACACATAAAACTCAAAACTGATACAATTCCCTTCGATTAACTTAGGTTAGTGGAGTAAGTTATGAAAATCGTTTTTTTATTTTATGAAGGAATGACGGCATTAGATGCTGTTGGACCACTTGAAATCCTATCTCGGATTCCAAACGCTACCGTTCAAAGAGCTGCTTTAAATACAGGTCTTGTTAATACAGATTCGGGGCTTTTTTTAAATTCTGAAGTGCCATTGTCTGAGATTTCGCATGCCGACATCTTAGTTATTCCTGGGGCAGGGAGCGCAACTTCATTGGAAAATTTTCCTGAAATATTGCAGTGGGTTGCATCTATTCATACTACAACATTGTGGACTACGTCAGTTTGTACGGGCAGTTTAATTTTAGGCGCTTCGGGCATCCTTAAGGGTGTAAAAGCAACAACTCATTGGGCTGCACACGAGCGCCTTCAGAAGTGGGGCGCTAAACCTGTCCATGAGCGAGTGGTAGTAGATGGAAAAGTGATGACTGCGGCAGGTGTGTCGGCAGGAATAGATATGGCTCTTGCTCTAACTGAAAAAGCTGCAGGATTACAAGTTGCTCAAACATTACAGCTAGGACTTGAATACGACCCAGCGCCGCCATTTAACACAGGTTCGCCTGAAAAGGCTCCTAAGGAAATGGTCGCTGCACTTAAAAAACGTATGAATGCTTCATTTGAAGTAAGTAAGTAGTGAGGGAATTAATTTGTTTTTTAAATCCTTGGGCATCTCTTTGAACAGAGATTTCGGTGCCAGTGAAATCTACTTGCTGCATTTCAAATTTTCCATCTTTAGATGCATTAGTATGCAAGGGTGAGAAGGATCCCAATCTGGTGAGGTGTGTTGCATAACTCCATTTCGTGAAGCAGCTTAACTTCGCATGACTACTTTAAGCTGCCTTTCAGGCGGCTTTTTCTGCTTCTTTTAGAGTATTCAAGATCATCGCCTTCAGACTCTATATGGCGCTCCTTTTGCTATATCTACTAAGTTTGCTCCAAATAGATCTGGCAAGATTAACCCTTTGAAGATCCTGAGTGCTTCGTTTTGGTCTTTGTAGATAGGCTCTTTTCTTAGGATAGCTCTTTTGCTTGGCGGGGTTATGAGCTTCTTATTGTGCCTTTGGTTGATCTCATAACAGTTCTTCCCTTCTGCGATTGCATCGAAGAGGACAACGCCTTTCTGGTCATTGATTCGTCTAAGGGCTTTGCCCAGAAGTTTGGTGTCATGGATATCTTCTTCTTGATTCGGCAAGCACGAGTTTTCCTGTCTTAGGATCCATTGCTACATGGAGTTTTTTCCATTTGGCTTTGCCACCATATCGTTTCTTGCACCATACACTTTGAGGCCGATCGAATCGAATACCAGATCTGTTACAGATCTCTTCTCAATGAGGTTTTTGGGCCGCGTATTCTTCGCTACTGGGCATCTGAGTCAGCATGTCCTCTCCAAGATGTAACGTATAATTATCCCAGCCACTGCATGCAACAGGAGTAATCGCAAGCTCAGCCCACTTAGGGAATTGAGAAGTAACTAAACAATGTACAAGGGAAACGTCGATGGTTATAGATGCTTTTTTCATTGCTCTATTTCCGCTTGATCTTTCATTAGTAGTTTTTGGAAGGTATCGAGCATGTACTCCATTTCTCGATGTGTAAGCTTATGAAAAAATTCTGTATCTTTGGCTTCAACAGCAGGCATTGCTTTTTTAAGGGTAACAGAACCTTGGACGGTCAGAATGGGATTCTTAGCTCTTCCGTCAGAAGATTTCTCTCGAAAGATGAATTCTTTTTGCTCAAGTCCTCTTATGATTTGAGAAACAGTATTGGGATCAAGTCCAGCCGTTTTACCAATAGCAGCTTGTGTGACTCTCTCTCCATTTCGAGTTAGCCAGCCTAAAGTAGCCAAAATGACAAATTGGGGATGGGTGAGACCTAATGGTTTAAGCGTTTTTTCGATGGAGCCACGCCATGTTGTACTAACATGCCACAAAAGAAATCCCGGACTTTGATCGGGAGAATCGTGAATGCTGATCTCATTAAAATTTATATTTTTCACCTAAACCCCCATCGCTTTGGCAATGGTTTGGAAATCTCTTTGTGAAATTTCAAAGCAGCCTCGTCTAAAAGGGAATCCCCATTTTTTCGTATCTTTGATAAAAGATAGCTCCTCTAAAAGTTGTTGGATAGGAACATCGCATGATTCGATAAAAGAGACGTTGCGACGCCAAGGAATAAAGTCTTCACTCATTGCAAATGAATAGGGATCACCATATTTGATTTGTCCTATTGCAGTAAAAGATTGACAAGGCTCTTTCTGTTTAAATTTGTTATTTGGGGAATAGTAGATAATCCAATCGCCTTCCTTCATTCGATTTAATGGGCCTGCTTTGCCGTGGCAGACCTGAGCAAATCCCCCTAATACGCCTCTTTGCACGTGCTCTTTGGATGCGACTCCTATCCAATATCGTGTCATTTTCGACCCTCATGAAGTTTGTATGCCCTTATTCTGTGTCCATCAGGGTCAAGAATGACAAAAGTGCGACCAAAATCCATGTCTGTTGGTTTCTGAGCAATTGTCATGTTCATTTTGCCCCACTGCTCATATAAAGCATCCACATCATCAGATGGAAAGCATATTTCAAGTGCGCCTGCAGGTGCATCTACCCGAGGTTCGGCTGTGTGTTTAGACCAGAGGCCAAGCATTACGCTATTTTTGAGAGCAAACATAACAAATGTTGGGGACTCTTCAATCGGTTTAATGCCCAGAACTTCTTGGTAAAATAGGCCACTTTTTTTAGGGTTTGAGACAAAGAGGAGGGTAAAGCCTAAACTGGGTGTAAACATATAAATTCTCCTGAGTTGAGTTGTGATGCTTACATTGTACGTATGCGTACTAAACGAGTCAATTGATTATTCTGGCTTTGGGTTTTATGTTCTTGGTAACCAAAAGAACACGGAGCTTTATGGTGTTATGCTTTTTGCAGAAGATCTGAGGAATTGAATTGGTGATTTTCTCTCAGGACAACAATAGAAGTATTATAGGATTCATTTCAATTTTAGAAATTTGAGGTTGTTTGAGAAAAACAGGCTATGGGTGTGCCACAGTGATGGGTTTGCTCATGTGACTTCATATTTTCAATGATTGCAGATTTTGTGAATCCAAAGTATTTCGCTAGGTCATCAGGTGATCCCGATTCTCCAAAAGAGCTTAAAGAGATGGCGAGTCCATCTGATCCGATATATTTATGCCATCCTTGATCGCAGCCAGCTTCGATACTTACTTTCATCTTTCCCTGTAAGAGGTCTTGTTTATAGCTTTGAGGTTGTTTTTCGAATAATTCCCACGAGGGCATAGAAACGACCCGGGTAGTTCCTCCTAGCTCTTGTGCAACTTCAAGTGCCAGCGACACTTCTGATCCTGTGGCAATTAAAAGATAGTCTACGTGTTCACTTGATTCTTTCTGGATAATATAAGCTCCTCTGCCCAGTCCTTTCGCAAAAGAGTGACTAGCAAGAGCTGGAAGTGGCTGTCTTGATAACACAATTGCAGTGGGCCCTTGCGACCCTAGAGCTGCGATCCATGCCATCTTTACTTCGTGGCTATCGGCTGGGCGAATTACCAATAAACCGGGAATGGCACGCAACGCAGCTAATTGCTCAATGGGTTGATGTGTAGGACCATCGTGTCCTATAAAAATAGAGTCATGAGTGAGTTGATATATGACTTGCAACTTCATAAGTGAGGTCATTCTAATGGCGCTTTTCATGTAATCGACAAAAGAGAGGAAGGTACCGATAAATGGGATGATTGAGCCTGCTTGTGCCATTCCAGCTGCCATAGAGGCCATAGCAAACTCTCTAACACCGAACTTAATATTTCTGGGTTTGAAATGTCCGGATCGTACAAAATCTTCATCATTTAGGTAAGTCCCATCGGAAGATGAGAGATCAGCAGATCCTCCGATAAGAGCTTCGATCTGTTTCGTTAACACCTGAAGGACCTTGTGAGAAGCCCATCTTCCTGCAATGGGTGAGGGGATCGATACATTCAGAAGAGTTTTCTCGAGATCCTCAATAGTCATTGGAGGAGGATTGTATCCCTTACTCGGTTGTTTTTGAAAAAAAGCGTATACTTCTGGATCAATAGCAAATGGCGTTTGACTAAGGCTCAAAGCCGTTTTTGTTAATCTAGCCTCTTCAGCTCCAAGTGGCTGTCCATGCGCAAGAGGCGTCTTTGCTCTATTTGGAGAGCCATACCCAATTTGTGTGTTTGCAATAATGAGGGTAGGGCGCTCTTGCCTACCCCGCAAAGGAGCAATGGCATTTCGAATTTCTTCAATATTATGACCATCGATTTCTAAAACTTCCCAGTTTTGGGAACTAAAACGAAGAGGGATATTTTCAGAAAAAGCCTCATTTACGTAGCCATCTAATGTGGTCTGATTGCAGTCGTAAATGAGAATGAGGTTATCAAGAGTTAAGTGCCCAGCAAGTGAGCAGGCTTCATAAGCAACCCCTTCCATAAGGTCACCATCTCCGCAGAGTACAACAACTTTTGAAGCGAGGTCTAATTTTTTAAGAGCTAGAGCTTGTCCAACAGCAAACCCGATGCCTTGCCCATCAAGTCCGGTTGTGGCTTCTACTCCTTCAGTTTTCGTTATGTCGGGGTGACTTGGTGTTTTCGAATGCAGTTGTCTGTATTTTTTGATATCTTCAATGGAAACAGAAAAACCAGCTAAATGAAGGCAGCTGTAGAGCCAAAGAGAGCCGTGTCCTGCGGAAAGGATAAGTCGGTCTCTTTCTGGCCATTTTGGAAACTTTGGATCAAAGTGTAAAAATTCACCGAACAAATAAGCTCCAATTTCAGCACATCCCAAAGGTAGACCTGGATGTCCAGATCCAGCTTGCTCTACTGCATCAATGGTAAGAAGCCTGATTGCAGCCGCGATTTTTTCTAAGATCATTTTTCCTCGATTGTCGAATTTAAGAAACTGACTACTTTGCGACCACTTTTCTCCTCTAACTCTTTGCGGGCATTGCCAGCAATAGCCCCACCAGATTTTGCAGCTTCCTTTTTTTCTTTAAATCCTTGGGTATCTCTGCGAACAGAGATTTCGGTGCCAGTGAAATCTACTTGCTGCATTTCAAATTTTCCATCTTTAGATGCATTAGTATGCAAGGGTGAGAAGGATCCCAATCTGGTGTAAATTCTTCGAGTTTTTTAAACCCCGCTTTTTCATACACATGAATCGCCTTAGAGTTATTTGTACCAGGGTCAATAAGGACGTCTGTCATGTTACTGTATTTTTGCAAGAGTAATTCCCTAATCATTTGATGGCTTAAGCCCTTCCCTAAGTAGTCGGGATCCCCAATCAGAAGGTCAAGAGTAATTGCTTTTGATGTTGGAGACAGGTGTCTAGCAAAGAACTGATCTTTTTCGAGGTCAACTTTGGAAACCATGAGGTACCCGAAGGGTTTAGATCCATCATAGGCAATCCAGAGTGTGTACAACTTCTCTTCTCCGTTAACAAACCGGGAAATAGACTTGAAGGTATTTTCAAGACCTACTCCATACCAAAATTTTGAGACATAATCTTGGCGGAGCCATTTTTTTACCATTTCATCTTGGTCTTTCTTCAAATTTTCGAAATGAATGGCCACTCGATGTCCTCTATGTAGTTTGTGTGTCTCTTTGTATTTGATTTTGAATTATTGCATTTGATCCTGCAAACGACCTTGTTGAAAAACTCTTCAGGAAGAACTTAAAAGAGCGGAATTTTTCACAAGCCCTAAGACATGCCTCTCGTCAGTAAAAAAATTGGGACAAGCTGGACTTGAACCAGCGACCGACGGGTGGGCGCACTTCGCCTCCCATCTTAAACCGATCTTCTGCGTGAGCTTTCAGCCTCCTTTTTCCTCAAGCTCATCGGCCCTATTCAAGAATAGGCCCTCTTCACTTGCGAAAAAATTAGGCCGGCTCACATTGAATCTCGATTCAATCTGGTTAGCTCGGTGCGCCTGAGTCCGCTGCCGCAGCGGTACCAAGGATCATCCAAATTGGGGCAAGCTGGACTTGAACCAGCGACCGACGGGTTATGAGTCCGCTGCTCTAACCACTGAGCTATTGCCCCAGAATTAAGGGATTTTACATGGTGAAGGTTGTTTGTGGCAAGGGAAAGGCTGATTAATTGCTTTCTCAGAGATTCGAGCTAAACGGGTCGAAAATTAAGTTTTTCGACGTTTTTGGCCGAAGATCTGAGGAATTGAATTGATCAGTGTTTCCCTAAGGGACAGGTTTGGGGGTGGTCGTTGACGAGTCCTACGGCTTGCATGTAGGCATACATAATTGTCGAGCCAACAAATTTCATGCCCCGTTTTCTTAGGTCTTTGGATAGGGCGTCGCTCTCGGGCGTGGTGACGGGGATTTCGCTTGGGCTTGGCCAGTTATTTTCGATGGGGGTGTTGTGAACAAAGTTCCAGAGATAAGTGGCAAAGGTACCGAATTCTTGCTGGATTTGTAGGTATACTTGGGCGTTTTGTCGGGCTGCAAAAACTTTTAGGCGGTTGCGGATGATTTTTTCGTTGTGGAGGAGGTTCCTAAGCTCGGTGTCGGTCATGGTGGCTACTTTTTTAGGATCGAAGAAGTGGAAGGCCTCGCGATACCCGTCTCTCCTTTTAAGAATGGTTTCCCAGGATAGGCCGGCTTGTGCCCCTTCGAGGATGAGCATCTCGAAGAGATGGCGGTCGTCGCGGGAGGGGATGCCCCATTCAGTATCGTGATAGTGGGCGTATAGATCTGATTGATCACCAAAGCAGCGTGTTTTCATAAGAGAAATCATAGAGAGATTTGTAAAAGCTTCCAAGAAAAATCTCTGCTATGGTATTTAGGATTTATGCGTACCTGGAAATGTTCTTTACTACTATTGAGCTGTTTTTCTGTATTGGGAGCAGAAGAAACGGAAGAAACAGAAGAAATTGCCGATGCCTCCCACGCCTTTTTCATGAGCCGGGCCGAAGCGATTCCCGATGCGAAAATGGAAGACAATACGGACCATTATCTTGAGGGGTATATCCAGGCTTTAGTGGATATGCACTATTACGAGCATCAGGTCGTGGTCCTCGTCGATGATGATGTTGTCTATTTGTATAACCTTCCGAATAATTCGCTTCTGGCAAATTCGATTATTGCTTTTGTTCAAGATGTCCCGTGTGTTTGTGAGGTGAAGGTTAAGTGCGAGCTGAGTGAAGAAGAATGTAAGCGGCGTTGTGGTTATGTACAGCAGCCTTGGGTGAGTGGGATTTGGTTTCCCCAGCTTACGGTCTTGTATCAGCCGATGATTGCGGATCCTCGTCAGGTAATGTACTCGGTGGCATATCGTGGTGGCGATAAAATCGTAGGCGAGAATGCAATTTGTATCGCTATGGGTGACAATTTCCCTATCTACCGATGGCTGAATGTTTGGCCATGGTGTGGGGATTTGCAAATCGGTATCGAAGCGGGAATCTGGTCTCCGTTTAACTTTAAAGATGTTCCTCGCGTGGATGGGACTTGTTGCGAACTGGTAAATACTGATTTTCTACTTGGTATTCCTCTAGACTATGCGGTGGATCGCTGGGCTTTTCGGATCCGTCTCTACCACATTTCTAGTCATTTAGGGGATGAGTTTCTATTTAACCGCCCCTTTTTCTTGCCTGAAAGGGTAAATCCAAGTTTCGAAGCTCTTGAGTTTTTGACCTCTTGTCAGGTTACGCGGTGGCTCCGTTTATATGGAGGTCCAGGGTTTATTCTACATAGTGATCGTTCTTTCCCTATGGAGACCTACTATGTCGAGTATGGGGCCGAGGCGAGATGGTGGACGACGAGGTTCCATTGTCAGCGTTTGTATGGCACGTTTTTCGCTGCCCTCGATATGCAGAACTGGCAAGTGCGCGACTGGGGCTTTGATTGGACGATCAAGGCTGGTTACGAGATCAGTAAATTGCAGGGGGTGGGCCGTAAAATGCGCTTCTTTGGAGCTTACCACGATGGCTATTCTTACGAAGGACAGTTCTTTTTGATGAAAACTAACTACTGGGAAGCTGGTTTCTCTTGGGGCTTCTAGCTCGCAATGATAAATCCTTCTGGAGCTATGGGTGCGTTTTTGCCGATGGGAAGTGTTCCGCTAAAATATTGTTTGTAAATCTTAAGGGCCGCCTCAGCGGTTTCTATGCAATAGAAGCAGTTGCTGACCCATTCATAACCTTTGATTGTCCCAGACTTTAGATTGCGCTCAAAGTGAGGCGTAATCTTATCGCGCCAATAGTCTGGCGGGCCAAGCAGCAGAACAGGGGTTGGCAGACCAATCCCTACTTTTCGACGCACTTGTTCGAGGGCAAATTCAAGGTCGGTTCCGATCCCGCCTACGAGAAAAATGGGAAAATCGAGGTTGAATTCGGCTTGCCGTTCAACGAGTTTATCGAGGCGATAGGTCATTTTAGCGTCGATGTAGGGGTTTTGCCTCTGTTCAATCCCGGTTAAATCCACAATATTGGCGCAGGAGAGGATGTCTAGTTTTCGAGCTACGCGGTTGCCAGATTCCATCACTCCGGGGCCTCCTCCTGTCACAAGTGAGAGGGGAGTGTCGGGCGAGAGAAGGGGGTGGCTTGCTGTTTTTTTGATCTCTAAGACACCAGAAAGAATCTTTTCGAGCTCTTCTTCAAAGGCAAGTTCGAGAAGATGTGAGCCATAGATGCCAAATACGGTGGAGTTTGTAAAGGTATCCACTTGAGAGATAGGGACAAACATCCCCGTGTCTTTGTTAGGTTTTACGGCGTATTGCAAAATTTTCCCACATGTTCTGTCTGCCCAGTAGACGGGAATGGCAAAACGGGCAAGGTCGATGAGGGTGGCTCTGTCTTCGTGAGAAAAATATCCATTATGAGAGTGGGAGGGCTGCTCAAAATAGATCCCTTTTAGGCATTTTTGGACAAGGTCGCCAAGAAGCATTTTTTTCATGAGAGGGGAGGGGAAGTAACGGGTGAAGAGGACCCCTTGGGAGGTGATTTGTCCGCTTTCAATGGCTTTTAGGAAGGGGTAGGAGGGCTGCATCTCGATGAACTCTTGGACCATCTGGGCTTGCCGATCAAGATCGTAGAGACCGGGGAACTTTTCCTGTTGCACCTTTCGTTTGATCCAGTCCTTGGTGCGGAGGTTGAGCATTTGCTCCCCCTTTACAATGAAAGCTGCCACTTTGTGGTTCTGGTCTTTTGGAGCGGTTTCAAAGGTTTTAAAAATAGTTTCGGGATCATCTAGTGAAGTTTGGAGCTGATCTCGATCAGAAAAGAAAACATGTTCGCGATGAGGTTCGAGAGTATAGAATTCTAAGGGGATATGCGTGAGCTCTTTTCCGGTCTGTCCGTAGAGTTCATAAATATCGCCAGAAGCCTTCGTATCAGGTTGCAAAACATTGGCAGTGGTGTGATAAACACCTTGAGGAAGAAACTCTTGGGCGACTCTTGCAAATACGGTCCGAATGTGGAGGGGAAAGGTTTTGACGAGGAGGATGTTTTGCTCGTCTAAAGAGCGGGAGGCTCCTTCATGCCATTTTTGGTGTAGGGGGAGGAGCTCGCGCGTATTGAATTTTGGGAATTTAAGAGCTGCTCCAAGCGTGGGGATAAAATTTTGGATCTGATCGTCATACTGGATGACCCCATTTTTCAGAGAGAGGAAGGCGATCGTTTGCTCGCCAATTTTTTCAATTTGTAATCCTCCGCTCCCATTTCGACCACCGAGCGAAAGCAGAGGCAAATCATCTCGGTCATACCGACCAAACATCCTCAATAGGTAATCAGGATTGCGTACACGCCTTCTAGGGTCAGCAGTGAATAGTTTGCCTACGTAAGAGCCGACATCGAGGTGGGAAAGAATTTGTTTGCCGAGCGGACCGATAGGGGTAAATAGCACACGGATGACGGCGTTGCGCCTCTTGGAATCAATCAAATACTCTTGCCCCACTCCATTAAGGCCGAGCTGAGCGAGCGTGCTCTTTATATTGAATTCAACATGCTCTTGATCTATAGAAAAGCCTACAAAAGAAGGAGAGATTTGCTCGATAGATACAAGCGCTGTCATTTGATCTTCGGACCGATCGAGAATTTCTGCAATCACCCCATCGGGGGTGGCAAGATCGAGGTGGCCGAATGAGAGGTAACTTTCCATAGAGAACTTCACTATATGAATTTCCCCTTTTTTTTAATAGAAAAGGTAGGTAGTCTTTGAAAAAATGATACCACGTAGTCTAGGAACCCATGATGGGAGTTTCCACGCAGATGAAGTAAGCGCATGCGCCCTACTTCTGGCTTTCGATTTGATCGATAAGGACAAAATTGTCCGCTCGCGGGATCCCGAAAAACTTAGCCAGTGTGAATACGTCTGTGACGTGGGGGGACTCTACGACCCCAACACGAAGCGGTTTGATCATCATCAGCTTTCCTATACCGGAGAGTATTCGAGTGCGGGAATGGTTTGGCAGTACTTGCGAGATCAAAAAATAATAGACGATTCTTTATACGAATTCATCAGGCAAGCAGCTATTATAGGTGTAGATGCTCATGATAATGGGAAGGTCATGCAAGAAGATGGCGTTGCTACCTTTTCTCATGTCATTGCAGGTTTTGTCCCAGTACATTATGACGCAAAAGAAGAAGAACAGACCGAAGCATTTTTTGTGGCTTTAGACTTTGCTCTTGGTTTTTTTCAAAGGCTCTTGAAGCGGTATGAATACACAGAGAGCTGTGGAGATATAGTGGCTAAGGCCATGGAGCCGAAGGAGAAGGTTCTCCTTTTCGATGAAGCGATTCCCTGGCAGAAAAAATTCTTCGACTTAGGAGGGGAAAAGCACCCAGCCCAGTTTATTCTCATGCCCGCTGGCGCTCATTGGAAATTACGGGGTATCCCACCAAATCCAGAAGATAAAATGGGTGTACGCATGCCCTTGCCAAAAGAATGGGCTGGCCTTCGAGATGAAGAACTGCAAAAAGTAAGTGGCGTGCCAGGCGCAATCTTTTGTCATAAAGGACGTTTCATTTCCATTTGGGAAACAAAAGAGGATGCACAAAAAGCCCTCGCTGTAGTATTCAAATAGCTATGACAACCATATTCGGGAAAATGATCAAGGGAGAAATTCCCTGTGATAAAGTTTTTGAAAACGAAACTGTTCTAGCTTTCAACGACATTGCACCAGCAGCTCCTGTCCACATATTGATTGTGCCCAAAAAAGAAATTCCCAATCTCCAATCCCTTGCTCCCGAAGATTATCATCTTTTAGGTGAGATAGTGGCAGTTGCGCAAAAACTAGCTAAAGATTTAGGGATAGAAGAAGGCTATCGCCTTCTTGTCAATAATGGATCAGGTGCTGGGCAGACAGTCTTTCATTTGCACTTTCATCTCATCGGAGGAAAAACGCTATCACACGGCTTGGGTTAATACTCCTTCTTTTTATCCCTTTTCTTGTTGCCGAAGACCAAGAAGCAGCCAAGCGAGTGCATACCCACTTGCTTATTGATGATCCTATGTCTGCCATTGCCGAGGCAGAAAAGCATCTGCAAACCTACCCCGACTCTAAAGCATTAAGACTTGCTCATATCAAAGCCCTTTGCCAAGCGGGCAATGAAATTGCCGCCCTGGAAGAATGGAATACCCTATCGAAGGTGCATGAAGATCTTTTGCAAGATCGATCAGCCCTCGAGATGCTCGCGTGGGGCGTTCTCAATAAGGGTGATGCTTCGAGTCAACTCGCCATCAAAATCAACTCTTTAATTGGCGCAAGCATGACTCGCGATGCCAAAGCCATTCCTCTGATTCTAGAAGGTCTTAGAGGAACAAACTCTATGATCCGGGCCCTTTCAGTAGGTCTTGCAGCCGCATACGGCGACCTCCCTCTACAAGAAGAGCTCGCAAGACTCCTCAAAGAAGAGACCGTCTGGAGCGTTCGCTTAGAGCTGATTAAAGCCGCTGGACAGCTCAGAATGAAAGATACCAAACAAAGGCTCATCGAGATCATCAGCCATCCTAAAGCCCTTGCTGAAGAAAAAGTCGCTGCCATCATCTCCATCGTCAATATGTATGACAGCATCGACGATAAAGAACTGGCTACCCTCGTCCGTAGCGATCGGGCTGGAATCCGAGAGCTCGCTAGCCAAATCATCTCCCACCTCAACCTTTACGACAAAGTTGCGCTCCTTCAACCGCTTCTAGCTGATGCCCATCCAGGCGTTCGCCTCTCTGCGCTCAATACACTCGCGCTGCTTCGAGTAACCGAAATCGACGGCAAGCCCTTAATGCAAATGGAGCAAGTAACGCGCCTCTTGCGCGATCACATCCCCGAAGTTTCCATCACAGCTAGTTGGCTTGCTTTAATACACGGGGATAAAAGGGGAGAGAAAAACCTTAAGCGGTGGATCCAAAGAGGGGAAGATACCTACGCAAGACTCGCAGCAGGAGCTTTGGCCGTCTCTGGTAAAAAAGGGGTGTCTCTGGCCAAAACCCTCCTTCGAAAAAGCAAAAGTCCCTATATCCAAGTGACCTTAGCACTCGGACTCATTGGGCAAAGGGAAGCGGTTGATCTAGCCTGCAAAACCATAGATGAGCACCTATCGATGACCGAGAAATTGATGTGGGACACCTCTCATAATCCACTTTTCCGCTCACTTGCCCCTAGCAAGGTATCACATGTCACCCAAATCCCCAACTATCCGTCCGTGGTCAATCAGATGACCCGCATTGAGCTGCTGCAAGTCCTATGCATCATGCGCTATAAAGGGGCTGAGCAGGCTGTGAAGGGATTTCTTCAGGCGGATACCTGGGGTCCAGTAGGCGCCGCTGCAGCCACACTGCTGCAAGAAGGGGACGAAGAGGCTCTAGACATCATTCGGGCACTCTTAGAAGACCCCGAAGAAAAAATCCGGATCCAGGCCGCGCTAATACTTGCGCTCCTCGGAGGAGATAAACAAGCAGTGTCTGTCTTAAAAGGGGCTTACCCGAGTGCTTCGAGAGAAATTAAACTGCATATCTTGGAGGCGATAGCCAAAACTAAAGACGAAGAGGCGATCAGTTTTCTTCTTGATCGCCTCAATGAACCATTCCAAGTGCTGCGCGTCGTGGCAGCTACTGCCATTGTGCAGTGCTTATATCATTGATTATCGAAACCAGCCAGTTTTTCCAGAGAAAATCTCGCGTTTGAGCTGCTCGGGCGTTTTGCGGAGTAAATCAGCCTCAGTATAGCATCTAGAAGATGTCTTCAAGAACGTTTCAGCTGTTTTATCTCCATTGCCTTTAGCCAACAAGCGCGCTTGGGGGTCAACGATAGCAAACTCGAAGAATTCCGCTGTAGGGCGGTTTTCATAAGGATTGTCCATTAGATGAAGGAAATAAGCAGATTTTAGATGGGCAAGAGCAGCTTTATATAGACCCATTTTCGCCAACTCTTGCTTTGTCGCCTGTTTTTCAAATTTTTTGATGGCTTTCGCGTCTTTGAAATTGACGTCTGCTAAAGGTTGTGGTGTTTTGATCTCGTCTAGAAGTTCTTGAGAAAAGGTCTTCCATCGCATTTTTTCAGCCTGGAAGTACTTATAGCGAGCTTGAACGGATTTTAGCTTGGGGTCACCAGTGGTATTGGCTTGCATATGCTTGATAAGTTGGGCGTCGATAGAGGCTTCCTGAGCAAAGTGGTCTTTTTTGTCCCACAAATATTTAAATGCCCGGAAAGAGGTGGGCATACCGGCTGCGAAAACGAGGATCGAAACAGTTGGAAGGTGGATGGGGAAGTGGACGGTCGTATAGATAATGGCTGCAGTGGCAAGGGCAGTGAAGGCAACGGCTGTCACAAGGGCTGCGACGAGCCAGACAGCTTTCCAACGGGTATTGCTTTTCTGCATGACTGCGGGATCGTAGGTCACGAAGGGATTAAGGGCTCGAGACTCTGCAGGTATATTTTGAGCTGTAGATGAGGCCATAAAGGGGTTCTCCATTAGTTTGTAGGTCTAGCATTATACCAAGAGATAGGATTTTTACTTAAGTGGTATTAAAAACTTTAATGAGTCTTGCTGCATGCGGGTGTACATGCTGGCAAGGCCGTTAGAGCGGCCTGGAGTGAGAGAGGTGGTGATTTGGAGCTCTTCTAAAAATGTGGGCTTGTATTTAAGCACTGATTCAGGGGGGTGACCATTGTAGGCTAAGATTAGGAGGCCTGCAAGTCCTGAAGAAATGAGAGCATCAGAAGCAGCGGTAAAGTAAAGATTATCAGCACGCATTTCAGTGTGGAGATACACAATGCTTTGGCAGCCAGGGACAATATTATCTGTGGTCTTATGAATTTCGGCGATTGGAGGAAGGTTTTTGCCCAAAGAAATAATTTTTTGGTAACGATCTTCAGGAGTTTTGCAATTTTCAAAGAGCTCTTTTACTAGGGAAAAGTCTATCATAATGGCCAGTATACGGAAAAAGTTTGCAAAAGTCCACGTTAGGGGTTGACATAAAGTGAAAAAAACTGTGTAATTGCGTTGTTTTATTGATATCATACCTATGCCTAAAGAAGATACTATCAAAATTGACGGGAAGGTGGAAGAGCTCCTTCCGAATATGACTTTTCACGTCGTTCTAGAAAATGGAATGAAGGTGCTCGCACACTTATGCGGAAAAATGCGCATGCGCAATATCCGTGTTCTTGTTGGAGATACTGTAACAGTGGAAATGTCACCATACGATTTATCCAAGGCACGCATCGTTTACCGTCAAAGATAGCGGTAACTTGCTGGTGAGCAATGAAAAAGATTGATTTTTTTGGAATAAGAACGTAGACTTGGCTGCATTCGAGCCCAAATAGCTCAGAGGTAGAGCACTTGCATGGTAAGCAAGCGGTCGTAGGTTCAATTCCTATTTTGGGCAGGCTCAAAAAATTAAAGCGATAAAAGCCAACGGAGGATTTTTAGAATGGCTAAAGAAACATTTAAGCGGACAAAGCCCCATATTAATATCGGGACTATTGGCCACGTTGACCACGGAAAAACGACACTCACTGCTGCTATTACAAAAGTTTTAGCTGAAGCTGGCGGAGCTGCATTTCGCGATTACGCAACCATCGACAACTCTCCTGAAGAGAAACAGCGTGGTATTACGATTAACTCCTCACACGTCGAATATGAGACTGAAGGTCGACACTACGCTCACGTAGATTGTCCAGGACACGCCGACTACGTTAAAAACATGATTACGGGTGCAGCGCAGATGGATGGCGCGATCCTAGTTGTGGCAGCTACTGATGGTGCTATGCCTCAGACAAAAGAGCACATCCTATTGGCTCACCAAGTTGGGGTTCCTGCGATCGTTGTATTCCTCAACAAAATGGACCAAATCGGACAAGGCGACGAAGAGCTCGTTGAACTCGTCGAAATGGAACTTACTGAACTCCTTGAAGACAAAGGATACAAAGACACTCCGATCATTCGTGGGTCAGCTCTAAAAGCCCTAGAAGGCGATGCTGAGTATGTGAAAAATATTCAAGACCTAATGAAGACAGTAGATGAGAAGATCCCTACGCCTGAGCGTGAAGTGGATAAGCCATTCTTGATGCCTGTTGAGGACGTATTCTCTATTCCTGGTCGTGGAACTGTTGCGACAGGAAGAGTAGAGAGCGGTATTCTTAAGGTGAATGATAAGCTGGAAATCGTTGGACTTCGTGAAACACGCGAAACAGTGGCTACTGGTATTGAGATGTTTAATAAGCTTCTCGATGAAGGGCGTGCTGGAGAGAACGTTGGAGTTCTTGTTCGTGGTGTCGATAAGAAAGACCTTGAGCGTGGGATGGTTCTCGCAGCTCCTGGAACTTGTAAGCCACACACGAAATTCCAAGGAACCGTGTACATCCTGACAAAAGATGAAGGGGGCCGTCACAAGCCATTCTTCACTGGGTACCGTCCTCAGTTCTACTTCCGCACTACGGATGTGACTGGAACGGTTGCTCTTCCTGAGGGGACTGAGATGGTCATGCCTGGTGATAACGTTGAAATCACCGGCGAACTTCTAAGCCCTGTAGCGATGGAAGAAGGAATGCGCTTTGCGATTCGCGAAGGCGGACGAACAATTGGAGCGGGTACTGTTACAAAAATTATTGAGTAACAGCCTTTAGTTCTCGGCTGGAGGAAAGAATTCCTCCAGCTACTTGGGTGTGTAGCTTAGTTGGTAGAGCAGCGATCTCCAAAGTCGCAGGTCGGGGGTTCGAATCCCTCCGCACTCGAAAGGAGATAAGGAAAGATTTAAGGAGTGGTCTTGAGTACGTTAATGGATGCAAAATCGAAAAAATCGAAACTCGACAAGAAAAAACGAAAAGACCCTTTCAGCTTTATCAGTGAGCTCAAGGAAGAACTTAAAAAAGTTAGCTGGACGACAAAAACTGAACTCGTATCAGCAACAAAGATTGTAATTATCTCGATCTTTTGTTTTGGAATTGGAATTTACGCAGTAGATCTCGTTGTAAAGGGACTATTGGAGCTTATTAAACGCACATTGCTTTTTATCTTTGGATAAAGTTTTAGGACAACATGCATAAGTGGTACGTCATACAAGCCGTTTCTGGCCATGAGAAGAAAGTGAAAAAGTCCCTCGAGGAAAATCGAGAGGCTAAGGGCATGATGGAACTCGTTGAAGAAGTTCTCGTTCCGTCAGAAAATGTCGCAGAAGTGAAACGAGGCCAGCAAAAAGTGACTGAGAAAAGGATGTGGCCTGGCTACATCATGATCAAAATGACACTTACAGATGATTCTTGGATGTACGTCAAAAATACGAACGGCGTCCTGGGCTTCCTCGGTGGCGACCCTCCGACGGCTCTTTCAGAGAAAGAGATCGAAGAGATCTTGGGAGAATTGGAAGGGAAGAAAGGAGATGTTGTACAGAAGCATAAGATCAATGTAGGCGACAAAGTTAAAATTACGGATGGAGTGTTCGTGAACTTTATTGGAGACGTTATTGAAGTCTTCCATGAGAAAGGCAGACTCTCTGTCCTGGTATCCATTTTTGGGCGTGAAACGCGAGTGGATGATCTGGAATTTTGGCAGGTGGAAATCCCTGCAGAATCAGAAATTAGTTAAAGGAAACACTGAAGATGGCAAAAAAAGTTGTAAAGCAAATTAAACTACAAATCCCTGCGGGAAAGGCCAATCCTGCCCCTCCGATTGGACCAGCTCTTGGTGCAGCTCAAGTCAATATTATGGCTTTTTGCAAAGAATTCAACGCCAAGACACAAGCTCAAGCCGGAGATATTCTGCCAGTTGTCATTTCTGTTTATGCTGATAAGTCCTTTGATTTCATTACGAAGCAGCCCCCTGTTTCTCAAATGATTCTAAAGGCCGCAGGCATTGAAAAGGGATCTGGTGTACCGAATCGAGACAAAGTAGGGAAGCTTACGAAAGACCAGGTTCTCGAGATCGCTAAAAAGAAATACCAGGATTTGAGAGTTACAAGTGAAGAAGCTGCGATGCTTGTCGTCGCGGGAACTGCTCGTTCTATGGGCGTAGATATCGCATAAGGAATCAAAAATGGCAAAAAGAAGTAAGAGACTAAAAGAAATTGACGGACTAGTTTACGATGATCGGCTGTACTCTCTCGAGGAAGCCATCGAAGTATTGAAAAAGTGCCCCCCTGTGAAATTTGATCAGTCGGTTGAAGTAGCACTGAAGTCTGGAATTGATGTGAAGAAGTCAGACCAGCAAATCAGAGGAACTGTTCCCTTACCTCATGGGTCGGGAAAAAAGATTAAAGTTCTCGTTTTTGCGCGTGGCGACAAAATGAAAGCTGCAGAGGATGCAGGCGCTGATTTTGTTGGTAACGACGACTTAGTTGAAAAAGTAAAAGGTGGATGGACAGAATTTGACGCTATCGTAGCGACACCGGATATGATGCGAGAGGTAGGGAAGCTAGGTAAAGTTCTCGGCCCTCGTGGATTGATGCCAACACCTAAAGCTGGAACAGTAACTCCTGATGTGGCGAAGGCAGTAGCCGAGCTGAAAGCAGGTAAAGTAGAATTCAAAAATGATAAAAGCGGAATGATCAATAACCTCGTTGGTAAGCTTTCTTTCGACAAGGATAAGCTTAAAGAAAATATCGAGGCCTTTTTATCCGCCGTTGCGAAGTCAAGACCAGCTACTGCCAAGGGAAATTTCCTGCATTCGCTGGCCCTTTCTTCAACAATGGGACCTGGGTTAAAAATTGATTTAAGCTCGATTTCGGGGATTTAACGATGAGAAAAGAAAAGCAACTGCTACTCGACGATATTAAAGAGCAACTTGATGAATCAAATGCCTTTATTTTAACTCGTTACAATAATCTAACACCGGACCTTTCTGCTGAATTTCGCGATTCATTGCGAAAATCAGGCGGATCCTACGCTGTCGTGAAAAAGCGCGTGCTTCTAAAGGCGGCAGAAGTAGGAGGGGTTACACTGGATCCTTCGATGCTTGAAGGACATATTGGTGTGGTCTTCGCAAGCGAAGATCCGATAACTACTACAAAGGCGCTTTTTGATTTTGCAAAAGGCAGAGAAGATACCCTAGAAGTTCTAGCTGGGCAATTTGAAGGTCGCCTTTGCAAAGCGGAAGATGTGAAAGCGATTTCACAACTGCCGACACAAGATGAGATGCGTGCGCAGTTTATTGGTCTTCTAGAAGCTCCAATGACACAAACTCTATCTGTTATGGAAGCTCTCCTTACAGGAGTGATGCACTGTATGGAAAATAAGAGTCAGGAAAAATAAGTAAAGAATTTAACTGTTGAGAGGTAAAGACGTGAGTACCCAAGAAAAAGATATTGAACAACTCGTAAAAACTTTGAGCCAGCTTAGCGTTCTCGATATGTCGAAGCTAAAAACTGCTCTCGAAGATGAATGGGGAGTCAAAGCAGCAGCTGCTGCACCTATGATGATGGCAGCTCCTGCCGCTGGTGGAGATGCTGGCGCTGAAGCTAAAGAAGCTACTGATTTCAAAGTATCCTTGCAAGAGGCCCCTGCTGATAAGAAAATCGGTATCATTAAAGTTGTCCGTGAAGTTACTGGACTAGGCCTGAAAGAAGCTAAGGAACTCGTAGAAGGAGCTCCTAAAGTCTTGAAGGAAAGTGCCCCTAAAGCTGAAGCAGATGAGATCGCTAAAAAGATCACTGATGCTGGCGGAAAGGCCACACTTGCTGGTCTCTAACCGAGACAATCGACACCTTTAATATTGAGCAGAAGCCCGTTTTGTTGGCTTCTGCTTATTGTCGTCTATGGCGACGAGCTGCATTAAACCTTTATCTGAGGAGCCAAGTAGATGTTAAAACGACCACCTAAACGGGTGAGTTTTCAGGAAAAAGAAGAGATATTAGCTCTTCCAAACCTCATTGAAATCCAAATCAAGTCGTACCGTCAATTTTTGCAGGCCGATTTATTACCCCATGAGCGTAAAAATATTGGTCTAGAGGAGGTCTACAGAGAGATCTTCCCGATTAAATCTTATGACGAGAAGACGGTTTTAGAATACCTTTCTTACAATTTGGGTGTCCCTAAATATACTCCTGAAGAATGTATTCGTAGAGGGATTACGTATAACGTCACGCTAAAGGTGAAATTCCGTCTAACAGACGAGACAGGTATTAAGGAAGAAGAGGTCTATATGGGAACTGTTCCTGTTATGACCGAAAACGGAACGTTCATCATTAACGGTGCAGAGCGCGTTATCGTTTCTCAATTGCACAGATCTCCTGGTATCTCCTTTGAATCAGAGCGTCACCTCAAAGGAAATATCCTCTACTCTTTCCGCATGATTCCTTATCGCGGAAGCTGGCTGGAAGGTGCCTTTGATATCAATGATTTAATCTACATCTACATTGATCGTAAAAAAAGACGTCGTAAGCTCCTTGCTACTTCATTCATTCGTACACTTGGTTTCTCTACAGATGCCGATATCATCGAAGAATTCTTTAGCACTGTTCGCGTGAAAATCCGTTCTGATAAAGACTTTACCAAGCTAGTTGGGAAGATTTTGGCAGAAGATGTTATGGAAGAGCAGACTGGTGTGGTTTTTGGAAAGGCTTCAGAGAAGCTTACTACTGCTATGCTCAAAAGAATGCTAGATGCTGGAATTCCAGCAGTTCGTATTGCAGAAGATGCAGATGAGACGAATCCGATTATCAAGATGCTAGCAAAGGATCCTACTGATTCTTATGAATCAGCTCTTAAAGATTTTTACAGAAAAATTCGTCCAGGCGAGCCGGCAACACTTTCTAATGCCCGTTCAGCTATCATGCGCCTATTCTTCGATCCTAAGCGTTATAACCTAGGCCGTGTGGGACGCTATAAGCTAAACCGTAAGCTTGGATTTGAGCTCAACGATGAAGAACTTGAATTTGTCACGCTGAAAAAAGAAGACGTGATTGGTGCTTTAAAATACTTGATCCGCCTCAAGAGCGGAGATCCAACCGTTAATATCGATGATATTGACCACCTTGGAAACCGACGTGTCCGTTCGGTAGGGGAGCTCATCCAGAATCAGTGCCGTATCGGCCTCTCGCGCATGGAGAAAATCATCCGTGAGCGGATGAATCTGTTCGACTTCTCTTCAGATACCCTAACTCCAGGGAAAATCGTCTCAGCAAAAGGACTTGTTGGCGTATTGAAAGACTTCTTTGGAAGATCTCAGCTTTCCCAGTTCATGGACCAAACAAACCCGGTAGCTGAGCTTACTCACAAAAGACGTCTTTCGTCTCTTGGGCCAGGTGGACTGAACCGTGAACGCGCTGGATTTGAGGTCCGTGACGTCCACCCGAGTCACTACGGCCGTATCTGTCCGATTGAGACACCTGAAGGTCCCAACATTGGTTTGATTACATCGCTATCTTCTTATGCGAAGATCAACGAATTTGGCTTCATCGAAACGCCCTACCGTATTGTTCGTGATGGGATCGTGACAGATGAAATTGAGTACATGACAGCCGACCAGGAAGAGAATAGCGTGATTGCTCAGGCGTCAGCTGAGCTTGATGACCTCAATATGTTTGTAGAACCCACCTGCTGGGCTCGTTTTAACGAAGAATCTCTAAAGATTGAAACAGACAAAGTAACGCACATGGACGTATCGTCCAAGCAGCTTGCTTCGATTGTGGCTGGCTTGATCCCGTTCTTGGAGCACGATGACGCCAACCGTGCCCTTATGGGTTCAAACATGCAACGCCAAGGTGTCCCTCTTCTTAAAACAGAT
Source organism: Candidatus Sacchlamyda saccharinae (assembly GCA_030408505.1). Classification (GTDB taxonomy): domain Bacteria; phylum Chlamydiota; class Chlamydiia; order Chlamydiales; family Rhabdochlamydiaceae; genus Sacchariniichlamydia; species Sacchariniichlamydia saccharinae. The sequence continues at coordinate 457,493 of JAUHQI010000004.1, read as the reverse complement.
GCTCCGATTGTAGGAACTGGTCTTGAGATGCGAGCAGCTCGTGACTCGGGCGCCGTAATCATCGCTGAAGAAGATGGTAATGTCGAGTACGTGGATGGTTACAAAATTGTCATTTCAGCAAAGGATAACCCAACACAGAAGAAGACCTATCAGCTCAACAAATTTATGCGCTCCAATGCAGGAACGTGTCTGAATCAGACACCTCTTTGTAATGTTGGTGATAAAGTGAAGCTGGGTGATGTGATTGCAGACGGACCGGCTACCGATAAAGGGGAAGCGGCTCTTGGGAAAAACGTCCTTGTTGCCTTCATGCCTTGGTGTGGATACAACTATGAGGATGCGATCATTATCTCAGAGAAACTCATTAAGGAAGACGCCTATACGTCTATCTATCTAGAGGAGTTTGAGGTAACCGCACGTGATACGAAGCTTGGAAAAGAAGAAATCACCAAAGATATTCCCAACGTTTCTGAAGAGGCTTTGGCCAACTTAGGCGAAGATGGGATTATCCGTGTCGGTGCCGAGGTTAAACCTGGCGATATCCTAGTTGGTAAAATTACACCAAAATCAGAGACGGAGCTTGCCCCTGAAGAGCGACTATTGCGCGCGATTTTCGGAGAAAAGGCAGCTGATGTAAAAGATGCCTCTCTTACTGTGCCTCCTGGAACAGAAGGGGTGGTGATGGATGTGAAGGTTTTCAGCCGTCGAGATCGTCTTTCTAAGACAGACGATGAGCTGGTTGTAGAAGCTTCTCGCATTAAGGATATCCACCAAGATTTCAAAAATAAGGAAGCAGAGATCGTCATTCGGTTCCATGAAAAACTGGGTGCCTTGATCCTCGGAGAACCCTCTCCTGGGCCGATCATGCATCGGAAGACAGGAGACGTCCTCATTAAAGAAGGCGATGTGGTTTCTCAAGAGATGCTAGAGATGCTTGAGAGTGAAAAGGCAGAAGACCTCTTGATGGCAGAAAACGATACGTTCAATGCCATGAAAGAGATCCTACGTGAGTTCGATCATGAGATGCAAGCTCTTCATTCTCTTCATAAGACTGAAGTAGAATACACACGCAAGGGAGATACAGAACTAGATCCTGGCGTCATTCGCCAAGTGAAGGTATATATCGCCACAAAGCGTAAGTTGGAAGTGGGAGATAAAATGGCTGGCCGCCACGGGAACAAAGGGGTTGTATCCCAACTTGTTCCAGAAGGGGATATGCCATATCTTGACAACGGGCAAACCGTTGAAATCATCCTCAATCCTCTTGGGGTACCTTCCCGTATGAATATGGGGCAGTTACTCGAGACCCACTTAGGCTATGCGGCTCGCAAGGCTGGCATCTACGTGAAGTCGCCCGTCTTTGAAGGATTCCCAGAGAATAAGATTTGGGAGATGATGTCTGAGCAAAACATCTCTCCAGATGGAAAGATGCACCTCTACGATGGTAGAACCGGTGAGCGATTCGATAATCGCGTCGTTGTTGGATATATCTACATGTTGAAGCTCGGTCACTTAGTTGCCGATAAGATTCACGCTAGATCGATTGGACCATACTCGCTCGTAACGCAGCAGCCTCTTGGTGGTAAAGCCCAGATGGGTGGTCAGCGTTTTGGTGAGATGGAGGTGTGGGCGCTGGAAGCTTATGGAGCTGCACACCTTCTCCAAGAGATGTTAACGGTCAAATCGGATGATGTAGCCGGACGTACCCGCATTTACGAGTCGATCGTAAAAGGGGAAAATACTTTGAAGGCTGGAACGCCTGAATCATTTAATGTACTTGTGAAAGAGATGCAAGGATTGTGTCTTGATGTGCGCCCTGAAAGCGCGGAAGAATAATTTGAGGGAGAAATATTCGATGGCAGAACAGATGAGTCAGGAATCTTTTGACAAGTTGGTCATTCAGATTGCATCGGATGATGTGATTCGTAATGATTGGTCGAGAGGGGAAATTAAAAAACCCGAGACGATCAACTACCGAACATTCAAGCCTGAAAAGGGTGGATTGTTCTGTGAAAAGATTTTTGGTCCCACAAGAGATTGGGAATGCGCATGCGGAAAGTACAAAAAGATTAAGCACAAAGGGATCGTTTGTGACAGATGTGGTGTTGAGGTAACTCTCTCAAAAGTACGTCGAGAGAGAATGGCTCACGTTGAGCTCGCTGTTCCCGTTGTTCATATCTGGTTTTTCAAATCCATGCCCTCGCGCATTGGAAACATTCTTGGAATGTCTGCCAATGAGCTAGAGCGGGTCATTTACTATGAAGAATATGTAGTGACAGATCCTGGTCGTACGACCTTAGAGCCTAAGCAGTTGCTGAATGACACGGAATACCGTGAAGCACAAGAAAAATGGGGCCCTGAGAACTTCACAGCCAAGATGGGTGGAGAAGCGGTTAGCGAACTCCTTGAAAAAGAAGACTTGAGCTTGCTTGTTACAGAGCTGAAAGAGAAATTGCGCAAAACAAAGTCTATGCAAGCGCGAATGAAAACAGCAAAACGGCTCAAAATTGTTGAGAGCTTTGCCTTTTCTCCTAACCGACCTGACTGGATGGTTATGTCTTGCGTACCTGTGATCCCTCCTGACCTTCGCCCTCTTGTTCCTCTTGATGGTGGACGTTTTGCGACATCTGACTTGAATGACCTTTATCGTAGAGTGATCAATAGAAATAACCGATTGAAAGCGATTCTAAGGTTGAAAACACCAGACGTTATCATCCGCAATGAGAAGCGTATGCTGCAAGAAGCGGTAGATGCTCTCTTTGATAATGGACGTCACGGACACCCAGTTATGGGAGCTGGAAACAGGCCTCTAAAAGCTCTATCTGAGATGCTTAAAGGAAAAACAGGAAGATTCCGTCAAAACCTACTTGGTAAGCGTGTTGACTACTCGGGACGTAGTGTGATTATTGTGGGGCCTGAGCTCAAGTTTAATCAGTGCGGATTGCCGAAGAAAATGGCGCTCGAGCTCTTTGAACCTTTCATTGTGAAGCAGCTCAAAGATCTAGGACTTGTTTATACTATCCGATCTGCTAAAAAAATGATTCAACGCCAAGCTGAGGAGGTATGGGACGTTCTCGAAGAAATCATTAAAGGACACCCAGTTCTTCTCAACCGTGCTCCGACGCTCCACCGCCTCGGGATCCAGGCCTTTGAGCCTGTTCTGATTGAAGGTAAGGCGATTCGGATTCATCCTCTTGTCTGTTCGGCCTTCAACGCCGACTTTGACGGAGACCAAATGGCGGTCCACATCCCTCTATCTATCGAAGCACAGCTAGAAGCAAAACTTCTCATGATGGCACCAGATAACATCTTCTTGCCATCTTCTGGAAAACCTTCTGCTGTTCCTTCACAGGATATGATTCTGGGTCTTTACTACTTGATGCATGATCCGATATACGATCCTGAAAGCGAAGATAAGAAAGTGAAGATTTTTGCTTCTACAAATGAAGTGCTCCTCGCCATGCAAGCAGCTGGAAGCTATAATTGGGATACCAATGTAGCGGAAGGCGACCGACGTGACGAGTTGGGTCGTGGACTTCATATCCATGAAAAAATCAAACTTAAGCTTCCAGAGGGGATCATTACAACGACTCCAGGAAGGGTGATATTTAATACCATCGTTCCAAAAGAACTCGGCTTCCAAAACTATGCTCTACGTAAGAAGAAAATGAGTGAGCTCGTTTTAGAGACTTACAAGAAAGTAGGCCTCGAAGCTACTGTGAAATTCCTCGATAGCTTGAAAAACCTTGGTTTTTCTGAAGCGACAAAATCAGCTCTCTCCATTGGAATTTGCGATGTTCGTATTCCGGATAACAAGCCTGAAGTACTTGCTGAAGCGCATGAGCGGATTGCTACAGTGCAAAAGCAGTATGAGGATGGAATCATTACAGATGGTGAGCGGAAGTCTAAGATTATTAGTATCTGGACAGAGGTTTCTGATGATCTTTCTGAAGAACTCTTTAAGTTGATGAGCGAGACTAAGGACAATGAACTCAACCCGATCTTCCTCATGATGGATTCTGGAGCTCGTGGTACGAGATCACAGGTCAAGCAGCTTGGAGCGATGAGGGGTCTGATGGCCAAACCATCAGGTGAGATTATCGAGTCCCCGATTACGGCTAACTTCCGAGAGGGCTTGAGTGTCCTCGAGTACTCGATTTCAACGCACGGTGCTCGTAAAGGTCTTGCCGATACGGCCCTTAAAACAGCTGACTCTGGTTACTTAACAAGAAGACTTGTTGACGTTTCCCAAGATGTGATCATCATCGAAGACGATTGTGGTACACTCAATGGAATCGAAGTAAGTGCGATCAAGCAAGGTCAAGAAGAACTTCTTCCCCTTAAGGATCGGATCTTTGGCCGTGCAGTCGTGGATGACATTTACCAGCCTGGAGATCAGACAAAGTTACTAGCCGAAGCGGGAACTGTCCTAACTTTACCTCAAGCTGAGGCGATTGATGATTCTGGACTCGAGTCGATTCGGATCCGTTCAGCCCTTACCTGTGAATCAGGTCGAGGTGTATGCTGCAAGTGTTACGGCATCAACCTTGCCAACGGTAGGGTTGTGGGTCACGGAGAGGCAGTCGGAATTATTGCCGCTCAGTCGATTGGTGAACCTGGTACACAGCTTACGATGAGAACCTTCCACCTAGGGGGGATCGCGGCTGCATCTCTTTCTCCTGAGATTATCTCAGAACACGAAGGTGTTCTTGTCTACATGGATCTGCGTACAGTGCAGAACCAAGACGGGGAATGGATGGCTCTTAATAAAAATGGAATGCTCCATGTCGTACAAGACGAAGGGCGAAGCCTCGAAGAAGTGAAGAAGCTTCTCAGCACGAAATCCCTTGAGCCTCTCCATTCATTTAACATTGAGCTTGGAACGCGGATCCTCGTTGAAGATGGTTCAAAAGTGAAGAAAGACCAACAAGTCGCTGTTTGGGAGCAACACAACGTCCCTATTATCTGTGAACGACCTGGATACGTGAAGTATGAAGACCTTGTTGAGGGGATTTCAACCCAGCGTGAGCGTAATAAGCAAACGGGAAAAACTGAAACGATTGTGAAGCAACACAGAGGGGAACTCCACCCGCAAATCGTGATCTATGCAGATCAAGAGTATAGTGAGCTTGTAGGAACCTATGCGATTCCATCAGGAGCCTTTATCTCTGTGGAAGAAGGTGAGTTTGTCCAAGCTGGTATGCTTCTTGCTCGTCTTCCTCGCGGTGCGATCAAGACAAAGGATATTACAGGGGGCTTGCCCCGTGTGGCCGAGCTCTTCGAAGCGCGTAAGCCTAAAGATGCAGCTGAGATCGCCAAGATCGACGGTGTCGTTGACTTCCGCGGCGTGCAGAAGAGTAAGCGGATTGTAGTCGTGCGTGACGAAGACTCTGGTATGGAAGAAGAGCACCTCATCCCACTTGCAAAACACACGATCGTCCAAAAAGGCGACCATGTGGTGAAGGGACAGCAGCTCACAGACGGTCTTGTGATCCCTCACGAGATCCTCGACGTCTGCGGCGTGCGCGAACTCCAAAAGTATCTCGTCAACCAAGTCCAAGAAGTTTATCGCCTCCAAGGGGTAGACATCAACGACAAGCACATTGAGATCATCGTCAGACAGATGCTCCAAAAAGTGCGTGTGATCGAGCCTGGTGACACCACATTCCTATACGGGGAAGATGTGGACAAGAAAGAGTTCCACGCTCAGAACCGCAAAGTGCTTGATGAAGGGGGGAGAGCTGCACAAGCAACGCCCGTCCTTCTCGGGATCACAAAGGCATCGCTCTCGACAGAATCGTGGATCTCTGCCGCATCGTTCCAGGAGACGACAAGAGTCCTCACCGACGCTGCATGTGAAGCGAAGACTGATTACTTACTCGACTTCAAATCGAACCTCATCATGGGTCATATGATCCCAGGTGGTACAGGATTCGACGCTTTTAGTGACCGCATCAAGCGCCACATTAATCGCGAAGGCGAAGAAGAACTCGAGTTCGCTTTCACCGACTAATTAATATAGGGATTCTAAGAACTTAGAATCCCTATCCCTTCCTGAAATTTACTCTTTCATTGATTGCAGAGAAAAAAATCTGTAAATTATGTACTTATTTTCTGTGAATGGTATTATTAGCCGCTTTCGGTTTGTGCTAAACCTGAGGTGGTATACATGCGTCTTTTGCCGATTCTATTCCTTATTCTCTTTTCGCCCATGTATGCTGTGAGCGAGGTAGATCAGCTCATTAGTGAAGCGAGTGCACATAATACATATTTTCTCTATAAGGATGCAGTCCAATTCCTCGATGAAGCAATCAAGCTAAATCCCTATGAAAAAGAAGCTTATAAAGAGAGAGCATTGAGTTATTTTGAACTCAATCGCATAGATTTAGCGCTCGAAGACTACAAGCGCGCGATTGATCCCTCCCCACCATATAAGCGACGTATTCGAAATTGTTCTCTGGCAATTCATCCTGCAACTCTTGGAGAGGTGCCTCCTTCTTTGGATTTTGCAAACGGGTTGTTATATGGGACCCTGTTAGGGGGCAGAGAAGGTAGTATCCAATTTGTTTCTTCTGTCAGAGGAGGGCTTACTTTTTTATGGTCATTTGCTTGTTCTCCAATTGATGTGTCAAAAGAGCTTATTGAAGCACTGCATGATATTGGGGAATTTTTAGCTTCTGGCAGGGTTGATGTTCTCTTGCAGGAAGCTTTACCTGAGCTTTTTGAATGCAGAGAATATTGGCATAGCTGGTCAGAGTATACCAAGGGGCAAAAACTTGGTTTTATTATTGGAAAGTATAGCATTTTAGCTTTTTATTACTTAGCTACAGCAGATTTTGGCATTCACTTTTATAACAATCTCAGAAGGGCTAATATTATGGCTATTTTGGGGCGTTATTCTGTTACAAGAAGTACTCATATTTTAGAGGCCAGTGCTAAACATGCTAAAAAAAGTACGTCTATTTTAAAGAAGGCAACTGGCGGATCTATTATTCCTCATAATCCGAATGTTTTGCCTCATATATTTACAAAAAAACATCGTTGGGATAAATTTATCAAGCTTTCTGGTAACCTTGAGAAGGATTTCGATAGTCTTGTTCTATTTTTGGAAAGGCAAGGAATTTTACAATGTGAGCGTGAAATCGATTGGGCTCATAAGAGTGTGACAACTTACAAATATACTAAAGAAATCGGAAGAGATAAAATTACCGCAATATTTGAGATTAACAAAGAAAATCTTCCCTTATTGAGAAATGCATGGGTAGAGATAGGTGCTCCATATGTTCCATAAGAATAGTAGTGAAAATAGAGATTCTCTTCCAAATATCAAAAAGATCGTAAATGCTAAAGATTGGAAGTTTTTAGTAAAAAACACACTGCCTGTAAATATCGCCGATATATATTCATTTTCTGAAGCAATGCATATCGTCGATTTTTTGATAGATTCTTCAGTTGAAGAAATGATCGAAGATGGTTTTACAGCAGATTTAATGAGAGATTATTCTGTTAATTTAATGAATGTTTTGCGAGCGAAATACTCTCATGAATGGGAGAAAGATTGGAAAAATGAAGCCTATTTGGGGATAACTTGTGGACTGGTTTTTCGAGCTGAAGAAGCTTTCCAGCATATTGAGAAAGCCTATAAACAACTAGAAAATCCACCACAGTCTCTTATTTTAGCTTATATTAGTGCAGGGAGTGGTCCTGATCAATACCTAACGAAAAAACAAATTACCGAGCTTTCTCAAAATGCAGTTGAGCAGGGAGTGACTTATGAGACATCCCTAAGAATGGCCACATTAGCAAAAAAGAATAGAGATACTGAGAAGCAAAATTACTGGGAAAATAAGGCTGCAGAAGCAGAAAAAAATGGAGTTCACACTCCAATAATTATCCCTAATGTTATGAAAGATGCTATTAACAGAGAAGATAGGAGGAGATATGAAGTCTAGCATATTCATTATTGCTAACACTTTTTGTATTCTGAGTGGATTTCTTTATGCTCAGGAAGGCCATGAAGAAGAGCTTCATTATGAATGGTTTCAAGAAGATCAAGTTGCAGTAGCGGAAGATGGTATTTATGCTGAGTCAAACAAAGGAATGTTTAAACTCAATATTGTTGAATATGACAGGGTAAATAAACGATATAAAGTACGTTGCCGCTGTCTAGAAGATCCCCATTTGGATGCGGCCGAAGCATTGGCTGTACCATGTGACTATGTTTCTCAGTAAGACTTCATTTGTTAGTTTATTTTTTTTAGCCTCAGTGGTAGTGTCTTAACATGGCTGTTCTAAGCGTACGCAATTTGCGAAAAGTTTACCCTGGAAAGAAGCCCTTCACTGCAGTGGATGGGATCTCTTTTGACTTGGAAGAAGGGGAGATCCTCGGGCTACTTGGTCCCAATGGCGCAGGAAAGACCACTACTATTCAAATGCTCATGAGCACACTTAAGAGCTCATCAGGAGAAATTCTCTATTTTGGTAAGGATCTTGCTAAGCACCGCTCAGAAGTACTGCAACACGTAACTTTTGCTAGCACCTATTTGAGTCTTCCTTGGAATTTATCCGTTGAGCAGAACCTCGATGTTTTTGGGCGTCTTTTTTCTCTATCTCCGAGAGAATTCAATAAGACGCGAGATGAGCTTTTGGAGCGCTTTGGGATATTGGGAAAAAAAAGAGAACGAGTGGCAAGTCTCTCTTCTGGCCAAATCACCAGACTGATGCTCGTAAAAGCATTTATGGTCAAACCCCGCATTGTCCTTCTCGATGAACCAACGGCATCTCTAGATCCCGATGTATCGAAAGAGGTGATCGGTTTTATTTCTGATCAGAGAAAGAATAGCGGTGTATCTGTCCTATTTACCTCGCACAATATGGCAGAAGTCAGCGAGCTTTGTGACCGAGTTCTGTTTCTGAAGAAAGGGAAAATCTTTGCCGACGACCTTCCGCAAAATCTCATCAATAGAGTGTCAAAAAATAGAATCAATCTGGTCATTGTAGAAGGGGCAGAACGAGCAGTGAAAATCGCAGAGAATTTGCAGATGGAAGCCGCACAAGAGGGGAAGTCTATCCAGCTAAAGCTAGATGAAAATCAAATAGCCCAATATCTCGCATCGCTAGCCGAGGCAAAGATCTCCTATTCCAATATCTCGATCAATCAGCCGACTTTAGAAGACTTTTTTCATCACGTGGCCAAGGAGGAAAAGTGAGCTTTAAGAGGATTTGGGCAGTATTTCTTCGCTACTTTTATTTCTTTTCTAGACTAGATAATCTTTCTGAGGTGTTTTTCTGGCCTACGATCGATATCTTTCTCTGGGGGATCACAAGTGTTTGGATCCAAAAGACAGATGCCCAAGTCCCAAACATAGCCTTAATGATTTTAACGGGGCTTGTTTTTTGGCAGATTATTTGGCGAGGTAACTACGAGATTGGGGTCAATATCTTGCAAGAATATTGGAACCGGAACTTGGTAAACCTCTTCTCTACACCGCTTAAGCTTGGAGAGTGGATGGCAGGTACAATGTTTGTGGGTTTTATCAAAATCCTAATCTCCACTGGATTTGCCAGTCTCCTCGTATGGCTCCTCTATGCGCTTAATGTCTATACGGTTGGTCTAGCTCTTATTCCTTATTTTGCCCTCTTAACCCTCTCAGGATGGCTGATGGGCTACCTCTGTGGCTCGGTGCTCATCTATTTTGGACAGCGCTTGCAGATGCTAGCATGGATGACACCGTTTATTTTTGCCCCTTTTAGTGCCATTTTCTATCCTGTATCGGCTCTTCCTGCCTGGGGCCAAGCGATTGCTAAGGGCCTGCCCACCTCATACGTATTTGAGGGGATGCGTACTATCTTAGCAGGGGGTTCTTTCTCCTATCCATTATTTTGGACGAGTCTTATCCTCAATGTAGTCTATTTGAGTTTGGCTATGACACTTTTTATTGTGCTCTTTGAAAAAAGTAGGGAAAAAGGCCTTTCCCGTTTTGAATAAGGAAAAACTCTATGCTAAATGTATTGCCTCCAGAAGTGGCAGCTGTCCCAGTGATCACTTATTTTGTTTCTGCTGTAACGGCTAGTCCAACGATAACAACAAGCGTTGCCTTAGTAACAGGCGTGGTAATTTCTCACTTTAGTGCTGAGCACCCGCTTAGTGTAAGAGGTGTTTTTTGTAGAAAAAATGTGGAAGTTGCCTTGCTTTCGGTGGCTACAACGCAAGTGATGCAAGGGGCAGAGCCGCATCTGCCTTTATTGAATCGACCCGAGCTGCTTCCCATTCTTGTTGGGGGCCTTTTTTTCCTAGCCGGAAGTTTTGCTATAGACTCTGTTCGAGGTGTTTTTCCAGCTTTACGAGGTCCTTAGCAAAGTTGCGGATCCCTTCGCTTAGCTTTTCAACGGCCATGGCGTTGTCGCAAAGCATCCAGCGGAAGGTTTTCTCATCGATTTCAAGAGGTGCGATCTCTTGCTTTTTGGCATAGTCTGGATCGAGTTTGCGCGGTACTTCGCCTTCCGCGCTCTCTAATTCTTTGAGAAGAGAAGGGGCAATGGTGAGAAGATCGCAGCCAGCAAGTTCTAGAATCTCTCCACTATTGCGGAACGAGGCTCCCATTACTTGTGTCTGGATCCCATGCTTTTTGTAGTAGTTGTAGATTTCTGTCACAGATAAAACACCAGGATCTTCAGCAGGCGGATAGGACTCTTTGCCCTCTGCTTTTTTGTACCAATCAAAGATGCGGCCCACAAAAGGGGAGATAAGGGTGGCTCCGGCATCGGCACACCCAATAGCTTGGGCTAGCGAGAACATAAGGGTCATATTGCAGTGGATCCCTTCTTTTTCCAGGACCTTTGCCGCCTGGATCCCTTCCCATGTGGAGGCTAGCTTAATGAGGATCCGTTTCCGATCGATTCCTGCTTCTTCATAAAGAGTGATCAAATGATGGGCTTTATCAATACTCCCTTCCACATCAAATGAAAGGCGCGCATCCACTTCTGTTGAAACCCGTCCGGGGACAATTTTTAGGATCTCAAGACCAAAATTCACAAAAACCTTGTCTAGAGTTCGCTCGAGCTTTTCTTCTTTAGAATTTCCTTTGCGGCCGTACTCAAGAGCATCTTGAATCAAGAACTGGTATTCGGGTAGAGAAGAGGCTTTAAAAATAAGTGAAGGATTGGTGGTTGCATCGGTGGGTTTAAAGAGCTTGATTTGCTCAATCTCTCCTGTATCTGCAACAATTGTGGTCAGTTTTTCTAGTTCATCCAACTTGCTCATAAATACTCCATTTTTGCTCAGTATATTCGTATGCCCTTTAGAATGGAAGGCGCTTTCTTCTCGATGCGAGCGAAAACTTTTTGGAAGCGGGCAGGATCAACGTTTTCGCGGTAGCCAGATAGTTCCAGTGTAATTGGGTTGCCCTCGGTCAAGGAAGAGATGAGCATGGTTTGCAAAACATCAGTAAGCTGAACCCGTTGCTTTCCTTTATGGCAGGGGGCATAGTAACTCGTATCTCCAATGACTACTAGGGTCTTGCTTTCTTTGGTCTTAAGAGGCTCTGAATGGACCTGCAAATAGGTAGTGAGCTCTCCATCGACGTGGATCATCTCTATATCGATCCCTTGCACAGGATCTTTGGAGCGGTACTGGATGCGGGTAGAGTCAGAAGTTGTTTCTCTCACATGCGTGTACTGCCACTGGCTATGCCGCTGGCAGCTGGCAAGCAAAAGGAGGGCGAGGACCCAATGCATTAATTATTTTTGCTGTGGTGTTGCCCAACAAGGACGACCGTTGCAATGCCTACCGCAGCTGTGCCCATAGCAATCGCCCAGTTTTTATTGCGCTCGAAACGGATGGCTTTTAGGTAGTCGGGATTTTGCTCTCCTACGAATTTCCCCTGGTTGAAGAGCCCTTCGTCTTCATCAGTGTAAAAAACTTCTTCCTCATGTGCGGAGAGGGGAAGTCCACAAAAAAGACTGAAAAGGGTGATATAAGAGATCCATTTTTTCATAATTTGCCCATGTAAAGTTGCCAGACAAGGCCCAGCTCTTTAAGCTGTAGAACCTTCTCGGTAAAAGAAGTGGATTCTACCCCCTCGTCCTTTTTTTGCCAAGCAGTGCGTAAGTGTTCTGCTTTTGATCCGGCGAGGGCAAAGAGGTCTTTTTCCACCTGCATGGATCGCAGGGCTTTCTCTATAGCAGGGGCGTGCTTGGCAAAGTCCTTCTTTAAGACGCCGGCGGTGAGGATAAAAACTTGATCTTCGTAGGGGAGGATGGCCTGCAAAAGACGCGAGGGGCCAAATTTTGTTTTCGTCTCAATTTCGACGAGATAGGCTTTGCCACTCAGAGTTTCTAGGTTTCCTAGCTGGCGCCATTTCATTTTTTTAGCTTGGCAATTTTTTTGCACAATGGCCAGATACTCCTGAATGGGGATGCTGATCTTCTCCTGTGTGAGATTGAGTGAGGGGCAAAAACCGGATTTACGCTTATCGACAAAGCCAACAACTGCCCGTTTTGAGGGTGTTTTAGCGTCGGCAATTTCCCAACCGTCAGGGGGTGAAAACAGACAAAAGGCTGCCAAAACAATAGAAAGCATACCCGGAGTATACTAGTTCGATGAATTATTAGAAGAATCCGAGCCTTGATGTGAATTGTGTACAAGACCGGTAAGTAGAGCGATCCCGACAAATAGACCGACACCCCAGCCGAGCATCGAGGAGCTGACAGCATTGAAGATGCCATCTTCGCAACCACCACCCGTCCGATGGAGCTCGTTCATTTCATCAACAGCTGCTTCGAGACATTCCCGATGGTCTGCTCTCAAACTGGCTGTCAACATGAGTAGGGCAAATAAGATTCGCTTCATATCTTTCTAATGCCACATCGTAGGATTTATATGCAAAGTATTTATTTTAAATTGTTGGTGTGATTTTCGGTGACAAACCCTCTTGAAAAATAAGTCTTTTTGGTCCATAGTTTTGAGAAATTCATACATGGGCGGTTCATATGACACAGGATGTTGAGTCTGGAAGAGACAAGGTGAAGCAAATTTGCGAGGTTCTTCGCAAAGAAACGCTTGAGCCGGCAATTGATGAAGCAAAGAAAGTTCTGGAAGATGCTGAATCCAAAGCAGGAGCTATTGTTGCCGAAGCTAAAGAGAAGGCAGCCAAATTAGTTGCAGATGCCGAAGCTGATATTGAGAAAAAATATGGGGTCTTTAAAGCTTCGCTTAACCAAGGAGCTCGCCAATCTGTTGCTTGGCTCAAGCAAGAAATTGAAGAGAGGCTATTGAATCAGAATCTAGGCGATATGATTACAAAGGCAACGAGCAGTCCTCAAGTGATTGCCGATATGGTCTCTGCGGTGATCAAAGCTGTGGGGGAAGAGGGGCTCGATACCGATCTGAGCGTGATCATCCCTGCGGCTGTGGAGCCAAATCAGGTGAATGAGCTCATTGGAAAGAATTTGGTTGAAAATTTGAAAGAAAAGAGTGTCATCGTTGGCCCTCAAAAGGGTGGGGTCGAGATGAAGCTACACAAGGACAAGATCACGATCGATCTTTCCGATACGGCCTTAGTTGAGCTACTTACGCGGTATGTCCGCAAAGATTTCCATAAATACTTTTTTGCTGGAAAACAGGATGCATAACTACTTCTTCGTAGCCCCTTCGCTCCCTTCGCTTGTCTTATCGGAAGTGCCTGACATCACTTTTGAGCAGATGATGTATCGACTGCAGCTGAATTTGAGCAAGGAAGATCTGAAGAAGGTCTCGGTTTTGCGTCTGGCCATCGACTTGGAAAATATTCGGGCCCTGTATTTGGAGCAGCCAATTGATCCAAGGGGGAATCTGAGTGAGAAGGAGCTGGATGAGGCGCTCCTTGTGGAGGCCGATCTTCCCGATTATGTGTTCGAGTTTTTGGGGCAATTTGAGGAGGACAAGGAAAAGGCGAGGCATTTCTTTGGGCTGCTCTCTCGGTACTACTCGGAAGAGATTGAGCGGCAAGACGGATTTTTAAAGGAGCTTTTGACATTTGAGCGGGAGGTGCGCCTCGTGTTGACCGCTTTGCGGGCTAAGCGTTCTGGGCGCGATATCACCGAGGAATTGCAGTTCGAGGATTTTACCGACCCGATGGTGGCACAGATTTTAGCGCAAAAGGATATGGAAGATTATGAGCCCCCAATGGAATATTTGCCTTTGAAGCAAAGTCTACTTGGATGTGGTGACGATCCTTGGGAGCAATATAAAACAGTGATTGGTTTTAAATTCAATCGCATAGAAGAAATGACAGGGTATCCTCTGTTTTCTCTCGACTGGATTCTGGGTTATGTGGCCAGGTTGATGCTCGTTGAAAAGTGGAATGAGCTCAATGAAGAGAGGGGAAAAGGGATTGCTGACAAGTTTAAAACGGGATAACAAATAGATGAAAACGCTTGCTACTGGAAAAATTGTCAAAGCCTTCGGGAACCTTCTCCACGTGGAGTTTGAAGGGAATATCCGCCAAGGTGAGGTCGCCATGATCGATCTAGAAGGGATTTCTCTGAAATCTGAGGTGATCGAGATTGTCGGAAATGAAGCGAAGTTGCAGGTGTTTGAAGACACGCGGGGCGTAAAGCTGGGCACGCATGTAGAATTTTCTACGGCACTTCTTGAAGCCGAGCTTGGTCCTGGACTGCTGACATCCATTGTAGACGGTTTGCAAAACCCTCTCGAGCAAGTCGCAAATGCTACCGGGCTTTTTTTGACTCGTGGCACCTATTTGCCCGCACTCGATTATAAGAAGAAGTGGGACTACCATCCGACATGTAAGGAGGGCGATGTCCTGCAGCGGGGAGAAGAGCTAGGCTATACAATGGAGGGGCGCTACCACCATTCGATCATGCTTCCATTTAGCCGACGAGGCAAGTACAAGATTACTTGGGTTGTGAAAGAGGGGTCTTACCCAATCGATACGGTGGTTGCCAAAGCAGAAGACAGCCAAGGCAATGAACACTCTTTTACTATGGTCCAGAAGTGGCCAATCAAAAACGCCCTCTTTGCAGGCGAGAAGGTGCGCGTCGAAGAGATGATGGACACGGGTCTACGGATCCTAGATACCCAGTTCCCTGTCATGAAAGGGGGGACCTTTTGCTCTCCTGGGCCTTTTGGAGCTGGAAAGACGGTCTTGCAACACCACCTCTCTAAATACTCTTCGGTGGATCTTGTTGTTGTCTGTGCATGTGGAGAACGTGCAGGAGAAGTGGTCGAAGTACTTCGTACTTTCCCACACCTGAATGATCCGCATACGAATGAACCATTGATGAACCGTACGGTAATCATCTGCAATACTTCCTCGATGCCGGTGTCGGCTAGAGAGGCTTCGATCTATTTGGGAGCGACGATCTCTGAGTACTATCGCCAGATGGGGCTCAATGTCCTTCTGCTCGCCGACTCTACTTCCCGTTGGGCGCAAGCGATGCGTGAGATGTCGGGGCGTTTGGAAGAGATTCCAGGAGAAGAGGCCTTCCCGGCCTATCTCTCTTCTAGGATTGCTGCATTCTATGAGCGTTCTGGTGTGGTCCAACTTCCAAATGGCAAGACGGGATCTCTCACTATTGGAGGAGCTGTATCACCTGCTGGCGGAAACTTTGAAGAGCCTGTGACACAGGCAACGTTGGCTGTTGTGGGTGCTTTTCACGGTCTCTCTAGAGCTCGCTCTGATGCAAGGCGCTATCCGGCGATCGATCCCCTAATTTCGTGGAGTAAATACCAGGAGATGGTGGGCGATCTGCTAGAGGATCAACTAAAAGGGTGGGGGAGACTCACTCGCCTGGGTGAGAAGATGCTGCGCGAGAGTGATGACATTGGCAAAAGGATGGAAGTAGTTGGTGAAGAGGGGATTTCGATCCATGATATGGTCACTTATCTTAAAGGTGAGCTGTACGACTTTGCCTATCTACAACAAAACGCCTTTGACAAAGAAGATGCCTATTGCCCACTTGATAGACAAGTACCCCTTTTCCAGTTAGTTGGAAAAGTGTTTGATACAGAGTTCTCTTTTGAGGGGCATGATAACGCAAGATCGTTCTTTCTTGCTTTGCAAAATGAGATCAAAAATATGAACTTTATGCCCTACGGCTCAGAGCAGTATCACTTGGCCTACGGCAAGATTGAAGAAAAAATCAAAAAACAAGCGGTAAAATGAAGAAAACCTACGATCGGATCGTTGATATGCGGGGGAACCTGCTCACTGTTTTGGCAAAAGATGTCAGCCTAGGAGAGCTTGCAAAAGTGACGAAGCAAGACGGGACATCCACCTATGCCTCTGTCCTGAGCATCGATGGAGAACTTGCCACCTTGCAGTGCTTTGAAAATACGCGCGGTATTTTTACCAACGACCGTGTCACTTTTTTGAATGAGCAGATGAGTGTGGTTTGTTCAGACGCTCTTTTGGGCAGGAGGCTAAATGGCTCGGGAGATCCGATTGACAATGGCCCCAATATCCAAGGGGATGAAATTGAAATTGGCGCCCCGTCCTTCAATCCGGTTCGACGGATTATCCCACGCGAACAGGTGCGCACCAATATTCCGATGATCGATGTGTTTAATTGCCTAGTCAAGTCGCAAAAGATCCCAATTTTTTCGATCGCCGGTGAGCCCTACAATCCGCTACTGATGCGAATTGCCAACCAGACCGATGCCGACATTGTGGTCATTGGGGGAATGGGTCTTCGTTTTGATGATTACCAGGCCTTCATTGACAATGCAGAAAATGCCGGTTCAATGGAAAAGACAGTGATGTTCATTCATAAAGCAACCGATCCCGCTGTGGAATGTCTTCTCGTGCCGGATATGGCACTAGCCTGCGCGGAGAAGTTTGCCACCCAGGGTAAGAATGTCCTCGTTCTTTTAACCGATATGACCGCCTTTGCCGATGCGATCAAAGAGATTATGATCACCATGGACCAGGTTCCATCGAACCGGGGTTATCCTGGATCTCTCTACTCGGACCTCGCCTCTCGGTATGAGAAAGCCGTCGATATTGATGGGAGTGGATCGATCACGATTATCTCAGTTACGACGATGCCAGGTGGCGATGTGACCCATCCCATCCCTGACAATACGGGATACATCACCGAAGGGCAGTACTACTTGCACGGAGGACGGATCGATCCATTCGGTTCTCTTTCTCGCTTGAAGCAGCAGGTGATTGGCGAAGTGACGAGAGAAGACCACGGTGACTTGGCCAATACTCAGATTCGCCTCTATGCCGATTCGAAGAAGGCTGCTGAGCGGGCGAGCATGGGCTTTAAGTTGTCTAGATGGGACGAAAAACTACTCAACTTCTCCCTCCTTTTTGAGGAGAGAATGATGAATCTTGAGGTAAACCTAGCCTTAGAAGAGGCCCTCGATTTGGGGTGGAAAACTCTCAGTGAGTGTTTTGAAAGAAATGAAGTGGGGATCAAAGAGTCTCTACTTGAAAAATATTGGCCTGCGTAACGAATGGATATCAAGTACACCAAAACAGAATTGCGCCAGCAGCAGATTCGCCTCTCACAGCTAAAGAAGTATCTGCCTACCCTGCAGCTGAAAAAAGCGATGCTCCAATTGGAAATCAATGGAGTGCAGGCGCAAATCTCGCAACTAGGTGTACAGCTGGATAACTATTCTGACAGGGTGCAAGGTTTTCAACAGCTTTATACGAGTCCCGATGCAGACAATCTCCTAGCTTCTTGCCGGGTGCACGAGGTGAAAAAACACTTTGAGAATATTGCAGGAGTTGAAATTCCTATTTTTGAAGAGGTGGTCTTTGAAAAGTCTACCTACGCCCTTTTTGATACCTCGTTTTGGCTTGAAAGCGGAATTCAATGCACGAAAAACTTAATTGAAACGCGAGAAAAGATCACCATTTTAAAAGAGAAAAAAGCGCTATTGGAGAAGGAACTCAGAGAAGTTTCGATACGGGTCAATCTCTTTGAAAAAATCATGATCCCACGGACACAAGTCAATATCAAAAAGATTAAAATCTTTCTGGGCGATCAGCAGCTTGCAGCCGTTTCGCAAGCCAAAGCCTCAAAGAGAAAAATTTTAGAGAGGAAGAAGAAGAGATGATCATCAACCTTAAAAAATATCTCTTTTTCGGCTCTAAAGAAGACCTAAGCTCTTTTTTCATAAAAGCACAAGATGAGGGTTTTGTAGAGTTCATCACCGATCGTAAAAAGGGGAAGGATCTCCCCGACGATGTGCGCAAGCTCATGGTCGCGATCAAAGTTTTGCGCAAGCAACCCATTAAAGAGGCCTACAGAGGGGGAGGAGATCTTGCCTTTGCCGATGAGATCGCCTCACAGGTACTGGATCTTACCCATGAGATCGAGAAACTCTCGGAAGAAAAACGCTTCTTGGATGCCGAAATTTCCCGAGTGCGCCCCTTTGGAGAGTTTTCCTTTGATGATATCGTTTTTATCGAAGAAAAAACCGGAAAAAAAGTTCAATTCTACTGCGTGAAAACTTCAAAAACTCATGAGATAGAAGAGGCTAAATCGCTGATCTATGTAGGGACAGACTACGACCTCGATTACTTTGTTGGCATACACGATGTGCCCAAAACTTTCTCAGGCATGATTGAGATGCATTTTGATCGGACAGCCGGGGAGTTGCGCAACCATTTGGCCTTCGTGGATGAGACGCTCCATCAAATGGAGGCAGAGCTTAAAGGCTATGCTGGTCATCTCGAATTTTTGCGCGATAGCTTACTTGGCCAGCTCGATATCCACACGTTAGAAAAGACGCAAAAAGAAGTGGCTTTTCCTATTGAAGGTTCTCTCTTTTCCATCGAAGCCTGGGTGCCCGATAATAAATTGGAAGAGCTGCCGAAATTGACTAAGGATCTCGCCATTGCTTTTGAGCCGATCGCCATCGAAAAAGATGACAAGATCCCCACATACATGGAGAACGAAAACTACAATCGAATTGGAGAAGATCTCGTCCGTATCTACGACATACCCGCCTCTACCGATAAAGACCCCTCTGGCTGGGTTCTTTGGGCCTTTGCGCTCTTCTTTGCAATGATCTTGGCCGATGGAGGTTATGGTGCGCTTTACTTGGGGCTTGCCTTCTTCCTTAAATACAAATTTCCTAATCTCAAAAATAGTGGCAAAAGGTTCCTAAAACTCCTCTTTATCCTCTCCACAAGCTGCGTGATCTGGGGTGTGATCACCACCTCTTTCTTCGGGATAGAGATTGCCCCGCAAAGCCCCCTCTCGAGCTTTTCTGTTCTCAACCGTGTGGCAGAGAAAAAGGCCGAATACCACGCCAAGAAAAATGACGAAGTTCATAAAGAGTGGGTTGAAAAATATCCACAGATCGCTGGAGTCAAAAGTGGCAAAGAGATGCTCCAAAAAGCCTTTGTCGTTAAGAACAAAGTGAAAAAGTATGAGATGCTCAATGAATTTTCAGACAACATTCTCTTAGAGTTCTCGCTCTTTGTCGGTGTGATCCACGTCTCGATTTCTCTCTTACGCTACTTAAGGCGCAAATGGGCAAATATTGGCTGGGTCCTATTTTCCATTGGGGGCTATCTATACTTCCCCGTAACCTTGAAAGCCACCTCAATCGTCGAATTTTTAGGGGGGCTACCCAAAGACACAGCTGCGATGGTTGGTATCCAACTCCTCTATGGGGGGATTGGTCTGGCTGTCGTTTTAGCTTTCATTCAGAGAAAACTCAAAGGGATCGGAGAGATTGCTGAGATCATCCAAGTTTTTGCCGATATCCTCTCCTATCTCCGCTTGTATGCCCTGGCCTTAGCCAGCTCGATCATGGCCCGCACATTTAACGAAATGGGTATCGGCGTTGGCCTAGTTGTCGGCTCTGCGATTATCTTAGCAGGACACTCTGTTAACATCCTCCTCGGCACTATGGGAGGTGTGATCCACGGCCTTCGTCTGAACTTTATCGAGTGGTACCACTACAGCTTTGATGGCGAGGGGAGACTTTTTAACCCTCTACGAAAACTTAAAATGAAACAGGAGTAAATAATTATGGACTATGCAATGGTTGGCCCCGCCCTCGTACTTGGGCTCGGGTGTATTGGAAGTGCGATCGGTTGCGGAATTGCTGGGATGGCTTCTCACGCTGTCATGAGCCGCGTAGAAGAAAACCACGGGAAATTCATCGGGATGTCAGCGATGCCCTCTTCCCAGTCGATTTACGCTTTCGTCTTGATGATCATCATGAAAAACAGCATTGACGGGGGATTCTCAGCCCTTTCAGGAATTGGAATCGGCTTATCTGTAGGTCTTGCTCTCCTCATCTCATCGGTTTATCAGGGCATGTGCGCAGCGTCAGCGATCCAAGCTTCGGCAAAACAACCCGCGATCCTAGGTAAAAGCTTTGCTGCTCTTGGAATCGTCGAGTCGTTTTCTCTCTTCGCCTTCGTATTTGCCCTCTTGCTCCTATGATGAGGTGGCTTTCCCTCCTCATTCTCTTCTGCTGGAGTAGCTGTTTTGCTGCTCCTAGCGTATCGATCATCACCCCTCTATACAAGGGTGGTGACCACATTCAAGGCTTTATTGAAGACATCACAAAGCAGACGATTTTTGAAGATTGTGAGCTTCTCATCATCGATGCAAATTCCCCTGAGAATATAAGGAAACAGTTAGCCCCTTATTTGCAAAAGTTTTCGAATATCCGTCTCCGCACACTGCCGTATGAAACCACTCTGTATGAAGCTCTCAATATGGGTATTGAAGAGGCTCGGGGGACGTTTATTTATTTTGCCGCCGTAGATAACAGAGTAGACCCCGCGGCGCTTGAGAAAATGGTTCTCGAGTTAGTAGAATCTCCCCAGGTAGATTGCGTCTATGCAGACTTTTTCGTTACGACAAATCCAAACGAGACCTTTGAAGACAACAGCCACCAATGGGTGACCACCCTTCCCGAATATCACCCTTCTGCTTTAAATTGTTGCCTCACAGGACCCCAGCCCTTGTGGCGCAAAGAGGTCCATGACACTATAGGGTATTTTAGAGAAGATTTTATCGCTTCGGGGAATTGGGAATTTTGGAATCGGGTGGCAAAATCTGGGGGTAAATTCAAACGGATCCCTAAAGTATTGACCTTGTATTACTGGAATCCAAATGGGGTGACCACTACCTCCGATCCAGAGATCACCAGAAAAAGAGATAAAGAAAACGACTGGATCATCCAAACCTACTCTCCTTTTTGGGAGCAAAATCGGCTGGAAGAAAAACCATTTGTTATTGTCATACCCTCATTCAACAACAAGCAGTTTTATAAGCAGAACCTAGATTCTGTTTTCTCTCAAAAATACCAAAATTTCCGAGTAATATATGTCGATGATGCCTCGCCAGATGGGACAGGGGACTATGTAGCAGACTATGTAAGAGACAGGCAGTACGGCGAGAAGGTTTCCCTGGTGAGGAACCCCGATAGAGTGGGCTCGCTGGCTAATTTGTATAAGGCGATCCACTCGTGCAAGCCAGATGAAATTGTCATTACCCTCGATGGGGACGATTGGTTTGCTCATGATGAAGTGCTAAAGCGGCTCAACTGCGAGTACGAAAATCCCAACGTCTGGCTCACCTATGGGCAATACGCCTGGTATTTGGGAGGAAATTCCCCCTTAATTCCCGGCCATTGTGAAGAGCTGCCCGAAGAAGTTGTTATTGGGAATTCGATCCGAGAATATAAGTGGGTCACTTCCCAACTGCGCACTTTCTATGCCGGGCTTTTTCAGCAAATAGATGTAAAAGATCTGCTGTATCAAGGGAATTTTTTTCAGATGACAGCAGATGTTGCTATCATGATGCCCATGGTTGAAATGGCAGGATGGCACCATAGCTTTGTTCCAGATCTTCTGTACATCTACAATCGGACAAGTTCAATCAATGACGACAAAATCAGTCGCGATTACCAGTTGGGTATGGACTTAGAGATCCGCTCGAGAGCAAAATACCAACCAGTTGCAACATACAACCTGCAAGAGCTCCAGAAGCATATCTATATTTCTAAAGGGCAATGGGGAGATCTGTTTGCAAAAGGGGACCCTTTATATGACCGTGATGACTCCCTAGCACCGCTGATCGCGTTGCGAGACACACTGGCAGAACAAGATTACCACTTGCACCAAGTGGACTCTTTCAAAGGGATTGTCGACCCACATGCTCTCATCTGCTTTGAAGTGCCCACTGAGGAAGAGCTGCGTGATCTTTTAGAGTATCCTTATGAATCGAGGATCCTTTTCCTATGGGAGCCGATATCCACTGCTCCAAGTAATTATGCAAAAGATGTGCACCAATTCTTTCATAAAATTTATACCTGGGACGACTCCCTTGTCGATAACGAAAAATACTTCAAATTTTACTATCCTCGTCTCAGCCAGATGATCGAGGACCTGGTCCCCTTTGATCAAAAAAATCTCTGCTGCGCAATCTCTTGCAATAAAGGGTCTGCCCACCCCGACGAACTTTACTCGGAGCGGAAGAAGCTTTACCACTTTTTTGACCAAAATTGCCCAGGGGAATTTTCTCTATTTGGGAGGGGGTGGACCCACACCGAGTATTCTTGTTACCAAGGGCTTGTCGATAAGAAAGTGGACACCATCAAAAACTACAAATTTTGTGTCTGCTATGAAAACATCAAAGGTGTCACAGGATATGTAACAGAAAAAATCTTCGATGTGTTTCAGGCAGGGGCTGTCCCCATCTACCTCGGAGCCCCCAACATAGGAGATTATGTCCCAGAAAATTGTTATATTGACCGGAGTCGCTTTGAAAATGATCAAATGCTCTATGACTACCTAGTGGCGATGACAGAAGAAGAGTATCAATCGTATATCGAAAACATACAGTACTTCTTAAGATCTACGAAAGCCTCTCTCTATTCCATTGAAGCTTTTGTCCGAAAAATCTCGGCTGATCTTCTTGAAGAGAAAACGCCCTATTACTTTTGTACTGGAGCCAATGCCGACTATTTTTATCCCTTGTTGAACCTCATAGGGAGCATTCACAAGCACCACTTTGATTCATTAGGCGAGGTTGCAGTCTTTGATTTGGGCTTGAAAGCAGACCAGCTATCATTTTTAAAAACTGTTGAAAAGGTTGCCGTCTATCCGGTTGAAATGATTCATAAGGACTTGCTGAAGCCATTTCGGACAACCTATTGGGGAAAGCAGGTACCTGGGTGGTATGCCTGGAAACCCGTTTGTTTGAAGCAGGGTTTAGAGCTTTTTCCAGACTTTCTGTGGATCGATGCGGGGACCACCCTCTTTCTCCCCATCGATCCTCTATTCAATTACTTGCGTGAGCATGGCTACTTTTTTCATAATGGCTCCGATTGGAACTTCAATAGGATGGTCACCGACTATGTGATCGAACGCTTTCAGCTGGATTCTCCTCAAAATGGCTGGATTCTGGATGAAACCGCCTATGGCGTTGAATCGGGGTTGATGGGGATCACCCCAAAAATCAAAGAGGCCTTTGTTCTTCCAGCCTATGAAGTTTCCTGTGACCTAAAGGCTTTTATTGACAATGGCTCAGCTCCTGGAGGATTTGGAACTGCTCGCCACGATCAAACGATATTCTCTGTTTTCGCTATGCAAAATGATTACAAGATCTTCCACCACTTCGACTCTCCAAAACAATCGTTTCCCCTCGATATTCACGACCAAAGCCACCTGTTTCATATTTCTTGTTGCGATATTGACTGTAAAGAAGAAACCCATATATATTGTTCAAGAAAAGATTTTGATCTAACGAAAACTTACCCCCACATACGATTTAAAAATGAAAACACTTCTACTCCTGCTTCTTCTCCCCATATCGTTGATCGGAATGACCCTTGATCGGGTAATTCTTTCGACAGATGACAACCCCACCTATATTGATTTTTGGCCAGTCGTAGCGGATACCTGGGAAAGAGTCACAGGACTAAGGCCCACCCTCGCACTGGTAGCTTCTGAGGACGTCCATATTGATGAGTCTTTGGGGGACGTTATTCGCTTCGAACCGATTGAGGGCATTCCCACCTCTATGCAAGCCCAAGTCATCCGCCTTCTTCTTCCTACACTTTTTCCCGATGATGTCTGCTTGATTTCAGATATCGATATGATTCCGCTCCAGAAAGCCTATTTTTTCGACACGGTGGCCCTTAGCAAGGAGGAGGATTTCGTCGTCTTTCGCAGCAAAGCCTACGAAAGATGGGGTTATCCTCAGTACCCCATGTGTTACGTGGCAGCAAAAGGAGAGACCTTTCAGGCGCTCTTTGACATATCCTCAGAAGAAGATTTTCCGAGGAAAATGATTGAGTGGGCTCAGCTCGGCCATGGATGGAGCACAGATGAGCGGGTCCTGTATCAAGCTGTGCAAGATAAAAAAGATCAGCTCTCTATCTGCTTAAAGGAGCAAGTAGTAGAGCGGCGTCTTGATAGGTTAGACTGGCGCTATAAAGACGAATGGATCCATACACAAAATTTCATCGATGCCCATTTGCTTCGCCCTTACAAGGAGTTTCAAGTTGAAACGGATCAACTGATTTTTACTTTGTTTCACCCGGACGAAAAAAGGGGACTCCCTTTACCAAGAAATGAGTGGCATTTCCTTGATAAAGAGGGGAATATCTTGCCTTGGTTCACCCGACCGTTCCTGGATGTGATGCTACGATGGGATCTCTCAGATTGGGACGTTCTGGAGTATGGTTCTGGATATTCTACTCTATGGCTTGCAGAGCATTGCAAAAGTGTGGTTGCAATTGAGGATAACCGGGCCTGGGCACACTCTGTTGAGCAATGTATACGAGAGAAGAATCTTCTAAACTGCCAAATTCAATTACATGAAGATCTCACCTCGTATGTTTCGGCAGTGGATGAAAACGAAAAGCTTTACGACTGTGTGATTGTGGATGGGGTGGAGCGAAACGAGTGCCTCAGTGTGGCCCTAAAGCATCTCAAGCCGGGTGGGATCCTCATTCTAGACAATGCCAATCAAGCGACATGCGGGTTTGACTCTACCCCCTCTTTTGCATTGCTTACAGGTTTCGAGCACCACTCTTACCAGCAGCCAAATCACCCCGACTGGAGAACCGATTACTGGGTAATTGATGACAAAAATCGGTATAAGCCAGAAAAAAAAGAGCCCTTGCCCTTTCAGAAAAATCGAGTTGTAGATTGGGAATACGGGACCCACTTAACTCCTCTTCTAACAGCGCTTGCACACACAGATGGCCCCGTTCTTGAAATGGGCTGTGGAGATTTTAGTACGCCGCCGCTTCATAGCATATGCCAACCTACGAGGCGTTTTCTTGTAACCGCTGAAACTGATGAACGTTGGATGGGCCTTTTTACAGATCTTGCGTGTAGTTGGCACCATTTTCAATATGTTCCGTGCTACGATGAGCTATGGACAGGTCAACAAGATTCTGCTCTTTGGAACTCTGTTGGTAGTAGTATGCCCAGGTGGGGGGTCGTTTTCATTGATCATAGGCCAGGAGAACGCCGAGTGATTGACATTCAAAGGATGCGTCATAAAGCGGATATCATTGTTGTTCATGATACTCAACAACCAGCGTATGGCTACGAACCAACACTCTCAACTTTTAAATACCGATACACCTATCGAAGATACGCAGTAGAAACAACCCTTGTTAGCGAGACGATCGATGTGGCCAAACTTTTTGAAGATTAAACTCTTTTTACTCCTTCTATGTGGAGCCCTATCTGGAGAGTATTATAGTCAGTGCGGGCAAGACTCCTATGTCTATGAGACTTTTTTTAAGGGGAAGACAGATGGAGTGTTTGTGGATATTGGGGCCAATGATGGGGTCACCTACAGCAATACTCTCTTTTTTGAAAACGACTTGGGGTGGACAGGGATTTGCATTGAGCCCTTGCCCGAGGTCTTTGTACAGCTAGAAAGGAACCGAACTTGCAAATGCATTGAAGGATGCATCGGCCCAAATAATACGAAAGCCCCATTTTTACATGTTCAAGGTCCTTCTGAAATGCTCTCGGGGCTTGTCGAAAATTATGTGCCCGAGCACTTGCAACGGATTGAGGAAGAAATCGATCTCTATGGTGGGGGTAAAGAGGAAATCCTTGTCGATTCCTACAATCTAAATGGCCTTCTCTTTGCAGAAGGGATCGACCATGTCGACTTTTTGAGTTTAGATACAGAAGGTGGCGAGCTCCAAATCTTGCAGAGCATTGATTTTGATCAGGTCCAAATTGATGTGATCACAGTGGAAAACAATTATGCTGACCCAGAATTTGCTGCCTTTATGCTTTCAAGGGGCTATAGGCTCTACCACACGCTCATGCACGATCAAATCTTCGTGCATCGAAGCTTAATCATAGGTGTTTGAGTTCGACGCGTACTTTTAGGATCTGCTTGAGAATTTTCTCGAGGATGGCTCGCTCGGGCTTTTCTTGGTAGGCCTCGAGGTTGTTTGAGATCTGACGGATCATATCTACCAAGCGATCGTCATTGTAGGTATTTACCTTCTCATGGATACGTGCTTGGATGGCGCGCAGCCTTTCGAAATCGGGAACAGACTCTCCTAGAGCAGACTCTAAGTCAGCGATGGCAGACTTGAGCTCTTTGCCCCCTCGATGAGGTTGTTGAGGGAAGGGTCTGACGTGATAAGGGTCCTTTGGGTGTTCCATTTTTTCTCTCCGTTCTATATTGATCATATATATATGGAATTAGGATTTTGGACTCAATCGATTTCTGATGTGGCAAAAGCGCTAGATGCTCATATCTCAACGGGACTGCAACAAGCAGAGGCACAAAAAAGACTGCAAGAGCATGGCCCCAACACTCTCCCGAAGAAGGGGAAGATTATCTGGTGGAAACTCCTCCTTGAGCAGTTTGCAAGCTTCATCGTCTGGCTCCTAATAGGCGCTGCGGTTGTGGCTGGTCTTTTGGGAGAAGTGATCGATTTCTTTGCAATCCTTGCGATCGTTGTCCTCAATGCGGTGCTCGGCTTTTTTCAAGAGTTTCGGGCCGAGAGCGCTTTGGAAGCGCTGCAAAAGCTAGCTGCTCCTACATGCAAGGTTGTGCGCGATGGGAGATTGCAAACTCTTCCTGCTGAGCAAATTGTTCCGGGCGATCTAGTTCTTCTCGAGGCAGGCGATACAATTCCGGCTGACGGGAGGATCATCGATCTCTCCTATATGGCTGTAGATGAGGCCTCTTTGACGGGAGAGTCGGTTTCCGTGACCAAGCAAACAGACCCACTAGAAGGAGGAGATCAGGGGATTGGGGAGCAGACCAATATGGTCTTTATGGGGACAACTGTCGTACGGGGCAAAGGCCACGCCCTCATCACGAAAACAGGTCTGGATACGGAAATGGGAAAGATCGCCTCTCAGCTCATGGGCGAGAAAAAAGAACAGACTCCATTACAAAACCAGCTCAATCACTTAGGCAAGCGACTTGTCTATATATGTCTTGCTGTTGTGGCTTTAGTGTTTCTCCTTGGGTTGCTCCGTGGCAATAGTGCCATTGAGATGCTTCTCATCTCACTGAGTCTGGCAGTGGCTGCCATCCCAGAGGGGCTTCCAGCTGTTGTCACCATCTCTCTTTCGATCGGCGTGCGTAAGATGGCCGAGAAAAAGGCGCTTGTTCGCCGCCTCTCATCTGTAGAAACTCTAGGGTGCACTAGCGTTATTTGCACCGATAAAACAGGTACTCTGACACAGAACTCTATGACCGTCCGCTCGGTCTATGTCGATGAAAAATCGATCGAAGTGTCGGGCTCTGGCTACAAACCAGAGGGGGAGTTTAGCCAGGAGTCTCAGGGCCTCGATACAGCCCTTCAAATCGGTGTACTCTGTAATAGCGCAAACATTTTACAAGAAGAAGGGAATTGGGTGGTCGCGGGCGATCCGACAGAAGGGGCTCTTCTCACCGCTGCAGCGAAAAAGGGGTTTTGGAAGAAAGAGCTAGAAGAAAAATCTAGGCTCATCAGTGAGATCCCTTTTGACTCAGAGCGGAAAATGATGAGCGTTTTGCGAGAAGAAAATGGGAGAAACAAACTCTATGTTAAGGGGGCTCCCGATGTTCTTCAAAATAAAGCAAACAAATGGCTCGTCAATGGGAAAGAAGAGCCTATCAATCGGGAGGCTATCGCACTGGCAAATGAAGAGCTTGCCTCAAAAGCTTTTCGGGTGCTTGCGGTGGCATATCAAACCAATATGGAGGCTTCTTTAGAACAAGACCTCGTCTTTGTCGGCCTTATGGCCATGCAAGATCCACCACGACCAGAAGTAAAAGAGGCGATTGAGAGTTGCAAGAGCGCTGGGATCGAAACCATCATGGTGACAGGAGATCATATAAACACCGCGGTGGCTATTGCATCAGAGATCGGTATAGAAACAAAGGGAGCCGTCGATGGAAATGAATTAGAAACCCTCACAGAGGAAGAGATAAGGCAAGTAAATGTCTTCTCGCGGATCAGTGCGGATCACAAGCTCCGGATCATTAATGCCCTCAAAGAAGAGGGGAAAGTGACAGCCATGACAGGAGATGGAGTAAACGACGCCCCAGCCGTCCAAGCGGCAGACATTGGCATCGCGATGGGAATCACCGGAACCGATGTGACCAAAGGGTGTTCAGACATGATCATTCTCGATGACAACTTTGCCTCCATCGTAAAAGCTGTAGAACAGGGGAGGGGGATCTATGACAACATCGTCAAGTTCGTCAGCTACCTCCTTTCTTCTAACATCGCCGAAATCCTGGTTATTTTTCTCGTGATGCTCTTTGGCACCACAACAGAGACAGGCGCCGCCTTCATCCCACTACTTCCCGTTCAACTCCTTTGGATGAACCTCGTGACCGACGGGTTTCCCGCCATCAGCCTCGCTATGGACCCCGTTGATCCTAGAGCCATGTCTCGACCGCCCCGTCCTCGCGCTGAGCAGATTCTAAACCGCCGATTTGCCCTCTTTGTCTTCTCCATCAGTGTCCTTGTCACCCTTGGAGCTCTCACTGCCTGTTACATCGGTTTGCGCACTAGCAGCGCACTGGCGCAAACCATGACCTTCACCACCCTCATCGTACTCGAACTTGTCCGTGTCCAAATGATCCGTAAGCAATACAAGATGAAACTCTTCTCCAACCCCTACCTTATCATCGCCCTAGCTAGTTCCTTTATCCTCCAGCTGGCAGTTCTCTACATCCCCCAGCTGCAAATCGTTTTCGGCACCGTCCCCCTCGCGCTAACAGAATGGGCTGTCATCCTCGGCATCGGCGCCGCCCTCTGGTGGCTCGGCCAGGGTCTGACAAAAATCTTCTATAAAGAATAATTCTACTTTTTGAGCTTCTCGTAGAATTCGCGCCAGGGAACTGGTGGCTTATCGGCCTCTGAAGGGACGATGGCGACCATAAGGAGAAGTAGGCCTAGGACCATGTAGTTTTGCAATGGTTCGTAAAGGGGACTTCCTCGAAAGACGTAAGACAGGGCAATCAGATACATGGAGATGGCCAAATTGCAAAGGTGCATTTTTCGTAAACGTTTGTAGTACGATGCTAGGGCAAAAAAAGCGATGAAACAGCTACAGGTCAAATCATTCACCCAAAAGAAAATAGCATTTTTGGGATAAGCAAAGATAAAAGGGCTAATAGAAAGCCAACACGCCAACATAAATTCTACTACACGTGCCCACATCGTCAATCCCTCCAATCTCTTCTTTTAGCCATTTCTAATCCCACAAGGTGGGCGATTTCATTCGGCCTTCCCCATAGAGTGCCCCAGAAAATAGAAAATTTCTTAGAACGCTTCCAGACTCGATAGAGAAAGAGAATACTTGACCACACCTCATCGTAAGCTAAAGCGACCAGAATAAGCGATATAACCGCCGTCACAAGACATAGAAAACACCAGGACCCCACTACAAAACCCTGCATAAAAATAAGAGTAGCACTGACAATGCCGAGGGGAATGACGTCAAGGCCGAAAAGGATTACAAGCCAAGGCCTATCGTGCCAACGTCTTGTGGAACCAGCCAAAGCAAAAATGATATCTCCTAGATACGCAAGAGCTCCAAGGATCGAATCAGGCACAAGGACCCAGCTCGTGATTTTATGGGAAACGTCCGAATCTAAAACCTTCATCGACTGGTTGCCAAAAATTGGATCCCAAACGGAATCGATCAGCCTCCATTGATACAGCCCCATATAGATTGCAATGATCACAGCAATGGCTGCAATTAGTACGATACGTATGCGCTGGCTCCATTTAGAAGGGTTGTACTCCCATGGCTCTGGGATAGCATTGAGGGGAAGTTTTTCCATGAACCTATCCGTAAATTATTTTGTTTAGCATTGCTTCAGATTTTTGATGAGATTTCAGCAGGCGGTTTGAAATCAATATTAGAAAATATTGATGAAAAGCTCCTGATGAAAGATCGTAAAAAGATGGAGCAAGGATAGAAATAGAATTTGCGGATAGGTTCATTTACTTTAGCTCCTTTGTTGATGGAGAGATCAAAACGATCCAAATGCCAGCAGCGATGATGAGGGCCATCCCAACATAGGCAATAGGATCGGGAATGCGTCCCCAGAGCAACCACTCGTAAATCCCAGAAAAGATCACAGTCGAGTAGGTAAGAGGAGCCAGTTGGTGGGCCTTGCCCCACTTCATTCCGTAATATAAAAATACTTGGCCTAAACACGAACAAAAACCGATTGATAAAAGAGCAATCAAAGTCGAAAAACCCTCAATTTTCCAATCAGACAGAGCAAAAGGCAAAGTGATGATGCCTCCTATTAGGAAAAAATAGAGGAGAAAAGAATAGAGATTTTCCGACTTTGAGGTAAGCCGCATCATCACGAGATTCACAGCTAGAAAGATCCCAGACAAAAGGGCATAGGCAGCGCCCAGGTTGAAAATCTTTTGGTCGGGTTTTAGGATTAGAGCGATTCCAATGAAACCTGCTAGTATGGCTGGCCACATCTTGTGGTTGATGGGCACTTTGAGCCAAAACCAGAGGACAAAGGGGACGAAGAAGGGGGCGCTATTATTGAGGAGTGTCGTATTCACAAGGGAGATTCTTTTTACAGCCAAGAAAATCAAGACGAGATTGATTAATCCCAAAAGAGAACGGGTCAATACAATTCTCCAGTTTTTGATCTCAAAAGCTTTGAGCCTTTTCTTCACAATATAAGGTAGAACAATTACGAGCCCCATCACATTCCGGAAAAAAAGCATAGTGGGTACTGTTGTCTGCCCCCCGATGAGTTTAGAGAGCATATACATCGTACTGAACAAAAGCCAGGCAATGAGAACAAGGGTGATCCCCTTTCTAAGATCTTTCCTATGAAATAGATTCACGTACTCTCCTCAAAAGTAAGGGCAACACCATTAATGCAATACCGCTTCCCAGTCGGGGCTGGCCCATCATTAAACACATGACCGAGGTGTCCATCGCAATTTGCACAATGTACCTCTATGTCAGTGTATGCCACATTTTCCCCTTTCGTGAAACTGGGCCAGCCCGTTCCCGAATCGAATTTATCTTCCGAGCGAAAAAGATTCTTGCCACAACCAGCACAGCGATAGATCCCTTTCCGTTTATTCTCATGCAGCGGACTCGAAAAAGCCCTCTCTGTCCCCTCTTCCCTCAAAACTCTATACTGCTCAGGAGTCAGGCGCTCTTTCCATTCCTCATTAGACATCTTTATAACAGCTCCCTGATGTGACCAAAGATGCTCTCTTCATTTTTATAGTCGCTGTGGTGAGACACATCGTCTGTGGAATCAATTTGGAATACATTTAAAGGGATTGAGCTGAGATTTTCAAAGCCTTTATAACCCAGAGCCTGATCCCATTCTGCAAGTGGGTAGTGCTTTTTAAGGACTTTGTCATACTCCGAATAGAACACCACTGTGAGATCACAGTTTTTTGTTGCTGCGTGATACTTTTCTCCCTTTTCGAGAGCTTCATCATCGACAGCAGGCGCAGTAAGAAAAAGATTGCGAACCACTTTTCCAGGTGCTTGAGAAATGGCTTCCAGAGATAATCTGCAGCCCATGCTGTGAGCGTATAGATCAACATTATTTGCAACTCTACTTAACAAAGTGAGTGTACTTAAAAACCGAAGATCGAGCTCTGATACCGCGCGATCTTTTGCAGAAAAGTAATCGAGATCATGGTCACCTCCCGGCCAGATGTATCCAACGATCAAGTCGTAAGAGTCTTCCAAATGCTCTGCATACGCCATATAAGAAGATAAGGTAGAGGAGTAGGTATTATTGTAACCGTGGACAAGGATGAGAATATTTTTTTCTGATGCTCTCTTTAGCAGTTCAGAGTGAGAAATAGCAGATCTTTCCCCTGAGGAGAGATCCACGAGCGCATGTTCTGTTGCTTGGTTAATGCGATCCGGATTTTCAAAATCCATTCGGTCACTTACGAAAGGCAATACCATTGCGATAAATAGAGCTTGTAGAATGCTGGCCATTATCTCCTCCAAATAGAAAAAATTTGATCTTATTCTACGAAGAGAAGGGTGTAAAGAAAATTCCTATCGATTGATGTGAATGCCCATTCGGGTGAGGAGAAATTGGGCGACGAGGAAAGGGTGAGACAGCAGGTACCAGACAAAAGTCCAGTAAGAGGTTTTTCGGATTTGTTTTTCTAGGACTTGGTCACTTTGCATAAGGGCATCTTCGATCCAGGTTTTGTAGAAGGGAACTAGCTTGCCAGGGAGCTTGTCTAAGGAGAAGAAAGCAATGTCGCGGGTCTCAGGTCCCGTTTGGGGAGTTCCGGAGGCTACGCACTCGAAAAAATGGGTCTGTCTTGTCAAGCGATTTTTCGGGTGGTAGTAGGCTACCTTGCGAGTAAGCGTTACCTGCATGCCCGTTTCTTCATCCGATTCGCGGATGGCTGCCTCTTCGGGTTTTTCTCCAGGCTCAATCCCACCGCCGGGCAGGACCCAAACGGGGATGTCGCGCCGCTTGATCAAAAGGATCTTTGTTCTGTCCTCATTAAAAATTACAGTAGCAACTGATTCGCTCATTTTCCTTGAAAATTCTCCCTTTTTCATAGATTATAGAGCTCGTATGATTTTACGTATTCTGATATTAGCTTTTTTTGCTTTAGCCGGATGTAGCAGGGCGGCCCTTGTCCTGCATCAGCAGAAAGTGACCCCAGCCTATTTGGCTAGTACCAATGTGGCTACCCCAGATCCTAGAAAACCGCCAAATGGTCAGATGATCGTGGCTGAGTATTGGCTCCCTAGAAGCATTCGTGACCTTGGCCCTACTTTAAGGATCCATGTCCTTTTTCAAGATTTTACTGAAACCTGTTTGGAATTTCCCATCCACCGAAGAATTGGCTATGAGACCTATTCTGTTGTAAATGACGAATTCAAGTGCTCAGGGGGCTTTTTGGCCTACAGGGCAGAGATTGTCACTCCCGATGGGGATGTCTATGCCGATTGGGAGCATCAGCTATGGGTTAAACTCATTGATCTTGAGTGTGCAAGTGATGAGATGAGTTCTGCTGTTGAGGAAAAATCGAGACAAGCATCCGTTACAGAAACACCTCTTTGAAGTTCGTCGAGCTGAGCGGGAATTTTTTGCGTGCCCGCCTCTAAATTGCTCTCTAGCATCATCCCCATGATCAAGGAGTTTTCTTGCTCTAGAACCGATTGGAAGACCTCTTTCTGCTTAAAGTATTTCCCTTGGCAGTTGCCATGCGAACAATCGATCATCACTCGAGGAGGGAGCTCCTCACGACGGAGCGCAGTCAGCGCAGTTTGTACGCTCTCTTGATCAAAATTCGTTCCAAAGGAAGAACCGCGCAAGACGATATGTGCATAAGGGTTCCCAGAGCTCTGAACTTGGCAGAGTTTGCCCTCTTCAGAAATGTGCATAAACGTATGAGGTGATCTGGCAACATGCACCGCATTGACAGCACACTCAATATTGCCATCCATCGAATTTTTGAAGCTAATGGGCATCGACAGGAGCGAGGCTAGCAGACGGTGCACCTGCGAAGAAGATGTTCTTGCGCCAATACAGCCCCAAGAGATTAAATCTTCGATGTAAGGGGCAAGATGGGGAGTAAGAAACTCTGTGGCCACTGGTACTTGCATCTTAGCAAGCTCGAGCAGAAACGAGCGCCCCATGGACAGACCAGCAGTTAAATCGTCAGAGCCATTGAGGTGGGGATCATGAACCAGTCCTTTCCACCCTTGTTTTGTACGCGGTTTTTCAATGTAGGCGCGCATCACTAAAACACACTTATCTTTGACACTTTCTGCAAGTTCTTTGAGTTGCTTAGCAAATTGGATTCCTTCGCTTGCGCTGTGGATCGAGCAAGGGCCTACAACAATCAGGAGACGAGGATCTTGCCTCTCGAATATCTGTTGGATCGTTTTTCGAGTGTCTGCAATAAATTGTTTAGCCTCATTAGAGAGAGGCAATTGACTTTTCAGTAGAGCTGGGGAGGGTAGATGCATATCTCTACAGTACCACGAGATAAAATTGTATACAATACACGTTGTATTCGGTATTTTGAACAAGATGATCGAATTTGAAAATGTGACCAAAGTCTACTCCACAGGAAAAAGGGGAGTTTCTTCTTTGAGCTTTACAGTTCAAAAGGGGGAGACCCTTGTTCTATTAGGACAAAGTGGTAGTGGGAAAACCACAGCACTGCGCCTCATCAACCGCCTGATTGAAGCCACCAGTGGCAACATCTCTATTAATGGGCAAAACATACTTGAACGTGACCCGATACAGCTGCGCAGACACATTGGCTATGCCTTCCAGCATATTGGTTTATTCCCGCACATGACAGTATCAGAAAATATTGCCGTAGTCCCAAAACTCCTAGAGTGGCCAGAGAAGAAAATAGAAGAAAGGCTAGAAGAGCTGCTTCAGATGATCGGACTCGACTCGCACCAGTATAGAGACCTCTATCCAGAAAACTTAAGTGGGGGGCAAAAACAACGGATTGGCGTTGCCAGAGCCTTAGCAGGCGATCCTCCCATCGTGCTTATGGACGAGCCGTTTGGAGCGCTTGACCCCTTTATGCGCGAGCAGCTCCAAGACGAATTTATCGAAATACAGTCGAAATTACAAAAAACTGTTGTCTTTGTCACTCATGATCACAAGGAAGCTACAAAAGTGGGAAGCCGTATTGCCATTTTAGAAAAAGGACAACTTACCCAAACCCTAAAACCCCAAGATGCTAAACATGCTTTGGACTATCTTAGAGAAAACATACCAGCACCTACTCATTAGCTTAGTCGCCTTGCTCATCGCTCTTTGCATTGCGCTCCCTCTGAGCTTTATCTTAAGCCAGAGCAAAAACCAAAGGCTCTCCCTTTTCATCGTCCGCTCCACCTCATTGATCCAAACGATGCCGGGCCTTGCTATGCTAGCGCTCATTGTTGTCACCTTAGCTTTCGTTCGTCAGGTACTGCCGATCCCCTCGACGGGCGTCCTTCCCGGAGTGATCGCCCTTTCCCTTTACGCTATCTCACCCATCCTTACCAACACCTATACTGGCATCACTCAAGTGAGCCCCGCGATGATTGATGTGGCCACAGGCCTTGGGATGACAAGAGGCCAAACGCTTTTCCAAGTGCAGATGCCCCACGCCACTCCCATGATCATGGCTGGTATTCGGATTGCAGGAGTGTGGACAATTGGCATGTGCACCCTGGCAAGCCTCGTTGGCTCTGGAGGACTTGGAGACCTCATCCTCCAAGGTCTACGAAGTATGAACGCTCATCTCGTATTAGCCGGGACTATACCAGCAGCTATCCTCGCTGCTCTTTTTGAGCTCACGATGACAACCCTTGAAAAATGGCTAGCGGTGCCCAAGTGATAGTCTTTAGAGCCAAGCTACAAAAACTCCTCATTGCCACACTACTTTTAGCTGGCCTTGTCTTTCTGATGCTGCAATCCCAAACCAAAGCAAGTGACAACACCCTTACAATAGGCTCAAAAAATTGCACAGAACAGCACATCCTCGCAGAAATTCTAGCTCAACTTGTCGAAACGCACACCGACCTCAAAGTCAAACGCCTCTTCAACCTAGAGGGGACATCCATCTGTTTCAATGCGCTAAAATCCCGGACCATCGATGTCTACTTTGAATACACAGGCACAGCCCTTCTAGACATACTCAAAGAGCCCCTCAAGCAGGGCCCTCTCTACCCCTATCTCAAAGAGGTGTTTGCCAAACAAAACCTCTCCTATCTCGATCCTTTAAGCTTCTCGAATCAATACGTCCTCATCGCGCGGGCAGACAGCAGTCTACACAACATTTCCGACATACCTCCTCACGTTCGAATTGCCATCGATCCAGAGCTTGCAGCGCGCAAGGATCTAAAGCTATTACAACAAGCATACATGATTAACCAGCAGCCAAAGCTCATGGATCAAGTCCTCCTCTACTTTTCTCTGCAAAACAATGCGATCGATGTGATGTCTGGTTTCTCTACAGACGGGAGGCTGAAAAGCTCAGAGTTCAGAGCGCTGATCGACGACCGGAAGGCCCTGCCCAACTACGTAGCTGCACCCCTCGTACGAAAAGAGGTGCTAGAGCAACACCCACAACTGATTTCTGTATTTGTTAGGTTAAAAGATCAGATCGAGGATAGTGAAATCTCAGACCTCAATTATCAAGTAGAAACTTTAGGTTACAATGTCCCTTCCGTAGTGCGGAAATTTCTTAAAGATGCTATAGTATCCCTATGAAAATTACGCCTCTATCGAGTTCTCTACCGAATCAGATTATGAGTGCCATCCGATCTGTGTTGGATCGTCTGGTGAGCATTGTCACATATCCTATATTTAAGCTATTAGGGGTTTGTGGCTGCGCAAAACCTCGTAGCATAAGCGCTGTGAAAATCCCTACTGTCATCGAATTTTACCGTGGAGCTCGTAATGATAAAGGAGTGACACTTGAAGAGATATGGGCCTTTGATGATGCAGAAAAAGAGGCCAAGCACGACTTCATCCAGTGGCTTTTCCCAATCAAGAGCGTTGGGATGAATCCAACTGCTCCTCCAACAAATACTGCAACGATGCAAGTCTTCAAGTCTGATAAAGCCTTGCAAAATCAAATGCGCAAGTCTTTTGAGGTGATGCTCAAGTTCTACGGTTTGGAATATGGATTCTTTGGCAAAATCAAGCGAGCGGAAAACTTCTCCAATCAAGCCCAGAATTGGCTCAATCCTGGGAATCACAATTTCTTGCGGATCACCCGCATTATGACCTCTTTAAGGCTTCATGGTCTAGAAAAGGAAGCCAAGGCTTTCTTTGATGTGCTCAGTGAGATATACAAAGAGCATCCTAGTTCAATTGGCCCTAAAACGTTTGCAATCTGGTCATCTAGCTGGCAGGGGACTGATCACTCTCGTTAACAAAAAGGAGCTATGCCCATTCCACAGGGCTATTTTCCTGGTGCTACTTGCGCATGAGCTGCTGCCCCACAAGCAGTAAAAATTTCTGCCTGTAGTTTGATTGCTGCCATATATTCAGTTGAATCTGAAGCGAACTCTTTAAGAACAGAGACTGCGGATGATGCGTGTACAAGCGCTTCATCGTGCCTACCAACATCAGATAATTCTTTTGCGGCAGCCGTTTGCTCTTTGCCAATTTGAATAGCCGCCACTTTTCGAAGTTCGACGAGTTGTAAATGGATATATTCGTTTCCTTCCCAATTATAACTCTTTAGTTTTTCCATCAGACTGATTGTCTTTTTCCACTTACTCAATCCATTGTAAATCTTTGCTCTAGCAAGGGTGTATTCTGCTAAAAAAATTGACAGCGCCTTCCCTTCGACAGTTTCTGCAAATTGTTTGCCAAAGTTCAACATCTTGTGAGCTTGTGATAACTCCCCTTTTTCAATTAAAGCGTTGGCTTGGGTAAGGTAGAGTGTAGGTAAATCATTTGCTTCCGTTGTACACCTCAAATTCTCGAGATTTTCTAAACTATTGTCCGACGATTGAACAAAATCCTCACATCTAAATCGGGGATCAACTAGTCCTTCTGTGAGAGCGGTATAAGAAGCAGGGTCGATAGCAGACGCACCTGCCCCCCAACTTAAACCAGAAATTCCATTAAGAAACATTGACATAATAAAACCTTTACTGTTTTTTACATTAAGTATATTGTACATCAGTTATTAGTTAAAAACTAATAAATTTATATCTTTCAAAGTTGAAGTTGTATTAAAATTAAGAATTATTAGTATAGGGTTTTCAAATCCAGACAAATTTATTTGAGAAAAAGCCGACGTAGCTCAGGACCAAGTCTTCACTTGGTTATACAAGAACCTTTGTCACTTAACGCTTTTGTATACATTTTTTAAGGTCTTGCAGGAGATTTCAGATAGAATATTGAAATAGGTTTAATGATGGGAATCACAATTTCTTGCGGATCACACACATCATAACCTCTTTGAAGTATGCAAAGAGCAGCCTAGTTCAACTCGCCCTAATACGTCTGCAATCTGGTCATCCAGTTGGCAGGGTATTGATCACTCTGGTGAATAAAGTGGTTACGGAAATGAGGAAAACGCTCTCGCGATTTGGGACCATAAAGTCTGGTATGGGCGCGTAATATATTAAGAATGCTGTATAGCCTAACATAGCGACGTTTAGCACTTGATACGCTCTGCGTTTAGCTGGTGGAGTGTCAGCAGAGTCTGTGATCTCTGAAATAAAGCTGGATATTCCATTCATGACGATGGCAAAATCAGCCTTCATAAAAATGTCTGAAATTTTTCTAAATTCTTCAGACTTGGGGTTCACTGACAACATCTGAGCTCCACTTCCGACCATTGTCAGTCCAGCACTAATGTCAACAATTCTTCTAAAATTTTGAATGCTAATCAAGTTATTTCTCCATTTTTTGTTATTATTATACAGAATTTGCTCTTATAATTAAACCCACTCAAAGCTTGAGCAAGGAGGCACATTCCTTGACGGAGGAGGTAAATTGATTAATTCAATTTCATCCTGTTCGACTGATGAGTGTGTTTGGGGAAGGACTAGCAGTCTATTTTTTGAAAAGATTCAGTTTCTTTGAAATGTCTGCGAGCTGTGTTTCGATGTCAGAGAGTTGAGTGCGAAGCTTATCTACAACGTCTTTGGGGGCCTTTTGGACAAAGTTTTCATTCCCGAGTTTGCCGCGCGACTGCCTCTCTTGGATGATGAGTTTGTCTTGCTGTTTTTTTAGGCGAACCAGTTCTTTTTCACGCATCTCTTCGGGAAGGGGAATAATGAGGGTAAGCCCTTTGAGAATGTTGGAGGCTGAGAAGCCTTCTGGGGTCTCTCCGTTATAGGAGATCTTGCTAAGACGAGTGAGGGCAAAGAGCATGCCTTCGTGCTCTTGTACTAGGGCTAGGTGTGGATCTGAGGGGTCGGCTTGGATGATGAGATCGCAGGGGGCGCCCGGAGCTAGACCCATTTCAGCACGGATGTTGCGGATGGTGTGGAGAACCGTGTCGATGAAGGCGAAAGTCTCTTCGATCTTAGGGTTGATGTCTTCTTTGGCGATGACGGTAGGGTATGGGGCAACGATGCAAGCGGGTGCTTGGAGAGCTTGGAGCGTTTCAGTAAGGTAAGGGTCATTCGTAGTGCTTGGAGTTATTTTGGCTTTAAGCTGCGTAAAAAGCTCTTCGGTTACGAAGGGGATCATCGGGTGGAAGAGGCGCAGGAGATTACAAAGGGAGACGAGGAGGATGCACTGTTTATTGTGTTTTTGCTCCTTAGTGCCGGCTTTGCCAAAGAGGATAGGTTTGACAAGCTCAAGGTAGTAGGCACAGAGCTCATCCCAAAAAAAGCGGTAGATGTCTGCAGCGGCCTTGTCGTAGGAGTAATCGGTGAGGTGGCCATTGATCGATTCGATGACTCTGTTTAGGCGGGAGAGGATCCATTTGTCTTCGAGGGTGAGGTGTTCTTTATCGATCCCATCTTTGGGATCAAAATTCTCCAGGTGCATGAAGATAAACGCTGAGCCGTTCCAGAGTTTGTTGATGAAGTTTTTGTATTCTTCAAAGCGGCGCCTGTCTAGGTCAATTTGTCTGGCATGAGTGGCGACAGAGCAAAGGGCGATGCGCATCGCATCGGTGCCGTAGGTGTCGATGATCTCAATGGGATCGATGACATTGCCTTTGGACTTAGACATTTTTTCCCACTTGGATTGGACATCGGGTGGCGTTTTTTCGCCAAGATCGTACTTGAGCTTTTCTTCTGAGGAGAGGTAGGCAATTGAGCCATCTTTGTTGTAGCGCCAGTAGGATTTACCGTAGATAAGTCCATGGATAAACGTTTCTGGGAAGGGAGGCTCGTCTAGGGCATACTCACCCATGAGGATCATCCGTGCGACCCAGAAGAAGAGGATGTCGTGGCCGGTGATGAGAACGCTGTTGGGGTAGAACTTGGCAAGGTCGGGTGTCTCTTCGGGCCAGCCAAGGACACTAAAGGGCCAAAGGCCAGAGGAGAACCAGGTGTCGAGAACGTCTTCGTCTTGAACCCAGCCTTCTGGCGGCGTCCCATCAGTTTGACAGAGGACCTCATCACCTTTGTAGTAGATGGGGATACGGTGTCCCCACCAGAGTTGGCGTGAGATGCACCAGTCGCGTAAGTTTTCGATCCAATGAAAATAGGTACTCTCCCAGTCTTTGGGGATGATTTTAACTTTTTGGTCACGGACTGCAGAGATGAGTTTGTCTTTGAAGGCGGTCATCTTCACAAACCACTGCTTGGAGAGGTAGGGCTCGATGACGGCTTTGGAGCGGTAAGAGACGCCGACTCTGTGATGGTGGGGCTCGATCTTTTCCATGAGACCGAGTTCTTTAATCTTGTCTGCAATGGCAAGTCTTGCCTCTTCCATGGAAAGACCGGCAAACTCCTTTCCCAGTTCGTTGACT
This sequence comes from Candidatus Sacchlamyda saccharinae, assembly GCA_030408505.1. Classification (GTDB taxonomy): domain Bacteria; phylum Chlamydiota; class Chlamydiia; order Chlamydiales; family Rhabdochlamydiaceae; genus Sacchariniichlamydia; species Sacchariniichlamydia saccharinae. Next base: position 416,614 of record JAUHQI010000004.1, on the reverse strand, counting down.
TTCCCATCAGGGGTCATCATGTTGATCATGGGAAGCGAGTGGCGCAGACCCATCTCGTAATCGTTCGGATCGTGCGCGGGAGTGATTTTGACAGCTCCTGTTCCAAACTCGGGGTCGACGAACGGATCGGCGATGATTGGAATCTCTCTTTCAGTGATCGGCAGGCGGATGGTTTTGCCAATTAGAGGAGCGTAGCGCTCGTCTTTTGGATTGACCGCAACGGCAGTATCGCCGAGCATTGTCTCAGGTCGGGTGGTGGCTACAACCAGATGGGTGGATCCGTCGGAGAGGGGATAGCGCATATACCAAAGATGAGAGTCTTTATCTTCGTATTCAACTTCGTCGTCAGCAAGAGCCGTTTGCGTGACTGGATCCCAGTTTACGAGATAGTCTCCACGGTAGATGAGCCCATCATCGTACATCTTCTTAAACATGGTGCTCACGGCAGCGCAGCGGGTCTCATCCATGGTGAAGGCAAGACGATCCCAATCACAAGAGCAACCGAGGCGTCTAAGTTGACTTAAGATGTGTCCTTGGCTTTTTTCTTTCCATTCCCAGACGAGTTTTAAAAATTCTTCGCGGGAAAAGTCTTTGCGCCGCTTACCAGTCTTAGCCATCTGGTCTCTTTCGACGACAGTCTGCGTAGCGATGCCAGCATGGTCTGTGCCAGGGACCCAAAGGGCTTCAAAGCCTTGCATCCGCTTCCAGCGAATCAGGACGTCTTGCAAGGTGTCGACCAGAGCATGGCCCATGTGCAGAACACCAGTGACGTTCGGAGGGGGAATAGAGATGCAATAAGAGGGCTTAGAAGAGGTGGCATCGGCTTTAAAAAACCCATTTTCTTCCCAGAAGGGATACCACTTCTCTTCAATTTCTTTCGGCTCGTAAGCAGGCATATAAGGGGATTATAGAGCTAGAGTTCTTAAAAGACCAGGGATATGGCGCATTTTCAGACAGAGAGATTGGACCTTTTCTAATTTTTTTTGCCCCTTGCGATGGGCGCGATCGGCAAAGGTTTGGAGATGTGGATACTTTTTCGCAAGATTCGCCTCGTCGAGGTACTGAAGAGCGGTATAGTTAGTATAGAGCTTGGACTCGAATCTCGCTCGTTGAATAATCTTTTTGCTAGGCTTAGCTTCGACGAGTGTGGCCCAGGCGAAGGGGAGAGTGGCCTTTTTTGAGGCGAATGCGCAATTTGGTGCCTTTTGGTGCTTTGGTGCAATTTCAGCGAAGGCTTTGCAAGTGGCATCTTGCTGTATTTGCCCAGAGGAGGAAAGTTTTTTTGGCAGTTTATGGTAAAAAAAGTTTTGGCCTGTGGCCTCATTCCAATGCTGATGAGTAAACATCTCTTCGATGATACTTGCGGTGACTTTGCTCGAGTCGATTTTGAAGACTTGCAAGGTTGGGATGCTGCTGTTACCTGTATTGCCGATAGCCATATAGCTGCCATGGAATGTAATCGAGATGGCGTGATCTTCCCAGCCGGTGCTTAGGAATGTGAGGTTGCGCCCTCTTATGCGGGTAGCGATTGTCTCGTAGTCTTGAGTGGCGTACGCTTTGATCAGTGCCTCTTGAAGGAGATCAGCTTTAGCGGAAGATAGAGCAAGACCCGAGAACCCACCCCATGTACGGAAACGCTGGAATGATTCTGCCAAGGACTCGAAAAACCAATGCGACTGGGCACCTTGCAATTTTAAATCACGCCCTTCTAGTTTCACCGTTCCTTCTAAACTAAGCCAATGAGCAAGACGCTTGAGCTCTAAATAGCCCTCTTCGTATTTGTTAAGTTTAAATAGGTCCTGCATGTCTTCATGGCCCACTAGATGTGATATGAGGGCAGGCGATACTTGCGTACTATCTTGTACTTTGTGTGGATCGGCCCCTTCTTCATTGACGAGGTCCTTCGCTACTTGGTATTGGCCCGTTTCGCATGCATGAAAAAGCAATTGGTTTTGCGAAAAAAAAGTGAGCTTGCACTCAAGTCCCACGATCGTCTGAGTTAGGTTGTCTACAAAAAAATTGCAGACAGTCGCACTTAAGGCATAGAGAGAGGTCATTATTGCCTTTTCTACTCCCTCAAACCAGAATTTAGGATTTGATGAAAACGCGATACTTAAAAAGGCAAACGGGAGGCGAACAACAGCTTCGATCAAAGAGAGAGCGCTGAAACCTATGAAGGCCACCTCTGTGGTGATTTTCCTGAGGGTGAGAGTGGATTTATTATCTGGCTGGTCTCTGTACGCGCATAGATCGTAAAGGAATTTGGCTGAGTAGGGAATCCGGACTCCCTCATAGGCTAGAATCTCATGTCTGGGGACAGTCAAAAACATAATGGATAAGATTCTACCACTAATCTATTTTTTTGACTTGGTTTTTGACAATTTTTTGAAGTTTCTCATCACCTAAACAGTGGGAAAAAAGCTCAAGTTGTTGCATGAGCCTTAATTTTTCATAGTAAAAAGCCGATTCAATCCAACCCTCTTTGAGGTTGATTCGCCCCTTTAAAAAATGAGAAAGAAGGGTCGGAAGAGTAGGGAAAGGGCGCTCAGATACATTTGTGAGATGGTCAAAAGCTTCCTGCTCACCTTTTTCTTTTGCTAAAAAACACCCATATAAGAAAAAGGCGGGATCCTTCGGGTTTTCTAAACGTTCTTTAGGTAGAGCTTTTAAAAGGTTCTTTGCACCCTCCCAGTTTTTTTGGTGAAGAGCTGTCCAAACGGGATGGGGATTTTCAGGGAGCTCTTGCCCGAAGCGCAAGTTGTATTCAAAGCGTGCGTGTTGCATCTCTTCACCGGGTAATTCTAAAATAGAAGCATCCCCCTCTGCACCAAGAAGCAACAGAGCTACTTGCGCATTTTGAGCATCGAGCGGATCCAAATTTTCCCTCTCGAGCATTTCCCGTAGCGCTGCAGGAGCATTTAGCCAAAATGCAAGTTGGATGATGAGGTGCTCTCTTTTTGCAGGACTTGGAGTGAAAAAAGGGAGCGGTTGAAGGTGTTTTTCTAAAATATCAGCGATCTTAATAGCATCCGGAAGATGAGAAAGGTGACGCAAGACAATCAAAGCAAAGAGATAGGCTACATGGCGGTTTTCGCCACTAGATTCGTGCAGTCTTGTCAGGATATTTTCGACTAGCACTGGTTTCAGTGGGTGCTTGGGATACTTGCGCAAGGCAAGCTCGTAGCATTTTGCTTCCTCTTCATATTCTTTACCAGCCTTGTAGACTAAAGCCTTGCCTAAATACTCGAGAGGGCCCCCAGGGGTGTTGTGGAGCTTTTCAAATTCAAGAAGAGCAATAGAAAACAATGCTTCTCTACGGGTTTTTTGTTTATGCTTGAGCCCCTTTTTTAACAGGGTAAGACCGGCGCGAAACGTTGCTTCTCGCCCTTCGGCTCTACCTGGAAACGAATGAGAGATCTTTCGGTATTCTGCTAAGGCCTCGTCGTAGAGCCTCCTTGCCAAAAATGCATCGGGAACCGCTAGGCAGTTGACATTGATTGTCTGCGAGCCGACAGAAACTTTAAGTGAATCGATAGAAAAGGCCCCGTCGCGAAGAAAAAGCCCCACTCTGGAGCCGGGAAGAGGCATCACATTGAAGAAGCTAAATTTTTGCACGCCATCGATGAATAAGCGGATGTGGTTTTCGATATGAGAGATCCGGATGCGGTAAGACTGGCCCTTTGCTAAAATTACCTGATCGGTGTGAAACACCTCGACGTTGGATCGATACAAACGGACGCCTTGAGTCGAAAACCAGAGACAGTAGGATTCTTCAACAGCCCTTGCAATATTTGTTTCAGGGACACAGAATAAAAAGCCAATGCCTTGATTGCCCTCTTTCAAGGTAAGGGTCGACTCTATCAAAATGTTGCCAGGGAACTGCGCCTTGGAAATCATCAAGTTGACCCACTCCACCGACTCAATGTCGCGCATCAAAGCCCTGTGCTGAGCAAGTGCAATGTTTTCCTGAAGTAGCCAATCTTTCTTATTCTCAAGCTTCAACTCGCTGGCCATCTGCCACTCAGGAATACCTTCAATGTAGTTTTCAAGTTCGCGAATCAGCTGACGCATGTTTCGGAATCGCTTTTGAGGATTTTTTGCTAAACACCGTTTCGCGATGTTGGAAAGATGAGGAGAGATCTCCCTGTCAGGTGCCACCTCCTCAGGAGCGAGCATTTTTTCCTTGTCGTGGTGTTTGCGAAACTCCTTGAGAGACTTGCGCTGAAAAGGGAAAGAAAGTGTCAAGATTTGGTATAAAACCACACCAAGAGAATAAATGTCTGCTTGCACATTCGAACGCTCACCAAAAGCCCTTTCAGGAGCCATATAGAGAAGCGTTCCTGGGATTTTGCCTGGCTGGGTAAGGTGAGCGTTTTCCTCTTCAAAATCGAGGCCATTTTCTTCAGGGTTATCGATGAAGTCGGCAAGCCCCCAGTCGAGAATAATCACCTCACCAAACTTCCCTACAATGATGTTTTCAGGCTTTAAGTCCCTGTGTAGCACGCCTCGGCTATGAGCATAGGCAACCGCTCCACACACATTTAAGAAAATCCGGACAAGAGCGGGGATAGAAGACCCCGTGGGATGCAGCGGCTCACCACTTTTGCTCTGCTCTCTAGTCTTTTTTAAAATTTCTTTGAGCGTTTCCCCCTCGATACGGGCCATCGTGTAAAACGACTCGCCGATTGTATAAATGGGAACGATGCTTGGATGGGAGAGCTGTGCGGCAATGCGCGCTTCTCGTAAGAAACGCTCCTGCATGGTTTTATTGTCTCTCCATTGCTCTCTCATCTGCTTGAGGGCTACATCACGCCCGCACACCCGATCGCGAGCAAGAAACACCTCTCCCATGCCCCCCTTGCCGATGCTCTCTAAAATCTCATAGCCATCAATATTCACACTGAACATAAATTCCACATCTGGCTAATATATGCAAGGAAAAGGAGAATTCTATGAAAATTATTTTGACGGGGGACCGCCCCACAGGCCCTCTGCACCTAGGACACTATATTGGATCCCTACAAGCTCGCGTCGAGCTCCAAGAGACCTGCACCCAATTCATCCTCGTCGCCGATGCCCAGGCACTGACAGACCACGCCAAAGAACCCGAAAAAGTGCGTGAGAATATACTCCAAGTGGCTCTAGACTACCTCGCTGTTGGCATTGATCCCACAAAATCGACCATCTGCATCCAATCCCTCCTTGCCGAGCTCTATGAGCTCACCGCCTACTACCTCAACCTCGTCACTTGGAATAGGCTCAAGCACAACCCCACCGTCAAAGCCGAAATCGTGCAAAAAGGCTTTGGTGAATCCGTTCCAGCAGGTTTCATGGTCTACCCCGTGAGTCAAGCCGCAGACATCACCGCCTTCAAGGCCAATTTGGTCCCTGTAGGCGAGGACCAGCGCCCCATGCTCGAACAGACCAGTGAAATTGTTCGACACTTCAACAGCACCTACAAAGAGGTGCTCGTACGCCCTGAGGCGCTCATCCCCAAGATGGCTCGCCTACCAGGGACCGATGGTGGAGCGAAGATGAGTAAAACCATCGGCAACTGCATCTACCTCAGCGATCCAGCTGATGTCATCAAGAAAAAAGTGATGAAAATGCAAACCGACCCAAACCATACTAACATCGACGAACCAGGACAAGTGGAAGGGAATCCCGCTTTCATCTACCTCGATGCCTTCGGCAGCGATACAGCTAAGATCCAAGAACTCAAAGACCATTACGCAAAAGGGGGCCTTGGAGACGGGACCCTTAAAAAATACCTTAACGAGGTCCTTCAGGACTTTCTCGAGCCGATTCGAATACGCCGCGAAGAGTTTGCAAAAGACCCAAAAACCGTCATGGAAATTTTGAAAAAGGGGACAGAAAAAGCACGCATTACCACGGCAAAAACATTATCAGACGTACGTTCTGCTATGGGAATAAACTATTTTTAATTTTATTATTTCTTTTTTTAATCGACTCTGGATATAATAGATATTACGGCCGATAAGTTTAATTTAAAAAAGGGAAAACTAGATGAAAAAGTGGATCGCAGAAGCATTAGCACTCCTCCTCTCTGTCAGCACTCAGACAGGCCTCTATGGCGCAGACGTCGCCCAGCCCCAAACAGGCAAAGAAATCATTCAGCATGCCGAAAAGGCCTACTCTAGAGGGGACTACAGCACCTTTCTAGAGCAAATGCATGAGCAGTACCAAAACGCAGGAAAAGCAGGAGCTCTTCGCGGCATCTTCGAAAGCGCCAAGTCTGCAATGAATATCACCCCCGAGCAGATCGAAAAAACCAAAGACAAATACCGGACAGAGATCAAAAAGCTCAACCAGCAGCGCAACCAAAAACTCCTAGACGCTATTGCAGAAAACCCCAGCCTCGCAATCGTGCAAAGAGTCGATTCCATTGCCTTTTTCTCTCAGTCAGATGAAGAGAGCAAACTCCTCTCAGAACTTGAAAACCTCAAATTCCACATTCCCGAAACTGCAGAAGGGACCATAGACAACATAATCTCAAGCTTAGAGACAGAATACTACATCAAAAACCTCCTTCTCGATGCATCAAATCACATAAGTAAAACAAGTACAGATCAAACCGAAAAGCGAGTTGCCTTGGCGCTGGAAAAGCTAAGTAAAATGGAAAGAGCTGCAAAAGAAAAATCCGACAAAAATTGGGAAGAAAAAATACAAAAAGTAAGAACCGCATTTCTTGCCGACAGAGCATACAGAATGGATTTAGCGACGTTAAATGATTTAGCAGAAGGAAAAGTAGCTGCAGAAAATTCTATTGAAGAAAAAGTGAAACAAATTATGATGGAATATCAACAACAAAAGCAGCAAATTCTGCCAACTGAGATAGTGAATCGATAAGTTAGTATAGTACTCCTTGAGCAGCATCGGGCAGGGGACTCTATTTCCCCCAAAGGTCTCTCTACACCTGAGCTTCCAGATCCTCCTCTGGAAGCTTTTTTTTGCGCAGTGGTTACACTTTGACCGCCCCAGCAGCAGCAGCGAGGTCCTGCAACATTTTAGCAGCGATAGTGGTCTGCACCTTGGAAAAATGGACGAACATCGGGCCGTCGACAAGTCCTTCTAGCGCTTTAGAAATATCATCTTCTGCAGCTTTAAGATTACCTTGGCTTAAATAAATCTCTGCCCGTAGCCCTAAAATCATCTTCTCGTGATGAGGTTCTAACTCATTAGTTAAAGCGTTTTTGACAGCTTGAATTGCTAGATCAATGCGTTCAAGATGAAACAAAGCCATTGTGAAATTGTAGCCAACGATCCCTTTTTCATGGTCTGTTAAAGGAAGTTTTAAGGCATCTTGGCAAGTCAGCTTTGCTTTCTCCCATTCTCCCATTTGAGTATAGATTTGAGAGTTGTGAATAAGCTCAGAGCTGGAAGTGGGAGAGGCATGAAGAGCGCCTTCAAAGTTTGTAGATTCACTAGCATCTTCAACTGGCTCAGGATCATGATTTACATTAGCCAATAAAGCATCTACATAAGCATCTGTACTCACCAGACCAATAAGGGAGAATGCATTCAAATGTGCAGCTCGTGCTTCTGATTCCATCTGGAGATAAGTCAAAGCGGCCTCGCGGGCTGCGGCGTCTGCAGTTAAAAAATTATTTGTAGAAGACATAGAAATACCTAATTAAATTAAAAAAGTTATGTTATAATAATATAATTAATCTTAATTAAAATCAAGGTTATTCTTTACTTGATTCGTCCTTGTCTTCTTCCATCTTTTCCTCCTCTTCAGAGCGGCTATAGATGAATTCTCGGAAGAATATGTAGATCCCCCCTATGGCGAAGAGGACTGGGAGGAAAATCTCCCATTTGATATTGAACTGAACGGTGATAAAGGCCCCCACAAAGACAAAAAGGGAAACGCACATGTCATACATGCGCCCTTGCAGGTACTGCAAAATAGCAAGGGGAAGCCCTACAGCCAGCATAATTCCAGGCCACCAGGTCCCCAGAAAAGTGATGATGATCAGTGCGAGTAGAAAAACGATCAGAGCAACGATCTTTGCCCTTTTGCGCATTAAAACCGGTTTTGCCATAACAACACTCCTTTTCTCTGATTGTATGTGTCTGAAGAATAAATACAAGAATCAAAGATAGGAAGCAGTGAGGGAGTTTTTGTTTTTAGCGAGGGTTTCGGGGGTGCCGGTGGCGATGATTTCGCCGCCGTGGATACCGGCTTTGGGGCCGAGGTCGATCAGGTGATCGGCATTTTGGATCACATCGAGGTTGTGCTCGATGAGCAGGACAGTATTGCCCTTTTCAACGAGACTGTGGAAGATGGACAGGAGCTTGAGGATATCATCGGCATGCAGGCCGATGGTGGGCTCGTCGAAGAGGTAGAGGGTTTTGCCGGTGGAGCGCTTGGCCAGCTCGCGGGCTAGACGCAGGCGCTGGGCCTCGCCGCCAGAGAGGGTGGCGATCTCTTGGCCAAGCTTAAGGTAGCCAAGGCCTACGGAGACGAGGGTCTCGAGGATTTTGAGGACTTTGGGGATGGGAGGGATCTGGTCGATGGCTTCAAGCACGGTCATTTGGAGAAACTGGCCTAGGTGGCGGCCGCGGGTTTTAACTTCGAGCGAAAGGGGCTTGAGGCGGTAGCCGTGGCAGGCGTCGCAGGTGATCTGAACGGGGGGGAGGAATTGCATCTCGATCTTCCGTTTGCCCAGACCCCAGCATTTGGTGCACATCCCTTTGAGGTGGTTGAAACTGAAATTTTTTGGCTTGAGACCGCGGAGCTTCGCTTCGGGGAGTTCTGCGAAATGGGCACGCAACGGGGCATTGAGGTCGGTGTAGGTGCTGACATCAGCGCGTGCGGTGTGGCCGATAGGGTTTTGGTCGATGACAAGCATCTTGTCAAAGGCGCTGATGCCGGAGATAGTGGAGCCATGGAGCTCGACGCTGTCTGGGTTTTTCCGTTTGGCTAGCGACTGCTGGACGGCGGGTCTAATGAGGTCATTCATCAAGGTCGATTTGCCCGATCCAGAGACTCCGGTGAGACAGGTGATGATGCCGGTTGGGATATCGACTGAGATGTTTTTGAGGTTGTGGAGCGAGGCGTTTTCAACGCGGAGGAAATTTTTGGAAGTACGTCTTTTCTTCGGAATAGGGACTTTTTTCTTGCCGCTGAGATATTGCCCAGTGAGTGATTTGGGGTTTTTCTTGATTTGAGCAAGAGTGCCGCTGGCCATGATTTCACCCCCGTGGATGCCAGCTGCAGGGCCAAAGTCGATAATCCGGTCGGCGATTTGTAGGGTGAGGGGATCGTGTTCAACAAGGAGGAGGGTGTTGCCTTGCTTGCAGAGGTTTCTAAGGGACTCGTTGAGCAGGGTGTTGTTGTGGGGGTGGAGGCCGATAGTGGGCTCATCAAGGACGTAGAGGCATCCGGTCATCCCGCTGCCGAGCTGGCGGGCTAAGCGTATCCGTTGGGTTTCACCACCAGAGAGGGTGGGGGCTGCCCGGTCTAGCGAGAGATAGTCGAGGCCGATCTTATTGAGAAACTCGAGCCGGTGTTTGAGTTGGGAGAGAGTTTCCTCGAGGAGCTTGTCTTTGAGTTTGATTTTTTGGATGAAGGAATGAGCTTCATCCAGGGGCATGGCGCAGAGGTCGGGAAGAGTTGTTTTGCCAATTTTGACGTGGCGGGCGAGAGGATTCAATCTAGTGCCTTTGCAGGAGGGGCAGGTGATCTGGTCGACCCAAGGGCCAAGTTCTTGCTTGAGAGAATTTTTGGCTGCTTTAGCCAAAAAGGCGAAGACGGGTCCGATTCCGACAAAGCGCATTTGGTAGCCTTTGCACTTGAGGGGAGTGTCTGAGCCGTTTAAAATCGTTTGGAGATCTCTGCCTGGGAGCTTTTCTAGAGGAGTATCAGGATCGATGCCCAGCTCTTCGATCATTTCGATAAAGAGGTCTGCCGCATCATTTGTCAGGTTGTCCTTCCAGAGTTTTTTCATCAGAGCATAAGCGCTCATTCGCATGATGACGCGATGTTTCTGGAGGTTGGCAGAAAACTGGAAACCGATTCCCATGCAATCTAGGCACATCCCATGTTTTGTGTTAAACGAGAAGGTGTGCGGCGTGACCGGAGGGTAAGATTTACCAGTGCTGGGGACGGCAAAGGCGAGATTGTAGAAGACGTCTTTGTCATCGTAGTGGACCACGAGGGTGTCGTTGCTAATCTTGGCTGCCGTGTCGATCGCATCGTAGAGCCGTTTTTTTGATTTCTCGGATATGGTGAGCCGGTCGATGATGAGGAAAAGTTCGTTTTTGCGGCGTGGATCCAATGGAACTTCTTCATCGAGCTCATACATTTCACCGTTGAGGCGCACCCGTAAGAAACCCTCCCGAAGGTATCCTTCGGTGCTTTCGATCGGTGCTAGAATTTGGACCTTGGTCTTTTCGGGTAGCTCCATGAGTTGATTTAAGACAAATTCTTTACTAATAGACTCGATCTTCTCGCCCGTTTCAGGGCAATAGGCAACGCCGAGGTGGGCAAAGAGGACGCGCAAGTAGTCGTAGGACTCGGTCATCGTTCCGATGGTCGAGCGGGGGTTCCCTGCATGGGCCTTTTGCTCGATGGCAATCGAGGCCAAAAGGCCATCCATCGATTCGACTTTGGGCTTGGGCATCTGCTTGACGTATTGCCTAGCGTAGGCCGACATCGACTCTGTATAGCGGCGCTGTCCTTCGGCATAAACGGTCTCAAAGGCCAAAGAGGATTTTCCCGAGCCAGAAGGGCCTGTGCAAACGGTGATTTTCCCGTGGGGGATTTCAACGTTGAGCCCCTTGAGGTTGTTTTGCTCGGCCTTTTCGATCCGGATCGAATCGTCGAACTTTTGTTTCTTTATAGGCGCTGTTGTGAGAGAGATGGGCTTGGGGTTGAGGGCAGCATAAACGGCATAGCCGGTGGGGGTTTTCTGCTTGGCAATGGCCTCTGGCGTGCCGCTGGCCACCACCTCACCGCCATGGTCGCCCCCTTCAGGGCCAATGTCTATGATCCAGTCGGCCGTCTTCACAAGGTCCATGTTGTGCTCGATCACAAGGACTGTGTTCTTCTTGTCGACGAGTTTTTGCAAGACGTCAATGAGCTTATGAATATCGTGGAAGTGGAGGCCTGTGGTTGGCTCATCGAGGATGTAGAGGGTTTGGCCTGTAGAGGGTCTGGAGAGCTCTTTGGCCAGCTTAATTCTCTGAGCCTCTCCGCCAGAAAGGGAAGGCGAGCTCTGTCCAATTTTGATGTAGCCAAGGCCCACCTCGTGGAGCATAAGTAACTTTTTCTTAATCGGGGTGATCGCATCGAAAAATTCAAGTGCGCCCGCGACGGTCATCTCGAGCACTTCGTAGATGTTTTTCCCTTTGTAAGCTACGGAGAGGGTCTTTTGATCAAAGCGTCTCCCTTTGCATTCGGGGCACTCAGTCCACTCATCATCCATAAAGTCCATGTCGATCTTGACCATTCCCATGCCTGTGCAAGTGGGGCAGGAGCCTTCCTTGACATTGAAACTAAAGCGGCCCGCTTTGTAGCCCATCGCCTCTGCCTCGGGCAGTTTGGCGAACAGGTCTCGAATCAGATCAAAAAGCTTGATGTATGTTGAAGGGTTCGATCTTGGTGTCCTTCCAATGGGGGACTGGTCGATTGCAATTACTTTATCGACGTGCTCGATTCCCTTGATCTCCTTGTGTTTGCCCACCTTCATTTTTGCATGGTGCAAGAAGTTGGATAGAGAGGGGTGCAAAATGTCTGAAACCAGAGACGATTTCCCAGACCCTGAGACCCCAGTGACTGCCACGAGCATCTCAAGGGGGATTTTGGCCGTGGCCTCTTTGAGGTTGTGGTGGGTGGCTCCGACAATCTCAATTGCATTTTTCCCTTTCTTACGCCGCTTCTTTGGGATGGGGATCTTCTTCTTTCCGGTGAGGTACGCGGCCGTAATCGAGCGGGGATTTTTCAGTAGATCTTGCAGCGTTCCAGAGACGAGTATCTCACCGCCGAGTTGCCCAGCGAGAGGGCCCACATCGACGATGTGGTCGGCCTCAAGCATTGTCTCTTCGTCGTGCTCAACCACAATCACCGTGTTCCCTTTATTGCAAAGGGCCCTCAATGAAGAGAGGAGTTTAGTATTATCGCGTGGATGCAAGCCAATCGATGGCTCATCGAGCACATAGGTAGCCTTGGAGAGCCCCGAGCCGATTTGCGAAGCGAGGCGGACCCGCTGCGCCTCTCCACCAGACAACGTGGGCGCTGTTCGCTCTAAAGTCAGATAGTGGAGCCCCACATCGTTGAGGAAGAAGAGGCGTTGGCGGACTTCTTTGACCACTTCTTCGGCAATGAGTTTTTCTTCCTTGTTCAACTTGATCCCATCGAAAAATTCCAGCGCCTTTGCAATCGATAGCCCCACAATCTGCGGCAGCGTTTTTCCTTTGAGTGTCGTTGAACCTGGGTAGGGTCTAATCCGCGTACCTTTACACCCGCCGCAAACCGACTCCTCCATCAACTCTTCCATCCGATTTTTGTACGAATCAGACGTAGCTTCTTGGTACCGTTTCCTGGCATCGTGCAATACGCCTTTCCACTGGACATATTCGGTCCAGCTCTGCCGCTTGGTTGGGTGGGTAAAATGCATCTTCACCCACTTGCGCTTCGTTCCATTTAGGAAGATCCGCTTGGCATCTTTTGAGAGATCTTTCCATGGTGTTTTGACATCAAACTTATAAATTTCTGCTAGGTTATCGAAAATATTGCCATAGCGGACCGTCTTGTACGAGCTTGCAATTGAGCAACAATCTTCTGCGATGCTCTTCTCCGGATCGATGATCTTCTCTTCATCAAACTCCATAAGAGTCCCAATGCCCTGGCACTCGGGGCACATTCCCGCGGGATGGTTAAACGAAAAGTCTTGGGGGTTCAAAGGTCCGTAACTCAGGCCTGATTTAGGGCTGTAAGCATGCTCAGAAAAGACCTGCTCGCGCCCCGTATCCATGTGGAGAATGCTCATTACGCCCTTACCTGAATCCAGAGCCTGGGTAACCGCCTCGGCAATCCTTGGCCGGTCCTCCTCCTTCACAACAATCCGATCGATCACAAGATCGAGGTCATGGGCTTTTTTCCCATCGATGGCAATCTCATCTTCGAGCTCCACCATTTCTCCATCGAGCCGCACCCGAGTAAATCCCTTTCTTAAGAGCTCGGCAAACTCATCCTTGAACTCACCCTTTTTGCCCTTTGCAAACGGGGCCAAGACTACGATTTTGGCCTTCTCAGGCAACTTGGCCATCTCCCGCAGAATGTGCTCGGTGCTCTGGGGCGTCACTTCTTCGCCGCTGACCGGACAGTGACGCACCCCAACACGGGCGTACAAGATCCTTAAAAAATCATAGATCCCCGTCATCGTCCCTACAGTCGACCTGGGGTTGCGCCCTGCCGTCTTCTGCTCGATGGCGATCGTCGGGGATATTCCTTCGATCACCTCAGCATCGGGTTTGGACATCTCACCCAAATGGCGCCTGGCAAAGGTTGAAAGCGACTCGATATAGCGCCGCTGCCCCTCGGTATAGATCGTATCGAAGGCAAGCGAGGACTTTCCCGAGCCCGACACCCCAGAAAAGACAATGAGCTGATTGGGTTCCAGCTCAAGATCGATCTCCTTGAGGTTGTGGACGCAAACCTTTTTTAAGACAATTTTCCTAGCCATAGCCCTCTATAATAGTATTGAGCACAACCTTTGTCTAGAGTAATATGAAGGTATGAGGACCCGTACCAAAATTATCTGTACCATCGGCCCGGCAGTGAGCTCTTATGAAAAGATTTTAGAGCTAATTGACGCTGGGATGAACGTGGCCCGGGTCAACTTCTCGCATGGGACCCATGCAGGCCACAAAGAGACCATCGATAAGCTTAAAAAAGCCCGCGATGAGAGGGGAGTGCCCCTCGCGATCATGCTCGACACCAAGGGCCCAGAAATCCGTGTGGACGTCTTGAAGGCCCCCATCTCCGTCGAACGGGGCCAAACACTCCTCCTCGGAGAAGACATTCCCATCACCCCCCAAATGGCCCTCAAGCCTCTAAAAAAAGGAGATTTTGTCCTCTTTGACGATGGCTATATCGGCTCAGAAGTTGTCGAGACAAAGAAAAACGGGATCCTCATCAAATTTCTAAACCCCGGCATGATCAAAAGCCAAAAAGGGGTCAATATGCCCCGCGTCAACGTGCCACTGCCCGCAATGACCGAGCAAGACATCCGCGACATCCAATTCGGTTGCGAGCAAGACGTCGACCTCATTGCTGCCTCCTTCATCCGCTCCGCTGAGCATGTCCGCGAGATCAAAGCCCTCCTCCATGACCTGGGCAAGCCTGAGATCCACATCATCGCCAAAATTGAAAACAGCCTCGGCGTCGAGAACTTTGATAGCATTCTTCAGGTGGCCGATGCCATCATGGTCGCCCGTGGCGATCTTGGCGTGGAACTGCCCATCGAAGACGTTCCCGTCCTGCAGAAAATGATGATCCGCAAGTGCGTGCAAGCCTCCAAACCTGTCGTGACCGCCACGCAAATGCTCGAGTCGATGATGCACAACCCAAGGCCTACACGAGCCGAAGCCTCCGACGTGGCCAACGCCATTTACGATAGCACCTCAGCCATCATGCTCTCTGGCGAGACGGCCGTGGGCAAATACCCCATCCAAACCGTGAAGCTCATGCGGAGCATCGTTGAAAAAGCAGAACAAGACTTCTCTTACCTCGATCTCTTCTATCGCGACTCTCGCATTGAATCCCACGACATCTCCACCTCGATCGCCGTAGCCTCTGTGAAAACCGCCTACAGCTCGGGAGCCAAAGCGATCTTCGCCTTCACCTCCACGGGCTCAACCGCCCGCATCATCTCCCGTTTCCGACCCGAAATGCCGATTGTGGCCCTTACCTTCAACGCCAAAACCTACCACCAACTCGCCTTCAGCTGGGGAGTGATCCCCGCCGAGCCGGTTCAAATTACCAATGCGCAAGATGCCCTCGCCCTGGCCAGCTCCTTTGCCCGCGCGCAAAAACTCATCACCTTCGGCGACCTCGTCGTCGTCACCGCAGGCACGCCCATTGGCGTTGCCGGCACCACAAACATGATGGTCGTCGAAAGCATCGGAGAAGTGCTTGTGCGTGGAGACGAGTCCGAAGGACTCGAAATAGATGGCACAATCCAAATCATCCTCGAACCCGATCCATCCCAAGCCAAAATCGCCGCCGGCAAAATCCTCGTCCTCACCAAATACAACCCCGACTTCGAGCCCCTCATCAAAAAAGCCAAAGCGATCATCCTCCAGAACCACCCCGAAGACGAAGAGTCCGAGGCCCTGGCAACCGAAGCTGCCAAAAAGCTAAAGCTTCCCATCATCGTCCGTGCCGACGAAGCAGTGCGAAGACTCCAAGATGGTCTCAGCGTCACCATGGACCCCGCCCGCGGAACCGTATATAAAAAAATGCCTTCTTCCGGTCTGGAAGAAGACACTTTTGGAATATCAGATCCTAGGGATTAACGTGCAGGATAGCCTTTTGAAGAGCTCGAAGCTCTTTAATCTCTAATACGGGTAATTGTCGACCACTCATAGCAAATTCTCGCTGTT
This sequence comes from Candidatus Sacchlamyda saccharinae, assembly GCA_030408505.1. Lineage (GTDB taxonomy): Bacteria > Chlamydiota > Chlamydiia > Chlamydiales > Rhabdochlamydiaceae > Sacchariniichlamydia > Sacchariniichlamydia saccharinae. Next base: position 400,981 of record JAUHQI010000004.1, on the reverse strand, counting down.
TTACTAATAGAGCTTGTAACCTATCTCTTCCAGCTTTCTCGGGTTGAGGAGCTGAAGCAGGTCTTGTAGCAGTTGGAGCGAAGCGGACTTTTTTGCCTGAAGCCGGAGCGGGTTGTTGACGCCCAATTGTCTGTTTCCTTTTTGCATCGAGTATCGATCTAAGTTGGATAACCTTCTGAGTGAAAACCTTGCTTTTCCCAGCTCTTGCTAGCCTGTTATCTAATGCTACAAGCCTGGCAACATAAGCATCACCATTTGCAACCATTTCATATGAGGCCTCAGCCTGAGATATTTCACCTAGTTTTCTCTCAACTTCAGCTAAAGTCTCTGTAGCTACCCTCTCTAATTTTGCAACGTCAGGACCTTTCTTCTCATTACCACTTTCAGCTCTTCCTAATTGGGTTTGTTTTTCGTTGTTTTGTCTAGGAGTTGTTGATGTTTGTCCACGATAAACAACTCTTTCTTTCCGGAGAGGCCTAGGTGAATGCTGAGGAGTGTCTACGTTGCTCTGGAAACAACTAAAAATTTTAGAAATAAACTCAAAAATTCGATCTAAAAAATTTGGCGAGGAACTTGAAGAGCTAGATACTCCTGGGCTCGCTTGAATTCCGCTTAATGACATAATTATTACCTCTTTTTTTAAGATTCTGTAACAATTTTAGTTGTTTTATTTCAAAAAGTCAATAGCATTTATTAATTTAATGTTAATGGGTTATGTATTTAAATTTTTACATATAAAAAAAGACTCCTTTTCAGGAGTCAGCTATAAATATTATTTTTTAAAGTTCGTTTTGGTGATCATCAGCAGTGTGAATGGTTCTTTCTCCAACTCCCCCTATAAGATCTCTAAGAAAATCTAATACACCTGGTGTGTGTGTAACCCTTTTTTCTAATACTTTAATCTGTATTTTTTCACCTCTTGCATTAAAGATATCTTTGACACATAGCAACATGTCGGGGGCTTTCAGCTCTTCATGTGTTGCCATGCGAACGCCGAAGCTATTAATTACATAAACTTTGTTTTCAACTTCCATTATATTATAACCTCTTGTTTATAATATAAATATTAATAAAATTTTAATAAATTGTCAATAAAATTTTTTTAAAATGGATTGAGTGGACAATCTACTCTTTATTAGAGGCTTAGGACGATAAAGAGAGAAAGCAGAGCGCTGCTGTCTCAGCGCGAAGGGTATAGGGATGGATCCTCACCCCTTGGGCCTTTTGGGCGAGGAGGGCTTCTTCTTCGGGGGTGAAGCCCCCTTCTGGGCCCACAAAGAGGCATGTGTCCTTGAGTGGAGGTGTATAGGAAATATTTGAGTTGAGGGAGCCGTAGTAGGCGTTCGAGGGGAAGGTGGTCCATTTGGCCAGGGGCGGGCGGAGCTCGATGTGGGGGAGGTCGAGCCGGCCGCATTGCTTGAGGGCGGAGATGGTCAGGTGGCGGCACCGGTTGAGCTGGTTGGTTGAGAGGGTGGTTTTGTCGGATTTTTCGGCGGGGAAGAGGAGGAAGGTGGTGGCGCCCAGCTCGGTCCCTTTTTCGATGACGAGGTCGAGGTTTTTGGGTTTGAGTAGGGCCTGGGCTAGGATGATTTGGCGCGAGGGAGGAGGGGAGGTGTGTACTTCGGTGAGGAGGACCTCGGTGGGAGACTGTACTTGGGCGTGGGCGAGTTGGTTTTGGCCGTTGACGAGCTCGATGGTATCGCCAATGTCTTTACGCATAACGCGCAAATGTTTGCACTCGTCGGAGGAGAGGGTGATGAGGTCCTTTTTTTTGAAGGGCTGATCGCTGAAAAAGCGGTTATGGGGCATGTCTCACCAGGTTTTCAAGTTCTTGGAGGTTTTTGGGACGTGCTATGACTTGGGCGCTCAGTTTTTTGAAGTGGCGGTCGAGTTTTTTGTTGGGGGTGAAGTTGAAAAGGAGTTTGAAGCGGTAGTCGTCAATGAGGAGGTCTTTGAGGTGGGTGTAGGGGCGGATTTCAGCATCGAGGGTGATTTGGGAGGCGATTTCTTTGGGGGCAAAGAGGGTGATGTGTTCGGTGGGGTAGAGGGTGCGCAGGAGAGCGAGGTTGTCGAGTTTCTCTGAGAGGATACAAGCGATGCTGTCTTGGCGGTAGCGGCGTTTGAGGGTTCCGACGGTTTGTTGTTTCCAACGGTTGTGGATCCAGAGCCACTCGTGGGGATTTTTTCGGATGCTCTCTTCGTAGAGGGATAGGGCGGCGCGCATGAGCCGATCGACTTCCTGTTCCATCGGGGCATCGGGGTTGGGGTAGAGGGCTTTTTCGTAGTGGATGGTGTATTTGCCGTTTTTGCGGGTGGTGGTAGCGACAATGAGAGGGGTGTTTGTTTTGTAGCTAAGCATGGCGGGGGCGGGGGAGGAGTAGGCCTCTCTGCCGAGAAAAGGGGAGTGGTAGCTGCTATCGGGCATCCCTTGGTCGCCGACGATGCCGAGGAAGTTGCCTTTTTTAAGGGCGCGCAAGCCCTCTTTGAGGGCATTTTTGGGTGTGATTATGGTGCCACCAAACTTTTGACGCATGCCAAGGACCCAGTTGTAGAGGGCTTTGTTTTTAATGGGGCGGCCGATCGCTACGCCTGGCATGCGGCTAGTTCCTTCGAGGAAGAGGAGTTCCCAGTTGGCTTGGTGGCCGCAGAAGAAGATAACGCCTTTACCTTTGGTCATGATGGCGTCGGCTTCTTCAGGGTTGTCGCAAGACGCGATCCGGGAGACCTCTTTTTCGCGAGCGAGTCTAGGGTACTCAAGGCAGGTGATCATCAGGCTCTGGAGGCTTTTTTTGGCGGTTTGGATCGGGTCTACTTTGAGGTTGGAGAGGGCGAGGTTGGAAAGAGCTCTTTTGCGGAATTTTGGGATGAGGTAGTAGGCAAGTAGGCCGAGGGGTTTTCCAAGGGCATGGATAGCTTTGTAGGGGAGGTAGGCAAAGGGGAAGGTGAGGAGTCTGATTAAGAGGTAACTAAGCATTTTTCGATGTAGGTGTTGAGTTGTGTAGAAAAGTCGAGGTGTTTCACCGAGTTGCGAATCGCTAGGGGGTCTCTCTTGGTGCTCATGGCGGTCTCTAGGGCGGTTTTCATTGCATCGGGATTGGAGAGGTCTTCGATGATGTGGCCCGTTTCTTTGGTGAGTACTTCTGAGCCGCCGTTGGTTTTGGAGGAGACGACGTAGAGGCCCATGGCAAGCGCCTCGACGGTGACGTTGGCAAAGGGGTCGTAGTGAGAGGGGATGACGAGGCAATCGGCTTTCTGCAGAAAGGGGCGGATGTTGTTTTGCGAGCTGGCGAAGGTGACGTTTAGGCCCCGGGCCAGTTTGAAGAAGTGTTTTTGGTGTTTGTCGTTTCCTACAACTGTGAGGTGGTAGCTGTCGTTGGGGAGGAGAGCGAGTCCTTTGAGGAGGGGCTTTAGCCCTTTGCGGGCAAAGCCATTACCGACAAAGAGCAGTTCAAAGCGATCGGTATTTATTCTTGTATCGAAATCTTGTTGGAAGTTTTGCCACTCTACGCCGTTGTGGATAACTTCAATTTTATTGGGGTCGATCACGTAGTGGGAGAGGATCTCGTCTTTGACGAGGTTTGAGTTGACGAAGAGGACTTTGAGGTCGGGGTGCTCAAAGCTTAGTTTTTCGATGTGAAGGAGGGAGGTGTGCAGAGGGTTGAGCAAATGTCTAAAATTTTTCCACTTGGGCTCGTATTGTTTCCGGTGCAAAAGATACGCTTTATGGACGCCTGAACCGGCTCTTAGGTGGGTTTGGCAGCGGTTGCGGTCATTGCCAAAGATGATGTCGGTGGGGTGGGCTTTTAGGTATTGATCGCAGAAGCTCTCAAAATCCCAAAGACGGCTTACGCTGGTTTTGCTTTTGGGGGCGTAGCTAATCACTTCGAAGGGAAAAGACTCTGTAACGGGTTCTGTGGTCAAGACGCGAACCCGGCACCCTTTTTCATGAAAGGCGTGGGCAAGGAGGCGAGCGTATTTTTCTGCGCCGCCTTGCTTTGTGAAACCGCTTTTGAGTAGGGTTATGGTGGTCATTGCTCTTTGGTAAAGTAGGAGGAGTTGTGCATGACTTGCGATCCTTCATCAACCACAACTTTTTTGTTGTCGAGCTTGACGTGCAGATCGAGTCTGGTGTCGTCAGCTTTGAAGAGTTGGAACCTGTTCATGTAGCTGCGGAAGCGGTTGCGCAAGTACTCTTCGCGCACTAAGGGCTGCAATTCGCTCAAGTCTTCATCGGAAGCATCTGACATTTGCAGCGAGACGTAGCGGTCTTCCAGGAGGCGTGGGTTGATGAACTCGACGCTCCAGTTAAGGTGTTGGTCCTCTTTGTAGGGGTCGACAGTGATGCTGAGTTGGATCATCTGCTCGACGGTTTGCACAAAGCGAGGGGTGACCCCTTTTGCGAAGAGAGGCTGATCAAAGACATAGAGGTCGTTCACCTTTTCAATGAGGGGGGAAGAGCCCATGCTGGTGCTTTTGGGGCTATAGGTCTTGAGTCCTTCAGTTGGAAAATAGAGTGAAATGGGCACGCGTGAGCGGATCGGTATGAGGCTGACTCGTACGAAGTCAATACGAAGGTCCTTGGCTTTAGGGTCGTCGATCTCGAGGGGCGTATCCGAGAGGAGGGGGATAGAGACTCGCTTCCATTGATCGGGGACGTAAAATGTCACCTCTTCGCCTTGCGGAGAGTCGGGTCTGGCTCTGAGGGCATCTAGTTCCGCCTTGGTGATGTCACTCAAGTCGAAAGTGAGACGGACACCGCGCGATTTCAGCCGTTTCACTACTTCTTCGGGGCCACTGACTGTCAGCGTGAGTTGGTAGGGCCAAATATCGAGGAATTGGTAGCCATTAGGGGCTTCTCCAATTGGTTGAGTGATGAATATAGGGATTTTCTCTGTTACGAGTTTTGCCACCTGGATGAAGCGAGTAGTCGGAGAGACTCTGGTCAGGCCTTTGTTGAGATCAATTTCTGGATTGACAGAGGTAAGGTTGCGTTTTGTAATGTCGGCAACCCAGTCTTCTTTCCGGTCCTGGGCGTCGATCACAACTTCGAGGTCGTTTGCAGTCAAATCATCGAGCAGATCTTTATTGCCGACGACCGTTAAATTGACTCGCTTGGTGAGTGTCCCATTGCTTTGCAAGTCGGAAATTGTTTTTCCAGAAGGGATGTTGACCACACGGATCGGGACATTGGAAATTGTGCGTGAAGATATGAGCGAGTGGCCCACTTGAAACCAAATGAAGATAGCGATGAGTAGCGCCACTAGTTTGCGCTGCCAGTTGTCTAAGAAAATTTTTCTCAACAGAGTCTTCAAGTCTTGATCCACTCCATAAGGTTGAATTTACCCTTAAATTCTTTGTCTTGGGGAGTGGTAAAAATACTACGGATGATTGCTTTGAACCTGTCGATTTTCACCCCTCTTGTGATCACCCCTTCTCTGGCAATGGATACTTTGCCCGACTCTTCAGAGATAGCGATAACAAGTGCGTCTGTCTGTTGACTGAGGCCTAAGGCAGCTCTATGGCGCGTTCCCATAGCCCTTGTAAGCTGTGAACCCTCTTCTGCTAATGGGAGGATCACAGCAGCTGCTACAACGATCTGCTCGCGGATGATTACAGCACCATCATGCAAGGGGGTTGTGGTAGCAAAAATTGATTCAATGAGCTCTGGGGTAAAATGGGAGTTTAGCATTACAGCTTTGTTGGCATACTCTTCTAGAATATCGTGGTGCTCTAGAGCAATGAGCGCACCAATGCGTCTTTCGGCAAGGCGGTAGACAGACCCTGCTAGTTGATCGAGAAAGCGGTCAAACTCTGTGAACCGTTTGGTTCTACGCCCCTTGATACTGAGTTTGGACAAGGCAGCTCTGAGCTCTGGCTGGAAAATGATCACAATCGAGAGGAGGAGGATGTTGGAAATCGCAAGAAGAATTTGATGCAAGATCGGAAGTTTGAGCCAAGAAGAAGCAGCAAGTATAAGAAGGAAGGCGATCAATCCAAGGAGGAGATCTTTGGAACGAGTATTCCAAAAGAAGGAAAGAACATAGTTGAGCATGATCGTTAGGATCAAGATCTCGATGAAAGGTATTATGGAGTGAAACATGCCAAACTTCTATACATTTAAGGCAATTCTGCGCAAATTCACAAAAAAGTCAAACAGATAATTTTTGGGGAAATCCCACAACGGCCTCGTAACAGGAAATCAAGTGGTCCACACCGTTCATAGCTCTATGGGGTTTTTGTTCTGGCGCGAGGGTATAATTTTCAGAAATTTTATCTTTAGAAACACCTGTTTCCCAAGGAGAGGGCTTTTTACTAATGCTTGTTGCCCAATACATCGAAGCGAGATCGAGCCAGTGGTAGGGCCAGCCGAGAGCCTCTTGTAAATCAGGGTCGATCAACTGTGAGAAGAAAGCGCGGTCAAAGGAAGGGTTTTGACAGATAAAGACCGCATCGCCTCGTTTTACACCTGCTTTGGCAAAAGAAGTGATCACTGCGCCAGAAACCTCTTCAGGCACCGTTCCACTGCAAACTAGATCCCAGCTAAACCCATTGACGAGCAAGCTATTTGGATCGCTCAGGTCCCATCTAGTTTTACTCTGCGCCACAACAGCCTGGTACTGGCAAATGAGCGCACCCGTTTCAACATCGAGTATTTTATATGCAAGCTCTAGCAAGCAGTGTTTGTGTGGATTGAGACCATTGGTCTCTGTATCTAAAAAAATTCCAATCATAGGCAATTCATCATTTTACCTTAGCAAGGCTTGATTCTTCAATTAAAATATTTTAGGCTGCAGAAAACGGAGGCATTTATGGAATTTGAGACAGGAATCACAAAAGAAGAAAGGGCCACAATTAGTGGAGCCTTAGCAAAGCTTCTTGCAGACACATATGTACTCTACGTGAAAACGCAGAATTTTCATTGGAATGTACACGGCCCTGAATTCTTTTCTTTGCACAAACTCTCACAAGAGCAATATGAAGAGATGGCCGAGGCCATTGATGAGATCGCAGAACGGATTCGCGCTCTAGGGTTCTTTGTCGAGGGGTCGATGGAGTCGTTTCTGAAACTCACTTCGATCACAGAAGATCACGAGATAAGCCCCAAGCATGCCTACATAGAGCATTTAGTTAAGGCGCATGAAGCGGTGATCCGCGATTGCAGAGCGCTAGGAGATCTCTCTGAAGACCACCACGACCACGCTACCGTGGACCTGATGGGAAGACGTTTAGGCTTTCATGAAAAGGCTAGCTGGATGCTTCGATCTCAGCTTTGATTTGTTGCAGGCCTCGATCATACTCTTCAAGATCGTGATTTTTGGGATCTAGAGTTCTAGCAGCTGTAGCATAATGGTATATTTCTTCTAGGCATGCTTCACCTGCAGCACAAGATAGCCTAAACATGATCTGTGCTCTTTTAGCAGAACTTTTAATAGGCAATAATTGCTGGAGAATGATGTCCTCCCCTATATAAAAACATTCCCTTTTATCAACTATTTTCTCTTTTTCAACAATTAGGCTGATCACGGCCTCATAGAAGATGTCATGAAGGGCTTTGCAACGGGCCTCATCACTGGCCTCATCTGGGGACAGAGTCTTTTCCTCTAGGTGATTAATTTTCTCTGAGATACGCCCTTTCAATGACTTGAGTATAGCTTTAGAGACTTCCTCATCCACAAAAAGAATTTCCTTTGAGAAGATTTTAAGGGCAGCCTTAGCAGTTTGTTTATCTATAACACTTCTATTACATACAGCTAAAAGAATTATCCCAGCCCTTTATAGAATTTCAATTCGTTTAGATTCAAAATTATGATTATTAATTGGGGCTGCAGCCATTATTAACCTCTTTATTTGAGGATATTCTAGGATATTTATCCTTTTTTTCGCTGGTTTTCCTTGAAATTCAACCCTATTTTGTACTATTCTTACTCCTATGGCGCAAAGTTTGAAGAAATTTCGTGAAATTGTTTTCCAACTCCTCTATAGTCGCTCTTTTGAGCAGGAAGACGGGGAGCTGACCCTTGTGATGCGCCAAAATGCCATCCCGAAGAAGCTGGCTAAACAGGCAGAGGAGCAGGCTAAGGCCATTTTGGCCAAAGCTGAAGAGCTCGATCAAAAAATTTCTGAGAAGGCAGTCGATTACGATTTGCAAAGAATTTCTTGGATTGAGCGCTCCATACTGCGCCTAGGACTTTTTGAGCTTCTCCATACGGATCTCCCCGACAAAGTAGCAATAGCGGAAGGGATCCGGATCGCCCGGAAGTATGCCACCGCAGAAGCTGCGGGCTTTGTAAACGCTCTGCTCGATGCTGTTTATAATGAAACCATTTCTAAAGAATCAATCTCTTGCTAAGGCTTCTTGCTGCCCATCATTGAAAATTGGGCGTTTGTTTTCTTGTGACAGGGACTTGTTGTTCTTTGAGGGTTGGCTCTGGTATTTTGTTTGCAATGTGGCTTGCTGCACGTCTGACGAAATTCCCTTCACTTTTTCATAGGCTTCTCTGTAGGGTTCTCTTAAAACAGTTTGGTAAGGACGCTGATCATTAAATGTAATGTCATAAATAAGGTTTTCTCTACAGCTCATTACGAGGCTAATACTTTCTTCTGGTGGAAAACATTTAAAACCTTCTTTGCTAAAACATATCATGATGCTCACTCTTTCATTTGTAAAAGGGAATTCCTCTAAATAGGAACGGATTTTTTTATTGGAATTGATCATTTCACATAAACGTTCAATGCAATTCACTTCAAGTGCTCTCGCGTCTTCAATAGATTTTTTTTCGTAACAATTAAATTTTATAGAAATTTCCTTAATATTTTCTGATAATGAGCCACCTATGCTAAAACAGGAAAACCCATATTTTTCCCCCATTTCACCTATGAACTTCTTAGTAATACGATTAAGATGGGTAAAATAATCATTTTCTCTATTAACAATATACCAAGTTGAGGCAATGAATATAGTTGCCAAAACAAGAAAGACCTTAGCGTGCCTTTTTATAAAAGCCATACCTCTCCTCTAGTTCCTTGAATTCACGTTCCAAAACACCCTGTTGAGTGTCACTGAGAATCGAATGATCGACCCCGTGAGAGACAAGTTTGTTGGATTGTAAAAGATTCACATTATATGTTGGGCGAGAAAATGTGTGCGTTGCCTCTCCTCCCATTGTCCCTAGCACTGCAATTCGAGAGGTTGCTGCTACCTTTGAAGTAACACCAAAAATTCCTGTAACAAGATCTCTATTTGAGTAAGAGTTTGTCGCTCTTAAGGCTGTTTCTTTTGATATACAGGAAGCTGGAGCGGCATTAACAGATAGAATTCGATGACGCATATGTTCTTTTTGATCAGTATTCATGCAATTAAAGGCTCCTTGAAGCCATGCGCCTCCACCGCTATGAGCCACTGAAGCAAGGGTATTCAGAGGATGAGTTCTTTCGAGGATGTCAGCAAATGTTGTGAGGAGTTCTCTTCCAAGAATCACTTCTGGCGTTTTAATTCCAATTTTTTGCTTAATAACATCAAAAAGATCGCCCATAATTCCTTTCGTTTCTTTGAACATACCAATCATAACACAGTCATTTCCTGGGGCAACTTTTTCAAGATTATCAGAAATTGATTTTAATCCGTCTATATGGTCATCTTTTGTGTTATTAATCCCGTTAAAATATAGAAGGATTTGTATTGTGCCGTTGGTGCCAATGATTTCGGGGATATGGCCCACGATGGAAAGGGACTCGCCCTTGATTTCTTCTGGGCTAAACTGGATTTTTTCGATTTGGCTTGCTCTAATGAAACAGTCGAAACTGTGTTCTCCAAAAGTAGCTACAGCAGGAACAAAATCCAGATCTTTTCTTCTCCACACATTTTGTTTGATTTCAATGCGGATTGGCTGGGAGGTGAGTCCAAAAAGATCGAGTCTGCTTAAGGGGTTATTCTGAACGTAGAGGTAGAGATTAGGGCTGTCGATGGCACCAGCGGGGTCAGGTGTGAGCCAACGGCCTAAGGCAGGATCATAGAAGCGGCCTAAGAAATAGACAAGTTCCTCCTCGGCTCTCTTTGAACTGAAACCCCATGGACTAAGAGAGGGCTGTGTGAGTAGTGTTTCTCCAAAAGCATCAATGTCTCGAGCTTCTACTAGGCTCCCATTTGAATTGATCAGAGCGATGATATTCCCTGAAAAGTCGTGTAGGGGCATATAGGTCTCACTGTTTGCTTCAATAGCAACAGCTCCTCCTACATCTTCTCTTAGGCCTAATCCGACAACTTTTAGCTGGAGGAGCTCTAAGTCTTTATTGTAAATACCGATTTCTTGGCCTTGATCGAAAAGATAGAAATACTCTTCGGTTGGTTGATTTGGAGTACTTTTAATTTTAGCATAAAGTCGTGAAAAGGGGTCGTATTCAAATGTGATTTTGGAATTATTCTCGATTTGGGTAAGTCGATTCAGGGCGTCATAATGATACTTCGTCACTTCGGAGGATTTGAGTTTTTCTTTGAGGTTGCCACTTGCATCATAGAGAAGGATTGTATCTTCTATTTGAGTGATTTGATTTAGAGAGTTAATGGCCTTGTCAACAGGATTTCCAAGTGAATCAAAGTGATGCTTTTTTACCCCTTCTTTTGTAAGTTGATTTAGCGGGTCATATTCGTAGTTTTTGGTGTTGAAAAGACTGTTTTCCCTTTTGGTTATGAGCCCTGAGGAGCCATACTCTATACTCGTTTGATGCCAAGGAGTAGTTGTGGATGCTGGCCTTTCAAGTAGATCATGTTGGTTATAAAGAGTCCCGAGGTTGTTGATACACTCTTCTTCTGCAACATGGCCATTTTCATCAAAGCGGCTGTAGGCATGGCGGTATAGAATCTTGTTTTGTTTACTTTGTCGAATAACTTGATCCATATGCAGCCCGCTATACGTGTATGCGATACTAGAGTGATCGGGTAATATGTGAAGGGTGCACCTGCCTGCATTGTCATATTTCCATGTATGTATGGCCCCATAAGGTGTTTTTTCGGAAATCAGTTCCCCAAATTGGTTATACGAGCGCCTCCATACGCGTCCATGGATATGGTCTTTTGCAATGAGGGTTTTTCCTTGATCTTGATAAAGAAAGGTGTTGTGAATTGTTCCATCAGAGCTTTGTTGCTCGATAAGCCGCCCAATGGCATCATACTTCTGCTTGAGCACTACTCCTCTTGGATCTGTTTTTTGAATGATATTTCCTCGTGAATCGTATTCAAGCAGAGTTGTTTTTTTGCCTTCTTCAATCTCTTGTATGGGAAGACCCCGTTTATTGTACTTCCATTCCGTTTGATAGGCTCTGATTGGATGATTTCTGTCGTAGATGAAGTTGATACGTCTTTTCAAATTGCCTGCTCTATCATAGACCCGATCTTCTTTTGCAACGGTAACTTCGTTTGAGCCTTTTTTCTCAATAAGCACAAGGTGTCCATTTGCATCTTCGCGCTCAATTGTTTGATTACCAATTGGATCTATGGTCTTTTTTTGTTGTACAAGCTGTCCAAGGGAATTTTTTATTGTCTGATATTGGATCTCACTACAGGCTCCAAACGGGTCTTGATGACAAATGAGACGCCCCTCATCATCGTATTGAAAGGTGTCATATGCCTTCCCTTCTGAGGTTTGACGGGTGGCTGCAACTTTGCGTCCGTCCTCATCATACGTAAAAGACATCCAGTTTTCGACTTTTCCATTTTGGTCTTCTTCCCACTGCCCAAGGATTGCGCCCTCTTCATTGTAAGCCAAATGGTTAGTTGCTCCATTTTTTGTTACTGACCGAAGATTTCCTTGAGCGTCATATGTGAAAGAGATCATTCGTTCGTTTGCATTTTCTTCAATTTTGCGTCCGCAGTAATCATATCGATAAGTAGTTGTTAACCCCATAGGATTGGTGTAGGAAAGAAGGTGAAAACTATTATAGGACCAGGATTCCTGTGAAATAAGCTCTCCAGATGGTGAGTAAATTTCCTTTGAGGTTTTACGCTCTAGAGGATCATAGGTAAATGTGGTAGTGCTATGATCTGGATATTTTATGCGTATAAGAGAACCTGCTAGGTTATAGGAGTATTTAGTGAGATTGCCTTCTGGATCGGTCTCTGATAGGACGTTTCCAAAGATGTCATGGGTGCATGTTGTTGATTCTCCAATGGAATTAGAGGAGGCAATGGGGTTTCCTATAATATCATAGTCGGTTTCTATGGCTGGGGTGTAAGTTTGTCCTTCTGAATCGATATTTGGAGGGAAATGGGTTTTAACATTTTTCCCAAAGCTGTTGTACTCTTGTTTTATCTGGTTGCCTAATGGATCAATCACGCTTAGTAGGCATCCTTTTTGATCGTAGTGAGTATGGGTAGTTTTTTCTCCCTGTTGGCTAGCTGACAAATGCCCAGCAAAATCGTAAGTAAATGTCTGGTTTGGTTTCCCGACCTCTTTTGCAGCAATTTTTCTGCTGAATTGATCATATTGGAAAGTTGACTCTCGACCACTTGGAGTGGACTGTCTGATGAGATTTCCCTGATTATCATAGCTATAGAAAAGAGTATAGGAGCTTTGATCAGGGTATCTGACGGTTTCAGTTTCTACCTTGCCATGTAGGTTATAGGTGAAGTCATGTTGATCTGTCCATTCATCTATCCCTGAATCAAAATCTGTACAGGCATTGATTTGTCTTTGCACTCTTCCTGTTTGTTGATCTCGCTCAAAAATTTGGATGTGTCTTTCGCTTTTTACATCATCAAGGATGACTTTAATAGGGAGATTATCTTCATCGTACTCAGTGATTTCTCTATAAATAAGCTCTCCACTTGGCGCAATCGTCTCTTTTTTTAGAATTTGGTCAGTTCCTGGGAGATATTCATACTGAATCTTTACTCCTGTTGGGCTAGACTCTTGTTCTAAGAGATTGCTTTCTTGGCAGTAAGTGAAAGACCGGACAGTTTCTCGTTCATTTTGCCTGTAATCCTTTAGGATTTCTTCAGTGAGGTTACCTCTTTGATCATACTGCAGCTTTTTGGACAGTATGTGTTTGCCTGATCCATCTACTAGGGTTTTTTCCTTTAGGCGAATATTTTTTTCCCAATCGAAGAGAACTTCTGAATGTAGGTTATTTGCTGCATCAAAATATTCGATTCTATCAACTAGTCGATATATGTTTCTGTAATGGTAGACGATTCTACCTCCATCGGACTTATGCACTTCTGTAATTCCATGCTGGTAGGAAAACTTGGCAAAAGAGACTAAATCTCCCGTATCTGGATCTGGAAGAAGCAAATGATGGATGCGACCCGTCTCAATTCGGGGGCCCTCTTTTTTAGGCTTTCGTTTCTTCTTTTGCTTTTTTGAGAGGCTTCATAGTAAGTAACGCCCAACTCTGTATTGCCTCCGAACTTGATGGTTTCAATTCTTAGCTCTTTTTCTTTTCCACCGGCTTGGTAGCATACTTGTTCAAAAGGGCGCGAAGAAGATGTGACAGAATCTAAATAGAATTGGTCGTTGTTTTGCGCATTGAATGCATACTCGAATGCCCTCCCTTCTGAGGTGCGAATTTTTAATTTTCGTGTTTCTTCAAATCCCTCATGATCAAAATTAAAGTAACCAAAGACCTTATTTCCTGCAGGATTTTGCACCTCAATCTTCTTGAGCCAATTTGCCTCATCGTACTTGTAAACAACTCGATGCTTGCTGGGCAAAATTTCTAAGTCAAGTCGCCAGTCCTTTTCTAGCTTAGGTGTGGTTGTGTCTGCATAATAACTCTCATATGAAAACATTTCTTCAATGGTGTCTCCAGAATAGTGCCAAATACTCCCATCTGAACGAAAAAGGGTTGCTTTTGTCTCTTCAAGAGCCAAGCGATTGTTAAGGGGGTTGCGGCGTGGATTTGGATGAGGACTCTTAGGGGATCTTTGGCCGTTTGGCAAATATTCACCTTTTCCGGCGAATTTGCAATTCCCTTTGAGGCTGTAACCTAGAGCTGAATTATTTTTCTCTATGATAGAAGGCCTAATTGAATAGTAATAAAAAGGTCCGTCCCTTCTATTTATTGTTCCGCCTGCTTCTTCTCTAATGGCCTGCAAATGAAGATTTCCGTGAGCCAAGAGTGTCCATCCTCCGCGAAAGAACCAAGGACTTCCTGAAAGGTCCTTTTTTCGCTCTGTGCTTTCATAAGAAGAGCATCCGCTGTTGCTATAGGTTCGAGGCACCGTATAAGGTACAACTCCACCAATGTTTACGTCTTCATAGATAAGACTCAAATCTCCTGTAACTACATTTACGTGGTGAAAAAGAGCTGGATCAGAATTCTCAAAAAAAACGTTCCCTATCAGCAAACCCGGAAAAAAAACAAAAAGAGCAATCGCTATCCACTTACTCATCATCACGGATGATCCTAACGATCGGGAGGCATTTATGTAAAGCATGCCTTGAATCGCGAAGTGTATAACTTTTTCGACCCGTTTGGCTCAAATCTCTGAGAAAGTAATTAATCAATCCTTCGTTCAAAATCCCTGGCTGAACAGGTTATGATAAAGAAAATCCGTGTAATTGTTTTTCAACTACTCTATAGTCTCTGTTTTGAGTAGGAAGACGGAAAGTTGACTCTTGTGATGAGCAAATATGAAACCATTTCTAAAGAACCGGTCACTGTCTAAATTTTCTACCTTCGGTATCGGAGGCAATGCTCGCTATTTTATTGAAGTTCACACCATTGAAGAGCTGCAGGATGCGCTAAAACAGGCTGATGGGCTCCCTTTTCATATATTGGGCAAAGGCTCTAATTCTCTGTTTTCTGATGAGGGTTTTGATGGCCTTGTCATCCACAATAAAATCAACTTCTGTGAGATTGAAAGGAATGAAGTTTCTGTGGGAGCTGGTTTCTCTTTTTCCCACTTGGGTGTCAAGACGGCTCGGAAGGGGCTTGCTGGCCTTGAGTTTGCGTCCGGAATACCGGCTTCAGTTGGAGGGGCTGTTTTCATGAATGCAGGGGCAAACGGGCAAGAGACTTGTGATTGCTTAAAAGAGGTGACGTTTGTTGACCTGCAGGGGAATATTAAGATTTACAGTGATCTCATATTTTCTTATCGGACAAGTCCCTTTCAAAAGATGCGTGGAGCTATTGCTGCGGCAAAGTTTGTGTTGCAGCCAGAGGAGAGTGCACGGAAAAAGCAGCTCGATATTGTAGCCTACAGAAGCAAAACCCAACCCTATGACGCCTTATCTTGTGGGTGTATCTTTCGTAATCCAGAAGGGGAGAGTGCGGGAGCGCTCATAGAAAGGTGTGGTCTCAAGGAGATGCAAATGGGAGGAGCAAGGGTGTCTGAATTGCATGCCAATTTCATTGTCAATGCAGATGGGGCCACAGCCAAAGATGTACTTTCTCTTGCAGAATATATAAAGCAGGTCGTAAAAGAGAAGACAAACATTGAACTTGAGATGGAACTTCGAGAGATATGATGAATTTTCGCGCAGATCTGCATTGCCATAGCACTTGTTCTGACGGAACGATGAGTCCGATCGAACTGATTGCCTTAGCCAAAGAAGTGGGGCTTTCTGGGATTTCTATCACTGATCACGATACCATTTCAGCCTATGCAGAGGCAATTCCAGCTGCAAAAGAGGCGGGGCTTGCCCTAGGGCCTGGAGTAGAATTTTCTTCAGTAGATGAGGGTTTATCGGTTCATGTACTTGCCTATGATTTTGACTTAGAAAGTCCTGAGTTATTGGCCCTTTGCCAAAGGCATGTAAAGAGAAGAGAAGATCGGAATCGAAGGATCATCGAAAAGCTAAAAGCACGCGGACTCCCAATTGAAGAAGAGGGGATTAAAGGGAGGCCCCACATTGCCTTAGCACTCATCAAAAAAGGGTATGCATCTTCGGTGCAAGATGCTTTTAATAGGCTAATTGGCGATGGAAAGCCCTGTTTCGACCCCGGCGCGCCCATTTCTACCGATGAAACGATCTCAGTAATTCACAAAGCGGGTGGCAAGGCATTCATTGCACATCCTCACCTCCTTAGAAATCCAAAGCTTGGAGAAAAGCTCTTAGAAAAACCCTTTGATGGGATAGAATGTTATTATTCAAAATGTCCACCAAACCAAGAGCAAAGGTGGGTTAAGGTAGCCCAAGAAAAAAGACTTTTAATGAGCGGAGGCTCTGATTTTCATGGAGCGATCAAGCCAGGTATTCCCCTAGGGTGCTCCTGGGTAGATGAAACCACGTTTATGGAAATTTTTCAGAATAATCGATGTTGTTAAAAACCGAATATGAAGAGCTCCTTGAAGAGCTATTTAAGCGAAAACCAAAGACCAGAGAAAATAATCGCGAGGAGATGCTTTCATCTTTGCAAAAATATGGCAATCCTCATGAAAGCTTTCCTATGGTCCATGTCGCAGGAACAAATGGCAAAGGGCAAGTTTCGATTAAAATGGCTAGAGCTTTAGAGGCTGTGGGGTTGAACGTTGGCCTCTATACTTCTCCTCATCTATATGAGTATAGAGAAAGGATCACAGTCAATGGGCAAAAAATTCCCGAAGAGACCGTGGTCCGTTACTTTAAAGAGTTAGAAGGAGAGCCCCATTTCTTCAATTGCACAACCATCTTCGCCCTCCGCTATTTTCAAGAAGAGAATGTTGACGTTGCTATTCTCGAAACGGGTCTTGGTGGGAGCCTGGATGCAACCAATGTGGTCACACCGATACTCTCAGTGATTACCTCTGTGAGTTACGATCACATGGAATACTTGGGTCAAAGCCTCAATTCGATTGCGGAGCAAAAAGCGGGGATTATTAAACCCAAAGTCCCAGTGGTCGTGGGACCCAATGCCAAATTTTTGCCAATTTTTGAGAAAGCGGAGAACGTCTCATCTCCTGTCCACATCATCGAAAAGAAATCCTGCTTTTATGATACCGAGAACCAGCTCATTGCCAAAGAAGCCCTCGAGCTTCTAAAGCCTCAATTTTCCTTAAGCGATAAACACATTGAAGAAGGACTTAAGTGCAGTTTGCCTTGTCGGTTTGAGAAGCGAAAAAATGTCATATATGACGTAGCTCACAACCCAGATGGTTTTGCAAAACTTGCAAGCGCCCTAGAACACCATTATCCGCATAGAAAATTTCGGTTCGTGATAGGGATGAGCAAGCGCAAAGATATAGAGGCATGCCTTAAAGAGATTGAGCGAAAAGCCCAATTTGCCCATTTTGTGATGGCCAAAGAGTCTGACGCGGCCTCTCCCGAAGAGCTTGCTAAAGAGTTCCAAAACGTTTCTTCTTGTCCCTTTACAATTGAAGACAGCGTAGAAAGCGGCTTTCAGAAAGCGAAATTAGCCGCAGGCAAAAAGGAAATAGTCGTGGTCTGTGGCAGTTTTTACATTATGCAAGCGACTAAGCCTGCATAACATGGAAGACAGAGGGCTGTTTTTCCTGCCACTGGAAGCAAGGATCTCCGTCGGCAATCTCGAGAAGAATTTGTACCATCTCTTTTGGGAAGTCTGCAGCCGATTTTAGTCTGGCTTGTTGCGCCTTTGAAAGCTGAGACAAAATTAGACTAAGACGCATTCGCCCTTCCTTCTCTTTTTTCCGATAGAGGAGCTCTGCAATTTCATACAAGTCCATCGCAAGTTCGGCCCCTGAAGGGGAAGCCATCTGATCTGCCCGGTACACCGCCTCCCTAAGAAGGGTCTTTAAAAGCTGGATCAACTGCAACTTTTCCTTTGTAATGGTGCCAGGAGTTTTTAGCATCTCACTTGCTGCGTCGGTTAGTTTGAGTGCAAGATGAACGATTTTTCTGTGTTGCATCGATGGACGCCTGTGTTTGAACAAGAACAAGACATTGTGCTTCAGCTCATTTGCTTTTTTCGCAACCTCTACCATTTTCCCCGCGGTTAGAGATTGGGTAAGCTCAAAAGCATCTTCTGTAATCTGAGAGATCTCATGGTCTTCAAAACCCTCCTCAACCTTTCGATACAAAGAAATGATTTGACTTTCCATCTCCTCAAATTGCGAGAAAAGGTGAGAAGCTTGTTTTTGCGTTTCAAGCGCATTTTGACGTAGCTTCTCTACGCTACCCTGCAAGTTTTCAAGAGCTTTATGTAGCTCTGCCCGTTTCTCGATAGTGACCGGATCATTCTTTACTTCGTTTTCGAGTTTTTGGACTTTTTGTGAGAGTGAGCAGAAATTTTGAAAAATATTATCTGGAACATTATATGACATATAATAACCCCCTTTTTTCCCTTATATCTGAACTATAACAGATTTATAATATCTTTACAATTCCTTAACTTTATTTTAAAATAGAGAGAGGTTGATTCTTAAGGGTTAAAAATCTACTTTACAAAACTTTTTTCGAGAAGAAGGAGGCTGGGGGCCTTATTTCGATTGAGCCACCTATGATGGCATGCGCTCCAGTTTTTGGGATCTAGGCCTTTAGCAAAGGTCAGAAGAGCCTCTTCTTCGTTAGCCCCTTCTGGATGTCCTGGATAGCAGGTAATGCTAATGAGCCCTCCAGGGAGGAGAATCTCCATAGCCCTGTTTAGGCTCTTGAGGGTGGAAGAGGTGAGAGTTGTTAGCCCTTTGTCTCCCCCTGGAAGATATCCTAAGTTATAGACAATCAGCGAGATCGGCTTTTCATAGGCCTGGGAGGGGAATTCTTCGTGGCTTTGGCAGAAGAAAGAAACGTTTTCACCGGCTTCCTGGCGAGCGCTTTCCAAGGCTTTTTCTTGAATATCGATAGAAATGACGCCGGTGCAGATCTGAGCCAAAAAGGAGGTGTCTTTCCCATTTCCGCAGGTAGCATCAATGGCCCAGGTATCCTTCTGGACATGATTCTGCCAGTAGGAATGGGCAAGAGCAATGTGTGAGTGTCTTCTTTTCGCTTCCATCGAATTAGAAACTAGTATATCATGTTGATCTAATTCTGGGGGATATTAGCTCAGTTGGTTAGAGCGCCACGTTGACATCGTGGAGGTCAGCTGTTCGAGTCAGCTATATCCCAATGTTCTCAGGTAACAAAGCCGCAGCGGTTCTTTTGGGCGTTGCGGTTCGCAAAATCTTCCCGCAAAGTACTTATTTAGGTTCCGACGTAGATGAAAGGGGTTTTTATGCTTTTTTTCATGACTCGGCTATTTTCCAGAAGCCCTTTCTCGATCTCCTCGAAAATGAGATGAGAGAACTTGGAAAACTAGAGCTAGAAAGCAAAGAAATGCTAGCTTCCAATGCAAAAGAATTCTTGATTCATCACAATGAAAAAGCACTTGCAAAGACTTTAGAAGGTGTTGAAGGGATCGTGGAGGTAGTCACCTTAGGCGAGTGTGTTGATCTGTGCGAAGGCCCCCTCAAATATTCACGATTTTTTTCTCTGCTAGGCTTTGAGCAAGAAAAAGGAAAAGTTTGCATCCATGGAGTGGCGTTTGAAACGCAAAAGGAACAAAAAAACTTTTTGAAGCTCTATCGCGATCATCCCAAAAATAATGCAATTTCTGTAGGCAAGGATCTAGAGCTTTTTGAAGAGCCGTTTTGGCATCCACGGGGTGTGCAATTCAAAAGAGTTTTGCAAGAAAAGTGGCGCCGCCACCTCTCAGGCTTTTGCGAGATTCAGGGCGATGATCCAAAAGAGTATTTCACTCTTACAAAGCGAAAGAAAACATGTCTTTGGCAAGGGGATCGAGACCATATTTATTCTTTTGAGAAAGATTCTCTGATTTCGTGCTTGCAAATCATAGGAAAATGGATTAAAATTTTTGACTTTGAGGCTAGATGGGTTATACACGGAAAACTCGCTTCTGCTTTAAAAGAATTAAAGATTGACTATGTAGTAGACGATGCGCAAAAATCCGGTGTTACGGTCTACATAGCAGATGGACTTAGGCAATTTTGGCCCGGGCCAACTTTGGAGAGAGACAAGGAGAAAATTTCCTTTTCCCTATTTGGTGATTTAGAGAAATTTATCCACTTGGTTCTCGAGCGCTTTGGAAGGGAGCTTCCCTTCTGGCTAGCCCCCGAGCAAGTGCGGCTTCTTCCTCTAGAAGGAGTAGATTTTGCCGAGGTGTTAAAAAATTTTGAAGAGCTTTCGATCCGCTATAGCGTAGATCAAAGCCAGAGACCCTTAAAAGAAAAAATGCATCGGGCGTTGCAAGTGAATGTCCCATGTGTTATTGTTTTTGGGAAACAAGAAGAAGAAACAGGTAAACTAAAAGTGCGAGTACAAGGATCGCAGCAAAATCAGACACTGACTATGCAGCAAATGAAAAATTTCTTATCGGAGCGAAAATTTGAGAGTCAATAGACAAATCCGCGCTGCGAATGTGCGCTTGATCGATAAGGAAGGAAATCAGCATGGGGTTGTAGCTATTCAGCAGGCCCAGTCTATGGCAGATGCCGATAGTCTAGATCTAGTTGAGATTGCACCGAATGCACAGCCACCTGTTTGTAAAATCATTGATTACGGAAAATACCGTTATCAACAGACGAAGAAAGATAGAGAAAATAAAAAGGCTCAACACCAGGTAAAAATCAAAGAAGTCAAAGTCAAGCCGAATACAGATCAGCATGACCTCGATTTCAAGATGAAAAGAGCCAGAGAGTTTATCGAGAAGGGAAACAAAGTCCGAGTGACTTGTATGTTTCGCGGCCGCGAGATGGCCCACCCTGAGGTGGGACGGAAAGTGGTGCAAAAACTGCTCGATGGGCTTTCCGATATAGCAACACCGGAAGGGACTCCTAAGCAAATGGGGAGAAATCTTTCGGTTACGTTAGCGCCTGGTGTGAAGAAGGAGAAGATAAAGTGAAAGTAAAAATGAAGCCACACAAAGCCGCGAAGGGTAGGTTTAAGGTCACAGGGACCGGGAAGCTACTCCGTCGTCGTCCAGGCAAAAGACATATTTTGACAAAGAAATCGTCAAATACCAAAAGACGCATGGGTAAAGATGCCGGCGTCGCAAGAGTCGTAGAGAAAAAATACGCTCGATTGATAGGAGCATAAATTATGACAAGAGCAAGTAACGCAGTAGCTAGACACCGCAAACGTAAGCGACTGATGAAATTGGCAAAAGGGTTTGTCGGAGACCGTAAAAACCACCTTCGATTGACCAAAGATGCCGTGATGTCCGCTCTTGCCTTCAGCACACGCCACCGCAAATTGCGCAAGCGCGATTTCCGAAGAATTTGGATTACGCGTATCGGTGTTGGAGCCAAGGTAAACGGCCTTTCCTATAGCAAAATGATCCATGGTTTGCAAAAATCTGGATGCAGTTTGAATAGAAAAATGCTTTCAGAAATGGCTATCCATGACCCTGAGAGTTTTGCCGCTGTCGCAGACGAAGCGAAAAAAGCACTAGCTTCTTAAAGAAGAAAAACGCCAAAGGCGGCTGAAAAGCCGCCTTTTTTTTATGGAAAAAGAAGTACTCTCATTAAAAAAAGCCTTTCAAGAAGATCTCACGAGCGTCAAACGCTCTAAAGATATCGAAGACCTCAAAGTAAAATATTTGGGAAAAAAAGGCCCTGTCCAAGGGCTGATGGTTAACTTGCGAAGTGTGGAGCCTGAAAAGCGCCCCCAAGTTGGTAAAATCATCAATGAGCTCAAAATCGAAATCTCAGATCTTTGTGAACAGGCACTCACTTCATTCTCACAAGCCGAAGAGAGTAAACAGCTCGAAGAAGAAAAAATTGACATCAGCCTCCCTGGCAAACGGCAATATCTTGGGAGACATCATCCTATCCGCATTATGCTGCGTGAGGTGATCGACATCCTAAGTGGCATGGGCTTTTCTGTGCAGTGCGGCCCTGAAATCGATTCCGACTGGTATAACTTCGAAGGGCTCAATTATCCCGATGATCATCCAGCACGTGATATGCAAGATACCTTCTACATCAACAAGCATTCATTGCTCCGCTCGCAGACCTCAAACGTTCAGCTCCGCGCTATGGAAGGCCACAACCCGCCCATCCGAATCATCGCTCCCGGAACAGTCTTTCGCAACGAAAACATCAGCGCAAGATCCCACGTCTTCTTCCACCAAGTGGAAGGGATCTACATCGACGAGGATGTATCCTTTGCAGATCTCTTTGCGACCATGGAAGAATTTTGGAGCAAACTGTTTAAGAAAGACATCGAAGCCCGTTTTCGCCCTAGCTACTTTCCATTTGTAGAGCCTGGCATCGAAGTTGATCTCCGTTGCACTGCTTGTAACGGCGAGGGCTGCCGTCTTTGCAAACAAACAGGCTGGCTCGAAGTTTGTGGCGCTGGTATGGTTCATCCAGAAGTCCTTAAAAATGGTGGGATCGACCCCCATAAGTATTCAGGGTATGCCTGGGGACTTGGTATCGAACGCCTGGCTATGCTCCGTTACGGCATTAGTGACATCCGGATGTTCACCGAAAACGACATGCGCCTTTTAGCACAGTTTTAACTATGTTACAGCTCAACCAAATCTCACTCCATTTTGGAGATCGCGTCCTTTTTGACGACGTGAGCCTTACCCTCACTCCGAAATACAGGTACATCATTGTAGGCGCAAATGGATGCGGAAAGTCCTCCTTTCTCTCGCTTTTAGCAGGTGAACGGACACCAACGCTTGGAGAAATTCAAAAGCCTAAGGCTGCAACCATGGGTTGGATGCGTCAAGATCACCACAAGTATGACCACCTCTCCCTCGTAGAGGTCGTGATCAAAGGTAGAAAGCCTCTCTGGGAGGCCATGCTTGCAAAAAAAGAGGTCCTCGATTCTCCTGAATGGACCGATGTTGAAGCCGATAAACTCTCCAAAGTCGAAGAGAGGATTGCAAGCCTTGATGGCTATAGAGCAGAAGCAGATGCAGAGAGCCTCCTCATAGGACTAGGTTTAGCAATTGATGCTCTGCATGAGCCCTTAAAACGGCTCTCAGGGGGTTGGAAGATGCGCGTCCTCCTTGCCCAGCTCCTCTTCACCAATCCCGATATCCTCCTTCTCGATGAACCGACCAACTACCTCGACATCAAAAGTATCGCTTGGCTCGAAAGCTACCTCACAGAAAGTTTTAAAGGGCTCTTACTCACCGTCTCACATGATGAGCGCTTCCTCCAGAATGTAGGAACAGCAGTACTTGATGTCGATTACGGAACCATCGGCAGCTATCCCTGCACCTACAAACAATTTCTGCAGAAAAAAGAAGAGATTGCCGAGCAAAAAGCACGCGAGTATGCCAAGACAGAAGCTAAAGCTCAAAAAATGCGGCAGTTCGTTGAGCGCTTTAAAAGCAAAGCCACCAAATCCAAACAAGCCATGTCGCGGCAAAAGATGCTCGACAAGATGGAGTGGCCAGAACTTGGACGCTCCTCTCGCCAATATCCCGCATTCTACTTCAAGCCAGAAAAACCAAGTGGCCAAACCCCTTTAAAAGCAAAAGGCCTCTGTAAAATCTATGACCCCGACATCCTAATCGGCCCCATGACCCTCGAGTTCATGCGGGGGGATCGGATTGCCTTCATCGGCGTCAATGGGGGAGGGAAGACCACACTTGTCCATATGCTCATTCAGAAAATTGCCCCTGATGAAGGAGAAGCCACTATTGGCCACAATGTGCAAATGGCCGTCTTCTACCAAGAACATAAACACCTCTTCCAGGGCACAGAAACTGTCCTCTCTTGGCTAGAAACTCAAATCCCACAGATGAATGATGAAAAACGGCGGCAGATTCTCGGTGCGATGCTTTTTCGCCCCGAAGATGCCCAGAAAAAGATCACCATGCTCAGTGGGGGAGAGATGGCTCGCTTGCTTCTGGCCAAACTCATGCTCTCTGGAGCCAATTTCCTCGTCCTCGACGAGCCGACCAACCACCTCGATCTCGAGTCGAAAGAGGCCTTAGCCAAAGCCCTATCCATGTTCCCAGGGACTATCCTCTTTGTCTCGCACGACCGCGACTTCATTGACCAGGTAGCTAGCCGCAAAGTCTCTATCCATAGAGATGAGATTTTTGAATTGTAAATAAAATATTTTAATTGATTAATAATCAATAGTTTGTTACTATTACAAAACTATGAATACTGTAATTAGTAATATTATCTCATTGCCAGGAGATCTTTGGAGTAAAATATCTCCCAGTGGACCTTCGCGTGCGGACGCAAACTGCAGCGCAGCCGTGCAGGACGTTATCACTAAAAAAGAGGGGCTCATCGAGGCTTGTCTAGCAGACCAGAAAAAACGTTTCCACCCGATTACAGGGAGCTGCGCCCCACAAATTATTCATGATGTCTTCAATGCCTCTTTCGTTGTCTTCACTACCCTTGAAATCATTAAACCTTCGATCGTAAAGCTCGCTCCTGTCCTCGTCGCCTCTTCGGCATTTGGGTTCATTGGGGCCATCCTCAATGTTGTTGTAGGTGTCATCTCTATACGAGAAGCCATCCAAGCATTTGAAAATGGAGACAAAGGGAAAGGAGTTCGCCTCCTTGTGTCAGGAATTGCCACCATTGCGGTGGGTGCGTTCATGCTCGTTGCTACTCTCTCGACTATTGTCTCCTTTGGAGCTCTATCTGTTTTCCTAGCGGCAAATCCTTGGATCCTCCCTGTACTGATCGTACTTGTGATGCTCCCTTTCCTCTACGAAGTGGTGAAGTCGAATAAAGAGATCTTCTCTGGACAAGATCCCTTCGCGGGATTAAGCAAAGTTGAGGACCTCCTGAACAAAGATATTGTCAATTGGCAGCAGCTCAAAGAGCATGACTACTTTGCCGAAATTCTAAAAGCTGCCCGTGGCAAACAACTGTCGAGTCGGATCGAAGTTCTTCAGTCAAAAATGGGTCCACGTGGAGCTTTAGCAAGTTTTAAGGTGTTTCAAGCTATTCTCGATAATGATCAGACTAAAGCGCGCACTGAAATGAAAAAGCTTCGTAAGGAAGCTACACTTTGGCGCACCTCACAATATGTACGTATGGCCCAACAGATCCTTTTCATCGCCTCAACTGTCGTCAGTCTGATCGCTCTGCGTCGTGCCGATTCTCGTGCTCTGCAAGCCGTCGACAATGGCCTCATGCTAGGTGGTATGGGCCTTCCACTTTACATGGATGCTTTCTGGCCATTGCTGCGCAATGTGCCCATAATTATCCCTAAAATCAAAACAGAGGAGTAAAAAATGACAATCAATCTTAGTGCACCGCAAGATGTGCAGGTTTTCTTTAAGAGTATCTGCACGAGTGCTTACCCAGATCAAAAAGAAATATGTGAAGCAGTAGCTCCTGCCGGACACTTTATCATAATTGTCTTAGGGTTAACATTGCTTATTGGAATTGGTTGCGCCACTCACAGATGCATGCGGAGCTTCAATGCAACTCCAATTGCTCCTCCCCCTGTTCTTCCGATGACGACTATGTCCTCCTCTTCATCGACAACGTCTAGCAGCGATTCTGGATAAGTGCTTTCTAAGAGAGTGTATGTGAACCTGATCATCTGGCATTTGTCAGTCCACTCTTAGATAAGCTGAGAGAGGAAGGTTCTTGCTGGGACAATTATTGGATTGGTTTCTTCAAAACAATTTTTATTAACATATGGAAGGTCGATCGTTACTTGGAATGCATGAGCAGCACCGGTTTCCTTCTGAAATCGAAATAACTCTTTGGAGAGTCCATTTTTCGTAGACTTGACTTCAACCAAAAACCAAGGGTTGCCATCTTTGGTTACCACAAAGTCTACTTCTTTTTGTTCTTTAGTACGTATGTAGTAAAGGCCAAAATCGCCCATTCCTCGATCTGTCCAAAGATGTACGGCTTTGAGAAGATGGCTCGCAATGAGATTTTCATTTCGTTGCTCTACATTTTCGACTAAAGACCAATCCCAAAGGTAGAGTTTAGGTTCCTTTAATAGCGAGCGAGCGATATTTTTTGACCAAGGTTGAATGGAATAGCAAAAATAAAAGGACTTTAAAACCTCAATCCATCGTCTAATTGTGTCTACGGAAACTCGGACTTTCTTTGCTAGGGATTGGTAATTCAAGGACTGTGCAGCTTGGCCTTGCAAAATTTCTGCAAGAATTTCCATTTGAGCGATTTCTTGGATTCTTGTTCCATCTCGGATATCTTCGTGGAAAAGTTGATCTTTGCGCATGGTTTGAAGGCGTTTAGAAAAGCTCTTAGATCGTTGGACAAATGGCTCAGGAAAACCTCCAAATTCTAAGAGAGCTTCCCAGTCGGCGTCAGAAATTGGAGTTGGCGAGCTTCTGATTTCATCATCAATCACATTTGGTGAAACAATCTCTGCAACAGAGAGGGGATGTATGCGATAATAGAAATAGCGCCCCATCAAGCTGTCTCCACCTTTTTTGTATACATTTAGACGGGCGCTTCCGGTGACAATCAATTTCGTTTTTTTCTCATATTTATCGAAAAATCCTTTTAGAAATGTTTTCCATTTTCCAAATTTGTGGATCTCATCAAATATGAGAACAGGGATTTCGTCTGCAAGCTCATGTAAATTAGCTTGAGCAGCGATGGCTTCTGGACCTTCGATAAAGAGCAATCTTTCAGCAGGGTTATCCCAGTTGAAGTAAAAATGCTTGGCCCAATTTCCTGCGGTATCAAGGCCAATCGTGGTTTTTCCAACCTGCCTAGGCCCCATCAAAAAAGCCATTTGGCGCAACTCGGAAAGGTGCTTCAAAACTAGCTCTTCATACATTCTCTTCATATTGACCATTTTACGATACATCGTATTTTAGTCATATATATCTGATTGAAGATTAGCAGGTTAACAAAAAGCTATCTCTTTATGGCGGTAAATTGGGTAACCAAGCCTTCTCCAGTGCGCATAGCACGTGCGATTGCATCATACCCTTCAATAGCCTCTTTATGTAACTGCTGGCTGAAGGAGCGGATGAAGGCTTCTTCTTTTTCTGGTTTCTTCAGCTCTCTCACAATTTCTTCATTGTACTGTGCGTATTTCTCGGTAAGGTCAAGCACCTCTACATCGGTAAACTGAGCTTCACCAAGCACCTCTAGATATCCCTCTATTGATTCGGCATAAAGGGAAAGACCTTCTAATTCTACGAGCCGCTGAACATAGCCACCCCATTTACCTTTTGTGGGGCTCAGCCAATCATTGATCACTAAGAGGCCACCAGGTTTTAGAATTCGATGACATTCCTTAAAAAGTTCTCGTTTGTTTTCGACATGACAGAGAACCCCTTTGCTATAGACGATATCGAAGCTATCATTCTCAAAGGGGAGGGAAGCATTATTCGTACTCAAGACAAAAGTGAGCCGGGGTTTTATTTCAGCTGGGGTGTTTCGCTCGGCTTCCTTTACCATCCATGAGTTGATTTCCAGTCCTGTCACATCCATTTCGTATTTTGTGGCTAAGTGATAGGCTACACCGCCCAAGCCACAGCCAATATCCAGGGCTTTTTTCCCCTGAATCGGCAGGTCCTTGAACATGAAATCAATCCCTTCAGCCCCACCCTCGGACATCATCCCTTTCCCATATACTGCCTCCAATGAGTGGCAATACTCGGGGTCATATTCATCAATTACTTCTCTCATCGTGATTTCTCCAAAAAGAATGCTCGTCTGCAGTATCAGTAGTATGCAAGAGATGATTTTTTTACAAAAATATAAATGAGGATTTGTTCTCAAAAGAGGCTCCTTTTGTAGCAGGAGTCGCCCTTCAGCGGGGACTAGCGTCTCCCGTCGATCAGGGCCGGTCTATGGGCGCCCTTCGGAAGAGGAGGGATGGACTGAAGGCTACGCCTTCGGCCCTTTGGGCTGATTGCTACGCAATCATCTACTCGCTGATCGCTCGGTGCAAACCCCCTCCGGGGATTCGAACCCTCACTCTTCCGAGCGAAGCATCGGAAGAGGAGGGATTCGAACCCCCGGTACCTTGCGGCACTTCTGTTTTCAAGTCCGAGGTAAAACTAAACCTCTCAACAAATTTCAATAATCAACAACAACTTCTCCCTATGGGAACCGATCTCTTGAGAATAGTCTCTTTCAGGGAGTTGCTGCTGACTATTGTTGCTTAGTGTGCATAAAATGTGCTTAATTTTCAAGCGCTGAGAGCATCCAACCGTCCTTCTGAGTTCTATAGCTCAAACTGAAATAGCCCGTTTCCCTTCTTCATTAGCAATAAAAAGTCTCTCTTTTAAAAAAAAACCTGATATTAAAAGTCAGTAGGGAGGAGTTAGATGGAAGATAAGCATTTTTGGTGGGGATTGAATGAGGGAGAGGTCTCCAAAGTTTTAAGTTCGGATCTTGAAAAAGGACTATCTAAAGCTGAAGCTGAAGAGAGATTAAACAAATATGGCGAAAATAAATTACCGGAGCCTAAATTAGCTTCTCCTTTAACATTGTTTTTGAATCAATTTTCAAGTTTTATTGTTTGGCTTCTTATTGCAGCAGCTTTTCTTTCGGGTTTTCTTGAAGAATGGGTAGATGCTATCGCGATTGCCTCTATCGTCTGTCTAAATGCAGTTTTAGGGTTTTTCCAAGAATTCAATGCACAGCGTTCAATTGCCAGTTTAAAAAAGCTTTCCTCTCCTACTTGTAGGGTGATTCGCGATGGTAGCCTCCAGACCATCCCAACAAAAAGCCTTGTCCCTGGGGATCTAGTGGATCTTGAAGATGGCGATATTATTCCGGCAGATGGCAGGGTGATCTACTCTGCCCAGCTGTCTACTCAAGAAGCAGCACTGACTGGAGAATCCCTTCCCATTCATAAAATTACTACTCCGCTTGCAAAAGAGGATCTTCCTATTGGGGATCGGAAAAATATGGGATTTATGGGCACTAATGTCCTTAAGGGAAAAGGACGTTTGCTCGTGACTGAAACTGGTCTCTCAACCGAATTGGGTAAAATTGCTTCTCTACTCACAGAGCACAAAGAAGAACCAACTCCTCTTCAAGTTCGACTCAAAAAATTGGGTCATCATTTAGTGTTTTTTTGTTTAGGAATAGTCTTAGTCGTATTTCTAATCGGAATCGTCAAAGGTATTAATTTTATTGACATGCTTCTTATAGCAACAAGCCTTGCTGTTGCAGCCGTACCCGAAGGATTACCCGCAATTGTTACAATCGGCTTGGCTATGGGTGTGCGCAAAATGGTCAAAAGAAAAGCGTTGATTCGTAAGCTTCCCTCTGTGGAAACCCTAGGCTGTACAACTGTCATCTGCACAGATAAAACGGGGACTTTAACAAGAAATGAAATGTGTGTCCGAAAAATTTGGATCGATGATAAATGGATTGACGTTCAAGGATCAGGGTATATTCCTGAGGGAAATATTGAAATGGACGCTTCCCCTATTAAAATGGACGATTTTCCAGATTTAAAGCGCTTACTCGAGATAGGTGTTTTATGTAATAGCTCCAATTTAAATAAAACCGACCAAGGATGGCAAATTACAGGTGACCCAACTGAAGGCTCTCTTATTGTTTTGGCACAAAAGGCGGGATTAAATAAACAAGAACTCGAAAAAAACGCCCCTATTCTTAAGGAATTTCCTTTTGACTCTGAACGCAAATGTATGAGCATTTTAAGGAAGGCGGAGCAAGGGAACATTCTTTTCACAAAGGGGGCTCCTGACATCATTCTAAATTTGAGTAACTCATTTGTCCAAAATGATCAAATCATCCCTCTTGATTCAACATTTAAGGATAAGATTCTAGAATCTAATCGCATTTTAGCCTCTCAAGCTTATCGTGTCCTTGGATTAGCATATCGCGAGGCACCAATAGAAGAAGATCCTGAAAAAGAGCTGATTTTTGTAGGCCTTGTAGGAATGATGGATCCCCCGAGGCCGGAAGTCAAACAAGCTATTATATCAAGCAAAGAAGCTGGTGTATTTCCTGTAATGGTCACCGGAGATCATAAAGAAACGGCGATAGCTATTGGGCGTGAACTTGGGTTGATTGAAGGAGAGTCACAAGCAATCAGCGGAATTGAGCTTGAAGCATTAGATGATGAAAAACTTAAGGAATCCTTAAAGAATACCAGCATTTATGCTCGGGTATCTGCTGCCCACAAATTGCGCATTATTAAGGCCTGGAGAAGTATCGATGAAGTCGTTGCTGTGACAGGAGATGGAGTGAATGATGCACCTGCAATTAAAGAAGCTGACATCGGAATTGCGATGGGGATCAAAGGCAGTGATGTCGCCAAAGAAGCAGCAGACATGATCATCACGGATGATAATTATGCTTCAATTGTAAATGCTATTGAAGAAGGAAGGGGGATTTATGATAATATAATTAAGTTCGTTAATTATTTGTTATCTTCAAATATTGCCGAGTTGTTAATTATTTTTATTGGGATTTCTCTAGGGTTCAAGGATCCTCAAGGAAATCCCTTTGTCTCCTTAACTGCTGTCCAGTTGCTCTATTTAAATCTTGTGACGGATGGTCTGCCCGCTGTGGCATTGGCTATGGATCCAGTAGATCCTCTGGCTATGAAGCGTCCTCCTAGAAAACCTAAGACACCGATCCTAACTCCTCGATTTACCCTTCAGTTGGTTATAATCAGTAGTCTAATTGCTATTGGTACACTAGCTGCTTGCCATTTTGGCCTCAGGCAAAGTGCTTCACTAGCTCATACGATGGCCCTTACAACCTTGGTGGTCGTAGAGTTACTAAGAGTGCAAATGGTTCGATCTCAATACCACATCAAATTTCTTTCCAATTCTTGGATCCTTGGCGCTTTGGCTAGTTCCTTAGCTATCCAGCTTGTTGCCATCTATTTCCCTCCTTTGCAGAGGGTCCTCGGAACTACTCCCCTTGGATTAGTAGAATGGGGGGTGATTTTAGTCATTGCTTCTGGTATAGGAATATTAGGAGGGGTAGTTAATAGGATTTTTAAGTCTTGGCACAAATGAAATTACGGTTTTTATCACTTTTATTTACCTTTTCTCTTAGTGGTTTATTAGCCGCGGAAGAATGTCTAACCCATTCAAAATTAGAACTGCCCACTCTCATTTGCGAGGTATTACAGCGCAATCCAGACTTATCAGCAACTCAAGAACGAATCAATGCTGCAGAATTTTTTCAGAAGCGAGTCCAAATCTTAGAAGATCCCTTTTTTAGTGTGATGAGACATGATCAACCTTTCGGTTCAGAAAGAAATAGCATTTTTATTCCCAAAACCCGTTTTACATTGACTCAAGAATTTCCCTTTCCAGGGAAGTTATCTCTAAAGGGCAAAATTGCTCAGCAACAGGTTGTATTTCTAGAAAGTGAAAAGTTATCAACAATCCAAGAGTTGATATTATTATCGAAGAAGATATTTTTTCAGCTTTATTTTAATAAATCAGCATTAGAAATCAATGAAATAAATAGACAAATTGTTTCTGAATTTGTCCAACAGACCATGTCTTTATATCGGACAGGTGAAGATGGCTTCTCTGAAGCTGTCAAAGCTCAGGTTGAACTGCAGATCCTCGATGATGAAAAGCTTAAGCTGAATGCAAATAAAGATCGCTTGCTATCCATGCTCAATGCAATCTTAGACCGCCCCTCCCAAGCCCCATTAGGTATCCCAGAAGCAATGTTTAGCTCTTCCATTTCCTTGTGTCCTATGGAGCTTGAATGCATCGCCTATCAACATAATCCTGAAGTTCAAGGCATTGAAGCTAAAATAGGGGAGCAAAACTACCGCAGAGATTTAGCCAAAAAGGACTATTACCCTGATTTTACTGTTTCGAGTCGTTTTGACCATCGAATTGCCAGCAATGACACCGCGTGGGGTGTGGCTGTTGGGATCAATCTCCCGATCTGGATCCCCTGGAAGCAACGAAGGGATGTGCAGCAGGCTAAAGCCCTTGCCAGGTCTCATTGTGATGAACTCGATAATTTAAAATCGATGATCCGAGGAAAAATCAGGGAAATTCTTGCAGAAGTTTCCTCTCTCGATGAGAGAATTTTGCTACTCAGAACTGGAATTTTGCCTAAAACTCTGGAAAGTCTTGAGTCGGGGAAATCTGAATACAAAGCAGGGCGGGGAGACTTCTTAACCCTTCTCGATACGATTAGGCAATATTATATCTATCAGCTTGAATATGAAAATGCGCGGGCTCAACGCGAGATTTTTCTTGCCGAATTGGAAAGAACGATCGGCATCTATTTGGAGGAAATAAAGTGCGCTTCATTAAAATAGTTTACTTTTGTCTAATTTGTTTATTTTGCGGATGTTCAAATAACAAAGAGCATGAAACGTATGGACATAAAGACAAAAAAGAAGAGGTCTCTAATTCTGGTAAAATGGAAAAATTATCTCCCGTTTACATCGAGCCCTCACGTCTTCAACTCTACGGAGTAACAACAGAAGCAGTTATGCAAAGAAATCTCATCCGCTCTATTCGAACGGTAGGCATCGTCAATGTCGACGAAAGAAGAATTTTCAAAATCCAAACAAAATTTAAGGGCTGGATAGACAAGCTGTATGTTGATTTTACGAATAAGCCCGTCCCAATGGATGCGCCCTTATTTAGCATTTATAGCCCAGAGCTTTACGCTACACAGGAAGAATATCTTTTGGCCTTAAAATCATCCAAAATCTCTCCTGAGGGGATGTTTGCCGAGGAGCTAAATGAGTCCAATCAAGAGCTTTTAAGGGCTGCAAAAGAAAGGCTACAGCTCTGGGATGTTCCGCGTGAAGAAATAAAGCGCCTCCAGGACACGAAAAAACCCTCCTATGCCCTGACTTTTTATTCCCCCGTTCATGGCATTGTTTTAGAAAAAAATGCCTTTTACGGTCGAAATGTGGGGCCCGGTATTGATCTTTTCACTATTGCCGATCTTTCCTGGGTTTGGGTCATGGCAGATGTCTATGAGCAAGATATTTCTCTGATGAAGATGGGACAGGACGTCGATTTTACGATCACAGCCTTCCCAACGATGCATTTCAAAGGAACTATTTCTTTCATCAATTATGTCCTAGACCCTAAAACACGCAATGTTAAGGTTCGGATCGATGTAGACAACCTGAGGTATCTACTCAAGCCAGACATGTATGGAGTCGTTGAACTCAAAGTTGATATGGGCAGATCGCTTGCTATCCCCCAAGATGCCGTCATCGACACAGGACTTAGAAAAATCATTTTTATTGATGAAGGAAAGGGCCATTTCACCCCAAGAGAGGTTGAGCTTGGATATCTGGCAGATGGCTATTTTCAAGTGCTTTCAGGAGTTTCAGAAGGCGAGGTTGTGGTGACAAGCTCACAATTCTTGCTCGATTCAGAAAGCCGTATTGGTGGAGTCATGAAGGGACACTAAAAAGATTATGATTCAGAAAATTATCGAATGGAGCGCAAAAAACCGCTCTATCATCTACCTCTCCACCCTTCTTGTTATCGTGTGGTCTTTTTATGCCATTCGAAAAACTCCCATGGATGCCCTTCCTGATCTATCTGATACCCAAGTCATTATTATGACCGAGTGGAAAGGTCAAAGTCCCAACATCATCGAAGACCAAATCACTTATCCCATTGTTTCTGCCTTTCTAAGTGCTCCTAAAGTCAAGGTTGTCCGGGGATTCACTATGTTTGGATTTTCTTTTATCTATGTTCTATTTGAAGAAGGAACGGATATGTATTGGGCCAGGAGCCGTACTTTAGAATATCTATCCCCTTTGCAGGCGCAGATGCCAGAAGGAGTAGCTCCAGCAATTGGCCCTGATGCAACAGGTGTTGGATGGGTTTTTGAATATGCCCTCATTGATGAGTCCGGCACGCAAGATCTGCAACAACTGCGTAGTTTCCAAGACTGGTATTTGCGCTATTGGCTAGCGGCTGTCCCGGGCGTAGCTGAAATCGCAAGCATCGGCGGGTATCAAAAAGAATATCAAGTCGAAATTGATCCAGTCAAACTTCAGTCTTATGGACTGTCAATGAACCAAATACGTAAAGGACTCCAAGAATCCAACCTTTATATTGGAGCACGAGTCATTGAAATGGCCCAGCATGAATATGCCGTAAGAGGTAGCGGCTATATCACCGATACAAAGATGATTGAACAGGTCGTTGTTGGCACGGATCAGATGGGCAGTCCTGTTACGATTGACGATATTGCCAATGTCCAAATAGGTGGCAATATCCGCAGAGGTCTTACTGAATTGGATGGAAAAGGAGAAGTGGTCGGTGGCATTGTCGTCATGCGCTTTGGAGAAAACCCCTTAAAAGTCATTAAAGGAATAAAGGATAAAATCAAAGATGTAGAAAAAGCCTTTCCCCCAGGAGTAAAACTTGTCACAACCTATGATCGCTCCAAGCTCATAAAAAATTCCATGTTTACTCTTTTCGAAGCTTTAGGAGAAGAGATCCTTTTAATTTTTATTGTGATACTAATTTTCCTATTTCACTTCCGTTCTTCTCTGGTTCCCATAATTACATTACCCATTGCTGTTCTCTTGGCATTCATCCCGATGTACTACATGGGCCTTTCTGCCAATATTATGTCCCTGGCAGGAATCATCATTGCGATCGGGGATGTTGTGGATTCTGCTCTCATTATGACGGAAAATGCCCACCAAAAACTAGAGGAAAATAAAGAAAATCGTTCTCGCCAAGAAGTCATCATCGAATCAGCCAAAGAAATCGGTCCAAGTATTTTTGCATCGCTACTCATTATCGTTCTAGCTTTTATCCCCGTTTTTAGCCTTCAAGCACAAGAAGGAAAGCTATTTTCTCCTCTAGCATTCACCAAAACTTTCTCCACGGCTTTTGGATGCCTTCTTGGGATTACTTTAGTCCCTGCACTAATGGTGACCTTTATCAAAGGAAAAATCCGCCCCATGCTTTCAAATCCAATCACAAAAGGACTGATCGCTGGCTACCGCCCTCTTTTAAAATTTAGCTTAAAGTACCGAAAAACCATTATCTTCTCATGCCTCGCTCTTATCCTGTCTGCTGTCCCTTTTTATCTTCGATTGGGCTCAGAATTTATGCCCCCACTTGATGAAGAAGATATTTTTTTCATGCCGATTACAACACCGGGAATATCCATCGAAGCTGCAAGAGAACTGGTCCAAAAGCAAGATAAAATCATCTATTCATTTCCTGAGGTCAAAAGGGTTTTTGGGAAAGTGGGAAGAGCCGATACTTCGACAGATCCTGCCCCTCTTTCCATGATTGAGACAATGATCGTTCTTCACCCTAAGTCTAAATGGCGAAAGGGGATGACAAAGAAAAAGCTCATTGAAGAGATGAATACGGAGCTTAATTTTAAGGGGGTACAGAATGCCTGGACGATGCCTATTAAAGCTCGTTTAGACATGTTAACGACTGGAATCCGAACCCCTGTGGGCATAAAAGTGATTGGCGATGACCTGGAAAAAATTAATAATATCGGGATCCAGATAGAAAAAATCTTAAAAGACCTCCCTGGGACAAGAAGCGTCTATGCTGAAAGGGAGACGGGGGGCTTTTATATCGACTATCTACCCAATCGAGAAGCACTTGCTCGCTATGGCCTGACAATCACTGACGTCATGGACTTTATAGAAAGTGCCATTGGGGGGAAAGATGTCACCAAAACGATTGAAGGAAGAGAAAGATATACGATTAATATTCGTTACCCGAGAGGGCTTCGAAGCGATCCTCTTGCTTTAGAACAGGCTTTAGTTCCTATCAATAAAGCCATGGCAATGATGGAAGGAACCAATCAACTACAAAAATATGCTCATGTACCTCTTGGGCAGCTTGGTCAAATCAAAGTTACGATGGGACCCTCTATGATCAAAGATGAAATGGGGTATCTATCCGGATGGGTATATGTGGACCTCGACACTTCGGATCTTGGAGGCTATGTTGACCAGGCCAAAAAAATCTTGGCTTCAGAATTAAAGCTTCCCGAAAGCTACTTTTTAAAATGGACAGGCCAATATGAGTACCTTGAAAGAATCCAAAAACTTTTGACCTACATGGTTCCTCTTACCATTTTTCTAATCTTGATTGTCCTCTATATCAATTTCAAGGCGATAGTTCCCACACTCATCGTCATGTTATCTGTTCCCTTTGCGGCCATTGGAGCGATCTATTTCTTGTTTTTCGCCAATTACAATACCTCTGTTGCCGTCTGGGTTGGAATGATTGCCCTTCTTGGAATTGCAGCCGAGACCATTGCGATTATGGTTGTCTATTTGGAGCAGGGATATAAGAAATGGTTGAAAGAGGGCAAAATCAAATCCCCTGAAGATATTCCAACCATGGCTTTAAGCCAAGCGTCTTTGCGCATCCGTCCCTTTATCATGGCTATTGGATTAAACATCATTGGTCTGGTCCCTATTATGATCAGCGAAGGAGTGGGATCAGATATCGCAAGACGCATTGCAATGCCACTCTGGGGAGGACTTGTCTCTTTAACCCTTCTCACTCTCTTTGTGATCCCGGCTATCTATGTAGCTTGGAAAATGCATGCTTTTAAAAGTGAAAACAAACAAATGAATAAACAAGCGGAGCAGTAATTATTCCTTATCCTCTAAGCAATCGGGTCCCTCTTCACCGGAATTTGCTATCGCCTTGACAAGAAGAATCTTCCCGCCTATCTTGGACCATTGCTTGACATCTACATAGAAACCAAGCCATCCCAAGGCCTATGAAGCAATTTTTTATTTTTTTTCTTATTCTTTCAGGGTGTTCCCTAGGCCCCGATCATGAGACCCCAACCGTTTGGGTTCCTCATCAATTTGAAGAAGCCCCCCAGGAACAAGAAGAAATGTGTTTGTCTCTTTGGTGGGAGCAATTCCATGATAAAATGCTCAGCGAACTCATTGATGAAGCCCTTTCTTGCAACTATGATATGAATATCGCCCTTTTCAAAATCGAAGAATTTCGCGCCCGCTATAAAATTGACCGCTCTTTTCTCTATCCTCAAATTCAAGCTAATTTTATCGAAGTAAGGGCCCGGCGTAGTGGAAACGTTAGTGAAGACGTGACATTGGAAACAGGCAGTGCAACAGATATTCCGCTCAACGATTTTTCTGGACCTCCCATTATAAATTTCTATCAACTCGGTTTTGATGCTTCTTGGGAAATTGACCTTTGGGGAAAAAATCGAAGACGGGCCGAAGTAGGCTATCGGGGATTCGAAGCAAGCCAAGAGGATGCCCTCGATATCCAAATTTCCCTCATAGCCGACGTCGCCCAAACCTACATTGACATCCGCTCCCTTCAACAACAGATTCGAGCAATAAAAGAGCAGATCAACCGGCGAGCTGAACTCCTCGAGCTAACCGAAGTGCGATACCGCGCTGGACTCATTTCTCATCTTGATGTCGCACAAGCAAAAGCAAGACTCGATGGAAGCCAAGCTGGCCTCCCACGCTTTGAAAAGCAACTAAAACAGACCCTTCATGGCCTAGCTATTCTCCTTGGAAAACCCCCAGAAAATTTTGAAATCGGCATTGGAGAAATCCCCAAAGCCAAAGGAGTCATCCCCAATGATCTCCCTTCGACCCTCCTCTGTCGCCGCCCAGATATTCGTCGAGCTGATCGAGAACTTGCTGCACAAACATCACGCATTGGAGTAGCCATTGCAGGGCTTTTTCCCAGTTTTTCCCTCATCGGAGATTTTGGCTTTCAGTCCAACGACATCAGCAACTTTCTCGTTTGGCCATCACGTTTTTGGACTATTGGTCCCAATATGATTTGGAATCTCTTCACGGGCGGACGCCTCATAACGCAGATCAAAGTAGAAAAAGAGATCCAAAAGCAGGCGATTCTCAAATACGAAAAAACCGTTATCCAATCCCTTCAAGAAGTGGAAGACCGCTTGATAGGATATTTCAAAGAAGAAAGCCGCCTTGAAAACCTGGAAGAAAAACTCGCCTCAAATTCTTATATTCTTGAACTCACTATGGATCGATATCTTGCTGGGCTCGTTCCGTTCGACAATGTCCTCGAAGCAGAAGACACATTCTATATTTCAGAAGAAGAAATGATTGAAAGTCAAGGAACTCTTATGGTTCAACTCGTGGGACTCTACAAAGCGCTCGGAGGAGGCTGGCAGTGTTTCGATTTGCCCTAAAAATTCGCATGGAAGACAAAGCCAAATATTCAGGCATCCTCCTAGGACTTATCTTGATACTGATGATGGTCAAAAAAAATGGCCTAGGCAAATCGATTTATACTGATTTTTAGAGTTGATTGTCCTCGTCTTAGAAGTCAGACAGGGTTGTCCACTTTAAATGGGGAGATCTCCAGTCAGGGTGCTCGGTACCAGAGATGACGATCTTGGCGGAATCAGTCTTCAATATACTAATTATCTATTGTATTCAGATTTCAGAGAGAAAATGCCCGATTTTATGATCGGGCATTTTTTAATCTTTTTAGATGTTGAAATAATTGTGATGCATCTTTAATTACATTTGCAGTTATTTCCACAAGAGCAATTGTTGCCGCATTTACAATTTTCTCCGCATTGGCAAGCTTTAGAAGAGCGCTTGCCTGACTTAGACATGCATCCGCAGTGACTATTTGACGTGCATTTACAATTCTGACAAGAACAATTGGGCATTTTTTGATTCGGTGCAGCGGAAAGAAAACCGACAGCCATAAGTGAAGCCCCTAAAAAACTAAATACCAATTTCATATTTATCTCCTTTGTTTTGGTTTTAAAAAATAGCCTTCTTTTCAATTTCGGACTATCTTAGTTTTACAAACACAGCCAACTCCACATGAGCAGTTATGACCACATCCACAGTGTTGTTCTTGAGTAAATTGGGGGCTTTTATAACTGTAGTTAGCACTAAGATGCTGTGCGAAGTTAAAAAATCCCACCCCTAAAAAAAAGGCCCCAATATAACCAGCAAACAATGTTGCTCTTTTTAAGGAGTTATAATAGATTGTAGGACTAATGATAATTTTAGTTGGTGTCATTCTAGTCTCCCACGGCTTTGTTGCATAAATAGCTGCGAATGAGGTGAGTCTTGCCAGAAAGGCCGAAGAATCTATAAAATTTTTGATTTACCAAAACTAAAAACCATAGGTTCAAAATGGCCGTCAAGCAAGATACTCATCCCTCCAAAAAGAAAGACAAATACCGCATTCGCAACTGGCAACAGTATAACCATTCTCTGAAAAATAGGGGAAGCATCACTTTTTGGTTCAGCCCTGAGGTGATTGAAAAATGGTACTCAGAAGGGCCTGCACAAGGGCCTGGTCGCCCAAAATTGTATTCCGATGATGCTATTTTGTGTGCTCTGATGATCCAAGCAGTCTTCCATTGTAAACTTAGGCAGCTGCAGGGCTTTGTTGAATCGCTCATCGAGATCTTGGGACTCGATCTCGATTGCCCCCATTACTCAGTCTTTTGTAGGAGAGCAAAGAAACTCAGTATCCCCTTCAACAAGTCGCTTAACCCCGGCGAGCCCCTGAACATTATTTTCGACTCTACAGGACTGAAAGTCTTTGGTGACGGTGAGTGGAAGACGCGTAAACATGGGTACTCTAAGAGAAGAATCTGGAGAAAACTCCATGTTGGCATGTGCGCAGACACAGGACAAATCATTGTGGGGGCTCTAAGTTCAAATTCCTTAACCGACGATACTGTGATGTGTGAAATGATGGATCACCTTCAAGAGTTGTCTCTCGGAGACGTCTATGGTGATGGAGCTTACGACACACAAGATTGCCGTATGGCAATCCATGATAAAGGAGGTAGGCAAATCATCCCACCTCCAAAAAATGCCCGAGTCCACAGAAGAGATCCGCCTGCATGCTTAGTGGAGCGAAATGACGCGGTGGAGAAGATCCGAACGGGAGGAGAAGAAGGTAGGAAGCTCTGGAAAGAGAGTAGCGGATACCATAAGAGATCCTTGGTGGAGACCTTCATGTTCCGCCTAAAGACGACAACGGGAGGGAAACTGTGTTCAAGGATCTGGGAAAATCAGGTGACTGAAGCTATGGTTAAACTGCAAGCTCTGAACAAAATGACAGAGTTGGGGATGCCTGAGAGCTATAAAATGACCAGCTAGACGGCGAAATTATAGAGAGGATCGGGCCTTCAAGGAATTATGCAACAAAGCCGTCTCCCACTCATTCGAATCTTTTAATTAGTTCACGAATTTCATCAATTTTCTTCCTCTGTTCTTCATTATCTTGAGAAAGGCAAGCTTGAGCTACGCAAGAAGATAGATGTGTATCTAAGATATTCAGCTCAATACTTTTAATAGCTGATCGTATAGCCCGTAATTGAGTTAAAATTTCAGGACAATATCTTCCATCTGCGATCATTTTTTTAATCCCTTCTATTTGTCCGCTTACTCTGTTTAGATGGGGCAACTGCTTATGATGAGAAGGGTGCTGATTTTTTTGATGAGTGCAACAAGCTTTATCCGACATAAAAACTCTCAAATTTTGTTTTTTACCCTACCCCCGTATGGTATATTGGGGTAAATAAATATGTCAATCCCCAAAGCCAGAACATCCTTAAAATAGCTAGTCATGAACGGTTGATTCATGACTTTAAAAGATGCGTTTTTGCAGATATCACTAGAAATCTTGGCTCAATTCTCTCTCCTATTCCCGCTCTTAAAATGATCCACTACGAATCATTGAAAGGCAAACTAGGTGGAATACTTGCCAAATATTTAGGCCAGTACTATCGAGTCGCTGTTATTGTAAAACGTAGTGATTACCCAGACCAACCAGAGGTTTTACCTAAATTGTAGTAAAATCTACCGTGACTCTATCAAAAAGTCCCCTGCGACCCTCTTTCACCTCACCTCGCTTTGTCAAATCGCGTCCTCAGAGGCGGGGTGTGCTATTGATCAGCGAATGAGAGAAAATGGATGCGGGTATTGCCAAAGAAGTTGTCGAGAAGGTTCGAGAGTTTAGTTTCTGTTTGGACAAGAAGCCGAAGGCCGGTCCTGGAATCGGGAGACGTCAGTCTCCTCGGATCAGCTTACCTTTCGTAGATTCGAACTTCAAATAATTTTAATGATAATTTTTTCTTGAAAATGATATATAGGAATTATGGACCCGATTACACTTGCTCTTACAGTAACCCTGATTCCCTTCTTTACGGTTTGGACCGCCTTCTACCTTCCCATGAAGGTATCGATGGGGACCAAGTGCTCAATTCAGGCGATCTCCTCAGGATTTATCCTTGGAAGCATTCTCCTCGATCTAATGCCCAGAGTTTTAAGCTCGGGGGTAAAGATCAGTTATTTGGTGAGTTTCATTGTGGGATTTCTCTTCATGCTGCTCATTCAGCAAATCGAAAATATCCAGCCTGCTAAAAAGGGAAATAAAGCTCCTCCATTAAACAGCTTCCTTTTTCCCTACTATATTGAATTTGCTATCACAGGTATCCTGATTGGAATTGCAGCCCATACTGGAGCTTCCTTTCTCGTGATGATTGCCGTTTCCTTCGGTCTTTGTAACTTTATCTGTGGCTTGTCCATTTCGGCAAAGTTATCGACAAGTCACGTATCTCCCCAAAAGCGCTTTGGATTGGGTGTTGTGATGACGGGCATTCTCCTTCTCGGTGCATACCTGTCTGGAGTATTTGTCCAATCGATCCCCATGGAATGGATCAATGACCTTCTTTCTTTTGCGGTGGCTGCTCTTCTCTTCCTCATTTTCAGTCACCTTCTCCCCATGGCTCTCATGGAAAAGCCCAAACGCTCTCTCTCTCTGATTTTTAGCGGGATCAGCTTTATTTACCTCGTTCTTTTCCTCGTTAGTTAAAGTGCTTGCTGGGGAATTTTTCAACAAGGCCAAAATTTATGCTAAAAAAATACGAGATAAATCAGCTTTTCCATTGAATCTTTTATAGAAACAGATCTATAAGAAAAATATGATGATTCTTCCCATTGCTTTAGCTATTTGGTTTGTTATTTTTTCAATTATAGTGTTAGTGAAACTAAATAAGTTGTCCAAGTAGCTGGACAAACACTAAATTGAACAGCTTCAAAAAAACTGCTCGAGTCTATTTTTTTTTAATTTGAAGCAGAAAATTTAATAAGCTAGACAGAACCAAGCCTCCTACACCAACAATGGCAAGAATTTTATTAAATATAATAGCGATGAAGAAGAAAGTTATTATAGCACTGACTATACCTAGAATAAATGCCCATGGATTTCCTTGCCTTCGCATTCCAAAAAATAAGCCGACTAAAGTGATGACTAGAAATATGGCCAATAGTGGAATAAGGATTGCATCATTTATTAAAAACCCTAGCCCTATTGCAAATACTAGAGATATTATGGCTGGTGCCCCTATACAACATAAAACAGAAAAGAGAGAGCCAATTACTCCAAATTTATCGATATGTCTCTTCCAAAAACTGTTCATTGTCACTTATTCCTTTGAAATCCTTCTGCACAGCAAGATAACTTGCTGACGTCTGTATTGAAAGATAGCGCTACAAGCTTAAGAGCTTCAGAGAATGTAGGATAAACAAAAATCGTATCAATCAGATCATCAATTGTCATCTTTGCTTTTATTGCCAATACAGCCATATGAATAAGCTCAGAGGCATGAGGAGAAAGAATTGAGACCCCAATTATCTGCTCACTGGATTTTTCTATTAACATCTTTATAAGCCCTCTTGTATCCCGAATGGCGACTGCTCTTGGAAGATGCTTCAATAAAACCACGCTGCAGCGGCATTGAATGCCCTGACTTTCAGCCTCCTTTTCGGACAGGCCAACAACAGCAACCTGTGGATCTGTAAAAATGGCGCGAGGGATAAGACTATGATCCATCCGACGATTTACACTAGAGAAAGCATTGTGAGCTACGATAGAGCCATCATGACCACCAACAGGTGTGGCCATTTGCCCTTTAATCACATCTCCAGCTGCCCATATGTGAGAAACATTTGTGCGAAGATGATCATCAGTGAGAATAAACCCTTCTTTATCGATCTTAAGATTTATCCTCTCTAAGCCGATACTATCGGTATTTGGCCGTCTTCCCGTAGCAACTAGCAAATGAGTTCCTTGAATTCTCCCAGAGGATGTCTGGACATCTATGCCCTTAGGAGTATTCTCAACTTTTATAATCTCTACTTTTGCCCGTATGTCCACGCCTTCTTTGATCAAAAGGTCTTGTAGCTCAATCCCGATTTCAGGTTCATATTTCGATAGGATGTGATCCGAACGTTCTAAAATAATCACATTGCTTCCGAATCGTTTAAACATTTGACCTAGTTCTAATGCAATGTAACCACCCCCAATAATGATAAGTATTTCAGGCACCTCTTTCAGCTCTTGTTTTTCATCTCTTGTCAAGAGGTCACTTGTCAAATAAGGAGTATTTGGTAATCCAGGAATATCTGGAATATCAGGCTGAGCACCTGTAGCAATTAAGATTTGATCGCCGGTGAAATGAGTTCCATTTACTTCGATGGAATGAGAATCGATAAAAGAGGCGTGTCCTGTAGTGATTTTAATCTTCTCTGACAGATCAACAATACTCTTGTACTTCCCCTTAGCCATGAAAGAGATGATTTCATCTTTTTGATCGATCAGCTCTTTGAAATCAAGGCGTTCTTGCTTAGTATAGATCCCAGAAAATCGGGAATTTGCAGCATTATGCCATTGATGAGCAGCCTCTATCAAATTTTTGCTTGGAACACATCCCCGATTAAGACACGTTCCTCCCAATGTGCGCTCTTCTGTCATCAGGACCATTTTACCTTGTGCAGCTGCGCTAATTGCAGCCGCAAAAGCAGTTGACCCTGATCCAAGGATGATGAGGTCAAAATGGGAATTGTTTTTCACTTACAACAAGTTTTACAGGTATTTACACACTCTTTACAAGCTTCAACACACTTTTTACAGCACTCATCTTCATGCTTACTGCATTCATTTATACATCTCTCGCAAGCAGAAGCACATAGTTTACAGAGTTCTTCGCATAGGGGGGAGTTTCGAGCCATAAAACGTATACAAAGTGAGCAGATGTCTATGCAATCACGGCACACTTTCGTGCATTCTACCGTATTCTCTGAACATTTACTAATACAG
This sequence comes from Candidatus Sacchlamyda saccharinae, assembly GCA_030408505.1. GTDB lineage: Bacteria > Chlamydiota > Chlamydiia > Chlamydiales > Rhabdochlamydiaceae > Sacchariniichlamydia > Sacchariniichlamydia saccharinae. The sequence goes on along the minus strand of JAUHQI010000004.1, from coordinate 357,058 downwards.
GTTTCGCACGCAACAATACATTTGCAGCAAGTCTCTACACATCCTGAGCTAAGATCACAAGTTTTCATAAATATTTTCTCCTTTTTTTGGTTAAGAATATTTCCTCAGATTTAATCTCTTATTTATTGATTGTCAAGCTACTCAAGGCCCTGTTGAAAAATTCCCCAAGAGAACTTGCTAAAAACTGACTTTAGGAAGGCTCATCCGTGTAGCATCTGTTTCATTCACTGCAATCGATGCAATGACTAGATCAGCATCTTGTGTTTTAGCAAACTCCAGCAGGTCATAGAGGTCCATATGAGCTGATCGCCAGAGAAAATCAGGAAAAATTCTGCTGTAGAATTCGCAATATAGTCGAGAGACTGGCGACCGCCATCAGCCATTCTCTAAGCCGGAATCCTCCGCCGAAACAGACGGCAGGTTTGCACCGATAAGCGATGAAGGGGTAGAGGCGAGCGCCTTGACCGCCCGCTAAAATAATGGAGGCAACTTTCTTTAAAAAATCACCTTTTTTCGATGGTACCACAAATCTGCCCTCAAATAATTAGTTAACATTCTTTGGAGTTTCTTGGGAAGGCACAGAGCTGGTTTTGCAGAAGTCATTGATATCGAGGAAATCGGGAAACTTTTCGAGGGCATGCTTTTAAGGGAAGGGGAGGCAATTGGTAGTAGGGCCACATCGAACTGATGCCTTGCTTGTACTCCCTAACTGCTATAGGATCTTTGATTTAGGGCAGCAGATGAAAAAGCCCAAAGGTCATTTCTCCTCCTAAATAGCCAGTCACAGTCACAAATATAAAAAGGAAAATAAGGGAAATTGCATAGGCTCGTCCTCCCATTTTGTTTCTGACATGGAATTCTTTAAAAATAGCTGTGATAATAGCGAGTATTGCTGTGGATATCCCTAGAAAACGGTGCCACCAAAAAACGAGGGTAAGGGGATCTTCATAATTTGCCCCATATCCATATGCTAACCCCAATATTGCTGTGGGCAGAGCTGTAATTGCTGCTGCGATAATCATAAATCGAGCAGCTTGTTGAAAGATTGGTGAGTTATTTTTTAACCTTAAAAGCTCTGCAATAACCGTCATGACAATTAAGGCTATGGGAAAGTGTAAAACTATGGGGTGAAAATTACCGATCCACTTGATCCATTTTTCATAACCTCCAAATTGGGCCTCTCTTGACAAATGCTCACTATGCTCATGAACTTGAAGCTGAGAAAAGTCTAAAAGAAGCAGATCCCAAAAGTAATTTATTTTCAAAGAGTGCTCCTAAAGGCAATCATCGTATTGGTATCAAAAAAATAAACACTCCCTAGAGGATATTGTAAAACCTTTCTTATGGTCAACGTCCACCTCCTCCTTGAAGACTTTTTGATTACTTCCAGAAAAGAAGGAAGAGTGCCATCACAACCATTCCCAGATCTTCGGTAAATGTGACTGTAGATAATGGAACATCAAGGATTGTTCCCATACAGGCGCAACGCACATCCAGCCCTTTAATCAACGCTTTTATTACTCCTATTGCACCTATTCCGAGAATAGTTATGGTCAAAATGTAGGTCAGAGTTGGCATGAAAAAAGAAAGGTAGGCTAGGCCAAGCGCCAATTCTATTATGGGATAGAGATATGCATATGCACGACTTCTTATGGCAATAAGATCATATTTTTGGAAACCGTCGGCAAAGCTTATGGGATGAAATAGTTTTAGCATCGCAAATTGACAAAGAAAAAATCCCATGAAAAAATGCATCCATCCCAATAATCTCCATTGATCGGTTTTTGCAAGAGCTGTCGCTGCAAGCGCTGCTACCAAAATCAGTGCAAACAGTGGCCAGTATTTGAGTAAGGATAGTTTTTGGGAAGATTTCTCATTTTCCATAGGTCTTGTTTTTCTCCATTTTTACCTGATCATATGGATTCATTATTTATTTACAATATACAGTAGTAAAGGAAGCTTTTGCCAACACATAGAAAAAAGAGAAGCTCAAAAGATTGATGTGCAGATTGAAGATTTAAGAGCTAGTTCTCTGATAGGGTTTCTTTCTCCACTCGTCTTCGACTGCGTTTAAAAGCTGGATAAAATCCTTCTTTTTCAATTGGTTCAGAAAGGGTAGTGTAACATTCCCGTATTTTTTGGCTTGACATGTGGAGAAACTATACCGCACCTTTGAGTGGATAGAGAGTTAAACCTCTACAGGGAGAATACCATGAAATTCTTTGCTAGTTCTGTTGCAAGTTTATTGATCGTTGCAACTTCTGTTTTTGCGGCCTCTTCGAATACAAAAGGTTGCAACTGTTCTGATTGCAAATGTACCCAAGAATCTCACTGTGGGTGCTTATCAAAACAAGGCTGTTCCTGTTCCAATAAATCCGGCTCTTGCGGAGAAAAATGCAATTGTGGTCCAAATAAGCATCAACGCAAGTGAAAATAAATGGGTAGATTGATGGATGTAAACCCTCTACATATACCTATTTGTTTTCAAGATTATACTAGGAATTAGAACGAGTGCTTTTTAGAGGGCTATGCAACACATGATGATGCTCGTTTTCATGATCTTTTTGCAGTGGTTGAAATTCTTCGACCTTGAATCTATCAGAAGGGTTTTGAACGAAGTTATTGATTTGTGAGATAGTGAGTTCATTTTCTTTTGGATCATCGACACAGTATTTTTCAGTAAGCTTATATTTTTTATAGTAGTTATTTGGATGGTTTGGGTTGGGGTAATAAATGTCGAGCTTTTCGTTCTGAAAGTATTTCATTATCACATGAGTGATTGTGGGATCAATCACTCCAGTTTCCTTCCGATCAAGAAAAATTGCCTCAGCTCCTTTAGGATCTGTGATGATGATTTTTTGATCAGTATCATTAGTGATCGTAATGGGGCAGGTATATGCTTTAATGGTTAAAAACAACCCCAAAAATAAAACAACTCTTTTCATAGTGACCTCAGGAAAGATTCAACTGATTTCCTAATCCTTTTCTTATGTTGCTTGTAAATCTTCTTTTTTTTAAAAGCAAGTCATGTTTCAGTTATCGATGAAAATAATTTTCACCCTAATCCTATTTTTTATGACGGGATGTGCAAGCTATAAAATCCCCATTCAAACTCAAAATCACCCTGCTATCTCTAATGCAAAAGTTTCTCAGATAGAGTTATCATCCATATTGGATATTCCTGAAAGTAGCGATATTGAAAAAGATGAGGCGCATGTTCATCACTAACATTAAAGTAACCTCTCTTATCTTTATGTCGATGCTTCTTATAAGTGGCTGCATGAGAGTCGATACAAACTCTCAACCTCTTTTTCAACAAGTTCACGAGGATATCACTAACCTCACTGGTCAACATATCTATTGGGATGCCTCGATACAAGATTCAGTCAAGACCATTTCAGCTGAAGAATTGCTCCAAAAAGAGTTAACGGGGGAGTTTGCAGTTCAAATTGCTTTGCTTAATAATCAAAATCTCCAGGCGATCTATGAAAGCCTTGGGATTGCTAAAGCACAACTTGCACAGGCTGGGCTACTTAAAAATCCCATCTTTTCATTTTCTTATCGATTTTCTCTCGAAGCAGCTGTCACGGATTTAATTGATGCCAGCTTGTTTCAAAACTTCTTGGAAATCCTTTTGATTCCCTTGAAAAAGAGAATGGCACGGGCTGAATTGGAAGCGACACAAGCAATGGTTACTACTCAGATTCTGGCCGTTATCGCAGAAACAAAAATTGCTTTTTATAGACTCCAAGCTGCAGAACAGATATGGGACTTAAAAAAGCAAATTCTTTTGGCAACGGAACTCTCTTATGAAGCGGCCAAAAAACTATTTGAAGTGGGCAACATAAAAGACCTACAAGTATCAATGGAACGCTCTCTCTATGAACAAGCAAAACTAGAGGTAGCATCAGCAGAAATCGCTATTTTAGAAGCACGGGAAAGGCTCAATATTCTCATGGGGCTCTGGGGACATCAAATTAACTGGGAAATTGCCTCGAAACTACCTCCGATCCCCATTGAAGAAGAGGATTTTAAGTATATTGAGAATGACGCGATTAGGAGCAGCATTGACCTACGAGCTGCCTATAATGGACTTTTAGCAACAGCTGCTGGATTTGGAATTGATACAACAAAGCTAGTGTTCCCTCTGCTCGATATAGGCGTGAGTAGCGAAAGAGATGATAGTGTGTGGTATGTAGGTCCAGCCTTCAGTTTTGCGATTCCTTTATTTGACTTTGGACAGGCGAATTCAGCAAAGGCTCAAGCAAAAGTCATGCAAGAGTGGAATCAATATACGGCTCTTGCGATCGACATCCGTTCCGAAGCCCGTTCCTCGAGATTTTCCCTACTTAATGCCTTTCGACAAAGCCGCTACATGGAGAAAGTCATTGTTCCTTTAGCTGAGGAAATCACCCATTCCACTCTTTTACAACATAATGCCATGCAATTAGGGGTTTTCCATCTTCTTTCAGCAAAGCGAGTGGAATTAGAGAAAAAAATTCAGTCCATTCACATGCAACAAGAATATTGGATATCTAAAGTAATACTTCAAACGCTTTTGAATGGCCATGTTCTTGGAAAACATCCGTTTGAAATACCCTTGAGGAAATATTATGAGTAGATTTTTTATCTTGTGTCTTCTCATTCTCGCTCCGTGCATGTCCTATAGTAAAGAAGTAATTCCTCCTCTCCCTTGGGCGAAAGCAGAAAATGCAAACCTGCCACCTGGAGTTCCACATAAAGACTATACACCCGCAGTTGTTCCGAATGGCTTAACAGCGAGTTACAAAGTGGTCGATGGAGTTAAAGTGTTTCATTTGGTTGCAGAGCCGATTGAGTGGGAGGTGGCTCCAAACTTCAAGATCCATACATGGGGATTTAACGGCTCTGTCCCGGGGCCAATGATTGAGGTTGCTGAAGGAGATAAAGTCAGGATCTACGTGACAAATAAACTCCCAGCTCCAACCACTGTCCATTGGCACGGAGTTTTAATTGTTTGCGGAATGGATGGAGTTGGGGGGGTGACGCAGTGGCCCATTCCACCTGGAGAGACCTTCTTGTATGAGTTTATTTTTCCCAATAGTGGAACCTTCATGTATCACCCTCATTTTGATAGCATGACACAAGAAGGCATGGGGTTAACCGGGATGATCCTAGTTCACAAACGAGAACCTGATGTGACTAAAAGGCCTGACCGGGATTTTGCCATCATGCTTCAGGAATGGAACATTGATGTCGGTACAGCAAGACCCAATACGCTTAAAATGGACTTCAACGTTCTCACAATGAATGGGAAAGTGATGCCAGCAACAGAGCCTCTTGTGGCAGAATTGGGAGATACTGTCTGGGTACGCTACGGCAACCTAAGTGCTATGGACCATCATCCTATTCATTTACATGGTTATTCATTCAAGATCATAGGATCTGACGGAGGATGGGCAAAAGACAAATCAGTTCTTCTTCCAGAAACTACAGTTCTCGTTCCTGTGGGGGCGGCTAAGGTTATTGAGTTTTTAGCTAATAATCCAGGAGATTGGATTTTCCATTGTCATATGACTCATCACACCATGAATCAAATGGGCCATGAATTTCCGAATATGGTAGGAATGAAAATTGGAGATTTTGACGAAAAAGTTCGCACTTTGATCCCTGGATACATGACTATGGGAACAACCGGAATGCGTGATATGACAAAAACAGGAATGCCTATCCCCCCAAATTGTATTCCCATGTTGGGATACGATGGACCATTTGGTCAAACAGTCTTTGGAGGGATGGCCAATATTTTAAGAGTAAGGGAGAAAACTGATCATTACAAAGACCCGGGACCCTATCCATTTCCAACAGGATCAATCGCTGGTCCGGCCACACAAGGAGCCCTATTAAGGGATGGAATTACCACCGATCATTGACCTAATGAGCGCTCTCCATTTTCATGTGTCTTGATCTGAAAGAATCTTAATGGAAATAACTTCCATAACTATTTGATTTTCAGAGAGCAATCCTAATTTAAAATGGGGTTTATAAATGGCATCACATGTTTTGCAATGATTTTTTCTTCCCTCGTTGGGATGACAAATACTTTTACAGAGTTGAACTTTTTGGAAATAACGTGCTCATTTTTTTGATTCTTCTTATCATCTAGAAAAACACCCAGGGTTTTTAATTGGGAACAAATTCTGCTTCTAATGACTGGGGATGCCTCTCCAATACCTCCAGTAAAGACCAAAGCATCTAACCCATCTAATACAATCACATAGCTTCCTATCATTTTTGCTATTCGATAACAAAACAGTTCCATAGCCTCTGCAGCAAATGGATCTTTGCTATCTAGTAAAGTTTTCATATCGGAACTAATTCCGGACACTCCTTTTATACCAGATTCGTAATAGAGAATTCGTTCTAGCTCTTCTGGGGAATAGTTTTTTTGCTTCAATAGATATAAAACCGCTCCTGGATCTAGATCACCCGAACGAGTCCCCATTGGCAAACCTCCCAATGGTGTCAATCCCATAGAAGTATCGATGCTTTTTCCCTCTTTTACTGCGCAAAGAGAAACTCCACTTCCTAAATGAGCAATAATCATTTTTTTAGGAAGATCTTTAAGTTCAGCGACTATCGATTCAAAAGAAAGGCCGTGAAAGCCAAAGCGTCTCACTCCTTCCCCATGCAAAGCCCTTGGGAGACCCAATAATTGTGCTTTTAATGGCATGCTTTGATGAAAACTTGTATCGAAACAGGCAACTTGCTTAACTTCTGGAAAATGTTCTTGCATCATCTCGATAATGGCAATTTCTTCTGTCATATGCAGAGGAGCAAAAGCACTCAAAGCTTGAAGTCTTTGGACAACTTCCTGATCGATGAGAACAGGTTGTAAAAATTCACTCCCTCCAAATACCAGGCGATGTCCGATACCAGCTAATGAAGAAATCCCACACTGTTCCATTACCTGCACAACTTGTTCAATGGCATTTTTTTGATCCAGATTGGAAAAAGTTGTTTGTTTTGTCACTGTTCCTTTGACCAAAAACCTAGGAGTATCTTTTTCTTCTTGAAAAAGAGAAAATTTTAAAGAAGAAGAACCGCTATTGAGAACTAAAATTCCTTTACCCATTTTTCCAAACCCAGTTCACTATTTCCGGCATATCTTCTCCATGTTCAACAATATAGCTTCGATGCTTTTTTAGTTTACGCTCACATTCTTCAATAAACCTCTCAGAATCACCTCTTAAGTGAGGAATAAACTCTAGTGCCTTCATGGCTAGATGAAAGCGACTCATTTTATTGCATACAACCATATCAAATGGCGTTGTTGTCGTTCCCTCCTCAAGATATCCTTGAACATGAAAGCGGCCGGGGTTCCTTCTATGATGAATAAGTTCATGAATGACTTTTGGATGGCCATGAAAGGCAAAAATCACAGGCTTTTCTTCCGTAAATAGTAGATCAAAACTTTTTTCATCGATACCATGTGGATGATCACGGTTCGCTATTAAAGTGAAAAGATCAACTATATTGATCACTCGACTCTTCACATTAGGAAAATCTTCTCTTAATAATTGAACGGCTGCTAACATCTCCTGAGTTGGGACATCTCCTGCCGCGGCAAAAACAACCTCGGGGTTTCCATCGTCGTTACTTGCCCATTCCCAATTGCTCAAACCTTTCTGACAATGTTCTATCGCACTTTTCATATCCAACCATTGAGGCATGGGTTGCTTCCCAGCGATAATTAGATTTGCATAGTTTTTACTGCGAAAACAATGATCTGCAATGGAGAGTAAACAATTCGCATCTGGGGGCAGATAAATCCTAGCTACACTGCTTTTCTTCTGCATGACCGACTCAATAAATCCAGGTCCTTGATGGCTATATCCATTATGATCTTGTCTCCAAGCATGAGAAGTAAGGAGATAGTTTAAAGAGGCTATGGGCTTTCTCCACGGAAGCTCTAGGCATGCCTTTAGCCATTTGCAATGCTGATTAAGCATGGAATCAACAATGAGAGCAAAAGCTTCATAGCAAGGAAATAGACCGTGTCTACCCGTTAAGAGATATCCTTCCAACCATCCTTGACAAAGGTGCTCGCTGAGAACTTCCATAACCCTGCCATCTGAAGATAGATCCTCATCTCCCTCTTGAGGTTCTCCAATAAACATCCGTTTGGTCACCTCAAACAGATGATTTAATCGATTCGAATTCGTTTCATCGGGACAAAAAACACGAAAATTGTCCGAATTTTCCTTCATTATGTCGCGAATAAATTTCCCAAGTATCCTAGTGGCCTCTCCGTTACTAGCTCCAGGAGAAGGTATGTCTAAAGCATATTGTCTATAATTCGGCAATTTCAACTCTTTCAAGAGTAGGCCCCCATTTGCATACGGACTTGCACCCATTCGCAGGGATTTATCAGGAATATTTGCTAAGACACTTTCACTAGGTTTCCCATGGGAATCGAAAAGTTCATGAGGACGATAGCTTTTCATCCAATTTTCTAAGATTTGCAAATGTTCAGGATTTTTAATCACATTAGATATTGGCACTTGGTGAGATCGGAATGTTCCTTCTATTTTTTTACCATCTACCTGTTTTGGGCCTGTCCATCCTTTAGGAGTACGTAAGATGATCAATGGCAGCGGGACAGGTTCTTTAAAAGGCCCTTTTAATTTTTTAATTTTTTTCAGCTCCTCATAGGCCCAATCCAAACCCTCCCAAAAAGCTTTATGCATAAGGAACGGATCGTCTCCTTCAAGAAACCGAACTTGATATCCAAGCCCCTCAAAATGTTTTGCAAGGTGTTCATCATCCATGCGACCAAAAAGAGTAGGTCCCGAGATTTTGTAGCCATTCAAATGCAATATAGGAAGAACTAAGCCATCTCTTTCAGGATTAATGAATCTGATCGATTGCCAGCTTCCAGCAGTTGGAGCCGTCTCGCACTCTCCATCGCCTACTACACAGACCGATATGAGATTAGGATGATCCATGACGGCTCCAAAAGCATGCACTAATGCATATCCAAGCTCTCCTCCTTCATGAATCGATCCCGGTGTTGGAGGGCTCACGTGACTTGGCACACCTCCTGGCCAGGAGAACTCTCGCATAAATTTGCGCAGACCACCAACGCTCCAATCAACCTCTGGATAGACTTCGGTCATCGTCCCTTCTAGGAATACATTGGCACGTAAAGCAGGTCCACCATGTCCCGGTCCGGTGATATATAACAATTCTGCCTTTGTATCTTGGATCAGTCGATTTAGATGGGAATAGATAAAATTAAGACCTGGAGATGTTCCCCAATGCCCTAGGAGACGCGCTTTGATATGTTCTTTTTCAAGCGCCTCGATTAGAAGGGGATTCTCTTTTAAGTAAATTTGTCCCACTGTGAGATAATTGGAAGCTCTCCAGTGTGCGTCAATGTTTTTAAGGCGCTTTTCATCCATTTTTTATGGCTACTCGATTTTTGAATTGTTTTATCACAAAAAATAAGCATTCATTACATATTGATACAACATTCTCTGTGAATTAAAAAATGACCCATTTAAAGCAATGCTATGGAGCATCATGCTGATGAATCGATCTCTATTTTGATAGTATGTCGGTAATACGGTATTTTCGAGTTGGTCTAAGAGAGAAGCTCCATCTTCAGTATCATTGCTTTCTCCAGATTTGGGATCTTTGTTAATTGCCCAACCAGTAATATTTTCAATCCATCCTTCAACCCACCACCCATCTAAAATGCTAAGAGAGGGTACTCCATTGAGTGCAGCTTTCATCCCACTTGTTCCTGATGCCTCTAGACCTATTTGGGGCGTATTCAACCAAATATCGACTCCCGAAGTCATTAATTGAGCCAAAGAAGTGTTATAATTTTCGAGGTAGACAACTTCGACAGCACCCTTTAATTGTTCTTTAATTTGAAATATTTTCTGGATTAATGATTTCCCTTCTTGATCCTGTGGGTGAGCTTTTCCTGCAAATACGATTTGAATGGGGCCAGTTTTGCTCGCTATCTGCTTCAATCTATCGATATTTTCAAAAATGAGATAAGAGCGTTTATAATGTGTTGACCGTCTTGCAAATCCAATTGTACATTTCTCGACATCAAGGTTAGATCCTGTTTTTGAAGAGATATACTCAAAAAGCTGTCTTTTTGCCTCCCGATGAGCTTCCCAGATTTTGTCTGGAGGAAGCTTTAAAGCATTACGAAAGCTGAAATTATCATCCCGCCAACTTGGAATGTGTTTATCATAGAGACTTTGAAAAAAAGAGCAGGTCCACTTTTGAGTATTTACTCCATTGGTTATTGAATGAATAGGGTAATTAGCAAACATCAAACGAGATGTTTCTCCGTGCTTTTTGGCAACTCCATTTACATAATGGCTTAGATTGAGCGCTAAAAAGGTTAAATTTAAGACTCCATCGCAACAAAAAACATCCTTCATTTCATAGATATCCTTGCGACCAAGAAGGCGCATCACGAGGTCCATAGGAAATTGGTCATGTCCTGAGGGAACAGGAGTGTGAGTAGTAAAAACGCATTTCTTTCGCACTCGATCAATATCTTGTGGGAGTATCGTTTCTCTATTTTCGCTTCTCGCTATTTCATCGAAAAGCTCGAGGGTTAATAGGCTAGAATGTCCCTCATTCATGTGAAATCTTTCGATATGGCTATACCCCAAAGCCCTTAAAATGCGGACTCCTCCAATACCCAAGATGATTTCTTGGGAAAGTCGATACGTTTGATCTCCGCCATAAAGATGATCGGTCAGTGCCCGGTCTTGTTCAGCATTTTCCGGAAGATCTGCGTCTAAAAAATATACAGGAACTTCAAAGTCTTTTTTGCTTTTGATAGCAAATTTCCAAGCTCGTATATGAACGGTTCTTCCCTCAATCGTAACACGAGCCCTTTCTGGCATTTCTTCGAGAAATTCTGCTATTTTCCATCCTGGATAAACCTCTTCCTGCTTTCCTTGGGCATTCAATTTCTGATCGAAATATCCTTTTCTATGGAGCAATGAAATGGCAACGATGGGAACATGAAGATCACTCGCAGTTATAAGAGTATCGCCGGCTAGCACTCCTAATCCACCACTATATGTAGGCATTTCGGGACTGAGTGCAATTTCCATAGAAAAATAGGCGACTTTTTGCATTTTATCCATGGGCGACCCTATTTTGAAATTCTCAGCAGTTGAGCATTGACAGCGCAAATTACAGTGCTTAAAGACATGAAGATGGCAGCAACTGCAGGACTTAAGACGATGCCCATTTTATAAAGTACCCCAGCTGCAATGGGAATGGCAAACACGTTATATCCAGTTGCCCAAATCAGATTTTGAATCATCTTTTTATAGGTTGCTCGGGCAAGCTCAGCAATATGGACCACATCTAAGGGATTGCTCCGAACAAGGATGACATCTGCTGTTTCTATGGCAACATCAGTTCCAGCTCCAACAGCTATTCCCACATCTGCTTGAGCAAGGGCCGGAGCATCATTTACCCCATCTCCTGTCATTGCCACAAAAAACCCACGAGATTGGACTTCTGCAATTTTATCTTTCTTTTGATGGGGGAGAACCTGTGCGATATATTCATCTAAACCAAGCTGCTCAGAGACCCATTTTGCCACTTGATCATTGTCGCCAGTGAGCATCAGGCACCGGATTTTCATTTCCTTGAGCTTTTGGATTGCTTCTTTAGATTCTGGCCGAATAATGTCAGCAAGAGCAATGGCTCCACTTAATTTTCCGTTAATTAATACAAATATAACCGTTTTCCCCTGAGAGTGGAAATTTGCAATCCTTTCATCTTCCATGGAAATATTATTTTCCCTTAAATATCCCGGGCTAACTGTCTTCACATCCTTATCAAGAACCTTCCCTTCTGCTCCCTTTCCAGGAATAGCTTTAAAGCCCTGTACCTCCTCCGTTTTTTCTGCAGAAGAAGCAATTGCTTTGGCTAGGGGATGTTCTGAATGAGCTTCAACAGATGCTGCGAGAGACAATAATGATTTTTCATCTCCCTCATAGGGGATCACGTCTGTTACACCAAATTTCCCTTCGGTCAATGTTCCTGTTTTATCAAAAACGATAGCACTGGTTTTCCGAGCATCTTCAAATGCAGCACGATTCCGTATGAGCAACCCTTTTTTTGCTCCAATGGCTGTAGATACCGCCACAACTAAGGGAACAGCTAATCCCAGAGCATGGGGACAAGTAATCACCATCACAGTGACAGTTCGCTCCATGGCAAATGCCAAAGTCTGCGTTGTAAACAACATCCATACAAGAAATGTCACCGTCCCGGCCAATAAGGCGATGATCGTAAGCCATAGAGCTGCGCGATTGGCAAGATCCTGAGTCTTGGACTTGCTCTCTTGGGCTTCTTTGACCAAATTGATGACTTGAGATAGATAGGAATCTTTTCCCATCTTCTTTACTTGTAAGGTAAGAGAACCCTCTCCATTGATGGATCCTCCTATTGCTTCGCCCCCTTTCGACTTGGCCACAGGATTGGACTCACCTGTCAACATCGACTCATTTACACTAGACTCTCCTTCAATTACCTGACCATCCGCAGGAATTTTTTCCCCCGGTTTGATAAGAACAAGATCCTCAGTTTTTAAATCAGATACTGGGACATCTTGGATACTTTTATCAGCCATGATCTTATGAGCAGTAGATGGCATGAGTTTAGCAAGCTCTTCTAAAGCCCTTCCGGCTCCCATAATCGACTTCATCTCGATCCAATGCCCGAGAAGCATAATGTCGATTAAAGTTACCAGCTCCCAAAAAAATAGTTTCCCTGTCAGGCCAAAGGCAATCGCAGAGCTGTAGAGATAAGCGACAATGATCGCGATCGCAATCAATGTCATCATACCAGGACTTTTTGACTTTAGTTCATCGTAGAGTCCTCTAAGAAAAGGCCATCCTCCATAGAAAAACACCCCACTCGAAATGGCAAATAAAAAATAAATATCCCCAGGAAAAGACAAAAGCGTTTTCAAGCCTAAAAATGCCTGGATCATGGGAGAGAGAATCAAAATCGGAATCGTCAAGATGAGCGAAATCCAAAAGCGCCTCTTGAAATCTTGGACCATATGCTCATGATGTCCCTCATGGACACCCTTTTCATCAACATGGGCTCCGCAAAGACACTCCTCACAGCAACATTGAAACGTCTTACCATTGTCCTTTTTCATCAACATTCCTCCTTCTCCCAAGGTAATCAATAAATCTTTTATTTCCTAGGTCATCTTGCTACCCCTGTTAATTCAGATTATTGAATGCTCTCTCAAATCTGTGCTTTAACAGAGCTATTCTACCGTGATTTTCCACGCCTGAATTGTTGCCTGCCGATAGGGCTCAAGATCTATCTCTTGTAGGATAGGTATTTTCTCATAAGCGATCCTCCCTTTCCGAGAGTATTGAGTCAATCGCACTCCACCCCCTTGTGAAGTCCCATTTTCAGTAAGATCTATCAACGCAGCCCGGCAGTTCTCCTCCTGCTCTTTTAGAGTCTTTTTTTGGAGCTGGATTGCTTTCCATTGCTCTGCTCGCTTTAGCCATGGGAGGTCAGAGCGCTGTGTTTCTGGTGGAGTGGATTCTTTCATATAGCGGAAGAATTCTTGTTCTTTTTCGAGGAGGGCTTTGATGAGTGCATTATCCCTTTGCACTTTAAGGGTCACCCCTCGCTGGCCGTCATAACTGTAGTAGAACATCTCTTGTAGTCCTGTGACAGCAAGTTGGTGTTGCATCTGAATCTGATAGTGTTTTGGAATCTCACCGCTTAGAGCCATCTGATGCGTTTTTTCTCCAGGGCATTTGATTTCTACAGCCGCTTTTCCATCCATGGTGATCCCATCTAAGCTGGCAATGATGAATTCATGCTCGGGATGGATGAGAACATTAGGCCATACAACGAGCCCGGTCTCCTTCTCAAAGGCTTTCCTAGCTGCAGGTTCGAGTTGTTTTCCACGATGCATAGCTGCACTCTCATAGGAGGACTCTCTGAGTCCCATCTTTTCTTCCCACAGTTGTTGTGGAGTTTTCCAGGGAGATTCTCCCATGATAATCGGAGCATCGCTTGATCCAATTTTTGTTTTGCGAAACTCTAACCATTCTTCTGTATTTTGCTCGAGTGCGATCATTTTGCCTCCTGATGTTGGCGGATAACTTTTTTGACATTTTCGAATTGATCCTTTGGAAGCTCGATAAGAGCATTGCATCCAAAGGCGCTTTTAAGCCTTGTGAGCAGCTTGTTCTCAAACTCCGCATCTCCATTGATCATCTCTTGCAATTGAGAAGCTTCATCAACGCTGATGGTTGCAATTGGCTCTTCCGGAGTAGAGCACATCTCTTGAGACATCTCTTCTTTGGTGTAAATGCCAGAAAGCTCTGCTGGAAAGGTTTTGCGAAGGGCGAGAGCTTCTGCACACTTACTCAGCATAATATGTCCTTTCTTCTGCCAGAATACAGTGGGCTTCCCGTCCCTAGTCGTTTGTACATATTCACCCCAAAAAGCGATGGCACTAATTTCATGCCATTGTCCATCTGGAGTCATTTTTTTGATGTAAGCTTTTGCCCATTGAAGGCGTCCCTCTGTATCATATCCAAACTCAGTATCACGCCCCGGTGCATATTTTCCTGTTCGGTCTGCGATTAATCGATAACCGTCAATGCCAGTTTGGATGGTCATCACTTCTCTTTTTGCAGAAGCATCCCATCTTTTCACTGCGAATATTTGGCGCATGAAGGGATCGAGACCTGTCTTTTTGCAGGCATGTATGAATAGCTGAAGCTCGTCATCCGTAGCTCCTTTGCAGATCGTTCTTTTGATGAGGTCTAACTTGCTTGAATCAATGGAAAATGATTCCGAAGCATGTGGAGGTGGGTTAAGTTGTACTGCCATTTGAATATCTCCTTTGTTTCAATATAGTTCGTGAAAATAGATGTCAATATGTTAACATATGTACACAATTTGTGCAATCATAAAAGTTGACACTTGATCACAATCAAGATATTTTTGTATCTTTATTGTAAACAGGGTGGAAAGTCTGATGAGCTTAGATGAATATTTATGGAGAAATAAAATTTCTAGAACTGATTTTGCAAAATTGCTGGGGGTTTCTAGAAGTCATCTTCAACAAATATTATCAAGAAAAAGAAACGCAAGCATTAAACTTGCTAAAAAGATTGAAGAGGTCACTCAAGGGAAGGTTTCTAAAGAGGAGATGCTTTTCCCAGAGGAGTTTCAATAACTCTCTACATCTTCAATATTTTTACTCAAGACCAAGAGATTGGATCAAATTCTTACTTTTATGGATGAGGTCTCTGCATCTTCGATTTTGTTCAAATGCTTCCTGAGTATACCTACCATGTTTCAGTACTGCTGCGCGTGATTTTTCTCTGCCAATCTTTGTCTTTGGCCCTTTGGATTTACCTCCATGCATTCGACAGGTCTTCTTTCCTCGGATAGCCCATTTCAGACAGCGCTTGCCTGACCTCTTACTTTTTCCGGTGCATTGACTCACAATGATCCATGGGGTTCATTCGAATTTTTTTTCTTACTACCCCCCTTGCTAGATTGAGAGAGATTTTGTGCAACAACCGCCTGTCCTTCATTGTGAACATGTAGGACCTGAACCGTCTGCTGGCCTCCTGATCGATATTTAGCGAGAGATTGCATTGTTTGATTGGCAGTATTAAATAGCTTGGTGGCCAAGGTGAATAATTTCTCAATGTGATAGAACATATCTTGAGAATTTGCTTGGCGAAGGCACTTCATTCCCGAATCTTGAAGAGCTAGAAATTGACCAAGAAGAAGTGCTTCTGTTGCATTTTTTGGATTTAGAGAGGGGAGCAGGGCGGAAGCTTCGTTTAATCGTTGATCAAAACCATCAGATGAAAGTCCCCGTGCTACTTTTTTTAGGATACGCTCTCCGATTATTGGATCAGAGGTCCCAGAAGCTTTTTTGATCGCCTTTTTGAAATTTTCTTCGTTGAGTGTGCTACCATCGGATAATTCGGCAGATTCAAATTCCAACTCACCGGATTTTTCATTCAGCTGAAATTTCCACTCAATGAAATTTGATGGTTCCTCTTCAGTTTTTTTGATCTCAGGATAATTGTTTTCATTTAATTGATTCATGATTTCCTTATTGTTTATTTAGATAGGTTTTTATGCCAATTTGAATCCATTCTTTAATGGACCCTCCATTTACATGATAGTCTCCTGGGCTTTTTTCTTCAGGGGCGGGCCAAGGTCGCAGATTTGGATAGTATTTTTCCCAGTAGATATATTCCTTTTTTCCTGCTTCATCAAAGTCTAGGGCAAACAATATGAGGCGTTTATTTTTTAACCATGATTGTATAGAAAGATCAGGCCTTTTTTGTGCTCCACCAAGGGCTAAGCAGGAACACAAGTCTTTGGCTTCCTGCATGATTAGCATGGCATCAAATTCTGACTCTACAATGATTACAATTTCAGAGGACCCGCATGCAAAAATGGGAAGCACATTCGTCGTGCCAGGAATTTCGTAATACTTTCCATATAAATCACCCTCTTTCCATTGGGATTTTCGAATTTTGACTTTCTGGATCATGTCAGCATCAAAAGAGGGGATTACAATGCCAACTGGTAAGCAAATCCATTTTTGCTTCTCCCTTTCTTCAAGTCCCCATTCTCCACGTCGTTGAAAGCTTTTTATGGGATTCCAACCAAGCTGACAGGTTTTGATAGTGTCAAGGGACAATCCTCTCTTTTGGATAAGCTCAATGGCATTAGGATCTATGAGAAGGCGTTGATGAGAAGTTGCTGAAAAATGCTTGGCTTTAGACTGCCAGATTTCAGAAGAACTATCAGACAGCTTGGTTGAAGGAGTCTTCTTTAGTTTAGGGTTAAATTGATGGGGTTCGCGATGAACTTTATTGCGTGCTTCAAAAAATGAGAGTCCTTGAAAATCTCTGCAAAATTGTATTGCATCGCCTTTTGCATCGCATTGACGGCACCAATAGCGATTTTTTCCTAACCAAAACATGAAACGATCATTACCTCCACAATCGGGGCATGGACAGTGGTACTCTCCCCCTTGCGAGGCTGAGTGTTTTTTTGGTTCTAATCCCAACTCTTCAGCTAAATTGAGCAAATTCATTATTTCACCAATTTTATTTTGTCAGAGGTGTCATGGTGGTCAGTGTAAAATTTAAAATTGAGGCATTTTTTCAACCTTCTCAGCATGATGAAATGACTTTCGTTAGGAAGTTGAGTTTTTACCATGACAACCCTGACCACTATGACCACTCCCAAATTGATGGGGACTGTTTGTAGAAATTTTCAAAGGAGGATTGACACGTTTCTAAATTAGGAAAGATGTATTTAGACCGACGTTGGCGATCCTCTTCTCTTGGAGATCTTTTGGAAGTTACCTTTGGAATAATCGCTCGTAGCCTTTTTCCGACTTCTTCTTTGTGCATGATTTTCAGGTGTTCATATTCACACCAGTTTTTGTAGCATTCATAAAAATGGTCAATAATAAGATCTTTGAGTGAATCTGAAGGAGAAGCATTAGCATGATCCCAGCATCCCTCCTTGAGAGAGGTATAGATAAATCGATCAACATTTGGTGCTCCTTCAAGCTTCATATCAAAGCCTGAAAAGTTTTCAGGCATGATTCTTGGATCGAAATCTGTCAGATCCTCATTTAGAAGATCATACATCAGGGCTTCATAACCCCCATTTTCAAGCTGCTCATGGATTTTATTGAAATAGGGGAGGTCTTCTTTTCGATCATCTGCAACATCGAGAACAAAAAAGCGACGATCGTCTGGATCTAAATGGACTGCCCAATTTTCATTGCTGCTAACTATTAAGTGCTTGAAGTTGTCAATCCAATAGCCGTCTTTTCCTTTACCCTCGATAAATAGCTTTTTTTCTGTGATTAGGGCTTTAAGAAGGCCTACTTCTTTTTTGTTGCCACCCCAAATCGCTTCGTCGGCATATATTAAGATAGCATTTTTAAGATGCGAATTGAATCTACCCAAAATTTTATCAAGCGATGCTAGGGGAGCAAAATGAGGCCCAAATAGCTTACCGATGGGATCGACAAATGTCCCTTTCCCAGTTCCCTGTTTGCCCCTAAGTACAATAGAAGTGTCAATCAGCCAAGGAGCTTGAATAAGTCGCGAGAGCCACTTTCGTGTATAGACATAATGGGATTCCTTACCGCAGCAGATGATATCGCGTACATGGGCCCAATAAAGAGAACAGTCTCCTTTTTTCGGCTCAAGGGCAAATCCCTTCCAAATGTTGTAATTCTTTCTATAATGTCCCTCGATTTTGGGATTGAAGACGATTTTGTCATAGCTACGCCTATTAGGACTGCGCAGCCAAATTTGAGCTTTAGTAGGGGGCTTTTTATTTTCTCCAGCAAGCTCCAACACGGGTTGATTTTCATATAAAGTCAAAAGGGAGGTTTTTGAATCCAATACAAATTCTATCTCATCTTTTTCGATAAGGATGTAGGTACTCGAGGTATGCACAACAGCAAGAGTTTGATTGAGTTCTTCAACGATCGCATTTTTTAGCGAAATTTGTTCCTGGTTAAGAAAGGGATCTTCATTCTCTTTAGATTTCAAAGAGCTTTCAGCTAGTCGCCGAAGCTCATCGGCTCTAGCCTTTGATTTTTCTTCAGCACTTTGGGGGTGTTGAGAAATTGTCTTTTCTGATACAATTCGATTCATGGAAGCCTCCTGGTAATATGGGGGTTGTGTGAGCCTGGTTGCCCCCAGGCTCTTTTCTATTGAGTTCATTTCCTATTCCCTTTGTTTTGCGAAGAAAGGAAATCGAAGAATTCACGCTCTTTAATAAAAATTCTTCTTGAAAGTCTTACAAGACATTCCTCTAGTCCCTCTGGTTCTCTAAAAAGCAGCCAGCGAAGGGAGTTTTCGCTCATAAATGGGTGCTTTTTAGAGAAATCTCTAATAGAAAGTAGGGTTGGGATATCTCCATTTGCACTTTTGTGATCAATATTTTCTGTCATATCGTATCCTCGGTTGAGGAGACTTAGCAAAAAGAACACCGTGATCGATCAAAATCAATACACATTGTGTTGACTCTAAAGGGTCGGTTTTGGATACTTAAGAGTGGAAAGAGCAACGATTAACTGTTTCCATTTTGCCCGTATGTTGACGCATACGGGCATCCCTTTTTCTCCTGTTTGTATTGCTAAGCCTCCAAATATTTAGGTATGTTTGTTAGTTTCAATTTTTCAGTAATAAGCGACTTACTGAAATTCATCCTTCTTAGCATGTCATAGACATGTGACCATTGAATCATTTTTGCACTTACAAAAAATCCAAGGTCCGCTTCTAAGCTGGCTCTTTTAAATACTTGAGTTAGGTGAGTTCGGTAAATAGGATTTCCCCGAGAAGTGATGAATAGGGGATGATGATCCTTTGAGTGAATGTCCTTAATGCTTGCAAGATACTTTTCTAAGTCTTCCTTCATCTTTGAATCGAGCTGAATTGTGCAATTACGTCCGTCTGCTTCAGTGAAGGTCACTTGAACATTTTTCTCAAAATTAAGATTGCTTGCTTTTAGTTCAAGCACCTTAAGAAGAGGACGCGCAGTAAAGGACATGGTCTTTGCAATAAGACAGTCTCTGAGTGAGATTTTTTCCAAAGCAGACCAGAAGGATTGCCATTCGCTCAATGTGAGAGCTTTTGGAGCAGGACTGCGAATTGTTTGTTTGAGTCCAAACTCTTCGGGAACTGTGATTTTTTGGATTTCCCCAAAAGTTATCTGATTTAAAAAATTTGTAAAGGAAACCAAGGCATTTAGGCGAAATCTCTTTTCCTGTTGAGAAAGTTCGGGGTACTTTAAAAGAGTTTGGAGGATGAAGGGGCAATTCAGTTTAAATTCTTCTAAGGTGAAAGGGGAGCCATGAGCGCTAATTTCAGGCAAAATTTCTCTTTGTTCCAGATCTTTTAGATATCTTCGGTAGTTAGAGATAGTGTCCTTGCTGAGTTGCTTTTTTTCGATCATTTGACTTACCCAAAAATCAATTATGGATTTAAGGGGATACTCTAGAAACATTTCATTCCACTTGTTTTTGATGTGGTGCATTTCCTGGTCCCTTTCAAAAAGAAGCCCAGGCAGTTCTTTTGCTTGTTCTTGAAAATTTGAGGATGTTGACTGAGTCATACTTTTCTCCTTTGTCTAATAATTCCTAGATATACATAACTGTTTTAGATTTGTCAATACCTTACTTAAATGAACACTGAGATTTCCTCAGATAAAAATTCTCCAAGACGACCTGTAGCCTCTACAGATTGGTCCAAAACTAAGTGCGAATACATATTTGTTAATGAAATTGTACGATGTCCTAACAACTTCGAGACGGCTTGAAGGGGGTACCCTAACTGCATATATAAACTTGCAGCACAGTGCCTTAGATCGTGAAATCGAAAATTCTTGATCCCGCTTTCTCGCAGTGCAGTTTCCCAAGCGCTTCTGATTTCAACGGGTTGACTAAGGGTTTTTCCGGGAAAAACAAAAGACTCTAAGCTCTCCTTTGAGCTGGGTGCGCGTTTTCTTAGAATTGAAGTGATGTCATTATTCATGGGAACGATTCTGCGATCCCCATTTTTTGTGTTCTCGAGGTGAATCAATTGGTTTTTGAGGTCAGTATCTTTCCATTTTAGCTCGAGAATTTCTGATTTGCGCATCCCACATGAAAGTGCAATAAGGACTATGGCTAACAAATACTCATTGCGGCTTTTCGAACATGCTTCAAGCAAAGCCGATCGTTCTTCCTTGTCCAAAATCCGACATCTGGGTTTGTTCTCTTTTAACTTACGAATATTCTTTATGGGGGATGAAGGAATAAGCCTCCATTCCTTTAAGGCGACATTAAAAACGCAAGATAAAGAGGTGCGATACCGATTGAATGTTGCTTTTGAGCGGGATCTGCCAAATTGGTCTGTGGTTTTAAGCAGTTTGTCCCGACATTTGCAAATTAGATCTTCAGTGATTTTGGGCAGAATGCAATGGCCGATTTCCTCTTTCCACCATTTGAGTTGCCCAAGCCTTGTTTGATAATTGCTGGATTCTTCATCCATCTCTGAGGCGATATATCTGTCGATGAGATCGCCTAGAGTAGTGCGCCGCATTCTGGTCGTCTCGTAGGGGAGATGCGACTTTATTGCCTCTATTGTTTTGAATCGCCATTCTTTAGCATCATCATAGTTGTCAAAGTTCTTTGAAGTGTGCGGATGTCCCTTCAACCGAATTTGTACTCTGTAGGTATTCCCTTTTTTTCCCGGCAGTTTTTTGATTCCAGGCTCTAGTCGCGCCATTGGTTTTTCTTTGTCCTTTCTCTCTTAAATTTTTACTCTAAAGCATTTCAACAAATATGTTCAATACTTACCCAAGATGAACATTGACAACCCCATGAAGAAGGAATGCAAAATATGGCACTCTTCAAGAGAGGTTTCACTTCTTTCTTCTCAAAAAGAGAAGGCCAAATGATTGCTGTGCATAAAATGTGCTTTTTTGTGCATTTTTGCTGTTTTATAGCAATGAATGCTCAAAGCAGCATTTAGCACCATTTGGTTCTAAATACTGTTGAGAGAGTTAGTTATGAAGGGAAATGAAGGACGGAAGAGGAGGGATTCGAACCCCCGGTTGGTTGCCCAACTTCTGTTTTCAAGACAGACGCATTCGGCCACTCTGCCACTCTTCCATAAAAAAATGTAGCCTAAGAATACAGTGAGGGGGAGTTAAATTGCAAGGGAGGCGTTGATGATGTCGGGGTTTTCTTCGCTTGGGCTCAGGATGAAGCCGGCTCTTTTAAGCATTTTTTTCATGGCGATGTTGTTCGAGAGTATTTGGACGTGGATCTCGGTGATCCCCTCTAGCTTGGCGATATCTAGGATCTGGTTGAGGAGAATGGTTCCGAGTCCCTGTTTTTGGATTTTGTCGATCAGGACGAGTTTGATGGTGGCGGTGTTTGTGAGGGGGATTTTGGAGAGGCGAATGGCGCCGACGATCGAGATGTCTTGGATGGCGAGGAGAAGAATTTCTCGGTCGTAATCGGCATGGGCAATCCGGATGAGGCGCTCGTGGGCGGTCCGCTCTTCTAGGGTCAGTTCTTCGAAATAGCGGGCTTTGACGGTCTCTTCTGAGAGCTGCTGGTGGAAATCCATGAAGAGGGGCTCGTCTTCGGGACGTACGGGGCGTAAGAGTAGCTCTGTGCCGTCTTTGAGGGTGGCAGTGGAGATGTATTGAGATGGGTAGGGGCGGATGACGGGATGGGCGACGGGCTCTTTAGAGAGGACGATACGGGCGTCTAGGGCGATGAGCTCATCTGAAGAGGCGAGGAGGGGGTTGATGTCGCATTCGGTGATGTGAGGATGCGAGACGATGAGTTCGGAAAAGGAGATGAGTATCTGCTCGAGTTTGACAAAGTCGACAGCACCTCGGCCCCGTACTCCTTGCAGGGCTTCGTAGATCTTGGTTTGGCTCATGAGCCTCCGGGCGAGGTTGGCGTTAAGCGGAGGGAGGCCCAGAGCTCTATCTTTGTAGACTTCGACGAGTTGTCCACCAGTTCCAAAGAGGATCACCGGTCCAAATTGGGGATCTAGGCTTGAGCCAAGAATGATTTCGTAACCGTCAAGTGAGATCATTTTTTGTACGGTAACGCCAAGAAAATGCTCTGCGCCGGCTTTTTCAGCGACGGAGGTTTTGATCTGGTCGAAGGCTTTTTTTACGCTAGCAGCATCTTTGAGATTGAGGATCACGCCGCCAACATCACTTTTGTGGGTAATGGTCTCGGAGTGGAGCTTGAGCACAACGGGGTAGTTCATTTCATCGGCAGCGGTAGCTGCTTCATCAGGAGAGGTAGCGATGATGGTTTGGACGGTGGGGATCGAGTAGGCAAGGAGAACTTGCTTGGATTCTTCTTCCGTGAGCAGATCACGACCTTCTTTGAGGGCTTTTTGGATGATGGCTTCTGTTTTTTCCATCCGGTTGTGGATGCCGGTAATGTCTTCACGGATCTCGGGTGTTTCATAGAGCATTTGTAGGGCGTAGTTTTGTCTCCACATATCAGCAAAGGTTTTACTGGCGCTGTCGGGGTAGACGAAAGTGGGGATGTTGGCGCTCGATAAAACTTCTGTCCCTTTTTCGACTACTTCGCCTCCCATCCAGCTAGCGAGGATGGGCTTTCCGATATTGGCATAGGGCTTTAGGCATTCTGCAGTACCTAGAACATCGGTCATGTCTTGCGGAGAGAGGATAGCAAGGATCCCATCAGTGTTGGGGTCTTTGGCGACGATTTCAATTGCTTTAGCGTAACGATCGGGGCCTGCATCTCCCAAGAGGTCAACAGGGTTGGCGTGGCTCCAGGCGGCTGGTAAAAAGGCATTGAGGGCTTCAATGGTCTCAGGGGCTAGGTCTGCAATTTCGGCGCCATAATGGGCTGCTGAGTCAGTTGCAAGGACGGCAGGTCCTCCTGCGTTGGTCAGGATAGTGAGGTTGGGGCCTTTAGGAAGAGGTTGTTTGGCTAGGACTTCGGCCATATCAAAGAGGTCTCCAATCTCGAGTACTCGAAGGACTCCTGCTCGTTTCATAGCGGCTTCAAAGACATCATCGCTTCCCGCCATCGATCCAGTATGGGAGGCAGCAGCTTTTGCAGCGGCTTCGGTCCTTCCCGCTTTGATGACGATGATCGGCTTGTTGAGAGCTACTTCTCTAGCGGCGGAGAGAAAATCTTTGGCATCTCCGATCGACTCCATGTAGATCAGGATACTGCTTGTATTGGGGTCGTTGCCGAGATAATCGATGAGGTCTCCCCAATTGACATCGGCCATCGATCCGATCGAAACAAAGGCGCTAAAGCCAATTTTCTGCTTTAGAGACCAGTCTAGTACAGCTGTACACATCGCGCCAGATTGGCTGATGAATGCGATATTGCCTTTCAGGGCCATTGAGGCAGCAAATGTAGCGTTGTAGCCAGCCAATGGGTTCATGATCCCGAGGCAGTTGGGGCCGACGATGCGCAAGTTGCCTGCCCGTGCTCGTTTTAAGACCTCATTTTCAAGCTCAAGACCCTCTGGCCCGAGTTCTTTAAAACCGGCTGAAATGATGATGGCCCCTTTGACTTGTTTGGCCACACACTGGTCGATGATCCCAGGAACAGTTTTTGCAGGCGTGATGATCACCGCTAAGTCAATGCTCCCTTCGATGGCATCAACAGAGGGGTAGCATTTTAGATCAAAAAGCGTGTCGTATTTGGGGTTGACTGGATAGATATCCCCCTCAAAGCCTCCTGAGACTAGATTTTGCATCAATGTGTTGCCGACAGTGCTTGCCGTTTTGGTAGCGCCGATGACCACAATGCTTTTGGGTTGGAAAAAGGGTTCCATTGGATGCGCTGGAAGGCGTAGGAATGCGTGTGAAGGGTCTACTTTGATCTTTTTATCCATATTTCCTACAAATTATCGATGCCGTCTGTGATGGCGTCTAGGGTGGCGGTAGTATCTTCTTGGGTAACTTCGGTAGTAGGGTCTCCCATAATAGAACCTGCGTCCGTAGTAGTAGCATCCTGGATACCCATATCCAGGGCCGTAGTAGAAAGAAAACCCACGACGGCGGTAGCCAAATCCTGGACCGTAGGAGTAGCCTGGAGGGCATCTGGGGGGATAGGAGTAGTAACCGCCGTACGGGTAGACCTGCACACGAAAATCCACGGGCTCTACTTCAACTTCAGCAGTATTGACAGGAGATAGTAAAAGTATAAGCGATTGTAGAGCATGTAATATATGCATGCAGACCTCTCTTTAGTTTTATGTTATTACAATCAATTATAATTAATAAAACAAAAGATCTGATCTATACACAAGTAATTGTCGATCTATAATTTGAAATGCTTCTTTCTTGCTTCATAGA
The DNA here is from genome assembly GCA_030408505.1 of Candidatus Sacchlamyda saccharinae. Taxonomy (GTDB): domain Bacteria; phylum Chlamydiota; class Chlamydiia; order Chlamydiales; family Rhabdochlamydiaceae; genus Sacchariniichlamydia; species Sacchariniichlamydia saccharinae. The sequence continues at coordinate 332,107 of JAUHQI010000004.1, read as the reverse complement.
CAAAAATGATCAACTCTCTCCATTTCTTGCCATGAGCTAGCGAAGTTGTTTGTTTCTCGTCTAGCCCTAAAGCTTTGCAAAAACCAGGGAGTTTTTGCATGATGTCTGTCTTGTTGGAAAAGTTTGTTGCTTGCCTGGTTAAAAACTCCTCCCAAGGGTCTCTACCCGTCTTGATGCGTAAGAGCCAACGGCCCCTAAGGGCTTCATTCTTGAAGTGGGCCAAGTGGGATGTGTGCAGCTTATTCGAAAGAACAAAATAGAGAAAAGCCAGAGGATGGGGCTTGAGGTCTACAATTTCCGTTTCGACCTTAGTTAGGGAAAAAGCTTTTGGGATCCAGGACCAGTAGCTCCCGCTCCCCAATGCAGAAAATAGTTCAACGACTTTTTCTTTTGCCTTAGAGCGATACGAATAACATCCAGATCCGTCGAAGACAAAGAGCTCTTTGACAAATGGATCGGTCTTAGAAAGGCTTCTCGGGTCGATCTCAGGAGCATCATCAATAGCAATAGATTCTTTGGGGCAGCAACAAAATAGCCACTTTAGGAAGTCAAATAGAATTGAAAAAAGACGCATTGGACGCAAAGACTGAATCGAAGAGATTTGTCTTAGGGGAGAAGCCACATCCCGTCGGGGGAAATGGCGAACTGACTGAATACTTTCCTGGTTGGATACAGACCGAATCATATGTGGCAGAATTATAGATATCTGTTTTTTTTAAGTCATCCAGCATAAAATTACCGTCATCAAACCGTAGAGGTGATAAGGCGGTAGGAATCATTCATCCAGATGAACAAGACCTATGCAGTTCAAGAGTTGGTTTTTTTTCTTAAGTTTTTCATAAATTCATCGTACCTTGTCTATGAACACGGCTGCTCTTCATTGTTGTAAAAGTGGAGAAGCCTCCTTTTGTATAAGCTCTCAAGACCTATTTAAGTAAATAATTTACGTATGGATAGTATATATTTTAAAGTGCTTCGTTGATTTTTAGTTCTGTTTTGTGTTAATGTTAATTAAAATACAATTTTAAACAGGAGAAATATATGCGCTTTCCAGGTTTAGATCCTCGTGGTGCGAGTTCAGCTGCTATGTCGGCAGCTTTAGCAGGTCCCCCTCCCTCTGAGTCAGCGGAGTCGGCAGATGGGAGCCGGCCAGCTGATGATTTTGAATACGTTGATCAACTTATAAGACAGGTGGTCACTAATACTGATGGAAATGCTCAATTATCTGCTATGAGAGCGATGATTGATGTCTATGACTCCTCCCCTGATGTTAATGATTTAAAAGAGTACTTAATTCAAGTTCTTTTTATCCATCGAGCAGCTTTTAAGGGGGTTCTTGAAAAACTTAATGCTGAAGAGGAATCAAAGGATTTCCCTCTTTGGTTATCGGCTTTTTTGGACATAATCGAACCATTTAAGAGAGGTCTTGAATGTGCGGAACCAGAGGTAGTGACGAATTTTGTTTGTGAATGTTCAAAATTTTGGATGCCAGAAAGATGCGATTTTGTGGTCCTGACAGAAGATATTCCAAACTATTTTGATGACACTCTCGAGCTTTTAAAAACGGCTAAATCGGTTGATGACCAAGAGCTGGAACCAATCGACTATGTTCAACAACTGGTTGCTCTCTCAATACTTTTTTCCAAGCTTCCTAAGAATTACCCAGAGGGTAAACTTCGGTTAAGGGCAATGCTTACAGAATTTGTCTCCGAAAACCCTGATGCGGTGGTCCGCATACGCGAAAAGTTAGCTGAAGCTACAGAAAGTGAATCTAAAGAAGTCGCCCGTAGATTTTTTGCCGACATCCAGATGGGAGAAATAATGCAAGTATCCTTTAGAAAGCGCGAAGAGAACCCATTCCACGGTCTTTTTACTGTTCCTAACTTCTCTACAGCTAAAGCAGTGCCTCCGCACTTAGAGCCGCTCTTAGGCAATCCTGATTTCAAAGGAGCCCTAGAAAGGCACTTTCCAGGCAGTATGCAGTAATTTTTTTCTTGCACCAAATAAAAAATTTTCGTTAAGGTGTCTAGTTTTTTAACACTGGAGCGAAAATGACTAGATTGACACCGCTGAATGAAAATGGAGAGACTGAGTTTAGAGCATTAGGTATGCGTTTTGTTTTGCAAGATCCCAATATCCATGAAATCGCTGCGGTAATAACTAGGCCAAATGGAGATCAATTTAACGTTCAACAAAGTGTTCGTGTTCGTGTTGGAAAGGCTATTCTGCTCAGAGGTTTTCCTGGAGAATTCCTTGAAGTTATAGCTATCCGTATTGCAAATGGGCAGCGGGTGCCCGTTGCCTCTGTTCAAATGCCTTGGAGTAATGTTAGATACGGAGAAGTTGTTCGTCTGAATCCTCCAGAGTTATAGATTCATGGCTATTCATCCTGAAATACGAGCTGAGGCGAATCGATATTTCCAGCAAGAAGTTGCTGTATTGAAGGATATGGGAATCTCCTCTAGCGAGTCGCAGAGGATTCTTCGAGATATCAATGAGGTGAATGCCCGACTCCTTCAGGGGGAAGTCGAAGGGATCTATGACAAGTGCGTTCGTTATTTACACGAGGAGCTTACAGAGACAAGAGCAAGAAAGATTAGGGCTGGGCTGCGCCAACTTAGGCCCTATCCCACGATACACTCTCAGTTGGAAGCTTGGGTGCGGTCTTTGGCTCCTAAGTTTTATATTCACTCTGCAGCTGCGGGATGAGATAAACCTATCCAAGTTATTCTAATGGAGACTTTTTCTCCAAAGCACATCTGAATCTGAAAATCCGGCTTTAATCAGTATTTCCTTAAGTAGCTAAGCTACAGTGCAATAGAGTTGATCTAATCAGCGTCTCCCTAATATCGTTTGTGTTTGTTGGTTTGCAACTAATAGCAAGTAAAGAGTTTGCGTGTAATTCTATTTATCATTAATTAAATTAATTGATTTCATTTAAATTAAATGTTACTATTATCTTAATAAATAATTTAAATTACAAGAAGGTTGAAATGAGATTTCCAGGTTTACTGCCACCAGCTAGTTCGGCAGCTATTGATGCAGCACTCAGTATGAGCGATCCAGCAGCAGCGGAAAATGCACATGGTACTACCACTGAGGTTGAAGTGTTGAGCAAGAAGGGCGTGATGGAAAGTCTTTATGCGGGTTTTCAAAAAATTGTGGATTGCCAAAATATGGGAGATGAAGACCTGGCAAAATGCATTTTAGATCTCGATAGTCTTCTTCAGAAGGCTTCAGGGAATGCGTCTGTAATAGAAAGTGCTCAAGAACTGATGCGCGCGTTTTTGAATAGAGATGAAGCTAGATTTTTTGAAGTTGCCAGAAAGCTAACAGACTTTGACTTTGAGAAAGGTGAGCAACCAGCATTACTAACTTGGATCAAAGATGAATTAGTTAAGCAGGTTACTACGACAGTAAATCCTCCAATGCTTTTTGCCAGAGATGGCGTTCATCCAGTCATTCAAGAGTGCAGGAAATCGAATCTTGGACTCAATTTTAATCCCGATGTTTTAAACAATAATATCCCTGATCTTTTCGAAGTCGTTTGTGAGCATTTTGAGAGAGGGGTTTATTCAGGCGATGGGGCTGGAGAAGAGACTCCTTTATGTGCCGGACAGTACGCAGCACTCCTTTTTGCATTAGATGCGGTTTTTCAAGAACTGCCGCATAAATATCCCGATTTAAAAATTCGTTTAACGGATAGGATTCGAAATTTTCTTAATGATCATCCTGAAGGAGTGGTTGAAATACGAAGAGTCTTGATGGAAAGTAGTGAGGATTATAAACAGGATGCAATTCGAATTTTGAACGACTTTCAAATCAGGGTTATTGTAGAAGACTTTTTCACTATGAGGCAAGAGACGTCAAGGAGACAATCGTCTAACCCATTTGCTGGTTTATTTAGTTCTTCTACAGGGGATGTTCCCTATGTCTCACTTCCAAATGGGCTTGAGAGCTTGGATTCATTTGAGGACTATCAAAAAGGGATCGAAAGGCATTTGCCTGACACCATTTTACCGGTTCATAAGTCTTCTGACCAAGAGTAAGAGCTAGGCATTTCAGTAGATTTTATTTTAGTTAAGATGTACTCTCTTATAAAAAAACTGGAGCAAAAATTCGAATGGCGCTGCCTGTAAGAACTACTGCAAACGGCGTTGCCTTCCAAAGTGCACAACCTTTTAGTCAAATCGTTGCCTCTATTACTACAAGAAATGATGCAGGCGTGCAAGTGGAACGATCTGTAAGTATTGCGGCTGGCCAGTCTATTGTGCTAGATGGCAATCCGAATCAGTATTTAGAAGTTGTGGCTTTACGTTACTTTGATGGGCGTTCCCAGGTGGTGGGTTCAGTAGCAATTCCCTTCAGTGAAATGACCCCAGGTAGAGTTGTTCTTCTACAACCTCCTCAATGAGCGATCTTCAGCTAGTTTTTTATATTCAAGCTCTATAAAATATTTTGCATCTAACTTGGAGGTAGAGTATGGCTACAAGACCTATTCACCCAGAAGTACAAGCTCGAGCAGATCAACTCTTGAGAGAGGGTCTACCTGATAATATCTCTCCAGAATCAAGGAAATGGACTGCGGATAAACTTGGAGAGCTCAATGCGAAAGCTTTACAAGAAAAGGTGGATCGCCGTGTCGATGCTTGTTCGGATCTATTGCAGAAGGAAAGGCTTACAGAAGCAGAAGTACAGGTCCTTCGGAGTAATTTGCAGCGCCTTGCGTTCTATCCCACAATTCACGCGGATTTACATGAAAAGGTAGAAAAATGTTTTCCAATCCTCTTATGAGTTGCTGAATGATTTTAGATCTCCTTTGCAGTCTTGTTTTTCTCTGCGCATTGGCCTTTTTTGGGCTCTATCGGAGAGAAGGTGTGCAGTCGACCTCGGCTTATCTTTTGGCTGATCGGCAGATGGGATTCTTTGCCTTGACGGCCACTCTTGTGATGACCGAATTGAACACTGCTACCCTTCTCTCGTTTTCGTCGTTGGGATATTTAGGAGGGGTGGGAGCTCTAAGCTTCCCGTTGGTATTTTTAATTGGCCTTTTGTTTTATGCGGTTACGGTCGCAAAAAAATGGAGAGGATTTGATGGGTTTTCGGTTGCGAGCTATTTCTCCAAGCGGTACGGTCGAGATGTTGGTATTCTTGCAGGGGTTGCCCTCTTTGTTGCTATGGCTGTTTTTAGCGGGGCTTATCTCAAGTCGCTTTCACTATTGTTTCAGCCCCTATTCTTAGAGCTTAATACATGGGTTTTAAGCGGGCTTTTCGTCTCTTTTATACTCATGCTGATGCTTCGTGGAGGACTCTTCTCCATTATGCGCACCGATGTATTTAGTTTTGTTGTAGTCTTGCTGTTTTTTCCTTTAATGGCATTCTTCGCAAGTAGAGGAGAGCAAGTGAGCGCAGTAGTAGAGACCGTTTCATGGCAATTTGTGTTGTCTCTGATTGTTTTAACAATGTTTACCTACATTTTAGCTCCCTGGTATGGGCAGAAAATCTTTGCAGCAAAATCAGAGCGGGTGGCTTTTTTTTCCGTTCTTTGTGCGGCTCTGCTTATTTTTCTTTTGTATGGTCTTGGCGTAATGAGCACCTGGTTTTTAAAAAGAAACGGTGTAGAGCTTTCTAATCCAGAACAAGCCTTGCCCATGGTTCTAATGGGTATGCCTAGTGGTTTGAAGGGCTTGGGTTTTACCCTTTTGTTCGCTGCTTCTGCTACGACGCTTTCTGGTGTGTGGAGCGCGATGTGTACTCTAATTACAGATGAAAAGGGAAGTGTGACGAGGAGTAGGGGGCATGTGGTCATGATTGCCCTCTCCACTTTTGTGCTGGCCAACACCTTTGTAGATCGTGTGCTTGATAAAATCATCCTGGCCAATATCCCCATTGCAGCGCTTTCTTTTGCTCTTCTTGGAGGGTTTTATTGGAAGAAAACCTCGCGGGCAGGGGTATATGCGAGCATCATCGTCGGATGGGCCGTTGGTGTAGGGAGCTATCTGATTATTGGCCAAGAGGAATACACTTGGTGCTGGACGGTGATTGGCATTCCAATTATTTTTATATCAGGTATAATTGGTTCTTTATTAGCCCCTAATAAGAAATTGGATGTTAAATCTGCTCTGTAGTATAATACTATAAAAATATTATTTCCGGAGGCCTTTGTGCGTAAAAAGATTCTTACTATTTTACTTGCCACTTCTATTGTTGCTGGAGGTACCTTAAGCTATCTCTACTTAGACCAAAAATCGGGTGCAGGAAATTATAAGGAATGGAGTGGGGAGCGATTCAGTGCGAAGTTTCCAGCAGACCCAAAAGAGTCTTCTGAGGAGCTCGATGTTGACAATAAAAAAATTGATTATCGTCAACTCAGCTGTGAAGACGGTGGCTCTATCTATGCTGTGAGCTATATCGACTTTCCAGGGCATTGGAAGTGGCTAGGTAACAAAACTCTCCTCACAAAGACGTTCGAGAAGTTTATAGAGAGTGAAAAAGGAGTTGAAGAGGTTCTTGAGAGGCAACTGACGACCATTGGGGGAGACACCGCTCTCGTCTATCGTCTTAAACAAGATGGGAAAGAAATTTCCGGGAAGTTCATCGTCTCTGGTAACACCCTTTATAGGGTTTTTGTTACTTATCCCATGGCTTCAGCTGAGAAAGTAAAGCCAGAAGAGTTTCTCGACTCATTTCAGCTCAAAGGCTAAATTTTACTTGATTTAAGAAGAAAATATTTAGTAGAGTGTAGCTCCCTCAAAAATAGGAGCTATGAAATGCCAACTCTACAATCTGTTATGCCGACTACACCCCCTAGTTATGAACCTCCGAAAGAATTAAAGCAATTTATTGTCAGGCCCCCAGAAGGAGTTGAGCTTGATTCGATAAAAGGGTGGATAACCGGCCTAGATGGGAGAGGGGTAGAATTCGTGTCAGATTCCTTAGATTCGATTGTAATGGATATAAATGATATCAGTTCGGCGAGGTCTTTTACAATCGTTGCTTATGAGATGGGAATCTCTGTAGCGCAATATACAGGAGTAGCAATGGACTTGGAAATTTTGGATATTATTAACCTTCGGCCTGTTGCTGAGGGGGAATAATAGATAAACATTTTTCTTCGGCTCCTACAACAGACTCATCGTCATCACCCTGAAAAAAAACGCTCATTTTTGCGTTCGGAATGACAAAAGCTCTTCCGCTAAACGGATCGCGAATTGTTGTATCTGTATCTGTGATTGTATCGATCACTATCGTGTGTCCAGAAAAAGTGGGGTGTTCAATAGTTGCAAGGACCGGGAATCCTGATGCTTGTAATTGCTCTCTTAAAGTCTCTAGAGGGGTATCTTTAGGGATGCTTGTTAGAGAAAGATCCACCCCTAATCTTTTCGCTTCCTCATGAACTCTTTCTGCTGTTAACAATTGAGCAGAATAGAACCAGCGGTGAAATTTATCATCAAATGTAACTTCTTTTCCAGAACGCAATACATCGGTAAGCAGCATAGCAAAAGAGTAGGCCCAGCAGCTTTTACTTCCAAGTGGTTGTTTCATGATGTTTCGATGTATACCATTATCATTGTAGATTAAGCGGGCATGAAATCCTTCTGGGGCATCTTCAATTTCAAGGGGTTCGGTAGCTGTTTCAACAGGTAAAATAGTTCCTGGAAATGCTGGCCCTTTTTGCTCAACTTTCCCGCATCTTAGAGCCATACCGGGTGTCGGGGGGACAGGGGGAAAAAGGAGTCTTTTCGCTACTGTGGCAGTCCTTCCAGCGCCTAATGGAGGGGTTTCAGGCATAGGTCGTGGTTGCGTTGCTCTTTCTGGTGTGGCAGGGCCAGCTGGTGGTGTTGTTGCCATTATTTATCTCCTTTTTTAAAATCTACATTAATATTAAATTAAATGTGAATAAAAGTCAAATAATCATTTTAAAATTTACTATATAATTAATAATAAATGATTTAGTTGCTTAAATATGGAGTAGGGGCTAAATTGGGAGAAAAGTGAGGTGATTTTTATGGCAAAACTTTATTTTAGACATGGAACTGTAGGAAGTGCTAAGACGTTGAACCTTTTGGCTGTAGCACATAATTATCGGCAGCAGGGCAAAGAGGTTCTATTGCTCAAGCCTGCTCTAGATGATCGGTTTGGGCGGGAGCAGATTAAATCTAGAGCTGGTTTGGAGATGTCGGCTGATTTGCTCATTCATGAGGATACGGACCTGTATTTGCTCGATTTAGAGGGTGTAGACTGTATCTTGGTCGATGAGGTCCAATTTATGTCCCCTCGGATTATTGAGCAACTTCGAGCCATTAGTGTGGAGAAGAGGATTCCAGTGATCTGCTATGGTCTGAGAACGGATTTCAGAGGGCATTTATTTGATGGATCTAAGAGGCTTTTAGAGCTGGCCGATTCGATCGAAGAGGTGAAGGCGACTTGCCACTTCTGCAATCGAAAATCCATTATGAACTTAAGGCATGTCAATGGCGAGGCTGTTAATGATGGGCCTGTAGTTTTGGTAGGCGCAGAAGAGAGCTATTTCCCAGCATGCTATAGCTGTTATCAAGATCAGTTGGCGTCAGTTGCTAGATAAGATTAGAGGCGATCTTTTCACGGATGTCTGCCATGTACTCGACCATGAAGTGGAGGTTGTGGATACTGGCAATGGAAAGGGCTGTCAGCTCTTTTGCTTTGAATAGGTGGTGGATGTAGGCCCTAGAAAAGCTCTTGCAGGCGGGACACGGGCAATTTTTGTCGATCGGCTCAAAGGTATTAGCGCTTTCTGAGGTGGTGAGCTTGAGGGGCCCTTGCCAGGTGAGGGCAACGCCATGGCGGGCCGCTCTTGTGGGATAGGAGCTGTCAAAGGTGTCGATCCCAAGGGCCACACCTACATCAATAGAGGCCAAGTCTCCAATGCCCAGCAGATGATTGGGTTTTTCTTTGGGCAGGCAGGGCATGGTAGCCTCGAGAATGGAGTACATTTCTTGCTTGTTTTTCCCCATACTTCCGCCGATTGCAAATCCATCGAAGTCGAGCTTGGTGAGAGTCTCACAGCTTTTCTTTCTTAGATCTAGGTCTATCCCGCCATGGATAACTGCATACATGGCCTGGTCGTTACGGTTTTTTAAGTGGGTATCAAGCGATCGTTTTTCCCAGCGGTGTGTACGGGCTAGGGAGAGCTTTAGGTCGTGGTCTTTGATGTGATAGGGGGGGAGTTCATCAAAGGGGATGATGATGTCTGCGCCCAAATCTTTTTGGGCTTGTACTGAGCTCTCTGGGGTGAGAAGAACCTTTGAGCCATCTCTATAGGAGCGAAAGACTACACCCTCTTCATCGATCTTCATCACGAGGTTGCCGCTCTGTTTGTTCCCTCTTCCCTTTAATTCATTTGCTACCGAGCCGTAGGCTAAGCTAAAGACTTGAAACCCTCCAGAATCGGTGATGATGGGCAGTTTCCGGTTGATGAACTTGTGGAGTCCTCCGGCATTTTTGACAACTTCTGTGCCTGGTTGAAGGAGGAGGTGATAGGTGTTGCAAAACATCAGCTGCAGTCCAATCTCTGAGACTGTGTCGCTATCGATTGCCTTGATGGTTCCGTTCGTTCCTACTGCTACGAAATTGGGGGTGTCAATCACGCCATGAGGCGTGTGAATCTTGCCTACTCGCGCAGGAGATTTTTTAGATTGGTGGAGAATCTCAAACATCGGGCGCCAATCGTTTAAAAATTGTGGTGAGGGGCCCGAGCATCAGGATGATGACAAACTTGAGCAGGAAGCTAATGACGATAATGTCAAAAAGACTTTCGACAAGGCCAAAGAGGCCGATAAAGCCAAATAGGGCTGTGTCAAGTAGTTGGGAAACCCCAAGAGAAATGGTGGACCTTACGGGGAAGCTCGATTTAGGAAGCACATTGGAAATCCACCCAAAGCAGCGGACGTCGAACTGTTGGGTGATAAAGAAGGCAACTAGCGATGCGGTGAGTAGGCGTGGAGCAGGGGAGAGGAGGGCGGTATACGAGTGATGGGCGCTATCAAATGGGCTTGGGGTGAAGCGGAGGTGCATTTGCGACATGACCACAAAAAAGGCCATAAAGAAAAAGCATATGCTAATAGCTTTTTTGCTCTCTTCTCTCCCGAAATACTCTCTTAACAAATTTAGAGACAGGATGCTGCCAATGGCAAAGGCGTCGCTGCAGGTCACAGTAAAGCCGAGGAGGGAGATCTGCTTTAAGACAAAAAAATTGGCCAAAATTGCCTGAATAGATACAGCGGTGATCAGAGCGTTTTTGCCTAAGCGGAAAGCACCGTAGGTAAATAGGAAGACAAAAAGGATTTGGAGGAGAAAGGTAATTTCATTCACGAAGACAAATATACAATAAACCTAGAATAAAGATCCAATTATAAGTTGCTTATAGTAAATAGCGTGGTGTTAATTTGAATTTAATTAAAATATTTGCTATAATTAATATATAAAAGGGAGATAATATGTCTATAATTTCAAGAATAAGGGGTTGTTGTTGCCCAGCTCGCAAAGTAGAGACCATTCCTTCTATGGGAGGTTTTGAGCTCTTTAGGAGGGTGGATGTTACTGAAAGAGAGGAGATTGAGGGGGTTGTTAAGGCTCTTCCCAAGGCCCCGTCAGGAGCATTGGTAGCTTTTGAGCAAGGAGACTATGACCACTCAATATTTCAAAATGGCGATTGGCCCTATTATGCAATCCGATTTGTTCTACAGGGCAAACTCTCTACTAACGATTTCGCCAAGTTGATGCTTTATCGTGAGTGCAAGCCCCTAGAAGCTACCGTATTGAATGATGGAGATGAGATTCGCAGGGAAGTGAGACGCTCATTCATTGATACTTTTAGAGGTCGGTTTAAAACGGATGATATTCGCACTTTTTTTGATTCCTTGGATGAAACGGATCAAATTTTTGCGGTTCCTAGAAGAAATGCCAGGACTGGGGGGATTAACACAATTACAAGCTCATTTGATGGGTTTAGAAAAACTCTCTATGTTCTTCCTCCTGCGACATTGCAAAAGTTTTACAATGCAATTTCGGGAATCTATCACGAACGGATTTTTCATCCTCACACGATTATTGAAGTCCATCCTGTAGTGGGGTTTTCAAGCCCAGAAGATTTTGAGTATGAAGATAGAAGAGATGTATGGATTCCGTGTCCTGGGGTTTCAACTCCAAAACATTTGCATGAAGTAAAAAATCCTTCGGGTCTTGGGATCTATATCCATGATGCCTATTTCCATTGTCTTTTAGAGCAGGTGAACCCACATCGGAAGGTTTGGATTGCAATTGCAAAACATTTACAGCCAAAATATCCGCAATTTTATGAAGCTTTGTTGGATAGAGATTTTGAGATTCATTATCAACAAGGAACGGATTTCTCCGAAATATTTAACAGTCAAGTGCGTGACATCATTGCCTACTTTGATGACCGCGATGATCCAACTATTTTTGAGGAAGACAAGGTGAGAGTTTTTTACAAAATCTATGACTTTCTTTTTAAAAATCCAGAGCTTCTTAGCGAAGCAGGAATTGAATTAGAATTAGACGACACAGACTCATCAGATAGTTCTAGCTGGACCTCAACTGAAGAAACTGGTTAATTTCTTGGTATGAATTCCACGTCTGCACAAATTGCTTTTGAAGGGCTTTGGAGCTGAAAAAATGGCTCTAGGTCCATTTTTAACCCCTGTTTAAATAAATCACAGAATTGTTGTTTGGTCATCTTGGGCTGAGGGTAGAGGTCGATGCATTTAGCGTTTGGGTAGAAAAGGCCCACTTGGGTCTGGGGCAAAGCATGGTTCCACTCGTAGCGCAGGTCCTCTGTGCTGTCAAACTCTAAATTGGTGAATGTATTTTTTAAGTCTTCTTTGCGGAAGAGGACAAAGGAGAAGGGGCTTGGTGTATTCCAGTCGTCGGTGCCTGCGGCAAATTGCCAAGCAAAGGGGATTTCACCATTTGCTACGCCGCGCAGGGCCACTACTGGCGGGCTAGGGAGGTGGCGGTAGAATTCGTCTGAGTAATCGATGCGTTGGTGGTGGCTAAAGTAGAGGCTGTGAGCTTTTGAGGCTTCAAGAGCGTCGGTGGCTTTGGTGAGGTCAAGGCGGTCTTTAAGGATGAGGGTGTCGTGTGCGAAAACAATGTAGGGGCTCTCTTGCAGTGGTGTATCTAGGGTGGAGAGTAGGAGGGGCTTTAATGGTCCCTCTTTTTTTAGGAAGTGGACAGTTGGAAATTCGTGCTGCAATTCGAGGTAGTGGCTTTCGATTTCTGTGGAAGACGCGGTGTAGATGATAGTGGTTTTTCCAAGGCCTGTCACGTAACTGTTGAGGGATTCGAGGAGGGCATAGGTGCCCATGGGGTGGTCATCAGAGAAAATAACGAGGTCGGCCGTATGCCTTGAGGGATTATGAACTGGTAGATGTGTGAGAGCGGGATAGGGCGTTTTTGAAGCGATATGTGCGTGGCATTCTCTTTGGAAGGCGAGGTTGATTTTGTGGTCGCTAATGGGGTTTTCTCTGTTGTAGAGGTAGAGGGTCTGGTCGATGAAGGCGATATGGGGAGAGGCTAATTCAAGAAGGGGGGTCATGATGGCGAGATCTGAAGCCATGGAATAAAATCTGCCTCGGTAGAAAAGGTCAGAAAGCTTTATTTCTTTGACGAGTGAGGCATAGAAAGAGCGGAGGTGTGTGGTGACCCATGGGCTAGTTCGATAGGAGCTTTTTCGGATGACTTTTTCGGGAAGTTGTTTGCAGATTTTTGGATTCTGTACAAAGGCTGGATAATCGAGGTAATTGCCGTAGGACATCCAGACATTGGGGTTGGCATACGTTTTGTTTAGGACGTTGAGGACGTTTTCATGAGCGAGGTAATCGTCGCCATCAACAAGGACTACGATCTCGCTGTCATGGCATGAGTGAGAGGCGTTGTAGATGTTGGCCAGGGCCCCAGAATTGATCGGGTTGTGGATGAGGGTCGCTCTTCCCTTTGTATCGAGCTCTGAGAGGAGGATTTTGGCTTTGTCAAGTGTGTCGTCACGGGAATTGTCGTCGATGTAGATGACTCGGTAATTTTCATAATTTTGCGTGAATATGGAGCGGAGGTTTTTTTCAATGTATTTGGAGTTGTTGTAAGAAGGGACAACGATCACGAAGGGTTTTTGCTCGTGGATGGGGTAAGAAACGGTTTTTGTTTTCGCGGGAAAAAAGTAGCCTTTTGCGAAATAGCCACCCACTGCAAAAACCAGTAGAGCGATGAAGAGGAGTTTGATTTTCACTAGCCTTCCTTAATGGGGATTTTTTTTGAGGGGCCTTTTTGAGCCTTAGAAAAAGAGACTTTGAGTATTCCATTTTTGCAAATGGCATCGGGTTGGGTCGACTCGTCGATGTCGCCTGGCACGGCAACTCGATACGAGAAGGTGCTTAGGGCTTTTCGATAGAATTTTTTCTTCTTGCTCTCGGCGTCTTCTTTTTTTTCAGCTTTGATCCAAAGTATCCCTTTATCGTAGATCATATCAATCTCATCAAAACGGATGCCCGGGATTGCAGCTTCTACGATGATGTGTTCATCATCTTCTGAGACGGTTAACCCTGTAGGGTTGGTGAATTCATGAAGATCCCAATCATCGTCTACGTTTTCTAGAAACGAAAAAGGATGGCGCGTTCTGGGAAACGGCCAAAAAGGACGCACTTGCTCTTCACTCATGACAACCAGTATAAAAAATCAGATCTCTTCAGTCAAATGCTGTTTCATTTTTTCATCGAAAAAATTGAGGAGCTCGGGATGTCTTTTTTTGAGATAGCGCCTTAGCTTTAAGGTTTCATGGACGAGGGTTTTTCGTATTTGTTGAGGTTGCTTGAGCTTTTCATTAATTGAGAAGGAACCTAGGTCGAACTCAATCGCCTCTTCGCCGATAAAGCCGAAATTACGGGCTCTAGGGTCATGGTCTGATAGGCCGGCTTGGCACCTTGTTTTGATCAATTCGATCAGTGAAGAAAGGCGGTGTTTTGCAGCTTCCAGTTCTTTTGCTTCGGCTAGAGCTGTGATTGTGGGGTAGGCCAAAGCAGCTTTTTCTTGCAAGGCAAAAGGAACTGAATCGAGATCGAGTGTGTGGAGGGCGCCGATTGCATCGTAAAACGTTAGCTTGGTTTTAAGATGATCCGTTGCGTTGAGGTGGAGATAGACAAGCCCTGAGCCTTTTCTGAATTTTTCGTAGGCGAGTTTGCAGCTGGAAAAGAGGGTTGTGAGTTTTTTTGTTCGCAACAATTGGTACTTTGTTCTCAATGGAGAGGGAAGGAATGCATCTTCTAAGTTTTTGGGACGCATGTGGTGGAGCTTGAAAAACTTGAGGACGTACTGATCGTCTTTTGAAACAAAAGCGTAGGACTCGCCCCCACTATTTAAATAATAAAAGGGGGTGCTGAGGATGTTTTGCAATCTTTGTAGGTCACAGTCTTCTGGCAAAGCAGTTTCCCAATCGGGGTTGTGGGGGAGCTCAGCCTGAATTTTCTGCAGCCGAAAGCCTTTTGTTTGCTTGTGGCAAAATCGTTCCACAGCTAGAAAAGCCATGCAAACAAGAAGGCCCTGGATGATCCAATTTCTCATTTTATTTCCTCGAATGAGCCAATATCGATTTCTATGACTTGTCCATCCAAAACTCCAAAATTGCGATCGAGAATGGGGTCGGTGTTTGTGATCTGTAATTTGGTTCGGTTTTCAACGCAGGCGTTGTAAGAGTCCATGATCGCTTCTTTTTGTTCTGGGTGTGTGGCTATGTAGGGAAGGAGCATATCAGCTTTCTTTTGCAAGAGAAAGGGGGTTTTGTTGAGGTCTAGTTGGTGCGCTATGTTAATCTTATCATAGATTGTAACGGTGGGGTAGGTTTCACGCGCGGGATTGATGTTTAAATGGATTACCCCTGTTTGTTTTGTGAGGGTGGTTTGGGCAAGAATAGCACTTTTAAAAATGGTATCGATCCGTTTTTTTCGTTTGGCAAGTGTCTTTTGTGTCAAAGGGAGCTTACTTAGAGTTTTCGTGTTTAGTCCAAAGTGATAGTGTTTAAATACTTTGAGGACGGTCTCTTGGTCTTCTCCTAAAAATGCATAGCATTGCACGCCACTTCCCAAGAAGGAAAAGGTTTGCTTGAGCTTATCTAGTGGGGGAGTGGACGCGGGGATTTCCCATTGTTTTTGGTAAGGAAAGTCTGATTGTGTCTTCTCGAGCCTAAATCCATTGGTTTGGGTTCGGGTGGCTCTTTCTAGACCAAAGAAGACAAGGGGAATGAGGAGGAGTTTAAAAAGTCTTTTCATGAAGGAGCTCAGCCGTGCACTTGTGTAGATATTCTGGGTGGTTTTTTTTGACCCATCCTAGCATTTGAAGGGTTGCGCGAAAGGTGGCTTTGGAGTGGGGGTCGGGGTTCGTAGAATGCTCTCGATAGATGAAGGAGCCGATGTCGAGCTCGACCGGCTCTCCCTCTAAAAAACCGCAATTTTCTAAGATGTTCCCGTCTTTGTTTTTGATCCCCATCCTTGACCGTTTTTCAATGAGGTGTTTCATCGCTTGCATGGCAAAAATGGCTTCATCTGTAGCACCTTTTTTAAACAGTTTCTTAAGGTAGGTGCTCGCGGGCACTGCTCTTTTTTGGAGAAGAAAATCGGTTTTGTCTAGATCTACCTCATAACTAATGCCGAGTTTGTCGTGGATGGTTATCTTGCCAAGGCCCATAGGTTTTTTATCGATATGAAGGAAAACGGTCCCGGTTTCTCGTGGTAGCCTACTTGCAGCAATTTTGGTACTTGTAAAGATGTGGTGCATCCGCTTTTCTCTTTTTGCCATAATGGAGCTGGCAAAGCTTTTAGGGAGGAGCTTTTCGCAAAGGTCTGTCGAAAGCCCCATATGGTGGTGTTTAAATAGTTTTAGGATTGTTTGCTTGTCCTCTCCTAAAAACGCGTAGAATTGTACCCCACTTCCCAAAAAATAGAAAGGTTGGTCGAGATTTAAGGGTTTCCCATAGCTGTAGGAAAATGGGTAGGAGTGCTGACAAAGCGCTTTTGTCAAGCGGAACCCGTCGGTTTGAAGCCTGCAGAATCGCTCTACACCAAAAAATAGGGCCAAAGCCAGAATTGTTTTAATAATTTTCGAGCGCATCATAAAAGGCGGGTAGGAGCTCTGGGTGGTGATTTTCTAGCCAATGTCTGAGAGGGAGGGCAATTTTTGTGATCTCCTTGTGTCGATCAGTTGTGGAGGCATAGGAGAATGGACCGAGGTCTACTTCAACAGCTTCGTCTTGGATGAATCCGAAATTTGTTCGGATCAGCGGGTCGTTATCTCCGATGCCCAGTTCCATCTTTTTTTTCAGGAGGGCAAATAGTGAGACAAATCCCAGTTTGGCTTTGTCAAAGTCTTTTTCTTCTGCACATTTTGCAAAGTAGGGGTAGGCCATAGTCGCTTTTTTTTGCACTGCAAAAGCGTGGTTATTCAGGTCGATTGGGTGCTCTATTCCGAGTGGATCGATTATGGTGGTTTTGGGGCAGTCGCAACTTTTAGCTAGATGGAGATAGTAGAGGCCTGTTTCTTTTTGCAAGTGGTCTAGGGCTATTTGGTAGCTGGTAAAAGTTTTTGCTAACTTTTGTCTGCTCAAGGTTTTTCTCGCTTTGAAGGGGGTGAACCTCAACCAAAAAAGGCGGTTTTGGTAGCGGTTATTGAAAAACTTCAAAATGTACTTTCCGTCTTCTGAGACAAAAGAAAAGCTCTGGTTGCCTCGTGCAAAGTAGCAAAATTTTTGTTGCAAAGTGCTCTCTAGATTTTTTGGCAGAGGGGGAGAGGTTTGGGAGAGGCAAGTGGTGTTGCCCGCTATCTTGGAGAGGCGAAAGCCTTTGGTTTGGTGATGACAAAACCGGGCGGTCCCCCAAATTGCAAGCAAAGAAAAGGCGATAAGTAGGAGGCGCTTCACTGCAACTTCTCCTCTAGATAAATCGAAAGCTCAGTAGAATGCTTTTCGAGAAAAGTGTGCAGAGGTCTTGTGATCTTCACAAGGTCTTGCTTTTGAATTCGGGGGTCTTCTCTACGGGGATCCATCTTTAATCTACCGACATCGATGAGGATGGCTCTGTTATCAATAAACCCCACGTTGCGATGGATGCGTGGATCTTCGTCATAAACCCCTAAGTCGCAGCGGGTGGTGATCAATGAAAAGATCGAATCAATGCACGTTTTTGCTCCTTCAAGGTCATGCCCTTTGATGAGCTTTTTAAGATGAGGAAGGGCCAGCTCGGCTTTTTTCTGCAAAACAAATTCTACTTTGTCGAGATCGACCGGGTGCTCGATCCCGATCTTATCGACGATACGAGCAAAGGTTTTGAGTGTTTTGGTTTTGTTCAAGTGTACATAGAGGAGACCTGTCTCTTTCGGGAGTGCTTCTAAAGCCAGTTTATAGCTTGAAAAATCGCGTAGGAGTTTGCGAGCTCGCTTCTGCTTGTGAATGGTCCGCTTTTCGGCAAGCTTTCCTGTAAGGGGGAGAGCTCTTAGCCATAGGGGGACTCTTCGTAGGTGGTGCTTGAAAAATTTTAGAACGTATTGGCCATCCTCAGAGACAAAGGCATAGGCTTGACCGCCTGCAGCCAGGTATGAGAATTTTTGGTCGAAGATCTCTGGTAGGGACCCGTTTTCTACTTCCCAGCGAGAGTCATAGGTCAGATTAGAATGGATTTTCGTTAGGGCAAATCCTTCGGTCTTATCGTAGCAAAACTTGGCGGCGGCATAGAATACAAACACCACTGCGAGGAGTTTAAGAAATTTCATACAGCTCCCTGAGTCTACACAGCTCGGGCAAAAGTAAGGGATGAGAAGATTGAATCCATTCTCCAAATGGTTCGATGATCCGTTTGAGCTCCTCTCTCCGAAAGGCTGGGTTTTTCATCTCTTCAGAGAGGACAAATCTGCCTACGTCAATTTTTACCGCTTTGTTTTCGATAAAGCCGCAATTGGTTCGGATGTTGGGGTCTCTATCGCGGTAGCCTTTTTTTGCTCTCGTATCGATTAATGTGAAGACCTGAGCAAGGGCTTGTTTTGCCCCTTCTAGGTTCTCTTTTGCCATTAGGCGATCGATCCGGTCGTAGACCCTTTCCGCTCTTTTCTGGACGATAAAATCGAACTGATCGAGATCGATTTTATGCTCAATGCCAAGGCGATCTGTGATCTTCAGCTTTGTCTGCAGATGTTTTGTGGGATTCAGATGGCTGTAAAGGACTCCAGTTTCTTCTTGAAGCGTTGTGGAGGCCACTTTATAGCTGAAAAAATCGCGGCGCCACTTATCGAGTCTTTTGGCAATCCGCTTGTTGCGTACAGGGGGGATGGGATTGAGTTTCAAAAGCAGGGAAGGGCGAAATAGTCTTTGCTTGAAGAATTTGATTACGTATTTACCGTCTTCACTGAAAAAAGCATAAGCTTGGCCCCCTCTGCCAAAGTAGGTGTAGGAATTGGTTAGCGCTTCATTTAACTCGCTCGACTCTGGCATACTTGTGGCAAAGTCGGCGCAGTAGGGGCGGCTAGATGCACATCCCCAGATGGTGAACGTATCTGTCTGTTTCTTACAAAAAGAAGATACTGCGCAAAGAGCAAATATACTCAAAATCAAACGGATTGCTTGGTCAAATCGCTTCACGGAAAAACTCCTCAAAGAGTGTATTAAAATCATTAGAAAGCTCTGGATGGTGAGCATTTAAAAAATGTTGGAAATCGTCTTTAGACTCTTTTAATCGATCCAAATTCAAAGATCCAGTTCTCGTAAAGCGCCCCGGATCTATTTGCACGGCTCTATCCCCGATAAAGCCAAAATTTTTTGACAAGTTGGGATCAGAATCCTCGATTCCGGCTTCTTTTTTTGCGCGCAACAGAGTCAGCAAGCTTTCGAAGTGTGTTTTACTTGGGTTTTCCTTCATTTTCTCTTTCACAAGTGTTGCCCGTCTTTGGATGACAAAAGGGATCAAATTGGGATCCATTGTATGGCGTATTTTTAAGTTGTCAATGATCGAAAGTGTTCCATGGAGTTCTTCATGCCGATCTAAATGGACGGCAACAAGGGCGGTCTCCTCTTTTAACTCTTCGAAGGCGAGTTGATAGCTTTCTAGAGTTTGTCTCATTTCCTCTTCGAGCTTCTCTTTTTTGACGGAAAAATGGGATGAAAAATGTGACAATAGTTGTAGAATTTTTAACCGAGAACTTCGAAAAACTTTCAGGACATATTGCCCATCATCAGAAGCAAATACATAAGATTGTCCCCCTTTGCCAAGATAGGTGAAAGATTGATCTAAGAGACGCTCATCTACTTCAGAACAAGGGGCTTCTAGCAATTGTGTGGCCACTTTTGAAAGAGTGAAGCGATCGGTTTTTTTCTGTGCAAATTGGCAAAGTAGTAAACAGAGGAGGGCGATAAGAATGTACCTCATAACTTTTCAATCTCCTCTCTCACGTGTGTGCTAAGGCTAGGAGCTCGCTTATCGAGCCATGAGCAAAGTTTATCTGTAATCCGAATGATGTCACTGCGGTATACATCTGGGCTTGATCTTGTAGGATCAACCCTAAATCTTCCGACATCGAACTGGATAGGGCCATCTTTTGTGAAACCAAAATTTGTTTCGAGATCTGGATCTTTGTCGAATATTTTCTTTTCGCACCGCGACTTGAGTAGAGCTACAAGTTTGCTCAATTGCGCTTTCGCCTCTTCTTCCCGTCCCTGTTGGATCCAGCTTTTAAGAGAAGTATAGGTAGGCTCTGCGTACTCTTGCAACAGCCATTGCATCTGACTTAAATCAAGTGTGTGCTTGATCCCGATTTTGTCATAGAGGACGATCCATAGAGGTGATCTAGTTGCCTCGAGGTGAAGAGTCTCAAGGCCTGTCTCCTGTTTGAGAAAGCGCTCTGCTAGCGTAAAGCTTGTAAAATCTTTGAGGCGTTTGGCTCTTCGTTTTTCAACGGTTGCTAGCAACCGGTTGCCAAGCTTGCTAGGGAGTAGGGTTTTAAGAAAAAAGAGGGGGTGGCCAGCTCGGTTTTGCCGATAGAACTTTAGGACATGTTTGCCATCTTCTGAGACAAAGGCGTAAACCTGGGCCCCTTTGCCAAGGTAGTGGTAAGGACCATTTGGGATGGTCTGTTGTTTTTCTTGCGCGGTACTAGGCGACGACGAAATCTTTCTGACGGAGAATCCATCGGTCGCTTGTAAACAAAATTTGTAAACAAGAATGAAGCAAATGCAAAAGAGAATCGTTTTTTTTAATGTCTGCATTGTGTTAAAGTATACGTGCCATGCAGGTATCAATTCAACATACATACACAGAATTAGAGCCTCTGCCGCAGGCAAGAGAAGTCTACCCAGCATTAATTGGTCTTGTCCGCAGAGTTGCTCTTTTAGCCTCTGTTCTTCTCCTTAATGTCTCTGCAGGGGCAACACTTGGTCTTGCAAACTTGGGATTCACCGTTTGGACTGGCTCAAGCATTGGGGGAGTGTTAGGACTCATCGCTGGTGTGACCATGGCGATTCTGATGAAGATGCCGACCAATGTGGAGAATTATCGAGTCGATACACTAGAGCAAATCCGAGGGGTCACCACTAATGAAAGTGCTCACGAAGCTCTCGATGCTCTTACACAATTCTTCTACTACCCACTTACTTCTGTATCGCACCATTATGATCTACATACTCTCTACCGAAATCTCGCAACAGTTGGCGATTTTCTCGATAAAAGCCGTCCGGATGCGATAAAAGTTTGGAAAGAGTTCCTCACACACCTCAACGCTAAAGTGTTCAAAACACCAGATGGACAAAGTCATATTTTCGTTAGCGCCGGCCTTCTTAGTCGCCTTTCGGGAAAACAACTCGAAATAGCATCGGGCTGGCTGAGTTCTTGGTATCCCAATGGTGGCGATCTCGATGAAATAGTCAAGATTGGGAAAGAGTCCTTTGGCGAAACAGCCGCCTTCTCTACAGACAAGATAAAAGCCACCATGGCGAAATACAAGCCAAGCGGAATGAAAATCATCAAAAACCAAGCCAATGGGCGTGTCCTTGGATACGGCTGGTACTACACAGAAGACGGAGTGGCTCATATTGCAGAAATCGCCCGAAGGCCAGAAGCTGCTAAGCTTAATATAGGCTCATTGGTTCTGCATGATCTTATCAAGCAGCAGCGCCCCGGTACTCGTGTGCAAATGACTGTTAGAAAAAATCATCCTTATCTGCACCGACTAAAAGGTTGGCATTTCCAAGAAGTGAAAGAGCTGCCAAGCCACTTCGACTCAGAAGATGGCATTCTTCTAGAGCTCGATCGGCCAAAATATGATGAGATGATCAGTCAACTTGGATAGTTCTTGTGACTTTGTTGAAAATACCAGGAGCCACCTCATTCTTCTCATTGATGAGTTCAAGCTGGATCGTGTGAGAGCCGCTGGGAATTCCGTAGATATAATAGGGGACCCACTGGGTTAAAATTCTTGTGATGTCTCCATCAATCGTAACTCGTACTTTATACCCATCCTTAGACAACTGAATATTTGATAGGTAAAAATCGAGCAGAATGGGCTGGTGAGAGCAGTAACGAAGGCTTTCTAAAGGTTCGTTATAGGTCAAATAGGGGGCGCAGAGGTCCACATCTAGATTGTCTTTGCGCTCGCCTACATAAAAACGGCGCACGGCAAAACAGCCAGAGCCCTTAAGCCCTTCTCCAAATGAACGGGCAGGAAAGGCGCGGATCACATGAAACCCTTCGCGTAAGTTATAAGGAATTTCCTTTGTCAGTGTCCAGTTGTAGAAGAGATTATTGGTGTCGAGTGAATCGACAAACGACTTATAAATCTCAATGGGTTCATAGTCATCAACGAAAATCAAAAGACTCTGTCCCATAGGATCGTTGTAGATCTCTTTTGCCCGATCAAAGTCACTATTGGTCCCCACATTGAAGCCCTCGAGCTGAGCTTGCACTTTAAGACCATAGCCGCTCACGACCTCATCTCTCTTAGGGAAAGTGATCGTAAGCTCGACATTATTGGGTTCCGGGGTGGGCCTAACGGGCACTATACGGACCTGAGTCGGATTTGCCTTGCGCGTCTTAAATTCCGCCGCAAAGCCTATAGATGCCAGACAAAGTATTAAACCGATAAACCTCTTCATATCCTAAGATTTACTCTTTAAAAATATATTTGTCTAGAGTGCATCTTTTTGCTTTGAATTTTCACATAGAAAATATTTGAATTAATATGAAATATGAGCTATTAATTGAATTATGGCACTAGGTAGAGATAAAGATGAACTTTCTGTGATGGAGGCGGTGAATAACCTCTCCAATATGTCTGAAATTGATGTGAAAGCTCCTTTCGAGGAGGGGGAAGAGGTCATTTCAGAAGAAATCGATTGGAGTGATCCTCGGCAAGCTCTTCAAAATGAAGATCTTGTGAAAGAAACGTTCCGTGTCTTACACCGCTATCTGCAAAATATGGTCCGCAAGGACCAAAACTCCCTCAAAGATCCTCAGACCCAAAGGGGAGTGCAGGCCATTATGCTTTTAGCTTCTGAAGCGGCTGCTAAAATGGATAAGTTTTCTGCCCTGCATTCTAAAGGGGTAAAAATCTCTAAGCTAAAAGAGTACACCGACCTGCAGAAGTATTATCGCCAGCACATTTTGAGGCAGATGCCAAAGCCCAAGGAAGAAGGGGAAGAGTGGGAAGCTGCGGCCTACGAGGAGCTTGAAGGGGTTGAAGCGGAGAAAAAGGGACTTCAGGATTTAGAGGGGGTTCGAAAGGATCTCAATTACGAGCTGTTCTTCATCAAAGGAGAAAATGGAAAACCCTTTTTCAGCAGGGGACTACTAAGGCACATCCGCCTAGTGGGGAATTTTGATGAGTTGGTGAGTAAGGTGGAAGGGGAAGACCCTTTGCTTGCCGTCCGCGAGCTATTTGATCGAGAAATCCTTGAAGGAGCAAAAGAATCGCTAAAGGCTTTAGCTCCCTATGTCGACCTTTTTTACAAAGAGGGGATGAAACATAAGGATCTTCCTTTTGTAGGAAATCTAAACAAAGCGGTGATGGCCCTTCGTATGGCAGCCAACTCAGTGAACCTCATTGAAAATCAGAGTTTTAAGAGTTGTTTAGAATATTACGCCGACTTTCATCGATTTTTGCGCGATGCTATGAAAGCTCCTGGCTACAGGAAGCGAATCTCTGGTGAGATGGAAGAAGATGAGTTTTCTCACAGTCTTCTCAATCTGACTCATGCCCTTTGTTGCTATTTCTATATGCGGACACAGCCTCTCAAAGAAGCGCTCAAGCTGGTCCATAAGATCATTGACCGTGGCGATGAGATGCGAGGACCTAGACCCAAAGAGAAAGCAGATACAAAAGGGCTCGAAGTTTGGCTGGATTTGCAAGATAAAGACGAGAGTATCCGCTATCTACTCAATCACTATCCTAATGGTCCTATTTTGCGAACATTGGATGCTTTTCGAGAAGAAGAAGAGTTCGAGGGGTGGGATCCACTCACACATTACAATTTCCCTTCACAGCAATTCACTTTTTCTGCAGAACAGCTCCATATCAGCGTCTTGCACCTGCCTTGTCCTGTTGTGCAGAAGGAGATTCATAGAGCAGAGGTGACGGCAGATTTTATTGGATTCCTCCGATTTTATAAGTCGGAACTAAAGCCTGATAAGCACTTGATGGTCAATCTACAGAACAGAACCTCTTGGGAAGATTTTGCTAGATGTAGGGCAATCGAAGAGACCTCGGCAAGAGCAGAGCATCACGATACATTTCACATTCTTGGTCTTCCAAAGGATCTGCCATTCTACCATCAAGACGAAGAGTATGCGCAGATGGGTGGTGCTCCCGTATTTATGGAGAGCTTTAAAGAGCAAATTCTAGGGGGGATCGAGTGCGGCTTTTTTCTTCCCGAGCAAATCAAGAAAGCTCCATTAGAGAAGTTCATCGATAGGGCCTTCAAGGTAATCCATGAGCACTTCTTCGAGAAACAAAAAAGTCTGTCTCGTGCTGAGAGGCTCAATTTTATCGAGATCTTCTATGCTCTTTACATCACAAAGATTCTCGATCTGATGCAGATCGATTCGGTGAGCTTTACGTGTAAAGATGCACTCGATGTAGGAGCGGCCCAAACGGCTTTGTACTATGGCTTCACACTGATGCTCTCCTCAAAAAAGCCTTGGACTAAGCAAGAGATCGACCATTTGCTTTGGATGGCCTATGGCCCAGCGCTATTGGTCCGTGATCGGGGTATTCACCAGACAAGATGGAAAAGAGCTCTCATGGCCTTAGAATGTATTCACAAAGCCTGTCTAAGCGATCATGATGCCTTTGTAAAAGGGATCAACTCCCTCTTTGATATCGTGAAATTCCCGATAAAGCTTTGACTTTTATAAGGTTTGTTTTTAGAATCTTCGGACAATATGTCTAGCCCACCGATATCTAGAACTCTATCGACTTTTGCCGGTTCAGTTTGCACCTATTTTGCTGTTCGCACGGCAGTCTATGATTTAAGCGGAAATGTCTTGAGCGGCAAGATTGCTGGAGGTGTAATGGCAATGGAAGGGCTACTTTGCCCTTCTGCAGAATCTTGCGAAAGAATCGCAATGGCGACATCTGTTTTTGCAATTGGATATATCCTTGTGCATAGCTTTTGTCCTCAAACAGCCCATTTGAATCTGCAAGCAAAGTTATTTGGATCGGTTTTTGCTTCCATGGCAGCCCCTTCGTTGCTCCCTAAAGTGCTCTATGGCATTGGGGTCGGCTTGCTTCCATTTCCATCTTTTATGAAGTATGGTATGGGGCGGATCTCTTTTACACTTTTAAACGCTGCCTATATTGGTGTTGGGTCTCATCTTGCAACACAAAATAAAGTAGATTTTTCTTTAGACTTTATTTTTGGGATGTCTTTGATGGTTCCATTTGCCTTTTTCAATAGAATTGGAATCCCTGCAGAAGATATGTGGATTCCATTTGCTTGTTTACTGGCACCCGCTATAAATATTCGGACGTTTTCTCCATCGGCAATAAGTAAAGGCTTGTTGCCTCTCATTTCTGGAGCAGCGTCTGTTCATTTGCTTAAGAAGTACTTTGAACCTAGTTGAGGCTCAAGTCTTCGGGGATCATGGAGAGGGTGGCGTACTTACCGCCCATTTCGCGTAGGATTGTTTGCCAAACTTTTTCAGGTGGGGTTTCAAAGACGTGTTTGGCTGAGCCGGGTGCTAGGAACCAGTTGCCGCTTAAGAATTCACGTTCAAGCTGGCCTGCTTCCCAACCGGTGTAGCCAAAGCAAAGACGGAGGGCTGGGCCTGTAGGGCTGGAAAGTGCTTCTTGCAAGAATTGCATGTCTCCACCTAGATATACCCCTTCACAGACGTTTAGTGCTTGCTCTTTGAGGCTTTCTGCTGCGTGAAGAAGCATCATCTGATTCGGTTGAATGGGGCCGCCAGCGCGGATGCCAAGGTTCGGGTTTTGTGTGGTGTTAAAATCTATGAGATCTTTGGGAAGTTCGATCTCGACAGGTTTATTGAAGATGAGGCCAAAGGAGCCGCTAGGGGTATGCTCGCAAATAAGGATGACGCTGCGGAAGTAGATCCCTGCATCGATTTCTGGGCTGGCTATCAAAAAGCTTCCCTTTGAGAGGTCTGCAAATGGTGGGCGTTTATCCATTAATTCCCCGCTGCTTGGTTGAATTGCTCATTATACAGCCTCAAGTTGTCTGACAACTCATCTGCTCGTCTCATCAACTCTGAAAAGTCTTTTTTAAACCCTTCTGTATGGAGAATTTGCTCTTTTTGAGGGGAGTTATCAGCTTTGTCAATGAGCATCGAAATTCGGGTCATGGCAGAATTGATATCTTCTACCTCGTCTTGAAAGTATCTACGAAACTCTTGCGGAGTTGCAAGGGCATTGAGCTCGCTCACTTTTTGCAGGCGGGTCCTTTGCCACTGCTTATTGAGATGAAAAAGGATACCGTAGCTGTTGAGATCGTTCATTAGTGTGTTTGCTTTTGTCATGACAGCATTGAACTGGAGATAGAGGTCATCTCCGGCTACAATTTTGCCAAGCGTCCCCTTGCCTTTTGCTACATCGGCACTAGCCGTTTTGATATTTTCAATGACGGCAGCTATGTTTGTAAAGGCATGTTCGTCTTCCATCTGCTGAATAGCGGTGCCAGCTACCCGGATGGTATCAGCTACTTCTTCACCGTGAGCTTTGATCCAGTTACTCGCCTGTTTAAATGTGTCTTCCATTTGTGTTGAGAGATCGGAGAAATCAAGAAGGGCATTTTGGAAGGTGTCGACAGAATCGGCGTAAATGGGTTGAGTACTGATTCTTTTGGGCTCTACCCCTTTTGGAGGGGATTTAGGGGTGATGCCAATAGATCTTTCTCCCATCAATCCTGAAGTTTGTATTGAGATCTCATCGGTGTTGTAAACTTTGACGGACGAGTCGATGTGCAGAGTAAGCTGATAAAAGTAGACCCTGCCAAGTTCATCGGTGGGCTGCTCTCTAGCATCTTTGATCTCTTCCATCCCCACTACTTCACCCACAGGTCTACCTGCAAAGAGGACTCTTGTGCCAACACCTAAGCTATTGATATTTGAGAAGCGGACATGGAGTGTTTGCTTGCCATCGCCAATCGTTGGTTTTAAGAACATGATAATGAAAACCAAGAGGGTGATGGAGCTGAGGACGAAAATCCCCACAAGCATATTTTTGATAGATGTGCTCATTTGTTTATATACTTCCTTAAATACTCAATAATGGGATCGTCAATTTTAATAAAGCTTTCTGCGTCGCCCACATGGGCAATTTTGCCTTCCCTTAGTAGGGCTAGCCGGTCTCCCACATGCAATGCTGAGGAGATGTCATGGGTGACGACAACACTCGTGGCCTTGAGTTCTTCCTGTGTTTTTACAATCAGCTCATTGATCTGCATGGAGGTGATGGGATCGAGGCCTGTTGTCGGCTCATCATAAAGAAGAACTTTGGGGCGGTAGACAATGAGTCTGGCAAGCCCTGCACGCTTGCGCATACCACCAGAAAGTTCGCTCGGCATTTTATTCTGTGTCCCTTCAAGGCCTACCATTTTCAGAGCCTCATCCACCCGATCGCGAACCTCTTGCTTGGAAGCCTTTTTCTCAGATTCTGGGTCTTCATGCTGCGTGAGATAAAAACCGGTATTTTCAGCGATGGTCATCGAATCAAAAAGGGCTGCCCCTTGAAAAAGCATCCCCATTTGCTTAACAGCGCGCAAGAGATTAGGGCCTGAAAGCTCTGTGATGGGGACACCACCCACATCGATTGCCCCCTGATCGGGCTTTGTGAGCCCAATGATGTGCTTTAGAAGCACGCTTTTGCCCACACCTGAGGGGCCCAAGATCACAAGGGTTTCTCCCTCTTCAATATTTAGACTAAGACCTCTAAGAATTTTAGCTTTTTTAAAGCTTTTATAGACATTGCGGATCGAAATCACGATAGCATCCTCATGATTTCCTTGTATAAAGAGTTGAGAGCCATTGTCAGGAAGAAATTACTAAAAAGGATAGCGATATAGCAAATCACAACGCTACTTGTCGTTGTCTTTCCAACACCTTCTGCTCCACCTGAAGTATTCATCCCTTTAAAACAGGAGATGGTCATAATGAGAATACCAAAAATAAATGCCTTGGTAAATCCGTTGAATAAATCAAAATAGGTGACGGATTTAGGGATTGGAAGGAGGTATGCATTTGGGGACATGTGGAAAAAGTAAACAGAGATAAGATACCCGCCAAAAACCCCCATTACCATACTGAAAAGGGTAAGTAGAGGCATCATTAACATGCCAGAGATCAGCCGCGGGGCAACTAAAAATCGGTTGGGGTTGACGGCCATACTTCGCAGAGCATCGATCTGTTCGGTCACGCGCATCGTGCCCAGTTCTGCGCACATCGCAGCGCCCACACGGCCTGTCACCATAAATGCGGTCAATATGGGGCCAAGCTCTGTGATCATCGCTTTACTGACCATGAGTCCTGTGACGCCACTTAAGCCCCGGCTAGAGAGTTGATAGAAAGATTGGGCGGCCAACACAAGCCCTGTAAATAATCCCGTTATCGCGACAACGCCAAGGGAGCCGACGCCGATATTATACATTTGCTTGAGAATGACGCGAAATTTTGGGGGGCGCCAAAGGGTGGCTTTGAAGGTATCGATGAGGAGCTGAACATACTCGCCAATGGTGACGAGAAAGTGGAGCCGAAATTTTTGGATCTTATCTTCGATCACGACATCTTTCGGCAAAACCTCTTCACTTTTTTCCATTTCCCCAATCTACCCGATACGGAGATATCGGTCTAGCCTCTTTGGCCAGTAGCCCTATACATCGCCATCATCTGGTCAATAAGCTTGGAAAGAAGCTGCTGCACTTTTTCAGGAAGCTGCTGGTAAATCTGGATTGCTTGATCCCGTTCCCCGCGCGTTGTGAAATAGAGTTGTCTTCCATGCTCGCCAGGCATTTTCCAACTCTCAATGAAGCTATTTGCGGAGTCAGCAGCTGGTTTGGCCATACTTGTTGCAATTTGCTTTAAAGCATCACCTGCTTGTGTTGGAAGGAGCATGGAAGCGATCATAAGAGCAGGGGCTCCGAAGCCGGCCATCATGTGGGCTCCTCCTTGCCATCTTGTCCAGCTTTGCAGCTCAGGAAGAGTTTCGTCGCGGACTTTACCTTCTTCATTGAATGCAATATCGCGCTCGCCAAGGAGATGCTTTTCTACAACGGTAGCGACACGGTTTAAAAGAGCGAGTAGGCGACGGGTCATCGAGGCATTGGTGATGGGCTGCTCTCCATATTCAGCACGCACTTCATTGAGTGTATCTAGTGCACCTTGAGCAAGTGCTGGATCGAGAACATTTGGAGGATCAGAAGGAATGCCCATTTCTTCTAGATAGGGATTCACGGCATTTTGGATCATTTCCATTCTTTGGAACATATCCTCTTCTGCTAGTCTTGATGCAGCAATACTGGGGGGTGTTTGAGGGGTGACGACGGTAGTTGATGAGCTCATAGTATCCTCCTAAACGGGTTGTTGAATGACCTGTATGGCATTGTCGGTTTCTTCTAGTAGTTTTCCAACGTTTGTAAAGGTATGCATTTGTCTTTCATGAAAGTTTCTTAGATCATCTGTACATACTTGCATGGAAAGTTTACTTAAACTGAGATTTGATTGCAAAAAACTAAGGTCGGCTTGGACATTTTTAATTGCAGAATTGGCCATGCCGCTTGAGTATGTTGCGAGGGCCGTTGCGATATTCGCTGTCCCTTGCAAAAGGCTTGTACCCGCTTGAGCTGTATAGCTCCATGCAGAGAAGCTGCCATAAATCCCCATGGCAGCAGCAGTGAGTCCGACAGCTGAGGGCACATAATTCTTAATTGCATATTTGAGGTTCTCGTCTTTGCCCGCAATCTGGTCGCCGAGGTAGTCCCAGACTTGCATGTGTTTGAAGGCGAGGTTCCCTACAGAGAGTGCGCCGGAGACGATGAGCGCTCCTCCCACAACAGGAGCTCCAGCTGAAACGGCAGAAAAACCAAGGGTAAATGAAACGGCGCCCATAATGGAGTTGCCAATGTCTTCTAAGATCCCCCAAAAAGTGACATCTTTAGCTGCGTCCTGAGCTTCTTGAATTTTTGCGATCTCTTGACGGTTTAGGTCTTCCACCTCTTTGCATTTGGCTTCGATAGAGCTCTCTTTAAAGCGACTCCATCTGTCCACAGTTGGTTCTAGCCGTCCCACAATCCCATCGAGCATCCTTCCGATAGGGCTTGTCAAAGTAGGCTTGGAAGGGGAGTAGACTTCCTTAAATTCAGCTGCTTCAAGCGATGAATTGCTTCCATCTGAAATGGGAGTGGAAGAGGATATTGAGTTTGTAGGAGTAACTGGGGGGATCTGTGTGACTCTTTCAACCATCGATATGCTCCTTTAAACGCTCTAAGCGCTGATGAGTACCACTAACAAACTTTTCTGCGATTTTTAAAGCCCGTTTTGCCTCTTCCTTTTCTCCTAGGGACAGATAACATTCAGCTGCATGAAAATGCCCATCAGGATCATGACCACTCAATAGAGAATGGACTGCCCACGCATGAAGAGCTGCCTTATAGTTCTTTTGCATTTGCTCGGATGAGGCAAGTCCTTTCCAAAAGCGGATGTCATATGGATCGTGCAAAAGTAGGTGGGTAAAAAGCTCTGCAGCTTGTTGATATTCAGCCAGATCGTATTTCCCAAAGGCGATCGAGTAGATCGTCTCAAGATCTTTTTGGGAAAAGACTGTGCCGCCTTTCACACCAAGTTCTTCTTTAAACTCTGCTACAGTATCTACAAAACGCATCAATGCCTTGCCATGTTAGAGAGGATTCGCTCAGTTAATGAGATCATCCGCTGCAGTCCCTTGTTGAAGAGCTCTACGGCTTTTCCAAGTTCGAGTTGCTCGTGCATAACCTCTTCGGTTTTCATCCCGATATTGCGTTGCAGTGGCCCTTCTACTCTCTGAGTGATCATCCGCTGTAAATTATCATCAGACGAGAGCTCTTTTAACTTTTCGTTCAGATCTTTGGCTACTTGGGTAATCTCGCCATCCATCCAAGAAAATTTAGTCGAAGGAAAAATATGGCGAAGTTCGGGGTTTTGGCTTAAGCGCTGAATTCGCTCAACATCCTCGTTTTCTATTTCGACGACATGCTGATCGTCAGTTTTAAAACTATCAGATGCTTTTGCCAGCAAACTCAAAACATGCTCGAGATCTTCCATCTCGGTAACAAGTGCATCTATTTCGTTGTTTTTCCCTTCGATGACTTCATACACGCGTGCTTCATGTGCGGCAAAAAGACCTACAGATTCAGCAGCAAGGTCATATCCGAAATCTCCCATAATTAACTCCAATCGTTTAGGTCGCACATCGATTCTAGAAATTTTAGAAAAAAAAAGCAAGGACTCTGGCGTAAATAATGGATTGATTCAAAAGATGAGGTGCGGAGATACTAATGGATTATGAAAAGAGTAGTTAGCCTTATTTGCTTTCTTCTTGTTACGAGTTTTGGATTCAGCTGTGAAGACGGATCTGAAATTACTCAATATCCCACCCCAGTCACTCAAGCCGAGGTTCACATTGATTCCTTGATTGATCAAGCTGAAACTCATCTACTGAAGGGGGGATATCAAGATGCTAGAGAGTACTTTTCAGAGGCTCTGTCAAGAATTGATAGTGATTCTTCTGAACTAAGAATGATTAGAATTCTTTTTGGGTCTATTCTTGCTAATGCTTGTCTTGGAGATCCAGAGGCTGAGGTAGAGCTAGACGAACTAGTAGCTATACTAACATCATTACAGTGTACAGGAGCTAGCGATCCAATCCTAGCGAATGGTAAGCCTATATTAGGCCCTGAAACAATACCTATTGATGATTGTTTGTCGCTAGTAGATAGCACATGTAGTTTCGCTAAGGATATTTTAGCTCTTGCACCAGTCCGAACTAGTTGGAAGGCGGGCGTTTTGTTAGGGCTCGAAGGAGCCTCATTCAAAGCGAAACAGTGCTGCCGATCCGGCGGTATTTGGAAGGCATGCGTGCAACCTCTTTTCTCAAAATGGTTAAAACTAAAAGAATGGGATAACGAATGCAGAAAAATTGGCGATTGGTATTATTTACCATCTGTGGATTGATTTTTGGTTGGATCCCGGCTCACTCTTTTGGGGAAGAGGTGTTCCAACGATCGGAATTGGGGAAAGATTTTAACTTTAATGGGTTTGATTCGATATTTTTGGCGGTGACTCTGCCTGAGGATGAGTTGTTTGTAAGTACTTTAAAGGAGGAATTGGGGTCTCGGGGAGCTGTAAAAGTCTTGAAATCTTCCTCTGAAGAAATACTCAATGCCATGGCTACATCCAAAATGTGGCTCTTTGTTTCAATGAAACCGATTCATGCTTTTCCACTTTACGTATTCGAAACATCTGCGAGAACGTCTGCGCAAACAACTCACAGTATGACTTATTTCAATGGCATTGTTTGGGAAGAGCTCTCTGTTATAAAAGATGAAAAGGGGGCGATCAAAGAAGGGCTCCGGTCTTCTTTAAGGAGTTTTCTTGATCAATACTTCAAGACAAACCCAAGTGTGGTAAGTAAGGCTGTTTTCTATTTAGGGAAGCCCTGATTAATTCGGCTGTTCCATCTCCGTCGTCTTTCGAGCCAAAATCGACTTTTCGTAAACCGCTGACTATCAATAGTCAGCTTGTTACTCCAGCGTCGATTTTTTCCTCAAAATCCTTCCGGATCTGGAAATTCCGAATTAATCAAGCCTTCCTTTAGCAGAGCCCTTGCCTTGCTCAATCGAGAGCTCGATGGCAATCTCATCTTCAACTAATTCGAAATAACTAAATTCTGACTGATTGATCAGTCTTTTCCTAATAGTGGTGGTGCCACTTGAGGGAGAATTTGCCTTGGTCCTCATTCATTTCGGCTTGGAGGCGGACACCTTTCTTAAGGTCGACTTCAACAGAGACATTGCGGTTCTCAGCCCCTTGCGAGAGGGTGAGTAGGACACCACGCATAAGGTACTTGCCGATTTGGATGGAAGTTTTACCGGGATCTTTTTCTGAGGTGACGAGTGTGAGCCGGTCGATGCCGAGGGTCTTGCGGATCTTTTCGAGGATGTCAGGGCCCGAGTGGCTGGAGAGGGAGATCACCGTTTGGGCAAGCTGCAAAGCCTGGGCAGCGTTAATCTCGGAGAAGTCTGTATTGAATAGGATTTGCGATAGGAGAGAGCTTGTGGGCAGTTGTGGGCTTGATTGGAAGGAGAGGTTGGGAGAGGTAAGCGGGCCGCGCAAGATCACACTTACAAGCACGTCTGGAAGATCGCACTCGCCAGTGAGGGAAATATAGGAGCTAGGGGTAGGGGAGTCGTTGAAGATCACTTCCCCTTGTGTAAGACCAAAGACTTTTCCTGAAAAGATGTATTCGCCTTTGACTAGGGCGAGATTCCCTTTGGCCATTATATCTGCGAAATTCCCTGTGATATGCAGATTTCCTTTGAGTTCGGCGGAGAGACCTCTGCCTTCTACGTAGGCTCGGCCTGGCACTTCAAGGTCGAGGTCTAACTGAATTGGAGAGCTGGCCGGGGCGAGGTTTTTTTTACGGGTCAGTGTTTCAGGGGGATTGACAAAAGTGATGGGGAGGTCGGGCAGTGCTGTTGGCAGGGTATCGGGAATATGGAAAGTGGCTTCATCCACTTTTAGCTTTCCCTTTGCGATAGCCCCTTGCTTGTCTCCGCTAATGGTGACGTTCCCGCTGAAGTTCCCTGCAATCGTATCGAAAGTGACCGCTTCAAATTCGTTCAGAGTACAATCGAGGTTGAAGGGATATTTTTTCAATGATTGCAAGAGGATATTGCCTCGGCAGCTCGCACTGCCTCCTTTGCCATCGACAGCGTATAGGTCGCTAATAACTATGTTTTGCCGGTCAGCATAGCCTTTTGCAGTGATTTTTTTAAGTTGGGTTCCACTGAAGTAGTTTTCATACAGGCCGTCAGAGAGCGAAAAATCCCCCTGGAGCATAGGCTTCTCTAGTGTTCTAGAGAGAAAGAGGTTTGCGGTGACCCATCCTTCGATCCGCTGGTGGCCAATGTTAATGAAGTTAAAAAGGTCTTCGAGTTTACCTTCACTCAAAAAAGAAGCGGAGAAGGGTTTTTTGTCATCTAAGTGAATATGGAAGGGGAAATGTTGGTAGAGAATGGGAAGGGTGCCTGAGAAATGGGCAAATTGCCCGCCAGTGGCTTTGAGCTCTGCGTGTACTTGCGCCATATTGCCGCTGAGGTGGATTTGCACGGAGCCTTTGGTTGTTAAAGACTCAGCACTTTCATCGGTCAGGAAAAGGGCTCTTTTCAAAGCGATATTACAGCTCCCTTCAAGGTGCTGTTCCCATGAGACGAGATCAATATCAAAAGAGCCAATACCAGCCATCGAAAAATGTCGATAGGGGATAGGGATACATTCTAGAGGAAAATCATTTGCTTTGAGTTTGATCAGGGAAGTTTTCTCTGATAAGTCTACCCGCCCGCTTAGGTGCCCACCCCCAATATCGAGCGATAGGCTATGGAGCTTGAAATGGTTGCGATCCCATTCGATCGAGCAGGACTCGTTTAGGGAAATATCTTTTTGAAAGAGGCTCCCATTGAAGTTCTCAAGAGTGCCAACGATCCCGTCTCCCTTTTTGAGCCAGCAACCATCGCCACGGATGACAAACGGATCTTCCCAGTTGCCCTTAGCAAAAAGTTTAAAAGGCGAAGCTCCAGGTTCAAAAATAGAGCGGACTTGAATAGCTTCAAGCTGTATCTCGTTAGAATTAAAATCAGTGGCATCTAAGGAGAATTCTCCGCGCAGATCTCCAAACACATCATATAAGCTACTCTCAAATGTGAGAGTATCACAAGAAAAGTCTTTTAACCCCAAATCCTGTGCTTCGATTTGGCATTTGATATCTTGAAACTCTGAGAAGGACTGGAAATCAAATTTTGCACCAAGCTGTCCCTTTAGCGCGATATCGGGAAGCAGGGAGGAAAAAGTTTTTACATCGAGAACTTTGGCAAAAATAGTCCCTTCCAAGCTTTTAAAGCTGGGATCGACATCCAACCTTCCGAAGAGGAGCACGTCGGGACCATCCAGTTTGAAGTCCTCAATTGAAATCAAACGGCAAGAAGGACTGAAATGGTACTGAGCACTTCCATCGAAGGGGATTCCTTTCAGCCCCCCATCAAACGCCAAAGCCCCTTTCCAGTTTTTTCGGGTTCTTTCTCCGTCTAGAAGGAAGGTTGATTTTTCAAGAGGAGTCCCTAAATAGGTAAGATCTTCTGAGTAAGCCTCAAAATGTGCAGTGAATTTGGTGAGATTCCCAGAGCCTGTGATGGAGCCGCTAGAGAAAAAAGGAGTGAAAAGAGAGACATCTGGAATACGAAAAGATAAGCTCCCTTCTTGGATTGTAAAATCAGATTGAACCTTTCCTTCAAGCTGGAGCGTTAAATCATCTCCATCGAGAACAAGCTGAGAAATTTTTATGGATTTTTCTTCATTAAGATCGATCAGTACCTTTGCATTGCCATCGAAATTAGCTCCGTGATACTTGCCACCTATCATTTTGAGTTGGGTGATCTCGAGCTTCTTTTTAAACAAGGGAAGAAGGGCAAGACGCACCTTTACGGTTTGAACGGATACCGTTTCATCAAAAGCGGTGATCGAGACATTTTTAGCTTTCCAGTCGAGAGGAAGGTTCCCATCGAGTTTTTCAATTGAGAGCTCGATTCCCTGCTTGCTGGCTTCTGTGATGAGAGTCTTTTTGATCTGATATTTGGCAAAAGGAGTTTGCAGCAGAAGGATGGCTCCAAACACCAGAATAAAAGCAGATAGAAGAATGCGAATAAAAATCTTCAAAATGTTTGCCCTAAACTTACAAAAACCCACCAGTGGGGATCAATTCCTTCACGCCTATTCAGAGGAAAGGCGACATCAAGTCGTAATGGCCCTAAAAAGGAATAGTACCGCAGTCCAATTCCCGTTGATTTGCGCCACTTCCCCTTAAAATTGGGCCATGAATCTAAGTATACATTTCCTATATCAAAAAAGGGGACAATCCCAAAAGAGTCCGTTAGGCGGAACCTAGGCTCCAAGCTGTAATAGATGGCTGAGCGCCCCCCAATGGGTTTATCATCATCAGTAAGAGGGGAGACTGTGAAATACTTATATCCACGTAAATTATCTTCTGAGCCTCCAAAGAATCTTTTTGGGACGGGAACCGCTCCAATGCCATTGCTAAATATCGTTCCAACTGTCAGTTTCTGAGCTAAAATCAAAAGCTCGTCTCCCCAAAAAGGGATATAGCTACAGAGTGTAAGAACTTGCGAGTAATAAAAGTCGGAGGCCTCTTTGATATTGATGGCAGGGCTCCCTCGATATTCAAGGCGGCCACCTGAAGTGGGGTTAAGAAAATCCTCCACATTAGTCCATCTTAAAAACACTGGGATTTCAGCTAAGAGGAAGTTCCCATTGTCTACGCTACTTGAAACCATCATGTATTCAAACTTGGGGCCCACTGAGAAGAAGAAATAAGGGTCCACTTGGCGATCGAAGCGATTCAAAAAGCTATAGGATTGCATCCGGTATGGCTTGATGGATTCGTGCCAAGCTTGGGCTTGTATAATATAATTTTGGCCTACTCGGAAGAAGTTAGGGATCAGATAAGAGGCTATCCCTGAATGGCTCCTCTGGGCGATGTCGGCTTGCAGAAGGATCCTCCTTCCTAAACCGCCCACATTGCGATTTTCCCAGCCAAAAGTGGCTCCGGGTCCAAACGTTGTCTGATAGCTCGCTCCAATACTCACCGATTTGTGCTTGGTCTCGCACACCTCGATTTTCATGGGAAGGAGCGCATCCTCATCAAGCGTTTTAGAGTGGGTGATGTAGACCGAGCTAAAAAGTCCTGTATCCACCAAAGATTTCTGTGTCCCCTCAACAAGGCAACTGTTGTAAGTTTCATTTTCACACCACTCGATTTGCTGGCCAATTAAGCAAGTTTGAACTGAGGTATTTCCCTCAATGGTCGTGGGACCAAAAAAGGCATGGGGGCCCGTATCGATGGTGATGAGGACTTTGACTCTATTGGTTTTGCCATCTGCAACGATCTCTCGATTTTCCACTGCAGCGAGAGGGTAGCCTCTTTCAGAAAGGATTTGCAAAGCGCAGAGTTCACTATCCAAAATTTGTTTTGTATCTGCTGGGTCTTTCAGAGCGATGCCCACATCTTCAGTTGTGATTTGAGGACAAGGGCTCCCTTGAGGATTTTTGCACGTAATTTTGAATTTTTCGATCAGATACAAGGGACCTGGGCGGATCGAAACAAGCACTTTGAAGTCACGCCGCTCTACTTCAAGGTGCATTTCTACCTCAGCCTCGAGATAGCCGTGAGCTCGCAAAACACGAATAAGATCAGCCACATCTGATTCGGCTCTGAACCGTAGAGCATTGATGGAAGGCGGTTGCTTTTTTTTAAGAGCAACGAGCTGAGAGTTAGAGCGAAGTGCTTTAAGTACTTTAGGATCATCCAGCCCCTCAAAATCGACCGAATAGGAGATACCAGCTGCGCATAGCGCTCCAGGCACTAAAAAAACTATTGCAGACTTTGATACCATCAATGGTATCATGCCTCGTTCCCCAGTAAAAAGCAATGTACATTAACTGGGATTTCTGTTAATTTTTTAGCCATGTGGATTGCAGCAAGTCTTTCAATTATCGGTTTCTTACTAATCTATTTCGAATTCTTCATGCCTGGAGGGATCATTGCCTTATTGGGAGGGTTATCGGTCGTGGGTGGAGCTACCTATTTTGCTTCGCTTCCCATTGCTCTCGGCTGGAAAATCACCTACTTTTTGCTTACCTTCGTTTTCACTGCACTCACTTGCAAAATGGCGATTTACTTCATCCAATCACGAAAAAATAATAAATTTTTACTTGAAGAAAGCCAGGAAGGGTATGTTGCCTCGGTTTTTGATGAGAGATTAATTGATACAATTGCAGAGGTAATCACTGACCTCAAACCCTCAGGACATATCCTTGTTGAGGGAGTTCGCCACCAAGCGAAGTCTGATGGAGACTACCTGCAAAAAGGAACCAAAATACAAATTATTGGGGGCCAAGGGGCTTACCTACTAGTAAAGGAGAAAAAATGAATATTTTATTAGCCGCTCAAACTGGGTTCGATTGGAACACAAGTCTTATTATAGGGATCATTATCTTCTTCATTACAATGGTTTGTGGTAGGTATATAAGCCTCTGGTTCCAAGCTTTTGTCTCTGGAGCGCCCGTTTCCCTCTTTAGCATTATAGGAATGAGCATGCGGAAGATTCCCCCTAGGATTGTTGTGGGAGCGATGATCAACCTAACTAAAGCCGGACTCAAGCAGGTGACGACAGCCGACTTGGAGACCCACTATTTGGCCGGTGGCCATGTGCAAAAAGTCGTCGGAGCTATGATTGCAGCCGACAAGGCCAATATCCCCCTCACTTGGCGCCAAGCCACAGCGATCGATCTTGCAGGGCGAGATATCCTAGAAGCCGTTCGTACGTCGGTCAATCCGAAAGTGATCGACTGCCCTGGAAACGAGAAATATATCTCAGCTGTTGCTAAAGACGGGATTCAGCTTGCATGCCGCGCGCGCGTAACAGTCCGCACTAACCTCCAGCAGCTTGTTGGGGGCGCAACAGAAGATACTATCATTGCTCGAGTAGGAGAGGGGATTATCAACTCGATCGGTTCTTCTGATACACACCTCGACGTTCTAGAATCTCCACAAGGAATATCAAAACTTGTTCTCGAAAAAGGGCTTGATGCCCAAACAGCCTTCGAAATCCTCTCGATTGATATTGCCGATATCAACGTCGATGAAAACATCGGAGCCCGCTTGAGAACAGACCAAGCCGAGTCAGACAAAAAGATTGCTCAAGCCAAAGCCGAAGAGCGACGTGCAATGGCCGTTGCCCACGAGCAAGAAAACCGCGCAAAACTCGTTGAAGCAGAAGCAGAGATCCCACAGGCGATGGCAGAAGCCTTCCGCTCTGGCAATCTTGGTATCGGCGATTACTACAAACTCAAAAACGTAGAAGCTGATACAGAAATGCGCAAAAGCTTAGCGGAAGTAGAATGAGCAAGAAACCAAAAAAAGAAAGCAAACTCAAAAAACTGATCAAAGATCGCTCGAGTTTAAAAAAAATCGTACTTCTTCAGCAGTTGCTGAAGAAGCGTGTAGATTTATTTTAAGTGTTTGTATAGAATCTTCCCTCAATTTTGAGGAGGTTCGAAAATGGCGCTCGCAGCAACATCTGGAGCAGAAATCAGTCTAGCTGCAGATTGGTCTTGTGTAGATGTAATCAAACACAATGAGTTTGGGAAAGTCGTCACATCTTTTGGCAAACCCGTCCGTTTTCAATACCACAAAGAAAATTCCACTGGCGATCTCTATGGCATACAAGATTCCAAAAAAGGGCTCGATACAGCCAAAGTGATCTCAGCAAAAGCCCTTATAATACTCTGTGCAGCCCCTATTTATACGGTGGGCATGATGACCGTCGCGCTCGTTCGTATTGCCTTAAACGTATCCTCTATATTCTGGCGCATCCTCCCGCAATTTGTCCGCAATGCCTTTATTAAAGGCCCTGTTCAGGCCCTTGCAGATCTCACGATGCGTGTGGGTTTTGATTTACCACTTGA
Organism: Candidatus Sacchlamyda saccharinae; assembly: GCA_030408505.1. Classification (GTDB taxonomy): domain Bacteria; phylum Chlamydiota; class Chlamydiia; order Chlamydiales; family Rhabdochlamydiaceae; genus Sacchariniichlamydia; species Sacchariniichlamydia saccharinae. The sequence continues at coordinate 292,796 of JAUHQI010000004.1, read as the reverse complement.
AGTGATAAAAGACCTCTGGCGCATTGTCCGTAGCCCCCTTTACGGGTTTGGGATCATGCTAGCAGGTCTGGTTGCTATTCCCTGTCCCTTCGAAGGAAGGAAATGGCTCGGTCGAATTGAAGGAGATTGGCATGAGGGGCTCTCATGCAATCGAGATATCAGATACGGAAAAACTCCAAAAGAGATAGATAATCTCCCATTTTCTGAGTTGATTTGGGAAATACAAGCTGGAAAAGTTTTTCTCCTTGGATACTGCATGTATCAAAGGGGAAATATTAACGATAGAATCGCGGGCAAGCCCCGCTTTGAACAATATATACAAGAAAGTAAACCAGAGCAGCCCAAAGGGTGGACTTGGTTTCGTGCGAAAACACCCTAAACAGGAAGGTGAACTATGGAATTGGGAAAAGCAGTACTAGGACATTGGACAGGAAGTAATCAAGCTTGGAAAGATGCTGAGGTGTATCAGAGAAATGAAAGTGGCCTTTTTTTTACAGAAGGTCCAGAAGGGCTTGAGACACGAGTTTTTGAAGTAGATCAGCGCATGGCAACTGGAAGTTTGTTTCCGCAGACGCGTGCCGTGACTGCTTTAGTGCAAGATGCATTGTATTTGGGCCTTACTCCTGCTCATAAAGTATTTACAGCTGCAGGAAACAGCCTTTTGATGGTAGTTGATTTGGGTTCTGCTTCCAGAAAAATTTGGAAAAAAGAAACTTCTCTCCGCGATGGGATGGAGCCAGTAGTTAGCAGATGGAAGCAAATCGGAAAAGATGCAGTTGTCATTGGGCTTCCTGCTGCTCTTGGCTACTACAACTGTACGTATCTGAAGTATGCTGCAATGGGAGTAGCTGGTCTCTATGGAGCTTATTCTCTTTATAATCCAAGAGAGATGAAATACCAAATCTCAAGGCTAGAAGGTAGAGTACTTCCCGCTCCTCTCAATGACTCTCAACTAGAAGGATACAGTGGTCGAATGGGAAAAGTTTTTTCTGTCCTTGATGGAAGGTATTCTCTTGCACGCTTCTTGGGTATGCACTGCATGGGGACTACAACAGATAAGGTTAGTTCGGACGATAAGTTCGAATTCGTTGAAAAGAAAAAAGCAGAGTAATCAATTGGGGAGCGTTAAGCTCCCCATTACATTAAGGAGACACTGATTAATTCCGCACATTCATCTTCAGCGTCCTTTGGGCCAAAATTCCCATTTCATAACTCGCTGACTATCAATAGTCACCTCGTTATTTCAATGGCAATTTTTTCTCCAAAGCACATCTGAATCTGAAAATCCGGCTTTAATCAGTGTCTCCTTAAGGAGGTTTCTATGGCACTACAAGCACAACAGCTTCTTGCACAATGTCGTGATTTTTTAAACAGAAATGGTTTTAACCATTGGAGATTCGAGGCAAATGCTCTTGGCCGAGATTGGGAAATAGTAGATGGGAAGCATGTTCAAGAAAAAGGGGGAAAGGGACCTCTTTATGTTCACGATCCTTCTTGTACTACATGTGTTAAGAATTGGGCCCAGATCGCTTTTCTTCCTGAATCTTTGGCTATAATGGGGGTTAGGCAGCTAAGAGAGAGCGTAAGTGTGTACCAGAGGAATAGAAATGTTGAAGAGCTGAAAAACTCCGGAATACAAGCAGCTGTACTTTTTGCAACAGGTCTTGGAGCTCTTTACCTTGATGAACAATTTTTTGGAATTGGCGCATTCGGGTATGGGACACTCCGCACGGCTCTTTTTGCCTATGCTGCTTTTCATCCATTTGGAGCCAAAGTATACATGGCGGAAGCGGAAAAGTTTGTCAATCCAAAGCGAGAAGGAGCAATGACAAACGACTGTGTAGCTCGATTGAGTCCCTGGGGGACTTTAGAAGCTCTTACGGAAGGCACCCTTCCTTTAGCCCATTTATTTAATCAAGTTGGCGATCCAACCCCAATAGCTGGAGATGGAGCAGGTAAAGACGAGTAGTTCTCACTCATCTGTGAGGTGATCAGCTGTGGTGATCCCTCGGACCTCAACTTGAGATTCGGCGATCACCACTTTCTTTCCAGAGATCTCTACGAGGTAGAGAACTGATTTGGCACTCAACGGGCGCCTTTCAATTACCTTGATTGCCCGGCCATAGTTCATCTGCTTCATCCGGCCATGAGAGATGCGGCGGAGCATCCAGACTGAGATCACGATGAGGATGATGAGCGCCAACAGGGTGAGCATCATTTTCGTAAAGGCTCCTTTATAGGATACGGGAGCGTCTCCTAGGTCAAAAAAATCCTCTTCGGATGTCTGTTCTTGTTTTGGGGGCTCATCTTGTGCCACGGCAAGGGTGGAAAGAGAGAAAAAGAGAATAGAAAAAATTCTAAAGAGTAATTTTGACATTTGTTGAATCCTTTTTCTTCAGAATGCTTTGGGCTGACTTTTTTTGCAAGAATACCCTATACTAGTGTCCTATGAAAGGTGTTATTGCATTTGATATTGATGGGACACTCACCCATAGGCTCGATTGGATCGATCCGAAGGTTGTGAAGTTTCTAGAGGAACTCCCTAGCAGAGGGTGGCATGTTGCTCTTTTGACGGGAAGGATCTTCTCGTTTGCAGATAGAATTATCCAAAACTTAAATTTCTCTTATGTCTTATCAGTTCAGAACGGGGCTGATATTTTGACGATGCCAGGCAAAGAATCTTTGAAGCGCAATTATTTTGGCCCAGAGATTTTGCCAATTATCCAAGAGGCATATGGAGATGCAGCTGAAGATTTTATTATCTATGCCGGGGTGGATCAAGGGGATTTTTGCTACTTCCGCCCGGAGCGCTTTTCTGAAAAAATGAAGCCCTACCTCAAAAAGTTAGAGAGTCTGGGCGCAGCTAGCTGGCAACCTTCCGATTTTGAGTTTGAGCCCGAGGCTAAGTTCCCACTGATTAAATGTTTTGGAGATGAAAAGGCTATGCGTAGAGTGCATGATATATTAGAGGCAAATCCTAAGGTCGAGGTATCGATGATCCGCGATCCGATTGATACCTCGCTTTATTTAGTTCTTGTCACGCACCCAGAAGCCAATAAGGGATCTGCTGCTGCCTATTTACGTGAGCATTTTCATTGCCCCATTTTGATTGCAGCAGGTGACGATCGCAATGATTTTAAAATGCTCAAAGAGGCAGATATTTCTATTGCAATTCAAACGGCGCCAGAGGATCTATTGGCTGTAGCAGACATTCATGCAAAGCCGGCTGGTGAGCTGGGGATATTAGCTGGTGTCGAGGAGGCGATCTCTCGTGCAAATGCCTAATCTAGCTCTCAAAACCGGTCGAGCACTGCAAAAGAAGCAGACGGGCCTTATCCACTTTTGCTATCAGAGTGAGGATCGCAAAACCCACGATACGATTCCGGTGTTTGAGAATGCTCTTTTTGCCCTTTCTCTTTTCCGCTCAAGGCTATCGGATAATGTCTTAGAAGCCAAAGCTCTTATCGAAAAGTTCCTTCCCTTTGAGAAAGAGGGAAATTTCCCGGTCTATTTGCACGACTATCCAGAGCAGACCGACCCCTACTTGGGGCTAAAACTTTTCCCCGTATTCTTTTGGATTGTGCATGATTTTTCCCACGTGATTGGCGATTTGAAAAGCATTCTTCCGGCCTGTATGGAGCGAATTGTGGCAAAAGCCAAGGAAATGGATTTGCCTCCGTGGGCGGCCTTTCGTCTCAAAGCCATCGAAGGCCAAGTAGGCACCTTCCCTCAAACAGTCTTTGATTGGGGTGAGGGGCTTGTCTCATTACAGATTGCTGAAAAAAGGGGAGCTGCTGTTGAAGAGGCGATCCAAAAAGCAGCGAGTCTGTGGCATCCTGGTATCTCTCTTTATGTGGGGCCAGTTAAACAGCGGCATCAGGACGGGCTGTACCCGGAAGTCAATCTCTTCGATCTATTTATGTCGCAGTGGCAGAAAAAGATGCCAAAAAGGGTAGAGGCTCTCTTGCCTGTGCATCTCAAAGGTGCGCTCATTCGGCCAAGAGATGTGGTTATGGAAGAGAAACCAGAGCCATTTATCGATCACGACCCTCTTTTTATTGCTTGGGGTGATCATACGCTAACCTTGGCAAAAAAAGGGGAGGAGAGCATCGATTTTTATCTCAACTACCACCCCGATCATGAAATTTTTGTTGATGGGGAGAAAGCGACCATATTCCAAGAGGGGCAAGAACTAGAGATCCGCTCCAAGGATCTTTCAATCAAAATCTCATTCTCTGTAGAAGATGGTATATATTTTGGGCATTTGCTGCGTGGCAACCGCCCTGCGCAACACGCCACTAAAGGTGAGGATCACTTCACTGCATTTGACTGGCGCATCTCTATTCAAACGGTCCGCGAGGGCAAACCTCCCAAACTACTCGTCAGAGTCAATCAGCTCTCTTTGCAGAAAGAGCAAGAGGTCGAGGTTCTCGCGCATCCATAGCTCTTTAGAGCGGCTGGCACTATGTCCCGAGTTCGGGTAGATCCGCAGCAGATGCGGCGCTCCCGTATCTTTGGACTGCTGCAAGGCAGCAGCAAATTTATAACTGTGGAAGGGGACGACCCGATCATCGTGATCAGCGGTCGTAATGAGTGTTGGTGGATAGGCGATCTCTTTTTGGATATTGTGGTAGGGCGAGTAGGAATGCAAAACCTGGTAGTCTTCTGGATCGTCTGGAGTGCCGAATTCTGTGCACCAGGCCCAACCGATTGTGTGTTTATGGAAGTTGAGCATGTCTAGGACTCCAACTTGGGGGATCGCCGCGCCAAAAAGGTCAGGCCTCTGTGTGAGACAAGCTCCGACAAGAAGGCCTCCATTGCTCCGCCCGTTGATAGCTATTTTCTTATGTGTTGTATACCCCCAAGCGACAAGTGCTTTTGCCGCGGAAGTAAAGTCATTGAACACATTTTGTTTCTTTTCCTTACGGCCTGCCTCATGCCACTCATCTCCATATTCACCGCCTCCTCGCAGGTTTGCTGAGGCGTATACACCTCCCATATCGAGCCAAGTGAGGATGAGAGGGGAGTAAGAAGGGGTGATCGAGGCATTGAAGCCACCGTATCCATATAAGAGCGTAGGGCGGTTGCCATCTAGAGGCGTGTCCTTCTTGTACAGGATGAACATCGGCACTTGGGTCCCATCGGTGCTCTCATAGAACCTCTGCTCCATTACGTATGGGTGCTGTTGGGCTGAGGGCTTTATTGCTGGAGGCGTGAAGTAGTCGGTGTAGAGATAGGTAAAGTCTTCAGTTTCGCTATTGCCGCCGATGATCGTCCCTCTTCCCGGTAATGTCGGAGTAGAGAGGTAATTTCCTTCAAAATCATAGACCCTTAGTTCTGAAGCGGCATCTTTTAAGTAGTTGCAAAAAATGGTATTTTTTGTCCGGTACGCCGATTGGAGGAGGTCTTTTCCCTTAGGGATCAACACCTTTTCCGTGTCCGTTACTTCTAGAAGCTGGTTGTCTTGCGTAAAATACAAGGCATCGCCCCGCTCAAACTCATATTCAATACTCGTCTCCCTTGGAGCCAAAAGCTCCTTGAGGGAGAGTTTTTCTACGTCGAAAAGATAGAACCCGTTGCGGATATCTAAAATCGTACCTGACGAAATCAGAAGATAGCGTCCCCCTTTGACTACGTCCCATAGATCAATGTGCTCAGAGGTGGTATACAGAGCCTTATCTTCCCTACTTCCTATTTTATGGTAGTAGATTGTTTGGTCTTTTTTCTCAGGCCCGGTGAAGAGGGTGTAGTAGACCCCCTTGTCATTCCACATTGGCTCGCAAAATTTTAGACCCTCTAATACGTCTGGGTAATGCTCGCCTGTTTTGATATTGAGGAACTTCCAGGTGTTGACATCAGAGCCCGAATCGGAGAGGCAGTAGCAGAGTCTCTCACCCTTTGCATCAACGCTATATCCTGAAAGGGAAAGAGTCCCTGTTGGCTCAATAAGAAGTCGATCATCGACATAGAGGGCGAAGGTATCTTGATCGGGCCCCCTTTTACAATAGAAGGTCTTCCCGCTTCTCTCGACTACAGTGGCGCAGCTTGTGAAATTTGTGTGTTGAGCGAGAAGCTCAGAAATATAAGAGTTTTTGGCTGTTTGCTGAAAATAGCCATCAGACAGAGCCATTTGGCCTGCAACCCATTCCTTAGTCTTATCTGACTCGAGGTCTTCGAGCCAGGAGAAAGGATCCGTTACGAGCAAAAGACATAAACTATGTGTGAGCAGGCTCTTCTTCATTCTTAAAAGCGGGGGAATCGACAGCCACCCCCATTGCGTGCATCCCGTTGTCAACATAAAGTGTAGTCCCTGTAATTGCACTTGCTGCATCAGAAAGGAGGAAGGTAGCTGAGCTACCGACGTCTTCTGCGGTCATCTCTCTTTGGAGAGGAGCGTTATGATGTGAGTACTCGATCATCTTATCGATGAATCCGATCGCCTTAGCAGCTCTACTGCCCAAGGGGCCAGCAGAGATTGTATTGATGCGGATGTTCCACTTGCGGCCCGCCTCGTAAGCAAGCATGCGAGTGTCACTCTCAAGCGCTGCTTTAGCAGAGCTCATGCCACCGCCATAGCCAGGTACCGCTCGCTCGGAAGCGATATACGTCAGCGATAAGACCGAGCCACCTTCGTTTAAAACGGGTCCGAAGTGGGCGATCATACTCACTAGTGAATAAGATGAAGAGCTAATCGCTGCAAGGTAGCCTGAGCGCGAAGTTTCAAGAAGGGGCTTTTTCACTTCAGGGCCGTTAGCTAGCGAGTGGACGAGGATATCGATCTTGCCAAAGTCCTTTTCTACTTGAGCTGCCACCTCAGAGATCGTATAGCCCGAGGCTGCTTGGTAGCGCTTGTTCTCTAAAATATCTTGGGGAACATCTTCTGGTGTATCAAAGCTCGCATCGAGAGCATAGATTTTTTTGATTTCCATCAAAGAGCCGTCAGATAGCTTGCGCGATTGGTCAAACTTGCCAGCTGTGAAGGAGGTGCTAAAGATCTTTAAAATGGGGGTCCAGGTCCCAACGAGAATTTCGCATCCAGCTTCTGCTAGTGCTTTGGCAATCGCCCAGCCATAGCCTTTGTCGTCCCCGATACCTGCGATGAATGCTCTTTTGCCTTTGAGATGCATGTCTCCTCCAAAATTATCCTTGAAAGAGACATTATCTCATAAATCTCAATTATTTGGCACCCATCATCAGGCGTTTCCAGCCTTCAGCTGTAAGCATTTTTTGAAAAGCTGTCTTTTTCCGTCTAGGAGCAGCTTTTTTTCGAGTTGTAGCTTTTGAAGCAGTTTTTCGAGTTGTAGCCTTCTTTCGAACCGTCTTTTTTGCCACAGCCTTTCTCGCTACTGTTTTCTTTGCTACTTTTCGAACGGTCTTTCTCGCCGTCTTTTTTGCAGGAGCCTTGCGTGTAACTGTCTTACGCGCAGTGGTTTTCTTTTTTCTTGCAGCCATTGTTACTATCCCTCCTAAAGAACTTATATATAAACTAATCTAAACCAGCATTTTAGTCACGTCAAGTATTTTTTTTAATTTTACTAAAATATGTTTAATTACTCTATCATTACAAAAATGAAATTCCAAAAACTCGAAGCACTAGAGAAGCATTTTAAGGAAGCTTACCCCGAGCACCTCTCATCCATCTACGTTGTCATCTGTTCTGCTGACAGCGAGAGAAAGAAAATTTTGAGCAGTTTAACCCAAAAACTAAAAGCTGACTGCGATTTCAAAAAGTGTCCACTTCTTAAAGACGCTATCGAGCACTTGGGAGGAGCCTCTCTTTTCTCTGGCAAGGTGGCGGCTCTCTTTGACGGGGTAGATCAGCTTGTGAAATCGGAAGGGGACCTACTCAAGCAATACGTCCAATCACCCAATCCGCAGGGCTATCTACTTCTTGGAGCTTCAAGTGCAAAATCCATTACTGAGCTCTACAAGGTGGGCAAAAAAGAGATGGTCATCCTCGATCTTTCTAAGGAAAAGCCTTGGGAAGAGAAAGCGCGCCTCCAGCAGTGGATCGTCCAAGTGATCCATCACAACAAAAAGAAAATCGCTCCCGATGCTGTAGAGGCCCTCCTTTCTCGATTACCACCTGACCGCCTTCTCCTGCAACAGGAGATCGATAAGCTTCTGTGCTTTGTAGGCGATAGAGAACAAATCACCCGCACTGACATCGAAACCATCTGCTCCACGTCCCAAGAATTGAACGTATTTCATCTAGCTCGCGATCTGGTGTGGAATAAAGTTGGCCAAGTGCCCCTTATCTCCGACCTCTCCCTTTTGCTTCCACTCGTTGGAGGCCTACGAGCGCAACTGGAAATGGGCCTCAAAATGTCAGCTCTCCTTAAAAAAGGCACCTCGCCTGATGCCATCTCAGAGGCCTTTCCAAGACTTTGGCCCAAAGCTCTGCAAGAAGCCCTATCAGGCACCAAACAAAAAGGGGAAGCCTTCTTCAAAAAAGGTCTCATCGCCCTCTTTGATTTTGAGCTAGGGCTAAAAACGAGCAAATCCAAACCCGAAACCCTATTCACCCGATTTTGCGGAGAAATTCATGAGTAAAAAAGGCAAGCTTCTTCTCCTTCCAAACCTTCTAGATAAAGAGTCCAACCACGAGGACTACTTTCCCAAGAGCGTTGGCTTAGCAGCTCAATCCTTAGAAGGGTTAATCGCAGAAAATGCCAAAGAGGGGAGAGCTTATCTCAAGATGCTTGGGGCCAATTACCGCGATACCCCCATTACCTTATTGAACAAACACTCCCAAGAAATCGATGAGCTCCTAGCCCCCCTCCGTGAGGGACAAGTTTGGGGTCTCATCTCCGACGCTGGACTTCCTATCCTCGCTGACCCGGGCTATAAACTTGTCCATCGAGCTCGTGAGCTCGCCGTCATCATCGAAGCCTTTGTTGGTCCCAGCTCTCTCATCCTCGCTCTTATGCTCAGCGGTTTGCCCGCTCAAAACTTCGCATTCAACGGGTACTTGCCCCACAAGCCGGCAGAGATGCTAAAAACTTTAGAAGACCGATCACGGAGTGAAAGAAGCACTCAGATCTTTATTGAAGTTCCCTACCGCAATCAACGGATGCTAGAAACTCTCCTATCAAATCTATCGGGTAAAACAGAGCTCAGTATCGCCTGGGATCTAACAAGCCCCACTCAAGGTGTGGAGACCCATCGGGTTGCTTCTTGGCAAAAACGCTCCTTGCCCAACCTCCACAAAAAGCCAGCCGTCTTTCTTTTTAACGCGACTTAAGTGGATTCTATTTATTGCGTTCGTCTTCTAGGTGCTTGCGGATGAGGAGAACGACTGCGATGAGGACGATGGTGCTAATGATGCTCAAGAGACCAGCGGGTATGAACTGGAAGGTGAAGAGCCAGCGGTAGGTGAAGAAGGCATCGAGTAGAAGAATTAGGATGATGCCAAAGTAAGCAGGTAGTAGGTGGTTTTTAAGCATGCCTCCCGCTGCGATCAAGAGGAGAACTCCAAAAACCAGCCCCATGATCAGCGAGGTAGTACTAGCGGCTTGGGTATAGCCCATAAATCCGCCAAGTAAAATGATTATTCCATAGATAAATGTGATCCAAGCAGGTGTCTTCATATATGCAGATAAAAATACAATAAGCGTGTATACTTTTCAAGATGGAAACGCTTTTATTAAAAGATGAGGAAATTTCCCAGGCAGCAGCATTTTTGCGAAAAGGCGAGCTGGTTGCATTTCCCACCGAAACGGTATATGGCTTGGGCGCCCCTGTTTATTCTCCAGAAGCTATAGAAAAAATTTACACAGTAAAGCGGCGCCCCCAAGACAACCCTCTCATTGCCCACGTGGGTAGTTTACTGGATGCGGAAAAACTCTCTCAGCAATTGCCTCCTACCTTCTTTCGACTAGCAGAGGCTTTTTTTCCTGGGCCTCTGACTTTGGTTGTCAAAAGAAACCCAAAGGTCCCAAGCATTGTTTCAGCAGGTCTTGATACGATTGCGTTGAGACAGCCCAGTCATCCTCTGGCAAGTAGATTGATTGCAGAGATGGGACAGCCCCTCGTTGCCCCTTCTGCAAATCTTTCTGGTAGGCCGAGTAGTACAAAGGCAGAGCATGTACTGAGCGATTTTAATGGAAAGATTGCTGCTGTTTTAGATGGCGGCCCTTGTTTGCATGGAATGGAGTCGACCGTGATCGATTTAGTTTCTTTTGATCGCCCTACAATTTTGCGATTGGGTGCGTTGAAAAAAGAGGCGATTGAAGGCATCCTCGGACTCGACGTGGCCACTTATACAAGAGGTCCACGCACTTCTCCTGGTATGAAATATCGCCACTACGCACCTGATATTCCTGTAACTGTTTATTCTGACCGGGTTGAGTACGAATCACGGGTTGCTAACCAAGAAAGGGCTTATGCTTTTGAAGCATCCGATCCAAGTGCGCTTTATGCATCCTTGCGTTTTGCAGAGGATGAGGGCTATGATGAAGTGATCATTTATAGACCTGAGAGTGCTGACGAAGCACTTTTAAGCAGACTGGAGAAGATCACAAGTGAAAGCCATCCTTCTTGACGCCTTTGGCGATGCGTCCCATTTCAAAGAAAAAGAGATTCCCACCCCAAAGCCCGCCCGAAATGAGGTGAGAGTCAAACTCAAAGCCACAGGCTTTAACCCAGTGGATTATAAGATCCGCAAAGGGATGTTTGGAGGAGTGCTCCCCCAAACGCTCGGAGCTGATTTTAGTGGCATCATTGACGCTGTTGGAGATTTGGTACGAGACTATTCTGTGGGCGATGAAGTTTTTGGGTTAGCGTTTGGCCCTAGCTCGAACGGCTCTTACGCTGAATATCTCTGCACCCCTTCGCAATTCATCGCCAAAAAACCCGAAAATCTCTCTTATGAAGAAGCCGCCGGGATTGCAGTAACCTATTTAACAGCCTTTCAATCTCTGATCACAAGCAATGCTCTGCAGAAAGGGCGGCCACTATTTCTTACCGGAGGCAGTGGTGGTGTGGGATCAGCTGCAATCGCTCTTGCCAAGGTCTATGAAGCTGGCCCCATCTACACACTAGCTGGCAGTGAAGAAAGTGCTAGCTACCTTATGGATCGCTTCTCCATCCCGTCCGACCACATCCTTCGCTACTCTGGGCTTTCACTAGAGGCGAGGGCAAAAAAACTCATTGAGATGAATGAGGGGCAGAGGTTCTACTTCGCTTTGGACTTTGTCGGCGGCGAGGCAAAAGATCTTTGTTTTGAATTGCTCGATTTCTTTGGCCATCTGGCTACGCCCATCTCCGAAGAAGCAGGCTACCCCGTCCCTTTTTGGGGAAAAGAAACACCCATTTGGACCAAAAGCCTTTCAGTACATATGGTCTTTATCGTTTCAGCAGCCCTTTTTGGAGATGAGAATTCTTGGAGTGTCTATCGAGCACAACTTCAGCATCTAGCCCAGCTTTTTGAAAAGGAAAACCTAATGCCGCCCCAAGTAGAGAATCTAGGTGACCTCTCTGTTAAAACCGTCCAAACAGCTCACGAGAAACTCGAAACTGGTCATACGAAGGGGAAACTCATCATGTCTCATTCCAGCTGATGAGGACGGGATTGGACCGCTCATAGCCTAAAACCGAAACAGAGGCCGTCGAAAGAAAAAAAAGCCTCCCTTCAGAAACGGGCAATTGGAGCCAACGGGCGGCTAAAGCGCGCAAGAAATGCCCACTAGAAAAGATGGCGACATCGCCGGGTACGGATCGGATTCGTGAAATCACCCTTCCTGTTCTTGCTGAAATATCCCCAACTGACTCTCCATTTGGGGCCCCTTTGGAAAATATCGTCCATTTGGGCACTTTTTCCCGAATTTCAGCGGTGGTCATTCCTTCGTAATCTCCATAGTCCCATTCGACCAAGTTCTCATCAATCTCTGCCACGTCGCGGTAGCCGGCAATCTCACAAGTCTCGCTCGCTCGGATTAGGGGACTGCAAAGGACCTTTTTGAGTTTAACTTCTTTGAATTTGGCAGTGAGCCACTGAGCCTGAAGACGCCCCTCATCTGTAAGGGGGATATCGGTGAGTCCCGTGTGTTTTTTTTCTTCGGTCCACTCGGTTTCCCCGTGCCGAACCAGGTAAATTTTTTGGTGCAGGCTTTTCATATATCTAAAACTGCATCATAATGATGGATCTCTTATGATCAAGGTTCTTTTTAAAAATTCCTCCGAAATTAAAACAATTTCCTATGCTGAGCTAGAAAAAGAGCTCAGTATCCGTTACCTGCGGTCCCTAAAATTTCAAAAAGAGCCTTTTTTCAAAAAAACACTCAAAGAATCCAAAAAGGCCCTCAAGAGAAAAGACCTCAGCTTGCGAGAGAATTGGCTCGGGGTTCGCTTTAAAAAAGAGCTAACGGAAAATTTTGAGCCCAACATCAGCATTCGCTGGATCGATGAAACCCTAGGCTATGGGGTTTTCGCTGAAGAAAACATCCCAACAGGTGCTTTTCTCGGTGAATACACAGGCATCATCCGCAAAAGACGCCGCCGCCACGATCGCAGAAACGATTACTGCTTTGAATATACCATTGGCGACTGGGTCTATAATCCTTTTATCATCGATGCTAAGGAGCAAGGGAACTTTACCCGTTTCATTAACCACAGCCAAGAGCCAAACGTCGAATCTCTCTCTGTCCACGCAAACAACATCATGCACATCATCTTCGTCGCCTCAGAACCCATCAAGGCCGGCACTCAGCTTCGCTACCACTACGGCGACACCTTCTGGAAAAAGCGTAAGAACGTGCTGATTGTTGATATGTAGAGATCGAGTAGGACCACAATCATTCTTCTTGCGTGATGAGTCTTACGGTTCGGGCTGCGTGAGCACTCAGTCAGGACTCCGCCCTCCTACGTGTCATCCCGCAGGGCCACATGAAAACAAGTAAACGCTAGCAGTATTTGAATTGGCCCTGCAAAAGGACATGAAGGTGGGCGCAGTCCCACCTAAATGCTTTTGCAGCCGATGGCTGTTCAAGTAAGCGGAGCTACAGGACGGGGCAAACGAAGATTTGCCCCGCAAAAAGAATGACAGTAGCCCTAGAAAAGAGCCCTGAAACTACGATTAGGTATTTTCTTAGTTAATCTTTAGTAGTTCCATTTCGAAAAGGAGGGTGGCGTTGGGCTGGATTTGTGGGCCATAGCCTGACTCTCCGTAGGCGAGATAGGCGGGGATTGCGATCTTCCACTTATCTCCGACTTTCATCAACTTAAGAGCTTCTGACCAACCTGGTATGACACGGTTCACAGGGAACTTTTGTGGCTCATCTTTCTCATAAGTGCTGTCAAATACTTTCCCATCGAGAAGTGTTCCTTGGTAGTGGACAGTCACTTCATCGTGTATAGTTGGGGTTACTTCTCCAGTTCCAGACTTGATAACTTCGTATTGAAGGCCGCTTGGAAGCGTTGTAACACCTGCTTTAGCTTTATGCTCTTGATGAAATTTTATCCCATCTTCTTTATTTTTCTCTGAGATTTGCTCAACAAATTGTTTTTGTTGCTCTTGAACTTGTTTTTGCAATGCGGTAAGAATTTTTTGGATTTCTTCGATCTCGAGTGTAGGAGCTGTCCCTTCTAGAGTGTGGGTAATCCCTTCAAGAAGCTTTTCTTTATCCAGCTCTTGGAATTGTCCTTTGAGGTTTCTTCCGGTTTCTAGACCGATGCAATAGCTAACTTTTTCTTTACTGCTTTCCATGTGAGTAAATCTCCTCTAAAAGTGGTTTTCTAAGATCTTTTGGAGTATACTGGTTCTATGCAAATCAAATCTTCTAAAAAAATCACTTTGCTCGAGCTTCTATCAGAGCTTGCGCCAGATAGCTCTAAGAATCAGCTCCGCTCATGGGTACAATCTGGTCGAGTGCAAATTGATGGAAAGCAGGCGAAACATGCCAATCAGGATGTTTTAGAAGGGCAGGAAGTTTACGTTGGGCCAAAATCCAAATTTGCCCGCAACGATTTAAAAATTGTTTATGAAGATGAGGAGCTTGTCGTGATCGATAAGCCCGCGGGCCTGCTTTCTGTAGCGACTGATCTGGAAAAATTTCGGACGGCTCATGCGATTTTAAAAAATCGCTTTCATAATCGGATGGTCTATCCGATTCACAGGCTCGATCAAGACACTTCTGGAATGCTTGTCTTCGCTTATACAGTTGAGGCTAGAGATCATTTAAAGAAGCAATTGGAAGAGCGGACAATGAGTCGAGAGTACCGTGCAATTGTTCATGGTTTCCCTGGCGAAGGAACTTGGCGCTGTCATTTAGAGGAAGACCCGATGATGCGAGTCCATGTCTCAAAAAAGGGGAAAGAGGCCATTACCCATTTCGAGACGATTAAGAAGAGAAAGAAGACCTCTGAGCTAAAGTTGAAATTAGAGTCGGGACGCAAACACCAGATACGGGTGCAAGCAGCTCATTTTGGTTTTCCTATCATGGGCGACTCCAAATATGGCCTTGAGACAGACAAAGGAAAAAAGTTTCAATTAAGAGCTGTCGCCCTCTCCTTTGTCCATCCTAAAACAAAGAAGCAGTTGAACTTTCGGGAAACAACTGGCTCGACCGGTTCGAAAGCAAAGCGTCGGCCAGCACCAAAGCGGCCATCGCCTCCGCAACGGGAGCGGCGCGAATCGCAACGCAAGGGTCGTGCTTAGAACCCTCAGGTAGTGTTAAATCGGTTTTCTGTCCTTTTTTGTCTAACGTTTCCTGTGATTTTTTGATCGAAGAGGTGGGTTTAAAAGCACACCGCAGAATCAAGGGCATTCCATTAGATATCCCCCCAAGCACGCCCCCGGCATGATTCGTCCTCGTGATGATGTGCCCCTCAATATTGCGATCAAAGAGGTCGTTGTGCTCAGAGCCTTTCATATCTGCTGCAGAAAAACCTGCTCCAAATTCGACCCCTTTGCAGGCGGGAATCGAGAGCATCGCTTTAGCTAGATTGGCATCGAGTTTTTCATATACCGGATCGCCAAGTGTCGGGGGCAGTCCTTCGACAGTGAGCTCAACGGTGGCACCCAATGAGTCGCCTTCTTCTTTTGCTTTTTCAATTCGCGTTTCGAGCGCCTCTTGGTCTTGGATAGAAGCAGAAACATCTATCCCAAATTCCATAAGGAGTTTTTTTGCTACAGCGCCAGCAGCTACTCTAGCGGCCGTTTCTCTTGCTGAGGCTCTTCCACCACCTCGGTAGTCGAAAAGGCCATATTTTTGCTGGTAGGTGTAGTTTGCGTGGCCTGGACGGTAGAGATCTTTGATCGGCTCGTATTTGCTCGAGTCTGCATTTTGATTGGGGATAATGATTGAAATAGGCGCGCCGGTAGTTTTTCCCTCAAAAATGCCCGAGTAGATTTCTGCTAGATCTGATTCTTTCCGAGGAGAAGTATACGGGCTTTGACCAGGTCTGCGTAGGCGGAGTTCTTTGTTGATCTCTTCTTCTGTGATCGGAAGACCCGCTGGGCAACCATCAATGACAACGCCTATGGCTTTGCCGTGAGACTCGCCCCAGGTGGTGATGCTAAAGATTTTTCCAAATTGATTACTTCCCATATCGCCTCGATGATTTCTTGATCGGTTTTTCCCTCTATCTCAATCCATTTGGCCGCAATTGTTTCATACTTGGGGATTCTTGTCGCATAGAGTTTCTCAAAATCCGTGAAGGTGGTTTGAGCGTTTTCGAATCGTTTTTTCAGTAGCTCTTTGGGGCATTTAAGATAGATGAGCGTTCCTAGCTTTCGCAAATTAGTTAGGTTCTCTAAATCGAGGACAGCCCCACCTCCAACAGCAATGACCGTGTTTGAAGGAGTCAGAGAAGCAATGGTTTTTTTTTCTACTGCTCGAAAGTTTTTCATCCCTTTTTGTAAAACAAGCTGTTGTGGAGACATTAGCTCGTCTTCGATCAGTTGATCTGTGTCGATGTAGGGGAGACCAAGGCGCTTAGCGAAATAGCTTTTGCCAGCTCCTTTAAAGCCGAATAAGATCCAATTCAAGGAGGGCTCCAATGGATGAAAAATCTTTCGCAAAATTGGGATAGGTTTTTTGGATGCACTCAGCTCCGCTGAGCTTAGAAGGGGAGGTTGCACCAAGGGCCGCAACAGCTAAACTTAGTGCGATCCGATGGTCTCGATAGCTCTCGAGATCCGCACCATTTAGCGTGCTGGTTTGAATAACAAGGCCATCGGGCTCTTCTTGGATATGGGCCCCCATTTTCTTTAGCTCGGTGCAGATAGCACTGATCCGATCCGACTCTTTCTCCCGTGCGATTTTTCCATTGTAAAGGGTGGTCACTCCATCGGCAAAACAGCCAATTACTGCCAAAATGGGGAGGGCATCGATGCAGGTGTTGACGTCGATGAAAAGGCCTTTAAGCTTGCTGGGCTCAACGATCAGTCGTTTCTCTTCCCAGCGGATCTGTGCCCCCATCGATTGCAAAATCGTAATGAGCTCTTTATCCCCTTGCACATCGTCTGGATCTAGCCCCGTGATCTCTAAATGCGAGCCGGTGATAAGCGCTGCGGCGATCGGAAATGCCGCTGTACTAAAGTCGCCGGGAACGGTATAGGTAAAACCGCTGTAGCTCAAGCCCCCCTTAACGCGGTAAAGGGAGTAGTTTTCATGGGTAACAGCACCTCCGAGGCGTCTGATCCAGTCGAGTGTGAGATCGATCCAGGGAGTTTCGCCAGGATTGTCTACGACAATTTCTGAATGTCCATCGAGAAATGAAGTGGCTATAAGTAGTCCAGATACGGGCTGCGAGTCTTCGCCATTGAGCCGCGTTGTCCCTGAATGCATGGGGCCTCGAACGGTGATCGGAGCATGACCATCACCAAGCGCACTTTCTGCTAGAACTCCAAGCCCACGTAGCGCCGTAAGAAGAGGTTTTACCGGCCTTCTGCTTCGAATAGAAGCATCGCCTGTGATCATGGTATAAGAGGGGAGTAGGGCGGCTATGGCACCAATGAAGCGCAAGACCTGACCCGAGTTGCCCGCATCGATCGTATCGCTGGCCGGTTTGAAATGCCCTTCAATTGCAAGAGAAGAACCTTCTCGCTCAACCTTCGCTCCAAAGAGGGAAATGGCATCGAGCATCGCTTCCAAATCGGGTGACTTTAAGACGTTCTCTATCCGTGTGACTCCTGAGCCGAGCATGGCGAATAATACGGCTCGCAGGCAGTGGGACTTTGAAGGGGGAACCGCAATTTGCCCCTTGAGATTTTTAGTTGGTAAAATTTGCATTCATCCACTCCAGGGCTTTTTCTAGAAGAGGGAACTCAACTTCTGAGCAGTACTCACCCCCAAAGGAGGCCACCTCACCTATGCCGCTCAACAAGACAAAACGGGGGGAGGCTTTAAGTGCTTTCTTATCCAGAGCTAAAAGAGACATCAAATCCTCAATGCTATGTGCTTTATTTAGTCTTAAAGGAATAGAATAGAGTTTAAACACTTCTTCTATCTCTTTGCAAGTATCTTTCCCAATCAAACCCATTTCCACACTTATAAAACACGAAACTAAAATACCGATGGCAACAGCCACACCATGTGGAATTGTAAACTCTTCTAGAGTTTCTATGGCATGCCCAAACGTGTGTCCTAAATTTAGAACCCTGCGCAAGCCCTTTTCCTCTTTGGGGTCTTCTTCGACAACATCGCGCTTGATAGTCACACTTTCATAGATCCGGTCCATCGCAAATTCAAGATCGTCCCATTTCTCTACTCCCTCGTGCATCGCTTGAAAAAGGGGAGGAGAGATAATCAACCCCGCCTTTAAAATCTCTACAAACCCATTGACCCACTCACTTTTCGGTAGAGTTTTTAAAAAGCTGCCATCGATCCAAACTTCTCTTGGCGGATGAAACGTCCCAATCATATTCTTCCCATAAGGAGTATTCACCGCCGTTTTTCCCCCAATCGAAGCGTCGACCATCCCCAGCAAAGAGGTAGGAATCTGAACATGTGCTACACCCCGACAATAGGTAGCTGCCAAATAGCCTGAAACATCTCCGACAACACCGCCTCCTAGTCCAATCACAAGAGAATCTCGCCCAAACTTATGTGCGAGCATATGATCCTCGAGCATCAGTTTAGTTTCCCTTGTTTTTGAAGCTTCTCCTGCTAGAAACGAAAAGACCTTACAGTCGAACTTTTCAAGCTCTTTGCCATAGAGTTTCTCAAGGTTCGAATCGGTGACAATCACGCATTTCCGCTCTTCCTTTTCTAGAAGGGAAGGGAGGTGTGTTTCAAAGACACAGCCTACCCCAAATTGCACTTTTGTCAGTTGAGGTTTCCAATGCGTTTTTAGTTTGAGTTCTTGTTCCATCAAAACTAGAATGTTAGTATGCTTATTGGTTGTATCACAGGTCCAGATTTAGAAACAGCTAAAGATCAGCTCAAATTAGCAGAAAAGTACTGTGATGGAATAGAACTGCGTACAAGCCTTTGTTAAAGCAAAGGGTTGGTCATAACAACAAAAGACGGGCAGCCTCTTTCTTCCTATCACAACTACGAAGAGACTCCAGAAATTCTCGATGAGATCCTAGATTCACTTAGCGGGCTTTTGTCATCAAATCATTTTTCATCCATTGCAGAGGCCTAAATCACACAATAGCAATAACTTAACGTTCAAATAATAGTCGTTTAATTATAAAAAAGATTATGGTATAATTTTTATTATTATGACAAATAGAACAGATGTAATTTCATATTCGACGGATTTTACGCCGCTAAAGGCAGTATCTCCTCCAGCGGTATCTCCTGCCCCGGTTCCAGCTCATGAACGGGCTGATATAGCAAGTAAGGTGTTAGAACGTCAACCTTCAGATAATCAACCACTTATTTCTATATCTAGAATAGAGGAAGGGTTCCGAAGTCCCCTTGGCGGGCTTTCTTCAGAGGCTTTGCATGGCTTTAGTTATGCCCTCAGAAAGCTAGAGGACTTGTGTGAGCAATCTCATCCAGCAGCTGCTGCTGAGATTGATAATATTGGCTGGGAGCTGGAAGCCCTAGTACAAGACATCGAGGATAGAGACTTAGCCGGAGGTGTAGCTAAACAATGCCAACAAGACCCATCTGAGTTTAACCAGCAAAAAGTGCAGACCCTTCTTTCCAGAATCAAAAAACTTCAATCTTATGCAAAAGAATTCGGGCCTAGATGGGAAGCTCTTCTCCAACAACGCTTGAATAGATTCAATTCCACCTGGGCTGAGCATGAAAAAGAGGAACACACACGACATTTTCCAAAATTAGAACAACTCCTTCAAAAAGCATGCGATCAATTAGCCCCCGTTGCCACCCAAGAGAAGTGTTATCCAGAAGACCCAGGGCTTTTTGCTGGTATCTCAACCCCAGATCACTCACCTCAACCAGAAGGGCCATTCGTAAAAGCTTGTCGTTGGTTCTTTCCCTTAATGCAGTTGTCTGCAATGCATCTTCCCCAAATCATACAAGTACCTCAACAAAAGAAAGCCGCGACACCTCTGCGAAGAGAAGTGCAACTATTTTCAAAAGCACTTCAAGATGGAGTGGGCTCGCCGACTAGTTCTCCGACACCTTTAGTAGACCTGAATCTGTGCTATTCATTGCCTCTACTTGAAAGCAGCACTCAGGTTCTTGTAGCGGATCAAAGAAAAGCTATTGACGCACAAGTAGCTGTTGGCTCTAAAGAATATGGGAATAAGCATGTAAATAATCTTCGCCAATCACAACTTGTTGAAGCCCTCGGCTTAGATGGCTTCCAGGTGCCCGGATCCATGGGCGTTAAATCTAGCGAGGTGCTAGCTCTCCTGCAGCAGACAGCCCCAGCAGTACTAGAGGCATGGGAAACCCTTGGTAGACAATACAGCGGTCAAGCAGATTTTATGCAGCAAGAAAGCACAAAAGAAGCCCTTGAAGAAATCCAGCAGGGGATCGAAGAGGCATTTAGCTATATACCTCTGCCACCAGAAATGACCACATGGCTTGAGCAACTGAGCGAGCGTGGCAGCTATCTCATGGTTCGTAGTACTGGAGCCGAAGACTCTCGGAAGGCAGCTAACGCAGGGGGTAATCTCAGTGTGCCATATGTAGCTCCCAATGAACAAGAACTCAAAAGTGCTCTTGCGAAAGTCGTCTGCTCGTATTTTGGAGCTGGCTCATTGCAAAATCGACTGAATGCTGGCCTTAATCCCTTTGAAGAAGACCTCTCTCTTGCTGTATCTACTCAAGAACTAGTGGGCGAACCCATCGGGGGAAGCACAAATCTACAAGAGATACCCATCTCTTTAGTGGCCTTTTCCAACGAGCCCCTCTTCATTGGAGATGAGAAATTCCGTGTGATGCGTCTAAGCGCTACCTATGGCCACGGAGAAGGGGTAGTAGGCAACCAAGATATTGAAAGCGATACTATACTTGTTTTACACAGCAAAACACGGCCCGATCAGCTCTATATCCTCTACGATAACCATGAAAAGCCAGACCGTTTAGCACCTGTATCCGATGGGGGTAAAATCACCCTCCAAAGGGTGGCCAATCTTCCCCAAATGATCAATGCGCCTGCTTTGAGTAGGCAGCAAATTGCAAAACTATTTGAATGGGGCGTCATAGCTGAGAGCTTTTTCGAAGACGACGCAACAGATATGGAAATCGTAACTAAGGGGAAAATGATCTATCCTGTCCAAGCTCGACCAGTGAACCGAGTAGGTCTATTGCCAACGTATATGCAGCCAGATGCAGAGCCTATTATAGAAACTCAACGCCAAAAAGTGCTCGTCGCGGGAAAAGCCTCTGTCGTAGAAATTGAAAATTTAGAACAAGTCCTACGAGCAGAAAGCCTAGAAGAAGCTGAGAGGAAATTTGATAAAACGGCACATCGCTTAGTTGTGGTCTACAAGGACGAACCTTCCAACTCCCACCCCGTTGTGAATTTTAGTAGCATGGGGGTGCCTTGCCTTTATGCCAAAAACAGAGAGGCAGCAGAAGCGCTTTTAGCAAAATCAGAGCCCATAGCCGTCTGTATGCAAGCAGGGGAGATGCACCTGTGGGATCCTGAGAAAGGAAAAATCGCAGATCATACAAAACAAGGATTCGTAGTCCACCCGGCTAACCTGGCCATCTCACAGCCAATCACAGCTAGTCTGGCAGCAGACGCTAGAGTGGATACAAGCGCGCCTGAAGAGGTGCAAGAGCTTCTTAGAAGGGTGCAGGCAGCTAAGGCCCAAGATAAGGCCAGAGCTAGCTTAAAACAGCTAAGACTGCATGCGTGGGTGAATAGATTTTTATCTGTAGAAGGCCTTCAAAGACCTGTAGCACAGGTGGCAGGAGCAATGCGATCTTCCGTTACAACAGCCTTTGCAGAACTTGGAATGCTATATTCTGGGACGGAAATGCCAGGAAGGCTCGAAAGTCTCCTCAGAGTAAAAGTACTCGATACCCTCCTGTTTAAGCAATCGGAGCCTGGAACTGGTTTAGGACAGCACTCGGTCGCAAGCATGCAGGCCAATTTTGCAGCAGCAGAGACGCTGGCTGCTTACCAAAGGCAACTTTCCCATACGGCCCATTTTGCTGATATTTTGATGGTAGGAACAGAAAGTCCCCATCCCGAAGTATTTGAGAAATGGCAAAGCTTTTTGCTTGAACTAGAATCTTTAGTAGAAGAGCAAAAAATCACATCCAATCAAGTTGTTCGATTAAAACACATCATTCAGTCTCTGAAAGAAGCCAATATTTTACCTGTCTATTTGACCCTCTTCTTCGATAGGGAAGAGAAAGTCCCTCTCACGCGATTCGAAAAGATTTTAGAATCTCTTCCTCAAAAAGATTTAGAAAAAATTTCCTCCATTTTGGAAGAAGCTAAAGAAGTACAGGTCCTGCAAGCACAGCTGGTCGACTTCGCTCAACCACACTTATTTCAAAAGCGTCTCGAGCTTCTTCTTGCACAGAAAGAACGTTTGTTAGAAGGGGAAAGTTTTGCTCCTCTTTTAGCTCGCAAGAGTTGGGAAACTACTTCTCCCCTGGTTAAGTTTACTGCTTTAGAAGCTTGGAAAGACTTTCTTCAAACATACGACTTTGCAATCAAAGAGATGCTAAAAAGCTCTCAGCACTCCGAGGTAGAAAAGCAAAGACTCTTCAAGCAAATGCTATTACCATATTTTCAGTATATGCGGGAGATCACAGATCGATTAATTCCTCCACATACTTTTAACCGTATGGAATTACAATTGCTTGCAATCTCAAACGTATTGTCTACCAGGCCAGATAATGATTCTAGCCAACTCCGGCCTTCAGATGGTTTTAGTGTTGCTGCAGCGATGTTTGGTTCAAAAGCTTCATTTGAAAAACACATGCCGAAAACTAGAGCTGACTCCTGGACAACTATTCATCAAAATGGTTTGGCTGTCATAGGGTGGCTTTCAAATGAAATGCTCTCACAATCCACACTTGAGGACTCCGTTCCTAAGAGCTTAGTTGATGCAGCGGGAAAATTTGAAGTTGGAATAGAAGAAGAACGTGGAATAGGCGCCATCAAAAGAATCGGATTAGAAGTTGATGCTGATAAAATCGTACTGAAATACAACGTTCCTTTAAATCTACATAGCGGAACCTATTCTTTAGTTTATGACGGAAAAAGTGGGGCAGTTCTATTTGAGGGGAAATTCTTAGGATTGGGAAGGTCGCGATGGCTCTCTATAGAAAAAGTGCTTAAATATCTTTCTAATCTCAGAGTTGTACCATTACTAGAATCAGCTGTTAATCATTCAGGCATGAATTTCAAGTGGGATATTTCAGATAAAAATTTTGATAAGATAGCTGGAATTTATAATGGGCTGTGCCTACTTACGTATGGTAATGATAAAAAATTTTTTCAATCGCTGATAGATATTGTAGATTCCAGATTAATTTTTGAAAAATTTGATTTACTACCAGTGCGATTTTACGATGAGTTTTTCGAAGTTCTAATGGAACAAGGGCAGTACTATCAAGAAGCAGTACAGATTGCTAAGAAATTGAGTTCAAGTGATCCAACGACTGCAAAGCAATTATTCATGATTCTTGTGCGAAATGAACAGGGCTATCCTGAAGCAATACAGTTTGCTCAGGAAATGAGCTCAACTGATAAACGGTATTCATTTCGTATATTTGAGGAACTTGTGGAACGCGGACAAGGCTATCCCGAAGCAATACAGTTTGCTCAGGAAATAAGCTTAACTGATCAATCGACTGCATTTAGAATGTTTATGAAACTAATAGATAAAGGCCAGGGCTATCAAGAAGCAGCACAAGCTGTTCTGCAATTGAGCTCAACCAATTATAATTATTTCGTGGATGCAAAGAGATTATTCATGGCTCTCATAGAAAAAGAGCAAGGCTATCCCGAAGCCATAAAAGCAGCCCAGCAACTGATTTCAGCTCATCCATGGAGAGGAGTATTTTTATTTGAAGCACTAATACAAAAAGGGCAAGGCTATCAAGAAGTCATAAAATTAGCTGAGCAAATGATTTCAACCCATCCGCGAATAGCAATTCGTTTATTTGAAGCTCTAATAGAAAAAGGGCAAGGTTATCAAGACGTCATAAAAGTAGCTGAGCAAATGATTTCAACCGATCCGCGAATAGCAAATTGTTTATCTAAGGATCAAATAAAAAAAGATCAAAGCAATCAAGAAGCAACAGAAACTGCTCTGCAAATAATTTCAATTAACACAGCCCAGAAACTAGCTTCAACGAATCCAGCGGAAGCATTTTCTTTATTATTTGGGCTAATAGCAAAAGGGCAATGCTATCAAGAAGCAGCAGAAACTGCTCTGCAAATGATCCCAGTTGACACACAGCTAGCAAAAAGTTTATTCCTGGCTCTAATAGAAAAAGACCAAAACAATCAAGAAGTAATACAAGCAGCTCAGCAAATGAGCTCAACTGATCTGCCTAGTGCAATTAGCTTATTTAGGGCTCTCATGAAAAAAGGGCAAAGCACTCAAGAAGTAATACAGGCAGCTAAGCAACTGATCTCAACTAGTCCAGAGACTGCATATATAATATTTTACGATCTAATAGAAAAAGGCCAGGGCTATCAAGAAGCAGCACAAGCTGCTCTCCAATTGAGCTCAACCCACCCTTGGAAAGCAGGGAGATTATTCATGGCTCTCATGAAAAAAGAGCATGGCTATCCCGAAGCCATAAAAGCAGCCCAGCAACTGAGTTCAACTGACCCAGGTGAAGCGGCCATTTTGTTCGAAAATCTTGTTAAAAAAGAAGTGGGAATTCCAGAAGCTCTAATCTTCTGTGCCCAGCACCCTAAGCATGCCTTCGTAGTAATGAAAACCCCCATATCATATTTTGCTTCTTTCGCTGTATTTGCAGCTGGGTTGGCAGTGATTAAGAACTGCATCAACACTTATCGATCTAAATAGGTTCAAATTCTTTTTTCGTGAT
This sequence comes from Candidatus Sacchlamyda saccharinae, assembly GCA_030408505.1. GTDB lineage: Bacteria > Chlamydiota > Chlamydiia > Chlamydiales > Rhabdochlamydiaceae > Sacchariniichlamydia > Sacchariniichlamydia saccharinae. Next base: position 268,395 of record JAUHQI010000004.1, on the reverse strand, counting down.
GATGTTGGTTTCGCCTTCACTTTTTGCGACGAAGAAGGAGCAGCAGCCGTCGGCAAAAAGGTTGGTTACCGAGCGGAACATATCTAGAATTCTATCAACAGCAAGGAAAAGACCGATCCCTTCGGCTGGAAGCTCCCAGAATCTAAGGATAATTATGATGACGATCAGACTGCCGCTGGGAACGCTGGCGATCCCGATGGAGGTGATGAAGGTGAAGAGTTACGGTGGATCCAAACATATCAAAAATGCGGTCAGTCGTAGATACAAACCCAAGTCCTCCTCCAGGCACAGAGGCGACGCCAAAGAAAACGAAAAAACTTAGCATTTGAGTTCTTTTTCCATCAAAACTAGAATGTTAGTATGCTCATCGGTTGTATCACAGGTCCAGATTTAGAAACAGCTAAAGATCAACTCAAATTAGCAGAAAAGTACTGTGATGGCGTGGAGCTGCTTACAAACCAAGTTAAGGCAAAAGGTTTTGTCATAACGACAAAAGACGGCCAGTCGACCCTCTCAAATGGACAAACCCTTTCTACTTACCACAACTTCAACGAGACCCCAGGCGATCTCGAATCAATACTAGACGCCTTGCCCAAGGCCGATTTCTACAAGATCTGTACCATGGCCAACAAAACAACAGACGCCCTTAGAATGCTCTGTTTTGTCAAAAACAGACCCGATGTTACAGGCATTTGCATGGGTGAGCTGGGTCAAATCACCCGCATCCTAGGACCTGTTGTCAGCAATCCGTTTACCTTTGCGGCACTTGGAAAAGAGGCAGCACCAGGGCAATTGCAAGCAGAGGAACTCGTTAAGACCTACCACTTCCATAGGCTAACTCCCACCACCAAAATCTATGGGCTGATCGGTAATCCCATCAAACAAAGTCCCAGCCACAAGACTCACAATGCCTACTATCGAGACAATGAGATCGACGCGGTCTATGTCCGGATGCTCCTTGATGAAGAGGAGCTCCCTTTGTTTTTTGGACTAGCTAGAGAACTTGGCATCTCTGGACTCAGCGTGACGATCCCATTTAAGGAAAAGGTTTTTCCTTTTATAGATGAGGTAGAGGGTGATGACGTGGGGGCGATCAATACGATCGCTTTTGAAGAGAAGACATATGGCTCGAATACCGACGCACCAGCTGCGCTAGATGCCATTGAGTCTAAAAGCAAAGTCCAAGGTAAACATTGTGTGATTTTAGGTGCTGGTGGGACTGCCAAGGCCTTGGCCTTTGAGTCGCAAAAGCGAGGAGCTAGCGTTACTTTTTTAAGTCGCAGATTTGGCAATCTCCATCAGGTGCCTCCCTATGACATTCTCATCAATACCACTCCGGTAGCATGCCCGATCGATATCGAGGCCTTGCAACCGCGCAAAGTTGTGATGGATGTCAATGTTGCCCATACCGATACCCCATTGATGGTCCGGGCCAAGGCTTTGGGCTGTCAGCTCGTTTACGGGCAGGAGATGTTCGAGAGGCAAGCTCAGGGGCAGTTTGCTAGATGGGCTCAAACTCTTTCTTTGTGAGGATGTTTGTTTCGCCTTCGCTTTTTGCGACGAAGACGGCGCAGCAGCCGTCGGCAAAGAGGTTGGTCACCGAGCGGAACATGTCTAGAATTCTATCAACAGCTAAGAAGAGGCCGATCCCTTCGGCTGGTAACCCCCAGAAACGGAGGATGATCATAATGATGATCAGACTGCCGCTGGGAATGCTTGCGATCCCGATGGAGGTGATGAGGGTAATGAATGTGAAGAGGAACTGGGAGCCGATTGAGAGCTCGAGGCCAAAGCTCTGGGCCACGTAGAGGGCGGCCATCCCTTCATAGAGGGCTGAACCGGTGAGGTTGATTGAGGTGCCGAGGGGGATGACAAGGGAACAGATCCGGTTGGAGATGCCGGCTCTTTTTTCCATACATTCGAGGGTGATGGGGAGAGCTGCTGAGGAGGAGCTGGTGGAGAAGGCAGTTATGAGGGCGGGGGCCATGGCTCGGAACTGGTTCCATGGGTTGACCTTGGCAACAAACTTGAGTAGAAGGGGTAGCGCAATAAGGACGAAGATAGCTAAGCCGAGTAGTACGGTAAAGAAAAAGAGGCCAACGCTTCTGAGGGAGGAAAGGCCTGTTTCAGCAAATACTTTTGCAACAAGGCAAAAGACCCCAATGGGGAGCACCTTCATAATGTAGTGGGTGATGTTGATCGTTGCCTCGAAGATCCCAGACCAAAAGTTCATGTGGGTTTCTGCAGCCTTTTTCGAGATGTGGGTAATCGCATAGCCGAAGATGATGCTAAAGAAGATCAGGCCGAGCATATTGCCTTTGGCAAAGGCATCGAGGACGTTGGGGGGAATGAGGTCTTCGAGCATTTTTACAAAAGCACCACTAGCTGATACCGCTTCAGGGTTGATCGCTATTTCTTTTGTGGAAATGAGACTAGAGGCTGTGCCAATGTTCGCTGTCCCAGGATGGATCAGATTGATGATTACTATCCCGATGATGATAGCGATGATTTTCGTTAGAAAATAGAAACTAAATGTTTTGAGCCCTATTCGGCCAAATTGGCCATCTCCGCCAATACGTGCAACGCCAGTAATAATAGAGGAAGAGACAAGGGGGACGATGATCAAGGTCAGGGAGTTGATAAAGAGTTTTCCGACGATATCGTAGATCGAATAAAAAGAGACGCCAAAAAGCCCCGCTTCTTTTCCTGTCCAGTCTCCGATGAATATGGCTAGGGCGATTGCGATGAATACTGCCCATGGCTTTTTTCGTTTCTTCTGAGTCATAACTTCGTCCGTTATCGCAGCAAGGCCTCTTTATTTGCAAGAACCGTTTCTTCGCCATCGCTTTTGGCTACAAGTACGCTGCAGGTGGTGTAACTACATACATTTACTGTTGATCTAAACATATCAAGGATGCGGTCGGTAGCTAGGACCAGCCCAATTCCTTCTGCTGGAAGTCCTAAAATGCGGAGGAGTGTGAGTGCTGCAACAAGTCCTCCGCCCGGAACGGAAGCGACCCCAAAAGAGACCAGAAGAGCTGCAATAACAAGTGTTATTTGATTCAGAGGAGTGAGGTCTATGCCATTTACCTGGGAGATAAATAAGACGGCCATGGTGTTATATAGGGCTGTACCAGCAAGATTGAGGGATGTCCCTAGGGGAATAACGAGTGAGCAGATCCGATTGGATACTCCAGCACGCACTTCCATACATTCTAAGGATATGGGCAAGGTGGCAGAAGATGAACCAGTCGAAAAAGCTGTCACAATCGCAGGTGAGATGGCTTTGAAGTAGTTGCGGATAGATACTTTTCCCACGGCGGAAAGGAGGAGGGGGATAAAGCCAAAAGCAAAGAGAGCAAACCCTAAGAGGGTAACCCACACAAAATTCCCCAGAGGTTTGAGAGTTTCTAGGCCCGCTTCAGCAAAGATTTTTGCAGCCAAACAAAAAACTCCAACCGGGAGCAAAACCATAATGGCATGCGTGATACGGATCATCGCTTCAAATACCCCTTTCCACATCTGCATATGGGTTTGCAGATATTTTTTCTGTATTTGAGTGATGGCATATCCAAACAGAAGGCTAAAGAAAATAAGGCCAAGCATATTGCCTTTAGCAAATGCAGCCAAGATGTTGGAGGGGATGATTTCGAGGATGAGATCGGAAAAGAGACCCGTGTTTGCAGTTTGTATGCTATCAGAAGCGAGCACGTTTGATATGCTGATACCACTTCCTGGCGAAAATAAAGAGACAATGGAAAACCCAATTAAAATGCCCACGAAATTTGTCAGGAAAAAGTAAAAAAAGGTACGCAGTCCTAGCCTGCCAAATTGAGATTCACTCGCAATTCTGGCCACGCCTATAATGATGGAAGAAGAAACGAGAGGTACAACCACCAAAGTTAGGGCATTGATGAATAGTGTGCCCACTACATCAAATACATGATAAGGGGAAATTCCCCAAATGCGCGTTTCTTTATCGATGATAGCACCGACAAAGACGGCTAGTGCCAGAGCAATTAGGATGCTCCAGGGCTTTTTCATTTTCCTTTTTGACATCGGAGGCAAGTTTATATAGGAAACTTGCATTATTTCCAAGTCAGCTCTATATCTGTCCATATGGCTAAAACAGTGACACAAAAAATTATCGCCGATCACCTTGTTTCCGGAGAAATGATTCCTGGTGAAGAGATTGCTCTAAAAATTGATCAAACCCTTATGCAAGATGCAACAGGGACAATGGTGATGCTTGAGCTTGAAGCGCTCAATGCAAAAGAAGCAAAAACTGATATCTCTTGTGTATACGTCGATCACAATATCCTGCAAACTGATTTTAAAAATGCTGATGATCACCTTTTTTTGCAGAGCGCTGCAAGGAAATTTGGCCTTCATTTTTCTAGACCAGGGAATGGAGTGAGCCACCCTGTCCACATGGAAAATTTTGAGAAACCTGGCAAAACGCTCTTGGGCTCTGATAGCCACACTTGTGCTGGTGGGGCTATGGGGATGCTTGCGATCGGCGCAGGGGGCTTAGAGGTAGCTTTCGCTACTATTGGCGAACCTTTTTATGTGAAAATGCCCCAGGTGATGGGAGTAAAACTCATCGGCTCACTTCCTGACTGGGTGAGTGCTAAAGATGTGATTTTAGAAATGCTTAGGCGTCATGATGTCGATGGGGGAGTGGGCAAAGTCATCGAATATTATGGGCCGGGCCTAAAGAGCCTTTCTGCTATGGATCGCCACGTCATTGCGAATATGGGAGCAGAGCTTGGCGCAACTGGCACCGTTTTTCCCTCAGATGAGATCACGAAAGCCTTTTTACAAAAACAAAACCGGGTAGATGATTGGATTGAGCTAAAAGCAGATGAGGGAGCCAAATATGATCTGCACGATGAAATCGATCTTTCCAAACTCGAGCCCTTGATTGCATGTCCCACAAGCCCAGGCAATGTCGTTCCTGTTAAACAAGTCGCTGGAAAGCCTATCGCGCAAACAATGGTGGGTTCTTCTGCAAACCCTGGACTTCGTGATTTTGCGATAGCCGGGCTCATCGTGGAAGGGAAAAAGGTCCATCCACAGGTCTCATTTGATATCATCCCATCATCGCGTCAAATGCTTCGCAACCTTGCTCGTGATGGTCAGCTAGAGATGTTGATCGCCTCTGGCGCGCGTATCCACCAAGCAGGATGCAACGGCTGTATTGGAATGGGTCAAGCCCCGCCAACGGGAAAAATCTCACTGCGTACGGTACCTAGAAACTTTCCAGGGCGCTCAGGAACAAAAGGGGACCAGGTCTATCTCTGTAGCCCAGAAACAGCTGCCGCTTCCACACTCAAAGGGGAAATTACCGATCCAAGAACACTAGGCATACCTTATCCAAAGTATGAAGAACCAAAAGAGCTCATTCTCAATCCCGAAGCTGTGATCCCCCCTCCAATGGATGGACAAAAATACGAACTGGAAATGGGACCCAACATTAAAATGCTCCCACAGTTCACCCCCTTAGATGATCACATCAAAGGTCCTGTTCTGCTCAAAATGGGTGATAATGTGTCTACTGATGAAATTTTACCAGCGGGCACAAAAGTTCTTCCATTTAGAAGTAATATTCCTGAGATCAGCAAATTCACCTTTGCGCAGATAGACCCTACATTTTATGACAGAGCCATGGCAGTCCAAGGAAGTGGTTCTCTAGTGGTTGGTGGAGCTAACTATGGGCAAGGGTCGAGTCGCGAACATGCTGCGATCACCCCCCGTTACCTCGGAGTACGCGCAGTGATTGCAAAGAATTATGCTCGCATTCATCGAAAGAATCTCATCAATTTTGGTGTTCTCCCACTAGAGTTTGCCAATGAAAAGGACCATGACGCTATCGATCAAGAAGATGTTTTAGAAATAGAAAATGTCCACGATCAGATCCAAGCGCGCGGGCCTATTGTCGTAAAGAATGTGACGAAGGGGAGTCCCTTCGAGACGAAAAACACTCTAAGCGAGAAAGAAATGAAAGAAGTGGTTGCAGGAGGTCTTATCCTGCTTCGCCAACGTAACGGTGAAAATAAATAGACGATTCTGGGTGACCAAAGCTATGGTAATGCTTTTTAATCAGCCCAAGCATTTCACTTGGGTCCATTGCGTATAGACCAAATGTAGGGTCCCATACATAGGTATCATTCTTGTTCTTGATGTAGACGAGCGAATGGTGGTGAACTCCTACTCGATAGACCCCTTCTGGTAGTTCTTCAATTTTCGCAAGGGCACTTGGTCTATTGTCGTCTAGTTCGTAAAGTGTAATCGAAGATTCAGTGAATTCTTCGCGTTGCATTTTTAACAGATCGTCAGAGTTGTCCAAAGCCTGCAAAAGGGCTGCTTGCCTAGGCATTCCAGTGGAAAACTGCTGGGCTACTGCCTCGATATGCTTAGAGCGGTCAGTGAAGAGGTTCTGGGTTCTAAATAGAAGATAGATAAACCATAGAGAGCCCCCTCTGCAATTTCCTTGCTCGGAGAAGAGGGCAACATTTGGAATGGTCTCCATTCTCGCTTCGACCTCACGCAATTTTCCGTAAAAAGCTTGGATGGGCCTCTCCAGATCGTCTAAGTAGTATTTACCCTTCAAGGTTGCGATCGCCTCTTCTCTACCAACCTTACACTCGTTCAAAACCTTGGTTGTCATAGAGCGACGCTCAGAACTGCTTACAGTACGACCATGATTCAACATCCAAGCCAGCCAGCTTTGTGCATATCGGTTAGATTCCAATTCAAGGTAGAAGGAATCCATGGCTTCTTTGACGCCCGCCCTAAATTCAGTGCTTTGAAAAGTAAGGGGTTTGACCATCTCATCCTTAATGGAGTCGTAGGGAACATCTCCGTGTTCATATAGGTCCCAAGAGGTCAGTTGATGAGCATTTAATGAAGGCATCATGAGGGGAGCTTTGAATTCCCACTGAGCGCAGACCTGTTGCCAATCTCTAGTGAGCTGTTTGGACAAAACTGTAAAGACGCGAGCAACGCTTGGAGCAAAAAGGCAATAAGACAAAAGGGCCGCTGCCGAAGTGAATATAGAGAGGATGGAATAGAAAGGGTGGGTCAAGGTAATCAAGACAATGTGCCACCGGTTAAAGTAAGGGGCGTCTTTGCTTGGACGCTGCATAAATTTCTCATTTTTTGAGAGGTATGCAATCTCTCCCGTGGCTTCTGATTTATGAATTAAATCTTTGAGCCCCCAGTAATTTTCCTGCAATTGGGGAAGGTAAAAGAGTCTTTCTGTCATGGGGAAAAAGGATACACCAGAGAGCAGTTTCTGCTCAAATATTATTCTCGAGGGGGGCGCTCACCAGGGCCTATCCCTGAGAGCCAGTGATTCAAAATAAAACTAGCAAAGGTGACGATTAGACCACCCAAAAAGCCGCCCCAGAAGTCAGTGATATGGACTCCATAAGACATTAGGCTAGCAACCCAGAAAAGAAAAATATTGATAAGCAGGGCAAAAATCCCCACTGTCATTACCGTGATCGGAAAGGAGATCACGATCAGAATGGGCGCAATGAATGCATTCATAAGCGCCACAATCAGAGCAAAAAGAAGAGCATCAGGGAAATTGGGGACGTCTAGCCCTGGCAATATGTGTGCCAGTCCTAGGATGAGCGCCGCCAAAATCACAACTCGTACGATAAATTTCCACCACATAATCAAATCTATATTACATGCTACCAAATATTTCAAGGATGATTTTCGACGCTCAACATGCTATAATGTTATAATTATGATTAAAAACCTATTTAAACCAGTTTTCCTTACTATTTCTATTGTTTCCGCTGTTTTATTTTTAAGTGGATTTGAAGCCTATCGCCCAGAAACCCCTCAATTCGTCGGGTCTATCGTGGAGCCATTTTCAGAAAAAGGCGTTCATATTACTGCAAAAACATATAGCGAGAAAGAGAGCCAATCCTATCTCGATCGGAATCTCATGCAAGTAGGCTTTCGTCCTGTACAGGTGACGATCCAAAATAACACGGAAGATAGCTTCACCCTTTCAAGTCGAGGGATCGAGATGGACTCAGCTAAGAGCTCAGAAGTAGCCAACTCAGTGTCTCGCACAGCGATTCCAAGGTCTATTGGCTTTAAGGTTGCAGGCCTTTTCTTTTGGCCCATGATCATCCCTGGAACGATCGATAGCATTATTACATTCAAAACTCATCTACAGATGAAGCAAGATTACCATGCTAAATCCATCAAAGATGAGGGAGAGCTCCTCCCTCCGTACTCGACGGTCCATCGGGTGATTTTTCTACCCTCTGGTGAAACTCATGAAGAGTTTACTCTGCATCTTCAAAACCAAAAATCCAATCAATTCACACCCTTTACTGTAAAAATTAATTCGTAGTTTACATAGAGTAAGGGAATGAAAGGACGTGGTGCAGGTGTCAACATTCCCGTTTTCTCACTTAGGACGAAAAATAGCCTAGGATGTGGGGAGCTGCTCGATCTCATCCCTCTTATCGATTGGGCTGTTGAGGCGGGCTTAAAGCTCATTCAAATCCTTCCCATCAATGACACTTCCATTACAGAAACGAAAGACGACGCCTATCCTTATTCCATTCTCTCCACTTTTGCCCTCCACCCCATTTATCTGAATGTACAAGCTCTTGGCCCTGAGTTTTCAGAAGAGTTTGCTCCGATTATCCGCACGCTCAATCTTCCAAAACTGGATTATCAAAAAACCTACCTAGCAAAAAAAGAAATCCTAAAAATGCTTTTTGCCGTTCGAGGAGAGAAGGATCTATCAACCAAAGCATTTGCACAGTTTTTTGAAAAACAGAAAGAGCATTTAAAGCCCTACGCAGCTTTTTGTGTTTTGCGTGATCAGTACAGAACTAGTGATTTTCGCAAATGGAAAAAACACTCTATGTACTGCGAGCTAGCCACCAACGAAATCTGTGAGCAAGAAGAGGTAAAATACTACTATTTTCTACAATACCACCTCGATAAGCAGATGCGCCAAGTACATGCCTATGCCGAAAAAAAGGGGATCCTTCTAAAAGGGGATTTTGCCATGGGTGTGCACCCCAACAGCGTCGAAGCGTGGCGCTTTCAAGAATACTTCTACTTTGACAAGTCGATAGGCGCCCCGCCCGATTTTTACAATGCATCTGGTCAAAACTGGGGGTTTCCTTCTTACAACTGGGAAGAGATCCGGGCAGAAGGATTCTATTGGCTCAAAGCCCGTCTCAAATGGATGGAGCAGTACTTTGATGTGGTCCGTATCGATCATGTTTTGGGATACTTTCGACTGTGGGAAATCCCCGAGGGGAAATTAAGTGGGTTAATGGGCAACTTTTATCCTGCCATTGGCTATGACGACATTCCAGAGCCAGGCAAACTCACCTCAAAAGCGCCCAGTGAAAACGTCTGCTTTTTCAAAAGAGAAGGAAAGTATCATCCGCGGATCAACTGCAGGGATACAGCTTGTTTTAAAGCCCTAGACCAGCCTCTCCAAAAGAAGGTGCTTCAAATGCACGATGAGTATTTTCTAGCGAAGCAGGAAGACCTTTGGAGAGAAGAGGGGAGAGAAAAGCTCAAATTCATGCAAAAAAACACAAAAATGCTCATTTGCGTTGAAGATATTGGAGTTATCCCCAAAGCCACAGAAGAGGTTATTGCAGAACTAGATATGCTCAATCTCTATGTGCAGCGGATGCCCAAGAGTTTTGAGCTTGAATTTGAAGATCCAGAAGATTTTCCTACCCGATGCGTCTGCACCCCGTCAAACCACGATACTGCCACATTAAGAGAGTGGTGGGAGAGAGCCCCAGAAAGTACCAAGCGGTACTACAACACCATTTTGCATCACACTGGCGATCCACCCAAAGAACTCACAGAAGACCTGGCAAAAGAGATCGTGCAAGCACATCTCAATGCAAAACCCATCTGGGCCATTTTTTTACTCCAGGATCTTTTAGCCATGAGCGAGGCGATCCGCTTCCCCGACCCCAAAGAACAAAGGATTAACAACCCAGCAAAGCCTAAAGATCAGTGGCAATGGCGGATGCACCTTTACATCGAAGAACTTCTCCTTGCAAACAGTTTTACCGAGATGCTCCACAAAATGATCAAAGAGGGACGGCGATGAAAAAAGCTCCTAGTTCCATTTATCGAATCCAGCTCAACCAAGATTTCTCACTTAAACAAGCGATCAAACTCCTTCCCTATCTAAAGGAGTTGGGCGTAGAGGGCGTCTATTGCTCGCCCTATTTCGCGGCCTTTAGCCCTCACGGATACGACATCATCGACCCTAACCGGATCAATCCACAAATCGCCACAAAAAAAGAGTTCATCACTTTTTGCAAAGAGCTTAAAAAGCTGGGCCTTTTCCATATTGCCGATATAGTCCCCAACCACATGGGAATTCGTGGTGACAACCTTTGGTGGCAAGACGTCTTAAAAAAAGGGGAAAAGTCCAAGTACGCCAAATTTTTCGATGTCGATTGGAGCAAAGAAAAAATCCTCCTCCCCTTTCTTGAAGAAGCAAAAAATCTTTCACTCCCTGTGAGCAAGCATTACAAGCTCGTTTCATGGCTCCATGCAGGAAAGGAGACGAGCTACCGCAGGTTTTTTAATATCGGCGATCTCATTGGGATAAGAATCGAAGATCCTCAAGTATTAGAGGCTCATCATAAATGGGTATTCCAGCTTCTCAAAGAGAAAAAAATTGATGGCTTAAGGGTCGATCACCCCGATGGCCTATACGACCCGCAGCAGTACTTTGATCGACTACGCAGAAAAACCAAAAAACTCATCATTGTAGAAAAAATCCTCGGCTGGGAAGAAGAGCTCCCATCTAATTGGCAAGTAGATGGAACCGTCGGCTATGAGTTTCTCAACATGTTGACAGGCATTTTTGTAGAGAATAGCCCAAAACTTACGCAGACCTACTCCAAGTTCATTGGCAGGGAGCTAGATTTTAACCAGCTACTCTATAAAAACAAAAAATTCTACATGGCTACCGAAATGGCTGGAGACATCAATTTCCTCGCCAAAAAGCTAAACTCCGATCTGCCCCTTATTGACATCGAAAAAGGCCTCTCAGAACTCCTTGCAGGATTTCCCGTCTACCGATCCTATATCGGCCGAGATGGGAAACTACCACCACGCGATAAGCCCTATTGGGAAAAAGCCTTCAAAGCAGCGCGCAAACACATAAGCCCAAACGTGTACAGACTCCTTAAAGACGTAGTCTTCAAAAACGGCGAGCCAATAGATTTTATCCTCCGCTTCCAGCAACTCTCAGCTCCCATTATGGCAAAGGGCTTTGAGGACATCACACTCTACCAATACAACCGGCTCATATGTAACAACGAAGTAGGATCAGAACCAGAAAGGGGAGGGGTGAGTGTTGAAGAGTTCCACAACTTTTGCAAGCAAAAACAGGAAAAGTACCCCCTAGGTTTTCTCGCAGCCTCCACCCATGACACAAAAAGAAGTCTAGACGTTCGGATGCAAATTGCTTGCCTCTCTGAGATGCCCAAAGCTTGGGAAAACAAGGTAGAAGAATGGGCAAAGCTCAACAAAAAATACAAATGCGACCACTTTCCCGACCCAAATGCAGAATATGCCCTATACCAAAACCTACTTGGCGCATGGCCAGGCAAACCCACCTTTGAAAGACTCTGGACCGTTTTCCAAAAATCGGTTCGTGAGGCAAGGACCCACACCTCCTGGCGAGAGCCCAATCGCGCTTATGAAAAGGCTTGTAAACACTTCCTCAAGTCCATTCTCAAAAAAGGGAGCCCGTTTCTCCAATCATTTGCCATCTTTCAAAAAGAAATCCAGGAAAAAGGGGAGTGGAAAAGTCTTTCTGCGACAGCCCTACAACTTGGGTGCCCGGGCATCATCGATCTCTATCAAGGCTGTGAAAATTTTAACTTCCTGCTTGTCGATCCCGACAACCGAAGCCCGGTTGACTATACTGCACCCAAAAGCCTGAAAAATGAGCTGACACAAGCGGTTCTGCACTTTCGAAAGAAACACAAAGCCCTCTTTCTTGAAGGGGGGTATATTCCTCTCAAAACAGACAATCAAACGATAGCCTTCTTGCGTCGCTATAAAGATCAAGTTCTACTCGTTGCAGCCCCCTTGCGCCATTTTCATTTCAAACCCTATACAATTACCCTTCCCAAAAACTATGGGGAAGGGCAAAGCCTATTCTCACATGACACTTACACAGGAAAGGCTCTGAACACCTCCAAACTATTTCAAGAAGCCCCTTTTGCTTGGGTATTTTGGCCTGGCACAAAATAAATATTTTATGCAAAATAAGGCTTTCCTAAAAAAGGAGTGACTCATGCTCAAGCGTCTTATTTTTACCCTTATTCTCATTGGACAATGCACTATTCTATCTGCCCAAACACGCATCATTTCATTTGATGGGGGAGGGATTCGTGGCGCAGCATCACTTAAAATTCTAAAAGAACTGCAGAGAGATACTGGTGTAGAATTTCATAAGGATTTTGACGTCTACGCTGGAACCTCAACGGGCTCGTTGATTGCGATTTCTCTAGCATGCGGCGTGGACATCGAACAAACTCTTTCTGATTATCAAGAGATGAGCGCAGAGGTATTCTCCAGCGAGAGTCTCCTTACTTTTTTCCGCCCCAAATATGACCCCAGCATCCTAAAAAACTACATCGTGCAAACGCTTGAAAACGCAGGCTACTATGCTAATGCAACTCTTGGAGATCTCTCAAAAAAAATCGTCATTCCTACGGTCACCCTTGATGATCAAGCAAGTGGTCGATGGAAGTTAAAAATCCTCGAGAATTTTACAGAAGAAGGGAAGAAAATAAAGATTGTTGATGCCGTTTTAGAATCCACTGCAGCACCGACCTATTTCCCATCAAAAAATGGCTGCATTGATGGGGGAATGGCAATGAAAGACCCTGCCTTAGCTGGTCTTATGGCCGCTTTTGATCCCAAAACCTCCGACACCAAAGAGTTTGCTGTCTTCTCAGTAGGTACCGGCTACGACAAGGATTCGGTTCAAGGAGATGAGAAGTGGGGGTATACCCAATGGCTCACTAATTTCACAGGGTCCAACGAAGGGACCATTCCTCTCGTCGAGGTCCTGATGGACGTGGCGGATCAAATCCCCGACCAAGTCTGCAGCATGCTTCTAGGTCAGAATTACACCAAATTTGATTTTCCACTCACACAAGATTTTGCTCTCGATGATTATCCAAAAATTCCAGAGCTACTGAAGTTCACTGAAAACTACATCCAGGCCAATCCTGAAGTGTGGTCTAAAACATGCCAGTGGCTACAAGAGAAGATCTAATTGATCGCAATGTAGATGTGAATATCTGTGTTCTTTTCGCCATCAAAGCCGATCTGGTAAGCTTCAAAATCGCCTGTAAAAGTGCGGTTGAGATCACTCTGCCAGATCCACTGCCACGTCTGAATCAGCTGTTGAGGAAATTGTCCTGAGATTTCAAAAACCGCATATTTAGATTCGGGCAAGTGCTTGACTACCAAACCCTCTGGAATCTCTCCAGCAACAGTAACATCAAAACCGGCTACAAAAGTGTAGGGCTTGGTATGATCTTTTTCATACTCACAATAAAGTCCTAAAACTTCCCCTGACTTCTGATAAGGTATTTTAGTTGGGATCTGCTCCGAATAAAAGCGGTCCCAAACAGGAGGCAGATCTTTGACTGCTTGATCATTTTCATTTGTAGTGCGGATAGATATGCCCATGATCTGCATGGGGCCTTTGTCAATAATTTTGTATTCCATAAATACCTCATAATTTTTTCAAAACTCTGGGCCTTCTGGGAAGGAAAAAAGCTGTGCAAATCCCCAAAATACAGACCCCAAACATCACCCACATCGCGTTGTGGAATCCCCCAGTAAAGGAAGGGCTCATTCTAGCAACAGTTGCCGTAACAGCCAAGCCCATATTGCCCCCAATTTCTTGAATCGTAATGAAGGTACCAGATGCGATTCCAGCAAAATTCCGAGAGATCGCTGAAAGGGCCCCTGTGGTTGTCGGTGTCCAGACAAAGCCGAATCCAAGGCCCAAACAAAAAGTGGCCAGAGCGATGAAATAAGGTGAGATCGTATCTCCATATTGCAGTTGCATTAGAGCTGATGCGCCCATCAAGCAAAAGCCAACGCTAATCAATACCTTCGGACCGACCGTCTTGTACAGATGGCCAATAATTGGGGAAATGAGGGCAATGGGTACCGAAAAAGCGAGCATCAGCACGCCCGCATGTAAAGGGGAAAAATCGAGCTGCTTTTGAATATAGAGTGGAATGAGGAAAATGCCAGCCCAAAAAAAAGCAATCATGCAAAAATTCCCCGCACAGGAAAAGAGAAACATCCGACTTCTAAAGAGTTCTTCTCGGATTATCGGCATCTCAACCTTGCCTTCAACGATAAGCAATCCCACTATGCAAAGAGCAGCTATAACATAGAGCAAGACAATGACCGGGACCTGCCAGAGATTGAATTGGACCGTGGCAAAAACAAACGTCCCAATAGCTAACGTCAAAAGGATAACACCCGGCCAATCGAGCTTGGTCGATTCACCCTCGGTTTTCGAATCCTTAGCGAAAAAAGCTGTCAGTAAGAGCCCAAAAATTGCAAAAGGGACATTGGCAAGGAAAATCCACCGCCAACTCAGAAATTCCAGCAATAAACCACCAATAATAGGGCCCAAAGAGAGGGTAATCGCACCCGAGCCTGTCCAAATGCCTACCGCGAGGCTTTTTTGGTCCTCAGAGAAGCAATCTATCAGCATTGCCTGGGATAAGGGCAAAAGGATAGCTCCAGCCAGACCATATAGAGCCTGAAAGCCAATGATCATGCCCGGAGTAAAGGCAAGGCCGCCACCGAGCATCGCAACCCCAAATAAGAAAAGGCCAATGAGGTAGATCTTCTTGCGTCCATAAATATCACCAAGGCGGCCCATAGTCACGAGAGTCGAGGCGATAAAGATGCCATAAATATTGATCATCCATTGGAGTTGGACCAAAGAAGCGCCAAAGTGTTGATGGATCGATTCGAGATTCGCATTGATTAGGGAGAAGCTAAGACCCATGGACAGGGCGCCCATTGTGGCACCAATGATAGCGAGCGATTTTTTAACAGAGGACATGAGCAAGACTCTATCAGAAACCTATGAAAAGAACTAGGGGTCTCACCCTCACGCAACATAACATCTATTATCAGACGTTCTGACAAAAGACCTGCCCAGCTCCCCTAGAGGAATTAATTGAGCACCTTTTCAAAATCCATTGACAGTCAGCAAGTTACGATACAGACCATTTTTTACCACACTCTAGTTCATTTTCCTGATTACCAGCAACATACAACAAAGTTAAATAATTTTTATGTAATTTAATTAATTTTTTAATATAATTATTTACATAAGAAGTAAAAATATGGAGGAATAATGTCTTTAGA
This sequence comes from Candidatus Sacchlamyda saccharinae, assembly GCA_030408505.1. Lineage (GTDB taxonomy): Bacteria > Chlamydiota > Chlamydiia > Chlamydiales > Rhabdochlamydiaceae > Sacchariniichlamydia > Sacchariniichlamydia saccharinae. Next base: position 252,936 of record JAUHQI010000004.1, on the reverse strand, counting down.
ACCAAAATTGAGTAATTTAGGAGGAGAGACTGAATTTTATAATATTCAGTTTAGCCAACAAACAATCGATGAAGCTAACGATCACAGTTTTAAACAAAGAATGCAAGCAGCTGTCGACCGATTTCTAATCCATTTTTCCGGTCCTCAAATCAATCCCCTCCCAAATTAATCTCCGAACACCCTTAGCTCCTAAAAATACATTCTGGGGGTAATCAAGGGTGTTAATTATTTCACTAAATTTATAGTATGGTGCGAAATGGAAATTTTCGCACTTTTTGCTTTTCTAATTGTGGGCATGGCTGCCGGTTTCATTGCCGGGATGCTTGGCCTCAGCGGGGGCGTTGTCATGGTCCCCTGTTTGCTTTTTCTGTTTCGATTTCTAGATTTTCCTCAAGCACATGTCATGCATATGGCCATTGGTACAGCCCTTTCTGCAATGGTCATGACAGGCATTGCTGCCACTTGGACCCATCATAAGCATAAGGGCGTGATGTGGTCGATTGCGATGCTAATGCTGCCAGGCATTGTTATGGGATGCACCCTGGGAACTTTTGTTGCTCAATTTCTATCGGGATTTGTCCTTCAGCTGATTTTTGGGTTGTTTATTTGCATGCTAGGAGCTTTTGTCCTCTTTCACAAGGGACCGTCGCAAAAGAAAAAGCCCAAACCTGTGAACTCCCTTTATACCTGGTTTGGCTTTGGTATTGGCTCATTTGCCAGCTTGCTCGGCATCGGAGGTGGAGTGTTTACGGTTCCCCTTCTCATTTCGTATCAATTCTCTGAACAGAAATCAATTGGGACATCTGCTGCGGTTGGAACTATGGTTACGATCATTGCTTCGATTGGATATCTCTATTTTGGGTTGAGCGAGGTTGCTGTACCGATGAGCCTTGGCTTTATTTACTTGCCCGCTTTCGCTATGGTCTCTCTTGGAACGGTGATTTTTGCCATGCTCGGTGCAAAGCTGGCTCACAGGATGGAAGGGAAAAAGCTGAAAAGAATTTTTGCTGGGGTGCTGCTCATTGTGGGCATTTTGATGATTTTTAACTAGGAACGCCATGTATTTACGAGACTTTACCGTATTGAGACCGAAGTTTGAAACGGAGCAAAAAAGTGCCTTAGAATGGATGGTTGGCGCTCATTCTCTTGCTCGCAGTAGATTGGACAAGTGGGAAGTTGGGGATAAAAATTATGAAGACTTTAGGGCTTCGCTTAGCGAAAAGCTGATGAAGCTAGGTCTTGGCGATGGAAAAATCCAAAGAAGATCCAGTGAGCTTAAGGATTTTTTTCACGCAGATTGGAGCGAAATGGACATTTTTAATGTCCAGGAGCACCCTACGGGCTATATGCTCGATAAGAGGATGGACTTTTTCAACGCCTCTGCTTCAAAAGCATTTGAAACGTTTTATCCGGAAGGATCTGAGCTTCCTGCGCATTTGATCCACACGACTTGCACGGGGTATGTAGCCCCAAGCCCAGCACAAAAAATTGTGTCGCTAAGAAATAATGGTAAAGAAACGGCTGTGACGCACGCCTATCACATGGGCTGCTATGGAGCCATGAAATCGGTTCGAATGGGCATGGGCCACTTTGCCCTCGAACAAACGCCTGCTGACATTGTCCATACTGAAGTTTGTACGCTCCATTTCAACCCGACGCTTCATTCGACAGAGCAGCTTGTAGTGCAAAGTCTTTTTGCCGATGGATTCATTAAATACACTCTGGGTGAGGCTAAGGGACCGGGCCTGAAAATTTTGGCCGTCGAGGAGGAAATCATTGAGAACTCTACGGAGAAGATGACCTGGGACTGTCATCCATCTAGCTTTAAAATGACGATCTCGAAAGATATCCCTGTACTCCTGCGCAGAAGCATGAAAAGCTATTTAGAGCGATTGATGAAAAAAGCGGGAAGGTCTGATTGGAAAGGAGCCCGCTTTGCGATCCATCCGGGCGGTCCAAAAATTATCGATCAAATTGCCAGTCATTTAGAACTCGCCCCCGAGCAATATTGCCACAGCGTAGAAATCCTGCAAAATTGCGGCAATATGTCTTCAGCAACGCTCCCCCACGTGTGGGACTTGATGCTCAAGGATGTGAATGTCAAAGATGGCGAGCTAATTGTGAGCATGGCTTTTGGCCCGGGCCTTAGTTTTTGTGGCGGACTCTTTGAAATGGTGAGGAACTAGCATGGCACTCTTAATTTTGATCCCCTTTATCGTCCAAGCACTAGCAATAGGATTTGACGAGTATTACTTCCACATCAAGAGAGGGCTGCCTCTGTGGGAAAGGATTGGACATCCGATCGATACACTAAGCGTTTTGGCCTGCTTGGTCTTTATCTTGGTAGTCCCCTACTCCCCTTTTGCGCTGAAATGGTATATTGGCCTCTCGATTTTCTCCTGTCTGATGATCACAAAAGATGAGTGGGTACATAAACACCATTGCCCAGCATCAGAGCAGTGGCTACATGCCTGTCTTTTCATCAACCACCCTATTGTCCTCTCTGCTGGAGGGATCATCTGGTGGGTTCTAACAGGCCATACAGCGCCTACATGGATGCAGAGCTGGCTCAATGACCCAAATACCCTCAGGACAATGCTGACTGGACAAACAGTGGCCATTAGTCTATTTTTTCTTTATCAAGTCATATACTGGAACTTCATATGGAAACCACAAAAAACAACAAACTGATCAACAACGCATTTTACGATGATCTCGGACAGATGTGGCAAGGCTCCTCAGACCATCCCATTGCTCTTCTTCGAGCAGAAAATGCCTTGCGCAATCCCTGGATCCAACAAGTACTCACAAGCACCTATGCCCATCCATGCCGCGTTCTCGACGTGGGCTGTGGTGGTGGCTATCTCACCAATTTCCTGGCTACCAAAGGGCATTTCGTTTCTGGAGTCGATCTCTCCGAGCAAAGCCTCCAAATCGCTAAAAAATACGACACAAGCGAGTCGGTAGAGTACAAAAGAGCCAGCGCCTACGAACTCCCCTTCCCAGACAACACATTTGACGCCGTCTGCGCAATGGACCTACTAGAGCATGTAGAAAACCCAGCTCAGGTGGTAAAGGAAGCCTCGCGCGTTCTCAAAAAAGGAGGCCTCTTCTTTTTCCACACATTCAACCGGAACCTTTTGAGCTACTTCATGATCATCAAGGGAGTGGAGTGGTGTTTTTCAAATGCCCCACGCAATATGCATGTCTATCCCCTCTTCATCAAGCCAGAGGAGTTGACAACCATCTGCGAAAATCACGGCATGCAAGTAAAAGAGATCAAAGGCGTGCGTCCCGATTTTTCCAAAAAGGCCTTTTGGAAAATGGTCTTAACCAAACAGGTGTCTGAGGATTTTCGCTTCATCTTCACCGACTCACTAAAAACAGGCTACTCGGGCTACGCATCACTTAGATGAGTTCATTTCGCCATTTTGCTTGTTTTCGTTATCTAATTCCTCCAACCCGTTGAATGTACGACGAATTCCATCAGAGATCATTGCGCCACCTACTAATTTGGCCCCTGGGATAGGCAAAATCCAGACGAGCGAACCTCCTAATATTTCTACACCGCCAAGAATCATTGAACCAGGGACTTCAGCTTCGACTCCTCTTTTATTCTTTTTCCCACACAGTATAATTGAAAAAGAGTCGGGATCCTTATTTTGTATGAGGATATTTTCTGAGGAAAACCCATTCTCTTCCAAAATCCAATGATAAACCTCTTTCCAATGTTCTAAATTTTCTATAAATTCATCATTTTCAAAAATTTCTATTCCATACTGTGAAGCATAGTATTCATATACATCAGCAATTAGTTCCTGCGCCTCACCCCAAGAAATAGATTCAACACTCTCAAAAAAGTTGCTCACTTCTGAAAAATCCTGACGATCTATAGCATCAATTAGCTTGGTTTTATCGATTGAAAAGCAATGTGACAAACCCAAAACAGCTACAAGAAACACAACTCTAATCATTCCCATCATTTACCTCCATAAATCAGAAAGTAGGTTGTGACCAAAATCCCCCAAGTATACAACCAAATTCGGACAAAATTTTTCTTTTTCCAAGCTTTTGACAGTTGTATAAAACCGACTGCATATGCGTATGCGAAAAAGAAGAGATAGATAATAGGTGCGATGATTTTGAAGAAAAATTCTTTTAAGATTTCCATGGTTCCTCCAATGTTTGAGCGAATGTTAAAGGTAAAATATATTTATACACAAGTTAGACGTTACTCAAGTAGCGGATGGTCCGGTCGATCTGGAAAAGGCGCTCTTCACTCTTATGAAGCAGTTGCGCAAGTTCTTCGGAATTTTCACCCTGAGCCTGGACTTTTTGATGCATTTTTCGATGAATCTGTAATGTCATTTTTCTGATATTACGTAGAGCAATTAGGCGCTCTTTTGCTTTGATGCTTTGTACATTTTTTAGCCGCATACTCTCCGCTCTTTCGATATAGAAGAGAGGCGTGTTTTGACTTTGCGTGCAATGTAGCTTCTCTAAATTAAGCCCTTTTTCCTTTCGGATGACAACGTTTGGCATAGCCTTTGCGGATTTTTTTGGCTGTATCGATATCGAATCAAACCCCTGTGAAAGTGGTGTTACCTCTTCGTGTTTGTAATTTCTAGCTTTTTTTGCTTTTTGTATTTCAGATTTTGCAGCTTTTGCAATAATCTCTTTCAAGCGAGCATTGGTAGAATTCTTTTTTTTCATGGCGCACAGTTTTAGCAGATCCTTGCATTAAACCCAATAAATATTTTACATTGGTGCCATGGCAAAAATTACACTGAAAAACAATCCCATCCAAACCAATGGTGAGCTTCCAAAAATCGGTGCCTCAGCACCTGATTTTACATTGGTAGATCGGGACCTAGCAAACCACTCTTTAAAAGATTATTCTGGGAAGCGGAAGGTCTTAAGCATTGTTCCTAGTCTCGACACTGCCGTCTGCTCATCGATGGCAAAGAAATTCAATGATGTGATCAAGGAAAAGACAGATGTCATCCTCCTTGTGATTTCAGCGGATCTTCCCTTTGCGCAGAAGCGTTTTTGCGTCCAAGAAAACGTGGATAATGCGGTCACATTGTCAATGATGCGAAATAAGGATTTTGCCAGAGACTATGGTGTTCTCATCGAAGATGGACCGCTCGCAGGGATTTGTGCACGAGCTGTGATTGTTTTAGACGAAAACGACCAGGTAATTTATTCAGAACTAGTTCCTGAAATCACCCAGGAGCCCGATTATGAGAAAGCTCTCACTTATCTCGTGTAAATGGGATAGTCGGGATACCAAATGGTCTCATCGATTAGTTTCTCAACAGAATCTATTGATTTGAGAGACGAGTTGCCCTCTTCAATGACGAGTTTAGCAACGGCAATCCCAATCTCTCGCGTCACATCGCGCAAGTGGTCCAGTGTGGGGAATAGAGGCCCATATGGATCTTTGAGTATAGGAGAATGGCTGCTCAGGATCTTGGCGGCTTCAATAAAGACGGCATCACTTGCAAAACGAGCTTTAGCGGCAATCAGGCCGAGGCCCACTCCTGGGAAAATGTAGACGTTGTTGCACTGCGCAATGTGGTGGAGGTTGCCTTCATAGGCTACCGGCTCAAAGGGGCTTCCTGTTGCGATGATGGCTTGTCCTTTGGTCCACTTGATCAGATCGCTCGGCTGAGCTTCGCTACGCGAGGTGGGGTTCGAGAGTGGGAAGATCATGGGCCTTGCAACGTATTTGTTCATTGTCTTGATCACCTCTTCGGTGAATGCCCCGCCCTGGGTCGATACTCCAATGAGAACGGTTGGGTGGGCGTTCTCGATCACTTCAGTTAGGGTGATCCGGTGGATGTCTTTGTAGGTCCAATCAGAGATCTCTTCCAAATCATGAGCAAAGGGGCGTTGATCGATATTGATCTCTTGGCCCTGATGGATCAGTCCATTTCGGTCGACCAGGTAAAAGAGTTTCCGCGCCTCTTCTTCGCTTATCTCTCCTTCTGCAGCAATAGCTGCTGTCAGTTTGTTGCAAATCCCAAGTCCTGCAGAGCCAGCTCCCAACAAGACAAACTTTTGGTCTTTGAGCTTAGCTTTAGAAAGCTTTACTGCGCTGTAGACAGAAGCTAAGGCTACAGCCGCGGTTCCTTGGATATCATCGTTGAATGAGCAGACGGTGTTGCGATAGCGGTTTAAGAGAGGAAGAGCGTGTGGCCGAGCAAAGTCTTCCCACTGCAATAAAACGTTGGGATAATGTTTTTTTATTGCTTGGACAAAGTCTTCAATAAATTGGTCATAATCCTCGCCATCGATCCGTTGATTGCGCCAACCGATGTAGAGTGGATCTTCGAGCATTTTTGCATTGTTGGTTCCAAGATCTAGTACGATTGGAAGGACGCGCGCAGGATCAATCCCACCAAATAAGGAATAAAGCGCAAGCTTGCCAACTGGAATGGCCATCCCTCCCACGCCAAGATCTCCAAGGCCAAGGATCCGCTCACCATCGGTCACCACGATCACGTCGATCTCTTTGCGGGGAAAATTCGCCACCATCTGTTCCAACTTATCGCGATGGGGATAGGAAAGGTAAAGGCCCCGCTGCTCGCGATATAGGAGGCTATAATTAGTCGAAACGGTGCCCACAGTTGGTGTATAGATCAAAGGGACCATCTCATCCAGATGCTCGAGTACAAGCCGATAGAAAAGGGTCGTGTTGCGATTTTGCAGGGCGCTCAGAAAGGTAAATTTGGCCATCTCGTCTTTTTGATCACAGAAATTGGCATAACGTCTGCCTACCTGCTCTTCGATCGTAGAGACGTGGAAAGGCAATAAACCCTCAAGCCCCAACTCAATGCGTTCCGCTTCAGTAAATGCTGTACCCTTATTCATAAGGGGCTCTTCTAGAATAACCGAACCAGGAAGGTCGGTTTTGATCTTTTTCATTATGCGCTTTCAACCTCTATTTGCTTCTGATATTCACGCATACCATAAGATACGCTCAATATCCAAGCAAAAGCGATCAAAATACTTAGCCAAGAAAGCATATTCGTCGAAACTAGACTTGTGACCAAAATAATCAACAAGGAAGCAAAAGCCTTTGAGGTTCGATAAGCAAACACATCAATCACCGCTTTGGCCCTGAATTTTTCATCGGGCTTAAGAGGGACATATAGCATCTCTTTGACTACACCAAAGACCGAAAAGTCGAGACATTTGCACGATACAAACATCAGAGAAGCGATCGGAAAAACGGGAAAGACGGCAAGAAGGCCTGCAAAAACAGCTAGGGCCGCCGGCACAAAATAGTGGGCATTGCGAAAGCCCATCCATTTGATGATGACATAGGTGCCAATGAACTGCATGGCCACGGTAATCGTGTGCATCGCTCCAAGAACGCGAGCAGAATACTCTGTGCGGGTATCCCTATCGGGAAAGAAGCGCTCCAAGACATCATTGAATTGGAAATCAACAACGGCTGTAATCATCTGCATAAATACCACAATCAGCAGAGCAAAAACCAAAAATCTAGACCCTTTGATCAATTTCAGGCCATGCAAAAAGCCCCCATGCTCTTCCCTCTCTGTATTGGGCACATCACCCTGACAAAACGAGCACATTTTCCAGTACACTCCAAGAAGTAAGAGATAGATTGGCATCGTCAAAAAGAGGAGGTTTTCCGATCCATAGGCCACCGCAAAAAATCCTGGAAAAGAAACGCCAAGCATTGACCCCAATCCACCTATTCCATAAAAAATCCCATACAAATACTTTGCCTTTTTCAAGTTTACGTTCGAGTGAATGACCGACCAGACCAGCTGAAACATCAGAAGGACGTAGACCTCCTTCCACATATAAAATACAAAAGAGAGGCCGGGAACCATTTCCAAGAAGAAAGCGATAAATAAATTTGAGGCCATCACCACGAGGATCAAATAGACAAACAGCCGCTTCGACCCCCATTTAGGGATCAATCGGTTGTACAAAGAGACCATCAAAAAGTTAAAAGGGACAATCGCAATCCAAGCGTAGGGGAGCCATTTTGTCGTATAGTGGGCAATAAAGATCGAATTGCAGATAGGGCGCACCAGAGAATACTCACAGCAAATAAAAAAACCGCAAAGCATTGCAAAGAAAATAAAGGCTCTCTGGCTACTTGAGTAGCTTCCCAGCTCCTCGCGCAAAGTACTAAGGTTTTTTCGAATAATTCCCAGCATACCTGGAATTATAACGTAAATTCATATTCTGGGGCGAGATAGAGCCAATTTTTTTTCGTAGCCGGAATGGCGATCTCTGAAAACTCCCCTCCCGCCGCCACCTGATCATTTTTTCGCTTCAAAGGTAGATTTAGGCCATACTTCAGCCCCTTTCGATCGGCTAAATCCCAATGGACACCCCTGTCGGGTATAGATAAATTTTTCTTATACGATACAAGCTGGCTATCAGCCACCGTATGTGAGAGGGCAATCGCCTGATACCGCTTTTTTCGATCGATAAGAGCCACCGCATCCAAATGCCCCGGATGCTCCGGATCCCTGCGCGCTTTTTGCATCTCAGTAAGCACCTCATGCTCGCTCATCATAAGATAATTCTCCACCGAACTCACATACTTCGGATCGCCATAGAAAATCTCCATGAACCTTGCCATATGAAATGAATAAGCCCTCGCAGTCGGATATTGATAGACCCGCCGCTGCATGAAATGACGTGCCAATAAAAGAGCTTCGCAAGATGCAATGCCGTTCTCCTCTACGCCCAAGCTTAAAGATTCCCCATCCTCGACGACAACAAGCATCTCAATCAACTGCATGTAATCGAAAAGGCCATAACTCAAACCGGTCGCCCGTGCATCTCTAAGCAAATAATCAATCCGATCTGAGCCAAAAAAATCGCCCGTCACAATCTGCGAATAGATCCGCTCCCATGGGCTAAATTCTACGCCTGGCCGCAACAACTTCAATTTCTCTTCGCCCAAAGCAAACATCGCCACATGCTTCAATACATCTCTACCGGGAAATACCTCTCTCGCCTCTTCCCAAACCCCTTCCAGATACTCCGACTCGATGATCTTAAGAGTCCACTCCTCATGTCCTGCAGGCCCCAAAAGCCGACTCTCAGCAACATGAGAAAAGGGCAAATGACCCAAATCATGACACAAAGCCGCCAGCCGCACCATCTGCCGAAAATACTCCCGATCCTCTTCTTGCGCGATCTGATCAAAGATCTTACTCGCCAAGTGCATCGCTCCCAAAGAGTGCTCAAAACGGGTATGCGTCCCCCCTGGATAGACCATATAGGAGATCCCCAGCTGATGGATATAGCGAAGCCGCTGAAACACCTCAGTATCAATAAGTTGACTTTCTAAGTCATTGAAATGAATAAAACCATGAACAGAGTCGTAAATCTTCATAGCTTAGCAGCATACAGCTAGATCGATTTAATGGCCATATTCTCCATTTACCCTTGACAATTAATATTTTTATTGGTATTATTAACTTCTAAAACGGGAGACTTTATGCTTAATAATATTATGACTTGCCCTGCCCCGGGTTTTAATACAACTAATTATCCCCCTGAGACTCAGGATGGAACTAGCTTTGGCACTGCTGATATTCTAGCAGGAACTGCGGTCGCATTAGGAGCAGCACTGTTTGGTGCAGCCCGTTACCAAATGAATAAGGTTATGCAGTATTTGGATGGAAACCGGATCCGCTTTGCACCCTATAATATGCCCAGTCAATTGGGATTCCTCTTAATAGCTAGAAAATTAGCAAAACTTGATCCAGGCCGTCCCTCCCTTTTAGATCCAACAATCGATCAAAGACACCAAGTGTTACAAGATCTTATCGTGGCAGGTGATGTGGAAAACATAGGCAAGTTTTTGAGATTAACCGACGATTTAGAAACTCCAGAAGCTCTCATTAGATTTGTACAAGAACAGTTTGCAGGTAATCCACAAATTAATGAATACACCGCCTTTGTAAATGCAAATGCGATGATCTGAGCTGCCCTTACCACAGGAGCTGGCGCAGGTGCTGTTACTGCCTAGGCTTGCTCTCGTGGATGTAGCTGGCAGTCACCTCAACAAATTCGGCTTTGCGCTGCAGCTCTTTGATGTTGCGGGCGCCTCCATATGTGAGACCGCTTCGTAGGCCTCCTAGGAGGGTGTCGAGGAGCTCTTTGGCGCTGCCAGAGACCGGCGCCCAGAAATCGATCCCTTCCGCCACTGTCTTGTCTTTTAAACCGCCGTAAAAATCCGACTGAAAATCTTCACTAGCTTGCCCTCTATATTTCGCTAGAAGGCCCGATTCTGTCTCTTTTTTGGGGGCGCTGCTCTCCTTTGTGAGGGCGAAGAGTTTGCCGATCATGACGGTGCTAGCGCCGGCGGCGAGGGCAAGGACGACGTCGCGGCTGGTGCGGATCCCACCATCTGCGATGAGCGGGACTCGGAGTTTTTCAGCGATTTGCGCACAGTCGTAGATCGCGCTAAATTGCGGCACTCCAAAACCGGTTACAACGCGTGTGGTGCAGGCAGCACCTGGACCGATACCCACTTTTACTGCATCGGCGCCCGCGTTAACAAGGTCGTGGTAGGCCATGGCCGTGCAGACATTCCCTGCGATGATCTCTTTGTCCGGATGCGATTTTTTGATTTTTTCGATGTAGTGAAACATCTTCTCGGAGTGGCCATGGGCCACATCGATGCAGAGTCCTGCCGCGCCAAGATCGAGGAGTTCTTTGGTGTGATCGATTTTGTGGATACCACAGGAGATAAAGGTATTGGCACCAAACTTTTTCACCCATTCTTTTTGAATCTCCAGATCAGTGAACCGGTGGAATATCGGAACACTTCCCTCTTGAATGAGGATATCGGCAAGCTCTTCAGAAATGGCGGTGTCCATATTAGAGCAGACGAGGGGGATTTTAACCTTTCTGTTTTTGGTGAGCCACGTTTCAAGTAAGGGCTCAGTGCGAGAAGGGACGTTGTTGTACTGTGGCACTAGAGCCACATCATCAAAAGTAAAAGCTTTGCGAATCTGATCTTTCATCATAACATTTTCTATGATACAGTAGCGGGCATGATTACGGCTACTGTTCTAACAAAAAACGCAGAAAAAACGATAAAAAAGACGCTCGACTCGCTGAAGAGTTTTGCAGAAGTGATTGTTTTAGATTCTGGTTCCACAGACGATACACTAACGATTGCTAAAACCTATCCCAACGTGCAAGTCCATACCTCCCCCTTTCTTGGTTTTGGCCCTATGCACAACTACGGGGCAAAACTCGCACATTATGATTGGATTCTATCGATAGATGCCGATGAAGAGCTTACCGATGAACTAACTAGTGAGATTCAAAGCACTCAGCTTGATCCAGAAAAGATCTACAGGATCCAGCGACACAATTACTTCAATGGCAAACACATCAAGTGGTGCGGCGGCTGGCACCCCGATTTTGTCACACGCCTCTATCACAGGAAGAAAACATCCTTCAGCGAAGACCTTGTCCATGAGAAGGTCGAGGTCAATGATCTACAAATCGAGACCTTTAAGAATCCCCTCAAGCATACACCCTACTTAGAAATGAGTGACTTCTTAAACAAAATGCAACACTACAGCACCCTTTTTGCCGAGCAAAATCACGGACAGGAAGGGTCGATTTTTGAAGCCCTGCTCCATAGTTGGTTTGCTTTCATCAAAAGCTTCATTTTCAAACGGGGCTTTCTAGGAGGCAAAGAGGGTTTCATCATCTCGATGTACAATGGCCACACTACTTTCTACAAGTACTTAAAGCTCGCAGAAAAATTGGATTAGTGCAGTTTCTGGCCATTAGGGACTCCCTGTTCAGGAGATACAAGCACAATATCATCGTTTTCATTTCCCAAACCTAAAACGAGTACCTCGGACATAAACGGACCGATCTGCTTGGGAGGAAAATTCACAACAGCCAGGACCTGTTTGCCAACAAGCTCATCTTTTGAATACAACTTCGTGATCTGCGCCGAAGTTTTCTTCTCCCCAATCTCTTCTCCAAAGTCTATCACCAATTTGAATGCAGGCCTTCTAGCTTCTGGAAACTCTTCCACACTTTGAATAGTCCCTACGCGAATATCAACTTTTAGAAAATCACTAAATTCTATCATGAATAACCTCTGCTAATGGATTTGGACTCTCTGATTTTAGATATGACATTCGTAATAGTAAGCAAAATCAGAATGGGATATAAATACTTTAAAATTGGACTTAAAAAGGTTGAGATACCTGAAAATTCAAAAGTTGAAATCACAAAAGTAAGAGCTAAAGAAAGTGCAAGAATGAGTCTATATTCCACTTTTCCCTTAAATATTTCCTTTTGGATAAAATCGGTGAAAGCTGAAAGTAACGCAATTGCTGTTGTGAGACATGCTAGCGAGATTGTTAGGCAAACGAGAATTCCCATTTTGGGTCCTGCAATTTTCAACGCAATCGATTTTAACATATCCTCTTTACCTGCAAACACAAGATGACCCCCATGAAAAGCAGCTAAGTAGCTAAAGCCAAAATAGACTATTATTAGAAGTACCCCCGCTAGTATACTTGCCCTGAGCGCAACCCCTATTGGATTAAGGTTCGGAGATCGATGCTGTTTCAAAGCCCCTAAAATTGTCGATGAAAAGAAGAAGGCAGCTAGGAGATCCATTGTGTTATAGCCCTCCTTAAGTCCATAGAAAAAAAGATTGAGTCTTGTCATCTCGACATTGTGCGCTTCTGGAGCCTTGATAAGGCCCATAATAATGATTGATGCCAATGAGACTAGAAGTAGAGGAGTTAAAACCCACCCTAAAAGTGAGAGTACTTTCTTTTTTTCCATAGATAGCAAAAATATCACTACGCAACTTATAGCACTAAACCAAGTTAGTGAAAGCTGAGGAAAAGCACTCTGAAAGGTGGAGTATGCTACTACAATGCATCTAGGAGCAGAACCTAGAGGTCCAAGAAGACTAATTATGAATAAAGCTATGACCAGCCCCGGTATTCTTCCTAGTCTCCCAAAAAAATGCTGTATACTCCCATCATATTGAATCATCCCTATCACACCCGCAATAGGGACAGCAACAGCTGTCAATACAAGCCCTACGCTCGCGAAGAGATTTTTAGCCCCCGCAAATTCGCCGACAGCCAAGGGGTATATAATATTTCCTGCTCCAAAAAACATGGAAAACATAGCGAATCCAAAGACAAAAATTTGCAAAAAATTATTTTTTTTCATGGTACTGCTCTATTTGTTGAGTTTGATAAATAAATTTAATTGGAGAAGGGTAGCCTATATGTGCGCAAGGCGCACACGGACCACGAAAAAATAAGTAGAACAGTTTAAACTGAGTAACATGGACTAGATCATCTCATACAGAAAAGATTATTTCAACTAGTAATGAAGAGTTTAGAGCAGTTGATGACCGTATCGGAATACATGATCCAGGAATGTCCTGAACGGTGGGTCATGTGTTTGTGAGGGGTGTTTAAGCAACTCTCCTTCACACCCACTTTCCCATCGTTGCGCTCTCTAGGTATAGGATTCCAACCATAAGTGCCTGAAATCACTAGGACCTCTTTCTCTTTTGGGAATTCTCCAATGAAATCGAAATTCTGGCAGTTTAGAAGTTGCTGACCGGCTCGATCTCCTAGAAATTTGCGCATGGGCTTGATTTTCCCTAAAAACCGCCCAAAGCTACTCCCCTGGTTCGGCGGGACAAGGAGCACGGCCCGCCCAGTTTTAGCTTCTTCGGGACACTCTGGGTGGTTGTGCGCAGCCCGGACAATGATGCCACCTAGTGAATGGGTCACAAAATGGATCGGCTCTCCGGGACGCTCTTTGGCCGTTTTTTTAAGGTCCTGGACCAGATCGTCTGCAAGCTCATGGATGTATTTCTGTTTACTGGGGTATCCCCAGCGGACTGTTTCATACCCTTCTTTGTCAAAGGCACTCGCCATTTTTGTCATGCAAGAAGGTGAGCGCATAAAGCCATGCAAACAGTAAACTGTTTCCTTAGCGCAAAGCGGAACCGACAAATAAAAAATAATTATGAATAGAAAGAATCTCATTGCTTTATTAGTGTGATGAAACCGAGGTTCACACCATTCGCATAGATTTCGTATCCAACCGATGCAAAGCAGGCTGCCGAAATAAGGAAAGATGTCATTTTCTGCGTACCTCTCAAACGGGTGCTGCAGCAAGCTCTGCCTGCAAAGTACACGCCTGCGAGAGTTCCAAGCGTGGCAACACCAAAGCTTGCGTTTGAAACACGTTCAAAAACCATTTGAACTTTAGAAACGTCTAAATCCACAGACTCAGCAGCTGTCTTTAGTTGTCTACCAGCAACTAAGGCGCTATGAACTAGTACTTCTCCGATTGTTTTCATCTTATTCTCCTCTATTAGGAAGGGCCTAGTTTAGCAAAATTTCTCAATCAGAAAAAGATAAATACTTTTTGGATTGATGAATTTGCAAAAATTTGGGAGAATCCGCATACATGCGAAAAATTTTACTCTATTTGCTTCTACTCACACATGCTTTAGTTGCTAACAAGCCCTATGCAACGGAGGATGTTTTTTTTGAGAATGGGGCGATTACTCTTGCTGGTACCCTCACAATACCAACAGAGAAAAAACCTACATATGTGGCTTTATTAGTTAGCGGATTTGGTCCCAATGACCGCGATCAACATATCTATGGGCACAAAACCCTACTCGTACTTGCAGACCATTTAGCCAAGCATGGCATTGCCTCGCTTCGCTATGACAAACGAGGAATTGGCAAATCTACTGGGCAATACCAGCTGGCCACGACTAAGGACTTTGCCGATGACGCTTTGGCTGGGGTACAGTATCTTACAAAGAAGTTCCCCAAGGTTGGCTTAATTGGTCACAGTGAAGGGGGGGCTATTGCAACAGTGGTTGCAGCTAAGTCACAAGACATTGCTTTTGTAGTCTCCATGGCAGGTCCTGCCGTTTCTGGGGAAGAGGTCCTTTATGAACAAGGAAGGCTTTTGCAAAAAGCGATAGGCATTGATCAGCAAAAAATAGAAGAGGATCGAAAGCTTCGAGAGGAAATGTTTGCAGTGGTTAAAAGTGAAAGCGACTTTCAGGTCATCGAGCAAAAGTTAAAGCTATTGACCACAAAGCATTTCTCTTCCCCTAGGCATGCAAGTACACAAGCCAATGAGGGACTCGCCGTTCTTCATCCTGGCAATGTCGATTTGACGATCCGCCAGATTTGTTCACCTTGGTTCCGCTATTTCCTCACCTTTGATTCATCAGAGTACCTTAAAGATGTTGAGGCCCCCTTCCTCGCTCTCGGTGCAGAGAAAGATCTGCAAGTCCCCCCTCATCAAAGTTTGCCTGCTGTCGCCAAAACTTTGCACGCTGCAAAAAAGACAAACTATGAGGTGAAGAAACTCCCCCACCTCAATCATCTCTTCCAAACTTGCCAAACCGGAGCCATCTCCGAGTATAGCAAGATAGAAGAGACGATCGCCCCTTCTGCCTTACAAGCCATTACGGACTGGATATCAGTTAATCCAGCCTCCAGCACCTGAAGAAGTGCCCGCCCCCTGTTGCAGTGCAGAAATTTCATGTCTAGCCAAAGCAAATGCTCCCGCACTCAATGCGCAGTATACAAGCTTAGAAAAAATCGGTTGGAATGTATATATAGTTTCCTGTGATGTTGGGGTCCCTCCAGAAGACACTGAATTAAAAGAAAGATCAACCTGTAGAGGACTGCTCCACGCCTTTTTTGCAAAGACCATTCCTGTAAATAAAGCAATTCCTATTACCCCAAGGCCCTCATTCGAAAAAGATGAGAATTCTTGAAGCGATTCGGTTAATGTTTGAATGGCTGCTTCTAAGCTCTTGCTCACAACTTGCTGAGAAGCCTCATGTCCTGCTGAAGCAAAACTAAGTGCACTTGCTACTATGTAACCAATCTTCCTATTCGCTAACTTAAAATTATACGTTCGAGTCTCTCCTGTATTCATTCCAGAGCTGTATCTGTACCTGCTTTGTGTGGAAAGGCAGAAAGTCGTTTTATACGCCCGTCTTGCAAAAACTAACCCTGCAAGAATTGAAGTACCAATAAGTAACCCACTTCTAGGTTCAACCGATTTGACTACATCAGCCCATTCATTAGGCGATTTACTTAGAACGTGAGTATTTACATATTCCCAGGCTGTATTCAGTTGTGATCCAACCGTTTTCATTTTTCATCTCCAAAGGTAAAAATAATTGCGACGGCAGGATAGCTGAGCGCCAATATTTAAAACCAGATATTTTAGTAGCATTTCCTGACAAGATAACGATTTTTTGCTACGTTCGGAGATATGGAACTGATATTTCAATTTACCCTGTTGATCGTAGGTCTTGTGCTCCTATGGAAAATGGGAGACTATGCAGTGCGGTATGCCCTTGGTGTTTCAAAAATCTTCGGGATCCACCAGTTCACAATTGGTTTCATTATTTTTGCCGTCTCGACAGGCTTTCCAGAAATCAGCGCAGCCGTCGTTTCTACTCTCAAAAATGTCCCAGAACTTTCCGTCGGTGACCTCATGGGGTCTACTTTCGTAAATATCAGCCTTATGCTAGGGATACTGGCCCTCATGCGGGAACGGATTGAAATCTCCCTGTCGCTGCGCAACAAACTCTTCAAAGTCATAGCCCTCCTCGCCCTCATTTTCCTGTGGCTGACCTTGTTCAATCAGGGCAGTTTTTGGAATGGAATATTGCTCATTATCGTCTATGTGGCTTCCATCTTTTGGTTTCAAGGGGGGCTGCCGAAAGAGGAAGCGGGAACGGAGATCAAGGAGATAGAGCAAGAGGTCCAAGAAATTGAAAAAGCTGCTTGGATATCCCCTAAAATCGATATTCTCGGTAGGCTGCTCGGTAGCCTAGGTCTTCTTTTAATCGCCTCTTGGATTACCGTTTATGCAGCGACAAATATCTCCACGCTAATGGGTGTCAACCTCACATACATTGGAGGGACCCTCATTGCTGTGGGAACGAGCTTCCCCGAACTAGCTTTGGCGATCCACGCCGTTCGAAGAAAAGAGTATGGACTTGCTCTTGGAGACCTTTTTGGGTCGAGCCTATTAAATATTTCATTTATCCTCGGGATCTTAATGATCATGAACCCCAAAATCGACCTCTCCTTTATCTGGAAGCTCCTCCCCTGCCTGTTTGCAATACTTATTTGGACTTTTCAGGCCCTCTTCAGAAAACAAGAGTTATCAAGAAAAGATGGATACGTATTTATAAGCATTTTTATCGCATATATTGTAATACTTTACATTAAATAAACATCGAAGAAAGAAAAACGCGATATCAATATCTCGAATAATTCTTTTTCACAATCGTAAAAGAGGTGCAATTAAATGGCATAAATAAAGGCTTCTCTCCTGAAGACGTTGCATATTTCTGCTATATCAAAGCCTAACTCGCCAAAGGGATCACTCAGACCTTAGTCAGTATTTTCTTAAGAAAACATGGCCTCTGGCGATGGTGGTGGTTCCTTTTTTTGCTAAGACGAAATAGACATCCAGCTCATCTTTTCTTTGATTATGATCGATAAATGAGGTGGTATTTCTCGATACAGTAGCAATCAGTCTATCTGGAGGAGCCCCTCGATAGATTTCATAGGAATCTGGAGTCTCAAGAGGAGGCGCCCAGATGATTTCGTTAAAAAGCTCGCTTTGGGTCAAAAAAGTATCTCGCTTGGCCTTCCCCTCAACTCGCAACTGACCAACAGCAAAAGCCACACACTTCGGTTCTTGCCCGACTGTAATTTGTCCCACAACAGTCTTCGTTGCTGTATCGATAATGCTGAGATTGCCGTCCATTCCATTGGGGACATAGATCAACCGTCCATCAAGAGTTATGGCAAGTCCTTTGGGAGCCGTGCCAACAGATATTGTGGCAACCACTTCTCGGGTGCTGGTATTGATGACACTCGTGGTCCCGTCCATTTCATTTGTGACATATGCCTCATTGCCATTTGGTGTAAAAATGACAAAACCCGGCTCACTTCCAACAGGTATTGTGGCAAAAACCATCCTTGTCTCTGTGCTAACGACACTCACGTTTCCACTCGTTTGATTTGTGACATATGCCTGCTGACCATCTGGCGAAAAGGCAATGCTAGAAGGCTTTTCACCCACTGAGATCGTTGCGATAACCATGTTTGTATTTGTGTCGATCACACTAACATTGTCCCCTGCAAAGTTCCCTACATAGATTTCTTTCCCATCAGGTGACACTGCAATTCCAATGGGAGTTTGTCCAACTTCTATAGTTGCTGTTTGTGTTTTCGTGCTTGTGCTGATGACCGTAACGTTATTCCCATTTTCATTCGTTACATATGCCTCTTTCCCATTAGGAGGAATTGCAATACGAACAGGTGTAGATCCCGCAAAAATAGTGGCTTTGACCACACTGGTAGCAGAGTCAATCACACTGACAGTATCCAAACTAGAATTCGTAACATATATCTCAAGGCCATCAGGCGTAACAGCCACACCTTGAGGATCGGACCCAACTGGAATTGTTGTGATTTCAGACTGGAGTGTCGGATCCACGATACTGACATCATCATCCCCCTCATTTGTGACATAGGCTTCTCCCAAGGCAGCATTTCCCAGTTGGGAGAATAGGATGCAGAATGATGTGAGCAATAGATTGAAGGCTTTCATAAATCAAAAGTCAATTTTTGCTTTGACAACAAGTCCACCAAGGGCTAAATCGGTATCTATTTCACCATAGGTAGCAAAAGACAGCCGATCAAATGTCAAATTCAACGGAACAGAGGCTGATTCAAATTTTATTCGATGGATTAGATCATACCAAAGCTGGTGTTCCCAGCCCAGATCAAATAGAAACCGGAATCGATCACAGCAAAAAGTATCTTCATACCTCAGACCTATTCCTAGATCAAATACTCCCTGCATTCCATAAAAATCATTTGTAGAATCCCAGGAAACAGCATAACGATCAGATGTAACAAAAATCTCAAACTCTTCAGATCTATCTCCATCGTACTTTCCCCATAGAAGAGAAAAGTCAGCGCTCCCATAAAGGGAAAAACAACGACTGAAGTGCCAAGTGGGGTCAAGCCCTAGGGTCAAACCCACTCCTCGAAAAGTATTTTTAAAATTATCGAGAAAAAATCCACCTACAATTGCAGTTGAATCGAGCGTTGCTAGGTCTCTCTCTTGCAAAAGATCGTACTGTGTGCGAATCCAGGAACCTTTAAGACCTGTAAATAAGCGCAGATTAAAGCAAGGACTTAACCAGAACTTACGACCTATTTCCAGATCTAAGACATTGTAATCGAGTTTCCATTTTGCATTTACTTGATCAAACAGAAACGGAACAGGCAAGAATGTTTCGATCCATGGACTCGTAAAGAGAAAGTCTCCGCCAGGAGGAATGAAAAAACCTCCTTGCACCGCAGCTTCGCTCAAACCTTTCTTGTTTGTATTGCGATAGTAGGTATATTGCACTAAGAAATCCCATCCATCACAGCAACTGTTGAATCCAGCTCCTACTCGAAAACCCGGATCCCAAGAAGAGTCCATATAGATGTTTTTATTTGGAACAGCCAACTCTGCCCCAGGAATGACATCAGCTCCTTGAGGAACAAACCCCAATGTTCTCATAGCAATAGGTAGGCGATTTTCTACTGCATACCAGTACAAAAATTCTGCCGAAACAGTGACTCCCCAATCACACTGGAGATCATAGTATTTAGGGGTATACCCTTCACCAATACAAGCAACTGTTTCGCAACATGAATCATTATTTTCATTTCCAACTAGTGCATTCAGAGTTAAAAGACCTAAAAATAGCGATTTTTTCTTCATTTCTACCTCATGTGAATGAGAGTAATATTAATTAAAGGGAACAAAACATTCAAATTTTTTTTGAACGGAGCTCATACATAGATCCTAAGATATTTGCCTGGTTTAATCGAAGTAGAAACTACTGAGGGGCTGTTTATGTTTGTAATTATGATCAGGGCTCGCCCCTCGAGCGGGGACTGACGCCTCCCGTCCCTCACGGCCGGTCTGCGGCGGTTTCTTCGAAACAACGCCTCCGACTTCGAGTCCGAACGGAAGCCAAACTGTTGGCTTCCTCTTCCGCTATCGGAGATAGCGGTAGTCGGACTCGAACCAACGACACGCGGATTATGATTCCGCTGCTCTAACCAACTGAGCTATACCGCCAAAGAAAATGGACCTAGACTCATCGAGTCTAGGCCACGAATAGCGGGAAGAGGATTCGAACCTCTGACCTTTGGGTTATGAGCCCAACGAGCTAACCACTGCTCCATCCCGCGGCAAATTAAGGTTTGAGTATAACTTAGCCCCTGTTTTAACTCAAGTTTGTTTCTACAGCTTTCCAAGTTTCATCAGCTATCTTTGTTCCGTGCTTCGAAAGAAGCTTAGCATTTTCAGTGAGAGAAAAAGCCTGAGAGAGTGCTATTGATAGGTTTTCTGCTGGAGTTTGAATCCCTGCATTTGCATTTAAAATGAGCTCGACAAGTTCATTTTGAGTTTCCATGTATGGACCGAAAAGAACAGGGATTTCTGCTTGGATGGGTTCAAAAATATTATGTCCTCCCACGCCTGGCAGGAAGCTGCCACCAATGATGGCGAGATCACTGAGCTGAAAGCAGATATTTAATAGTCCCATTTGATCTACGAGGTGGACGTGAGGATAGGGATTTTTTTCTAAGAATTTTCTAATGGCAGCAAAGCGCTCGGGATGGCGAGGGGCAAGGAGGATTTTGAAGCCAGATATTTGGGGCAGAATAAGTTCTTCTTCTCTTTCGTGTGTGGAGCCGATTGTGATGACTCGGTCGGTTTCTTTAAAGCCAAATTTTTCGCGCCATTTGGCTTTTTCTTTTGGATCTAGTTTTGGCGCTTCGATTGAAAGCTTGAGGTTTCCAGTGATTGAGATTCTTTCTGGTGGGATGTAGAGAGATCGGAATCTAGTGGCGTATTCGGTATTTTGGATGCAAAGATGGTCGATCTGCTTGAAGAGGCGTTTAGAGAAGCGAGGCACTTTTGCAAAGCGATTGGACGAGCGCAAAGAGATTTTTCCATTGAGAAGGAGGACTTTGCCGCCTCGGCTCTTCACATTGCGGATGAGGTTGTGCCAGAAATCCCCTTCTGAGAGGACGAGTATATCGGGCTTTAACCTTAAGACAAGCCGCTTCATTACCCACGAAAAATCGAGCGGAAGATAAAAATAGCCAGCGGCTTCCGGATAGAGTTTTTGAGCGCGCGCAAGTCCTGTTTTTGTCATGGATGAGAAGTAGAATGCGGCGGTGGGGTATTTTTCGCGTAGTCGCTTATAGATCGGAAGGATGGCGCTTGTCTCTCCCATCGAGACTGCATGGATCCAGATGGTTGGGATTGTGTTGGCTTTTGCAGGCAGAGAGAAGCCCAGTCTTTGTAGAATCGTCCCGTGGTACTTTTTCTGTAGGAGCCATTTGGGGATTTGAGCTATGGCTCCTAGAATTAATATGAGGTTATAGAGCATCTACGCTTTTACCACGATGTTGAGCAGTTTATTGGGCACAAAGATCACCTTTTTGATCTCTCCCTCCAAGTACTTGGCAATTTTTGGCTCAGCTTTAGCTAGAGAAAGGAGTTCATCTTCGCTTTTGTCAACAGGTAGCTCCCAGCTACCACGAAGCTTTCCATTGACCTGGATCACATAGGTTGTGCTGGTATCGATTAGGTAGGTTGTGTCCACTTTGGGAAATGGAACGTAAGTGATACTCTCAGCTTCTCCAAGATGCTCCCAAGCTTCCTCTGTAATATGAGGAGCAAAGGGATAAAGGGCTTGGGTAAGCATTTTAAGAACGCTTTTTGGATATGTTGGAAGGGGCGTGAAGGCATTCATGAATTCCATCATTTTAGCAATGGCCGTATTGAATTGGAGTTGTTGGATGTCTTTCTCTACCCCATGGACTAAGCGATGACCTAGTTTTAGCGCTTCATCGCTCTCATCATCGGTTACTTTGTCTGAGTGGATCATCTCGTAAAACCGATTCAGAAAACGACGGCAGCCATTAACCGCCTCACTATTCCAGAACTTTTCTTTGTCAAAGGGAGCCATAAACATCTCGTACAGACGCAAGGAGTCAGCACCCAGATCTTCAATGATTTCATCAGGGGTGACACCATTGAGCTTAGATTTAGACATTTTCTCAATTTGGGTTTCGAGCTTTTGCCCCGTTCCCATTTGGTAATACTCCTCATCTTTCTTTTCCACCTCTTCTTCGGGTAGGTACACTCCACCTGGAATCTTGTAAGATCTTGCCGTTACAAGACCTTGATTCCGCAGGGTCTGAAACGGTTCAGGTGTTGTCACAAGATTGCAGTCGTAGAGGACTTTGTGCCAGAAGCGCGCATAAAGAAGGTGGAGAACGGCGTGTTCCACGCCCCCTACATACATGTCGACGGGCATCCAGTACTGTTCCTTAATGGCATCCCACGCTTCTTTGTCATTGTGTGGATCGAGAAAGCGCAAATAGTACCAGCAAGAACCTGCCCATTGGGGCATTGTGTTTGTCTCTCTTTGGGCTTTTTCCCCTGTCTTGGGGTCGGTGATATTGACCCAATCAGGGACTCTGGCCAAGGGGCTTTCGCCGGATTCTGTCGGCTTGAAGTCGATGAGCTCAGGAGGACACAAAGGAAGTTCGCTCTCATCCAGGACACGCTTTGATCCATCTTCAAAATGGAGTATGGGAAACGGTTCTCCCCAATAGCGTTGTCTTGAGAAGAGCCAGTCACGGAGCTTGTAAGTAATCGTCCGCTCTCCGTTGCCTGTTTTTACTAGCCAGTCGGCTACTTTTTCTTTGGCAACAGCGTAAGTATCATTGTTTAGATCAATTTCATCGTTTTTACTGTTACAGATGACACCAGGCCCGGACCAATTTTTCTTTCCTGCTAAAACTTGCTCTCGAAGAGATTCTGAGGATTCCTCTTCTGTGACATCAGGATCAATAATTGGGACAACGGCAATACCGTAAATACCGACGAATTCGAAATCCCGCTCATCTCCTCCTGGAACACCCATCACAGCCCCTGTTCCATAGCCCATTAGAACGTAGTCGGCAACCCAGATAGGGATTTTCGCGTTGTTGATCGGATTGATAGCATAGGATCCAGTAAACACACCTGTTTTCTCTTTTGCCAAATCTGTTCTTTGCAAGTCACTCTTTGCAGCTGATTTTTTCTTGTATTCGCCAACAGC
Organism: Candidatus Sacchlamyda saccharinae; assembly: GCA_030408505.1. GTDB lineage: Bacteria > Chlamydiota > Chlamydiia > Chlamydiales > Rhabdochlamydiaceae > Sacchariniichlamydia > Sacchariniichlamydia saccharinae. Next base: position 229,661 of record JAUHQI010000004.1, on the reverse strand, counting down.
GGTTTTTTGCTCAGCAATGGTCACTTGATCCACTAAGGGGTGTTCTGGCGAAAGGACAAGGAAAGTGGTTCCAAAAAGAGTGTCATGACGGGTCGTAAACACAGAGATTTTTTCATCTGAATTCTCGACGGAAAAGTGGACCTTTGTCCCTTCGCTTTTTCCAATCCAATTTGTTTGGAGTTTCTTGAGGTGGTCTGGCCAGTCGAGAAGAGCCAGGTCTTCAAGAAGACGCTCTGCGTAGGCAGTAATTTTCAAGATCCATTGCTTGAGAGGTCTCCGTTCGATAGGGAATCCCCCTTCTTTGGAAACACCATTCTCAACCTCTTCATTAGCGAGAACCGTCCCAAGAGTTGGGCAGTAGTTGACGAGCATCTCTGCTTCATAAGCAAGGCCCATTTCGTAGAGCTTAGTGAAGATCCACTGCGTCCATTTATAGTACTTGGCGTCACTTGTTGCCATTTCTCGATTCCAGTCGTAGCTAAGGCCTACAGACTTGAGCTGCCTTCGATAGGTTGCAATATTTTTCTGTGTGGTGACTTCGGGGTGAGTACCCGTACGAATTGCATATTGCTCTGCAGGGAGCCCGAAGCTATCCCATCCCATAGGGTGAAGGACATTAAAGCCTTTCTGCCGCTTATAACGAGCTAGGATGTCTGTGGCAGTATAGCCTGTCACATGCCCCACGTGCAGTCCCGCTCCAGATGGGTAGGGAAACATGTCCAAAACATAGTACTTTGGTTTAGAGTGGTCGACCTCCGCCTTAAATGTTTGGCGAGTCTCCCAAATCTTCTGCCATTTCTGTTCAATCCGTTGATGATCGTACTTTGCCATTAATATCACTCCTCGCTATAAGTTATACAACTATAGCAAGTTCTGCACTAAAGATCTAGGGGCGCTTGTCAAATAATCCTTAAGAATATATATTGGTTCTCATGGCTGAAATTGCAACTTTCCGTAAAAACAAAATCGAATTAAAAGAATACGACTATTCAAAGGATGTACAGAATCGTGTCCTCATGGCACAGTTCTCCCCTCTGGACATCGAAGTCCTAGAGGAAATCCTCTATAGTTCTATACGTATTCCCCTCTCTGTCCTCCAGTCTAATCTCGACCTAGAATCGGATGAGCTTTTTCCTATACTAGAGTGCTTTGCGAAGACGGGATTGCTAACCCTTGCTTCCGATCACGTTTTGGTCGATAAGGAAATGCGTAAATACTATGAATTTCAGGTTCTAAAATTCGAGGAAGACTTTAAGCCAGGAATGGATTATCTCCAGGGCCTGCTGCGCAAAGTCCCCATCCATATTCTCCCTACTTGGTACTCTATCTCACGCACCTCAAACAATATTTTTGAGTCGATTGTGGAAAAATATCTTGAGACGCCTCAAAATTTTCAGCGATATTTGATGGACCTCTACTTCTCGGACCCCGTTCAAAAAGGGATCATGAATGCCATCTACCAATCTCCTCACTACGAGGTTGACGCCAAAGATATAATTAAAAAATTTGAACTCACCCAAGAAGCCTTCGAAGAGCATATGCTCCATTTAGAATTTAGCTTTGTGGGATGTGTCAAATATGTAAAAGAGAAAAATAGTTTTAAGCAAGTCATCACACCTTTTGAGGAGTGGAAGCAGTACCTTTGTCACGTTCGTGACACAGAACCTTGCTCAATGATTGATGAAGACCAAGTTGAACGGCTTAAGGAAAGTGATTTTGGGTGCATTGAAGAGATGTCCACTCTTTTGGAACTCGCAAACAATGGGACGATTTCAGAAGACTTGCTGCCCAAAATGCAAAAAAAATATCCAGATTTTGGCGCTCAAGACTTTTCCTATTATGTTGAAAAATTTTGCCAGCTCAATCTTGCTGATCAAAACGGAAAAGAAATTGTTTGCTCAAGCGATGCGTCCACATTGCTTGAAATGGACCTTGTGGATAGAGCTCTTTTCCTCTACAGACATCCCCTCAATACGTTAAATGCTCCCAACCTCCCAAGAGAACTCTGTAACTCCCGTTTGATTCGAGAAGCAGAGAAAAGCCTTTCGAGAGCTGCTCAGGCTGGTTGGGTGTACCTCGATGATTTTATTAAAGGGATTTTCATACCTCTACGAGAAGAACATCTCATCAAACTCGTCTGCCACGGAAGAACCTGGAAATACCGATTGCCAGAGTATTCCAATGAAGAAATCACCTTTTTCAAGGCCATCATCCAAAACTGGCTACTTGAAGTGGGTATCACTGCCATAGGAACAGTAAATGGCCGCGAGTGCTTCACACTCACCCCACTTGGCCAGGACCTCTTCAGCAATGAGTAAGCCCAACGATCTAGCTTCAAATCGCAAAGCCTTTCACGACTATCAGATCTTAGAAACGTACGAAGCTGGCATCTCTCTTATGGGCTCAGAAGTAAAATCTTTAAGAGCTCATCAAGGGAGCTTACAAGATGCCTATGTCCTCGTATCAGACCATGAGGTCATCCTCAAAAATGCTTCCATTGCCCCCTACACGCAAGCCGCCATGTTCGGACACGAAGAGAGGCGCCCCCGCAAACTTCTTCTTCATAAGAAAGAGATCGCAAAACTCATCAAAGCAACCCAAGACAAAGGGATTGCCATCATCCCCTTAGCCATCTACGTCAAGGGGAGCTACATCAAAGTAAAAATCGGCGTCGCAAAAGGAAAAAAATCCTACGACAAACGCGCTGCCATCAAAGAACGCGAACAAAAGCGCGACATTGAAAGGGCTATGAAGAAATAGCCAATTCCGGTATCTTTGGGAATTAAAAAAAGCGAGGTACCCTCTATGAAAGTTCAGCTTCAACGCCAAGAATTTACAAAGCTCATCGGCAAAATCCAAAGCATCGTCCCCACCAAGCCATCACTGCCCATTTTGGCCAATGTGCTTATTGAAGCAGAAAACAATCAAATCGTGATTAGCGCAACAGATCTTACTGTGAGCATGCGAGTCTTTGGAGTGGCCAAAGTCGAAGAGCCTGGAGCCATTACCCTCCCCGCTCGTCGCCTCTTTCAACTAGCCCGCGAGATGACAACACCCGATATGGAAATCGAGCTCACCTCCCCCGAATCTGCTGTTATCCGTTCTGGAACTTCCCATTTCCGTATCCAAGGGATGCCAAAATCAGAATTTCCTGCCCTGCCGGATCTCTCAGAAGGATTCCAACTCCGCTTCAAAGCAGAAAAACTCAAAGAGATGCTCACACGCACCTCCTTTGCCGCGGCAAAAGACGATTCACGTCAAGTGCTCAACGGAATACTCATGCAAAAAGCGAGCTCTTTGGCCACATTTGTAGGGACAGATGGCAAACGCCTCGCCCGCAACCAGATGGAAGTAGAAACCGACTCAGAAGAAGCAGGTTCTTACATTGTTCCTCTAAAGGCCGTGGATGAAGTGGTCAAACTCCTCGAGGACAAAGAAGAAGAGGTCAAGTTGATTACCATGCCAGAAAAATTGGCCATCGAGGCAGCCGGCAGCGTTCTAATCACCAAACTCCTCTCCGGACAATACCCAGAAGTTTCTCGAGTAATTCCTCAAAAAACTGAGAACACCGTCACACTCCACCGCGACGAGCTGATCGCCCTGCTCCGCCAAGTAGCCCTCTTTACCTCTGAGGGAAGCAACTCTGTTCGATTCACATTCTCCGATGGAGAGCTCAACCTCTCCGCCACTTCAGGCGAGATTGGAGAAGGAAAAGTGAGTATGCCAGTAAACTACAGCGGCCCAAAGCTTGAAATCGCTTTCAACCCTCACTATTTCCTCGATATTTTACGTCACAGCAGCGATGAAACGGTCCTCTTTGATATTTCAGACTCCTACAACCCAGGAAGGATTACCGACTCATCCAAAGCCGAGTTTGTCATCATGCCGATGCGCCTCGAAGTTTGATGTTACGTAGGTTATATCTTCATCACTTTCGCAACTACACCCAGGCAGAATTCACCTTCTCGCCTGGGGTCAATTGGATCTGTGGGAAAAACGCTCAAGGGAAGACCAACCTCCTTGAGGCGGTCTACCTCCTCAGTACGGGAAGATCCTTCCGCACTCACATCCTCAGCGAGCTCATCCAAAAACAGTCGGGATTTTTCTACATCGAAGCAGAGATCGAGAAAGAAGGCGTTAGCCAAACCCTAAAAGCCTCCTTTGATGGGGAAACTAAAAAAGTCGAAATCAATGCGACCACCTTCTCTAACTTCTCATCGCTTCTTGGTATGCTCCCCCACATCCTCTATGCCCCAGAAGACATTGCCGTCGTTGCCGGCTCCCCTTCTCACAGACGCAAGTTCCTCGACCTGCACCTCTCACAAATCGACCCCCTCTACCTCCATCACCTCACCCGCTATTACAAAGCAATGCGCCAGCGCAATGAGCTGCTCAAAGCCAGAAGTGAAATCGCCATCGAGCCTTGGGAAATGGCCATGGCCCAAAACGCCTGCTACATTCTAGAAAAACGCAAAAGCTTGATCGAAGAGCTAAAGCCCCTCCTTTTACAAAAAATGGAGCACCTCTCTTGTGGCCATGACCCCCTTGAAATACAATACCAAAACACACTCCATGGAGATACCTCCGAAGAGCTTTTAGAGACCCTACAGAAAAACCGAAAAAAAGAACTCCACATCGGCACTACCCTTTACGGTCCTCATCGTGATGACGTCCTTTTTTCTATCCGCAACCTCTCTGTAAAATCTTATGCAAGCATCGGACAAAAACACTCAGCAGCCGCTTCTTTGCGCCTGAGCCTCTTTGAGCACATCAAAAAAAATGTGGATGAGATGCCCCTCTTTAGCATCGACGACTTTGGAGCCCACCTCGATCCATCAAGACAGAAACAGTTTAGAGAAGAATTAGAAAGTCTAGGTCAAATCTTTATCACATCACCAAACGCAGACCCCGAGATATTCCCCGAGAAAAAAATCCACGCTATTGCATCAGGAAATGTGCTTAAAGTAGGCGGCGCCTAACGGGAAACCCTTTTCGTCGATCGGCTTACTATCGCGCCTTGCGATGAACTGATCGATCATTTTCAGAGCGAGCACCTTGCCTAGTTGCACCCCTTCTTGGTCAAAAGAGTTGATATTCCAGATAAACCCCTGAAAGGCCACCTTATGCTCATAATATGACAAAATCATCCCTAGGGTGTAAGGATCGAGGCGATTGGCAAGCAGAATGCGATTGGGGCGATTCCCAGCAAAATCCTTGTTGGGGTTATCCGATTTTTGGCCTGTTGCCAGACCAATTGATTGGGCAATGAGGTTAGAGAGTAATTTTTCTTGGCAATTGGATCCCTTAAACACCACGTCAGAGTTGTACTGTGTATTGAGAAAGCCGATAAATTCTAAGGGGACCGGTTTTGTTCCTTGATGGATGAGTTGATAAAACGAGTGTTGTCCATTTGTCCCAGGCTCTCCCCAGATCACGGGCCCCGTTTCAAAGTCGACGAACTCTCCAGACTTATCGATGTGTTTTCCGTTGGACTCCATATCGAGTTGTTGCAAGTGGGCAGGAAAACGCGAGAGTGCTTGCGAATAGGGAATGATGGCGACCGTCGGCAGTCCTAAAAAATTGTGATTCCAAATCCCCAAAAGAGCCGATAACAAAGGCAGGTTTGCTTTGGGATCTTTTTCCTTGGCAATCTTGTCCATTGACGAAGCGCCGCGCAAAAAATCGAGGTAGCGATCCATACCGAAGGCAAACGCAAGTGTGACACCGCCCACCATAGAGGTGACAGAATAGCGTCCACCTACATAATCCCAAATATAGAAGGAAGCAAGATACTTACTTGGGTCATCCATAGGACTCCCCTTGCCAGTCACAGCCACAAGATGATTTTGAGGGTTGAGCCCAGCGGCCTTTAATTTGTCTACGACATATGCTTCGTTTGTGAGCGTCTCTAAGGTGCTACCCGATTTAGAAACAATCACAAAAAGCGTTTTGGAAAGATCTATTTCTCCGAGGACAGCTGCCCCATCATCTGGATCGACATTGGAAATAAAGTGGACATTGCGATCTGGTTTTTGATAGACCTTCAGCCCCAAATAAATAGCTCTAGGCCCCAAATCAGACCCACCAATCCCTACTTGGACGAGATGGGTAAACCGATCTCCGATCTCCTCTAAAAATTTTTTCAGTTTTTCACATTCTTCATAAGCCAAATCAGTAGCATTCTTGGCCTTCTCTCTTTCTTCTCGATGGTCAAAAAAATCGCGCATGGCCGTATGTAAAACCGCCCTATTTTCACTCTCTACGCCTTCGATTTTGTTGATAACCTCGCCCGCTTGCATACTTTCCATCTTGGAAAAAACATCAGCCTCTTGGGCCAACTGAGATAGAGCCTCTAAAACCGGCTCATCCACTCTTTCAGAAGAGTAAAACAACTTCAAACCACCGCTTTCAGCGATCATCTGATCAATTCGCTTGGGAGTCAGAGTCCCCTTAGCAGTCAAATCTATTGGGTTTTCGGAGAGTTCTTTGAGCCTATTATAGGCGGGAAGTTCAGTGAATTTTTTCATAACTTAACCATCGCATAGAGAAGAATTTTTGAACACCTTGTTCTAAAAGCCGCCTTGCGGTTATACTGCCTGTTAATCGGAGTATAGCGCAGCTTGGCTAGCGCAACTGCTTTGGGAGCAGTGGGTCGGGGGTTCAAATCCCTCTACTCCGATTTTTTTTCCAAGGATATAACTTCTCCCCCTGCCGCTTCAAATCCTAGAAGCATTCGCTTTCCCATCTCACCTAAGCTCTTTGGCTCGACGATCAAGTGATCTACCCCATCCCAGTGTTCATTAAGTAGCTCTTCTGGAATGCACTTGAAATCCCCCTCAATAGACGCAAAAATCTCTTTAAAAACTTGCGGATCGTATTTCTCGTCTTGAGGAAGAACAACAGCGATTGCTTCATCCCCCTCAATAGGAATGATTTTTTTAGAAAACTGAAGGGTAAAATGCTCGAAGCGGCGCCTACAGAATATAAGAACCAAATCTTCCAAAAGAGCATCCTCTTCAATTTCACAGAGAAGAATGGCAGTAGCCTCATCAGGCAGTTGCGCAGCAAGTAGATGAAGATATCGAGAAAAAGCATCAGGATCTTTTATCTTCCCATCTGTTTTTGCAAGAATCACCTCTTTGGCATCTGGAAAGGCGCGAGCAAATTCTTGCACAGCCAGTAAATTCGCATTTTGTTTGGCTTCGTCATTGGGGTCAATAGGGCCAAAATCTAGAAAAAAAGCCCCCTGATGGGAGACATCTTCCCAATCCAAGTCGCTAGATGGACTCGCATTTAAAGTTAAGAAATTCATATTTTTTTAAACTGCATGTAGTAAAAATTTCGCCCTTTCTCTTCCCATAAATTCCGGAACCAAGAATGGCCGTAATCATCCCAGTTCTGCTCATAGTAAGGTTTCGGGAGGATATTTTCCCAAATGGGATGAGATAACATCACATCGATCATTTGGGCAGAATAAGTCGGATCATCCGTTGCATAAGTTGCTACCCCACTATTTTTGACCACATCAGAGAGCATGTCGATAAAACTCGTTTGAATAAGCCGATGCTTTGCGTGCCTTTCTTTTGGCCAAGGGTCGGGAAAGTTTACATAGACCTCATCCACTGAAGATTTGGGCAAGTAAAATTTTGTAAACTCTTGCGCCTTGCCACACACAATCAACAAATTTTTTATTGATTCGTTGTGCATTTTCGACCAAATTTTTCTAACCCGCTCAAATTGCATTTCCACAGCAACCCAAAGCTTTTCAGGGTTTTTCTTAGCCCTTTCAATTATCCAATCTCCGTTTCCAGAACAAAATTCAACGCAAATGGGGCGATCAGAAGGAAAAAGCCCCTCTGGGGCCTCCCACAGATCATGTTCTTCAAAATGTTGGGGAACAATCAGAACCCCTTCGTGCACAGCAGGCCTCCGCTCTTTCCAAGTAAAAGGGAATTTTAAATTTTTTGGTTTCATAGAAGAGTAGTATAGTGGAAACGAGAGAATTGTTGCACTATTTACAGACAACTTGCTAAGGTAAAAATTTCAATGACATCTACCCAAAGAGGATCATCATGAGATGGATCGCCCTTCTACTAGCAAGCCTTTTTGCCTTTTCTAATCTGCAGGCCTTTGACGAGGAGTTTGCAACTGATGAAGAGATGCTTACCCTAGACAGTGAAATTGAAGCTATTCTGGAGGAAGAAGGTTTTGATGAAATGTCTATTCAAACCAACTTTGAAAAAGTAGAAGTAGAAGAGCCTGCAAACGAATCTATCGGGTTGGAAGTAGATAGAATCGCAGCAGAAGATGAACCGATGGTTGTTCAAGCTCCCCCTATATTGGATGCCATCAAAGAAGAAACCAATAAAGCCATTGATGCTATTGAAATCAACCTCCGTCAAGTATTCTCTGGTTCACCCATCATCTATAGCATTCTATTCTTCCTTTCAACCGTTTCGATTTGTGTTTGGCTCTACAGCATGCTCACCATTCGATCCGTTGAATTTCTCCCACCAAAACTCATCAAAGACCTACGCACAAAACTCGTCAGCAACCAATTTGACGAAGCACTCGATCTTTGCGTTAAACAGAAGCACTTCTTCTGCAAAATGCTTGCCTCTGGCATCTTGGCTCGAAGACACGGATTAAACGTCATGGTTGATACCATGAAGTCGGAAGGAAAAAGAAGCACCGTAGCCTTTTGGCAACGAATCAACATACTTAATGAGATTGCCGTTATTGCGCCCATGCTCGGTCTGCTCGGTACTGTACTTGGGATGTTTTACGCCTTCTATGACCTCAACCGCTCAGTAGAGAGCGTCTCGCTCTTATTCGACGGACTGGGTATCTCAGTTGGAACGACCGTAGCCGGACTCGTCGTCGCAATTCTAGCGATGATCCTCTACTCCGTGGCCAAGTATCGCCTGGTTCGCATTTTGGCAAATGTAGAAAATGAAGCTCAGACCTTTGCGGCGCTAATAGACACCCGCGCTCCCACTTACTTGGAGAAGTAATATGAGTACCATGATACCCGACGATGAGCTCAAAGTAAAAAGAGGCCTCAACCTCGCCCCTATGGTGGATTTCCTCTTCCTCATTCTGGCTGTTTTTGCCGTCCTCGCTGTCACAAGAACTGCGCTCTATGATAGTGAAGTATCCTTAGTGAAAATGGACAGCAAAACCCCTCCTCCCACTATGGCAGATGCCAAGCCGGGACATACAGTTCTCCTCAGCATCAATAATGAAGGCCAATATAAGTGGGTGACAGAATTCAATGAGTTTCTTCTAGCGGATCCCGAAGCCATCAAGCAAGAGCTTTTAAAGCAACAAGAAGCAGGCCTTCTTCCAGAAGAAAAAGAAAAAACCAAAGTCCTCCTCCACATTGATAAAAGCGCCAATTGGGAATCCATTGCGACCGTAATTTTCGCCGTCAAAGAGATGGGTTACCAAATTAGCCCCGTCTACACCCCCGAAAGCCCTTAATGAGACACTGATTCATTCCGCAATTTCATCTTCAACAGCTTTCCGGCTAAAATCGACTTTTCGTAAACCGCTGACTATAAATAGTCAGCTTGTTACTCCAGCGTCGATTTTTTCTCGGAAATCCATCTGAATCTGAAAAACCGTCTTAAACCAGTATCTCCTTGACATTCACAAAATGATCCAGTATATTCAACCAATTCATTACGCCCAGGTGGTGAAATTGGTAGACACGCCAGATTTAGGTTCTGGTGCCGCAAGGTGTGGAGGTTCGAGTCCTCTCCTGGGCAAAACAAGCAATCCTTCGGATTGCTTGTTTTGGTTAGGGAGACGCTGATTAATTGCTTTCTCAGAGATTTGAGCCAAACGGGTCGAAAAAATTAATTTGGAGATCGTAATTAACTCAGAAGAGTTAATGGAGATTGAAAATTAGGTTTTTCGGCGTTTTTGGCCGAAGATCTGAGGAATTGAATTAATCAGTGTCTCCTTAGGAAGAAAGCCAAAAATTTGGCTTTCGTTTAGACGGCGAAGCCGCTCGAGGGGCGTGCCCTCTTCACAAACGTTTATCTACGCATTTATATCAATAAACTAAGCTGACAGGAAGAAGTTTTTGGCGCCTTCGACAGGTATGGTCAATCCCTTCATGGAATACCGGTCGAGGAATTCGCTCATAGTGCAATTGTCTGGATTGAAGTCTTGCTCATAAGCCTTGTAATACTCGTAAAAATAGGGCTGAAAAACATTTCTCCAGAGAAGACAGGCAGTGATGGAGCCAACAGTAAATTGCAATGGAGTCGTACTGATGGAGTAAGCGCTTTGAAGGGTCCTTTCGAATTTGAAATAAGCACCAAGACCTAAAATAACTTTTAAAGAGACTCGTGATGCTAGTGTGGTCACATAGTCTATTGTGCAATTTGCCACATTAGCTACAATCTGCGCTCTGACACGTTTTTCCCGCTTTTCAATAGCTTTGATGGCATGATCTGAGAACTTACCATGCAGCTTGCTTTGCCCTGCTTTAATAGCATCTAGTAAGTACTTCAAGATTTCTACGTCTGGGATCAGAAGCATATACTGGAAAAACAGATCGATCGTAACGACTAAATAATGAAAGATGGTTAAGGCGATTTTTCTAGCTTGAAGGCGCATGGAATCAATCGCAATAAAAGCCTTGCCTCCCAAACGAGCTGATCTAGAAAGAACGTTATTAAAAGAAGAAGCTCTCACGAACTCCTTAATCCCCTTTGGTAATTCGAGAAGTTTATTCATCTCTTTGACGTAGACATATAGATGTTGGGCATGAGAGACAACGGACTGGTCAATGAAATGAAAGAGCCTGGCTTGAGAGGGTTTATGGTCAGCCACTCGCCTAGCAAGCCCTTCGATAGGCTTAAATAGAGCTAAGAGAAAATCTGTTGACACTGGATCTTTCCAGTTATTTCTTACTGACTTCTCGAGGGATGTTGAAAAACAGCCTGCTACCCGTGCGCAAAGATCTCCAGAGAGCTGGTACCCCATCTTTAAAGGAGGGATCACCACCCACCGGGCGAACCCATCGCCAGCAGAATTCAGAGCATCATTAAAAGCTCCCAAAACCGAACTATTATTATAATCTACAACGCTCATATTAACATTATATTAACAAACAGCATTAAAATCAATACTAAGCCATTAACCACCAGTAATATAAACTTTTTACTTTATATCTAATTTTTTCTTAGCAAAACTTACTAATGGCGCTATATTTTTGGTGTTTAATATGTTAGAAACTTCTATAAAAGTTGAAGAGCTTGGTTTAAAATCATCATTATAATCTTCATAGAGGTCTTTTAAAGTAGGAGTCACGCAGCGAACCCAAAGGTACCCCCCGATTACCTTCATGGCTCTAGATGCATTTTGCACCATTTCAGGCGGAAACTCTTGGGCCCCAGTATATTGCGTAAATACATAATTAGCACCTTGATATACGGAAGTTGCGAGAGCAACCTGTAAACTAGTGCCAATCGCAGTGCGAATAGCTTGTCGGTAAACAATTCTAGCCACTCGAGAAGTCACCTGGTGTCGAGCTTTTTTCTCTCCAAAGCGGATGAGGTCATAAGCTTTACCTAGCAGAAAGGAATAAGCTCTTGCTCGAGCGCTTACCACCATAGATTTTGCGTTTCCTAACACTTTTTCAACTATGGGGACTCGTTGTAGAAGAACTCTCGTTACCTTAACCACTAATTCAATTAGGGCAAATAGAGCATCGACCGCTTTCGCTACCCCTATTTTGACATACTGCCATGTTTTTCCTGAGAGAGTTGTAGGAAGATCGGTTTTCTTGTGCTCTTTTCCCTCTACTGGCATTTGTGATTCTGCGTTTATGAATCTATGCAGGTTCTTCGGTATTTTCAAAAGCTCGATGAGATCGCCTGAGACGACATGTACATGCTGAGTGAAAGCGATGAGAGATCTATCAAAAAAGTGGAAAAGCGGGACCAGAGTAGGCTTACGGACAGCATTGAAGCGGGCTATAGACTGAACCAATTTTCCAATTTTCAGCATAGTCTCAGTGGATATAGGATCTTGCCAAGCATCTTCAATTCTATGAGCAAAATTAGCATGAAGCGGCCTTGTGATCCCAACTAAGGCCTTACCTGTTGAAAGATAAGCCCAAGTGGAGGACTTGCAAACTAGGTCGGTAGCGAGATCTGCGATGGGATTAATGAGGAAGTTTTGTGGATTTATGAGACTACGATTTCTCTGACGGGTTTGGTTATCTTCCTTTAACCGCTCATACTTATCCCAAAGATTGATGTAGAAATCGATATTATGTGTACTCATAGAAGGTATTATAAATCATAAATACTTTACAATCAACAAATTAAAATTTTTAATTAATAAAAAAACACCCACCCCGAGAGGAGTAGGTGTTTTATCAGCAAAAGAAATTACTTAGAATTTAGATCATTGATCTCTTGAAGGTTACGCTCCATTTCAGATTTCATAACGAAGAATTCAGAAGCAAACTTTGTTTTTTCTTCCATATCTTTCGTTGAGATGAAGTGTCCTTGCATTTCCATCATTTCTTTTTGAACGCGAACGTTTTGAGACTCAAGCTCTTTAATACGCTTGATTCGCTCCTCATTCCTAAGATAGATCTTTAGGATCTCTCCAGTATTGCGAGCAATGATGATTTTGCGATGTTCAACATCCGCAAGAATAGCGAGAGGATCTTGTCCACTGGCCAATTCTGCTTCTTTTGCAGAGATCTCTCTTTGCAAATGATCGTTTTCTTCTTGCAATTCACGCACTCGTTGAACGCTTGTGCCCTGAAGAGCTAGTCGATCGTGTCCAGCATAAAACTGAGCTCGCTCAACAGTAGAAAAGCTGTTTGAAGCACTGTTCGTAGCGTTTTTTGCGCTTTCAGCGAGAACTGCTTCCATTTCTTGTTTAATTTCGTTTTGAGCAACAGGAGCTTTGACTTGCACCTTTGGGGCTTTCTTAGAATGGCCTCCGTTGCCTTGGATTACGCGTGCAGGCATAATATCTTCCTCCGTAATATATTCGATGGTTCCATCGGTAAGATAGTACTTTTATTTCTTACCTATAATTTCATTCTAGTTAATGTAAATTTAATTTGTCAAAATTAACTACAATTATTTTTTCAACACTTTATTACTAACTAGTTATGAACTTGGATTATTCCACCTTTTTGTTATCAGACTTTAATCACCCCCCTGCCTTTTTATTTAATAGAAAGGTTGATACAATTAAGATTAAAAGAAGTGGGTAAATCAAAGGTTTTTATGAAAAAATTTCTTAATTGTCTCTTAATCTTTCTCCTGTGTGGAATTCCCCTTGTATTACAAGGAAATGAAAAAGAGGAAGCTAAGCCGGTTGTCATTATTGGCAGCGGTGTTGGAGCTCTCACCTCGGCGGTTTACCTGCAAAGAGCCGGAGTCAACACGCTTGTAGTTGAAGGAGAAAATCCCGGAGGCGCCATTGCTCAATCTCCTAACGTCCAGAATTGGCCTGGTGAAACAGACATCAACGGACAGGTTCTAGTTGAGAAAATCCGAAAGCAAGCCGAAGAAAACGGAGCTCAGTTCGTCTCCAAGGAAGTAGTCTCTGTAGACTTTAATCAAGACCCCCTTTCCATCACAATGCGCGATGTTTATGACCATGAAAAGATTGAAACAATTAAAGCCAAAGCCTGCATCATCGCAATGGGATCCAATCCAAAACTTTTAGGAGTTCCTGGTGAATCGGGCGATGGGGGTTATTGGACTAAAGGAGTCTATAGCTGTGCTGTGTGTGATGGAGCTTTATATCGCGGAAAAAGCGTCGCTGTAATTGGCGGGGGAGATTCTGCGATATTAGAAGCCGACTATCTCTCTAAAATCGCTAAAAAGGTCTATGTAGTCCTTCGATCAGATCAGTTTCGCACTGTTGAAACAATGAGAAAAGATGAATTGATCAAGAAAGATAACGTTGAGGTCCTCTACAACACAAAAATTGAAGAAATTCAAGGGAATGGGCAGAAGGTTACTCACCTCAATCTTTCGACTAAAAATGACCTTTCGATTGACGGTGTTTTTGTTGCCATCGGCGCCACACCCAACTCTGGGATTTTCTCAAACCAGATTGATCTCGATGATAATGGCTACATCAAAATCAAAGATGGACAGGAAACTTCAGCACGAGGCGTATTTGCAATCGGAGATGTCGTGGATCCCATTTATAAACAAGCCATCTCTGCTGCTGGAGACGGGGCAAAAGCAGCTCTTCAAGTAGAGAGATACCTGTCAACTAAAGAGAGTAATACAAAAGTCGAATCTGCGGCTCCCACTATAAAAACCATAGCAAACGAGCTGCCACAGCTCTCTGACACCAAGGATTTTTATAACGCAATTGGCAACCAAGACACTCCCCTCTTGGTTGAATTCTATTCACCTAGCTGCGGACCTTGCAGGCAACTCTTACCAGAAATTGAAAAAGCGGCAACTACTCACAAGGGAGAAATCCGTTTTTTACAAGTAGATGTTACCCAGTTTTCTAGCTTAGCTAGCACTTACAATGTCTACGGTGTCCCCTCTGTTTTGATCTTCGATAAACAAGGGAAACTCACAAAAAGAGCTTCTGGGTTCGATGAGATTCAAAAAATTCTCAAAGAGCTCGATAAATATGCTGTGAAATAAGACCCATATGATTTACAATGCATAACTTATGCAATGTCATTGTCACAGCGGATTACATTACTCAGAGTGTTGTGGGCCTTATCATGAGGGGAAAGAAATTCCAGAGTCTGCTTTGCAGGTTATGCGCTCTCGCTATAGTGCTTACGCGATCAAAGATGCTGACTACATCATGGCAACCACGCATCCAGACAACCCCGTCTTCTCAGCAAATCAAGACGAGTGGAAGGAATCGATTCTCTTTTTTTGCAATCGGACAAGCTTTCGCAACCTCAAAATTATCGAAATTTTAGAGGGCGTTGAAGAATCCTACGTCACTTTTTTTGCTCATCTTTTTCAAGGCGAGGATGACGTGTCTTTCGAGGAAACAAGTCGCTTCACTAAAGTTGGCGATCGGTGGCTATATCACTCGAAAACACATCCTTGACAAATTTTTTCTTTCCGAAATTTAAACACTTCTGATAGTCTTATAAGCGAGTTTTTTATGAACATGAGTCCTAATCCAGTTTTAGACTGAGGGCTCAAGCAACAGAAGGGGAGTGAAATGAAAAAAGCACTAGCCAAAACTCTTTTCACCTCTTTTGCTATGCTGGCCGTTGCCGGTAATGCAGAAGAAACGCTTCAAGATGAAGCTTCCGTTATAGAAGAACACGTTATAGTGGATTCACGACCACTACCGCAGGAAAAGAAAGATCAATTAGAACAACAGAGGATCGCTGAAAGTCAGCAGGCCGAAGAGCTCTCAAGTCAAGAAGAGCTAGAGCTTAGCTCCCTGAGGATCCCTATCCTTCCTCAGAACTGCATCGCTTTGGCGTCTAGTACAGGTGGACATACTGCGGCCAACCTCTCCCCTTCCATGTATCACTGGATCGATTTCTTCCCACAAGATAATATTGTCAAAACGCAAGATGGGTCTGAATGGATCTTCGATTCTTCTGATTCTTCCGTAACCCGCACCTGGCGTTCAGGAGACACTATTGTCATCACACCAAAAGGACGCTGGTTTTGGGGATCGAACTATTCTTATGTTATGACAAACAAAGATCTTGGTGATTCTCTTGATGTAAACCTCTTTCTTGGACCTATCGCTTTTGGTTCCTACAGCACTTGGATCGTAGGAGTTGATCCAAACCTTGGCCAAATTTATATGTTAAATGGAGCCGGCGAAAGAAGTGTTTGGGAAATCTCCAATGTCGACCTCTATCTCTTTAAGGAATGGGAGATCAATGACACTCTACTTGTAGGGCAAAACGACAGCTGGCTCTGGTGGTTCTCTTCATATAATCACATCCTCGTCAACGTCAACATGAATCACCATGTCCGAGCAAGACAAATTTCCTCAAATTCTAACTACCGTAATAACTACGCAGCTTAAAGAGGTAAACAATGCAGATTGATATCCAAACAGCAGGCGATCATGCTGCTACGCAGCTAAGGGCGCTCCACAGCAAAGAATGCGGAAGACCGGATGAAGCTAGTAACTCTGTTGCAGTTACGCTTCTAAAGGTTCTGACCATAATCGCCGGAATCTTCTTCTCGATGGTCTCCGCTACGTCTCTCCCTCCAGATCTAGCCTTTATTAGCATCACCTTGATCACTGTGACAGTAGCAGCTATCGTTACTGGATCTGAAAAGATCGTTGCGATTTTTCCTCGAAACATCTGGATATGGAGAAGCCATTATCCTGCACCTACGGTCGTAGATTATCACCAACCTCACAGCTATACACCAAGAGGATTCTTCAGAAGAGCCTTCGGTAGAGGCCCAGCTAACGTGGGAGGGCACCCTGTTCATACCACAACTTCGGCTGGTGGAAGAAGAGGGCATCCCGGTGGAGCTGCGGCTGCGGCTGCTGCGGCACGTCGAACAAGTTCTCCCGTCAGAAGGGCCCCCAATCGTCCCCTTTCCTCTTCAGCTCACGCAGCTGCAGGGGGTGGACATGTCGGATCCCCTTACGCTGGTGGAACGCCAGGCAATGTCGCTGTGGGCAGTGGACAACATGATCGACGCCCAACAACGCCTTCAGGGAATGTGATTCCTGGTAGCAGAAGATAACTTTTAGGTTCTAGTAAAAAGGAAAAGCGTTTCCATCTCTTCTCTAGTTAGTCCCCCATGGGCTGCATAGAAGTTTTGAGCGAAACGCTTTTTTTCATGCCACCAAATTGCCTCGCCTTTGTAGGGCAAGATCACTAGGTTCCCTACTCGAGAGAGAAAGTTTTGCGAAGGTTGGCCTAAACCAAAAAAGCCCTCTTTGATCAGTTTTTCCGTTGGATATACTTCAGCCTTTCCTTTTAGAAAATGGCTGAGGATTTCTATAAGTTCATTGAGACGCTCTGGAAGCACATGCAAGAAGAGATCTCTACAAGACCCTGCTGGGGCTAAGGGTTTATCCCTTTGGCCAAAAAGGAGGTATTTTTCGATATTGGGGACTTTTCTATTTAGGTAGTAGGTGTCTTTTGGGCTAACCTCTGTCATCCCATGATCTGCGGTGATGATCAGGGCTGTTTTAGAGGGAAGCTTTGCATAAAACTCTGCGATTTCGGCAAAGATCTTTTCGATGGCCTCTGCAAACTCTTTAGAATGAATCCCGGCTCTATGCCCTACGGCATCGACATCTCCATAGTAGAAGTAAGCATAGGTTTTCGGGTTAAGGTGGCTAAGTATTGTTTCTAGACCTTCTTTTGCTGTGTTGTATCCCAAGATATTTGCTCCCTTAAGAACCGTTTTTGAGTAGGGTGAGCTAGCAATAGACTGGGGTTGCATGGCATAAGAATCGATGCCATCAGATTGAAGGGTCTGATAAAAGGTGGTAGTGGGATAGAGATCCTTTGGGTCAAGGGGTAGTGATCCCCTCTTTTGCTCCCCTGCAAAGCAAAACGGGAGGGGGGCAATGATGTCGTCCAGTTTGGGCTCGTAGAGGAACCACTCATAGAGACCTGATTGATTGGGGGTAAGATCGGTGTTGATGTTGGTGACATGGGCAGCAGTTGTCGAAGGAAACATGCTAGTGATCTTTGAGGCAATCCCATTCTTTTCTAGCTCGCGGAGGATAGGGATACTGCTTTTATACTTTTCAAAAAAATGCCAACCAAACCCATCGATAAAAAGGAGGATGACATGGTCGTAGGGGCCAGATTCTAAGGTATCTTTAGGTAAACCGTTTGGAGTGTCTGTAAAGAGGGAGTAAACAGTTTTACAGATATTGGAAAAGCAGTAACTCTCATAAAGTGGGCGGCAGAAGTTCTTTGAAAAGCTGGCATCTTTGACGGCTTTGATCGATTTTTCATTTATCATAAATTCTTTATTCCCCTACACTTCTCTATCATGAACAAGATCGTTAAAATCCCTAAAACTCTCTCTGTCTTTACCTTGGCCATGATCAATGTGGCGGCAATTGGGAGTGTGAAGAACTGGCCTTTCACAGCTGAACTGGGCTTTTCTTCCATGTTTTATTTCATTCTAGCGGCACTCCTCTTTTTTTTTCCTGTTTCTCTCGTCTCAGCAGAACTGGCAACGGGATGGCCAAAACGAGGTGGGGTCTATCTCTGGGTCGTAGAGGCGTTCGGGACAAAGTGGGGCTTTTTAGCCGTCTGGTTGCAGTGGATTGAAAATGTCGTTTGGTATCCCACTATTCTTTCTTTTGCAGCGGCCACGGTAGCCTATATTTTCAATCCAGATCTTGCAGCAAATACGACGTATACCATTGCTGTGGTACTGTGCATTTTCTGGGGGGCCACCATTGCCAACTGCTTTGGCATGAAAACCTCTGGGTGGGTCAGCAATGTTGGGGCCATCTGCGGTACTCTGATCCCTGGAACATTGATTATCCTCCTAGGAGCCTACTGGATCATCGAAGGAGCTCCCCTCCAAATTGATTTTACAGCGAAAGCTTTCTTCCCCGATTTCAACCTCTCTAGCATGGTTCTATTTACGGGAGTTATGCTTGCTTTTGCAGGAATGGAAATGTCTGCTGTTCATGCTTTGGATGTACGCAACCCTCAAAGAGACTATCCAAAGGCGATTCTCCTCTCTGTAGCCCTTATTTTGGGCCTATCCGTACTGGGAGTGCTTTCAATTGCCAGCGTCGTCCCAAACAGCGAGATTAGTCTCACTGCCGGCACAATGCAGGCGTTTACAGTGTTCTTGAGCAAGTACAATCTCAAAGCTCTTATTCCTATTGTGGCTCTCCTTATGGCAGCGGGCCTCTTTGGGTCTGTAAGCACTTGGATTATCGGACCTTCAAAAGGTCTACTCGCTGCAGGTCTCGAGGGAAATCTCCCTCCCGTTTTTCACAAGACAAACCGCCATGGGGCTCCTATCGCCCTTTTGCTCGCACAAGGGATCATTGCTTCTATTCTCACTATGATGTTTCTTTTGATGCCTACAGTGAGCTCCGGCTTTTGGATTCTGACCGTTCTTGTCGCTCAGCTCTATCTTATTATGTATGTAATCATGCTGGCTGCTGGTCTAAAACTCAGATATAGCCAGCCCAATCTGGATCGTCCCTACAAAATCCCAGGGGGAAAAGTGGCCATGTGGGTGATTTGTGGCCTCGGCATACTAGCCTCTCTATTTGCTCTTTTCATTGGGTACATACCTCCCGATCAAATCGAAATTGGCAACAAGTCTTTCTATACGGGCTTTTTGATTGGAGGAACTGTTTTGGGATGTGTTGCCCCCTTCTTGATTCTATTCTTTAAGAAACCTACTTGGGCAAAAGCCACCAAGTAGAAATTCCTAGGTAGAGGATTGTGGTGATCACGTCTGCTAGGGAAAGAACGACGGGGCCGGCGGCCACCTTGGGATCGAGCTTCCAAGCATGGAGAACTAAGGGGACTGCTGCACCTACCGTTCCTGTTATTGTTACAGAGAGCATGATACTAGCTGCAATACTAACCGCTGGCGGCAGGCCATTTCCCCAAAGAAGCGATAAGCCTCCCACTATGATTCCACAGGTTAGACCTAGAAAAAAGACCATTCTCCACTCAGAAAGAATACGCAGCCAAATCCGCTTTCTTGAAATTTTTGGCCTGTGTAAAAGCTGCAGACTGTATGTCATCGACTGCATAGAGATTGATTCGCTCAAAGAAAGTACGAGGGGGATGAACATGGCGAGAAGAATGACATGGAGCAGGACTCCTTCAAAAATCCGAGAGATGATCGCACAGGCAATACCCCCGATCATGTTACAAAAAATCCAGGGCATCCGGGTCCTATAAGTGAGCCAGGCGGAGGCAACCTTCCCCTCTTCAAGCTTCAAACCGAGCACCTGAAAGAGGTCTGTCGATGTATGACGACTCTTTACGACATCTACAGCCTCTTCTAGATAAAGTTGCACGTCTATGATGCCGAGAAGCCTTCCCTCTTCATCAACGACTGGAATTGCTAAAAGGCGATGAGATGTTAGAATTTCCATTGCCTCTCTCAGCGTTTGGCTGGCTGAGATGGCTATGACCTTCTTTTCGAGGATATCATGGATTTTTTTTTCGACCGGACTAAGGAGCAGACTGCGCGTAGAAACCACCCCTTTTAGGCGCATATCACTATCGACGACATAAAAGTAAAAAATTTTTTCGCTTATGGGGTGGCGGCGAATATAGGTAAGTGCCTCTTCCACAGTATGATTGTATTTAATTGTGGTATGCACAGGGGCAATAAAGTCGCCAACGTGGCGCTGCAGATCGTTTTTGCTCATAACGTTATACTTCTATATAATGAGTTAGCTATGGCAAAACAATCAAAAACTTCTTGGGAATCTTCAGCTAGCTGGTATGATGGCGCCGTAGGCCAAAAAGGGCACTACTACCATGAGCATGTGATCCTTCCAAAGCTCTTGAAGCTTATGGACCTAAAAAAGGGTGATCATCTCCTTGACCTCGCTTGTGGGCAGGGTATTTTGTCTCGTGCTATTCCTAAACAAGTAAAGTATACGGGTATTGATATTGCGAAATCACTCATCGAGGCAGCAAAAAAGAGGTCCAAGAATCCCTTGCATTCTTTTTTCACCCAAGACGTGACCAAAGCCCTGCCCGTATCCAACAATAGTTTTACTCACGCAACCATTGTACTAGCCTTGCAAAACATCGAAAATCCCCTCTCCGTTTTAAAAAATGTCTCGAAGCATTTAAAGGCTGGAGGCACTCTTTACCTTGTCCTCAATCACCCCTGTTTTCGGATCCCCCGCCTCTCACACTGGGGCATCGATGAGACCAAAAAACTCCAATACAGGAGAATGGATAGCTATCTATCTACGCAAAAAATCCCGATCCAGATGCATCCTGGAAAAAAACAAGAGCAGACCTGGTCTTTTCACCATAGTCTATCCGAATTTACTAAGATGCTATTCGATTCAGGTTTTGCAGTAAGCCTGATTGAAGAGTGGGTGTCTGACAAAAAAAGCACTGGAGGAAAAGCTCGAATGGAAAATCGCGCCAGAAAAGAATTCCCCCTCTTCATGACTCTTATCTGCAAGAAATTGTAACTTCTGATAAACTTGCGACATGTGCGGAATTTTTGGACACGTCGGCAGCCTTAAGTCTATTGAAAAATGTCTAAAAGGCTTGAAATTCTTAGAATATCGTGGCTACGACTCTGCAGGGATCGCAGGGATTTTAGAGGATGGCCTCTTCTGTATTAAAGAACAGGGCAAGCTTTGCGCATTAGAAAATGCTCTCTCAAATCCTCCAAAAAACTGCAAAACTGCCATCGGCCATACGAGATGGGCAACCCATGGCCGTCCTTCTACCTCCAATGCCCATCCCCACATGGACCAAAAGCACTCTCTTGCTATCGTCCATAACGGAATTTTAGAAAATCACAATGAGCTTCGCACCTCTTTAATCGACCAGGGAGTAACCTTCGCCTCTGACACCGACTCTGAGGTGATTGCCCAGCTTATTTCCATCCATTACGAAGGGGACATTCTACAAGCTGTGCAAAAATCCCTTCCCCTTATGAAGGGTTTTTGGGCCTTAGCCGTTGTCCACAAGGATCATCCAGATCAAATCATTGCCACTCGCCTAGAGAGTCCACTGGTCATCGGTCAAGATGTGCAAGCCTCAGAGTGCTTTCTTTCCTCCGATGTATATGCCTTTCAAAGACAGGATCTCGATCTTATTTATCTAAAAAACCATGAAATCGCAGTGATCTCTCATCAATCGATCAAAATTTTTGATGAAGAATCTCGCTCCGTTGATGTAATCCCACAAAAAATCGACCTTCCTGACTTTGAGATTAGCAAGGGAGACTACTCCCACTTCATGCTAAAAGAGATCTTTGAGCAGCCTGCTGCCCTCCAAAGCTCCATCCATAACAGACTTCCCGACTTCCCCTCTGAACTGAAAGAGTTTTCCAATATCCTCCTCTTGGGCTGTGGAACCTCTTGGCATGCTGGCTGTATCGCCGCCTTGCAGTTTGAAGAGAAAGCCGGCCTCACAGCACGAGCAGAAATCGCCTCAGAATTTCGTTATAAAAAAGCCATTCTCCCTCCAAACACTCTTGTCATCGCCCTATCCCAATCAGGAGAGACATTCGATACGATTGCTGCCACTTCCCTTGCCAAAAAGCAAGGAGCCAAAGTGCTCACCATCTGCAACGTACCTGAATCTACGCTAGTGCGCGAGGCAGATTACTACATCCCGCTGCGAGCTGGTCCGGAGATTAGCGTCTGTTCGACCAAAGCCTTCAATTGCCAGCTAGCCGTCCTGTCCTTACTTGCTGATGCAAAGAATCTTCAAGACATTTTAGCCCTCCCCAAAATTGTGGAACAGGTCCTCGAACAGGAGGAAACTCTGATCCATTTAGCCCAAAAATATGCTGGTCTAAGCTCCTTTTTCTTCATTGGAAGGCAGTATATGTACCCTACCTGCATGGAATCAGCCCTCAAACTCAAAGAAATTAGCTACCAAAGTGCCTTTGCTTATCCCGCAGGCGAGTTGAAGCACGGCCCTATCGCCCTAATAGATCCAAACTGCCTGGTCATCGGCTTATGTGGAAATAACGCAACCTATGAAAAAATGCTCAGCAACCTAATGGAAGTAAAGGCTAGAAGCGGTAAAATCTTAGCCATCGCTCCAGAGGGCGCCAAAGAAATCGCTGAAATTGCTGACGATGTTATCTGGCTCCCACCCACCCCAGATTCGCTCTCACCTGTCCCCTATTCCGTGTGCACGCAGCTTTTAGCCTACTACATCGCTAAGGAACGTGGGACCGATATCGATCAACCACGTAATCTTGCCAAGTCCGTCACAGTTGAATAAATTTGGCGTCTCACCTATCTTGAAAACGAGATGAAATACCGTACCAAACTCTATATTGCCCTAGTAGCTATTGCTTCTGCCAGTATCATTTTAGGTCTTGTCATTTTTTCTGTGGAAACGGAAAAACTCATTTTTAGAATGCTCCAGAGCCGATCACTATCTGTTGCTACCACAGCAGCTGTCCAGCTCAATCCAGAACTCGTTGAGCAAGCAAACCTTTCGAAAACGGGAACACCAGAACATGATGCTTTGCGCTTAATGCTGCAAAAAACCGTTTCTGCAAATAGGCGCAATGACATCTACGTTTCAGATATTTACACCTTATACCCAGACCCTAAGAACAGTAAAGGGATGCTTTTTGGAGTGGATGCATCGGTCGATCCAGAAAGTCCTGGAACCCCTTATAAAGATAGCGATTTATCTGGAATATTTGAAAATAGACACTTCCCTTATGTCGATAAGCATTTTGTAGCAGACCAATGGGGTTTATGGCTCAGCGCATATGCCCCCATCAAAGACAAAGATGGCAACTACATCTCTACTCTCGGAGTAGACATAAACGCCAAAGACATCCACGTGCGCTCAGAGCAGTTGCTCAAGTACGCCATCTGGGGGCTCTTAGCCTCTTTGGTACTCTCAATCGTTATCGCCTATTTCCTCTCTAAAAAGGTGACCCTTTCCTTGGACCACATTTGCTCAGTTGTCAAAGAAATCGGAGAGGGAAATTTAAATGCCGAATCAACCATAGAAACCAATGACGAATTTGGCGTCCTCTCACATAGTATCAATGATATGAGTAAGGGCTTAAGAGAAAGAGAAAGGCTCAAAATGAGCTTTGCCCGCTACGTTTCCACCCATGTCATGGAAAAAATCCTCCACTCCGAAACACCGCTGAATCTTGAAGGAGAAAGGCGCAAAGTCACCATCCTCTTCTCCGATATCAGACAGTTTACCCAGCTTGCGGAAAACCTCCCCCCCGAAGAAGTTGTCCACCTCCTCAACGAATACTTTGAGGTGATGATTGAGGCTATATTCAGCCACTCAGGTACTCTAGACAAATTTATTGGTGATGGCATTATGGCCGAATTTGGCGCCCCACTTGACGATCAACAACAAGAAGAGCATGCCATCCGCGCAGCGATTGCCATGCAAAAAGAGCTCGAAAAACTCTCCGCTAAGTGGGAAGGGGAAAATAAACCCCGAATACAAATGGGGATCGGGATCCACACGGGAGATGCGGTCCTTGGAAACATCGGATCCGAAAAACGGATTGAATACACAGCCATCGGCGATGCCGTAAACGTGGCCTCAAGACTCGAGCAAGCCACCAAAGTGCTCAAGGCCCCCATCCTCATTAGTGAAACGACCTATCTCGGGGCCAAAGATAAGTTCAATTTCAAAGACCTCGGCTCAATGGCATTGCCGGGACGCAAAGAGCAAATCAAAGTCTACACCATCAACTTAGGTAGTTACTAAAAATTGGATAATTCCCTTAAACAAAAAGCTCTTGAAGACTCGGCTACCATAGAATCGGAAGAACTTCACAAAGGAAAAATCTTTACCTTAAGGCGTGATCACATCACCTTCGACGCCCAACCTCCCTGCGACTGGGATATCATCGAAACCCTTGGAGCTGTCGCCCTCATCCCAATCACAAAAGCCGGCAACCTCCTCTTGATCCGCCAATGGAGAAGGGCCATCCAAAAAATCATCTACGAACTTCCCGCGGGTACACTTGAAGTGGGTGAAGACCTACAGGATTGCGCCCAAAGAGAATTGCAAGAAGAGACCGGCTTCAAAGCCGAAGAACTTATCCCCTTTGGAGGCATCTACTCAAGCCCCGGCTTTTGCACTGAGTACATACACCTTTTTATCGCCAAAAACCTCTCTAAAAGTCCCCTCCCAAGCGATCCTCATGAGGGGATCGACACAGAAGAAGTTCCTCTCGATAGAGCCATCGCCATGATCGGCTCTGGAGAAATTACTGATGCTAAAACCATTGCCGGGATCCTCCGTTATGCGTAAAATCCTCCTCTCATTCCTATTTTTGGGTGCTTTCACCTTTTTCCTCCCCTATTTCGCATCCATCCCCTGGACGAAAAAACAGGCAGAAGAGCGCCTCTCTAAACAACTAGGTGGAGAAGTGAAAATCCAATCCCTATCACTTAGCTGGTTATCTACCCAAAAGTGCCAAAATGTCCAGTGGACCAACCTCGCCAATGGCTACACCCTCGAGGCAGACCAAATAGTCCTCCAAGAAGGACTCATCCAATGCTTGCGCTATAAAGAAAGCCCCCTAAACGTCCAGGTCACAGGGGCTAGCATGAAAACAAAGGGAAATTTTCGCTTCATCAAAAAGATGCGAAAGAAGAAGCTCGATCTAGCCTTTTCTCCCATCCAAGCTACGGTCCAAAATGGAGTCATTGCCTTCGATAAGATCCAGATCGATATCAATGAGAAAATGCACGTGACCACAAAAGGAGAAATCGATCTCACTCGCAATCATATGGAGATCGTGCTAGGTTTAAGACCTGAAACCCTTGGAAAGATATTCAAAGAAGCGAAAAACCTACCCGATGAATTCGAGTTGGAGATCCCCATCTCCACCCAGCTAAGTGGCAAAGCACTGGAAAAAGCCCTCATCGGCTTCTTCCTGAAAAATTACGCCAAAGTCACATCATTACATAAGTAGACATCTTGGATCGCATTAAGGAGTTCTACCCCTTCCTTCAAAGGTTTCTGGAACGCCTTGCGCCCTGATATCAGCCCCATGCCTCCCGCTCTTTTGTTGATGACTGCCGTCTCAATCGCTTGCTGAAGATCATTCTCGCCAGAGGGCCCTCCAGAGTTGATCAACCCTATGCGCCCCATGTAGTCATTGACCACCTGGTAACGGGTCAAATCGATCGGGTGATCGGAGCAAAGTTCCGTATACATCGCTTCGGACTCTTTCCCGAAGTTTAGATCCTTAAAGCCTCCATTATTTTCCGGAAGTTTTTGCTTCACAATATCGGCCTGAATCGTAGCGCCCAAGTGATTCCCCTGCCCCGTCAAATCTGCAGCAACGTGATAGTCCATTTTCGCCGTTTTAAAGTCGCTATTTCGTAAATAGCACCATAAAACAGTCGCCATTCCAAGCTCATGAGCCATCTCAAAAGCTCTGCTCACCTCCACAATCTGCTTGCGGCTCTCTGCCGATCCAAAATAGATCGTCGCACCAACTGCCACACAACCCATCTCATAGGCCTGTTTCATCGAGCCAAACATGATCTGATCGTGGATGTTTGGATAACGCAAAAGCTCATTGTGGTTGAATTTGAGCAAGAACGGAATCTTATGCGCATATTTGCGCGCGCACATCCCCAAAACTCCTAAAGTAGTGGCCACCGCATTACACCCACCCTCAATCGCGAGCTTAATAATATTCTCAGGATCGAAATAGTCGGGGTTCTTGGCAAAAGAAGCTCCAGCAGTATGCTCAATCCCCTGGTCAACGGGCAAAATCGAAAGATACCCCGTATTTCCCAGGCGACCATGGCCCAAGATAGCCTGCAGACTGCGCAGCACGCGTATATTGCGATCACTCTGAGCAAAAATCCGATCGACCCAATCGGGCCCCGGCGCATGCAAGCGGTCTTTACTAACCTTAGCCGTGTGACCTAAAAAGTACTCAGCCTTATCGCCCAGTGTTTGCTGAATATCGCTATAGTTTGCCATCTGTTAACCTCACTTTTTTTCGCGATTGTAAAAAAGATCTTTGCAAATAGCAAGACGTGTTTTTCACTCGCACCAAATATTTAAAATTGGTAAGTTGTCTCGTCAAAAAAAGGAGACACTCCATGGCAGCAGCAGCGGCATCAGCAGCAAGTTCGAGTACACCAGTAGATTTAAGCGCGATCGACAAAGTATTCTCTCAAACTTCAGGATTAGGTAGAGTCAGTGGAAAATTGGATGTTCAGTGTGAGCTCCTTTTAAGTGGAGGATACACTGGAGAGAAATTACCATTCGGGACAGGTAGCGCACCTCTACATGTATTTATGCGGATCACCAGCGAAAAAGATAGTAAACCCTACCGGGTCGTGATTCGAGGAGACGATCAAACAGGAGAAATTTCCTGCTCCGATGACAGTGATCACTTTTGGACAGATAGTCATATTTTCAGCGTGATTGATCTAGGAAAGATGAATGTTCACAAAAGCAAAGGGGGCGAGATCAAAGGGGGGTCTTTCCACCACACAATATTCAAATGTAGATCCCCTCTCCTTCCAAGTCTCCAAGGTAGTTACGGACATTTTAGGGATACACGTCTCTCCACTAGGGCCGATGACAGACACCTTCAATTTGTTTCGCAAAATGGCACTTGACCCATCTATCAAAATTGGGTTACCTCAGCTTAAATTTGGTGAGGAAAACCCCAGTTGCGACACCTTTAGAAGTCACCAAGATTTTGATGCCTATGTGGTCAAACTCCTTAATGGAAGAGCGCTAGAAACCCTACAAGCAGAGCAACCCCAGCTCTATGCCACCATTCGTTGCATTGAGAGTATCCACACCCTTTTTGCCTACACCAATACCCTTTCAGGATTACAAGCTCCCGCTAGGAACGTCCGCGCTGACACATGTTCTTCACTGGCATCCCCTTTACCAATCAATATCCCTGATATCAAATTTTGCTCTGCAGGAGAGTTAGAAGCCTGCCTATCTGGCAGAACACATGCAGAGCAGCTAAAGGTCAGTTCGAAAAAAGCTGTGGACACAGCTGAAGAAGCTAAGGCTGCCATCGACCAATTACAACCCGCTTACAGCGCCTTTCCTGAACTGGGAAATATCCAACAAGTGTTGGTTCATCTCATTTCTCTTCATCCAACAGTTTTTCAAGCAGGTGGATTAGTAGAACAATGGGCCCCAAAACAAGAGTATATTCATTCACAACCCATTGAATGGATTGAGAAGTATGCCATCCTTTGCCAGCTGATCACCTACCTAGCAAGGAAAGCAAAAGCCCATGCCCAAGAACATGAAGCCGATCCAAAAATATTGAACAAGCTTGGGATCTTAACCCAAATGCTCGTTCTCTATATGGACAAGCCTGTTCCGAGCTTATCAGCTAACAGGGTTAGCCAGCAGGGAATGTACCAATTTTTTTCCAAGGCCTCTCTTGAAGAAGAAGGAGAAAAGATGCCCGCTTGTCCCATTCGGGCTTGGTCAGCGAGCGGGGAAACACTTAAAAGTGCAGAAGAATTCTTATTCACTGTTGCTGAAAACTGTGCAGCTTTTCATGCAGTTGAAGAGATGCATAAACATAAGAAATCGGACCTCCTCAATCATATATTAAATCCCGTTGGACAAAGTACTGATGCTTGGGATCTTTGGAGATAGCGGGCTTAAATGATTGCAAGAGAGGAGCGCTTTGCTATTGGGGCAACAGGTCTTAGGGCTGTGCCGAGGAGGTCGTAGTCCATCACGTCTGTGATCTCTACTTCATAAATCTGGCCGAGGGCTTCTACTTGGGAGTGATCGTTGATGATCACGCAGCCATCGATATCGGGACATTGGCCGTAGAAGCGGCCTTGGAGGAGCAGGTCTGAGTCGGGGTGGACACCTTCGATCATCACTTGAAGGATTTGCCCGATATAGCGGGTGTTTCGATTGGCAACGATTTCCATCTGTGTTTGCATCAGGAGGTCATAGCGCTCTTGCTTGATCTCATCGGGGATGTGGTTGGGTAGCTTGGAGGCGTGAGCCCCCTCTTCGAGTGAGAAGGTAAAGACTCCGATATTGTCGAGAGGATGGTCTTGGATGAAAGAGACGAGTTCTTGGAACTGCTCGTCGGTCTCACCAGGGAAGCCGACCATCAGGCTTGTCCGAATGATGCTATCAGGGATACGCTCGCGCAGAAGGTTGTAGGTCTTTATGATGTGTTCTTTATTAGTCTTGCGGCGCATGGCTTTGAGGATGTCAGAGTTGATATGTTGGATCGGCATATCGAGGTAGGGCAAGAGTCTGGGATCGCTATTGATCACATCGATGAGCTCTTCGGTCACCTCGTCGGGGTAGAGATAGAGGAGGCGAAGCCAGTAGTTTCCCTCGATTTTGAGCATTTCGCGAAGGAGGGCTTCTAGTGCCCCTTTTTCTTTGCGCTCACGGCCGTAATCGCCTAGGTCTTGGGCAATGAGGATCACTTCCTGCACCCCTTGGGACAGAAGGCTTTTGAATTCTTTGAGGACTTGTTCTTGGGGTTTACTTTTGAGAGGGCCTTTGATGGTGGGAATGATGCAAAAGCTGCACCGCTTGGCACAACCTTCCGCAATTTTGAGATAGGCGTAGTGTTTGGGTGTGGCGAGGGTGCGTGGCACTTCCCCCCACTGGAGGTAGCTGCGGGCGGAGGTGATCTCTTGGCCTTCGCTTGAAGAGGAAAGGGCTTCTAAAATTTTTTCTAGATCGCCAGGGCCCAGCATGTAGTGGATATTGGGAAAGGCGTTTTTGAGGACATCGCTATGCTTTTGGACCATGCATCCCGCGACGATGAGCTTGGCTTCTTCTTTCTTCTCTTCAAAGAGGTCTTCGATGGTGTCGAGCGCCTCTTGTCTGGCCGATTCGAGAAAGCCGCAGGTATTGACTACAAGAAAATCGGCCTCTTCGGGAGCTCCGGTTACCTCATAGCCTGCTTTGATGACAAGCCCGAGCATAATCTCAGTGTCGACGAGGTTGCGGGCGCACCCCAGGCTTGTAAAGTGAATTTTATTCCCTTGCTGCAAATTCGGTCGCATAGGAAAATAGCTTAGCAAAAGGAGGGTATTATGGCTAGTGCAGCAGCTTCAGCAGCCGGAGCGGCAGCTCCAGGAGCTTGTGATCTACTTCCGCAAGATGCATGGGCTCACTGCTTGAGTCACCTCGTTCCAAGCCCGGAAATTTTTAGAGACCGCACTGTTTGCCAAGCGTTTGAAAAGCTCACCCTTCCGGCTATTCAGCTGCATTTGAGGGCCCAAGAAGCTATCACCAGCGATACAATCTTGCAGTTACACCTTCCCCTCTATTATCTTTTGATTTATCAAAATGGCGCTTTTGACCAGGAGAAGGAGCAGCAGGATCACATCCCAGGGCCTGAGCTGCGCAATCTTTGGCGAGATTACTCTGTCCCTGAAATTTTTTCTTATGCTCTTGGATTTTGCACAGAGGCTACAGAGATCGATCTCACTGGGTCTCGTTACTCCGTCCACACTTTCATTGGCGAGCCTAATGATTTTGTTAGTGAGGTAGCCACCCTTGATTATGATCCCAGCCTTGTCTGTCAGACCGATTCTCAAATCGATACGGTCGTTACCAACGTACCGGGAATTTTTCATATTGCTCATCCCCATCCGCTACGATTACCAAATGTAGAAACGCTTAAAATCAATGCCCCACATTCTCAAGATGTATGGCCACGCTTAGCTCAAATTTTTCCTAATCTAAAAATACTAGAGGTCGATGGAATACGGTGCTATGAGCACAGGGATCATTTCATAAAGCTCGAAGATGCAGAAAAAAGCGAAGATCGTCTATCCTAGCCACTTGGAGGTTTTTTCTATGCGTTTTCTTTTTATCCTGGCTTTGGCGATCCTTTGTGCTGGATGCCAGAAGAAAGTGCGTCCTATCGATGAAGATCGTCAGGCTCTCCGCCTTAACATCCATACCGAACCCCCCACTTTAGATGCTAGAAAATCCACCGACACCTCCTCTATGGGTGTCATTAGCATGTGCTTTGAAGGGCTGATGAAACGGGGAAGAGACCGCAGTGTCCATCCAGCGCTTGCTTACCACGTAGAAATTTCTGAGGACAATACCGTCTATACCTTCCACTTGCGCCCCGCAAAGTGGTGGGATGGAAAACCCGTTACTGCATACGACTTTGAAAAAACTTGGAAAACAATTCTATCCCCCAGCTTTCCCTCTGGTTTTGCCTGTGATCTCTACGTTTTGAAAAACGGAAAAGCGGCAAAAAATGATCAAATCGCGTTAGAGGAGGTTGGCGTAAAAGCGCTCGATGCCAAAACGCTGCGTGTTGAACTCGAATATCCAATCCCCTATTTCCTAGATCTTGCAGCATCCCATTCTTTTTTAGCTGTACCCTCTCACATTACCGCGCTCCATCCCAACTGGGCTGATAATAGTGGCCCTTATTTTGTAGGCAATGGCCCTTACAAACTGAAAAAATGGAAGCATCACAACTGCATTGAGCTCGTGAAAAACGAACTTTACTGGGATCAGGATGTGGTGACATTGGATGAAATCGATTTTTGCATCATTGAAGACCCAAATACAGAGCTCAATATGTTTGAATCGGGAGAGCTCGACTGGGCGGGTTATCCCCTATCTATGTTACCTACAGATGCTCTAGAGCCGCTTTCAAAGGCAAGGCAACTCATCACATATCCCCTTTCGGGCGTATACTACTATATTTTTAATACCAATGTGCCTCCCTTCAATAACCTCAATATCCGAAAGGCCTTTTCGTATGCGATCAATCGAAAAGCGATCATCGACAATATTACCCTAGCCTACCAAGCCCCAGCTACAAGTTTCATTCCTCCTACAATCTGGGATCTACAATCTCACTTTGAAGACAATAATGTGCAAGAGGCGCAAAGACTTTTAGGTTTGGGTCTAGAAGAAATGGGGTGGACTCTTGAGACGATGCCTAAAATTACTTTGATATATAATAGCTCTGAGGGACACCACAAAATTGCTCAAGCTATCCAAGAGCAATGGTTCCAAGCCTTTGGGTTTCGGGTTAAACTTGCTAATGTCGATTGGAAGGTATTT
Organism: Candidatus Sacchlamyda saccharinae; assembly: GCA_030408505.1. Taxonomy (GTDB): domain Bacteria; phylum Chlamydiota; class Chlamydiia; order Chlamydiales; family Rhabdochlamydiaceae; genus Sacchariniichlamydia; species Sacchariniichlamydia saccharinae. The sequence goes on along the minus strand of JAUHQI010000004.1, from coordinate 197,941 downwards.
CTCAATGAGCTAAAGCATAAGCAGTTTCAAATTGCCCGGATGGGTGGGGTCGCTGGCTATAGCGACCCAACAAGCTTTTTCGACCTTTATAAATACCCTGAAAGCTCAAACAATTTTTCGGGATGGGGACATCCTGAATTCACTCGGCTCATTGAAGCTGCAGAGAGATGCCCTGATCTAAATGAACGGGAAGCCTTGATGCGCAAGGCCGAAGCGATTTTCATATCCGAGATGCCCGTTGCACCGATTTATTATTACCAAGGAACATACGTAAAAAAAGGATATCTTCGAGGAGTAGAACTTACCGAATTTAGTGAAGTAGATTTTAAATTTGCCTTCCTCGAGCAACAATGATTCAGTTTTTAGCAAAAAAAATCCTTATCCTTATTGTGTCCCTTTTCGTTGTGGCCAGTTTGACGTTTGCCCTGATGCACATCATCCCTGGAGATCCCTTCACACAAGAAAAAGCGGTCCCTGAAGAGATCCTCAAAGCCATGTATCAGCACTATGGACTCGATCAGCCATGGTATGTCCAATATTTTCGTTACATGAAAGGCCTTGTGACTTGGGATCTTGGCCCCTCATTCAAATACCAGGGCAGAACAGTGACGGAAATCATTCGGGAAGGCTTTCCCGTATCACTCACTCTTGGGCTAGAAGCGCTTCTTCTCTCTATATTCTTCGGCATAGGGCTGGGATGTATCGCAGCCTTAAAGCATCTCAAATGGCAAGACCATTTGACGATGGTTGTCGCTGTGCTTGGCATTTCGGTTCCTAGTTTTATCTTAGCGACCTTTTTGCAGTACCTCTTTGCAATGAAACTCGATCTACTTCCCGTTGCTAGATGGGGCAGTTTTTCCCACTCAATCTTGCCGGCTATTGCTTTAGCAGCACTTCCCATGGCCTTTATAGCAAGACTCACCCGTTCAAACATGGTTGAGATCATGCAGCAAGATTATATCCAAACAGCCCGCTCGAAAGGCTTAAATTCAGTGCAAATTGTCATCAAACACGCACTGCGCAATGCACTTCTCCCCATAGTCACCTATTTAGGCCCTCTGACGACCGCCATCCTTACCGGAAGTTTTGCGGTGGAGAAAATTTTTGGCATTCCAGGTCTTGGGCAATGGTTTGTGATGAGCATCACAAATAGGGATTATACAGTCATTATGGGCACAACCGTTTTTTATAGTGCTATCCTGATGTTCTCCGTTTTTTTAGTCGACATCCTCTACTGTTTCATCGACCCCCGCATCCAACTCACGGAGAAAAAAATTAAGCTATGAGCGAGCACGTAACCCAATACAATTACTGGCAAGAAAGCTGGGAAAGGCTAAAAAGCAATCGCCTTGCCTTTGTCGGTCTTTTTGTCCTTTCATTCTTGATGCTCTTTGCCATTATTGGCCCTTTTCTCACCCCTTACACCTACTACGAGACGCATCTGCACCTAAAAAACCATCCTCCCTCCGCGCAGTTTTGGTTTGGGACTGATGAACTTGGGCGCGATCTTTTCACTCGCGTTTGGTGGGGAGCCCGCATTTCTCTTCTAGTAGGGATCACTGCTTCTATGATCGATCTCATCATTGGAGTGTTTTATGGGGCTCTTGCTGCATCTATGGGTGGAAAAATTGAAGAACTCATGATGCGCGTTGCTGACATCCTCTATTCAATCCCCTACCTACTTGTCGTAATCCTCTTGATGGTCGTTATTGGACCTGGCATCACAACGATCATCATAGCGCTAACGATCACGGGGTGGATCTCCATGGCCCGCATTGTCCGTGGTCAAATTTTACAGCTCAACCAACTCGATTTTGTCAAAGCAGCCCAAGTGATGGGCGCCTCCCGCTACCGTATCCTCACAAGACACCTCGTCCCGAATGCCATCGGCCCCATTATTGTAACCGTCACTCTCACGATCCCCACTGCCATATTTGCTGAAGCTTTCTTAAGCTTTTTGGGTCTTGGCGTGCAAGCACCCATCGCCAGCTGGGGAACAATGGCAAATGATGGGCTCCCCGCCCTTCGCTACTACCCTTGGCGCCTCTTTTTCCCAGCGGGATTCATTAGTTTAACTATGCTCAGCTTCAACCTCCTTGGCGATGGCCTACGCGATGCTTTTGATCCGAGGATGCGCATATGACAGCTCCGCTTCTTGAGGTGAAAAACCTCCACGTCTCCTTCAAAGTCCAGCAAGAGCTTTTAGAAGCTGTCCAAGGAATTACCTTTTCTCTTAACCCTCATGAAATTTTGGGCGTTGTGGGCGAGTCTGGCTGCGGTAAAAGTGCTGCTGCAAAAGCACTCGTCCAGCTGTTGCCCACCCATTCCGCACTCATTTCTGGGGAGGTTCTCTTTCAAGGATCCAATCTCTTAGAATACACCGAATCGCAGATGCAAAAAGTGCGCGGCAAAGAAATTGGGATGATTTTCCAAGACCCGATGACATCCCTTAATCCCACAATGAAAATTGGAGAACAGATTGTAGAGAGCTATTTACTTCACCATAGAGGAGCTAAATTCTCCGAAGCAAAGGACTATGCCCTCCATTTGTTAGACCTCGTGGGAATTCCTCACGCGATCACACGTGTAAACGAATACCCCCATACCCTCAGCGGCGGCATGAGACAAAGAGTAATGATTGCCTTAGCTCTTTCTGCAAAACCAAAACTCATCATTGCTGACGAGCCGACAACTGCCCTAGACGTAACCATCCAAGCGCAGATTCTTGACTTAATGCGCGATATCAAAGAAAAAACCGGAACCAGCTTTATCCTTATCACCCACGACATGAGCGTGGTTGCTGGATACTGCGATCGTGTACTCGTTATGTACTCTGGGAAAATGGTGGAAAAAGCCAGTGTTGATGATATTTTTGCAAACCCTGCCCACCCCTACACACAAGGTCTACTGCAATCGATCCCAAGACTCGATATGGACAAAGATGCGCCTCTTATCCCTATCGATGGATCACCCCCAAGTCTAATGCAAAGTCTACCTGGGTGTGCCTTTAGCCCCCGTTGCAAGTATGCTTTGCCTATCTGTAAAGAAAAATCACCTGAGTTAAATGTTTTAAAAGAAGGACACGAGATTGCCTGCTGGAACAAGCCCCTTGATCAAAATCAAGGACCTAAAGAAATACTACTCGAAAGAGAAGAAGACCGTTCGATCGATTGATGGGGTATCCCTGGAGATATATCCAGGAGAAACTCTCGGACTTGTCGGAGAAAGTGGTTGTGGAAAATCTACCGTGGCCAAATGTTTGCTGGGTCTTACGCCCCCAAGCGCTGGCAGCATCGAATATAAAAGTAAATCCCTTACTGAATTGAAAGGAAGTAGCCTCAAAAGCTTTCGCCATGAGACAGCCATGATCTTCCAAGACCCTTATGCTTCGCTCAATCCCAGGATGACAGCCGCTGATATTATTTCTGAACCGATAGAGATCCATAAACTTCTTAGAGGGGCAGAAAAAAAGCGAAGACTCGACCAGCTGCTCGATTTAGTAGGCCTTCCCAAAACAAGCAAAACAAGATTCCCCCATGAGTTCAGCGGAGGGCAAAAACAAAGAATTGGTATTGCGCGGGCCTTAGCCACAAACCCCAGACTAATTGTCTGTGATGAACCCATCTCTGCATTAGACGTATCAGTGCAAGCACAGATCATCAACCTTCTCAAACAGCTGCAAAAAGAAATGGGCCTTACCTATCTATTTATCGCCCATGATTTGCGCATCGTCAAGTATCTTTCAGATCGGGTCGCTGTGATGTACCTGGGCCAGATTATGGAAGTGGCCCCAGCAAAACAGCTTTATGAAAGCCCCATGCATCCCTATACCCAAGCCCTGCTTTCTTCGATTCCCATACCCGATCCCATTATTGAGAAAAAACGATCGCGCATTATCTTGCGTGGAGAAGTTCCTAGTCCACTCGATCCTCCTAAAGGGTGCCCATTTGCTACACGTTGCCCTCATGCAACGCCCACCTGCCATCACGTCCGTCCCGCGCTAAAAGAGATATCCCCAGGCCACAAAGCCGCATGTCATCTTTTAGGAGAAATCAAACAGCCCCTATTTAGCCTTTCGAAATAAAGGACAATCCTTGTTGAGACAAAATTTTTGTGGTGCTGGATAAGCTAGCCCGCAAGAGGAACACCACCACATTTCAACAGAATGAGACATGGCACCAACCGCATTTGCTAAAATAGGTGCAAGGACCAACGTGAATAAAACGAGAAATTTTTTCAAGACAAAACCCTCCCATACGATAGTTTGGACCAAGATTCTATGATTTTGGGCAAATTACTGTCCAGCTACGGCTGCGCAGCAACGGAAACCATACGTCCCGTTCATTATCCCGGGATTATTGCGATGACGGTGAGAACAGCGCATGTCCTCTTTTAAGCTCTTCCAGCAACCACCCCTAAGAACCCGATAAACCCCCTGCGCTGGTCCTGTAGGATTCTCAGGTTCCTGCATAGAAGTTTCATAAAAGTGGTAGCCGTACCAATCTAAACACCACTCGTAGACATTGCCTGCCATGTCGTAAAGCCCATAAGAATTTGGTGGATAACTCAAAATCGATGTTGTATCAGCATTGAAAAAGTTAGCACCTGAGCGTTCAACATCATCACCGGTAGGATACTGCGCTCCCTCTGTCCCCCCATAAGCGGCTACTTCCCACTCTGCTTCTGTAGGAAGACGTTTCCCCACCCACTTGGCATAAGCCATTGCTCCATACCAACTCACCCCAACAACAGGGTGCTTGCTGTACCCTGACTCAATGGTAAGCTTACCCCCATTTTTTCGAATGCGAGAATCTCTTAAGCGAATGATATCGTTATTATTCGCATCCTTCTCCCCTCCCATCGCCATTAAAAATCTGACAAACTGCTCATTTGTCACAGGATGTACATCGATAGCAAAGGACGGCAAATGGACCGCGTGGCGAGGCATCTCATCTCGAGCGCCATTATTGCTCCCTCTTAAAAACGTTCCCCCCTCAACCACTACCATCTCAGTTAAAATAGGCTCAATTTCTTTCGGTTCCGTTTTTGTTGGTGTATAAATGGCAACCGTTTTATCGACTTGGAAGATAGCCGCTGGGTCAGGTTCGTACTGTGGTCTTGCAATTTCCTGCGGCTGCAGCTTCGGACGAAGCCCCCCCTCATAGGAGACGACCTCTTCTAAAAGCGAAGACAATAGCAGCGGCCTCTTCTCAGGATCTACATCCAAACAACTTTTAATAATTCGATCCCAATCTCGCTTCAAATCAAGATTGCATTCTGAGGGCATAGGGAAAAAACCTTCGGGCATCTTACCTACCAACAGACAATACAACATAATTCCGAAGGCATATACATCCGCCTTTACATCACCATCGCGGCTCGAGACGGCTCGCCCTCTTTGCTCAGGAGCTAAAAAGGCATAATACTGAGCAAAAGAGTCGTGCAACCTCTCAACATCCCCCTCTCCCTCTCCATAATGATCGAGCGCCAAGTCCCCATCTTTAAATCCCGCCTCAAACGCCATCATCTCCCAAAGGATGCGATAGCTCCGACAAAGGACAGCTCCTATACCCACAATCCGAGACAGGCCGAAATCGGCCACCTGTACTTTCCATTGGCCATCTTCCTCTTTCAGGATGATGTTATTCAACTTCAATCCTCGGTGAGCTAAGGGCTCATCTCCAATATTTTTTTGGTGGGCATGATCTAGTGCTGAGGCAACCTGTTTTGCAATAGAAAAAATCTCTTCTTCTGAAAGCTCCTCTACTTCTAGAAGAGACTTAGCACCCATCAAGCAATCAGAAACTAGGAAATAGACATCCCCATCGGAGGAGACATTTTGCAGTTTAGCAATATTGGGGTGATCCAGTGTGCTCAATAGAGCCACTTCCTTCTCAAAGCGCTTGATAAACTTGTCGTTTTTCGCGAGCTCTTCTGGAAGGATTTTTATAACGAAAGGCTTTTTTAAAAAGCGATGCTGGGCCAAATAGACCTTGCCCAACATGCCAACGCCAAGCTCTTCTACAAGCTCATAGTCTCCTAGAACTCTTGTCTGCAACTCTTTTGTAGACATTCCCAATCTCCGTATTTCAATAGTTGATTTCGATGTTGAACTTTTTTCTAATTTTTCTCAAGAGATTGAAAAAAAGGGCTCTCTCAAATACAATCGCTCATTATACCCAAAAAAAACACAATGACTTGGAAAAAATCCTCAGACCAATTGATCGAAAAATTTTATGAAAATTTGGAGAACTACCCAAGCGGTGAGCTCCGCAAAATGTTTGGCTATCCTTGCTCATTTGTGAATAACAATATGTTTACCGGCTTGCATGAAGAAAACTGGGTGGTTCGCTTAAGAGAAGAAGACCGTGAAGAGATGATGGAAAAATATGGCGCTGAGCCATTCGAGCCGGTGAAAGGGAGAATCATGCGCGAGTACCTCGCTCTTCCTGGTGAGATCTTAGAAGATAGTAGTTTGTTGTCTGCTTGGCTTAAAAAATCCTACGACTTCGTCTCATCATTGCCACCAAAAGTTAAGAAAGCTAAGAGGTCAAAGATCGTCAAGGGTGCTTAGGATCTGATCCATATCGGTCATTGGGGGCTGGCACCGATCTCCTCTGCAGATATGGACGGTGGTTTTCCCCTCTATGCAGTTCTGCTCGGAAAGAGCAGGCAAGTTTAGCCCTTGATCACCAGGATATTTCCAAACGATGAATCCATGAGGACAGAAGAGCCCGCCGAGAGCTTTTTTAAGCTCGGGCTCAAAGGTATGATTCTCATCCAGTGCGATCACGATCAGAGGAGCCTCCTTATCGTAGTAGCGCTGTAGGGCGATCAAGTGATAGCAAGCGCCTGGAGGAAAGGCTTCAATGAAGGTTTTGGCCGCTTTGAGTATGTCCTCGGCCTGTGTTAGGTATTTTTGCTCCTGGGTCAACTGGTAGAGGCGGAGGAGATTTTCACAATGGACAGCATTGCCAGAGGGTTCTGCACCATCGTAGAATTCACACTTGCGGATGAGCAGAAACTCATCTTCTTTTGTTTGGAAAAAAGCTCCATTCTCTGTTTTGAAATCGCGTTCTAGAATATCTGTGAGCTCCATGGCCCAATGTAGATAGGAAGTTCCTGCGCCCACTTCAAACAGTGTGAGAAGTGCTCGAATTAAAAAAGCATGGTCATCGAGCCCGGCAGAAAACCTCGCTTCTCCATCACGATATCTACGGAGCAGCTGTCCTTCCCTCCATAGATTTTGTTTGATCCAGTTTGCTGTGCTTGTAGCAGCTTCCAGGTAGGGGCCTTCTTGGAAACAAAAACCTGCACGAGCCAAAACATCGATCATAAGACCGTTCCATGAGGTGATGATCTTATCATCTTTGAACGGCTTTTTTCGCTCTCCTCTTTTTTCATGCAGCTTTGTTTTAAGAGTGTGGAGGGTGGAATGGAGCTTATCTTCTTCTAGTCCTACAATGGGGGCAAATTCTTTAGGATCCATGGGAACATGTAAGACGTTCTTGCCCTCAAAATTGCCCTCTTCCGAAACGCCATAGTAGCGGCAGAATACTTCTCCATCACCAGGTCCAAGAGCATCGAGAATTTCTTGCTGGGTCCAAACGTAATATTTTCCTTCTTGACCTTCTGTATCTGCATCTTCTGCAGAGTAGAACCCTTCTCCCTTGAGTTCTCGCAAAGCGTAGTCGAGAGTTTGTCTGCTGATTTGTCCAAAGAAGGGTTTTTTGGTGTACTTGTACACTTCGAGATAGGTTTTAGCTAAGATGGCATTATCATAGAGCATTTTTTCAAAATGGGGAACGTGCCACCTTTCATCGACACAGTATCTCGAAAAGCCTCCGCCTAAGTGGTCAAATATCCCACCGCGGGCCATCATCTGCAAAGTAAGTTCGATATAGAAGAGCGACCTACTATCCTTATTTGCTTTGGAAAACTGCAATAGAAAATCAGCCTGATAGCCGAGAGGAAATTTCGGTTCGCCCTTAATGCCTCCATAGACAGGATCGGCAATATCAAAGAGCATTTCCACCGCACGCTGCAAATCATCATTGCTGGGCATGTCGGGGCCAGACGTTTTGGAAGAAGATTCAAAAAGCTCTACAATTTTATCTGCCTGCTGAATGAGCATAGCCCGTTCTTCGCTATTCCAGAGCATTTGGATTTGGGTGACAAACTGATCCATTCCGATCAGCCCTTTGCCAGCTTTGGTCGGAAGGTAGGTGACAGCAAAAAAAGGCTTTAGATCGGGTGTGAGGACAACATTGAGGGGCCATCCTCCAGCAGAAGACATTAGAGCTTGGGCAAATTCCATGTAGATACTGTCTACTTCAGGATGCTCTTCTCGATCTACCTTGATGTTGACAAACGTGTCATTCATCATTTGGGCAATTTCGCCATTTTCAAACGACTCTTTTTCCATGACGTGGCACCAATGACAGGTAGCATAGCCAATAGAGAGAAAAATAGGCTTATCCTCAGCTTTGGCTTTTGCAAACGCTTCCTCGCCCCAAGGATACCAATCCACTGGATTCTCAGAATGTTGCAAAAGATAAGGAGACTTTTCGCTTGCTAGCCTATTACCCATATATTCCTTTATTGAAAGATCCTAACCATAATCATTTATCAATACTTGTCAATTTTTTCTGATTCATGGGAGAATAGGGGGATGAATTCATTTGTCACAAAGATCGATGTATCCCTCGGTGAAAAAATGCGAAACGATCTCATCGATCAAGGGTTTGAGATCAATACACCCCCCTATACCATTTTTGCCGCCAAGAAAAAGGGGGTCTCTTGCACGTTGTATGAGTCGGGAAAACTCCTTGTACAGGGCAAAGATAAAAAGGAGTTTATCTCTTTTTACTTAGAGCCCGAGATCCTCAAAGATCTTTCTTTCTCGTATCCGGAAACAATGGTGGACGGGACGCCCCGCATTGGGATCGACGAAGCGGGAAAAGGCGACTTTTTTGGCCCTCTATGTATCGCTGGTGTCTATGCTGATGAAGCAGGCGTAAAGAAGCTCCTCGATATGGGAGTGCGCGATAGCAAGAGGATGAACGATAAGGTAATCACAGCCCTTGCATCTGAAATCAAAAGCCTATTCCCTCATAGCATCGTCCGCCTCTTTCCCGAAAAGTACAATGAGCTCTACGGCAAATTTAAAAATCTCAATAGCATGCTCGCTTGGGGCCATTCTACAGCCATAGAAGAGTTGGTTGAAAAAACGGGCTGTAAAACGGCAATCATCGATCAATTTGCTGGAGAGCATGTAGTCGAAAATGCCTTAAAGAGGAAGAATTTGGACATCGCGCTAACCCAACGCCATTATGGAGAAGAAGATCCCGTAGTAGCTGCAGCATCACTACTTGCCAGGTCGGCCTTTGTCGAAGGGATTGAATCACTTGGAAAAATGCTTGAAATCCACCTCCCGAAAGGAGCAAGCGCCCAAGTCATCCAAGCTGGAAAAAAAGTTCTCGGGGTGCACGGGATGGCTGGTTTAGAAAAAGTGGGCAAGATGCACTTTAAAACCAAGGAGGCCATCCTCGGTGCTTAAGACCCTCATTCTTCACAATCTTGTTCTTGTAAAAAGGGCTGAGGTGGACTTTGAAAAAGGTTTTTCGGCCATTACGGGCGAGACCGGGGCTGGAAAGACAGCCCTCATCGAGGCAATCCGTCTCATTCTAGGAGAAAGAGCCGATGCTAGCAAAGTCCGAAAAGGTGCTGATAAGGCTTCCATCCAAGCCTCTTTTTCCGTAGAGCCGACAAAGCTCCTTTTGCAGCTATTCGAAGATGCGGGCCTCCTTTTCCCCAAAGACGAAGAGCTGCTGCTCACTAGGGAAATCAGCGCATCGGGTAAGGGAAGAGCCTTCGCTTGTGGCCAAATGGTGCCGGCCGCTTTTTTGCAAAAGATCGCTCCGCATTTAGTCGATTTTATTGGCCAACATGCCCAAATAGAGTTAAAGAGTGAAAGCAGGCAAAGAACTTGGCTCGACCTTTACGGAGAAATCGATTTAGAGCCCTTCAATAGAGCCTGGAGCCACGAAAAAAAGATCCTTAGCGACTTAGAGACTTTGCTTGAAGAGAAGGCAATGAGCGCTAAAAAAACAGCCCTTTTAACCGAGCAAATACAAGAACTGACCGATGTCGGGATTTCTGAAGGAGAGGATGAAGCCCTCTTTGAAGAGTACACCATAAAGTCGAATGCGAGAGAGCTTCTTATCCATTCAGAACAAGCCCTTGGTGAGGTCGAAAATTCAAGACAAAGCACTGCAAATGCCCTCTCAAGCTTACATGAAATGGACAAATTCGAGGTTGGCCTTTCTGAAGTAAGCAAAATGGCAAATGAATCTCAGCTACTATTAGAAGAGATTCAAATGGCTTTGCAAAGCTTTCAGAGTAAACTAGAAAGCGATCCTGCCCGCCTAACCTTCCTTGAGGAAAGGCTAAAACTCATAGATCTAATCAAAAAAAAGTACGGGAAGACCCCTCTTACCCGATTACAAGAGATGCAAGAAGAGCTCAAAGCCATAGACACTCTCGGCGATCGCGAAGAAGCCTTGAAAAGCGCACTTGAAAAAGGGAAAAAAGAGACGAATCTTGCAGCCAGTCATATCAAGCAATTGCGAACTAAAGGAGCTAGAGAGCTTGGAGAAAAACTCTCCAAAACCCTCCAAAACCTCAACATCCCCAATGCGAAACTGCAAGTTGAGGTGCGCCCCGCCACCCGGACAAAAGAGGGCGATGACGAAATCGCATTTTATCTCTGCGCCAACAAAGGAGAACATCTCTCACCGGTCAAAGAAAGTTCAAGTGGTGGTGAGCTTTCTCGCCTACTCTTTGCTCTCAAACTCGCATTGGCTGAAAAAAATCATCCATCTACGATGATCTTCGATGAAATCGACGCCAACGTAGGTGGACAGACAGCAACCCTCATAGGAGGTCACCTAAAAGAGCTGAGCTCCCACCGCCAAGTGCTGTGTATCACCCACTTCCCTCAAGTCGCCTCCCAAGCAGATCATCACATCTGCGTCTCCAAACATGAAAACACCGAGCGAACTGAGGGGCAGATCTCTACCCTTTCAAAGAAAGAGAAAGAGATCGAACTCCTCCGAATGCTCGGCGGACAAACAGTTTAGCGGCAGGTTCTGCAGCCTTGCTTTCCACATCTACGGCCATTTTGACCATTATCGTCTTGACTATCGCAAGCTGTCATAAAAGCCAAAATCCCAACAAATAATCCTAGAATAATCTTTTTCATCTTAGTTACACTCACTTCTGTAATAATATTGGTCACCAGTGTCTTTTTGTGGCTCTTCACTTGGCATTGGTTCTTTATTATCTTCCATCCAAGTCTTCTGAGCCTCATCCACTTGATCTTTAGCATCGCCGTGGCGACTCTTCATCATCTCGTTGTTATTCTGGCCACACCCTGTCATCACAGCAAGTGATCCAACAATTGCGGCTAGAAAAAATCTTTGCATATCTTTTCTCATCTTTACCTCTTACTAGTTAAACTTAAACGACTCGACGAAGTAGTTGTAGCCCCCTTCATCATAACTTTGTACTTCACACTCCATAGCCATCAGAAACAACTGGTTTTTCACCATAATGGCGCGCCCTTTGAAATAGACACCACCCGTGCGGATAAAGAAATCAAGAGCCGGTTTTCCATCCACAAGAAGCATATCGGCAAAAAGAAGTTGATTCCCTGGATTGTTTGCTAGAATCCCATTCAGAAATCCCTCGAGAGAAGCTTGCGCAAGCGATTGGTCAACAAACTCTGGATACTCTGCAATGAGGAGCATGTAGACATTTTTCTTATCCTGACTCGCAATATAGGCATCATACTTGAGATCGTACCCCTCTTCAGGAACACTCATTTTCTCAGAGATATGCTCTGGAGCTGAAGGAAATTTCAATGTGCACTTTCCAACAACAGAGTGAAACTCCTTCCAACTAGCACCGTTTACCTTTGAAATCTCGATCTCTTTTTGCGGAGCATCCCCTGCTTGAGCAGTAGCAAAAGGCACAGCAAGCGTTACAAGAGATACAGCCAATAATTCTTTAAATTTCATCTTCCTTTTCCCCCTAAATATTAATTCTTATTAAGCCCCTGTCATCCCATTGCCAACCCAAAAGAGCCACGAAAGGACCCAAATGAAAATACCAACTAGGAAGAATGGAATCAGTACATTGAGAACCCCTTTCCAAGCAGAAAATCCCTGAACCTCTCCGATCCCCTTTACCAAAAGGACAAAAGACCAGATTGCAATCACCGACTGGACAATAAGAGCGCCTGTAAGTAGCGTCATTTGCGAGCCAGCAAAACTCATTTCATCAAATTCTGCCAAGAAAATTTGATCTCTAAAATTGTAGATCAAAATCAGCCATACGATGATGGCAACAATATTGGGAACATTCGACCAAGAGACAGCAGCACGTACTGGATAATAGCTAGCCTGCCCCCCAATCCACTTTCCCGTCCAATAAATCAACCCACTAGCGATAGTAAGCCCGAGCCATCCCGCGAATGTTGCGAGTACAAGAGCGGCAATCACAATCCCAATGGTGGTGAAGCCCGCTCCCAGAGAGAGGTTTTGCGCCATATGCAGGAGCATAGGAAGCCCGTATAGAAAAGCGAGGATCCAGAACCGGTATTTCGGGTTGAAGTCGACGATTTTTCGAACTGTTTCTCTCGGTTTTATCCACATGTGCGTCCATGGATTCACTCCTAGTTTTTCATTTGCCATTGCAAAGCCTCCAAAATCTATCTCACCTTAAATTCATTCTATATCGAATAATTTAACCAAGCAAGCAAATTAAAATAAAAAAGAAAGAAAACTTGTAATTAACTAACTACTAAGAATATTAGAAAAAAGAGAGCGATTGAGATATTAAGATTCGGTCAATATCTCTTCATTTCGATCGGGAATCGGGATCACGATCACATCTATTTCCTCTTCCTCCTCATCGACACTCTCTAGCTGACCTTGATCCGATGTGGTCAAGAAGTTCAGAGGGTGGGAGAGTAAGATAAGAGAAAAAAGCCAAACAACCATGTACTCAAAGATACAGTTTTGTGTGTTTTTTCTCAAACGCTATTGTAGTTAATTGCTTTTTGTTATAGTTTAAAAATAAAAGAAGAAAATTTGAGGTATTTATGAGAATTAAACCACGCCCAATGAAGAAGTATACACCAAGAAGACGCCGCTCCTCTAAAATCCTCCAAAAACAACAACTCAAGGATTTTGAGCAACTGCTCGAAATGGATCTAAACACCTTCCTCATCCTCAATGACGAAGGGACATCCAAACAGATTGAACAAGCTCGCACAAAAATGCGAAGCGACCTTCGTAAATACGGGTCAGACATGGAAGCAATTGGACGAGATATCGGCGAAGGATTCCCCGAAAGAATCCGCGAATACTTAAAATCACTAAGTCACATTGTGCAAAATTCCACTGCTAAAATCGACCCTGCTCTGCTCAATCAACACGAGAAAAAAGCTCTCCTACTTAAAAAGAGCGCTGCTTAAATTGGGATGAGCAAATTCGTAGCCCGAATTTGTAAGCTTTTCTGGATAAGCTCTTACGCTTGCTAGAAACATCTCATCCGCCATTTCTCCTAAAAAAAATTGGAGAGGCTTTTCTCCAATGCGCAAGAAAAGGGGCTTATTCAAAGCTTTAGCGATCCCTCGACTAAACTCTTCATTTGTAACCGGATTTGGAGAGACAAAATTGACCGGACCTTGCAACTCTTCCGCCATTAAAACGTGGTTGATACCCCCTACGACATCTTCCAAAGCAATCCAGGAGACATACTGATTCCCACTTCCCAAAATCGCCCCAAGGCCAATCCGAAAAAGTGGTAGGAGTTTGGCAAGGATTCCTCCTTTTGGAGAGAGAACAAGGCCAAAGCGGGTATGAATAACGCGCACACCTTTGCTTTCAATGCTAGAGGTAGATTCTTCCCATTCTTTGCACACCTCAGCCAAAAACCCCGTTCCAGGAGGGCTGCTCTCATTGAGCTTCTCATCGCCGCGGTTTCCAAAAATGCCAATTGCTGAGGCACAGATTAGAGTTTGAGGAGGCTTCTTTAAGCGGAGCAAAATCTGAGACAGGAGCCAACTATCTCGAACCCTACTCAAAAAAACTTCGTTTTTGTGTTTTTTTGTCCAAAGCCAACTGGAGATATTCTTCCCTGCCAAATGGATCACAGCATCAAAACCCTCAAATTCACTTGGATCCATCTCCGCTGACTTGGGATTCCAATAGATGCTCTCCTCCCCTCTCTTCTTACTACGAGTCAGCGATAGCACTTCATGCCCAGCCTTTTTTAAAAAAGAGACCAGCTCAGAACCAATAAATCCGCCGCCGCCACTGACTAGGATTTTCTTAGACGAAAAAAAAACACCCTGGGTAGAGGGTGTTTTTTCATTATCAGTTGAAGACAACTTACTGTCCATGACCTGGTCCTGGTCCCTCTTCCTTCTTGCTTCCACAAGTCGAGCAGCATCCGGGCTTGCAGCACATCGCTTTGCAACATCTGCCAAACGATCCTAGAGCCCAAAGGCCCGACAGTCCAACAAGGGAGTAAACGATACGACTGATCCAAGTTGTATTGCCCCCAAAGAGCCAAGCAACAAGATCAAATTGGAAAAATCCCCAAAGCCCCCAGTTTAGAGCTCCGACAATAACCAAAATATAAGCAACCACGCTGATGAATTTTTTCATAATTTTCTCCTTACAAACACGTTAAATAGCTTCTCTAACGTGTAACAAATTTTTAGATCAAATGTCACGAAAAATTTATTTTCTCTTGAGTGTAGGCTTCCTTTTAGAGTAGAATTAGGGCTTATGTCTCTAGAAGAAGAAAAGAATTCTAAGTACCTAGCATCCCTTGTTCGGATCGAACTTTCCGAAGAGCAGGAGAAAGTGTTCAACCAAAATTTGGACAAAATCTTGGGATACATGCACTTGCTTGATGAGGTTGATACTCAGGACGTTTTGCCCTGCAGCCACGTGCTAGAAACCGCTGTCAATGTGATGGGTGAAGATGAAGAGATCGAGCCTTTAGATCGAGAGACCCTGCTTAAAAACGCCCCAGATTCTGTCAGTGGCATGATCAAAGTCCCCCCGGTAATGGAAGAATGAAAACAGCCTTAGAAATACGAGAAAAATTTGTACAAGGAAAGATCTCCGCTGCGGAGATCGTAAAAAGCTATCTAGAGAGGATCAAACAACACGATTCTGAGCTGAATGCCTTTCTCGCTGTTTTTGATAAAAGAGCCATGGAAAGAGCAAAGGCCCTTGATGCCAAAAGAGAGAGGGGCGAGTCCCTTGGAAGACTTGCCGGCATTCCCATTGCAATCAAAGACAACATCTTGATCGAGGATGAGCTCTGTACATGCGCCTCAAAAATGCTCGAAAATTATAAAGCCCCCTATAGCGCTACCGTCGTGCGCCTACTTGAACAGGAAGACGCCATCTTAATTGGTAAAACCAATATGGATGAGTTTGCAATGGGCGGGTCGGGGATCCACTCTGCCTTTGGACCTACAAAAAACCCTTACGACCTCACCTGCAGCCCAGGGGGATCTTCAAGTGGTTCTGCTGCTGCCGTCAGTGCAAATTTTTGTCCTATTGCCCTGGGTTCTGACACAGGAGGATCCATCCGTCAGCCTGCAGCCTGGTCTGGGATCGTTGGATTCAAGCCTTCGTATGGAAGAGTCTCTCGCTATGGCCTTGTCGCCTTCGGATCTTCTCTAGATCAGATCGGCCCCCTCGCTCACACAGTCAAAGACGCGGCTCTTATAATGGAAGTACTTGCGCAGCACTGCGAGCACGATGCGACAAGCCTCAACACCTCTCCCATAAGATATTTGGATGAGCTCGAGTCCTCTTTGGAAGGTAAGCGGATCGGCGTCCCATGGCACTTTCTGGAAGAATTAAACGGCGAGCTAAAAGACAACTTCGAAGAATCGATCGAAAAGTTAAAATCTCGAGGGGCCCAGATCATCAATGTCGACCTAGACATCTTGCAGTATGGAGTAGCCATCTACTATATCCTATCCACCGCTGAGGCCTCCACTAACTTGGCAAGATTTGATGGGATCCGCTACGGCTACCGCGATAAAGAAGCAAAAACTTTAGAAGAAATCTACCGACTTTCAAGAAGCAAAGGATTTGGGTGGGAGGTCAAGAATCGGATCTTACTTGGCACCTCGGTTCTCTCATCTTGCTCCTACGAAGAGTTATTCGCAAAAGCCCAGAAAGTCCGAACTCTTCTCATCAAAAAAATGCGTGAGGCATTTGGAAAATGTGACTGCATCGCCCTGCCGACCGCACCATCGACCGCTTTTCCCCTAGATGGGATCAAAGATCCCCTTCAAGAGTACCTCCAAGACCTCTACACCATCGGCGCGAACATGGCAGGACTCCCTGGAATTTCAATACCTAGCGGAATGAGTGCCAAAGGCAAACCTTTTGCGATCCAGTTTATGGGCCCGCAAACCCACGACCTGGAAGTTCTCCGTATAGCTTACGCCTTTGAATCGGCCACCACACCCATCCCTCCCCCAGAATTTGGAGACGTCTCATGACCGATATTCTGTATGAAAACTGGGAGCCAGTCATCGGCTTAGAGGTCCATGTCCAGCTCAACACAAAAACCAAAATGTTTTCCCGCTCGCGCAACCATTTTGGAGACGAGCCCAACACAAACATCGATGTCGTCAATACCGGACAACCCGGCACCCTCCCCATTCTCAATAAACAAGCCGTCAAATATGCCATACAATTTGGCCTAGCCGTTGGGGCTGATATCTCTAGACACACGACCTTTGATCGAAAATCCTACTTCTACCCCGATAACCCACGTAACTTCCAAATCACCCAGTTCTTCAACCCCATCATTCGCAGCGGGACCGTTACCTGCGACGTCGACGGCCACACCAAACACGTCAAAATCGTCGAAGCCCACCTAGAAGATGATACAGGCATGCTCAAACACTTTAGCTCTTTTGCAGGAGTCGATTACAATCGAGCCGGCACTCCCCTCATCGAAGTCGTCTCAGCCCCTTCCATGCATTCGCCCAAAGAAGCTTCTTCCTACGCGATGGCCCTCAAAGCCATCATGCAATACCTTGGCATTGGAAACTGCAACATGGAAGAAGGCGGCCTCCGTATGGACGCCAACATCTCTGTCCGACCTAAAGGAGACAAGACCCTCCGCCCCAAGGTAGAGATTAAAAACATGAACTCCTTCTCCAACATGGAGCTCGCCATCGAAGCCGAGATCCGCCGCCAGATCCAAGCCTATACCCTAAACCCCAACGAAGACCACACCAAAGCCATAAAGCCCGGCACCTACCGCTTTGACCTAGCCACAAAGAAAACCGTCATGATGCGCCAAAAAGAGGACGCCCTCGATTACCGCTACTTCCCCGAACCAGATCTCGTTCCCATCACCATCAAAGAAGAAGAAATCGAGGCCCTCAAAGCCACACTTCCCGAACTCCCCCACCAGCGCTATCTCCGCTATATCTCAGACCTAAACCTACCTCAAGACAGCGCCAGCATCCTCATCAACGACAAATACACCTCCGACTTCTTTGAAGAGGCGCTTCCTATTGCCAAAAACGCCACCAGCCTCTGCAACTGGCTCATCACCGAATTCCTCGGCAGGTTTAAGGAAAAAGGGATCACCCTCAAAGACTCCAACCTCAAAAGCGAAAACGTGGGTAAACTCGTCCGAATGATCCAAGAAAAAGTGATCACAGGCCGTATTGCTAAGCAGGTGGCCGACGACATGCTCCAAAACCCTGAAAAAGACAGCGAAGCGATCGTCAAAGAAAACCCCAACTACCAGCCCGTTAGCGATACAGGCGTGATCGAACCCATCGTCGATCAAATCCTCAAAGACAACCCTCAATCCATTGCCGACTACAAAGCAGGCCGGACCAAAGCCATGGCCTTTCTCGTCGGCCAGGTTATGAAAGAGACCAAGGGTAAAGCCTCCCCTGCCGTTGTCAACGACCTCATCCTCAAAAAAATCAGTTGAAAATCAAATTTTCATTAGGGTACCGTTAACTCCTAAAACTATTCCGGAGTTTTCATGACTATACTAACCGTAACCCCTCCACATGGTTCACCTTGGAAAATTACCCTTACCAAAGCCCCCAAGCTGAAACTGTTCAATCCCTTTCTTGCAGAGGAATACACGCCTTTTTTTGCAGCATGTAATACTGTGCGAACAAACTCTTTGAAAAATTTTGCCAGCGACTTTTTTTTCCCAACTCTTGTCTGGCAAATCAGTCGAGTAAAGAAATCCGCATATCCCACCTTGAGTAAACTTGCCGTACTGTTTTTTGATATCCTCACAATGCCTATACGCATCATTTTTCTGCCTACCCGAATTCTTTCTAATACATTTAGAAAAGAAACAGAGCTTCACAAATGGCTGAGAAAGAAAAATGCCCCAAAAGAGATTCTTAATGCAGAAGTAGTGCTTGTTAATCTAGATCTAGGTGGAATTGGAGAAGGTACCACCGAACCTTTTTATTTCATTGATGCTCCAACTGTAAATCCTGAAATCTTTGATAAAAAAGCTTAATCTCAAAATTACAATCGGCTTTGCCTCTTCTCAAAAAAATCAACAGCTAATTGTCGGCTGCTCATGCGAGAAGAATTCCCGCCAGGCCTCCGGCCTCGTGGCGGGCCCCATCTTCTCGTCGTTCGCAGAACCATTTTTTATTTTATTGCCATTTTCAGAAAATCTATGATGAGAAAACTCCTCATGTTTCATCTATTTTCGTGGATGGAAGGCGTTGAACGCGCTTGAGAGGTGTTTTTGGCTGATGTGGGTGTAGCGGTCTGTTGTGGCTACGCTACTATGCCCTAGCATCTCTTGGATTACACGCAGATCCGCTCCGTTTTCAAGGAGATGGGTGGCAAAGGAGTGGCGCAGAGTGTGCGGAGAAATGGTCTTGGTGATGCCTGCTACCTGGGCGTACTGCTTCACTTTGGTCCAGATGGCCACACGATCCATCCTTTTCCCTTTAGATGAAACGAAAAGAGCTTGGTTGGAGCACTCCGCTCTGAAATGGAGCAGATAGTGATCAACGGCATTTACTGCCGAATTTGCAATCGGCACAATTCGCTCTTTCCCCCCTTTCCCCACTACCCGAACGGTATCTTCTCCAAGATCGGTGATATTGAGCCCACACACTTCAGAAACACGCAGGCCAGAGGCATATAGAACGGCCAAAATGGCCCGATCACGCGCGCCCAGCGGCTCTTCTTCACTGGGAGCATTCAGAAGGACTTGCACTTCTGGCTCTGTGAGGACCTCAGGCACGAGCTGCCACACTTTGGGGGTATCGAGATAGAGGGTCTCTTCTGAGGAGATGAGCTTTTCTCTGCGCAAAAAGCGAAAGAACGTTTTGAGGGCAACCATCGCCCGGTAGATCGAACTCGAAGCCAAGTTTTTAGATCGAAGGGAGTCCATGAAGGCAAGAATGTCCTCCTTAGAAATACTGGCAAAATCAGCCTTTCGGACCACATCCAAAAATGCAGACAAATCCCTTCGATAAGCCATCACTGTATTCTTGGAGAGGCCTTTTTCTGACCCTAAGTAAAAGAGGAAATCTTCGAGTGTTTCGTTCACACCTTTACTATACTCAAGCGATTGCTAGGCGTAAAGAGTCTAGATGAGCTTTTCTAGCACCATCTACTTTTTCAATGACAGAGCCAATGGCCGCCTGCATCTTCCCGCTATGCGCCCTCATCTCGTTTTCGAGCAGCTTTCGCTGATCTTCAGTCAGGTTTTTGAGCATCCGCTCGGCAAGCTCTTTATTCCCCCCATCTAAGGCTTTTAATAGCCCTTCAAACGTAGGGTTCTTCACAAGAGCGCGCTGCTCATTGCGATTCATCACCCAAAGCGAAACCCCGTTTTGCCCAAGCCAAAAGGCTGTCAAAATAGCAGTGATCATAATGGGAACAAGACCAAAACTCACAAATCCAGAAAAGCCAAGGGCAAGCATCGAAACTAACGATGTGAAGGCAAGAACCGAAGAAAGGACTAAAAGCTTTTTGTCGTGCTTTGCCGGAGTTTCTTCCCTATAGCTTTTTAGTAAATAGTACCCATCAACGGCTGTCATAAGAAGACCATAAGCGATCATCACAGCCGAGGCTATGATCACGCCCATCCCACCAGTCAATACAGTCGCAAATGAAAGTGTAGCAATCCCTAACAGAAGAACGGCCACATTGAGAGCATATTCTTTAATTTTTCCCTTATTGGACGTGGCAATCACATCGACAAGCTTTTGCGTAGCTTTTGAGCCTCTTAGCTCTTTTACCGCCTCAGCACCTGTTGAAGAGAGAACCCTTTCCATCTTCTCATCTTTTCGCAATTGCACTTTTTGGGTTTGCAAGTTCAAGCCAAGCTCCGTGAGCGTTTTCTCCATCGAGCCAAAAATGCCCACCTGGGTTTGTACCGCATCTTTAACAACCTCATCACAGTCAGCATCCGAAAGCTTAGCCAATCCAAGTTCTTTCATCAACGCTTGCAAGTGCGCTTTACCTGTAGAGATTGCCTCTTCTTGCAAAAGTTTTTCAGCAGACTCCTTTGAGCCAGTTTTTGCAATCAGCTTTTCTAGTACTCGCCCGGGGCTTGCTCCATACTTCTTCTCCAAAATAGCCGCCTGAGCTGCAAAATCCCCAGCCTCTTGGAGCTTGCTCTTTAACTTGAGTCCATCATGTAATTTGATCCCAGAAACAACTGTTAAAAGGAGATAGAAGAAAGTAAAGCAGGCCATCCCAACAATAGACAGACCATGGGTGATCCGACCAAGAAGACTAGTCGTCGTAACCCCATTTACTTCATTGTATATGGCAAATCCGCGAAATCCTGCAAAAGAGACACCTCCAGCCCCAAGAGAAGCACTAGCGAGCATAGAAACACGACCCAAGAGAGATCCTCTCTTATCTTCAATCGAATCCGCAACCTTCTTCGCACCATACCCTTGGATTAGCTTAACTAAGCCAATGACTGCATTGATCCCTGTTAGCGTACCAAAAGTCTGGTAGGCCACGATCATATCGGTGCGTGAGAAAAATCCTTGCATGCCGAGTGCAGATCCCAAATCTTGAAAATCTCGCGAGATCGTGTTGTAGTTGGAAGCCATAGCCACACTACCCGTGCTCAGCCCGGAAACAAGTGGACTGGCTTTGGACACAGCGGGCCCCTTGCCAAAGAGAGCTCTGTAAAGAACTTCTTTTGATACAGGGGGGCCAAGGTAACTTGCCCTCTTTAAGGCAATACCCCCAGCACAAATAGCTTCTCCGATATTTTTAATCATAACACTGCATTTCTTAACAAAACCTTATTATATAGTAAAAAACTATTAAATTAGTACTAAAATCAAAACTAGACAATTCAAGAACATAAATGCTTGAAAATTAAGATAGACATCGGCAACAATCTGATCTTTCAAAAGGAGATTTGACATGAGTGTAGGCGAAAGAGCTAGAGGCCTTGATGAATCAGTAGGAGAAATCGTTCACGACCTAGGATCGATATTTACCCTTCCCTTCGAGGTAGCAGGTCGTGTCATCGATAGGCTTCAAGAACTTCCAACGGTAGACAAACGAACCTATCGTAACGACCTTCCACAACTCGTTGAAATTGCCCAGAGAGTGTTTAACGCTGTGCGTCATTACCATCAAAGCATTCTCGCAGGTAGTTCAAAATGGTCTGACGACATCAAATTCGCCACCGAAGCTTGTATAAAAATCGTCCTCCACCCCCTTTCCTTCACGGTTGCAGGCAATGCCATTCGAAATCTAATCGCTAAAGACATCCTAGGCAATATTATGAAGGCGGTTTCCTTTATTTTCTTTCAGATCTTTCATCTAGTCCCCTACTTCATTATGGTAACTGGATTTAAAATGATCAATATGGTCTACGTACGTTACCCGGTAGCCCTTCTTACAGGCATTATGGGAAGTATGCTATTTCTTCAACTCTATTTCTTATACCGCTTAGGAAAAGAAGTAGAAATAACCAACAAAATCATGGCTGATGGAGTAGCGCTGGCCGCAAAAAGGACCAGTTTTAAGGGGCTAAAAAATAGAATTTACCGCTGGGGTCCACCTGCAATTGCGGCAGGCGCGGTGGCCTATACCCTTCAAAATGGTATCCCTGACATAGCAAGGCATGCGATTAACCACGTTGGAGAGTACCTCAAGAACTTTTGATGCTGTGCGTCAGAAGATAGGATAACTCTACCAAAACATCCCTGAGCACATCAAGAGGAGGCTGATCGGCATTGAAAGTAGAGATCAGTTCCTGCGGATATTCTTTCAACACCTTAAACGTCTCATCCCTATAGACTTGCATGCGAGCGCGCAAGATTTTTTCATCAAAATCATCCATCCTCCGCTCGATCATGGCCCTGCGCTTGAGCCTAGCCACCAAAACCTCGATATTAGGCATCTCGAGATGGATAATGTGCATCAGATCGATATGAGGAGCCATGAGCTCCTTTTGGCGTACTGTCCTTGGAAGCCCGTCCAGAAGGAGGAATTGCTCGTGAGGAAAATAGCAATTTGTGGCAATGAGCCCCCCAACGAAGTGCTTCCAGATCTCAATGGTCACCTCGTCTGGGACCAATTTTCCCTCTCCAGCATACTCGTGGAAGATCTTTCCCGCTGGTGACTCGGGAGAAAGCCCTCTGAAAATATCCCCTGAGGAGAGATGATAGTGGTTCCCTGCGCTACTTAAAAAGCCACCAAGCGTCCCCTTTCCCGACCCCGGAGGGCCAAAAATCAAAATGGAGCGGAGGGGCTGGGACTGCTCTGAAATAATTTTTCCCATGTTTTCACATTGCCAAAAAGAAACATTTATACCAATAAAATTTTTAATCGTAGTAATTCGAATTATTTAAAATTTTAAATTGACCGTAAGTTAAGAAAACTTAAAGATTTCAACACAAAAACCTTGATTATAATTACACAATCTTTATATTATATTAATACTAACACAGCAAAAAGGCTGACATAATAAACAAAGCATAATAAACATTTTTTGGAGGATTAAAAAATGACTACTATTGCACATAAACTAAATGCTGCTGCTGCTTCTGTAGGCGCAGGATTTCAAGCTGCTGGAAATAGCATCAAAAACGGTGCTTCTAAAGTTGCACACGGCGTTGAAAGAACTCTTACAGTTCTCGGTGATGCTAAAGAGCAAAGACAAGTTGCTGCAAAAATTGACCAAGGCGTTGATAAAGCTTACACAGCGATCAGCACAACTGTTGATAGCGCTAACACCACGATGCAAACAAAGGGCGAAGGAGCTCTTGCTGCTCCTATCAAAGGACTCAGCCAGATGAACATCGCTCATGTTCCTGTTAAAGGAACCTCTGCGCAAAAAGGAAGAGCTACCGTTCGTAACGGACTAGCTTCTTACCACAATTTTGTTGCAAAAGGCGGCGAAGCTTACTCTAGAGGAATGGGTCGTTCAGCTCACGCTGCAACAAACGCTCTTCTAGAAGTAGTTCGCCTTCCAATGAAGCTTATTGGTCTAGAAAAAGCTGGTAGACTTGTACAAAACGCACTTGCACTTGCGGTAGGTTTTGCAGTACGAGGCATCACGCTTGCAGCAACTCAGCTTGCTCATGCACTACCTTACGCTCTTGGCGTTGCTGCTCTTGGCGCAGCCGCTGTTGGAATCTACTTCGGTGGAACAGCTCTAGTTGGTGCTGTTGGTATCACTTTCGCGGTTCTTGGAACTCTCTACGCCATCGATAAGTTGATTACTGGTGGAGTGATCCTAAACCTCAACAAGAAAGTGAAGCAACTTGCTGCACAAACAGGTGCTACTGCTCCAGTTTCAACTGGCAACCCAGTTGTAAACGCTGCTAAAGCTGCTGCTCACACAGCTGCTGCTCCAGTAAGACTGGTTGCTAGACATCCTAAGAAGTCTGCTGCTCTTGCCGCTACTACTGCTGCTGGTGCTGCTGCCTACTTCTACGGTGTACCACCTGCTGTAAGTGAAACACTTGCAAAGGTTGGTGCTCACCTAGCTAGCTTCCTACCAAAAGCTCCTGTAGCTGAAAACATTGCTAGTAAAGTTGTAGGCTATGCTACAACTCAGAATATTGGTGGATCAGTTTGTCGCCCTCTTTCTGAGTTAAACTTTGACCAGTGTGAACTGACTCATATGCTAGCTCAGTAATTTGCTAGAAACGAAACAACAAAAAAGCATGAGGGGTAACCCTCATGCTTTTTTTTATTTGGAATAGATTTCTTTTATCCAAAAGGATCAAAAGTTTGGGGAGGATAATCCTCAGGAGAATGAGGATAAGGGCGATTGGCCTCTTCTAATAGTTCTTCAATGGTTGCTTTAAGTGTGTACACCCCTTCTGGGAAGCCACAATCAAGTAACAGCTCATTAAGATGAGCCAGCTCACTTTCAGTTTGGTCGAGACGGCTTTCAAGCCATGCGACACGCTTTTGTAGTTCTTCTTCTCGATCTTTCATTATTACCCCCGAATTAAATCTTAATTATTCTTTAATATTAACAATTAATTTAATTAAATTCAAGAAATTTTTTAATTACTTAAAATATTTGTTTGCAAATGCTTAGATCTACTTGTCTTTTTCCCCTCTCTCATATATCCTTAGAAGCTCTATGGGAAAGCTTATTTTCGAAGATACTGGTGAAGAGCATGTGCTCGAAGACGATTGCCCTATCGCAGAGATCTGCGAAGAGGCTGGCGTCCCCTTTGCCTGCACAGAGGGCATTTGTGGCACCTGTGTGATCGAGGTGGAAGAAGGGATGGAAAACCTCTCAGAATTCACCCAAGAAGAAGAGGATTTCCTAGGCGACATGGATAATGAGCGGCTCGCTTGCCAATGCAAGCTCAAGAGCGGCTGTGTAAAAATCAAGTTTTGAGGTAAAAGACTATGGCTGAAGAATTTACAACTATTTCACGCGAGATGACCATTGAGAACATTTTGGGGAAATTTCCTCAAAAGGCTCAGAAACTGGCCCAGGAGCTCACCAACACCGGCTTGCACTGCGTCGGATGCCAAGCAGCCACTTGGGAGACTCTCGAAGCTGGAATGCTCGGTCACGGCTATTCTGAAGAGGCCATCGACAAGCTCGTCACCAGCCTAAATGCGATTTTAGAAGAAAAAGTTGATCTCAAAACGATCAATCTTACCAAAAGGGCTGCAGACAAGTTCCAGCAGATCCTCAAGGAAGAGGGCAAAGAGGGTTGGGGCCTCGCGTTTGGCGACAAAGCAGCTGGCTGCAGCGGTTTTGAGTATACTCTCGACTTTGCCGAAAAAGCCTCTGCTGACGATGAGACCTTCACGTCAAATGGAGTGAACGTTTTTGTCAATAAAGGGGCAGTATCTCGCCTTTTGGGCTCAGAAATCGACTATCTCGACGGGCTCAACAATGCAGGCTTTAAGATCACCAACCCCAACGCCAAAAGCTCCTGCGGCTGCGGCAAGTCACAATCCTACTAAGAAAAAAAGTTCTAGTTCGGGTTACAAATTCTAAGTTAGGGCCACTATCATTGTCTTTTGCATGGCGATCCTCAGGTCGCCATGTCCAGCACTGCGTGTCTTGAGCTGATTCTGGCTGCGCCAAATCACCCCTCTCTCCGGCCCCCGTGCGCAGCACTGATTGACCGATCGAACGGGGCGATTTTGCATTGCCTAAAGCAGCCGTCGGCTGCGAGAGCATCTCAATGGGACTACGTCCATTTCGCTGTCATCTCGCAGAGCCACACGAAATCAAGTAAGAGCTCAGTTGCATTTGAACTGGCCCTGCAAAAGGACATAAAGGTGGGCGGAGTCCCACCTGAATGCTTTTTGCAGCCGATGGCCTCAAGACGCCGGAGGCGCCGGACGAGGCAAACGAAGATTTGCCTCGCAAAGAAAGTGATTGCGGCCCTACCTAAGATCTATAACTACAAATCTATTTATGTATAGCTCTCTTGTGCACGTCTAGGGCGGCTTCTTTGACGGCTTCAGAGAGGGTCGGATGGGCGTGAGGGGTGTTGGCTAAGTCGAGGGCTGTTACCTTGTTTTGGATGGCTAGAACAGCCTCTGCGATGATTTCAGAGGCATGAGCTCCGACGATGTGGATGCCAAGAAGAATGTCGGTTTTGGCATCAGATATGATTTTGACAAGACCTTCGGTTTCGGCGGTGCATTTAGCGCGTGAGTTGATCGAGAAAGGAAACGAGCCTGTTATGACATCTAGGCCTTTGTCTTTGGCTTCGAGTTCGGTCAGGCCTACGGCTGCCACTTCGGGGTCGGTGTAGACCACACTAGGGATGGCAATGTAATCGATGGAGGGGTTTTCGTTGGCGAGGATCTCAGCAACAGCAACGCCTTCTTCGGAGGCTTTGTGGGCAAGCATGGGTCCATCGACAATGTCTCCGATGGCGTAGATATTGGGGACCGTGGTCTGGAATCTGCCGTTGATGGGGATGAAACCCTTATTTGGGGTAATGCCTACATTTTCTAAGCCGAGGCCTTCGATGTAGGGTCGCCTTCCAATACTGCAGAGAACAACATCCCCTTCGAATGTTTCTTTGTCTGTTGTGAGAGTGATTTTGTCTGGCGCAATATCGGCAGAAGTTACTTTGGTATTAAGGTGGAAGGTCATCCCTTGTTTTTCGAGGATTTTTTGGAAGGCTTTTGAGATGGTATCATCGATTGTTGGGCAAATTTTGGGAAGGAACTCGATAAAGGTCACTTCTGAGCCCAGGCGCTTGTAGACCGAGCCGAGCTCGACGCCAATCACACCTGCTCCGATTACGAGAAGTTTCTTGGGAACTTGATCAAGTGAGAGGGCTCCGGTGGAAGTTACGACCCGCTTTTCATCGATAGGGAGGAAAGGCAGACTGATGGGTTCTGAGCCAGTGGCAAGGATGATGTAGGTGGCCTCGTGGTCAGTTCCGTCAACGGTGACAGTGGTGGGCGATTTAAGTGTGCCAGTTCCTTGCAAATGATCGATTTTGTTCTTTTTGAAAAGGGCGGCAATTCCTTGATTGAAACTGGTGACAACGTCCCGCTTACGCCCCATCATTTTGTCGAAATCAAAGGAGGCTTTTTCGATATTGATCCCGTGCTGTGGCAGGTGATGATCGAGTTTATATAAAAGCTCTGAAGAGTGAAGCAGAGCCTTTGAAGGGATGCAGCCAACATTCAAGCATGTTCCGCCAAGAGGCCCTTTTTCTACGCAAGCAGTTTTCAATCCAAGCTGCGCGCAGCGAATCGCTGCCACATAGCCGCCAGGACCACTGCCGATTACTATAACATCATAAGTCAATGAGCATCCTTGTGGGTTCTTCGAGGTTGTTCTTCATGTGGACGAGGAATTGAATCGCTTCCCTTCCATCAACGATTCTATGGTCATAGCTAAGCGCTAGATACATGATGGGGCGGATTTCGATTTTGTCTTTGATCACCACGGGCCGTTTTACAATGGTGTGCATGCCTAGAATCGCGCTTTGAGGTGGATTGAGGATAGGTGTTGAAAGCATCGATCCGAAAACACCGCCGTTTGTGATGGTGAAGCTCCCTCCACGCATGTCATCGATAGAGATTTTTCCCTCACGGGCTTTGGAAGCAAATCCGGCAATATTTTGCTCGATCTGGCCAAAACTCATTTCATCGCACCCTCGAATAACGGGGACCATCAGCCCCTTTTCTGTCGAGACAGCGATGCAAACGTCGTAGGTTTGGAAAGTGGCAATCTCATCTCCATCGATGAAGGAATTGACATCGGGAAACTCTTTCAAGGCAGCAACAGCTGCTTTCACAAAGAAGGACATGAAGCCGAGTTTGACTCCATTGCGTTTTACAAACCCTTCTTGCTCGCGCGCGCGGATCGACATAATTTCAGACATATCCACCTCGTTGAAGGTGGTAAGCATGGCTGTTTCATTTTTTGCAGCTATTAGCCGCTGAGCAATGGTTTTGCGAAGACCAGACATACGCCGTCTAGTTACACTCCCCTCTTCGGTTTTGGTTTTAGGAAGGGCGGGAGCGGGAGTTGGTGAGGGCGCGGGAGCGGGAGTTTCTAGTTCTTGCAGGTGCTCATCGATAGAAACTCTAGCAGGCGGGCCCTCTTCGGGTGGCTTTGGCTCTGGTTTTTTTTCTTCTTTGGGCGGCGCGGGCTCTACAGGAGCTGCCCCTTTTCCTTCTGTATCGATGAAGCCAATCACTTGGCCCACTTTGACCACGTCGTCTACCTTCACATTCAGCTCAAGCGTTCCATCTGCTGGGGCATAGACCGCTTGATTCACTTTATCGGTCTCAAGCTCGATGATCTCATCATCGGTTTTAACAAAACTTCCCGTGTCTTTTAAAATTTGGCTCACAGTAGCTTCTGCAACCGATTCCCCCGCTTCGGGAACTTTGATTTCCATTTTCATGATTTCGCATCCTCTTCGTATAGCTGATTGATAATGGCAGAGTGTTGGAGTTTATGCAGGGCGTGTGATCCGGCAGCCGAAACAGCCGCTGGAGGGCGACCCGCATAGGTAACTTCTCTGAGTGTTTCTAGCTGGGGTTTAAGAAAGGTCCACGCTCCCATATTTTGGTGCTCTTCTTGGACCCAGACACACGATTTCACACCACTGTATTTCTTAAGAATTTGACCAAGTTTTTCAGTATTTAGTGGATATAGCTGTTCGATCCGGATGAGGACATCGTTAGATCCTCTTTTTTCCTTTTCTTGCAAGAGCTCGAAATAGAATTTTCCGCTTGTTAGAAGGATTCGCTCGGGATTTTCAGGAGGATTTGGGTCATCGAGCACCTCCGAAAAACTCCCTTCTGACAGATCTTTCAGAGGACTTTTACAGTAAGGCGAGCGGAGATAAGCTTTGGGGGTAAATACGATAAGGGGTTTCTTTCTCTGCCGCAAGGCCTGTCTGCGAAGTAAGTGAAAGAACTGCGCGGCTGTTGTCACATTGGCTACGAACATATTTTCGTCTGCACACATCTGTAAAAAACGCTCCATTCGAGCAGAAGAATGCTCTGGTCCCATCCCTTCATACCCGTGAGGAAGAAGGAGGGTCAGATTGGTGGTGTGCCCCCATTTCATTTCGGAGGTGGTGATGTATTGATCAATGATGATTTGCGCCCCGTTTCCAAAATCGCCAAATTGCCCTTCCCAGAGAACTAGTGAGTTTGGATAGAGAAGGCTGTAACCAAAATCGAATCCCATCACTGCAAACTCAGATAAGGGAGAGTTGAAAATATCAACAGGTGCTTGGGAATCACTTATATGAGAGAGTGGAAAGTAGTGGGCAGCATTCACTTGATCCACGTAGAGGGCGTGTCTGTGTGAGAAGGTCCCTCTTCTACAATCTTGTCCAGAGAGACGCACATGGACACCTTCTGTGGCTAAAGATCCGTAGGCAAGGAGCTCTGCCGTTGCCCAATCAATAGATCCTTCTTCTAAGTTTTTTTTTCTCTCCCCAAGAAGCCTAGCGACTTTTGGGTGAATATTGACCCCTTCTGGAACTTCGGCAATTTTTCTCCCAATCTCATGTAAAGATCCAGCGTCTACCTTGGTTTCCACGGGAGCAAAAAGCTCTTCAAGGTGTTTACCCGTTTCTCTTGTTTTCAGTTCCTGATTTGGCTCTTTTTCTGATTTTACTTTTTCTAGAACGCTGGAGAGATTGCTCCGGAAGCCTTTTTCCATCTCATCTGCTTTTTCTTGACTCAGCACCCCTGTCTCGATCAGACGATCGCGATAGATTTGGCGGATCGTTTTTTTCGAGCGGATATTTTGGTATTGCAAGGGTTGGGTAAAGGTAGGCTCATCACTCTCATTGTGTCCATATTTTCGATAACCCATCAAGTCGATGAAAACATCACATCCAAAGGTTTGGCGCATTTGCATCGCAAGTCTTGCAGCCAAACAGCAGCTTTCGGGATCCTCTGCATTTACGTGCAGTACAGGAGCTCCAAAAGCTTTGGCAATATCGGTGCAGTAGCGAGTAGACCGCCCGTCTTTAGAATAGGTGGTGAAACCGATCTGGTTATTGATCACTATGTGGATCGTCCCCTTCGTCCCATAGCCATTGAGCTTTGATAAGGTCATCGTTTCATATACAACTCCCTGCCCTGCCACAGCTGCGTCCCCATGCACCAAAATAGGGACCACTTCTCTAGCCTTCTCTCGCCCCCGCTGCTCCTGCAGAGCACGCGCACCACCCTCAACAACGGGGTCAACTGATTCTAGGTGGCTAGGATTGGCAGAAAGGGTCACTTGAATCTTATCCTTGTAGGTACCCACGAATCCCATATGATACTTTACATCGCCTGTCGATTCAGCAAGATCGGGCGTATAGTGGTCCTCAAACTCTTGGAAGAGGTACTCGTAGGATTTGCCCATGATATTAGCCAAGACATTGAGTCTGCCTCGGTGAGCCATCCCTAAAACAACGTCACTGACCCCCACATCTGCCCCAGTATCCAATAGCGAATGCAGCAGTGGGATAAACGTCTCAGCCCCTTCGAGGGAAAAGCGCTTTTGTCCCACATATTTTGTATGTAAGAACGTCTCAAACCCTTCAGCTTGGTTGAGCTCTTCTAAAATAGCAATTCGATCCTCATCGGTAAAACCTGATGGAAAATAAGGTTCAATCTTATCTTGCACCCATTTTTCAAGGTTTACTGAGCCAAGTCCCATGTACTCGATTCCAATAGTCTGGCAATAAGTCTTTTGCAAAACCTCTAAAATCTCTTTTAATGGGGCCGTTTCTTTTTCAAAGATCCCCCCTGTTGGAAATTCTGTATCTAAATCTTTGTCAGATAGACCAAAATTCACTAGCTTCAATTCCTCGCAAAGAGGAGGCCTTTCTTGGCAGAGAGCATCACAACTTGCCATCAAATGGCCATAAAGACGGTAGGCATGAATCAGATAATAAACCCTTAGATCTGCGCTATCTTGCCTATGAGGAAGAGCCTGAGGCAGATGGGACGCAAACTGCATCCCCTCAAAAAAGTTTTTCCACGAAGACTCTACGCTTTCTGGATCTTGGAGCCATTTCTCGTAAAGGCCTTCCAACATTTTCAGATTGGCTAAATTGGCGTAGGTTGGTGTAGGATCTTTAGTCATAAATGCAACATATAGCAAAAAATTAAATTTTTCCCCTAGCCATAAATAGACGCATCTTGTAAAGTACCGTCGTAATTCGAGGTATTTTTAGATGAATCTCAAGAGTGAAAGACTAAAAAAGCTAGAAAATGAACTCGCTGATCTCCAGCATTGGCTCAAGCTTGGACTCGTTCCAAAAAAAGATGTCAAAAAACACGAAGAAGAGATCGAAGTGGTTCAGAAAAAGGTTGATGAAGAAATCGAGCGACTCCGCTTTCTGAAAGAGAATGGCGAGGTGGAAGAGTACACCCCTCCCAAACGTAGTGCTCGCCCTACCTACCAAGAGCCTCAGAGCATGCCAGAAATGAGCGTCAATCAGGAGACCGAAGGAGGAGGGGGCCTAGACACTGAGACCGAATCTTTTGATGCCGAAACATCCCCAAGCGAGGAAACCACAACAACTACCACTACCTCCACCACGACAGATACTGCTGAGGAGGAACCATCCTCGCAAATATACGACGAAGATGACGATCCATTCAGCGACAAAAACCGCTGGAAAAGAGGTATCCTCGAAGACCCCGACGCGGATGAGTGGTAGCCTCGGTATCTACTTCCATATCCCCTTTTGCTCAAAAAAGTGTCCATACTGCCACTTTTTTGTCGTACCCAATAAAAAAGAGCACCGAGACACCCTCTTAGAAAGCCTTCTGCTCGAATGGAAAAGACTCTCTCCTAAAGTCCAAAACCACGAAATCACCTCCATCTACTTCGGCGGCGGCACACCCGCCCTTTTTGGCTCCAAGGCTATCCATACCCTGCTGAGCGCAATCCCTCATTCCAAAGAGATCGAGATCACCCTCGAAGCCAACCCAGAAGATGTCACGCAGGCGCTCATGCAAGAATATGCTCAAGCTGGTATCAACAGGGTTAGCATTGGCGTTCAATCGCTCGAAGACGACTCTCTCATCACCTTGGGAAGGACACACAATGCGCAGAAAGCCCTCAAAGCAATCGAAGACACCTACAGCGCCGGCATAACCAACATCTCCATCGATCTCATGTATGAGCTTCCCGACCAAACTTCAAAAGCCTTTGAAAACACCCTCAAAAAGCTAAAAGATCTGCCCATCACCCACCTATCGCTCTACAACCTCACGATTGAGCCCAATACAGCCTTTTTCAAAAAGACCCTCAACCTCCCCTCGCCTGAAGAAAATCTAAAAATGCTCAATGCAGCAACAGAGCACCTGGAGACCATCGGCCTCAAACGCTATGAGATCTCCGCCTTTGCAAAGCCCGGCTACCAAGCTCAGCACAACACCGGATACTGGAAAGCCCGCCCCTTCTTTGGACTTGGCCCTTCGGCCTTTAGCTACTACAACGGAAAGCGCTTTCGCAATGTAGCCCACCTGCATCGCTACTTCAGAGCTCTAAAAGAAGGAAAGACCCCCGTTGATTTTGTCGAAAGCCTCCCCTACCCGGAAAATGTCCATGAATTATTAGCCGTAAGACTCCGCCTCCTCGAAGGGGTCGATCTTAACACCTACGACCTCCCGCCAAAAACGCTAAATACACTTTCTAAGCTTGAAAGTGAAGGTTTCCTCGACCAGTCTAAAGACCGCTGCAAACTCACCGAGAAAGGACTCCTCTTTTACGACACCGTGGCCACAGAAATCATTTAGTCTAATTCAATTGGTTTGCGGAGCCTCTTTTGCTTGGAATGGAGCTTTTTCTCCTGGAGCTCTTTTTCGCGGACAGATCTGGACTTTTTGGTCGGAACTCGCTTTTTCCGCTTCTTCGAGCGGGCTAGGAGCTTTTTCTGAAGCTTTTCTAGGCAATTTTTCTTGTTTAGATATTGGGAGCGCTCTTTTTGAGAAGTGACTCTGATGCCCGTAGGGATATGAATTAGACGGACTGCTGTATCTGTTTTTTGGACATGTTGCCCCCCTTTTCCACTCGCTTTGTAGGCTTGGACCTGGCATTGGGCAAGAAGCTTTTTTTCTTCATCTTTCATCGAGATGTAATTGCGTGGTGAAACCTAGTCTGCACCTCGTCCCAATTGATGTTTTTGAAGAAGGCCTCGATGTACTGGGCCCGGTTCAGACCATATTGAGGCATGTAGGCATGCTCCCAGACATCCATGACAAGGATGATGGCCCCATCGGCGAGGTGGCCAAGATCGTGCTCGTTGATCCAGGTATTGAAAAGGCGATCGGCTTTTGGATCAAAATAGAGAATAGCCCAACCGATGCCCCGCATCATGCCAGTGGCCACAAAATCCTTCATCCAATTGTCGTAGGACCCAAAATCCCGCTCAATTAGCTTATATAGCGAAGTTGAGCGATCTAAGGGCTTTTTACCTCCTAAATTGCTAAAATAGAGCTCATGAAGGCGCATCCCATCAAATTCCCAGCCAAATCGGCGTTTGAGAGCCTGATATGGATAGTCACCTGTTTTCCCATTGACGGCATACTCTCGGATCAGTTGGATGAGAAGATTGGTGTTTTTGACATAACCGCTATAGAGAGTGAAGTGCATTTTAAGGAGATCATCTTCAAACCCCGGCATCCCAATTAGGTGAGAGAAATCTTGAGTGTGATACTCCATCGCCTTATGAGGCACACGCTTCTGCGCCCCGAAAGCAGGGAATAAACTAAAAGAAATTATTGTCAGAAGAGTGGCTAGACGCATTCTATCGCCTCATTTGGTTATAAAACCCCGATTTTGAGAATTTCAAGAAATATCTACAAGTAAAATATTGACTACCAGTTGTTAAGAATTGGTTAACGATGGTATAATAGTTTATTATGAGCATAGAAAATATACCAAACCCTTATAAAACGACATTTTCTTCTTTTAGCGACCTATTTACTCGCGAGAGAAAAAAAGAAAATGATCGTATCGTTGCATTTGCTGACCGTCTTGTGGAAAAAGGGGGAAACTTATTCACAAACGAGGAGAAAAGGCTCGAATTCATCGGCATTGCTGCAAAAATCCTCGATTGGGGGGTTTTTACTATTGTAGGCGGAATTGAAGGGACAGTCCTCGCAGAAAAAATTGTTAGACCTCTTCATGTGACCCATCTCCCCATCTTCAAAACATTTCCCGTGATCCTGTCTTTGATTATGATTCCAGCGTCGGTATTTTTTCTTGCGATCGCAACGTTTGAGGCCGGCATTGAATTCTTACATCTGCGCAGAGGCATCTTACTACTGGGTAGTATTGAAAAAAGAAAAGGGGACCCGGTTAAAGCCATGGAATGGTTAAAATCTCGATTCTTCTCCCTTGACGAAGGAGAAGCAAAGAGAATCTATGCCTTTATCGAAAAGTCAGGGCCTCATCTTTCCCGAAGTGAAAAAGCGCTCCGCTTTGATGGAATCGCCGAAAAGGCTCTAGAGATCAAATACGACAGCTTAAAAAGACGGATTTCTCCTGGTCTCGCCGAAGAAGTCAAGAAGGGGCTCACTAATATTAGCAAGGAGCGGGCTGAGATTTTTGTCCAATCGCTTTCTAGACAAGCGAAAAATAAGGTATTGGTCCATGCAGTGGCAATCCTTGCCCTATCGTGTACAATCATCAGTATGTCGGTCTTTTTAGGCGGTATAGCAGCCGGTCCATTCTTCGTGATCATGGGATCGATCGCAGTATCATTGCTGCTCATCTCTACGATCATATCCAAAGGCGTAATGGCCAAAGAGGGAGAACGACTCTACGATAAACTCGCTGAGATTAATCAACAAATAGTGGATCACTCAACCGATCTTGCATCGTTGCAAGAAGCTCTTTAACAGTATCAAAACTCTCTTGCTTGAGGGCGATGTCATCGTTGTAAAATTGCCATTTCTCATCTCTAAAAACGAGAGTTTTTTCACAAATTTTATCATCAAAATCTCGAAAACATAAAGTGATGCAAGTGATGGGATCTGTGACTTCCTCGTTGAATCTATCTTCTAAGTTTTTGGCAAATTCATCCTTGCGGAAAAGATAGGTCCCAGGCTTTGCCCTCTTCAGAAGAAATTCTGCTTCAGAACGGTCCACATTGTGCCAAGCCTCATGGACAAAATTGCGTCTACCCTCTTCGTCTTCAGAAAAAACAAAATCGACATGCGCTACTTGGCGCAAAATAAAGAAAGGATTTTTTCTATGCTTGGGGTCATAGGCAATTTGGTTGAGAATGTGCATCGTCTTAGTAAAGAGGGCATAAGCCTCTTTTGAAAAGTCCTCACATGGAAACACCTCTTTTGCATCAGGGGTTTCCACTTCAAACGCGCCCCCCTCCTCACTCGGCCTAAGTTGGATCAAAATGGGCTTCCAATCGTCTGAAAGTTTCTTTTTCTCTTCAAAACGCATCTCTCCAGTCTTGCAATTGACATAGGCCTGGTAGGTTTTTTGGGCCCTTCGAAAAAAACGGTGCATTTTTTCCGCATTGCGGTGAATCAAGTGGCGAAATAGCTGTAGATTACGGTGCACCTTCTTATCTAAAATCACAATCTTCATGAAAGATCTTTACTCCTGTTGTATGCGGCCAAAAATGTCTCGATGAGACCTGATCGAACACTATTCTCTTCAAAAGCCTTCATACCAGCAATGGTTGTTCCTGCAGGAGCTGAGACTTGCCATCTCAACTCCCCTGGATGCCCTGAATGCTCCTCAATGAGAGCTATTGTTCCTCGCATTGTTTGAAGAGCAAGTTTTAAAGCGCTATCAGCTTTCAGCCCCATTAAAATGCCACTCTCTACCATAGCTTCGAGGATAGCCATGATAAAAGCCGGCCCTGAACCGGCGAGAGCAGTAATCCCATCGATCAGCCTTTCTTCGGTCCAAAAAACGAGACCCAACCCCTTAAGTAACTCTTCTACCCTATCCTTCGCTTCCTCTGCTCCGGTAAGTGCGATTACAGCTTCGTTGCAGGTGAGGGCCAGATTGGGCATACTCCGTACAATTTCAGCTCCGGGGAAGTAACTCTTCAAACTCGCAACGGTGACCCCTGCAAGAATACTCAGTACCAGCTTGCCCTTCAAATCCCCCAGCTCTGCTGCCAACCCCTTCAAATCTTTGGGCTTTATCGCTATGAGTACGATATCTGTATCCTTTACAGCAGCTTTTGGCTCCTTAACAGTATCTGCGCCTTTAATCGACTTAGAACTCCGGTCACAAAGGACAACATCAAAGCCCTTTTCGATGAACGCTTTTGCAAACGCCGTTCCCATCACACCTACACCGATAATCGCGATTCTCATAGCCTCCCCCTACCTTATTCTCCTCTGATAGGATTTTCCCATCAAGTTCTATTGCACAAAACAATCACAAACCGTTAGAATCCATGTATATGGAAAGAAAACCCGCGTACAATATTCAGCCCCTTTTTGCCAAACGATGGTCCCCCCGCTCAATGACCGGAGAGACCATGACTGATGAGGAGCTCATGCCCCTTTTTGAGGCGGCTAGATGGGCTCCTTCAAGTTACAATGAGCAACCTTGGACACTCCTTTACGCTAAAAGAGACACCCCAGAATGGGAAGTCCTCTTTGATCTCCTGGTAGAACCCAATAAGCTCTGGTGCAAAAATGCCTCTGTACTCATCCTCTTTGTATCCCGCACGACATATGCGAGAAACAACAAACCCTACCCTACCCATACCTACGACACAGGCGCTGCCTGGATGTCCATGGCTCTAGAGGGAAGCGAGCGGGGCTATGTAGTGCACGGAATGAGCGGCTTTGATTATGAAAAAGCAAGATCCGCCCTCAACATCCCAGAAGGACATACTGTTGAGGCGATGGCAGCGATCGGCAAACCAGCTCCCAAAGAAGCCCTCCCAGAAGCCTTGCAAAAAATGGAAGAGCCCTCTGACCGCAAACCTATCAGCGAATTTGCCATCCCTGGCCCCTTCCCCTCCTAGTCTACTAGATTTCCCCCGCGAATAGAACCAGGGGTTTTAGAAAGGTTTTCTGGGATTTGTGTGGGAGTTTTTCTTAGAAATGAGATTTTTTGACGAAGGGAATAGCCAAAGGCTCTTTCCGAGGAGAAAAGATCTATTTATAAGGAAAAAGATCCGCAAATCCCCAAAAACTTTCTAAAACCCCTGGTTCAAAAAAACGAGCAAGTCCTGCACTTGCTCGCTATAAGATTGCAGCCAACTCAAGCACTACTAGTGTAGTTACTTAAGCACTCATCAGGATTGAGTTTATGCTGCTGCTTTTCTGCGAACAGCTTTTCGTGCAACTTTTCTGCGAACAGCTTTTTTAGCAACTTTTCTGCGAACAGCTTTCTTTGCAACTTTTCTGCGAACAGCTTTTTTAGCAACTTTTCTGCGAACAGCTTTTTTTGCAACTTTTCTGCGAACAGCTTTTTTTGCAACTTTTCTGCGAACAGCTTTTTTTGCAACTTTTCTACGTACAGCTTTTCTCGCAACTTTTTTGCGAACAGCTTTTTTTGCAACTTTTCTGCGAACTGTCTTTCTTGCAGTTGCTTTCTTAGCTGCTTTCTTTCTTCGTTTAGCCATGACAATTCCTCCTTGTTTGCATGCATAGGTTTTGTGTTTTTAGCTAAAAAGAACCTTGTTCCTTTTTGCCGGCCCACATGGCAAGGGCCAAACCACAACATTGTCTCCTACAATTTCCAATATAATAAATATTTATTTAAAAAGAAAACAAATTTCTAAAAACCTATTGTTTTAAAAGAAAACAAAAGTGTTTTTTCGCTTTTAGAATATGTTTTGAGAGTATTTTTCATGGTGTAAAAAAAATTACACCATGAAAGAAAAAGGATTAACTTTTACTGAATTTGTATCTCGATCTTCTCGATTTTGTCGCCGACTTGGATCTTTTTGATTACATCCAAACCTTCTAAAGTTTGCCCAAAAACGGTGTATTCTCCGTCCAGATAGGGCACTTCTTCGAGAGTAATATAGAATTGTGAGCCGCTGGAGCGCTTTTCAGGATTGGCTTGATCGGGCAATCGAGCCCAAGCAAGTGCCCCTTGTGTATGGGGAAGTCCGATCTCCGCTGGAACGGTGAAACCTGGTC
This sequence comes from Candidatus Sacchlamyda saccharinae, assembly GCA_030408505.1. Lineage (GTDB taxonomy): Bacteria > Chlamydiota > Chlamydiia > Chlamydiales > Rhabdochlamydiaceae > Sacchariniichlamydia > Sacchariniichlamydia saccharinae. The sequence continues at coordinate 159,764 of JAUHQI010000004.1, read as the reverse complement.
CCCCTTGCCCTGTTCCATCGGGGTCTCCCCCTTGGACAACAAAACTTGGAACAACTCTATGAAAGGTCAGGCCGTCATAGAATCCCGCTTTTGCCAGATTAATAAAATTGGTCACTGAAAGAGGAGCCTTCATTGGAAAAAGCTCACAAACCACTTTCCCTTTTGCCGTCTGAATGACCGCTTTATAGGTTTTCCCCTCTTCAAATTGCATGGCGGATTTGGGTTCTGATACTTTCATAGTGAGGGCTCCTTGGCAAAAGAAAATGGTAAGTAGAATAGCTAACATGCCTACGGATTATGAAAAAAGGTAAAAAAAAAGGCAAGCTCTGATGAGCTTGCCCCAAAGAAAGATTCTTTATGGCTGCAAAAATTTACGGTTTTTTCGAGTGTTGTAGGCGCTTCGGTCTTTTTTTCGACCTCTGCACCCTTCTTCTGTGCCTGCGAGACATCGTTTTTACACTCCTTATTACTTCCTTATTACTGGTACTCGAGAGAGAAATGTATTAACTCTATAATCGTCATTATATCCTGGATTGATTTATCTATATCGAATGATTTTGCCGTTTACCTCCACTTGATTCATGCAAAATGGGTTAGGAAAAACAAAAAATTTTAATATTATACTGACTTAATAATCAACGAGTTAGCAATCAAGCGTGATTGAATAATTTCAGAAAGGACTCGTTTGCAAGTGGATAAAAAATTTTCTCGCATGGAATTCTGATTTTCTGTACAACGGGCTTAAATCATTTGTAGAGAGGTCCTTTTGGTTGGTTCCACAAAAAGTAATGGAAAGCGACGTGTAATCAGCGTCTTTGTTCTCGCCATGCTCAACGTAGCGATCATGGCCAGCTTGCGCAACCTTCCCCTTGTAGCATCTTATGGCCTTGGGGCAGTGACACTCTTTGCCGTTGTCGCCATCACCTTCTTAATTCCGAGTGCTCTCGTATCTGCCGAACTGGCAACGGGGTGGTCTAAAGGAGGCGGGGTTTACGTTTGGGTCCGAGAGGCACTAGGAGACCGCTGGGGCTTTTTTGCTATTTGGATGCAGTGGGTACACAACGTCTCTTGGTATCCAGTAATCCTTTCTTTCGTTGCTACAACCATTGCTTACGTATTCTATCCTCCCTTAGCAGAAAACAAGTATTTCGTAATTGCCATCATCCTTGTTTGCTTTTGGGGAATGACACTTTTAAACTATTTGGGCATTGAAACATCGAGCTGGTTCAGTACCATCGGTGTGATCTTGGGAACGATCTTGCCAGGCCTTTTAATCATTGCCCTTGGCCTTTTTTGGATTTTTGATGGGAACCCCATCAACACAGATCTCTCTTTCTCATCTCTTATCCCAGAATTCAAAGACTTTGGAGATCTTGTCTTTTTAGCAGGCCTTTTTCTTGCTTTCACAGGGCTAGAAGTATCATCTGCCTACGCAAATGAAGTACAAAATCCTCAAAAAAACTACCCGAGATCTATTATCCTCGCTGCAATCATCACTTTTTCTGTATTTATGCTCGGCTCACTAGCCATCGCCTTTGTCATCCCAAAAGACAACATTAGTTTGGCCGCAGGACTCATGGAAGCTTTTAAACAATTTTTTGCCTTCTATAATATTGGATGGATCTTGCCCATCGTCGGCGTCCTTCTCGTGATTGGAGCCATAGCAGAAGTAAATGCTTGGATTGTGGGACCAGTGAAAGGACTTTACGCCTCGACCTGTCACGGCAACCTGCCTCCAGTTTTCCACAAATTGAATAAACACAATGTTCCAGTAAATCTTCTTTGGTTTCAGGGTGTCATTGTTTCGGTCACTTCCCTTGTCATCTTGCAACTCCCCTCCATCAGCGCTGCATTCTGGATTCTTAGTGCCATGAGCGCCCAGATTTACCTCGTTATGTATATTCTAATGTTTGTCTCAGCAATTCGCCTTCGCTATAGCAGACCTCACATTCCCAGAGCCTATAAAGTGCCTTACGGCCGTAAGGGGATCTGGATTTTCTCTATCTTAGGCGTCATCGCCTCTGGGTTTGTGATTCTACTTGGTTTCTTTCCTCCTGCCCAACTCAATGTAGGCAGCCTTTTGTTTTATGAGCTGTTTCTGATCGTGGGACTTGTTGTCATGTCGGCGGTACCGCTCATCATCCACGCCTACAGAAAGCCCCACTGGTTGATAGAGGTCAAAAAACAGGATCAGAAAAGTCCCCATTGATGCTATGATTCCCTGCTATGGTAATTCCTCTAGCAGAACAACTGCGTCCCCAGTCGATCGAAGAGATGGTCGGACAAGAACATCTCATCGGCGAGCAAGGATTCATCAAGCGGACCATATCGACCGGCCGCCCCCTCTCAATCCTCTTATGGGGCCCTCCCGGCTGCGGCAAGACGACGCTCGCTCGACTCTACGCCAAAGCATTTGATGGACAGTTCATTACCTTCAGCGCAGTCTTGCACGGCGTTGCCGAGCTCAAAAAGACAATCCAAAAGGCCAAAGACACTCCCCTTTTTAGCCGCCAGCTCATCATTTTCATCGACGAGATCCACAGATTCAATAAAGCCCAGCAAGACGCCCTCCTCCCCTTTGTCGAGGATGGAACCATCACCCTCATTGGTGCGACCACGGAAAACCCCTCCTTCTCACTCAATAACGCCCTCCTTTCCCGCTTGAGGTTGCTAGTGCTCAATTCCCTTTCTAATGATGATCTAAGAGTACTCATCGACCGATATGAAAAGCCCCTTCCCCTTACAGACAGCGCCAAATCCACTCTCGTCCATATGGCAAACGGAGATGCTAGACATCTCCTTAACATGCTCGAAAACCTCTCCTCAGCCCCATCTGAGCCACTGATTGACCAAGACCACTTGACTGAGTGGGTCCAAAAGCGCCCAGCCCTCTACGACAAAGCCGACGAGGGCCACTACAACCTCATCTCCGCACTGCACAAATCGGTCCGTGGCTCAGACCCGGATGCCTCTCTCTACTGGTTTGCTCGGATGATCGAAGGGGGCGAAGACCCCCAGTTCATTGCCCGTCGCCTCATTCGTATGGCCTCAGAAGACATTGGCCTTGCAGACCCCGACGCCTTAGAAATCACCCTCAATGCTTGGAGGGCATACGACCAGCTCGGCTCCCCCGAAGGGGAGCTCGCCCTTGCTCAAGCTGTCCTCTATCTTGCTTTGGCTCCCAAAAGCAATGCCGTCTATACCGCCTTCAAGCAAGCCCTAGAGCTTGCTAAAGATACCAACCAACACAATCCCCCCAAAATCATCCTCAATGCCCCCACAAAGCTCATGAAGAGCCTCAATTACGGCAAAGGATATCAATACGACCATGACGAACCTCAAGGCTTTTCCGGGCAAAATTATTTCCCCGATGAGATGCAGCGCCCCAGCTTTTACGAACCTGTAGAACGCGGTTTTGAAAGAGAAATGAAAAAAAGATTATACTATTTTAAAAAGCTCCGCGAAAATCAATGACTTTTATATTAAAAAATGTTAAGATACTCGCCTATAAAGGAGAGATTTATGCCAGCCATTAGTCCGGTCAAAGCAAAAACAAACTTGATACACCAACCTAGCTGTATGCAACAAATTTCTAGCGCAGCGCTCTCGACCCTTAAAAGCCCATTTACACTTACCTACTATACTTTTGAATGGTTGCTCAACACGGCCTCCTACTACCTTTTCGGCTATGGCCCTTATGCCAAAAAAGCCACCGGCCTCTTCTATTCTGGTCCCGAGTTGAAAGGTATTTGGCAACAAACAGAATCGCTGATCAAAGCCGGATCTTACGAATACAGTGGAGAAAAAGTTTGTCTAGACAAGCCTGGCAAAACAACTAGACAATCCTTTTGGGGATTTCTTACTCCTCCATTTATTACAGAGAAGTACAAAAACGCTCTTAAAAAAGCCTCTCAGGGACATATAAGCCTTGCTTACATGGACTCATTTCAAACACAATTCTCTGTGGTAAACCAAGACGCTGTGTACGCCGCCTTAGATCTCAAAAAAGCAGGCTACAAAGTAGCTCTACTCAATCCTGCAAATGCCTTCACCCAAGGTGGAGGGGCCCGCTGGGGAGCAGCGGCAATGGAAGAAGACCTTTGCAGACGATCTGCCCTCCTTCCTGAGCTAGATAAACAGAGCTATCCTCTAAGTGGCAATACCCTCCTATACACGGCGGACGTACCTTTCTTCCGCTATGGGCGAGACCGCCACTATGCAGCCATGGCAAAACCAGAAACAATCTCAGTCATTACCTCTGCAGCCATTGACCTCAATTCTAATCATGGTGGAGGCAAATGGACAAAAGATGCGTTTGAAAAAGAAACGCGCCTTCGAGCTTATGCACAACTTTGGAAAGCGGCAGAAGAGGGCAATGATGCAGTAGTTCTCACCGCATTTGGATGCGGAGCCTTCAGAAATGACCCCGAAATTGTGGCAAGAATCTATCGCGATCTCTTAGCTGAGAAGTTCCATGGGGTCTTCAAAAATGTGACCTTTGCTGTGATTGACGACCACAATACAAGGAAGCCCCACAACCCCAGGGGCAATTACCTCCCCTTCCGTGAGGTATTCATCCAGGACAAGGCATAAAAAATGCCTTCCCGCGGGTAGCGGGAAGGCTGAGAATCACACCTTTTCCTTAAGGCTTGTCCTTGACGGTAAGCTGCGAGCTACGCACGACCTACTATCTTCTACCTCTATGAGAGGCAATGATACCCTCAAAGGCACTCGAGAGGAAAAAACCCAAACACGAGACGAATGATCCCCTATCTGCATTTTATCAAAACGGGAGAAAATATAAGGAATTAATTTAAGATCGAGTGTTAAATGCGTGAGTTTAGCCAGGATAGCGTGGAATTCTAGGGACAATAAAAAATGGAGCCACTTGCTTAACTACAAACGCGATTGTATACAGAGCTGCAAAGGGCTTTGCCATTTCCATATATTCCCAGTACCTCCCTCCCACTAGCTGCTCCATAGTGGCGGAAGCTGCGCCTGCAGCGATAGTATAGCAGGCATATACATCTTGGATAGTGTGCGGATCAAAAAAAGCCGTTGTTTGCCTCTGATAAGCCCCAAATGCCGCACCCCAACCTAGAGATCTAAAAAAGGGCTGAACTTCAGGCAGAAGTTGAGAAGGAATAACCTCAACTTCTTGAGCGGCTCGATTTGCTAAAGAAAAACCTGCGGAGAGGACTCCCGCTCCCATACCCCAGGAAACTGTAGGTTCTATTGCTGCTGCTAATGCCATAGAAAGTATTCTAACACGAACGAAGTTTAGTAATCAAACTCATTCCACTCGGATATGCAGTAACGAAAATTTTTATTCAGCCTATCGAGGGCCGCCTCCTCTGAAGAGTTTAAAGCAAAGTCTTGTAGGGCAAAATTCTCTTCTAAGTGTTTTTTTGAGCTTGCTTTGGGGATGACAGGAATATTTTTTTGAATGGTCCAGCGCAAGATCACCTGTGAAGGAGTTTTCCCATATTTCTCCCCGATGGAGGTAAATAAGGGCTCTTGGTCAATGAGCTTACCACCGCCGAAGGATCGGTAGGCGATGAGCTCTGTACCGTGAGCTCTAGCAAAGTCTAGAAGCTCTTTTTGATAGAGGTAGGGATGGAACTCGACTTGGTTATAGGGAATAGATAGCCCCGCATCATAAGCATCTTGAAGATGGCGTATCGTATAGTTAGAAACTCCAGGACTTTGGATCTTCCCTTTTTCAACAAGTTTGTGCATGGCTAAAAGGATTCTATCTATGGGGCGAGTTTTATCAGGCCAATGGATGAGCAATAAGTCGATATAGTCAGTTCGCAACTCTTTCAAGGCCGTATCAACTGCAATTTCTAGTGAAGTTTCAATATTAGAGTCGTCAATTTGCCCAAGGCCAATGGCAAGCTTTGTCGTAAGAAACAAAGAAGACCGATCAAACCCACTAATTGCCTCGGCAATTGCTTTGTGATTTTCGTAAGCAAAGGCTGTATCAAAATGGCGATAGCCAATATCGAGGGCCATTTTTACAGCGCGTATGCAATCGTCGCCTAAAAGCTTGTAGGTCCCAAGTCCAATGAGAGGAATTTTCATTTGTATTTTTTTAGCCTCTTGGTCAAAATTGTATTCATGAAATGGCCACTACTTCTCATCAGCGTCTTTTCTAGCCTTTGTGCAGATATTGACTATCATAGTTTACTCGACCAATTTTCCGAAACACTAGGACGGCGAGGAAGCTGGGAACAAGGCGAGATTGAGATCGCAACGACCCCTTCTGAAATCAAGCGAATCGAAAATGCCGCTACCCAGAGATACATCCGGATGGGTTATTCCAAAGAAGACGCCAAACGGTACAGCACATGTGGCATCATAGCTGATGACCATTATTGCATCTGGATCCGTGACGCAGTTACCTTTCCAGGAGGAATCCCTGGAACCTACGACCGTATTGCATGGAAAAGTGGCCTCTCAGGTCCACCAGGAGCCATTGTTTTGCCCGTCCTCAAAAATAAAAAGGTCCTCGTGAATGTGAATTTTCGGCATGCAACAAGAGCATGGGAAATTGAGCTTCCCCAGGGTTTTCGTGAAGAAAATGAAACCGCTGAGCAAGCAGCAAGACGAGAACTCAAGGAAGAAGCTGGAGCCAAAGCTTCAGAACTCATCTATTTGGGTGATATTGCTCCGCATATGGGACTCATGACAACAATTGTTCCGGTCTATTTAGCAAAGGTATCCACAGTTGACGATCGCCACCAGGATGAGGGTGAAGCAATCAACGCAAATATCGAACTAAGCCAAAAAGAGATCAAACAGGCCTACGATAAAGGGTATGTGATCCTCTCCATCAAAGGGCAAGCAACCAAAGTCTACTGCAGAGATCCTTCTCTTTCCTTCGCCCTTATGCAGGCCAAATGGAAAAAGCTCATCTAGAGGTATTCAATACATCGCATTTGGCAGCTAAGATAAAGTCGCCCTCAGAAAGACCCTTGATTTTGTGCGTTGACAAAGTGATCTTTACTTTACCCCACGAGAGCTCGATATCGGGGTGATGCCCCTCTTCTTCGGCAACTTTTCCAATATGGTTTACAAACGCTAGTGCCTCTTTGAAATCCTTAAACCGGTAGGTCTTTTCCAGTCTCTTTTCATCGACACACTCCCACCCTTCCTCTAAGTCTCGAAACAGCTCTAAAAGTTCAGCACCTTTTAACGGTTGTGCTCCCGTTGTACATGGAACACATTTTTTCTTAGACAAGTCGCTCATTGAGGTAAATCTCCGTTTTCCCCCAGGGGAAGCGCCCCTGAAAAGACTTAATGGTTTTAAAATCCTGACTATACATATTTAGTGGATAACTCACAGAAATAATTTTTACACCCGCTGGGAACTGCCCTGTCAATTCGACAACCTGGGGATCTTCTAGCATCGTGCCATAAAGATAAATAGCAGTTGCTTTTGAAAAATCAGCTCCAAACATATCCTGCAACGTCATTTTCAGCTTTGAGGAGGGGACCATTTTTTCTACAAAAGCTGGAATCTGCTCATAAGCCACCACCCGGCACCCCACATACTCAGCTAAAAAAAGGGCGCCCCTCCCCCTGCCAGCTCCCATCTCGATCACCGTGTCCTCGGCCCCAATATCACACTCTTTGGCAATCAGAGCCATCGTAGTGAGTGGAGTCTCCCCGTATTGGTGGACCTCCTTAGCTCCTTTCAAAGTGAGATATTCTTTACTGATGCGGTAGGGACTTTGCCCTCTATATCCAGAGAGAAGGGCCGCATCTTTTTCCCGAAAAAATTCGTGAGAATAAAAGCATTTGTTCACAGCCTTTTGCTCGCGCCACTCAAAAAATTTTGTCTTAAGAAAATAGTAGAGCCACATGGCTACCACTATACCCTACCAGTTGATTTTGTGCCCGGGCTCAGGAGCTAAGAATGTATGAGGATCCAGCCCCTCCTCTTTCATTGAGCAAAAGAGATCGAACGGGGGTTGGTTCAATGGCTCCTCGGAGAGGCGAAAGGTCTTCCAGTGCATCCCAAGGCTTAAAGTGGATCTCACCTCAGAGTGGATCCGTACTGCATCTCTTGGCTCAACATGGACGGGAGCCATAAAAGTTCTAGGAGAATAAGCTCCTATGGGGATGAGGCTGAGGTCAATATTCTCAAACTTCTCCCCAATCTTCTTAAAATGATGCTCGTTATAACCTGTATCCCCTACAAAATAGAGGGTTTTTGAGGTGAGTAGGTCCTCGAGCACATAGCCGGCCCATAAAGTTTTGTTTAGATCCTTGGTTTTGCGACCAGAAAAATGCTGGGCTGGGACTGCTGTCACCTTAAATGTCGAGTCAACATCTTGCTCGTCCCACCAAGAGAGTTCGACGACGCGCTTGATGCGCATTTTTTCAAACCACTTCTTCACCCCTCTTGGGACTACCCATAGGATATCGGGAAATTTCCTATTGAGAGCTTCAACCGTCACTCGGTCGAGATGGTCATAGTGATCATGGCTAATGAGGACATAGTCAATTTGAGGGAGTTGATCGAGTGGTACTGGGGCTGGGTGTTTTCGCTTGGGACCAAAGAAAGGTACAGGCGAGCACCGATTGCTCCAGATCGGATCAGTGAGGATAGTCTTGCCAGCCACTGAAATCAAATACGTACTGTGCCCAATCCACATAGCCCAGGGCTGTTTGGGATCAAATTCACGATCAGGCATTGGATAGGAGAATCCCTCTGGGACTTTACTAAAAGGTACATCGCGGAAAAAGCCCAAAGACCACATAAGAAAATCTTTTGGTTTACGCCGGATATTTTCAATATGGGGGTTGAGGTAACGCCCGTTTCGATTCGTCAGTGGAGATTCGTCCATATATTATTATTACCACCCCAGGGGCGAATTATCAAGAAATATTTTTAAACTACTCGCATTCAATTTGCAGCGTTAATGGCACACCGTCTACCATCTCCGATTCTCCAAAAAATTGGATCGGACCTGGGAAACGATAATGGTCTTCTTCAGCCCATTTCTTCCGATTTTCAGCAAAAAAACTGAAGGCCTTCCCCTCTAGATCCACAAGAGCCTTTTGAATAACCGGCTTTTCTTTCCCCTTGCGCTCTTCCATGTTCATCAACATCGTGATCGGAATGCCCCCAGCTGTCCAGTTTTCAATAGGCTTATGCAAATCTCCCACCGAGGTCATATACCCGGTTAGCCCCTCATCCACAAGCAGAGCTGCCGTATACCCCAAGGCGTAGCAATAATGGGTATCGAATTGCGATGGAAATCCCGCCCGCCCCTCATACCCAAAAAAGTGGCTCTGCGCTGCAAACTTCTCATCCAATTTCTTTTCTACGGCGCTCAATAGCAACTTCTCCGTCTCGATTTTCGAGACTTGGACATTTCCATGGGGATCCCGATCGAGCAGCAGCTGCTTCTGTATCTCTTCTGGAAGAGCATCATAGCAATGCTTTGCCCCGCCGCTCAAACCCTCCACGCCAGCCCCCTTCGCAACTAAGGCATTGAGCTCGCCAATGAGCACCTTCACCTCAGGAATAAACTCTATGAGCCCCTCTGGGACCAAAACAAGCCCATAGTGCATCCCCTTCTCAACTCGCTTCCTTATCACCTGAGCTACTTCCGTTGTGATCTGATCAAGGGTCATCCCCTTCTCGGCCACCTCTTCTCCAATCAGCGTCACGTTCGGGTGGGTAGCTAAGGCACACTCCAACGTAATATGCGAGGCCGATCGCCCCATCAATTTCACAAAGTGCCAATACTTCTTTGCCGACAAAGCATCCCGCTCGATATTGCCAATCATTTCCGCATACGTCTTACACGCCGTATCGAACCCAAAAGAGGTCGCAATCCACTCGTTCTTCAAGTCCCCATCAATCGTCTTGGGCACTCCCACCACAACCGTACTGCACCCCTTATCCAAAAAGTACTCAGCAAGGATCGCCGCATTCGTATTCGAGTCGTCGCCCCCCACAATGACCAGCCCATCCAACCCGTGATCACTCACCGTGTTCAGTGACGCAGCCAACTGCTCCTCCGTCTCAATCTTCGTCCGCCCCGACCCAATCAGATCAAAGCCCCCCTGGTTCCGATACGGGGCAATTCCCTCCTTTGTGAGCTCCACAATCTTATTCTCTACAATTCCACTCGGCCCGCCTAAAAACCCAATCAGCTTGCTTTGCGGATTCATCACAGCGAGAGCATCGAAAAGACCCGTGATCACATTGTGCCCTCCAGCCGCCTGTCCCCCAGAAAAAACAACCCCCACCTTCAGAGACTCGCACTTCCTCGGGTCCCCATATTTCCCTAATGCCATCGGCCTCCCAAACGTCTTGGGAAAAAGCTTCTCAATCTCCTCTTGATTAGCTACCGCCCCCGTCGCCTCCTCCAACTGAAACTCGATATTGAGTAAATTCTGCAAGCAATTAGGCAATTGCGGGCGAAACTCTGCCCGCAGCTTTTGCAACCTCGAAACAAGCCGATTCATAGTGACCTCCAAAGCCCCTTAAACTAGAGGAGAAAACATTTTTTTACAACACTGAGAAATGGGATTTTTTAGATTGTAAAGATGAATAGGAGACACAGTAAATTATTTAACATTCGGGGATACCGACGGAGACGTGGATAGCAAGACCACCCTCAGAGGTCTCTTTGTAGTGATGCTTCATGTCGAGGCCCGTTTGGTGCATGGTCTTGATCACTTGATCGAGGGTGACGAGAGGCTCTGTGTCGCGTTGCATCGCAAGACGCGCGGCGTTAATCGCTTGGATAGCGCCCATAGTGTTGCGCTCGATGCAGGGAACTTGCACAAGGCCTGCAATGGGGTCGCAAGTAAGGCCTAGATTGTGCTCCATACCTATTTCCGCGGCCGATTCGATCTGTTTGTTGGTGGCGCCGAGGATGGCGGCGAGGCCGGCGGCGGCCATCGAGCAGGCAACCCCTACTTCCCCTTGACAACCCATTTCAGCGGCGGAGAATGAGGCCCCCTCTTTGTAGAGGATACCAACGGCTGCTGTGGTGAGGAAGAAGGTGATGACGTCGTCTTCTGTGGGGTTTTCACAGAATTTCATGTAGTAGTGGAGGACGGCGGGGATAACACCTGCAGCGCCGTTTGTGGGGGCGGTGACAATCCGCCCGCCTGCGGCGTTCTCTTCGTTGACGGCCAGGGCAAAGAGGGAGGTCCAGTCGAGGATTGAGGCGTGGTCTAGGGGGGCATTTTCTAAGCGCTTGAGAAGAGAGGAGGCTCTTCGCTTTACTTCGAGACCGCCAGGGAGAACCCCTTCGGTTTCACAGCCCCTACGAACTGAGTCTTTCATCACGCCCCAGATTTTCAAAATGCCGGCTCGGATCTCTTCTTCGGTGCGCCACGCTTTTTCATTTTCAAGCATGACCTGTGCGATGGTTTTTTCTCTGCAGTGGGAGAGGAGCTCTTCACAGGTAGTGAAGGGGTAGGGAAGTTGGGGGCCCTCTTCAACAGAGGCGGGGGTGAAGATCTGCTCGTGGTCGATGGTAAAGCCGCCACCTACGGAATAAAAAATCTGCTTGTAGAGTTCGGCCCCGAACTGGTCAAAGGCTTTGAAGCGCATCGCATTGGAGTGGTAGGGAAGGCGTCTTCCTTTGTGAAAGATGAGATCGGTCTCTTTATGGAAGGAGATGGTTCTTTTCGAGAGGAGGTTGATGGTGCAATTGCTTAGGATGAAGGCGACTCTGGGATCAACGGTGGTGGGGTCACAATCTTCGGGCTTTTCTCCTTCGAGGCCGAGAAGAACGGCGATGTCGGTCCCGTGCCCGTGGCCTGTCATCGCAAGCGAGCCAAAGAGCTCGATCCGGATATTGGCTACCTCATCGAGTCTGTCGTTGTTTTCAATATCGGAAATGAACAGATACGCCGCGCGCATCGGCCCTACGGTGTGTGAGCTTGAGGGACCGATTCCAATAGAAAAGATTTGAAATAGTGAAACAGGCATAAGCTTTACAATTATTTTCTCTTGAGCGTACACTGTAAATCTGAAATTATGCAACCAAAATACATCTTTATTACAGGAGGAGTTGTCTCCTCACTTGGCAAAGGTCTTACCTCGGGATCGATCGCGATGCTCCTAGAGGCTAGAGGCCTAAAAGTGGCGATGCTAAAATTAGATCCCTACCTAAATGTCGACCCTGGAACCATGAACCCTTTTCAACATGGCGAAGTTTACGTCACTGATGACGGGGCGGAGACCGATCTGGACCTTGGACACTACTACCGCTACTCCAACTCCCCGATTTGCAAACTCTCCAACTCTACTTCAGGTCAAATTTACGAAACGGTGATCAAGAAAGAGCGCCGAGGCGATTATTTGGGCAAGACAGTCCAAGTGGTACCCCATATCACCGATGAGATCAAACAACGGATCATCGACGCTTCCAATCAGGTCATCGACAATGATGTTGTCCTTGTTGAAATTGGCGGGACAGCCGGTGACATCGAGTCGCTCCCTTTCTTAGAGGCGATTAGACAATTTCGGCATGAACGCCCAAAAGATTGCATCAACATTCACCTCACATATGTCCCCTTTTTGAAAGCCGCTGGCGAGCTGAAATCTAAACCCACGCAACACTCTGTGATGGTTCTAAGAGAAATTGGGATCATCCCCGATATCCTTTTGGTTCGCTGCGAGGATCCTCTTCCAGAAGAAATCAAAGACAAAATAAGTCTCCACTGTAGTGTTGCAAGAGAAGCAGTGATCGACGAACCCGACGTCGACTTTAGCATTTACGAAGTGCCCCTCGAATTGCACAAGCAAGAGCTCGACAGCAAGGTGTGTGATCTACTCGACTTAGAAAAAGGGAAAGCCGATTTGACCGAGTGGAAGCAAATGCTAGATAAAATGCGTAACCCCAAGAAAACGGTCAAGATCGGGATCGTGGGTAAATATCTCGAGCACAAAGATGCCTACAAGTCTGTCTTTGAAGCCCTGCAGCACGCAGCCACAGCCAATCAAGTAAAACTCGAAATCGAAACCTACGAAGCAGATAAGGTGATCCACAATGGCGATCTCAACATCGGCGATTGTGACGGCTATCTCGTTCCGGGAGGCTTTGGCGAGCGGGGCTGGATGGGTAAAATCTTAACAGCTAAACACTGTAGAGAAACCAAAACCCCCTACTTCGGCCTCTGTCTTGGTATGCAGGTCCTCTGCGTTGAGTTTGCTCGGCACGCAGTAGGCCTAAAAGACGCCAACAGCACTGAAATGGATGCAGAAACCCCTCACCCGATCATCTCCCTTTTAAGCGAGCAGCGAGACGTTAAAAACTTAGGTGGCAGCATGCGCCTGGGCGCCTACAACTGCTCTCTGAAAAAAGACAGTAAAGCCTTCAATGCTTATAAAACAGATGTTATTTCTGAAAGACACCGCCACCGGTATGAGTTCAACAACACTTTTAAAGAGCCACTCGAAGAAAAGGGTCTCATCCTCACTGGAGTTATGGAAAATGATAAGCTCTGCGAGATCGCAGAAGTAAAAGATCATCCATGGATGGTGGGTGTCCAGTACCACCCCGAGTTCAAATCACGACCGACAGAAGCCCACCCCCTCTTTAGAGACTTCATTGCCGCCGCTGCAAACCGAGAGGAATCTTGAAACGGATCGCCGGAATAGATTACGGAAAAGTACGCATCGGTTTTGCCCTCTCAGACCCGATGCGCATCATCGCCTCCCCCATCAAAGCTCTTCAAGCAAAAAAGACCCTCAAAGAGACCGCAGAGCTTATCCTAAGCGAACTCAAAGCCCACGAGCCCGTGGAAAAAATCGTGATTGGCCTCCCCCTCTTGATGAACGGCAAGGAAAGTCCCGGCTCGCTAGAGGTGCGCGAGCTTGCCAAGCACCTGGGCGAGCTCACAGAAAAAGAGATAGTCCTTTGGGACGAAAGACTCACCACCGCGCAAGTGGAGAGGACATTAAAAGAAGCAGAGATGAGTCGTAAAAAACGGACCAAGTACGTCGATGCGATGGCCGCCAGCGCAATCCTCCAAAACTACCTAGACTCCAACCAAACATACGGTTAGGGCAAATTCAAAACACAAACAGGTTTGTCAGGGCCCCATCGGGCTCCAGAAGCGAAAAAGCCGGCTCCGCCCCCTTTCTCGTCCTCTGGAGGGCCACATGAATTCAAGTAAGCGCTTAACCACAAATGAACGGGCTCTGCGAGCGACCTGAAAGAGGACGGAGTCCCTCTTGAAAGCTCGAGCAGCCGATGGCTATTATGGCAATGAGAAATCGGTCCATGTGAAGCAGGATAGTGTTTTACACAGACTGCTGAGCGTAGGATCCGATTTATCGCAGCCAGATTAGCTCAAGACGGCAGAGCCGCTGGACGGGGCAAACGAAAATTTGCCCCGCAAAAGAAAATGCTAGTGGCCCTAACCTAGCTCCCCCCCCCTTTTTATCTACCACCCCGCATATTCGAGGTTGAAATAATTCAAAGTTCTTGATTTGATAGATGTATGAATGACCACCCTCTTGAAGAACCTGGCGTCTCATCCCGTTTCATTGATCCGTGTATTTTGGTGATCTTTGGGGCGACGGGAGATCTGACCGCTCGCAAACTTTTACCCGCTATTTATAACCTCGCAAGAGAAGGGCAACTCCCCTCTCAATTTGCCGTTGTCGGCTTTGCAAGGCGTGACAAAACGCATGAGCAGTTCCGCAATGAGATGAAAGAGGCGATCAACAAGTTCTCCCGCGTAAAACCGGTCGACGAAGAGGTCTGGAAGAACTTTGAGCAACAAATTTTTTATCACCGCTCTGAATTCCCCGATAAAGAAGGGTATGCATCACTTGATACTTTCCTCAAAGACTTAGATGGCCGTTTGGGAACCAAAGGCAACCGAGTATTTTATCTCTCTACACAACCTAGATTTTTCACAACTATCTGTGAGAATTTGCATGAGAAAGGACTCATCTACGACGAAGAAAAGGACAAGGATAAGTGGTCACGGATCATCATTGAAAAACCTTTTGGACACGATTTAGAATCGGCCCACGCTCTGCAAAATGAGCTATTGCAGTTCCTCTCTGAGGATCAGATCTATCGAATTGACCACTACCTGGGCAAGGAGACTGTCCAAAACCTGATGGTCTTCCGTTTCGCTAATTCCCTTTTCGAATCCCTCTGGAACAATCGCTACATCGATCATGTGCAGATCACCGTCGCCGAAGAAATTGGAATCGGCTCTCGTGGGGCCTTTTTTGAAGAAGCCGGCCTTTTGCGCGACATCCTCCAAAACCACATGATGCAGATCCTCTCTTTAGTGGCCATGGAGCCTCCTAGCTCGCTCTCTGCTGGCGCGATCCATGATGAAAAAGTCAAAGTCTTAAAAGCGCTCCGTCCCTTTACTAAAGACGATTTCAAAACATCCATCGTCCGCGGCCAGTACGGGAAAGGCTTTGTCGGCGGAGAAGAGGCCAAAGGATACAGAGAAGAGGATAAAGTCGACCCCAATTCGAGCGTAGAGACCTTCCTCGCTATGCGCCTTTTCATCGATAACTGGCGCTGGCACGGTATCCCCTTCTATTTGCGAGCGGGCAAGCGATTGCCCAAAAGAGCCACCGAGATTGCTATCCAATTTAAACACCCTCCTGGAGTCCTTTTCCAAGAACATGGCCAGCAACACGAGCCAAACGTCCTCGCAATCCGCGTCCAACCAGATGAAGGGATAGCCCTAAAAATCAATTGCAAAGTGCCAGGGCCTGCGAGCCCTATCCAACCTGTGAAGATGGATTTCCGCTACGGCTCCTACTTTGGTATGTCGCCTCCAGAGGCCTACGAGAGGCTGATTTTAGACTGTATGATGGGCGATAACACCCTCTTTGCCCGCCAAGACGAAGTGTTTAATTCTTGGGAATTGCTCACTCCTGTTCTAGAGGAGTGGCAAAACACAAAGCCAGACGACTTCCCCAATTACGCTGCAGGAACGTGGGGACCAAAGCAAGCCGAGCAAATGATGACCCAAGACGGGCGCAAGTGGAGGATCCTATGACAACCGATATCATCCCCCCTTCCGAGATCCGCTCTGAGCTGATACGACTTTGGGAAACCTTAGAGTCCTCCAATAAAGTCAGGGCCTCCCTCTTTAACCTCATCTTCTATACTAAGAAAAAGTTACGAGCCGAGTATATCCGCGAAATCTCACAAAAAGTGCTTGAGAAATTCCCCTCGAGAGTCATTTTTATCTCGTCAGATGCTGAAGGCGATCACCTCAACACCCGCGTTTCTGTTGTGCCCGTAAACGAAAAGGAATCGGATATCGCCTGCGACTTCATCCAAATCGATGTAGCGGGGACACAAGCAGAAAAAGTCCCCTTTGTCATGCTACCCCATATTGTCCCTGACCTTCCTGTCTACGTGATCTGGGCCGAAGACCCCCAAACCCCCTCCCCCCTCTTCGACGAGGTGAAAAAACTGGCCGATCGGATTATTTTTGACTCAGAAGCCATCTCAGACCTATCTACCTTTGCCAAAAACCTCCTCGAGATTGCAGAAACCCCACAACTCAATATCGCCGACCTCAATTGGGCCCGCATGGAGAGCTGGCGCGACCTAATGGCCTCCACATTTTATACCGAAAAACGCCTCAACCTCTTACGCAAAACAAGTAAAATCCAGATCCTCTACAACGCCAAAGAATCCACTTATACCTGTCACACCCAAATCCAAGCCCTTTACCTACAGGGCTGGCTCGCCTGCCAACTAGGTTGGAGTTTGACCAAAGCAAATCAAGAAAATGGCAAATACACCCTCACCTATGCCCGCGAGGGGGGAGAAGTAGAAATTCACCTCTACCCAGAAGAGCACGATAATATCAAAGCAGGCGATATCATCTCTGTAGACCTCGAGACAGAAGACCAGCACCACTTCTCCTTTGGCCGCAACCTAGATCTGCCCCATCACATCAGTATGCGACTCTCTACACTAGAAAAATGTGACATCCCGCTGAAATATATTTTTGCTAAGGACGAGTCGGGGGGCTCCCTTGTCAAAGAAATTTGCCACAAGGGCACTAGTAAACATTTTTTAAACCTTCTCAAGCAAATCCAAAATCGCAAGGAATTTTCTCACTGTGAACATTGACAATCTCAAAATCGAACCCTTTGATGAAAGAAGAGACCTCCTCATTCCCGGAGATGAAACCGCCACGCTAGACCTTTGCGTCCGCCATTTCGTCTCTACTGCTCGCGAAGCCATCCAAAACCATGGTAGTTTTTTTGTCGCCCTCTCAGGCGGGAGCACTCCAAAAAAAATTTACCAAGCTGTCACCGCCTCTCCCTATAAAGAACAAATCGATTGGAATAAAGTTTACCTATTTTGGGGCGATGAACGGAGCGTTCCTCCCGAAGACCCCGAGAGCAATTTTAAGATGGCCATGGATGCCGGCTTTTCTAGCGTCCCCATCCCCAAAGACCAGATCCACCGAATGGTAGCTGAAGAGAACATCGAAGAAAATGCCCTCTCCTACGAAAAAACCATCCAGAACACCCTTCAAGGCCGTCCTTTTGACCTCGTGATCCTCGGGATGGGTGAAGATGGGCATACAGCCTCCCTCTTTCCCCAAACAGAAGGGCTCAAAGCAGAAAACCGTCTATCTATTGCAAACTATGTTCCTCAAAAAAACACTTGGCGCATGACCCTCACATACGATGCACTCAACAGCGCACTTAATACAGCGATCTATGTCATCGGCGATTCAAAAAAAAATACATTAGCAGAAATTTTTTCATCTGAATTAAGACCTGAGCGCTATCCCATCCAACTCATCGGCACTAAAGAAAGTAAAGCACTCTGGATCGTTGATGAAGCTGCAGCCACATTACTAAACAAGTAATATATTTACTATCAATTATAAATAATTCTTAATATTGACGAATTATAAATAGACTTGATATACTACTAATCATAGTTAAAAACCCCTGTATATAAAAAAGGAGTCAATAATATGAAAGTCAATCTTAATATGCCAAACATGCAACCAGCAAAAGACCTTGCTGCAGTTGCTGGTAATAAAGTTGCTGCTGGTGCAAGAGAGACCAGTAGAGTTATCTCACAAACAACAGTTGCAACAGCAGCTCTTGTAAAACTAGTTGCTCTTGCAGTTCTTACTGCAATCGCTTCACCTCTTTACTTTGCTTCAAACTCACGTTTTGAAGCTCTTAGAGAAAAAACTGTTGAAGCTTTTCAAGATCTAAAAGTTCAGACTAGAGCAATCGCATACAACCCTGCAAAAGAAGCTCCTGCATCTGCTCCCAAGAGCCGTGTAGAAGCTGTTGTAGCAAAGCTACAAGCTGCAGCGTCTACAGTAAAAGCAAACAAAGGTAAATCAGCAGCTATTGCTTTCTCAGCAGTTGCTGGTGCAGCTCTTTACTACAACGGCGTTCCTGCTGTTGTTACCGAGACAGCTAGCCGTGTTGCAGACTACTTCTTCCCAGTTCGCGTAGCTGGCAGAGATGCAGAGCAGATTTGCCAAAACTTAGCTGCTGCTGGAAAAGTTTGTACAGTTGCTCAGTTTGAAGCAATCTCAGAAGCTCTATTGAGTGGAAAAGGCGTAATGAGCGAAACTATTGGCCAAATCGTTGCTTAAAGCAATTTGCAACTAATTCTTTAGGCGTGAGGAAACCCTTCCTCACGCCTTTTTTTATTTATACTAAATTTTACGCTACTAATTTACACAATTAAATCTAATCGGTATAATACTCCCATATTAATTCAAAAAAGGGAGAATATTCATGCAAACAGCTTCTTACGCTCAAAGCCTACATCTTAAAACAGAATTCACACAAATAAAACAAGACGATGGCATCACCACACGCGCTTGGAAAGTTCCAACAGGACGCATTGCAAGTAGCGCGGTTACCATAGTCGCCCTAGCAGAAGCCCTTATCTTCTCCCTCGCAACCGTAGTATTTTCACCCTTGTACGTCATTGATAACGCTCGCTTTCAAGTTTTGGTAGACGATGCAAAAGATTCAGCAAGAACTGCTGGCCAAGCTGCTGGCCGTATTTTCGGATTTGGCCACATCGAAATTGAAGAGCCTAAGCAAATGCAAACCCCAGCGCCACAGTCCGTGCCACAACCCACTACCCTAAAGGGGAAAGTCCTCGCCCTTTTCAGTAATGGAGCAAAAAGTATTGGCTATACAGCTCTAAAAAACCCTAATGCAACACTTGTCCTGGCTACATCAGCCATTGCAATCTCTACAGCCTACTATTTTGGCCTTTTTGAATATGCAGCAAGCCTCAGCCAGGCTCCAAAGACTCCTGTAATGCAAAATATGCGCAAATTTTCTGACTTCAACCCTTTCCCCCATGCAGTTTGTATTCTGGCTGATGCACCTAAAACAGCTGCAGCACAAGCTACTGCTGCTGTCGTTGAAAATGGCGTTTGTTTCCCAGCTCCTACGACCCCCTGGCTCAATGCTACTACAGCCAACGCTTCTTTAGCATATTTTCCCCCAAGCACGTCTCTTCCTGAAAGCCGTATAGCCTTATGGCTCCCTACAAAGGCATAACTAAAAATTGTAGCAACAATTAATTCTTTAGGCGTAGGAAAATTCTTTCTTACGCTTTTTTTCGCATTAAACAATCACAAAAACAGTTTACCTAATTAAACCGGTATGATACAATAATTACACATTAATTCTAATTACGGGAGAACATTTATGCAAACAGCTTCTTACGCTCGAAGCCTACACAATTCCACAGCCTTTACTCAAGTTGACCAGAACGATGGCATCGCCACGCGCGCTTGGAAACTGCCAGCAGGATGCGTTGCAAACACCGCGGTAACCGTATTTGCACTAGCAGAAGCTCTTTTCTTCTCTCTGGCGACCGTTGTATTTTCTCCCCTATACCTTTTTAGCAACGACCGCTTTCACCCATTAGTAGCTGATGCAAAGGATTCAGCAAAGACAGCAGCGCACGCCGCCGGACGCATCTTTGGCTTTGGGAGCATTGAAATTAAACAGCCCGCTCAAAAGCTACTGCCTGCCCCAAACCCGGCAACCTTAACAGACAGAGTTACCACCCTCGCCAAACGAGGAGCAAACATTATTAGAAATACAGCTCTAAAGAACCCGAATACTACACTCGCTCTAATAGCAGTTGCCGTTGCTGCCTCTGCAGCCTACTATTTCGGCCTTTTTGACCATGCCGCAAGCCTTATCCAGAGTCCTACATCTCCCGTTGTTGAAAATGGCATTTGTCTCCCAGCTCCCACCTCTCCCTGGACCAACGCTACTGCAGCCAGCAACCCTTTGGCATACACTCCCCCAAGCACTCCTGAAGTTGCAGCTCCTTTAGCTCTATGGTCACCTGCCGCTAAAACCGCAAAAGCAGCCACATCTTTACTGCCAGACATGGACTGGGCAAAGTTCTATCCAGCACAAGCCCCTACAACGCCAGCTCCAATACAAGTTGCACCAGCTGTCATTGAAAATGGCATTTGTCTCCCAGCTCCCACCACTCCCTGGACCAACGCTACTGCAGTCAGCGATACTTTCTCATTCACTCCTCCTCCTACTGTTGAAGACCGTTTAGCTCTGTGGTCTCCTGCTGCTATGACCAAAGAAGCTGCTACAAAGTCATTGCCAGATATGAACTGGGCAAAGCTCTATCAAACGCCAACGGTAGCTGCTTCAACACCAGCAACACCGACTGCTCGCTTGATGATTGCTCCTCCTGCAGCTCCAAACCAACCGTTATTTCCTTTAAACACTAACAATTGGATGGGTTGGTTAGCTAAAAAATTGAATACAACCAATTAGAAAAAACTTTATACATTGAAAAAAAATAAATAAGAATGTAGAATTTTAGAAATTCTTTTGAAAAAATTAACCAGGATTAATAATTATGACACAAAATGCACCCGTAACTTACGCGCAATCTGCTTATGCACAAGCAAGAGCATTTGAATATCCAAATGATGCTACCTTCGCCGAAACCGCTGCAACATTTGGGGCTAGAACAGTCCTTAAAACAACAGCTGTAGCCCTCGCTGTTTTCCAAACTGCTTGGTACGCTGTTATGTCAGCAGCCACCTTCCCAGTAAGCTTTATTAATACCAAAGCATATGACCACTTTTCATCACGTATGAACACTTCTGCTCAAGTCGTTGCAGATGTAACAAGAAGTGCAGTATGGGGAGACTCCAAATCAAACAGACCGAACCCAAATGCCAAGCCACTCAATCAGACAAAAGTTCAAAAGCTGAAGACATCAGGACAAGCTCTTGTAGCTGCTGCAAAAACAAGAGTTTCAAACGCAGCTTCTAGCGTATCAGCTACGGCTTCAAATGCGAAACAAAGAGTTGCTGGCGCAGCTTCCAGTGCTACAGCTTTTGCTAGTGCGCATAGAAGAGAAATCCTCTTCGCAACTGTAGCTGTAGCAACAGTTGCCGCAGCCGTTGCCGCCTACCACTTCGATGTTTTTGCTACAGTAGCTGCGCAAGCCCCTGCAGCAAACACTTCTGCTGTACCAGCTAACGTTACTGCTGCACCCGCTAACGTTACCACTGCACCGCTAGCTCCACTTGTTGTAAATTCCACCCTAAGTAAATCTGGTTCTGTCTCAGTGATTCCTCCCCTAACAAACGAAACAGCTCTTGCGGTTCATAAGCCACAAGAAGGTTATTCTAATAACGATCTATTAGCAATCGGAGCATTCTCCACATATGTTACTGCTACGGCAGGGACCGGCACTGTGGTTGGATTTGGTCTCGGCGGCCCTCTAGGCGCTGTCGTAGGAGCGATAGCTGGCCCTATCGCTCCACCAGTAGCTTGGATTCTCGGTACCCTAGCCGACCAGAACTGACCCCCCTCTAAAAGCATGAGACCTTATTTGTCTCATGCTTTTTTTCTCCTTCAAATGCAACTAAATTTTTTAATAACACGCTATAAATAAAACTAATTCTATATTGTTAATTATTAGATCAATAAACTATAATACTAGTAATTAACAAGCAAAACCAAATAAAAAAGGTGTAATTTAATGGAAGGACTAAATTCATATACAGGAAGAGGGCTTGACCTTGAACAAGCTCTTAGAACTACTGATGGAGATCTCTTCATCACTCGAGCTGGAAAATTTGCAGCTGGAACAACAATCACAGTGACAACTGCCGCTCTCGCCGCTCTTGAAACACTTGTTTCAGCAGCAGCAACAATCGCGACTCTGCCTGTTTCATACTTTGCTCCACAAACATACGCTGGCATCAAAACTCACACTGCCGATTCAGCAAGAACAGTGGCTTTAGCTACTAGACGCACATTTGGCGCTGACATTGCTCCTGCTGCAAGAGCGAAACCAAATGCTGTAGAATCTTCTAGAGTTCAAGAGCTCAAAATCTTTGCACAAGATAAAATGGCCACAGCTCTATTGTTTGGGCAAAAGAACAAAACAGCGATTATCGCTGCTGCGGTTGCCGTGACAGTAATGGGCGCTTACTATGGGGGACTTTTTGACCACGCAACATCTCTTGTTCAATCAGCTCCTGTAGCAGCCCCTCGGACAATAATAGCCCCAAAAGTGATCGCGCCAAAAGCTACTGAAACATTACAGCGTATGACCGAAAGCCTACCAACCTCTGTTAAACCAAGTCTTACTAGTATGGAGGTTGCAGACATTTGGCATAGTCCTAGCCTATCTCGCTCAAAAAAAGCTCAGATCTTGTCTAAATATGTAGAGCCAAGCTCACTAAACAACCTAGGCTACGGCAGAACCGACGTACTCAAGGCTGGTCTTGCAGCCGCTGCAGTAGTTACAAATGTTGCCTCATATTTATTTGCGGTACCATTTGGAGTGGCAGCTCCAGCTCCCTATCTTGGCCTTCAAACCGCCTCAGTAGCCCTTGGTGGAGCAGCAGTCACTCTCTAATTGGAGAAAGGATGTCTGAAGTTTTTTTTACAAAACCCAAGAAGATTTGCTTTTTGGGTTTTTTTAACCTCAAACTATAAATTAAAAAATTCAACCGATTACAATAAATTATTTACAAAAAACTATTGATTTAATATCTGCAAAATTGTAAAATTATAATACTTATTAACATTAAAGGTATTAAAGATGGCAATTTCACAACCTCCCAGCTGCCTCGCAGCACGTATTTTAGACAAAGAAGTTCCTAATCCAAACGCAAACAACTCTACCTCAAGGACTTTTGTAGTCAGAAAAGCGCTTACCACTTCAGCTTTCTGTGTAGCTTTACTTGAAACTGCCCTCTCAGCCATTGCTGCAACCTTTTTGAGCCCCGCCTACCTGGCAGCCCCCGAAAAATACTCCATAATTACCAGCCATACTTCGGCTTCAGCGAAAGCCACTGCTCAGGCTTTTAGACGAACTTTTGGGATAGAATCCAAGGAGGCAGAAAACAAGCCACAAATAGATACGCAAATCGCTAAAAAAGAAGCAGTTAAAAGCAATCTCCAACATATTCTTGCCTTAGCCAAGAAGCATGAAACAGCATTGACTGTAGCTGCTGTTGCAACAGCTCTTACTGGCGCCTACTATTTTGGCCTATTTGACTATACGGGGAACATGCTTGCTCTTCACAGCACTCCATTGCCCCCTCAGGAACCCGTACAAGCCGCAGTAAAGGCCGCCACAGGCTCTTTGCCAACACAACTCCTCACGTGCCCTGCACAGCTAGAAGGGAATGCCACCTCTATTGTAACTGAGGCTGTGCAGCAAGTGCCCTCAGCGCCTCTGGCTCTCTACAAAACTCCAACTGAGCTTCTTGCTACTAGCCCCTCTGTGTGCTTAGATCCCCCCATGACCCCATGGACAAATGCCACTGTCGCTTCCCCGCTTTCTTTTACCCCTGCCTCTGCAGGAAGCACCGCACTCTCACTGTATAATCCACCTATTGCCCCTACAAGTAGTCCAGCTACCTCGCCATTTCCCCCTCTGAACTTTAGATCTGATTTTGCTGCCCGCTTTGCCCCTCAAGCACCAGCCCCACTGGCCAGTTATACAGAAAAAGTGGATCAGATTTTTAGTTCAAACCAGTGTTTTCCCGCTCCTACAACTTCATGGGCAAATGCCACGTCTTCGGCAGCACCTCCATCTTTTACACCACCAAGCACAGCTCTTACTTTGTACAATCCACTTAGTAGTGCAAGCAGCGCAGATATTGCAGCAAATGGCAATCGCCATTTTCGTAACTTTTTAGACAGAGTGACAAAAAATGATTTAAGGGAATCTTTACATATTTCGACTGTAGCAGCCGCTGGTCTTGCGCTCGTTAGTGCCCCCTTTAGCGCTCCTCTTGCTGCCGGTATAACAATGACTGGTGTGATTAATTTTGGAGCTCATTGTATGTTAGCTACTTTAACTAATTCATAATCCATGATGAAGCATACCCAAACCAATTCAAGACTTGGTCAACGTATAATCGGCTATATCCAATGCGGAAATATATGACAATCAGCGATTCCAGTTGGAAAAAACGCAACCTTCAACAGCCCTATAGTATTTCATAACATTCTTTGCTATACTCTCCTTCTATGATAACCCTAGGTATTGAATCAACTTGCGATGAAATGGCTGTGGCGGTTGTAAAGGACGGAATTGAAATTTTGTCTAATGTGATTGCCTCGCAGAGCGATTACCATAAAAAATTTGGAGGTGTCTACCCCGAGATGGCAGCTAGGCAGCACGTCGATCTGCTGATTCCGACGATTCAGGAGGCTTTGGAGTTGGCTGGAGAGGAGCCAGATCTGATTGCTGTGGCCATGGGCCCAGGCCTGATTGGCCCTCTGATGATTGGTCTCAATGCCGCGAAAACGCTCTCTTTGGCCTGGAACAAGCCCTTTTTGGGGGTCAATCACGTAGAGGCCCATCTTTATGCTGCCATGATGTCTAATCGCTCGTTTGTGTTTCCAGCTTTGGGAGTAGTTGTCTCGGGCGGACACACTTTTTTGGTAAAGATTTTGGATGTGGGCCGGTATGAGATGATCGGCACGACGGTGGACGATGCTATTGGAGAGGCTTTTGACAAGGTCGCTGCTCTATTGGACTTGCCCTACCCAGGCGGGCCAGAGGTAGAAGAGCTTGCGAGAAACGGCGATGCGAGCAGATTCCCTTATAAGGCGGGCAAGGTCAAGGGAAGCCCCTGGAACTTCTCTTTTAGCGGATTGAAAACGAACGTTCTGTATACCGTTAAGGGGCAAAACGGGGACAAGAGGGGCAAGTCGGCTATTTCTGAAGAAGATAAACCCGATGTGGCGGCGAGTTTCCAAGAGGTGGCTTTAAGAGACGTTGTAGATAAGGCTTTGCGAGCAGCTAAGGAATTTGACTGCCAGGCGATTTATGTCGGGGGCGGGGTCAGCCACAACCGGCGCCTCAGAGAGCTTCTGGATCGTGAGCTTCCCGTCTATTTTCCAGGTGAGGGCTTGAGCTTAGATAATGCCGCTATGATCGCAGGCCTTGGCACTAAGCTCTACGCTGGGAAGGGCGATCCGTTGGATTTAGAGCCCTTCTCTAGACTCAACGACGCGTGGTTTAGGAAGAGCTGATTAAAGCCGGATTTTCAGATTCAGGTGTGTTTTGGAGAAAAAATTGCCATTGGAATAAACAAGGTGACTATTGATAGTCAGCGAGTTATGAAATGGAAATTTTAGCCCAAAGGACACTGAAGATGAATGTGCGGAATTAATCAGCTCTTCCTTTAGCAAATAGACTCTTCTTTTCACGCGAGATTTTTTCAATGGTTGGCTCGGTTTCTCCTTTTGGAGAAGGGAGATCGAAAGCAAAGACGTCATCGAATTCTTCTGCGATATCTGTTGCGCGCAGCTCAACAAAGGATGAAATTTCATCACTTGTGAGATCGTCAATTTCCCAGGGGAGGAGCGACTCATCTTGCTCGTCTATTTCAAGCAAGGAAAGCTCTGATTCAGAGGAAGTGAAATCGTCTGTATCAAAGGCTATATGAAGTAGTGATTGGTCAGAAAAATCTTCTATATTGAATATGTCATCTGCTTTTTTTGCCCCAAATGCCACAATCGGCATGAGTGTCATAATGATCCATCTACAGTCCATCCTATGCGCCCCTTTCTTGATCTTCCCATAATCTGCACTCTAGCGATCTAGCCTTTTTTGTTAAAATATTTTTTTAACATTTTGCTTTTTTCCTGTTCGAAAGTTTTTTTTCTAGTATTTTTTGAGCATTCTGCTATTGTAGACTTTTGGTTTGAGGAGCTATGTCCCAAAGTGCGGTTTCCAGTCAGTCACTCACTTCCCACCCTCCCGGGGGGCTGCGCGAGCTAATTGCTCTTTGCGTCCCTCTAATGCTTGGCCTTCTTTCTGCAAGTCTTATGGGGTTTTGTGATCGCATTTTTCTTGCCCACTATGGCTTAGAATCGATGGAAGGAAGCGTGAGCGCTGGCTATCTTTGTATGCTCTTTCAACTTCCTTTAATCCGTCTTGTCTCAATGGCGCAGGTATTTGTAGGCCTTTTCTATGGGTCAAAACGATTAGATCGAATCGGCCCTGCTGTCTGGCAGATGGTTTGGCTCTCTATCTTTTCGATGCTTTTCACTCTCCCTTCAAGCCAATTCGTAGCCCCTTTCTTTTTTGGAGGCACCCCAGTACAGGAGCAGGCAACGATCTATTTCAATACTTTGATGGTTGTGAATTTCCTCTTCCCCTTGGGAACAACTCTATCTTGTTTTTTTATGGGCCGCGGTAAGATGCGGATCATTTTGCTCACTACTTTGCTTTCCCACGGGCTCAATATTGGACTCGACTACGTCTTTATCTTTGGAATAGAGGGTATTTTCCCGTCGCTCGGTATTTTTGGAGCAGCCCTTGCAACAGGCATTTCGCAGCTCCTCTTTTGTTTGATCCTATTTTTTGCCTTTTTAAGTAAACCGAATCGCGCAATCTATAGAACGGACCTATACCATTTCAGGTGGGAAAATTTTTGGGGCCAAATGCGAGTCGGATTGCCAAGAGCTATCGCCCGCATTATCATTTTAACTGCCTGGGTGTCTATCTCTCGACTTATAACCATGAAGGGGGGGGACTATTTAATGGTCTTGTCCGTTGGCGGCTCATTGATCCTTTTGTTTACGTTTATTTCTGATGGAATGCTACAAGGGATGATCACAGTCGCATCAAACCTAATGGGCACCAAAGAATATGATAAAATTTGGAAGTTGGTTCGTTCTGGCACCCTTCTCTTAGCCCTTCTAGGCTCGGTCCTGGCTGTTCCCTATATGCTCTTCCCAAAGCTCACTCTCTCTTTTTTCTTCACCGATTCTCCCTCTCCTGAAACCTTTGCTATCTTAAAAAAATCTTGTATTTGGTTGTGGGTCTTTTTTATGTCCAATGGGATCAACGCAATCGGGCAAAGCCTTGTCACCGCCTCCAGAGACCTCACCTTCCTTATGTGTAGTATAATTTTTGTTTGGTGCACCTCTTATCTACCAGTCTACCTAGGGATGAACGTCTTCCACTTTTCAGCGGATAAGCTCTGGCTCATCATGGCTTTTGACGCCTTTGTTTTTGGATTGCTCTTTCTTTGGCGCGCCTCTAAGGAAAAATGGCGAGATAGCGAGAAAGATTTTGAACTCAATGGTGTATAATCTATTGAGATTTAAAATCATTTGAGGTACAATTAGGTGCTTCAAGCATAAGGAGTCTACCCATGGCAAAGAAAGGGGCCCGCGAAAAGGTCAAACTAAAAAGCACTGAATCTACAGAAGTTTATTGGACGATGAAAAGTAAGCGTAACACGCCTGATCGTATGGAACTTAAGAAATACGATAAGACGCTGAAGCGTCACGTTCCGTTCAAAGAAGCTAAATAGTGATATTTGAACTTTCCTTCATAAAAAAATATCTTACACCTAAACGGAAACAGCTATCGGTTTCTCTAATCGCGCTTGTTTCCGTTCTTGTTATCACTCTTGTCGTCTGGCTCGTCGTAGTCTTCCTATCGGTCACGGAAGGAATTGAGAGAAATTGGGTCCAAAAACTCACAGCTCTCAACGCCCCTTTAAGACTCCAGCCCACAAGTGAGTATTTTAACTCTTACTACTACAATGTCGATCGCTACAGCGCCTCCTCTCAATATCTATCAAAAACAATTGGGGAAAAGGCCAGGTCTTTGATGTCTGACCCTTATGATTCGGACTTTGACGAGAGTCTGCCCCCAGGTATTTCTCATGCCGACCGGAATACTAGTGGACAACTGCTCGATCCTGTAAAGGATACATTTTCTACCTTAGAGGCGCTTAAAGGAAGTTTTCCTGGGATTGCTTTTCAAGATGTAGAAATGAGTGGCGCTCTTTTAAGGCTCGACCTTGTTCGTAGAGAAAATGGAGGGGTTAGCCCTCAAGAAGTGAAAAGTCAGCTCACTAGCGTCTCCTACCTCACCTCATTTCCAACAAACAATCCCTCACTAGATAAGCTTTTACTCCCTCCAACGGAAGAAGACCTTGACCACCTCTTCTTTCTATCGAATCGTTCTAATGAGGAAGAAACGCGCAGGTCCGTGTTAGAAAATGTGCAGGTGCAGGAACTGAAAGCAAGATCAGATCTTTGGCGCATTCCCATTGAACTGCTTCCAGAAAAAATTCCCCTTACTACACGAGGCTACACGCACAAAGGGCAAATCTCTCACCTCTTGATCCCAACAGACGGGGAAGAAACAAAGGCGACAGTTGAAAGGCGGGGCAGTCACCTTTTTTATAAAGCAGAGAATGACCCAGAAATCCCTTTAGATAATGAAATTCCCCTCTTCACCTACGGCAAGATGGCCTTCTCCGTAATAGGTCAAGAAGAGGATGCCTTTCAGATTGTCTCCAAATTGCAAAATCAAACGCTCAAGGGCAAGGTTCCCATGGAAGGGCTATCGATTGCCAAGGCAAAATTTACTGACCATTTTACAAACGAACCTACCCATGTCCCTCTATGGCCCTATCTCTCTAAAGATCGCTCTTATGTTCTGCCAAGGCAAAAGGATGCAACGGGTATTCTCGTAGCAAAAAATTTCCGTGAGAATGGTGTTCGAATTGGTGATGGAGGCTTTTTAGCCTACTCCTCTGCCTCTATTTCTGGGGCAAAAGAGATGCAGATCCCCATCTATATCGCTGGCTTCTATGACCCAGGTATTATGGCTGTGGGCAACAAATGCATCCTCGTCCCTCCTTCTGTTACTCAAGAGGTCAATGCATCAGAGAGTGCCTTCACCCTGGAAAAATCTGAGTCCAATCAAATCTTTGTCTGGTTCCCCAATCTCTCTGATGCCCACAAGGTCAAAGAGGCTCTTTTAGAGAAGCTGGAGAAAAAGGGGATTGCCAAATACTGGAAGGTTGAAACCTATAAAGAGTACGATTTTGCTAAGGATCTCATGCAGCAGTTTCAAAGCGATAAATATCTCTTTACGATGATCGGTATTCTCATCATGCTTGTGGCTTGCACGAATATCATCTCTCTTTTGATCTTGCTCGTTTCTGATAAAAAGAAAGAGATTGGTATTCTACGCGCTATGGGAGCAAAAAGGCGGAGCATCGCCTCAATTTTTGCCTTTAGCGGCGCAAGCTTGGGTCTTTTTAGTTGCTTACTTGGGCTATTGCTTGCGCATATCACACTAAAGAACATCGATCATTTAGTGAGTTTTTTAAGTCTGATCCAAGGACATGAGGCTTTCAATTCTCAGTTTTTTGGAACCTCCCTTCCCAGGGAGATCAGTCCCAGAGCTCTCCTTTTTGCCGCGATCACAACTCCCCTTCTTGCCTTGATTGCAGGTCTTTTCCCCGCAATCAAAGCAGCTAGACTTAAACCCTGTGATAGCTTGAGGGCGGAATGACATTAGAAGCAGAAAATTTATTCAAAGAATTTCCCGGTATCGAAATTCTCAAAGGGGTTTCTCTATCTGTCAAGAAGGGCGAGACGGTCGCCATTATGGGCAGGTCTGGAGAGGGCAAGAGTACTCTACTTCACCTCCTTGGAACACTCGATACTCCCAGCAAAGGGGTGGTGCGCATTTGTGGAAGCAAGCCCACAAGTTCTACGGTCTCTTCTCTTCGCAATCAGCATATTGGCTTTATCTTCCAAGCGTATCATCTTCTTGAGGATTTCACTGTGCTCGAGAACATCTTGATGCCGCTTAGGATTCATCGAAAGCAAGGATCTATAGAGCGTGGCGAGGAGCTTCTACAAGCAGTAGGGCTCTTAGGTAAAGAAAAGGTTTTGGCAAAATATCTCTCCGGAGGAGAGAAACAAAGGGTTGCCATTGCTAGAGCTTTAATCAATGAACCCGATCTGATTTTAGCAGATGAACCGACAGGGAATCTCGACCAAAGCCACTCTGATGACATCCAGAACTTGCTTCTTTCTATGGCGAAACAGGCAGAAGCTGCGCTGATCGTTGTTACACATGACCAAGATTTTGCCTCTCGCCTCGACCGGCTCCTTTTTTTAAAAGAGGGACGGCTCTATAATGAAGCTGAATGAAACAAGTCACAATTATTGGAACTGGATACGTAGGTCTTGTCACAGGCGCTTGTCTTGCCGAAATGGGCAATCAAGTCACTTGTCTCGATGTCGATGAAAGCAAAATCGATCAACTCCTCTCAGGTATTGTCCCCTTTTTTGAACCTGGTCTCGAAGAGCTCGTAAAAAGAGGGGTAAATGCGAAAAGACTCTGTTTTACCACCTCATACAGTGATGCTCTCAAAGGAGCTGAACTTTGTTTTCTAGCCCTTCCAACTCCGTCTAATGAGGACGGCAGCTGTGACTACCAGTATGTGTTTGCTGCAGCAGAGAGTCTTGCAAAGCATATGGAAGAGGGAATTCTAGTCATCAATAAATCGACGATACCTGTTGGAACAACTGAGAAGGTGCGCCAAAAGTTGCTTCGAGCATTGGGAGGCAGAGGCATCGAATTTGATGTGGTCTCCAATCCAGAGTTTCTCCAGGAGGGTTCAGCAGTCTACAACTGTATGAATCCCGACCGGATCATCCTTGGTGTTGAGAACACCCACTCGCAGGCCATTCTCGAGCAGCTCTATGCCCCTTTTAAGGAAAAGATCCAGGTGATGGACATTGCCTCTGCTGAGCTGTCTAAGTACGCTGCAAATGGAATGCTCGCCCTTCGTCTTTCCTATATGAACCACCTAGCGGGGCTGTGTGAAAAAGTAGGCGCTGATATCGACCGAGTACGCGTAGCCATCGGCGCGGATCCACGGATCGGGAAAAAGTATCTTCAACCAGGTGTTGGTTTTGGCGGTTCTTGCCTTCCTAAAGATGTCGATGCCCTCTGTGCGATCGCAGAAGATCACGGGCACTCTTCAGCTTTTTTCCGGATGATTTTAGAAATCAATGAGGCGCAGAAATGGGCTTTTTTTGAGAAGATTGCAGGCTATTTCGGATCTCTTGAGGGCAAAACGTTTGCCATTTGGGGCTTATCTTTTAAACCCAACACCGATGACTTGCGCGAAGCGCCTTCTTTAACTCTCATCTCTATGCTCAGAGAAAATGGAGCTCAGCTTCGTTTGTTTGACCCAGTTTCCATGGAGCAGGCCAAAAAGCAGATAGAAGAAGCTGATCAGCTCACTTTCTGCCAGGATGAATATGATGCAGCAAAAGGGGCCGACGCGATCTTGCTCATTACTGAATGGCCCGAATTCCAATCCGTAGACTTTCAAAAAATCAGAGCTTTGATGCGTAACCAAGTCGTTTTCGATGGCCGAAATCTCTATAAGGCAAGCGAAATGCAGCAGCTGGGATTTGAATACCATTGCATAGGGAAACCATCAATACAGGTAAACGCATGCACCACTTAAAAGCCAGTATTGACCAGACCCTTTTGCAACTCTTTTCTAACGAAAACGATCCGCTCTGCCAAGCCGCTCTTTACAGTTTAGAGGGAGGAAAAAGACTTCGCCCGCTACTATGTCTTGCCGTTTTGGATCTTTATGACGTGGAAATAGAAAAGGGACTCTATCCTGCAGCGGCCCTCGAAATGATCCATACCTACTCACTCATCCATGACGATCTCCCTTGTATGGATGATGACGATGAGAGACGAGGGAAACCTTCCCTCCATAGAGCCTATTCAGAGAGTCTTGCTGTTTTGACAGGTGACTTTCTCCTCACCTACGGCTTTGAAACTCTTGCAAATTCTAGAGATCTCACTGATGCCGAGAAAGTGGCCCTTACAAAAACTCTAGCGACCCGCTCGGGAGCTCAAGGGATGATTGGAGGGCAAGTCCTCGACCTTGAAGAAAACAGCCATGGTTGGCAGGAGATGGCATTAAAAAAGACCGGAGCTCTCTTTTCTACTGCTCTAGAGTTTGGTGCGATCCTTGCAGGAGTGGAGACACACATCTTCAAAGGACTTGGTGAGCACTTGGGGCTAGCCTATCAGTTGCTCGACGATCTTTCTGATGGGGATGGAGCAAGCCTTATTTTTGGCCAGGAGATCCTAGTGGAAAAAGTGGAAGAACTTGCTAGAGAATCCTCTGCCATCCTAGATACTCTGCCAAGCAAGGAAGGCAAATTGCAAATTTTAGCTGGAGAAATATTCAAACAGCAGGCGGTAAGTTCCTAGTGAAAAAGCGGATTTTCGATATTGCTTTTAGCCTATTTTTTTTGATTGCTTTTTCTCCTTTTTATGTTCTCCTCTTTTTCCTTGTGAAATTGACCTCCAAAGGACCTGCTTTTTATAAAGGTTTGCGCATGGGACAAAATGGCAAACTTTTTTGGTGTGTAAAATTCCGCAGCATGGTTGTGAATGCAGATCAAATACTCCCTCAACTTTTAAGAGAAAATCTTCAGCTAAAACAAGAATGGGATACCTATCTAAAACTAAAAAACGACCCACGCAGAACGCCAATTGGGAAATTCTTACGAAAAACTTCTCTTGATGAAATTCCGCAGTTTTGGAATGTCTTAAAAGGAGAATTGAGTATTGTAGGGCCAAGACCCGTTGATATTCGAACACCAGAACAAGCGAGAGAAGAAATCCAGTCGAAATACCAAAATCGTGCCGATAAAATTCTAAAAGTGAAGCCTGGAATCACCTGCCTTTGGCAACTCAAAGGACGAAGTGACCTCTCTTTAGAAGAGCGGATAAATTTTGAAGAAGAGTATGTCAACACTCAAAGCTTTTGGCTCGATTTGAAAATCATATGCAAAACGGTTTATATTTTGCTTTTCCCTAAAGGAGCATATTAATGTCCACAATACTAGTCACCGGAGGAGCAGGATATATAGGAAGTCATGTTTGCAAAGCTCTAAAACTTGCCGGCTTCACCCCTGTTACATTTGACAATTTAAGTCATGGACATGAGTGGGCCATCCGTTGGGGACCTTTCTTTTACGGTGACCTCCAAAACACAGAAGATCTAGAAAAGGCTTTTGTCGAATATAAACCCGAAGCCGTTATCCATCTTGCCGGATCTATCCACTTGCGCGAGTCCATTGAAGATCCATACAAACACTACTTCAACAACGTGATCGGGTCTCTTACCCTCCTTAAGGCCATGGCCCGGCATGATGTCCAGTCTCTGGTATTCTCTAGTAGCGCAGCTGTCTATGCCCTCCCCCAGTACCTCCCTATGGATGAGATACACCCCAAAGACCCCATCAATCCGTACGGGAAAACAAAGTGGATGACCGAGCAGATCTTTGAAGATTTTCATCACGCCCACGGTTTAAATGCAGTTTCTCTCCGCTATTTTAATGCCGCAGGCGCCGATCCTGATAAAGAAATTGGAGAAGCACACAACCCAGAAACCCACTTGATCCCTAGACTCATCTCTACCGCTCTTACTCAAGAAGAACCCTTCACCATCTACAACGACACATTGAGCACACCAGATGGGACCGCGGTACGAGATTACATCCACGTAACTGACCTTGCAAACGCTCACGTCTCAGCTCTTCATTGGCTCAAAAAAAATCAAAAACCTGAAGTGTTCAATTTGGGCGTAGGCAAAGGATATTCAGTATGGGAAATCATCGAAAAAACGAAAGAGGTAACCGGCTGCACTATCAAGGTAAACGTAGACAACAAAAAAATCGCCGAACTCCCCGCTCTAGTTGCAGACACAACAAAAGCGAAAGAACATCTCGACTGGACGCCTCAATATAGCTTAGATGAGATCATTGAGACAGCCTATAAGTGGCATGCAAGCCAGATCCTTGTGAAGACATGATCAGAGCACCTATTTGGATTTTTTTCCTTCTCGCTTTAGCTGGTTTCTATCTCTTTAGTTCATTTCATTTGTTTTATTTTGCCCCTGTCCTCGCACCTTGCATCCAGCGATATCCTCTCTTGCCAATCCTGTGGACCTCTTGTTTCATCGGCCTCTTCTCTGACCTATTAAGCTTTGACACCCACTTTGGCCTCTATGCTCTGCTCACCCTACTAACGGCCCTTATTTCCTACCGCTTTAAGAGATGGCTCTATGAAGAGCGGCTCTTTTCCCTGCCCCTCCTCACTGGACTGATCTCTTCAATTTTTTTCGTACTCAAAGGGATGTTCCTCGTTCGAGCCCCCCTGTGGATGCCCCTAGTAGACGCTACCTACGCTTTCTTCTGGTTTTCCTGCCCCCTCTTTTTATATACTTCCTTTAAAAGATGGAGGCTTTCTTGATCATCGACGGGAAAAAAATTGCAGCTGAAATTGAAACCCAACTTAAGCAGGCTTCACTAAAAATTCAGGGACGAAAACCAGCTCTTGCCTTTGTTCTCGTTGGCAAAGACCCAGCTTCTATCGCCTACATCAAAAGAAAGAAAAAAAAGTGCCAGGAAGTGGGGATCCTTTCGATCGATCATGAACTATCAGATTCCACCACTGAAGATCAGCTTCTGATCCTCATCCAAAAGCTCAATGAAGACAAAACTGTCGATGGGATCCTCGTACAACTCCCCTTGCCCTCGCACATCCACACCGAAAAAATTCTAGAATCGATTGATCCAAAAAAAGATGTGGATGGTTTCCACCCCCTCAATGTCGGTAGGCTCCTGATCGGAGAAAAAACCGGCTTTTTTCCCTGTACCCCCTACGGAATCACTATCCTTTTGAAACACGCCGGCATCGATACCAGCGGCAAACATGTTGTGATCGTCGGCCGCAGCAATATCGTCGGCAAACCCCTGGCCGCTCTCCTCATGCAAAAAGCAGAGGGCGCCAATGCCACCGTGACCGTTGCCCATAGCCAAACAAAAAATTTAGAAACCATTTGCCGTTCGGCCGATATCCTCATCGCCGCCATTGGCAAAAGCCACTTTGTCACCGCCGATATGGTCAAGGAAGGGGCCACAGTGATCGACGTGGGCATCAATAAATTAGATGACAAGCTCGTCGGCGATGTAGACTTTGAATCCGTCGCCCCTAAGTGCCAGGCCATCAGCCCGGTCCCCGGCGGCGTGGGCCCCATGACCATCGCCATGCTCCTCTCCAATACCCTTCTCGCCTACCAACGCTACCAAAAATAGGAAGGAGATGCTATAATATCCTCTAAAAAAAGAGGTAATAATGGCAATACAACCAACTACGCAACAAAATTTTGACAACCTATCTTCTGAAAAAATGACCGAATACAAAGAATTCGTTAAAGAAACTAATTATCTACCTACGATTGAATCTCTCGAAAAACGAGTATTCCACCATATGTCTGCTGAAGATTTCATGCGAGAAAGAGGGTGGGTATAACCTCTCTCAAACACCCTCCCCGCCAACAAACTGATAGGAAAATAGAGGATTAAAATGGCTATATCACTAGAAAATCTAAGAGTAAAATTTGATCAACTACCTGAAAAAGAAGTCGAAGAAAGAAAAGCGTTCGTTGTGAGGGAAAATTATTGTCCCGAGATTAAATCTGTCACAGAACGGGCATTCTGCTACTACGCCTCAGACTATTATAGAGCCCATGGAGGAGGGGGGCGCATGATCTCTCTTATAGAGGCTACTCGCCCATCACCACCAGAAAAATAAAGAAAAAAGAGTATACATCTTCGAGGCACGGACTATTTACCTAGCATGTCTCTGCTCAATCTCTAGATGAACAACAAAAGGAGACCGAACTTCCTAACTAATGCTTCTTTTATTTTTCCTTCTTTTCTCATATATTTTTCCACCTATTGAAGAGACCATTCCTGAAGGGCCCTTCTCATATCCGGGGAAAAGTCCGCGGGAGGTGATCCTCGTCGATCCCAATCGGGCTCCCCTTTTAAATCAAGCGACTCAAACTTTACTCCAAAAGACCGAAGAAGAGATACTCAAGACAGTGATTTGCTACGTCCAAGAAGAGCTCTTTGATTTGGAAAATTCGAATGAGACCGAACTTTGGGATCTCATTGGCAAACAAGAATCGTTTCCCGATGTTTCGCTTGAAATATTTCTCGATGCCAAAACCGGTGTCTGTCGCCACTATGCCCTCACCACCACCTACTTAATTCAACAACTGATCAATGAAGGAATCTTAAAGGGAGAGATTTTTCTTATCCGCGAAGAGATCCCGCAAGGCCGCCATGCCTGGACCCTATTTCTATCAGAGCATGGAGCCTGGCACCTCGATGCCTACTGGGGCGTGCTCGAAAATGGAAAAACTGATGCAGGTTTTTCCAAATTATGCCACAAGTATAGTAAGAGGGTTATGGAAAGATATGAGCATTAAAACCATTTTTTTTGATCTGGGCGGCGTACTCATCAATTTTAGCCATGAGAAGATGTGCCAAAATCTTTCGCAATACTGTGATCTAGATCTTGATCTTGTCAAAGCCCACCTTTTTGAAAAAAAACTTAGCGAAGAATATGAGCGAGGCGCCATCGATAGCCAAACTCTTCACGAGCATTTTTGCCAACTCTCCAAAAAAAAACTCGACTACGAGGGACTCCTCCAAGCCACCTCCTCCATTTTTTCATTAAAAGAAGATATGCCCCCGATTTTAGAGGCCTTAAAAAAGCAAAATATCACTTTGATACTCCTTTCCAATACTTGTGAAGCCCACTTTTGGCAGGTGGAGAAGCAATTCCCTTTCCTAAAGCTCTTTGATGGCTTCATCCTCTCTTATGAGGTAAAGGCACGTAAGCCAGAAAAAACCATCTATGACAAAGCGCTAGAACTTGCCAAGGCTCTGCCCGGTGAGTGCCTCTATGTGGACGATGTTTTGGAATACGTAGAAGCTGCCAAGGACATAGGGATCGATAGCCACCAATTTGACGGGGCACAAAACCTCATCTCTTTCCTGGAAAAGAGAGACATTAAACTCTCAGGGAGCGTATAGTACAAGTATGGCTAGGCGCCCCTCTAAAAAAAAATCCCCCCCTAAAAAAGATTTGCCCACCATCACTGGAACCGCTCGTATGCATCCCAGAGGATTTGGGTTCATCATCCCCGATGACCGGGAA
This sequence comes from Candidatus Sacchlamyda saccharinae, assembly GCA_030408505.1. Taxonomy (GTDB): domain Bacteria; phylum Chlamydiota; class Chlamydiia; order Chlamydiales; family Rhabdochlamydiaceae; genus Sacchariniichlamydia; species Sacchariniichlamydia saccharinae. The sequence goes on along the minus strand of JAUHQI010000004.1, from coordinate 122,370 downwards.
AAGTGTAAAGAAGACGTCTTCATTCCCAAACACCTGACCAAGCAGGCCGTCGATGGTGATATCGTCGAGGTGGCCGTCAATTTCAAATCGAAAAAACCCGATAAAGGGCCCGAAGGAGAGATCCTTTCCATCATTAAACGAGCCCGAACTCATGTCGCTGGGACAATCGATTACATAGGCGAGTCAAAAACTTTAGCCTACGTTCCTATTTTGGGTGAAGCCAAGCCCGTTGTTGTACTTAACGGGGAGAAGAATAAGCTTAAAGTCGGAGACCGTTTAACCCTCAAAGTGCTAGAGTGGGGCGATCAAAAAAATCCCACCACCTGCGAGGTGGCCCGCAAAATTGGACATATCAACGATCCCTCGATTGACATTGAAGCAGCCGTTGAAGAATTTCAGCTAAGAGAAAAATTTCCCAAAGAAGTGATCGAAGAGGCAAAGAAGTTTGGAAAACAGGTAGGCAAGAGCGATTTAAAGGGAAGACTCGACCTCTCCAAAACTCCCTGCTTTACCATCGACCCCGACACGGCTAAAGATTTTGATGATGCCCTTTCGATTGAAAAGAATAAAAAGGGAGAATACTTTCTCGGCGTGCACATCGCCGATGTAGCCCATTACGTCCGCCCAGAAAGTGCCCTCGATACAGAAGCCATTGCCAGAAGCAATTCGACCTACTTCCCCGGTAAATGTGTCCCCATGCTACCCGAAGAGCTATCGAATAACCTCTGCAGCTTAAAACAAGGCGTCATCCGCCTCACCGTTTCGGCATTGATGCACTTTGACCGCAATGGAACATTGCTTTCTAGCGAAGTAAAACGAAGTTTTATCAAATCACAAAAGCGCTTCACCTACGGCGATGCCAAAGACGTTTTAGAGGGGAAGAAAAAAAGCCCCTACGCCAAAGCGATCAAAGAGATGGAAGAGCTTTGTCTACTCCTTAAGAAAAAGCGTTCTGAGCGGGGCAGCATCGATTTTTCACTACCTGAAATGATCATTGTAGTAGATGAAAAAGGGGCGCCCACCGGCGTAAAAATCGAGCAATACCACATCACCCACCAACTCGTAGAAGAGTTCATGCTTAAAGCCAATGAGACTGTCGCAACTCATCTTGACAAGCTGGGCAAATCGCAACTCTTCCGAGTCCACGAAGAACCAAACGCTCAAAACCTAGAGGACTTCTTTGCCCTTGCCAGAACATTTGGTTTTTCTCTTCCTAAAGAACCCTCCCAACAAGATCTGCAACAACTTTTTGTACAAGCAAAGGATTCCCCGTTCAGCCAGCAACTAGCCGTTGCCTTCATCCGCAACCTCAAACTTGCCTTGTATTCCCCCCAGAACGTAGGGCACTATGGGCTAGCTCTTGAACACTACTGTCACTTCACAAGCCCCATCCGCCGCTATAGCGATCTTGTCACCCAACGACTCCTGTTCGGTGAAGAACCCAAAGACCTCAACCTCGAGAAGATCGGAGATAGCGCATCAGAGAAAGAGCGGACCTCATTCAAAGCTGAAATGCAAGTTAAAAAATTGAAGAAGCATCGTCTCTTGCAAAAATGGACGGGAGAAGATCCTGACCGCAACTACACGGCCCACGTTACCAAAATCAAACCCTTTGGCTTCTTTTTTGAAGTGCAGGATCTCTTCTTAGAAGGGTTCCTCCACGTCTCAGATCTCCAAAGTGACTACTTCATCTATGACGAAAAAACACCTATGCTTGAAGGGGAAAAGACAAAAGTTCGCTACACCGTCGGCAAAGAAATCCAGGTGCACCCCGAAATGGTCGATCTCATCCATTTAGAGAGCAAATGGCGACTCGTCGACCAGCCTAAGAAAAAGCGCTCACGCAAGGGAGGCACTGATTAATTGCTTTCTCAGAGATTCGAGCCAAATGGGCCGAAGATCTGAGGAATTGAATTGATCAGTGTCTCCTAAGAATAATTAATGTTACTCTAGCCATTTAGCATATTTAGATTTCTTATACGAAAAGGGCCCATTTGAAGCTTCAAGACCAAATGAAGTGCTATCCCTAGCAATCACCATACCATTATCTAGGGCAATGACAACATAGGTATCGACCTCGTTTTTTCTTCGATTATGATCGATGAACTCATTTGCCGTGCCAGCAACCACTCCAATTAAATCAGTGAGCGCTTCATCACGATAAATTTCGTAACTGGTAGGTTGTACTTCTGGAGTTTGCCAAGTGATGACATTGAAAAGCTCAGTTTGGGTTAAGAAAGTATCTTTTCCCTGACTTACTTGAACTCTCAAGTTTCCAAAACCACCGTTGCCGCCTTCACCAAATATAGCTGCGCCAAAAGAAGTATTTCCCACAGGAATTCTGGTCGAGTCTTTTGTCACAGAATCAATAACTAGAACATCCGTACTCGCTAGTAGGGCGACATAGGCTTCACTTCCATCTGGTTGAAAGGCGATACATCTTGGTCCTGTATCTGCAATAACACATATTTTCACCATTCTCGTAGACGTATCAATAACAAGCACCTCAGATGGGGAATCGATTGAAACATATGCTTCCAATCCATTTGGATGAAACGCAACCTTGGAAGGTTGGCTTCCTGCTCCCGTATCAATTGTTGCGACTACAGTCTGTGATGCAGTGTTGATTACGCTGATATTGTCATCATCCGAATTCACTACATACACTTCAGTTCCATCTGGGGAAAATGCAAGGCCAGCTGGAGAAGTGCCAACTCCTATAGTCGCTGTGACCAATTTTGTACTTGTATCAATTACACTCACGTCCGCGCCACCAGCATTTACAACATAGACCTGTGAACCATCTGGGCTTACTGCAACTTGTTGAGGCGTTGTTCCAACGGTAACTGTTGCGATTACTATTTCTGAACTTGTGTCTATTACGCTGACAGTTGTACTTCCAAAATTTGCAACATATGCTTCTGTTTCATCGGGCGTGAATACAATACCAAAAGGTGAGCTCCCAACTGTAATCGTTGCAACCACAGTTCTTGTAGAAGCATCAATTACACTAACGTTGCCACTTCCGGTATTACTAACATAAGCCCTTTCTATATCAGTTGCGGTCGCAACACCAAAGGGTGAGGTCCCTACAGCTACTGTCGCAAGCACGGTCTGTGTGCTCGTATCAATTATACTCACACTAGCATCACCAAAATGAGTAATATAAGCTTCAGTTTGCCCACTCAAAAGACGAGGAAAAAGAAAAATGATTCCCCATAAAAAAAAACGATTACACCGCATGCTAGCTCCTTTAGGTTAAGATGTTGATAAATATTTTACATGACACCGACAATCATCTACAACAGAAAAAAATCTCCTCAAATCCGCTTGCATTGCAATCCGATACGATATAGAATTGCTTAGAACATGAAAAAACATTTTATTACTGGTCTTGTTCTCCTCCTCCCCCTCACAGTCACTGTGCTGGTGCTTGGCTTTTTAATCCGTTTGCTGACACAGCCCTTTGTGGGCCTCGTCTCCAACTTTCTAGCCCAACTCAACATCGTCAATAAGGGATTTTTGTTTTTAAGCCCTGAACAGGTCATCAAATATTTTAGCCAGTTTTTGATTCTTCTCACCCTCTTTTTGTTCACCATTTGTTTGGGAATGATTACCCGCTGGTTTTTTATTAATGCCCTCTTGCGCCTTGGGGACAAAATTTTGCACAAAATCCCCATCGTTAACACGGTCTATAAGACTACACAGGAGATCATCAAAACTCTGTTTGTGAGTGATAAGAATACATTCAAGAAAGTCGTATTAGCCCCTTATCCCAGCACGGCATCCTATATGCTTGGACTTGTAGCAAGGGAAGCTCCTCCTCAATGCTCGAAGTCGGTAGGAGACGAGCTCATTTCTGTTCTCATTCCTACTACACCCAATCCGACAACCGGCTTTCTCCTGATGTATCGAAAAAAAGAATTGGTCTACCTCGACATGAAGCCAGAAGATGCTATCAAGTGCATCGTCTCCTGTGGTGTGATCCATCCGGGGGCAGTTCCTCCAAAGCCCGCAAACAAAGAAAATTTTTAAAGTTGATTTCCACTTGAGTTTTTTGTACAATTGTCAATTGTTTTCGAAGGAGTAATCTCATGACACGCATCAGTAAACAAGCAGAAAGGCGAGCAAAATGCCCACGCAAATGCAAACCTCCACAACCAAAGACAGGAGCAAAAAAGGACAATCTCCCCAAAGGATTTAAAGAGCATTCGAATGCTCTCGAGGGAGATATAGCAAAAACATTTTTTGTTCCCAAAATATCTTAAACTAGGATCAGTAAGTTATGTCTAGACACCAAAGTTATGGAAAATCAGGAAAAGGCGGAAAGAAGCGCAATGTACTCAAACGCTTTGAACGCATTGACATCCTAAAAAAATTGGGTAAATGGAAAGACGGTGAAAACAAGAAAGCAACCGGTCTTCCCAAAACGCCTACTGAGTAGACCTTGGTCACCAATTCTCAGAGATCAATAGCCATTTCTCTTCCTTCTGCGCAGGAGACCCTCGAGTTCCTTCTGGGCCAGGTTCAAAAAGAAGAAATGGCTATTCACTTTATAGGGAAAGAAAAAATTTCCCAACTCCACGCTACCCACTTCGATGACCCTTCCCCCACCGACTGCATCACATTCCCTTTCGATGATCCCCACTTTTTAGGAGAAGTCTTTGTCTGTCCCAAAGTCGCTCAAGAGTATGTGAAAGAACATGGTGGCAACCTAGAAGATGAAATCACCCTCTATGTTGTTCATGGATTCCTCCACCTAATGGGCTACGAAGATACGACGCCAGAAAAAGCATCTACTATGCGCGAGCAAGAAAAAAAATGGATGAACCTCCTTACGAAAAACCGATTAGGGGTTAAGATACGAAAATGATTGAATCACCCATAATTGCACTCTTGTTCCTCGTTGGCTCTGGACTCATCACAGGCCTTTCCACCTCGATGCAAATGCTTGGAAAAGCCAAGACAGAGAAACTTGCTGCTAGCCAAAGAGGCCCTGCGAAGTTTTTCTTCAAAAAATCCAAGAGAAACGCTTCAAACTACATCTTCACCCTTTCAAAAAATGTTTTCCTCGTCTGCTACACTATCTCTGCATTTCTCTTTGCTATGGCTTTTTTGCCCAAAGAACCCACTCTGTGGGAATTCACATCCCTCGGACTCATCCTTTTAGGCCTATCGCTTATAATCGACTTTCTAATGCGCGCTATCTCACTTGCGCGGCCCGAATTTTTCTTCAAAACGCTAGCGCAAATTGCCTCCTTCTTCCTTTTACCCCTCTACCCCCTAGCAATTCTTTTATATAAGATCTTGCAACTCCTCCCTTCAAAATCAACATTTGCCATCAAAGATAAGATCCTTGAGATCCTCCATGACTCTGAATTTGCACCCACACTAGATCCCAATGATCAGAAACTCATTCTCTCTGTTGTTTCTTTCAAAGAGCGGATTGCTCGTGAAGTAATGGTCCCTAGGATCGACATGTTCACCCTAGATGCCGAGACCCCCGTCAAGGAGGCAGCGAAACATTTTATCGAAGAAGCTTACAGCCGAATTCCTATTTGGAAAGAAAGCGTCGATAATATCATTGGGACCCTCTACTACAAGGACCTGCTCAACATCTACTTAAACGATTCAAAAGATCTCGACGCCCCGATCGAAAAACTTCTAAAGCCGATCGTCTACACGCCTGAAACAAAAAAAATCTCTCAGCTTTTGCAAGAGTTTCGAGTAAAGCAAATTCACCTTGCGATAGTAGTTGATGAGTATGGCGGAACAGAAGGGATCGTTACGATTGAAGACATTTTAGAGGAGCTCGTCGGAGAAATTGCTGACGAAACAGATCATGACGAAGAAGCCCTCTTTACTCCCCTTCCTTCTGGAGGGTGGATTGTAGATGCCAAAATGACTATCATCGATATCGAAGAAGAACTAGGCGTTCTCATTCCGCAAAGCCCCGAATACGATACACTTGGCGGCTTTGTATTCCATAAAGCCGGAGCGATCCCTTCTAAGGGGTGGAAACTTCATCAAGACACTTTTGATCTCGAAATTCTCAGCTCTTCTGAGCGTATGATCGAAAAAATTAGGATTACTTCGCATTAATCACTTTAAAATATAAGCAGGAGAAGGCATACTGCGCTAATATGCGACGATCTATTTGCCTTACAGAGCCCAATTTCGCCCTCGCAGGAGAGGTGAAGACTTGGAAATTTTCCTACACACTATCCTCAAATCTCCCTAAGGGGACCAAACTCAAGTTTGATCTCGTTATGCAAGGCCGCCCAACCGATTGGGAAATCCCCGAATGTGACCCAAAAGATGGCAATGCCCTTATCTGGCTTGCTATTCCTGGTCAGCAGCCCCTCTATCCGGAAGAAATCGAAATTCCAAGTAATTACGCCCCTGCGTTTGAATTCACTCTACCTGATGAACTAAAAGCCGGCGAAATTCTTGAGTTCTTTTTGGGAAATCCAAGCAAAGATCCCTCAAAAGGAATCCAAGCCCAATCAGTCACACAAAGAAGACGACCGTTTCACCTGTACATCGATCCAAAGGGAAAAGGAGACTACAAAGACCCCGAAATCTTTACCATCGACGTACGAGGCAATGCATTAGACAACATCCGGATTTTCGCCCCTTCGATGGTGTCTAAAAACCGACGATTTGATATTGTCGTCCGCTTTGAAGATGCATTCGGCAACCTAACGAGCAACGCCCCTGAAGGGACACTCATCGAGCTCACCTACGACTTCCTAAGAGAAAGCCTCAATTGGAAGCTTTTTGTACCTGAGACAGGGTTCATTGTCCTCCCCAACCTCTATTTCAACGAAGCTGGCATCTACCGGATCCAGCTAAAAAGCACTAGCACCGATACTATTTTTTACTCTTCTCCCATCAAATGTTTCAACGACAGCGATTATAGCATCTATTGGGGGCTGCTTCACGGGGAATCACAAAAGACCGACTCAGCAGAAAATATTGATACCTTTTTGCGACAAAATCGCGATGAAGTAGGCACTCAATTTGCTGGAACTTCCCCCTTTGAAAGCACAATCGAAACACCAAACGAAATTTGGAAAGCGACGTGCGCCCATGTCCAAGAGTATAATGAAGAAAACCGATTCACTACCATGCTGGGCTTGCAATGGCTCGGTGACGAAGGGGAAGGTCTGCGCCAGATAGTCTATTGGAAAGACAATAAGCCTCTCATGCGCAAAAAAGACTCCAAGTATACGAACCTGAAAAAGATCACGAAAATTCACAGTCCAAAAGAAGTACTCGTGATTCCTGAGTTCACCATGGCAAAAGGCTATGAGACCGACTTTTCCGATTACAACCCCGACTTTGAACGAGTCGTAGAGATCTACAATGCCTGGGGTTGTAGTGAATGCACCGAAAAAGAAGGCAACCTCAGACCCATCAAAAGCCCGTCGGGCAAGAGCATAAACGAAACCGCTGAAGGATCCATTCGAGCCGCATTGAATAAAAACATGCGCTTTGGATTTGTAGCCGGAGGCCTGGATGACAGAGGGATCTACCAGCCCCTCTTTGAGAGTGATCAAGTGCAATACTCCCCTGGCCTCACAGGAATTGTTGCCATCGAACAGACTCGCGAAACTCTCATGCAAGCGCTCTACAACCGCTCCTGCTATGCTACAACCGGCGCTCGCATTGTCCTTGGACTCTATGTTGCCGGCAGCCAAATGGGGACAGAGCTCTCCACAAATAACAAACCAGGTCTTGCCTTCAACCGCCACATCACCGGCTTTGTTTGCGCCACAGCTCCCATCAAAGAGATCCTCATTGTCTGCAATGGCAAAGAATTGCACAAAATTCATCCTAAAGAAGTGACCACAGAATTCGAATACGATGACTTCCGCAAACTCGATGACATTGCCCTCGATTCCCCTGATGAGCAAACACCCTTTGCTTATTACTACATCCGCGTCCTCCAAGAAGACGGCCACATTGCCTGGTCTTCCCCCATCTGGATTGACTTTAGCGAGGCAACCACCGAAGAGCCCCCTGCTAAAAAAACCAAGAAAAAATTCCTCTAAGAAAAATTAAGACAGTGTTAACATCTGTTGTCGGACCTCTATAGTTATTTTTTCGCACCAATTCCAGTAGCTTTGTCCAGCGATTCCGTCGTCTTGAGCGACGATGACTTCGGTAAAATTGGCTGCGAGAGCATCTCGGCGGGACTCCGCCCACCTCGATGTCGTCTCTCAGAGCCACATGAAAACAAGAGAGCGTTTATTTTGCATTTGAACTGGCCCTCCAGAAGGACCAGGAAGTAGGCGAAGCCTGCTTTCTCGCTTCTAAAGGAGACACTGATTAAAGCTGGATTTTCAGATTCAGATGTGCTTTGGAGAAAAAATTGTCATTGTAAAAACGAGGTGACTATTGATACTCAGCGAGTTTTGAAGTGGCAATTTTAGCCCAAAGGACGCTGAAGATGAAAGTGCAGAATTAATCAACGTCTCCTAAATCTTTGATTTTGGCCTGGTAGTGATCGATGATGTTCTGGAGATAGCCAGGTATATAGTCGAGGGGATCGTTTCCGTTGATGGTCTCTAGCTCGCGGACAAACTGCTGAGCCAGGCTATGGTATTTGGCGTAATTTTTTTCGGCAAAAGCTGCTATATCTGCATGATCACCTGCATAGGTCTTTACATCCTCCAGGATAAGCATTCGACGAACCTCTCGAGGGAAATTCTCAAAAGTTAAACGCCACCACGTACGAAGCTCTTTGATATCGGACCGCTTTGCCCGCTCTTTGAATGCGTGATGTTTTGCGTCGAGCTCCTTCACTATCCCTTGGTACTTTTCAACTAGAGTCTCGCTTAGTTTAAGAGAGTCAAAACAAAAGAACACTTTTGAGATGAGGAGGCGCATTTGGATATATATCCAGGAGAAGGCCGACTTTACTGCTGCGCCCATTTTCTGGGCATAGGATGTATTCTCTTTTGATTGAATGGTATCGCCCGTTGAGCGGGGCGCTGAAGTACTTGCACTAGATTCTGGGGCTTTGGTCACGTTTAAGATACTTTGCCCTACGGGTCTAATCATATAACCTCCTATAAAAAAAAGACCTCTCACATGAGAGGTCTTTTAGTATGCTATGTGTTCTTATTCTGATGCTTCCATCTGTTTTGCGATATTAGCAAAGTAGGTAGGTAGAATGGTATTATCCATAGGATTCCATTCCTGACCATCTGATGCTCTAGCAATATCCAAATCTCGGACAAATGCAAGCGATTTTTTGCGATTATCTTCATCTAGACATAGAGACTCAGCATGTTGCGTTACCATATCTTCTGTGACTGTATCTTCATGATCTTTCAGCTTAGTTCTAGCCCAACCTTTCATATCTTCAACCATAAGTAGATGCTGAGCTTTTTCACTTAATGCACTAAACTTAGGAGTCCACCATGCTTTGAAGTTTTCTACTGTCATTTCAGATTTTTTTGAAAGGAACTCTGCGCGCAATGCAATGAATGTATCTCTTAGTTCTTGCTTCTCTTCTGCAGCGAGCCCATCTACTTTACTTGAATAACCAAAGCAACAGAAAATATATGAGAAGACAGATTTAATAGAAGACCAAATTGAGCTAAGAATTCCGCCGCCTTCTTCTACCGTTCCAGGTGCAATGCTTGAAACAGACAAGGGACTATGCACGACTGGATTCACGCTAGTGCGTGGCTGTGCGGGTTGTGGGCTATGTGCAGCTCCAACTGAGTTTACTTGAACCATGATTTACCTCCATAAGTTCGTCTTGAGTTTCTTGGCGGGCATTATAGGGTTTGCAAGGAATTTATTAAAGACTTTTTCAAAACCGAGACAAAAAAAAGGAGTGCGCAAGCACTCCTTATTTTATTTGCAAGAATTTGCTTTTTTAAGCATCGCTTGCTGTAAGCGCGATCATGCTATCAACCAAGCTGACATCTCGTGCAGCAAGGCGCGCTTCAGCACCTTCTCGAACTGTTTGAGCATGTTCAGTATTCCATTCTGCGATTTTCTCTGCTGAGGCTTTTGTCCCTAGCTGTGCGCCTCGTTTTTCAGCAACATATACATCGAGCATCTCTTCTCGTACGGCTGGAGACATTCCCTCAAGAGCAGCCTCTTTTTCCTCTGCTTTTGCTTCTTTGTCCTTCCAGACTGCAACGACCTCTTTCAAGGTTGCGTGTACTTCTTCTTTGGTAGGCTTATCTACGCAAAGCATGTTGCAAGAAACTACTCTTACAATTGTTTTCAAAACTGACCAAACGAGGTTTGGTACAAAGCATAACCATCTTGATGCGCAAGATCCCCACCCTTCTTTTGGGGCAGCTGACGAGATTGAATCGCTTGAAGATCCAGCGCTATTTGATGCACGTGCAGCATCCGATGTAGAAGAACCCCCAAAAAGGGATGGTAGTCCAACAGATCTGATTTCCATTTGTTACTCCTTTAAATTTGTCGCACTGCCCTATTTTGGCAATGCTTTGTTGTGAAGACGGGAGGGAGTCTAGCAAATTGAAAAATTAAGTACAACATGCGAGTGTCTCTACTTTGTGTGATCTTCAATTTCTGCCTGGAATGCTTTCACTGCAGCCTTAACTATGTCGTTGCTGGCAATATTGTCGAGATAATCCCTTTTAAATTTGATCTTGGAGTGATGTTCTTTAACCCACTGCTCTTGCTCTGCACCCTCTTTCTTCCCTGCTCTTTTAGCTAAAGCCAGACAAATGTGCTCTTTTAGACGCTCTTGAGCTGCTACGGATAACCGATCGAACTCCTTTTTAAACGCTTTTTGCCGATCCGTAGGATGATTGCCATGTTCTGCTGGAAACACGGCCGTATAGATTGTATCGAATATCTCTTTTGTTGCTTCCCAATCGATTTCACTACTGTCATAGAAGCAGCAAAAAACATACCCTCGAAAAAAGCTCCAAATGGAAGATGCAACCCACTTGGTAATATTCCAAGGAGCCCAAATGAGTTTGGAGGCCACTCCCCCTTTCCTTCCATAGCAAATTGTCGTTACGTACCTGATATCGCTAGATGCATGTTTGAGCTGAGGAGTCTCTGCACTGTTTGTTATTGATCTTATTCCAACGGGACTTATCTGCACCATTTGTTACTCCTTCGTGTATCCGGCTAATTTGTTGACAACTTGCAATATTGCTTTTCCCATGACGTGTATTCTCTGTTGCTCTTTGGGCTTGGTTTTGTCTTGAATCGTGCTAAAGGGTTTTTGGATAATCCTTTTTACCAGAATTTTCAACCTCGCTTCAGAAAGATCTGATTGAGCTTCTTTCAATATTTCGACTATCGCCGTCTCTATTTCTTCTTTGATTTCAGGGTCGAGTCCCCTATAGATCTTTCTCAGCTCTTTTGCTCTTTCATTTGACGGAACTGCTTCTCGATCAAAATAGAGTTCTACATACTCCTCAAGCTGTTTTTTCAAAGACTCTTCTTTCTCTTCCTCAGCATCAAAAACGCAAAAAAAGATATTGTATTTGACCCAGTTCCAAATTTCGAGCAGGTATTTTTCTGCCATTTTCATGAATGGGAATGTATTTCTCCGCCCCGAGCGAATGGTGCTGCCATAGTTTGATGTAGGCGCTTTGGAAGCCTTGGCTTCCTTTGGTGATTCGGCCCTAGTTGGCCCTGACACTGGGTTAATCATGGCCGAGGAGGATAGCGCACTAATCAAATTTTGAAAAGCGGAAAATTTTCTCTGGAGATCAAAAATAGAGACTGCTATCAATGGAGCATGCGTATTTTGCTCATTGCTATCCTCTCTTTCACCTCTTTATGGGGTGAAATCAATAAAAACCAAATCACTTACCTTATGCAAGCCGGGGAAGTGGAAAAGTCTATTGAGCTATACTCGCGCTATAAAAAGGAGCTGGGCAAAGAGGATTTTGAAATACTCCAGCAAATGGCCTTTATCTTACTCGAGCAAGGCGCTCGTAGCCAAGACAGAGAAACGCAGCTCCTATCCATATACGGTTCTGGAATTGCCAGCGCAGCGTCTTCTTTAGACATTTTAGAAGCAGGGGTCAAAAGCTCGCATGCAGAAACGCAGGTGGCCGCCATCCAGTTTCTAGGTGGGATGCAAGATGATCGCAGTGATGAAATTCTGGTCAAAGCCATGTCGTCGGAATTCTTTTTTGCCCGAATGGAAGCAGCTTTACATCTTGCCAAACGAAAACATAAGACCTCTGTTGGACAAATCGAATCACTAATGTACCGCGTTCCGCCTCCTGCTAGGTTTTTCTTCCCCCAGTTTTTTGCACTGATTGGCACTTCCGATGCGGTTTCGATTCTCCGCCATTTGATGGAAGACAAGGTTTCATCCGTACGAGTAGAGGCGCTCCTTAGCGCTGCCCGGTTTGGAAGGGATGACCTTCTTCCAACCATTCGGATGAACATCACCCATCTAAACGTGGCCGAGCAGGAAGCTGCGGCGCACGCTGTTGGGATGCTACGAGATTCGAGGTCGGTAGCTAAGTTGAAGCGGCTTTTCGAAAATGCTCCTCTCAATGTGCAGCTCTCTGCCGCCAGATCGTTATATCTCCTTGGAGATAGCAAGGCAAAAGAATTCATCATCCAGAAAGCCAGTCAAGGTGACCTCTTTGCTATCGTAGCCCTTGCAGATGTCCCTGAAGGCAAAGATTGCCTCGCTATGCTCTGCCGCCATCCTGATCTAGCCGTCCGCATCAACGCTGCCCTTTCCCTTCTCAAACACCGCGACCCCCGTTGCAAATCCGCTTTGTTAGAACTTCTCGTTCGCGACACAAGAGATATGGGATTTATGCCTCAAATTTCTATTGGCAAGACTCTATTGGCATTTAAACCCGTTTTCTCCACCTCCCAACAAGACAGTTCTTTTTTTGATGTCCGAGGGGCTACTCACTCGATCCGCGAGCAGGTTCTTCTCGATACGATGCACCTTTCCGAAGAAACATTTCTAACTCTTGCAGAAATGATTTTTGAGAGTAGACAAACCGATCTCATTGGCCCCCTTGTCATGCTACTTGAGAATCTACAAACACCTGGTGCCACTTCGCTTCTCACACGAAAAAGTATGCAAGCGGGCATGCCTCTTATCCGCGCCTACTGCAACCTCGCCCTCTACCGGATGGGCAAAGAAGGCCCGCATGAACAGTATTTAAAGGAATGGATCCACCGAAATAAAAACAGTGAAATGATCCGCTTCAGACCCTTAGTACCTATGGACAAGCGCTTGAGTGATTCTCCCCATGAGCTAACACCAGAAGACAGCTCTAGGCTTTTAATCGAAGCCTACCAAACTCTAGCAGACAAGCAGCAAGATACGAGCATTGAGATTCTTCTCGAAGCCATCAGCGATGGCAATCCAAAAAATCGTTATGTCCTAGCAGGCCTTCTCTTAAGAACACTTCAATAATTTGTCTGGATCGGATATAATCCCCTCACTATGACTTTCCGATCTCTCGCTATAGCCGTATCCTTAGCTCTTACTGCACCGATTTTTGCAGAACCTGCAGATGAGTTTGTCATCAACCTGAAAGACCCTCAGTACTCTGATGGGATTATAGAAACTACAAATGGCGGCGTTATTTCTGCCCCCTGCCTGCGTATCCAGGCATGCAAAATCATTTATACCAACACCAAAACCGAGCAAAAAATCTGCGCCGAAGGCGATTTGATGCTCGAGTACCAAGACCGGATTTTTGTCGGAGAAAAGCTGGAATACGACCTCGTAAATAAGACTGGATTTCTTACGAATGGGCGGACAAAAGACGGGGGTTGGTACTTAGGCGGAGACTGGATTGAACTGCAGGAAGATGGAAGCTTTTTCATTTACGGATCCTATCTCACAACAAGTGTTAGTAGATCCAACCCCTGGAAGATTTCTGCAAAATCAGCTGAGGTGACAGATGAAAGCCAGCTCACAGCCAAAGACGTCCGTTTCAAAGTCCTCAACTTCCCTCTCCTGTGGCTCCCCTCCTATAAAACAGACTTAAGCGGTTTTAGGCATTCCCCCATCCGCTATCGCCTCCTTTGGGATAAGGGTCTTGGCCCGAGACTCTCAACCCGTTACCGCTTTTACTCCAATGAAAATTTTAACGCGTATGCCCGCTTTGACTTGCGCTACAACACGCAAGAGAAGCAACTAGCACCCGGAGGTGCGATCGAGGCTGATTACCTCTCTGACAACAAGCGGACTGTTTTTCAAATGGGGAATTATGGCGCGCTTGATAAGATTTTCCCAGACGAGAATGGAGAAGTGCGCTACCGATTCCAAGGGATCTTCAAAACCAAAAGCGCTGATGGGTACACCAAATTCCACGTCCAGTGGGATAAGCTTAGCGATAGCCGGATGATCAGTGATTTCAAATCTCCCGATTTTGAGATCAACACCCAAAAAACCACCTTCCTTGAATTTTCCCACTATCACGATTGGAGTTTTGCCGACCTCACCGTTCGCCCGCGGATCAACGACTCTCAAAGCTTGGCCCAAGAACTCCCAAGTGGGGTCCTTGGCCTCCGCCCCTTTGAAGTTTGGCGATCGGGCGTCATCATGGAAAACTATGCCAGCGGCTCGTATTTAGATTATAGTTATGCAAACACCCTAGGCGACATACTCAGCGATCCCAAGTCAGGCCGCCTAGAGACCCTCAACTCCCTATACCGCCCCTTTTCCCTCGGCGGAGCGACCATCACCCCCCGCGCGGGCCTCATCGGTATCTACTACAGCAACGGCCCCGATCGCAATGCTGTGGGTCAGTGGCTCTACACCTACGGAGGCGATGCCAATATCCGTTTTTCAAAAGTGTTCCCCAAATACAAACACACAGTGATCCCTTACGCTGAATACCTCGGCTACACAAAGCCCATGGCTCAAGTTGGCGACTACTTTGTTTTCGATATCCACGACGGCTATGACAGAGTAGACCAGCTCCGCTTCGGCGTTAGACAGCTCCTCTTCTCCAAAGAAAACTCGATTTTTCTCCCCGGCCTTACCCTCGACCTCTACGCCTATAGCTTTTGGGGAGCCAGTTCTTTTAATCAGAACATCCCCAAAGTTTTTGCAGACTTTGAACTCAATCAACAAAGCTACGCCTTCAAAACAGGCTTGGGCTACAATATCCAAGAGACTGTCCTCGACTACGGCAATGCCGAATTCCTCTGGACCCTCAATGCCGACTTCGCCTTTGGGGTAGAATTCCGCTACCGGAGCAAATTTTGGTGGCGCAAATCGATCCACGACAACTACGTGGTCGACTTTGCCCGCCCCCTTGATGACCTCCTTGCCTCTCCCCTCTCAGACCGGCGCTACACCTTCCTCACCAAGGCCCACTGGCATCTCACCCCCCGCTGGAACCTCCAGCTCCAGACCTTTCATGGCTGGGACCGGGACGACGAGCCCAACTACAACGGGGCCAAGCTCGACCTGTATACCATGCTCACAGGCCAATGGCAGATGAAGCTCACCTACGAGTACATGCCCAACGACCCTATCCGCTTCTCCTACAGCTTTAAGCTAGTGAAATAAGAATAAACTGGTCTCGAATGCCCCCGTTGGACTGCTTATTTCATGCTGCAAACACCAACATAAATAACTAAAAAATAGCACTTTAGAAAAGAAGCAAATCTGCAAGGAAAACAAATATCTATTAATCCTCATATAACTAATATATTTATTGACAATAATGATAAAATTTTGTATTATTATTAATAATTAAAACGCGAAACTTAATAAAAAAGAGGTAAATAATGGCATCAGTATATAACAATAATAACCCAACATCTTTTTTCAGTACACGCCCCAGTGATCCGGAACCACCAGTGCTTCCAACATCAGTACATGATGGTCTAATGAATAGGATCCAAAAAGCAGCCCAGGAGTATGGAGGGGGGATAGCTAAAGCCGGGTCAATCTTTCTAAACTACCTCGGCAAAGAACAAATGATTGCTCCTTTTGTTTCTACAATCGCTTCACACCCTGTTCTAAGAGCCGCCGCAAACATTACTGCCATAGTGAGACTTCCAACGGCAACAAACAAAGCCTCCATTTTCGGCCCAACCCACATTATAAATAAGATTTGCATCGGAGCAATGTATTTTGCGTGTGCTATGAGTGCTAACCTTTTTCTTAATGGTAATTCGGAGAAGGCTTCAGAGGAAAATAATAATTTTCTAGTTGCCTATGTGAGCACAGAGCTCACAGCTCAAACCATAAATTTGTCAAGCAAAGCTTTCAAATCATACTTATCAAATAATCGAGATTCGCGTATTGCTAAGTTCTTCATCGGAAAACAAGATTAATAGGCACTTTCGAATATACCCAAACCAATTCAAGAGTAGGGTATGGAGCTCAGACGACACCGGGAATATCTCTCTCGGTGTCTTTTTTTGTTAAATGCCTGCGTATTTCTTTTTCAATTCTTGGAGGATGGGCTCAGCCTTTTTCCGCTCGCGTGGGGGCATCCGATCGATTTGCAAGACGCCGTTTAAGTGGTCATTTTCATGGAAAGTGACCCGGGCATTGATCCCCTCTCTCTCTTCGACAAAGCGCTTTCCATTTAGGTCTGTGGCTTCTATCTTGATTTTTACAGGCCGCTCGATGGGGCCAAAGGAGTGCCCTGGCAGGGACATGCACCCTTCCATATCGATGTCGGTCTCTTCGCTCTTCTCTACGATTTTGGGGTTGATAAAGACTTTGGGAACGGGTGAAATACTCCACTTTCCCTCTTCATCGATGAGATAATCGCGTAGAACAAATAGTCGGATCGGGACCCCTACTTGGGGAGCCGCAAGACCAATCCCGTTGTGCGAATCGATGTACTCAAGCATGAACTGGGCCAGCTCTTTGATCTCGTCTGTGATTTCTTCGATGGGCTCGCATTTGGTGCGCAGGACGGGATCGCCATAATAGCGCAGACGCCACTTAGCCATTGGTCTCCTCGATTTGGACCGCTGGAGCTGCAGGTGTCTTTGCGATAGAACCAGACCAAATGGAGAGGAGGACACAGGCGACCATGAAAATGACTGCTAGGTAGGCAGTGAATTTTTTGAGTACTTGGGCTGTTGAGGTCCCGAAGATCGATTCTCCTGGGTCTCCACCGAAAGAAGCGCCAAGCCCCATGCTTTTGCTCTCTTGGATGAGGATCACAAAAGAAAGCATCACACAGATGATGAGAAAGAGAACTATGCCAATATAAAATAAAGCTGTCATCGCATAACCATTTGGGTAAAGGATTCTACATCGAGGGATGCTCCGCCGATCAGGGCTCCATCGATGTCTGGTTGCTGTAGTATTGTAGTGATATTTGCCGGCTTGACCGATCCTCCATAGAGAAGCGGCACATTCTGGTTAGAGAGGTGAGCGCGGATCATTTGGTGGGTCTCTTGGGCAATCTCAGGGGTTGCGGTTTTGCCCGTGCCAATGGCCCAGACGGGCTCGTAGGCAATGATGAGGCTTTGTAGGTTATCAATGCCCTGCAGGGCCCCATCGAGCTGGGCTTTGAGCACTTGATCGGAAAGTCCATCGGTCCGGTCTTTTTCACTTTCTCCGATGCAGAGTATCGCGGGAATATTTTGGGCAATTGCCTGTTTTAGTTTTCGGTTGATGTGCTCATCGGTCTCCCCAAAATGCTGGCGCCTCTCCGAGTGGCCAAGAATGACAAATTGAGCCCCTGCATCTTTGAGCATGCCAGCTGATACTTCGCCGGTAAAAGCTCCTTCATCAACATCGCTCATGTTCTGAGCCCCAATGAGAATGTTACTCCCCTTGGCAACAGCTGCTGCGACTGCAATCGATGTGAATGGGGGGGCAATGAGTACTTTGCTACTAGCTTTTTCTACTTGGGGAAGGAGATCTTCAATAAATTGAGCGGTCTCGCCAATTGTTTTGTGCATCTTCCAGTTGCCAGCGATGATGATAGGTCTTGCCATATTACTTTTGAGTTTAAAGAAAGGGCCAATCATAATAGCTTTTTTCGACAAAAGCAAGGACTTTTCCCGTGCTCACTCAAGAGATTTTTACGGTTTCTGGGCTCACTGCAGCCATTAAAAAAAAATTAGAAACTTCTTTCACCGTTGTTTCGGTACGTGGCGAGGTCTCGAACCTTCGAAAACAGGCCTCTGGCCACACCTATTTCACCCTCAAGGACAGAGACGCCCAAATTTCAGCCGTCCTCTTTCGGGGCAATGGGATGCGGGTAAAAAAAGAGTTGAAAGAAGGTGATCAGATTGTCGCTTTGGGCGAGCTGAGTGTCTATCCCCCAAGGGGCAATTATCAGCTCATCGTGCGCGAAGTGGAGTTCTCAGGCGAAGGCGAGCTACTACGAAGGCTCCAGTTTTTAAAGGAAACGCTTGATAAAAGGGGATGGTTTTCTCCTGAGCGAAAGAAACCTCTGCCAAAAATTCCGAAGACTATCGGGGTGATTACTAGCCCAACGGGCTCTGTGATCCAAGATATTATTCATGTTCTTTCGAGGCGTTTTTCCGGTTTTCACCTCATATTGAATCCCGTCCGTGTGCAAGGGATGGGCGCTGCGAGCGAAATTGCCCGGGCCATCCAAGAATGCAACCAACATAAGCTCGCCGACGTGCTCATTGTAGGGCGGGGTGGAGGGAGCTTAGAGGATCTTTGGCCCTTCAACGAGGAAATTGTCGCCAAGGCGATTTTTGATTCAGAAATTCCAGTAGTATCGGCTGTAGGTCATGAGACCGATTTTACGATCAGCGATTTTGTGGCTGATGTGAGAGCACCAACGCCCTCAGCTGCAGCAGAAATCGTCTCTTCGGAAAAAAGGCAAATGCTTGCCGACCTATCTAAGGCGCAACTGAGGCTTTTGCAAACGCTGGCCGGGCACGTCAGAGGCAGCAGACGCCTCCTGGACACTCTTCTAAAACGTCCTCCCATATCTTCTCCTTACACACTTCTCGGCCCTTTTTTACAAAAAGTCGATGAAATGAAAGAGGAGCTCCACTTTGCGGCTACGCAAACCTTGCGCACTACGCAAATGCGTCTTGATGGGCTCAAAAAGCAGAAAGAGATGCTCCGTCCCCAGAATCAAGTCATGCAACTCAAAGAAAATTTTGCTAAAAAATCCAAAGGACTTTTCTGGGCGATGCAACAACAAATTTCCCATAGAAGAAATCGATTAGATCAACTGACGGCCCATCTCAAGGCAATCGACCCTCGCAACCTGTTGGCCAAGGGGTATAGTGTCGTCTTTCGGGAAAACTCGGATTCAGTTATCCTCAAGGCTCAAGAAGTGGAAAATGGGGAAAATCTCCGCATCCAGATGAGCGATGGGCAAATCAATGTAAAGGTAGATAATGAAACACGAAAAAACATTTGAAGTGGCCTACGAAAGGCTCGAAGAAATTTTAGAAAAGATGAATTCTGAGCAGGTCTCGCTTGACGAGTCTCTCGCCCTATATGAAGAGGCTGATAAGTTGATTGGCACCTGCCAAAAGAAGTTGCAGGATGCAGAGCAAAAGATCGAGGTCTTATTAAAAGACCGAGAAGGTGCTATCAAATTGGATGAGAATGGCCAACCCGCCACCGAAGATTTTTCTACGTCAAATAACTCTCTATTATGATTAAACGCTTAACGAAATCGGTACAAAAGAGCGAGTGGAAGCTATTTGCTCTGATGTTTGCCATCGTTTCTTTGCTCAACATCAACTTCAATATCTTGCGCAGCGCGCGCAATGCGCTTGTCGTAGCAAGTGAAGGGGGGAGTGCGGCATTAATCCCCTACTTTGAGCTCTACGGCACCTTCCCCGCTTCGATCCTAATGACTTGGGGGATATCCCGCTTGATGCGCCACCACAGCTTTAAATCGATCTTTTCGATGAGCATGGGATTCTTTTTGGCCTTTTTTGTCTTTTTTACTTTCTGGGTCCATCCCCATCGAGAACTCGTCCAGTCATTTCTCGGACTCCATGCACCCGATCTGACATTCTATATCCTATCCGAACTTTGGAAGGTAGCTCTGCTCTCAGTTATTTTCTGGGGCTTCATTAATCAGTACCTCTCCATGGATGTAGCCAAGCGCTTTTACCCTCCCCTGATGCTGGGAAGTAGTGTCGGCGCTATTCTAGCAGGGCCCATCACAGTCTTTTGCACCTCCGAAAACACTTTCCAGCTGTTTTCTTTAAGCGTGGAGAGGTGGCAACACTCCCTTATTATGTTAACCATTTCTATGGTCCTATGCGGCGCACTTACCCTTTATGCTTTTCATCTGCTGCATGAAAAGTTGGGGCAAAAGGAGATTCATGAAGAAGAAGAAAAAGTCCCCTTCAAAAGAAGACTCCTCTCCCTATCCTCAAGTGTCCGGTACCTCCTTCGCTCCCGCTACCTCATGGCGCTACTCTTCATTGTTCTTGCCGAATACATCTCCTATGCCCTTGGCGAACTCATTTTCTTTGAGACGCTAAAAGAGAAATTCCCCTCCCGTGTAGATTACTGTCAGTACCTCGGGACCCTCACCTTCTGGACTGGCATTCTGACCGCCTTTTCTGCTATCTTCATCACCCCATATCTTCTCCACAAATTCAAGTGGAGCTATTCTGCTCTTCTTACGCCCGTGGTAATGGTCCTGTTAACATTTGTTTTCTTTGCAGCGATCTACATGGGAAAAGTGGGCCTTTTGCCTGGCGTATCTCCCCTCCCCTTTATCGTTCTATTAGGGAGTATGCACTTTTGCATCGGCCGCTCGATCAAGTACACAGTCTTTGACACAACCAAAGAACTCGCTTTTATCCCTCTAACACAAGAAGGGCAGATGAAAGGCAAGCTCGTCATTGATGGCATTGGTTCTCGACTTGGCAGGGGCTCTTCCTCACTTGTAAGCATCGGACTTTTCTCACTGGTAGGCGCCCCAGGTGAGAGCGCTATTTTTGCAGGGATCATCGCCACCTGCTTTGCCCTATTATCGATCCCAGCCGCTCGCATCATTAGCGGCAAGCTTGAAGGAGCTCAGACCATATGATCATTGCTATTTTTCCCCACTCGCAGAAAAAAGAGTCGAAAAACCTCGCGATTGGAATCACCGAATATCTAACCGCGCGCGGCGCAACTGTCGTGGCTGAAGATAAAATGGCCAAAGAACTGGGAGCCGCTCCCCTCTCAAAAGTAGATGAGGATCAGATTGAATTTCTCCTCTCTATGGGCGGTGATGGAACGATTTTGCGTCTTGTCCACGAATACAACCATCTAGGTGCTGCTATCGTGGGGATCAACCTTGGGCACCTTGGCTTTATGGCCGATGTGCCCGTCTCAGAGATCTACCCCAGCCTACAAGACCTCATTCAAGGTGATTATACAATTGATGAGCGGATTACCCTTGAGGGAGAACTTGCCGATGGCAGTGAAAATTTTGCCGTAAACGACATCGTCGTTCACAGAGGCAAAAATCCCAGCCTCGTCGAAATGGCCATCCATGTGAATGGAACCTACCTCAACACCTTTTTAGCTGATGGACTCATCCTCTCTACTCCCAATGGCTCTACAGCCTATTCTCTAGCAGCTGGTGGCCCTATCGTCACTCCAGACCTAGAATCGATCATCATCACCCCAATCAGCCCCCACACCATCTCTAATCGCCCCATCGTCCTCAGCGCTGACCAAGAGATCCAGATCCAATACCTCTCCCAGCGTCATCCATTAGAGGTGAGTGCGGATGGAATCACAAACCACGAACTGGCAAGTGGTGATGTTCTAAAAGTAAGACAAAGCGAAAAGATCTTCCGCCTTGTCAATCTAACTCGGCACGATTATTTCGCGACCCTGCGTACCAAGCTCGGTTGGTCAGGCAAGATCCGCTGACTGGCTTCTCACAACTGCAGCCACATCATAGGCAAGCTCGAGCTGCTCTTGGCTACAGATCATACGAAACCTTCCTGTATCCCTAGAACGTAGGGAATGTGTAATGTCTCGAATATCCTTACCAGGATCCAAGTAGGCCCCATATGCTGCAAGGAATGTTCCTGTTCTTCCAATGCCCGCAACGCAATGGACTAAGAGAGGCCCGGTTACTTTACCTACTGCTGTGATGGTTTGGGAAAGCACTTCAGTAGGGATCGTACCCCCATCAGGCCATTTATCAAGATAATAATGGGTGATCGTTCTTTCCACATTGGGTAAATTCAAGGTAGTTTTAAGCAACTTGATCCCCTGTATGTCAAAACGGACCTCTGGTTTATCTTCTATAGAGTACCTAGACCAGTAGTCATCTCCTTCATGGCATAAGGTAACAATAGAATTTACCCCTACCTCGTTGATCATCGCAAAGAAAGCCCCCAACATCGCTGGCTCAGGACCTTGTGCGGCAATAGCTCTTCCACCAAGCACGGTGCTTGCATTGTAATAATTATACGTTCTTGTGTGCTCAGTTGGCTTGTCACCCTCATCATCTGATCCACCTTGGGAGATATAGCTTTCAGTAAATGAAAACTTAGGAATGGTTCCATCAAAAGGCTTTACAACTCCTTCTGCATTAAAAGGCTCGTTTTCCTTTTTCCGCGCAGTGTCAAAGCTTCCTTCTCTTGCTTGCTGCTCGCCATACTTACAAAGAGCTTTGAACTCTGCCTTCATATCTATTGTTGCTGCACACATATGTACTCCTTATGTACTGACAAGTTTTGCACAGGCATCATGCCCTAACTGATATTGAACTGGGGTTTGAATCATAGACATGCGCCCTTTGTCATAAGATCGGTTTCTTTTCGCTATCGAAAAAAAATCGGGATTTTGGTCGATATAGGCTTCATAGGAAGCCAAAAAAGTCCCTGTTCTTCCTGTCCCAGAAGAGCAGTGAACAAGTAGAGGGCCTGCCACTTTTCCAACTTTCTTAATAATCGCTACAAGCACCTCAACAGGTATACTCTCGCCTATCTTCCAACCAGTTAGATGATAGTGGGTAATTTCGTTTTCTCCGATCCAAACTGTTCTCCTCTCTAGTTTATAAATGTCAAGCTTGTTTTCTTCTTCTAGAGTGCCCCTAGACCAATAATTATGAATTTTACTAGCTTCTGGATCGGACAAGGAAACAATCGTAGAAACTCCTAGCTGACTAACCATTGCATAGAACCTTCTAAGAGAAACTGACCCGGGTCCTTGAGCAGCGATTGCAAGTCCATTTCCAATCAGGCTAGCATTGTAATAATTTTCAACACCATCAAGATTGAATCTAGGAATATTGCCATCAAAGGGAAGAATGTCAACATATTGATTATGAGATATGTTTGCATCATCAAGTGCTTTTGAGAAGCTAGCTCTGCGCACTTCGTTATTTCCGTGATCTTGAAGAGCTAAAAATTCTCTGTCACTTAAGCTTGCGGTGGCTAGGGCTGTCATAAAAATTCCTTAGTATTAGATTCAGATAGAGATGTCGCGGTTTGAGATTGTGATTGAGAGCAGTTTGGGCATCTTCGAGAAGTTTAGGATTTTTTGTGGCGATGAGGAGGCCATGGAGGATGGCCTTTGGATCCTCTTCCTCTAAAGAGGACAGGGCGTCGAGAAGGGTGTCCCAATCGCCTTTTTGAGCGAGGGTGAGGAAGGAACCCATGTCGATGGGCTCAACTTCCTTGCGAGGGAAGGAAAGGGGTTGGAGCCTTGAGAGGATGGTGGGAAGGAGGAGGTCGGGGTGGTCGGTAAGGAGGAAGAAGTGGGTGTCGGGGTTGGGCTCTTCAAGAGTTTTGAGAAGGGCATTGCTACTGGAGGGGAGCATTTTCTCTGCTTCTTGGATGATGAAGATTTTGGAAGAGGCCTCGAAAGGGGGCAGAGCCATTTCTCGGACGAGTTTTTGGATGTTTGCCATCGGGTGGAGATGGGCCTTCCCTTCAGGGGCATAGAAGTGGATGTCGGGGTGGTTGTCCGTATCTATTTTGTGGTGGTGGGAGGGGCCGAGTATCTGCTTACAGAGATCGAGGGCTTGGGACTTGGTCGCTCCGATTAGGAGAAGCGAATTAGCTTGGGGCAAAGCAGTGTTCATCGATTAACCTTAGCGCCTCTTGGAAAACTTCTTCCTTAGATTTTGCCCCATCGATGATTTGAAAGCGAGATGGATTTTTTTGTCCAAGCTCGAGAAAAGCCTGGCGGATCTTTTTGTGGGTCGCGACATCGGCTGCTTCGATTTGATCTTTGCGCCCTGTTGCCTCTTTAACCCTTTGCAAACCTACTTCTGGGTCGATGTCGAGGTAGATAGTCAGATTGGGCTCGAGGTTCTCAGTGGCGAAAGCGCAGAGATCGGTAACCCGGTCCATACCGAATCCACGAGCACCCCCTTGATAGGCGATGGTCGAGTCGTTGTAGCGATCACAAAGGACAATTTTTCCCTCTTCTAAGGCGGGACGGATGACCTTTTGAACGTGGTGAGCGCGATCTGCAAGGAAGAGGAAGAGTTCCGCTTTTCCCACAACCGGTTCATTGGGATGTAGCAAGAGCTCGCGAATGACTTTTCCTGGCTCTGTACCGCCGGGCGCACGCGTTTGCATCACTTCGTAGCCCTTCTCAATAAGAGCAGCATGCAAGCCTATGATGAGGGAAGATTTTCCGGCTCCGTCTCCCCCTTCAAATGTAATGAAGTGTCCGCTCACTTTTCCTCAATGTGTTCGAGTTTTTGAATGCCTACAAGGAAGTCTTCTTTCTTAAGCTGAACAAGACGCACCCCCTGGGTGGATCTTCCCATCACCCGTACATCTTTCATTGAGATGCGACAGGTTTGCCCCCCTTTGGACATCATGAGTACGCCATCGAGATCGGTGACGGAGATCGCTCCGACAACCATCCCGTTGCGATCACTTGTGATGATCGATCGAACGCCGACGCCGCCGCGCTTAGTTTTTCTAAAGTCGTCCACTTTTGAGCGTTTGCCATAGCCTTTTTCACAGACGATGAGGAGGCTTTCGTCTCCTTTAACAACCTCGCAAGAAACGACCCGGTCGTTTTGTCCTTTTTTAAGCATAGCACCACGAACCCCTCTGGCTACACGGCCAATCGGTCGAATCTCTGACTCATCAAAGCGGACGGCCATTCCAGCTCTTGTAAAGAGCATGATCTCCTCCCCTTCATGGGTGAGGCGAGCAGAAATCACTTCGTCATCTTCATCGATATTGATCGCATAGACACCTTTACGGCGAGGAGAGCTAAAGGCGTCTAGACTTGTTTTCTTGACCACCCCATTACGTGTTGCAAGCAAGATAGAGGCTGGATCCTCGAAATTTTTCACACAAAGGATAGCCGCTACTTTTTCTCCGCTTCTAAGATCTTCGAGCATATTGATTAACGGCTTGCCTTTTGAGCGTCTCCCGGTCTCTGGAATCTGCCAAGCTTTGAGCCAGTAACATCTACCGAGGTTGGTGAAGAACATGAGATAATCGTGGGTCGAAGCGACGTAAACGTCTTTGAGGATATCTCCTTCTTTCTTCATGTCCATGCCCACAACACCTTGTCCACCTCGTCTTTGTTCGCGGAAGGTAGTGGTCGGCATGCGCTTGATGTAGTCATCTTCAGAAATTGTGATGATGACTTGCTCATCGGCAATAAGGTCTTCAATATTGAACTCCCCTTCTGCGGCAGAAATCTGTGTTCTGCGCTCTTGAGGATGTCTTTTCGCCACTTCTGCAAGCTCGTCTTTAATGATGCCGCGGACCATTAGCTCAGAGGCTAAGATAGCACGGAGATGAGCAATTTTTTCAAGAAGCTCTTTGTATTCGTTTTCAATCTTTTCTTTTTCAAGACCTGTCAACTGGTAAAGTTTCAACTCGAGAACGGCAATGGCTTGCTTTTCACTGAGCTGGTATTTGGCAATCAACTCGTTACGAGCCTCATCTTTGCTTGAGCTTTTGCGAATGAGTTTTACCACTTCATCAAGATGATCTAGCGCCTTGAGATACCCTTCCAGAATGTGGGCTCTAGCTTCTGCTTTTGCTAGCTCAAAGCGTGTTCGTCTGCGCACAACCTCAATTCTGTGATCAACCCATGCTGCGATCATCTGTTTGACGTTCATGGTGCGAGGCAAGCCTTTATCAAGGGCAAGCATATTACAGCCGAAGGTGACTTGCATCTCGGTGTATTTGTAGAGCTGGTTGATGATCACATCGGGGATTTCTCCTCGTTTGAGATCGAGAGAAATCCGCATGCCGTCTTTATCCGATTCATCACGGATATCAGAAATACCTGTGATATTTTTATCGTTGACGAGCATAGCAATTTTTTGGATGAGGGTCGACTTATTGACGTTGTAGGGAATTTCATCGACGATAATGCGCTGGCGGTCGCCCCCTTTTTCTTGATCTTCAACGTGCACAATCGCACGTAGGATCACTTTACCCCTTCCAGTATGATAAGCCTCTTTGATTCCGCGGTAACCGCAAATCATCCCCCCTGTCGGGAAGTCGGGGCCTGGCATCACTTCTTGGATCTCTTCAATCGATACCTTTGGATCATCGATCACAAGCTCGGTGGCTTTGATGAGCTCTCCGAGGTTGTGGGGAGGAATGTTGGTTGCCATTCCAACGGCAATACCTGAAGACCCGTTACAAAGGAGGTTGGGAAATTTTGAAGGGAATACAGTCGGCTCTGTTTTCGTTTCATCGTAATTGGGAACAAGCTCAACAGTGTCTTTTTCCAAATCTTCCATCAATGCAATGGAGGCGTGAGTCAGTCTTGCTTCTGTATAACGCATCGCAGCAGGAGGATCACCGTCAACCGAGCCAAAGTTTCCTTGGCCGTTGATGAGAGGGTATCCCATAGCCCAACTTTGTGCCATGCGGACAAGTGTAGGATAGATGACTGTTTCCCCGTGTGGGTGGAAGTCACCAGAGGTGTCACCAGAAATTTTCGCACATTTACGATGTTTGGCCCCCGGAGTCAAATTAAGCAAGCGCATTGCATAGAGAATACGTCTCTGCGAGGGTTTTAACCCATCACGTACGTCGGGCAGAGCCCGGGAAATGATCACCGACATGGAGTAGCGGAGGTAGCTTTCTTTTACCTCGTCTTCTACGTTGCGGGGTAGGATGATTTCGTCCTTGGTATAACTCATAGGTGGTCCCTTAAATATCTAGATTTTTAACGGAGAGCGCATGTTGTTCAATAAAGGCTCTTCGGGGAGGCACTTCTTCTCCCATTAACATAGTAAACATATGGTCGGCAGCAATGGCATCTGGAATTTTCACCTTAATGAGTGTCCGCTTCGTTGGATCCATAGTCGTTTCCCAAAGCTGATCGGCATTCATCTCACCAAGACCTTTGTAACGCTGAATCTCAATTCCCTTGCGGCCATTGGCTCGTAAAAGCTCGATCCCTTCTTTCAAAGTGTAAACGGCTGATTCGACTTCTTCGTCGATGATGTCAAACAGTTTGCCGTCGGCAACAAGATAACTATCAAGAGAGAAGTCAAATGAAGAAAGCTGCTCTTTTAGCTTGTGCAGAACATCGGTCTCATAAAGTTCCATAAATGACAGCCCTTTTGGCGTGAACTTAAGCATCTCTTCTGTCCGCTCTTCTTCTGGAATTGCTTCTAGTGTACGTTGGTGCTGCTCAATTTGCAGATCTTCGTATTCTTTCTTGAGCTCAACAAACTCTTCTTCAGAATATACCAACTTCTCCTCATCGCCCACATGGACTTGGAACTGAGGCAGTCTTCCTTCATCATCTTTAAGGTTGAGGAACTCGCGGAAAGGGATCCCTTTTCTCTCGAGAGATGAGATAAATACTTCGACCTCGCGGATTACTTTCATCAGTACATCTACTTCTTCTGTCTTCAAATCTTCAGTATGCCCAGCTAAGCGCAATTGAATATCACTCGTGCCAAGTTTGAGAAGGTAATCGTCCATCTCATTTTCGCTATGGATGTAACGCTTCACTTTCTTTCGCGTCACTCGATAAAGAGGAGGACGAGCAATGTAGATGTAGCCGCTTTCAATCAGAGCCGGCATATGTCTGTAGAAGAAGGTAAGAAGAAGTGTGCGAATGTGCGAACCATCGACGTCGGCATCCGTCATGATGATGATTTTATGGTAGCGGAGCTTAGAGATATCAAAATTGTCTTTTCCAATTCCGCAACCAAAAGCAGAAATCATCGCCCCCACTTCTGTGTTTTGCAAAATCTTTTGCAAACGAGCTTTTTCCACGTTTAGGATTTTACCACGAATCGGCAAAATCGCTTGAAATCTTCGATCGCGTCCCGATTTCGCAGATCCCCCCGCAGAGTCACCCTCAACGATATAGATCTCACAAAGCTCTGGATTGCGTTCTTGGCAATCGGTCAATTTCCCTGGAAGACGCGCGCTATCAAGAGCTGTTTTTCTTAAAGTAAGCTCACGAGCTTTACGGGCTGCTTCTCGAGCCTGCGATGCAATGATCGCCTTTTCGACAATAGCTTTAGCAACGGCTGGGTTTTCTCCAAGATAGGTAGCAAACTCTTCACCAAAAATCTGTTGAGAAATAGAGCCAACATCGCGGTTTCCAAGTTTTTGTTTTGTCTGCCCTTCGAATTGCGGGTTTGGTACTTTGACGGAAATAACTGCGGTAAGGCCTTCGCGCAGATCATCTCCTGAGATGGAAATCTTTTCGGCTTTAGGAAACTGCCCACTCTTAATGTACTGATTGAGTACTCGGGTCAGAGCAGTTGAGAAACCACTAACGTGAGTACCCCCCTGGCGGGTAGCAATGTTGTTCACATAGGAGTGTAATCCTTCGACATAGGTATCATTCCACTGCATAGACACTTCAAATTCAACTGGCCCGTCTTCGCCATCTTTCACACCGTGGATGTAAACTGGAGGAGTGAAGAGTGGAGCTTTGTTTTCGTTGAGATATTCAACGAAAGACACGAGGCCCCCTTCGTAGGAAAATTCAATTTCTGGGTTGTCGGTTGTTCGCTCATCAACAAAGACAATTTTGATCCCTTTATTTAGGAAGGCAAGTTCACGGAGACGCTTGATTAGGATGTCGTACTCAAACTCAAGCGTAGAGAAAATTGTATCATCAGGCCAGAAGGTAACCTTTGTTCCCGTCTTATCTGTTTCACCGGTCAATTTGAGCTGCTGCTTGACTTTCCCTTTCGCAAATTGCATCTCATGGATTTTACCTGCTTGGTGTACTTCGACAACGAGCAGTTTTGAAACGGCATTCACACAAGAGACACCCACACCATGGAGACCACCAGAAACCTTGTACTGGTCCTTATCGAACTTTCCACCAGCGTGAAGGATGGTCATCACAACTTCAAGGGCTGTTACATCACGTTTTTGTTTTTTCGTTTCAGCAGCATGCAAACCAATGGGAATTCCACGGCCATTATCGATTACGGAGCAACTTCCGTCTTTATGAAGGACGACTTTGATCTCAGAACAATACCCTGCCATGGCTTCATCGATACTGTTATCGACCACTTCATAAACGAGCTGATGCAAACCATTCGTATGGGTATCCCCAATATACATTCCTGGGCGCTCACGGACAGCTTGCAACCCTTCTAGGACTGTAATTGCACTTGCATCGTATTCTTTTTCCTTAGCCATTGTAGTCATACCTTAAAAAACCTTGTGTCTCATCCGATACAAAACCGGATATTGCGTATTTTCGCATTGCTAAATTGTGCTCTTAGCTCGCGCAAAAGGCGAGAGCGCTCATGTTGCGCCAATAAACTCAATAGGGAAGAGTTTTTTACTTTAATTGTCAAGATACCATCGATAAAAGAGCTCGCTTTTGTCATAGAAGCTATCCTATCACCAACAAGCAGAGGCCAAGCAGCGAGAATTAAGTCAGGCCGCTCTTCATATGTTTTACCAATTTTTTTCAAAACGCCAGGGAGAATATGACGAAGGTTCTTCGTTGTGGTGGTGGTACCCATACACGCAATAATAGCGCATTTTAGGCCTTAGATTCAACCTCTTTCTCAACATAGAGCTTCTCATAGAAATAGCTAGCGAGCGAGAGAATTAAATACAGGGTGGAGACAATCAAAGCAACGATTGTGGGAATAATGGATCCTGCAACAGAAGCTACCATTCCAAAGACTCCTATCGCTACTAAACAAGCTTTAGCAGACATTTTAATTAATGAGAGTTTGAACTTAGGACTTCCAATTTCAGAGTGGATATGGACATCAAACTGTGTTTTCAAGCCAGACAACGCTGACACTGTCAAGGCTGTACTACCCATAAAGCCAAACGTAGATAAAACAGCTACTTGAGAAGCTGTGAGAGCTACAATGTTTTTGCTATTAGCGATCAACACAGACTCAGCTACGAGATCTGAAGCGAAGGCCGATCGAACAAATACATTTTTTGAACAAACCGTTACTTCCCAAAACGAACCGGCAAAAATCTTTTCACGAAGCTGAGAGACAGACTTAGCAACTTTTCGCAAATCTTCAGGAAAATCAAGCCAAAATAATGCTAAACTGAAATTCCCTAAAATAGCCTTACACTCTTTTCCAAGCTCTGTGAGCCCACCCATGAAGTCGGCCCATTTCAGAGCTCGGATGGCAGGGCGAAGCACTAAGTTCTGAATCCCAGCAGGTTTTTGCACATACTCGGCCGCAACCGCCAAAGCCGTAGGAGGCGGCTCCACTACTTGAAGCGAGGGCTGATAAAACCTATTAATAGCTAACATGCTATTATTATAGCATAATAATGTTATTAACAGCTCTATTTTCTGAATAAAGTGAAGTTAAGTAATATTTCGCTATTGAGATTGTTAAAGAAATTGTTGATATTCCAAGCATAACATATCTCGCCTGGAGACCGCCATTAAGTGCGAACGTAGCCAATCCGAACACCCCTGTTACTAGGCCGCAAATGCGCCCAACGAGCTTAAGCAGAGAGAGATTGAACTCATAAGAGCCAACCCTGCTAGAAGAAAGCAAAGTAAAGTTTTTCCTTATCGCTGCTCCACTCTTCAGGAAAAGAGCTAAGCTCCCCGCGAATCCTATCCCATCTAAAATAGAAAATTGATAATCTTCAAGCGATAACAACCCCTCTTCATGTGCGATCTGAATGCCACTAACAACAACACCAATCAGTGAAGTAAATTTTTTAAATACATTAATAACTCGGTCAAAAAAGTCTCCACACGACCCACAATGAGCTAAAGAAACGACAGACCTACCGAGCTTATTAACTTTGTTTGGCACGTCCAAGACTCTAAGGATAGAGTTTGAGCGACAACAAACTGCGCGAGCCTGAAGCGCTTCCTCAGTACTCTTGCCCGCCCAGTCTAAAGCACGCATCGCAGGCTTGAAAGCAAGGTTCCGTGTAACTGCAGGATCTGAGAAATCAAGTCCGTTCATAACAACACAGCCCCCATTCCAATCGCAATGAGAAAATAGATAGCCATTGAGAGAAAATCATTAAATGCTGTGACAATGGGTCCTGAAGCTACAGCAGGATCCACGCCCACACGAGAGAAGAAAAAGGGTGATAACACTCCAAGAAGCGTCCCAGCAAGACAAGCTCCCATAAGACCTACACTTACAATAAGGGCAATCGACAAGGGAGACGCAGCTACACCGGTTATGACGGCAAAATTTATCGCATAGATGAGCCCACCACATATGAGGCCAAAGAAAACGGCAGCCATCATTCCAAGCAAAATCTCTTTATAGATCGACTTTTTCCGGTTTCCAGGTGTCACAACTCCCAGAGCCATACTGCGCACAAGAACTGTGGAGCACTGGATCCCTATATTGCCCGACATCCCGGTAATCAAGGGGACAAAAAACAAGGCAAATGTAAGCATTCCCTTATCGAGACTTTCAAAAGAGGACATAAGCCCCACATTGAGAAGGCCAGCACACAGGGTTACAAAAAGCCAAGGACTTCTCGATAAAAAGCGTTTGAATGCGCTCTCGTTCTCACCCACCTTTTCGCTAGTACCTGCCACACTACCAATTGTCTCGTCTAAAATATCTTCCAAGGCGTCGACAATATCTTCATAAGTGATCACCCCTATCAATCGATTATTGTCATCGACAACTGGCAGAGCACTTATCTTATATCGCTCGACTATTTCTACTACTTCTTCTCTGGAAATATCAGCTGTTACTTTGTGCTCAATGAGACAAACGACTTGTTCAAGCTTCAGTTCTCGTTCGTTGACAATGAGGGTGCGCGCAGGGACAAACCCCAGCAACTCCCCTTCTGGACTTAAGATAAAAATACGCCGAGTCAAATCAATGCCTGGCTTGTTCCGTATCGTATCGGCAACTTGCCCTATGGTCGCTTCAGAGGAGAAGGCAAAAAATTCATTTGTCATGAGGCGCCCAGCTGTATTCCGGGCATTTTTCTCAATTTCTAGAATCCTCATAGCCTTAGCAGGCTCCAACCCTTCGATCACCTTTTTATATCGGCGCTCAGAGAGATCTTCCAACACTTCAACTGCTTCATCCGGAGGCATTTGGCTAATCACTGGAACGATTTCTTCATCTGAAATCTCACGAAACACAGCAATCCGGGTGGTACTATCTGTACCAATCAAAAATTTAATCTGCTCTTCGACCGATGTGAAATTTTGAAAGAGGACAGCACGGGCTTGTGGAGGAAGACGGGAGGCTGCTACAGCAAGATCAACAGCAGAATGCTCAGCTGCAATTTTTGCAATATCGTGAATCACAACGGCTTGCGTCGGCTTGTGCAATGCTCTTTCAAATTTTTCAATTAGAATATCATCAAGCAGTGCAGTCTTCGAATCAGTGTCGTGTAAAATTTCATTTTCTTGGCTTTCAACCATAGACTCCTCACGAATTACAAGTAGTATAAAAAAATGAAGGCTTTTTTTCAATGTTTAGATCTCCTATACTCACACACATGTACTCACCAAAAAAAATTCGCAATGTTGCAATCATTGCCCATATTGACCACGGAAAAACAACCCTTCTAGACAGTCTGCTTATGCAGTCTAACATCTTTCGAGACAACGAGCTTGTCGATGAAAGGATGATGGATAGCTATGATCAGGAAAAAGAGCGGGGCATCACAATCTTCGCTAAACACACCAGTATTTTCTTTGAAGATTACAAAATTAATTTGATCGACACTCCCGGACACTCCGACTTCTCTGGCGAGGTCGAAAGAGTCCTCGGCCTTGTCAACTGCGTAATACTCCTTGTGGATGCAGGTGAAGGCCCGATGCCGCAAACCCGATTTGTCCTCTCCCAAGCACTCAAGATGGGGCTCAACCCTGTTGTAGTATTAAACAAAATCGATCGCCCAGGAGCCGACCCTGATCGAGCTCTCGACCTTACATTTGATCTCTTTGTGGAGCTTGGAGCTACCGACGAGCAACTCGACTTCCCTGTTGCTTACGCTTCTGGATTATCTGGCTTTGCCATGAAAAACATCGATGATCCCCGTGAGAATATGCGCCCTCTCTTCGAGCTCATCATTGAAGCCGTTCCACCGCCACCTGGCAACCTCGACCTCCCCTTCCTTATGCAATCGACAACACTCTCATACGATGACTTTGTTGGCCGCCAAGCGTGTGGACGTATCCTCGAAGGAAAAATCAAAAAGGGTGATCTGATCACCCGTATCAATACTGAAGGCCACCCTTCTGAGCATAAAATTACCCGCATACAGGGATATCATGGATTGAAAACAGTTGAGATGGAAGAAGCGGGTGTGGGCGACATCGTAAGCATCGCCGGCATCCCAGAAGTAATGATCGGAGAAACCCTTTGTGATTCTTCTCATATTGTACAGCTCCCTCCCATCACCTTAGCCGAGCCTACTCTTTCCATTGAAATTATGGTCAACAACGGCCCCTTTGCAGGAAAAGACGGCAAACACATCACAATGAATAAAATTCGCGACCGCCTCATGCAAGAGCAAAAAGCGAATATTTCACTAAAAATTGAAGACGTCCCCGGCCGTGAAGACGCAATGCGCATCTCAGGCCGCGGAGAACTTCATCTTGCCGTATTGATCGAGGCAATGCGCCGTGAAAATTACGAATTTACTATCTCCAAGCCACAGGTCATCGTGAAAGAGGAAGAGGGGCAAAAGCTTGAGCCTTACGAGGTCGCTCACATCGAAGTGCCTGACGAGTTTTCTGGAAAAGTGATTGAAGAGCTCTCCCGCCGCAAAGGTGAGATGCAAGCTCTAAGCACCAATGAGCACAATATTTCCTCTATTGAATTCCTCATCCCTACCCGCGGGCTGATGGGCTACCGCAACCTATTCCTGACTGTCACGCGCGGCCTTGGGATTCTCACCTCTATCTTCGATCATTTTGGCCCCTGGAAAGGTGTCATTGCAGGCCGCACGCAAGGCGCCCTCATCTCTATCTGCAGCGGAAAAACTACCCCCTACGCTGCCTTCAACTTGCAAGGTCGCGGCACACTCTTTGTGAAACCAGGTGATCCTGTTTACGAGGGGATGGTCGTCGGTGAAAATAGCCGTGACAATGACCTTGTCATCAACGTGACAAAGGAAAAGCAGCTGACCAACGTCCGCGCCTCTGGCACCGATGAAAACGTTGTCCTTACCCCTCCTCGCATATTTACGCTAGAGCAAGCGATCGACTTCATCGAAAACGATGAACTTGTCGAGGTGACCCCCAATAATATTCGCCTCCGCAAGCGCCTCTTAAACGAAAGCGAGCGCAAAAGAGCCAAAACAGCCTCTTCCAAGTGATTGAAATTTTTGAGACACAGCCTTCTGATTTTGATACCTCGTTGCAGGCTTCTGCCTGCTACATTCAGGTTGATCAAAAATTTCTACTACTACAAAAGGCAACAAATCTCATTTGGACCACTCCCGGTGGAAAGCTCGAAAAAGGGGAAACTCCCCTACAAGCAGCTATCCGAGAACTCTTCGAAGAAACGGGACTCAGAGCCACTCAGCCCTACTTTTTGACGAAACTCTATTTCCGCAAGCCTAGCGTAGATTTCGTCTTCCACATGTTCCAAGTAAAACTAGATGCCTTGCCGCTTGTCACCCTCTCGAAAGAACACCAGAGCTACGCTTGGAAATCTCCAGACGAATTCGATTCGCTCTCCCTCATAGCCGGC
The DNA here is from genome assembly GCA_030408505.1 of Candidatus Sacchlamyda saccharinae. Classification (GTDB taxonomy): domain Bacteria; phylum Chlamydiota; class Chlamydiia; order Chlamydiales; family Rhabdochlamydiaceae; genus Sacchariniichlamydia; species Sacchariniichlamydia saccharinae. The sequence goes on along the minus strand of JAUHQI010000004.1, from coordinate 87,355 downwards.
TTTCACGAAGCTCTGGACTACTATTTAGCTCTAGCCACCTAATCAGATGGTCGCCTGCTAGAGATTATGGCAAAAAAATGGTCCTGCGAAAGACGAGAAGATGGGGCCCGCCACGAGGCCAGCGGCCCGGCGGGATTTCTTCTCGCTCAGAGCAGCCGATCGACTCAGATCACAAGGCAAAATTGCCTCGATAAGCGAAGGAGGGGTGATTTGGCAAAGTGAGGCGCAGCGGGGTCGCGGGGGCTTGCCACCCGACATGTCTATTCATCTAAATCAGTCTTGAACTAACGAATCCACTTTCTCAATTGTAGCGTAGTTTCTGACGAGTTGCTCGGCTCTTTTTACCTCTCCGTTTTGGAGATCGAGTCCAATCTTAGTAAATATCTTGCGGACAAAGCCTGTAAGCGATTTTTTCTCATATTGCATCTTAACGACGATACACTCAGAGAGGTTCTTTAGGATAGATTCTTGAAGTGATGGGTCATCAATCTCTTGCAAGAGCTTACTAGCATAGCGAGTAATAGGGTCTAACGAGGACTGAGAGGAAAAATACTCATCGATGAGATCAATACCTGCCTCTCTTTCGACATGAGCGCTAAGCAGAAGTTCTTCAATGAGGTGAGCGAGAAGTGCATGATCCATAATTTTTATTTTACACTTTTTTTTTATAAAAAAAATGACTTTTTTCTATATGATTACTTCTATGACACAGGGCCAAGTCTCTCAGATGTTTAACGCAATAGCAAAAAGCTACGATCGCGTGAATAGGATCCTCTCATTTGGCATAGATCAAAGGTGGCGAAAACTACTCGCCTCTTATCTACCTGAAAAAGAAAACCTTCGACTCTTAGACCTCGCAACTGGCACATGTGATCAATTGCTCACTCTCATGGAAACGGAGAAGGTGGTTGAGGCCCTTGGAATTGATTTGGCAGAAGAGATGCTTTCTCTGGGAAGGGAGAAGGTAGCGGCTACGTCGTATGCCAATCAGGTCGAGCTTAAGGTAGCTAGCGCCTTAGAGATCCCAGTGAGTGAGAACTCTTTTGATTGTGTGACCATAAGTTTTGGCATCCGAAACGTCCAGGGCAACTGCCTAGAGGAAATTTTCCGCGTTCTCGCTCCAGGGGGCAGAGCTCTGATCCTCGAGTTCTCTCTTCCAGAAAATAGGCTAGTCCGCTCGATGCATCTCCTCTACTTAAGAAAAATTCTTCCTCTGGTCGGAGGGTTCGTATCCAAGGAGAAGAGCGCCTATAACTATCTCAACAAAACCATCGAATCTTACCCTTATGGGGAGAAATTCCTGCAGATGATGGAAAAAGAAGGGTTCGTCGATTTTAAGGCGATCCCCCTCACGTTGGGGGTGGCCACCCTCTATGTTGGAGAAAAACCATGATCGAATCCCGCATGCTTTGTGTGAATGGGGCGCGGTATTTTCATCGATTTTCGAAAAGGAAGCTCGCAGGGCCCCTAGACCTTTTAGGATGGCTCCAGGCGCAAGAAGAACAAATCAAGTTATACTGGCAAGACCGTGACGGAAATGAAATAGCTGCAGTAGGCAGCCTGCTCGCCTTTTCAGAACCTCCTCATTTTGATCGAGAAAATGAATCAGAGGCTAGATTCTGGGGTGGCCATGCGTTCTTCAAAGAGGCTACTCCAAAAGATGATGTATGGAAAGCCTTTCCTAAGATTTGTTTTTTCCTTCCAGAAAGGGAAATCAGCAGTAAAGGAGGACAAATAACTCTCCTCACAAATAGTATCAATGCTCCACTAAAAGAAATACCCTTTCATCCCGGGTATATTTCTGCTGACCAGATGAGTTTACAGACCCCTGGCCATGTTCCGACAGAAAAGGATTGGCATGCTCTGATCACAAGCTCTTTAGAGGAGATCGAGGCGAAGTCTTTTGAAAAAGTGGTGATAGCCAGACGTTCGAGCCATGAAACCAATGGGGAACCTCCCCCTTTTGCTCTGCTTTCTCAAATGCCTAGAAAGAATGGGATCTCTTTTGCTCTGCAGTTTCAAGAGGGCTCTACTTTTATTGGCGTGACTCCTGAGAGATTGTATAAGAGAGAGGGAAGAATTCTTCATACTGAGGCAATCGCAGGGACAAGGAAGCGGGACACAGACCCAAAAGAGCTTTTGGAAAACCCAAAAGAGAGGAAGGAGTTTACTTTCGTCAAAGACTCGATCAAAGAAGCTCTGGCTCCCCTCTGCGAATCGGTCACCTTCCAGAGGGAAGATGGGGTGATCCAAACACCCAATGTCATCCATCTACACAATAAGGCCGAAGGAAAGCTTTTAAATGATGTGGATGATGCCTCTCTACTGAAATCCCTGCATCCAACGGCTGCCATGGGCGGACTGCCTAAACGATCTGCCCTAGAATATCTGGCTATGCAGGAACCGTTTGAGCGGGGCTGGTACGCCTCCCCTTTAGGCTACGTAAGTGAAACCGCTGCAGAGTTTGGCGTAGGAATCCGTTCGGCTCTTATCGAGAAAAATAAGGTCCACTTTTTTGCAGGTGCTGGCATTGTAGCAGGGGCAAGGGCGGAGAATGAATGGAAAGAGTTAGAAAACAAGGTGTCTCTATGGAAAGTTTTGGAAAAACAATCATAGCTCAGCTCATAGAGCAGGGTGTGACCTATTTTTGTATGGCACCGGGGTTCCGCTCTACTCCTCTGGCACTGGCGGCCGCGGAGAATCCTGATGCCGAGACCGTTGTCCATTTTGATGAGAGAGGTCTTGCCTTCCATGCGCTAGGAGTAGCTAAGGCTAAAAAGAAGCCGGTGGCCATCATCGTCACTTCGGGCACGGCGGTGGGCAATCTCATGCCCGCTGTCATGGAAGCAGAAGCGAGTCACACACCGCTCATCCTCCTCACCTCGGATAGGCCTCATGAGCTGCGCGATACGATGGCCAACCAAACATGCGATCAAATCAAGATCTTTGGCGATTTTGTCCGCTACTTTTTCGATCTTCCCACCCCAAGTAGTAAGCTCCCCCAAAACTTCCTTGCGACCACAATCGCGCAGGCCCGTTCCAGAGCCTCCTTCCCCATTCCAGGCCCTGTTCAAATCAACTGCCCGTTTAGAGAACCCTTCGTCTCAGGCGAGCCTACTGAAGCCTCTATCTGCAATAAGATCCAGTATTCAACACCAAAGCTAGGACTTGAAAACCCCACTCAGTGGGCTGATGATCTCAAGAGAATCGAAAAAGGAGTGATCATCTTGGGGAGTGGTTCTCCAGATGCCACAAAGCTTTCCCAAAACCTAGGCTGGCCCATTTTGCCAGACATCATCTCGGGCTATCGAGAAACCGCTGGAAATAGGTCTATCGCCCACTATCATCATATCCTAAAAGCACATCCAGAGCTGGAAGTGGACTGCCTCCTGCACCTTGGGGATGCTGTGGTCTCGAAAACTCTCATCCAGTGGATGGCAAAAGCCCCGCGCCAGATCCATGTAGCAAAACATCCGAAACGCCTAGATCCCAGCCATACAGTCACCGATCGGGTTATCTGCGACCCAGACCTCTTTTGTCAAGAAGTGGCTGGAGCCTTGGAACCTGCTGGATCAAGCTGGTTTTCTATGTGGAAAAATCTCTCCAATTTCACAAAGAGCGCCCTCGTTTTGCCCAAAGGCTCTGAGCCAAGTGTCATGGAGTGGATCAAAGAAAAAGAAACAGCTCTCTTTATTGGCAACAGCATGCCAATTCGGGATGCTGACATGTTTTTATTCCCTGAAAAACCATGTGGTCCCATTTTCGCTAATCGAGGACTCTCCGGGATAGACGGAAACATCGCCACCATCGCGGGCATTGCTCAACAGTACCCCGTGACAGCCGTCATCGGAGATCAAACCGCCTTGCATGATCTCAACTCCCTTGCACTTCTTAAAAAAGTCAAACACCGCGTGCAGCTAGTAATCATAAACAATGGAGGGGGTGGCATATTCTCTTTTGTGGCTATTGGAAAAAGGAAAGACCTCCTCGATCCTTATTTTGCCGCAGCTCATGACAAAACATTCGAAAATGCCGCAAAAATGTTCGACCTCTCCTACGCCAATTCACTCGATGACGACGCAGATATCATAGAATTATTCACCAATCGGGAAGAAAATTTGAAAGTACATCAACAAATTGAAGACCGCCTATGCTCCTCTTTCTTCACGGTTTCTTAGGACAAAAAGAAGATTGGGATCTTCTTTTTTCCCAATTACCTGTGCCTGCCAGAGCAATCGATCTGCCTGGACATGGCGGATCCCCAATGGCTGGTGACATCGCCTTGGCCATAAGGGAGCAAGTGCCCAAGGCTACCTGTGTTGTGGGCTATTCCGCAGGAGGAAGAGTAGCCCTTGAGCTGAAAGAGCGGTTCCCAAGCGACTACGGCTCCCTTGTCCTCCTCTCAACGCATCTAGGGCTGACATCTAAAGAAGAGCGAATGGAGCGACAAGAAAAGGATGCAAAATGGATCCATCTACTGAATACGCGCCCCTTTGAGGAGTTTTTAGAGAAATGGTACGCCCAAGAGCTATTTGCATCTTTTAGAAACAGCCCTCACTTTCTTGCAGCTCTTTCAAGACGAAAAAAACAAGCCCCCCACTTGCTTGCCCAATTTATGAACCAATACAGCATTGCAAGCAAAAAGCCTTCAAAGGTGCCTGAGGGGACTATTCTGGTTTATGGCGAGTGGGACTTGAAATATGAAAGGCTATATCGTAAACTAGGCCGAATCGAAACGACCCACGTGATAAAAAATGCAGGTCATGCCGTCCACTTAGAAAATCCGGCCTCCTGCTCAAAGGTAATTTATGAGCACTACAGAAACTGCAAAAGCCCCCTCCTGGCATGAAGTTAAAAAATTCCAAGACATCTTGTATCACAAGATGGATGGGATCGCCAAAATCACGATCAACCGCCCCGAGGTGCGCAATGCTTTTCGTCCCCTAACTGTTGATGAAATGTCAGAAGCATTAAATGATGCGCGGCTGGACGACAAGATTGGTGTCATTATTTTAACAGGGCAAGGTGAACTTGCATTCTGTTCAGGTGGCGACCAGCGTATCCGCGGAGATGCGGGCTACACGGATGATTATGGGATGGATAGACTCAATGTCCTCGACTTTCAAAAACAGATCCGCTCCCTCCCCAAGCCTATCGTAGCGATGGTAGCGGGCTATGCGATTGGAGGCGGGCATGTACTCCATGTTATGTGTGACCTAACAATCTGTGCTGACAATGCTATTTTTGGCCAAGTAGGGCCGAAAGTAGGCTCTTTCGACGGGGGCTTTGGCGCTAGCTATCTCGCTCGAATCGTCGGCCAGAAAAAAGCTCGCGAAATTTGGTACATGTGTGGAAAATACACCGCAGAAGAAGCTCTTGAAATGGGTCTTGTCAACTGCGTGGTTCCCCTTGCAGATCTCGAACGAACAACCATCGATTGGTGTAACCAAATGCTTGAGCACTCCCCTCTGGCTCTACGCTGCTTAAAAGCGGCATTCAATGCCGACTGCGACGGTCAAGCTGGCTTGCAAGAACTGGCCGGCAATACGACCCTCCTTTACTACATGACAGAGGAAGCAAAAGAGGGGCATCGCTCCTACTTAAAGAAACAAACTCCCAACTTTTCAAAGTTTCCAAAACGCCCATGAACACTTTTTTAATTGCCTGTAGGCCAAAAACCCTAATCGCTTCGATCAGCCCCGTCTGTATCGGAGGCGCTCTAGCCTACGCGCACCACTCGTTTCACTTGTGGATCTTTTTGCTTACCCTAATGACTGGCCTTGGCATCCAAATTTCAACCAACCTTGCCAATGATCTGTTCGACTTTCTTAAAGGGGCAGATAATGAAAATCGAAAAGGGCCTACCCGCGTCACAGCAAGTGGTTTGATGAGCATCGCTCAAGTGAAGATGACCACCTTTCTTGTCATGTCTATTACAGCCGTCTTCGGCTCTGCCCTAGCCTTGCAAGGAGGACTCCTTGTGGGTGCACTACTCCCTTGCGCCCTCCTCTTGGCTCTCGGCTATACAGCAGGGCCCTTCCCCCTATCCTATCTAGGGATTGCCGAATTCTTTATTCTCGTCTTCTTCGGCCCGGTAGCCACTGGCATGACCTACTTTCTTCAAACGCAGACCCTTTCTCCCCACGCATTTCTCATTGGCCTGGCCCCTGGCCTCCTCTCTTGCAGTATTCTCATCATCAATAACCTTCGAGACGTAGAAGAAGACCGCGCGGCAAATAAAAAAACACTAGTTGCCCGCTTAGGCACCCGTTTTGGCAAATGGGAATTTGCCCTCTCAATCCTCATGGCTAGCGCCCTTCCCCTCTTTACTTATGGTAAACATCCTCTTGTTTTGGGGGCCGCACTGACTGCCATTCCCGGATTTTTTCTCGTGAGATCCGTCTTTTCAAGCACCGATCCCCATGGCTATAAGCCCCTCTTTGGACAAACAGGAAAACTACTCACGATCTATACGATCATGTACTCTCTGGGCCTAATTGTATGATCTTAAAAAGCTGTGAACTCGAGACGATCTCCATTGATAGCAGATTCCTTAGAAAAGGGATTCTTCTGCACCTAACTGATGAAAAAGGCAATGCCACAACAACTGAAGTGTCTCCTCTTCCTGGATACAGCGTTGAAACATTTGAAGAGGCGCATGCTCAACTCAAACAACTCAAACGAAAACTTCTTACCACTTGGTGGACAAAGGGAGCATTGCACTTCCTCTCGACCCTTGGTCTCTACCCTTCCGTTCACTCTGCGGTTGAAACTGCTCTCTTAGATCTACTAGATCCAATTCCAACAGGCCCTTGCAAACGTTATGCTTTGTTATTTGGCTCCCCGACAGAGATCTTTGACCGAGCCAAAGAGATTGCAAACGAAGGCTTTTTAGACGTAAAAATCAAACTCGGCCACTTTTCAATGGATACCGCCCATGAAGTAATAAGTGCTTTGGGTGAGCAATTCCGGCTTAGACTCGATTTCAATCGGAAATGGGATCTTGAAGATACCATGCAGTTTTGCGCCCACTATCCGAAAGATTTCTTCGAGTATATTGAAGAACCGGCAACCATCGCACATGACCTTCTCCACTTCACCTACCCATTCGCGATGGATGAGAGTCTGCGAGATATCGAGGACTTGACCCCCTATTTGAGTACCGGGCACTTAAAAGCATTCATCCTCAAACCTACGATGACCTTTCCCATTTCACCCTACCTAAACTTGGGGCCAAAGGCCATCCTCACAAGCAGCTTTGAAAGCCCCATAGGCATCGGGCAAATTGAGAGGATGATCCATCGCTTCGGCCTTACCGAAAACCTACACGGCCTTGATACCCTCCGCTACTTTGACGATACTCATGAACCCTTGTCCCCTAGCCCATTGGAAAAAGCATCGTCCTGATGCCCTGGCTCTTTCCTCACTTACCTATCGAGAACTGGATACCCTCATCCAGAAAATCTGCTATGCACTTCCCACGCAACCTATTTTAGCCTTTGCCGCTCAGCCCACACCCTTTTACATAGCCCTTTTCTTTGCCGCTTGGCGCCTAGGAAAAGCCGTCTACCCCCTAAATCCTCGCTTGCCAAAGAGAGGCCTTAAAGAGAGGATCCAAAAAACAGGTGCCACATGGATTGATCCAGAAGAACTAGTTCTGACAAAGACCCTCGAAATATCTAACATCGATGAAAACAAACTTGCCACATTCATTGAGACTTCCTCCGCAAGCAAAATTGCCTGCCACGTTTTAAAAAGCCACCTCACCTCAGCGACAAGCGCCATCCAAATACTCAATATCCGACAGGATTCTAAGGTCTGTTTGAACCTCCCCCTATTTCACGTCTCAGGGATCGCCTCGATGCTTAGAGCTCTCATTGCTGGAGCGCAAATTGTCTTTTCAGAAGATGCCACCCATATCTCCATGGTTCCAACGCAACTCTATCGCTTACTCAAAGAAAACAAAACACTTCCTATCTGCCAAAGCCTGCTAATGGGAGGAGCCCCCCTCCCAGAAAAGATCTACAAGCTTGCCTTAGAAAAGAAACTCCCCCTCCTCCGCTCTTATGGAATGACAGAAACAGCCTCCATGATCATCTGTGAAAACACCGTCCTTCCTCACGCCGAGATCAAATTCGCACAAGGCGGAGAACTTATGGTCAAAGGGCCATCACTCCTCTCCCACTACTTTGGGGGGAATAAGATCGAAGATTGGTTTGCCACGCGCGATCTTGGTAAAATAAACAAGCAAGGACAAATTGAGATAACAGGGAGAAAAGACCGGCAGTTCATCTCCGGTGGAGAAAACATTCAACCTGAAGAGATAGAGAAAGCCCTCCTCACCCTGGATTCCGTTATTGGCGCGCGCATCACCTCTATAGAAGATGCCGAGTTTGGGAGGAAAATCCAAGCTACTCTCTACACAGAAAAAACCCTAATTGAAGAGAATCTAAAAAGCCAACTCAAAGAGCTCATTGCCCCGCACAAAATCCCCAAAGACTGGTCCATTATAATTGACGAAGCACCGTCAAAACTGCCTCTGGAATCGGCTTGGAAGACGAGGTCTTAGGATCTACTGCTACATGAGTCAGTACCCCATTGCCTGCCAGGTTCCCCTCTTTTAGAATTTGAGCTTGAAGGGTAAATGAAGACGTGCCAATTTTGCCCAAAGAAAGCTCTATGCGCAGCTCATCACCGAAATGCAAAGGGAGATGATAGTCACCCTCCACATGAACCACTGGCAATAGGCAATCTTTTAAAGAAAACTTTTTACTGAGAAGAAAAGACTCAAAGGCTTCTCCCACCATTTTAAGTTGCTCAGGAAAATACAAGGCGCCTGTCGCATCGGTGTCACTTAAAAAAATCAATCTTCGATATTCAAACATATAAAAAAAAGATAGCCTACTTCTCTTAAGAAAATCAATCTTTAAAAAAAATTTTTATTGATCTAAGAAGGAAGTCCAAGCCTTTCATTTTCAATAATTAATCCAAAAGCAAAATGAATTCTATCGCCTTAAAGAATCGGGTATAGATTGCCGAAAAAATCCCCCTTTTTTATACTTTTGTGTTTTACAAGGCAAAAAATATGCAATCAAAATCCCCTTTCACAGATACTCTACAACACGATTTTGTAGAGGACCTTATCCTAAAAGGAGAGTATGGCCTCCTTCACGGGCAACTCTCTGAGGCCATTGAAATATTTGGGGAAATAGAAAACCTTGTACTTGATTCTCGCCCCGATCTCTACTATCGCATGGCACTCTCACTCTTTGAATATGGATCGGAAGAAGGGAGAGAAAAGATGCTCTCTCTTGCCAATAAAAAGTTCAAAAAAGCGCACCTACTAGACCCTTCAGATACAGATACACTGCACGCCTGGGGCAACCTCCTCTCGCATCTTGGAGAAATCCAAGAAGAGCCCCACTTTTTCGACATGGCAAAAGATAAGTACGAGAAAATTTTCGGACTAAAGGTGGAGTCCTTTGAGCTGTTTTGGGACCATGCTGCCGTCTGGTATCACATCGGCTACCATTCAGAAGAAGCTGTGGATCTGCAAAAAGCCCTAAGGAGCTTTGAAAGAGCCTTAGAAGAGAAAGAGGAAAACCTGCCCACAGAGTTTTGGCTGGACTACGGGGCTACTGCACTACTTCTCTCAACAAAAGTGAAAGATCTGAGGCTGATCGCAAAAGCCGTCAGTTGCTTTAAGCGAGCCACCTACCAGGATAAGAACTGCTTTGATAGCTGGAGTAGCCTAAGCGAAGGGCTACAGATGCTCTACGAGCACACACACGATGAAGATCACTTTGCTCAAGCAAACGAATGTTTTGCGATCTCCTCCAAACTCCGTCCTCAAGAGAGTGAACACTGGCTCGAGTGGGCAAAGTTTCTACTGGGCAGCGCAAGAAAAAATCCAGACCTTAAAAAACTCCGTGCATGCTTGGAAAAATGCCACCTAGCTTATGCCTATGATTGCGAAAATGGCCATATCCTAGCAACCTGGGCCGAAGCCCTCGCTCTCCTTGGACAGATGACCGAAAGACTCGATCTCATTTACGAGGCAGAAAACAAAATCGTCGATGCACTCGAGTTGGATGAGTATGACCCCGACATCTGGTACTCCCTTGGCATGTGCTTTTGCTCTTTTGGAGAGTATTTTAACGATTACGATTACTACTACCAATCGATTGAAAAATTTCAAGAAGGCCTTTCCCTCGACAGAACCCATGCCCCCTTATGGCTTGGGATAGCAGGAGCTTATACAAAAGTAGGCATCCTCGAAGACAACGTTGACACCCTCCTCCAATCCTTTAAATTCTACGAAAAAGCACTAGCGATCTCAGATACAAGCACTCACCACATTGCTTATGCCAGCGCTCTATCAAAACTCGGAGAATTTACCCGCAACGAAGGATGGCTTAAACAAGCCCTCTGGCATTTTGAGACCGCTCTTGCCATGCAGAAAAACGCCATCTACCTCCATCCAGAATGGCTCTTTTCCTACGCCTCTACACTAGACATGCTCGGCGACTTCCACGACGACGAGAAGTACTACACCAAGGCGATTGAAATCTTCTCACATGTCCTTATGGTTGATCCCGATTTCCCTCAACTCCACCACCGGATTGCCCACGCTTTCTGCCACTTAGGAGAAATGCTAGGAGAAATCGATTACTTTTACCGCGCCGTCCACCACCTGCGCCTCTCGCTCAAACAAGAAGAAGATAATGATTCTATGATCCTCGATTGGGGCATCGCCCTCATCCATATTTCGCAACACACGCCTGTACTCACCGACGTCTCCCAGCTCATGCTGGATGCCGAGCAAAAGCTCACCCGAGCTGCGAAACTCGGTAATGCGGGCAGCTACTACTACCTCTCCTGCCTCTACTCCCTCCAAAATCAACCGGAAAAAGCCCTCTACTTCCTCCAAAAAGCCGACTACTTCAAAGCCCTCCCTCAACTCGAAGAACTCCTCTCAGACGAATGGCTCGATACCTTGCGCAGCACCGCCGCCTTCCAAGAGTACCTCGCCTCCCACCCCCACCTCCACAAAGAGAGTTAGCCTTGTGTTCATTCACTATGCGGACGGCGAATTTACAGAAAATCCCAAAATTGAGACATCCGATCTAGGCCTTACGCGGGGCTATGGCGTCTTTGACTACGCAAGACTCTATCAAGGCAAACCCTTTCACCTAACCGACCATTTAAAACGACTCCTGTGGTCTGCAGAGCAGATAGGATTAGAACTTACCACTACACTTGAAGACCTATTAGAGCTTACTCAAGCTCTTATAGAAAAAAATCCCCCAATAGATGCAGGTATCCGCTTTCTTATTACAGGAGGCGAGCCCCAAGAAAATCATCTCCTTGCAAAGGGAGACCCGAAATTGCTCATGCTCTTTCAGCCATACACACCTCCCCCGCATCGCTATTACAAAGAGGGAATGCGGCTGTGCACTACCAATAACCTTCGTATTTTACCTTCGGTCAAAACAACGAATTACATGCCTGCGATTTTTGGGATGAAAAAAGCCAAAGAAATGGGCTTTGATGATGCCCTCTATGTGAATGGCGCTGACGAAATTTTGGAGGCGACCACTAGCAACGTTTTCTTTTTCAAAAAAGAAACGCTCATTACTCCCGACGCAGACATCGTAAAAGGGGTGACCAGATCCATTTTTTTGGAACTGGCCAAAGAAGAATTTCCTATCGAATGCCGCACCATTCACCATGATGAGATAAAAGACTGCGATGAAGCCTTTCTTACTTCGAGCATAAAAGGGGGCATCCCCCTTGTCCAAGTGGATGACCAAACAATCGGAAAAGGACTTCCTGGCCCCTATACCCGCCTACTTTGTGAAAAGTTCGAACAATACCTTACTGCTACACCCAAACTTATTCTTGAATCGCGATGTGTATAGCTTGAGTTATTATGCGAAGGTTGATAGTATTGGCTCCTTATGGATCGTCGTACTCTTGCCTTCGTCTTTGGAATGACAGCTATTTTCTTCTTGATGAACCAATGGTTTTATCAAGATCGAACTGTGGCAGATTCTGCTGGAATCAATCAGCCTGCTACTGAAATTCAAGTAGGCACAGGCCAGCCAAAGCAACTCAGCGCTGCAGAAATTCAATCCCACCAACTTTTCAAACTCTTTCGAAATATCGACCAGGAAGGCCCCTACCTCTGGGCTGTAGAGAGAGACAATACATTTTTGGGATTGCGTGGCGAGGAAACTCTCTCCGAGGAAACATATTATACTCCTGTTCAACAAGAGAGAAAAGCCCTAGGCGTTCAACGCGTTATTCTCCGTGTGAATGCAGAGGATGAGGGAAACGCGTTTCTCTATACAAAGTACCCTTTGCAAAAACTGCGTGTCCCTTGGATTCCAAGTGAAACTGTTTTTCCAGTATCTCTCGTTTATTTTGATGAAGGAGAAGTTTTTAAGATCAAAGGAACTGGCACTGGGTTTACAAGACTTACTCTCAATGCAAAGCCCCCCAGAAATGGTCTTCTTTTTTATGAGAGTGAGGGCGTGTCTGAGCCTTATGGGGTCTACATAGCTGAAGACAATAAAATCCACTACATCGACCACATTCCACGATTTGAGGATTTTTCCGTAGCATCCTACCCAACAGATCCTGAGGTGGAGAAATCACTCGATAAAGAGGAGTTCTACGTTCTCGAGAATGAATTCATCCAGCTCGTCGTGAGTAATCTCAATGGAGCTTTGGCTGAAATCAATCTACCCTTTCATTCAGAAACGCATCCTAATAGCGTTGTCAATGAGGTAGAGTTTGATCGGATCTTGGCTAGAGACTACCCATTCAATGATACCTTCCCCCAAAGACCCTATTCCGTAATTGCAGATGGGAAAAAGGAGCTACTTCCTCCGAAAAAAGGGGGCTACTATCCCCTACTTCGCAGAGATATTTTAGGCTTTGGAAGTGAGGTGCAAACAAGCATTAGCCCGCACTATTACGCAATGACTATCTTTGAAACGGAAGAAGAAGTTCAGCCTAGAATATATTCCGTCACCCGTTTTGAAAAAAATCTCATCGAACTCGAGCACAAGGAAGCAAATCGCAAGATCACGAAAACCATCCGTCTTCCAGAGAAACCTCAAGATCGCCCCTACACGTTCGATATGGATCTCAAAATCGATGGGGATGCTAGACACCTCTACCTATCGATGGGAATACCAGAGGTTGAACTCATTTCGGGTAGTTTTATCCCCACTTTAAAGTATCGATTGCTCCGAAATGGCAAGGGCCGAGTAGAAGAGATTAAACCGCCGAAAACGCTCCTGAGCTTTTCTCATCTAATGGCTGATTGGTATTGTGATGGGAATGGATTCTTCGGGGTCATCCTCGATCCTTTGAACAAAAGTATACCTGGACTTACAACTCACCCAGTTTCTGGTGAGCTCGTCCCCTCAAGAATTTCGCTAATAGACGCACAATTCGATCGATTTCCCGCGGCAAAATATCCAGGGTATGCCATGCATACACCTGTCCTCTCCAAGCCCGGTGTCACCAACTACCGGGTGTTTGCAGGCCCATTTGACAAAAAGATTTTGCAGACTGTTGACAACTCCTTTATCGACCCACTTACAGGCGGTAACCCTGATTTCCTCGAAGCAAAAAGTTCACATGGTTGGTTCTCGTTTATCTCCCAACCTTTTGCGAAATTCTTGTTCATCATCATGAACTTTTTTCACACTGTGACAGGATCTTGGGGCATTTCTATTATCCTCTTGACTATTGTTCTTCGCGTGCTTCTCTTCCCTCTGACAAACTGGTCGATGAAATCAATGGCGAGAATGCAACAGGTCACGCCAAAGCTAAAAGAGATTCAGGAAAAGTACAAAAAAGATCCGAAGCGTGTCCAGTTAGAGACTATGAATCTCTACCGAAAAGAGAAAGTCAATCCCTTTGGAGGGTGCTTCCCCATTCTCATCCAACTCCCCTTTCTTTTTGGAATGCTGGATGTGATGAAGTCCTCCTTTCCCCTTCGGGGAGCCTCTTTCATTCCTGGCTGGATTAACGACCTATCAGCTCCCGATGTTCTGTTTAGCTGGAGTTATCCCATCCCCTTTATCGGGACATCTTTTCACCTCTTGCCTATTCTTCTCGGTGTAGCCATGGTCCTTCAAAGCAGGCTCAACCCTGCTACAAAAGTATCAGGGACTCTAACTGATCAACAAAGACAACAAAAGTTCATGTCAAATATTATCCCTATTTTCATGACCTTCTTGTTCTACAAGTTCCCATCCGGCCTCAATATCTACTGGCTTACATCCACACTTCTTGGTATCGTGCAGCAGTGGTTAGTAAATAAGAAAATGGCTGCAAGTAAGAAATGAAGCTCTGGGATGAGTTCCTAAAAGACCTCGAAAAAAACTTAAGTAAATCTGCCGTAGACAAATGGCTGCGCCCGCTTAAAGTCCAGCGCTTTGACGCATGCAACCTCTATTTAGACGCGGAAAGCTCGTTTCACATCGCCTGGTTCGAAGAACATGTGCGTGCGTTTGCAAAAAAAAATTTCTGCAACAATAACGCCCATCCCATCAAGATCCATTTTTCGAAACAAACTAAGCAAAAAAACAAAAAAAAGGGTGAAGATCCCCCCCTCCCCACCCTTGAAATCGAATCCACCTCTATAGACCCTAGTCAGACATTTTCAAATTTTCTCTTCGATCATAAAACTGCGATGACGGTTGAATTCTGTAAAAAGTTGTCTCCAGGTGCATTCAACCCTCTTTTTCTCTACGGCGGGCCCGGTACAGGAAAGACTCATCTGCTCAATGCCTGTGCCAACAAATGGAAAAATGCGGGCTTAAGCGTCTTCTATGTTCACGCCGAGACATTTACCGAACATGTGGTAAAAGCGATCCGCAGTTCTCAAATGCAAAAATTTCGGGGCATCTATCGCAACCAAGATGTTCTTATTATTGATGATATTCATTGCTTAGCTAGGCGAGCGGCAACCCAAGAAGAGCTTTTTCACACCTTTAATACACTCCATACAAGCGGTCGCCAAATTGTACTTGCAAGCCACCTGCTCCCTTCTCAGATGGAAGAGATCGAGCCCAGACTTATCAGCCGGTTTGAATGGGGTATCATGTTGGAAGTAGCTCCTCTCTCTTCTGAAAAAATGAAGCAGGTCCTGAAAAACAAGGCAAATCTTCACCACTTTCCCCTTTCTGATTCTGTTGCAGAGCTATTGCAGTCTCGCTTCTGCCAGGAATCGAATACTCTTATGCGTGCTCTGGATGCTCTTTTTTTAAGGCATAAGGGCAAAAACCCCATTACCCTTCTTGAGGCGCAGAGCTTGCTAACAGATCTTCTGCAAAAGGAAGAAGAGCAAAAGCTCACCCCCGAGAAGATTTTAAGCGCCACCTCAGCTTATTTCGGGATTCGGAAAAGTGATATCCTAGGAAAATCCAGAGCGCGAGAATGCACTGTCCCGAGAAAAATTGCGATGTATCTATGTCGAAAAAGGTTACATCTTCCTTATCTCACAATTGGAAAATTTTTCGATCGAGATCATTCGACTGTGATGACGAGCATCGAACAGATCGAAAAAAAGAGCGGCACCGATGAAATCAGCGCCGCTCTTGATGAAGTCTCTAAAAACCTCGTTAAACCCTAAATTTTAATAAAGCGATCAGCTCCAGGAGGCTGCCCAGGTCCTTGTGGGGGTTGGGATGGCATCGTTGGTGCTGCTTCTTTGGGCACATCTTGTCCATCGCTGAGCTTTTTCGCTTTCTCGCGCCATTTTTCAACAGCATCAACAAACACAGGAGCAAAGCGGCAAAGCGCTTTTGCATCTGTTCCAGGCCCCATCTCAATCACAGCATGCATCAAGATGAGTTCTTCTGGAGTAGCTACCCCTATTCCTCCGCCAGCCATCTGGCCACCAAGCATCGAACCTTCTAGAAGATATTCGTAGAGTTTTAAGCGGATTTTATCGTCTTTTGGCAAACCATCCAGAATCGGAGAGTAAAGATATAAGCGATCTGAATTTGGCTCGTAGGTGAGGTGCAGTGAAAAGGTATTGTCAATACCCAATATACAGGTGTGGTTTTCATCAAAAGCGAGCCCCTCAAGATTCAGCTCCTTTCCAAATTCGATCAAATTCTGCTTGGCATTTTCTAGTGACATTTAAATGTCCTCCTTTGAGAAATATTTTCTGTTCACTACAGAGTTTCCCAGGGAAGAGCAAAAAGTGCAACAAAAAATTCGGCTAAATAGGCTTTTTTCTTTATATATATAAAAATGACTAAACAGCCTTCTCCCCCAGATGGGGTCCATTTTGCCATCTATGCCCCCAGCGCAAAAGAAGTGACCCTCGGCATCTTTATTGGCGAGCGATTGCAAGAATTCCCACTGACGCGCTCAGGCGATAACTGGACTACTTTGGTTCCAGATCTACCTAAAAATTCTCTGTATGCTTTTCGCATCGAAAAAGAGTGGATTCTCGATCCATTTGCCAAAGAGCTCAACCGATCTGCCACTTGGGGAGAAAAGCCAAAAATGCTTCTGGGCAAGGTGTTTCCAGATACCGGATTTGACTGGGAGGGAGATCGTCCTTTAAATCTCCCATTTGAATCATTGATCCTCTATGAGATGCACATCAGAGGCCTTACAAAAGACCCAAGCAGCAAGGTGGCCCGCCCTGGCACTTTTTTAGGAGCCATCGAAAAAATTCCCTACCTAAAAGAGTTGGGCGTCAATGCCGTTGAGCTCCTCCCTATTTTTTCTTTCGATGAGACAACCCCAAATTATTGGGGCTATTCCTCTGAAAACTTCTTTGCCCCCATGGCTCCATATGGCACCATTTCTGAATTCAAACAGATGGTCAAGGCGTTCCATAAGGCGGGGATCGAGGTAATCCTCGACGTGGTCTACAACCATGTGGGGTCAGACAGCTTCCAGAAAGAGGTGTTTTTTATCCTCGATCAAAATAAGGAGCACACAAACTACACAGGATGTGGCAACACAATCAGCTGCAATAAGCCCCACGTGATTGAGTTTATCCTCGCCTCGCTTTGCTACTATGTCACCGAAATGCACGTGGATGGCTTTCGGTTTGACCTCGCATCGATTTTTACCAGAGGCCCTAATGGAGAGGTACTAGAGAATCCCCCCCTTATTTCCGCCATTGAAAACTGCCCAGCCCTAAAAAACACCAAGCTAATCGCAGAGCCTTGGGACTGCGGGGGTCTCTATCAAGTCGGCTCTTTCCCCTCGCCAAAATTTGCTGAGTGGAATGGGCAATTTCGCGATCATGTCCGCCGCTTTCTCAAAGGATCTGATCAAACAGCGGGCCCCTTTGCAAGTGTTATGTGTGGCTCTGCAAATCTGTACGAAGGGAAAAAAGCTCCTTTTCAGAGTATCAATTTTGTTACGGCCCACGACGGTTTCACCTTGCGTGACCTGGTCTCCTATAATGAAAAACACAACGAAGAAAACGGGGAAGAGAACCGAGATGGCAATAGCTTCAATGAAAGTTGGAACTGTGGAGTTGAAGGCGAAACAAAGGACTCAGTTATTTTGCGCTTGCGGGAGCAACAAATGCGCAATTTTCTTCTCTCTCTTTTCATGGCCATTGGCACCCCTATGCTTTTGATGGGCGACGAATATGGGCATAGCCGTCAAGGCAACAACAATGCCTACTGCCTCGATAACCAAAAAAATTATTTTTTGTGGGGGCAAAACCAAGAGCGGATCGATTTTGTTAAAAGGCTTATTCAGCTACGAAAAAGCCTACCCCTTCTCCAGAGGAAAACTTTTCTCACAGACAAAGAAATCACCTGGCATACCCCTTCTTGGGACGGGCGCCTTGTCGCCTATTCACTCCATGAAAAAAACACACATCTTTTCCTCGCCTTCAATGCAAACTCTGAAGGAGCTCATCTCACTCTGCCCAAAGGAAACTGGATCCGAAAAATTGATACAACACTTGAAAAACAATCTGATAAGCTCATCACTGGCGACTATTATCTCCCTCCCCACTCAAGCCTAATGTTGCTCTCATAGCATTGTTTTGCTATCCTAAGTGAGATGCGTATCTTATTTTGCCTGCTTCTTCTCACCGCTTGTAATCGGTCTTCTGTGGACTCAACTGCGTTCTTTACGCAGACTAATTCAGAGCCCACAATAGCTGTACTTGCCGTTGAGGATGAGGCTTGCACTCTTTCCTCACTAAAAATCGCAGATCTACTCACTGCCTATGTGACCCGCTCTGTAGAGCAAACTACCCCTTTAGCGCTTTTGCAAGACAAACGAGATGCAAGATATCAAGTCAACATGCAACTGATAGAACTACAGGAAATAGAGTCTTCACCATCCGAGCTCTCAATGAGTATTCTTTTAAAGGTTTTTGATACCCGCAGTGGCAAAGTACTGCTCCAAGAAGTTCTCAGTGTGAGCACACTTTTAGACAAGCCATTAAAGCCAGGCGCTAATCTTTCTCAAAATAACAAAGAATTTCGAATTAGCCCTCTTGGATTGAGTTCTGCTAAACTCTCTCGAAAAATTGCCTCTCGCATAGAAGAAGCTATTCTGACAAAAGGGAGGACCAACTAAATGCTAGCATTTCTTATTATATGGGCCATTCTGATCAACTGGATCGCCTACAGAAAAGGCTTTTACAGCCTTCCCTCCGGCCTAAAAAAAGAAGAGCATAGCCCCACTACCCTCCAGCTCCTCCTCTCCTTTGGAATATATCTCGGCGTTGCTCTGTTTCTCATTCCCTTTCTTGCCCGCTTCCTACTTGGTACTATGCAAAAAATGCAGCCCGAGATGACCCGCATGCCGATCGTCTTCTTAACTGGTGTTCAAGTCGGCGGTATGGCAATAAGTTTCTATCTCCTACAGCTCTTCCTCTATAAACAAGACCGTTCGCTTTACCAAAAAATTTGGAAAAACAGAGAGCGCCCCCCAGCAAACCCTATTGAGGGCGATCTTGGCCTTGGGTTTCTCGCATGGTTTTTAAGCTTTCCATTTGTTTCCATCCTCGGAGAAGTTCTAGATAAGGTTTTGAAGAGCTACGGCCTTGATGGCTACGAACAGACCGCTGTCAAATTTGTCAAAGCTGCTATGGGGTCACCTTTTTCCATTTTCTTTGTTCTCGTTTCGGTCCTCATCCTCGCTCCTTTGATCGAAGAATACCTCTTCCGAGGTGTACTGCAAACGTACTGCAGAAAATGGCTTGGATCTGGCGCTGCCATTCTTATCTCTGCTCTTTGCTTTGCCCTTTTTCACTATGCTCCTACCCAAGGCCTTGGCAATATTCCACTACTCCTGTCACTCTTTTTTCTGGGTGGCTACTTAGGGTTTCTGTATGAACGACAAGGCTCGCTTTGGGCTCCTATTGGTTTGCATATGACATTCAACGCTGTTAGCGCTTTGCGCATTTTTTTCTTTCCGGAGGCCGGCTAAATGAAGAAATACATTCTCATCCTTCTTCTCCCATTCCATCTCATTGCCAATACCGTTGGCGAAGACAGCAACGCATTTTCTCTGGCCCTCTATTCAAAACTCCCCAAAGAAGGAAACCTAGCGTTCTCCCCTTATGGAGTGTTTTCTCACCTTGCTCTGCTCCATTTCGGTGCACAGGGCCAAACTGCCCAACAAATTCAAAATGCCCTCCATCTCTCTGCCACCGGAGATCAATTTCTCAAAGCTTTCTCCAAACACTATTCTGGCCTAACCAGCAAAGGAGATAGGGGCTATCACTTCTATATCGCCAATGCCCTTTTCCCACACAAAGGGACCGAGTTTGTCACTCGCTACAAAGAAATTGCCACGCAAAGTTTCCATGCTCTTTTAAAAGGGGTCGATTTTGATTTAGTCGATAGCACCTTAGAGACCATCAACGATTGGGCTTTAGAAAATTCCGATGGAAATATTAAAGAGATCATCCAGAGCAAAGATTTCGACAATTCTACCCGAATGATCACCACAAACGCTGCCTATTTTCAAGGGGCATGGGTCCATCCTTTTCGCGTCGAAAAAGGAATATTCCAATCCAAGCCGGTAGATATGCTTCATGCCGTTCACTCCTTCCCCTACTTTGAAAATAGCGAGCTACAAGCTCTTTCTCTGCCAATTGTACGTGATGGACACAGCCAACCCTTTTTGGAATTCTTGATTGTCCTTCCAAAAACGACCCTTTCTACAAAGGAGATCGATAAAATCCTCTACAACCTTAAGCCTACGGGCCTCAGTGTCCACATCCCGAAATTTTGCTTTTCACAAACCCTTCTCTTAAACGGTCCGCTAAAGCAACTTGGCATCAAAGATGCTTTCACCTACCAGGCCAACTTCTCCAAGATGGACAAAATGCGCGACTTAAGTATCAACAGCATGCTGCATGAAACCTACTTTGCCTTCCACGAAGAGGGCATTTCCTCCTCGTCTGCGTGCTTGAATAATTTAGCAATTTCTCCCTCTCCTCCTATCGTGGATGACGGCAAAGAATTTGTTGCTAATCGCCCTTTTCTCTTCTTCCTTGTCGACTACCACTCACGCGCCATCCTTTTCATGGGCAGAGTGGAGGATCCAACCAGTGAGAACTGCGATGAAAATTGAGGCTTTTGGAGCGACAGATATTGGCCTTTCACGCATCAACAATGAGGATGCGTTTGCTCTCCTTCCCGAGCAACAATGTTTCCTTCTAGCTGATGGGATGGGAGGACATAAAGCTGGTGAAGTGGCAGCAAGCGAAACCATTGTTCAGCTAGCAGATACCGTCAAAAAAGAGCACCCACGCAACCCCTCTTCCGAAGAATGGGAAAGAATTCTTATTAGAGCCTTCTCAAACGCGAATAACTATGTATATTCCCTTTCCCAAGAGCGTGAAGATCTTCAAGGGATGGGAACAACGATCTGCATGGCTCTTTTCACTGATTCTACTCTAGTCTGCGTGCACGTTGGCGATTCACGGATCTATCGAATCCGCAAAGGGAGAATTTCCCAGATCACCCGCGATCATTCACTAAAAGCAGACCTCATCGCTAGTGGAGAATTAGACGAGACCCTAGCCAATTCTTTCCCGCACAAAAACGTGATTACAAGAGCCATTGGCACTCAAAAACGAGTTGAGCCCGATATTAGCAAAGAAAAAATTGAAAAGGACGATATCTACTTCCTATGCAGCGATGGCCTCACCGACCCCCTCTCGGATGCTCAAATCCAGCATATCATCGATGGAGCACCAAATCCGAGAGAAGCCACTGAAAACCTCATCCTCGAGGCCAAAAAAGCTGGCGGAGGCGATAATATCACCGTAATCTCGGTCTTTATCCATTGAAATAGCCCCTTTTTCATGCTATCCTATAGGCATGCAAAAAATATATTTAGATAATAACGCAACGACTCCACTCGATCCGCTAGTCGTCCAAGCTATACTCGCTGAGCTCGAGGCTGGCCCTGCTAATCCTTCTAGCGTCCACAGCTTTGGGCGGGCGGCGCACCTAAGACTCTCTATGGCTCGAGAGCAAATCGCAAACTACCTCGGAGTGGACCCATCTGAGCTCATTTTCACCTCCAGTGGAACAGAGTCGCTCAACCTCGCCATTCTAGGCCTTAAATCTTCTGGCCACATCATCTCCACACGCATCGAACATCCTGCTGTCTTTGAAACCATTACAAAGCTCAACAACCCCACCACCTTTCTTCCCGTTGATGAAAAAGGTCATATCGAAATAAACGATCTCGAAGAAGCCATCGGCCCCGATACCAGCCTCATCGCCTTGAGCGCCGTTAATAACGAAACCGGTGTGAAAAATCCCATCGACGAGATCGCCGCCATCGCAGAAAAAAATGACATCCCCCTTATCGTTGACGGGGTAGCCCTCTTGGGTAAAGAGAACTTCTCCATCCCAAGCGGCATCACCGCCATGGCCTTCTCTGCCCACAAGATCCATGGTCCCAAAGGCGTCGGCTTGCTTTATGTGAAAAAAAAGACAAAACTCGCTCCCCTACTTTTTGGCGGCGGCCAAGAAAGGACAAAACGACCCGGCACCGAAAATCTTCCCGGCATCATCGGCTTTGCCAAAGCCATCGAGCTCCTTTCCAGCTCTTCCATGGAGCATATGAAAGAGATGCGAGACCTACTGGAATCCAGCCTTCCAAACATCCGCATCAACGGAAGCGGCCCCAGGGTTTGCAATACCTCAAGCATCACCTTCCCAAATACCGATGGCGAAGCGCTCCTGATCCAGCTTGATCAGTTGGGCATTGCCGCCAGCATGGGCTCTGCCTGCTCCTCTGGATCGCTTGAGCCTTCAAGAGTTCTCCTTGAGATGGGACTAACGCGCCAAGAGGCTCTATCGACCTTACGTTTTTCCGTCTCCCGCTTCACCACCCCGAGCGAAATCGAAAAAGTGATTGAGCATTTTTCCTTGCAGAAATTGACGTAACCAATGCATGCTTTTTCACATGAAGATTTACACCCTTTTGCTTTCACTATTCCTGTTTTTTCAGCCTCTTAGTGCTATTTCTGAAACAGTGGAGAAAGTTTCTCCGTCGGTTGTTTTCATTATAGGTGAATACAACGCTTTCGAAGCTTCTTATCCTGATCCCTGGTTCTTTCAGGAGCCTCTGCGTCCATTTTATGAGTGGATGTGGCCATCGCGACATTTTCAAGGATCGGGCTTTATTGTAAGCGAAGATGGCTATGTCGTTACAAACGAGCATGTCGTTGATGGCATGACTGATCTTCTTGTTGTTATGCAAACAGGAGAAAAGCGCATTCGAAAGGCCCATGTAGTTGGCAAAGACAGACGCTCTGATATCGCCGTAATTAAACTCGAAAATTCCGAAGATGAAATATTTCCTACCTTAACCTTTGGTGATTCGCGAAATGCCAATATAGGAGATCCCGTCTTCGTGATTGGGAACCCCATTGATTCGCTTTTGGAATCTACCGTTACTTCAGGGATAGTAAGTGCTAAAGATCGCAACGGAAAAGGGATGCAGGATATTGAGGGTTACATTCAAACGGATGCAACGATCAACGGTGGCAACTCAGGAGGCCCCCTTTTTGATTCTAAAGGAGAAGTCATTGGAGTTGTGGCCATGATTTATAACCACTTTTGGGGTTATGAAGGGATCGGTTTGACCATCCCCGCTCATTTTGCTGAGCGGATCGCCAAACAAATCATCGAAAACAAAAAAGTGACTCGAGGTTACTTCGGGGCTCGT
This sequence comes from Candidatus Sacchlamyda saccharinae, assembly GCA_030408505.1. Taxonomy (GTDB): domain Bacteria; phylum Chlamydiota; class Chlamydiia; order Chlamydiales; family Rhabdochlamydiaceae; genus Sacchariniichlamydia; species Sacchariniichlamydia saccharinae. The sequence goes on along the minus strand of JAUHQI010000004.1, from coordinate 64,138 downwards.
GTAGATTTTTCGAGAGAGTCTGCCTTTGGTCGCTATCATTTTGATGCACACGATGGAGCTATTATTGAAGACGTCAGAAACAACTCACCGGCAGAAAAAGCTGGTTTGCAAGTAGGAGATAAAATCCTCTCTATTGATGGAATATCCATAGATTCGGCCTATTGCTTCATCAATGAGATCCAATGCTATCCTGCCCATTCCAAAATTCACCTCACAGTTGAAAGAGATTACGAGGTCCTTGAGATTCCTGTTACTCTAGACTACGACGTATTAAACTAGAAGACAGTTCTAACGGCGATCTTTTTGGGGCCTAGAAGTGGAGCATCGTCGACGGTGAGCTCGAACTGATCAATGTGGACCGACTCCCCTTTCTCGGGAGGATGGCCTAGGGTTTTTTCAATGAGCTCTTCTAGTGTTTTAGCCCCGCCCGGTTCGAGGTGGACGTGATGCTTTCGATTGAAATCTAGAATGTGCATATCTCCGGGGAAAGTTTTGTCGACAATGACGTGATGCATTCTCGGCGCGATATCTTCAAACGACTCCCAATCATCTGTTTTCCCAAAGATGGAATCGATGATCTCATCTAAGGTAAGAAAACCTATAGCGAAACCGGCATCGTTTAGGACAACGGCCAGACTTTGGTTATTGCGACGAAATTGCTTGAGGATTTGCAGAATAGAGCTGTTTTCTGTGATGAACCAAGCCGGCCTTGCATAATCACGTACCTTTGCCTCTTCAGGAGCGCGTAAAAAGTCCCTAGGGTACACTATCCCTACAATCTGCCTTGGATCCCGCTCATAGACCGGTAAAAAGGGTGTATAGCTGTAATTAAGTAGAGTGCGCATCTCTTCCACACTACAAAAGGAGGGGATCATGAGTACTTCATTCAGGGGCTCCATGAGCTCCCTGGCCACTTTGCCTTTGAGGGAAAAAATATTCCCAACGACCGTGTTCACCTCTTTGGCAGGACTATTTTCTTCTTCGCGCTGCTCAAACATATGTTGTAGATCTTCCCGTGACAGATAAAGCCCTTCCTTCATTGGGCAGCGCAAGAGTGCGTTGATCCCCCGGCAGATGAGATCGAAAAACCAAATGAGGGGGCGGAGGAGAAAGGAGAAAAAGTAGAGGATCGGCACGCCGAGCATGGCTGCGTGCTCAGCATATCTGCGTCCAGCAAACATGGGCGCGAGCTCGGCAAAAATAAGGACGAGCAGAATTTGAGAAAGGGGCGCCCAGTCGGGATTAAGACCCACAGCCTCATAAAATCTACGAGAGCACTCTGAACCTATCTGGAGAGATGCGTTCACACCAATGAGAGTGGCTCCAAAAAGGAGGGTCGGGCGGTCGAGCAGATAGTGGAGCCATTTGGCCCTGAGCTTGTTTTGCCCAACAAAATATTGCAATCGGACCTTATTAAATGAGACACAGGCCATCTCAAGCATGGCAAAGATCCCTTGTGTCAGGATAAATACAATTGTAAGGAGGAGATAAAACTTTGGATCGCTCATTTAGGCAATCTCCGCACATAAACTCTTCTCACCCGCTTTTCATCGGAGGCGAGGACATGGAAAAGGAGGTTTTTGTACCGGTGCTTATAGCCATTTTTGGGGATATCACCGAGAGTTTCCGTGAGCCACCCTCCAATGGTGACCATGTGATTCTCCGATTTGAATGATACGTCAAAGAGGTATTCCAATTCTTTTGTTTCTAACTTTCCACTAGCAATGATTACGTCCTTGCCCGACCGGGTATACCTTGCCTTTTCATCCCGCCGGTCTTGGATCTCTCCGACTACTGCCTCCACGAGATCTTCTAGTGTGATTAGACCAGAAAAGGCACCATATTCATCGACAACGATGGCTAGGGACTCTCTCTTTTCATACATCTGATCGAGTAGGGCTTTGGCAGAGGAGGTCTCTGGCACAAAAAAGGGCTTTTGAAATAGGGGACGCAGATCTGCATTTTCTTTTAACGATTCCTGGTGCAGAAAAAACTGGCCGCTAGCCACAATTCCCACAATATTGTCGATATCCCCTTCGCACACGGGGATACGCGTGCACTCCTGATCAACAAAGAGATGGATGAGTCTGTCCATGGGCTCTGTCATTTCAAAGGAGAGAACCTCCTCTCTGGGACGTAAAAACTCTTTGGCGCTGGATTCTTGCAGGTGCAAGTAGCCCCGCATCAGTTCTGCCTCATCTTCGGCCAGAACTCCGCGTGCTTTGGATGCACGAAGCGCATGCTGCAGCTCATCGGTAGAGATCTCCTTCTCCTCTCTCAAGAAGAAAAACATGACCCTTGAAATCACAGAGGTCATCCGGACCAAAACCACTCGAAGCGGGTAGATACCCTTGCTCACTCCCCACAAAAACTTGGATACTTTTGGGCTATAACGGGTATTGTTGGCGATCCCAATCGACTTGGGGATAAATTCGCCAAAAGTAAGGGTGAGAGCTAAAGGGACTCCCACATTCAGCCACCAACCCGACATGTTTCCAAAAATATTAGAGACTACGTTCTGCACCAAAATGTTCAAGATCACATTGACCATGATCAGGGTGATGAGGAGATCCCTTGGAGAATCGAGCAATTTCGCTACGAGTTGGCGCGGACGATTTTTGCTTTTGCGAAAAGCTTGCACCTGCATCGAGCTAAGTGAAAATAGGGCCGTCTCTGAAGAGGAAAAAAGGGCCGATCCCAAGATCAAGAAGACCAGAACGAAAGTCAAAAATATCATTCTTTATCGAAGTACACTTTGGTTTGACCAAATCCGGACATGCCGAGGTGTTTTTTTAGAAGCATTTCTACCCATGCGGGATCGGTTTGGCTCTGGATTTGCAATAAGAGGTCTTCTCTTGCAACTGTTGCCAACTCAAGCTGCTGCTGCAAAAGATCCACCTTAGTTTTCAAGTCCACATAGAGCTCTTTTTTTGTATGCATCGCATGCAAATAAAGCCCGTAGCAGAAAATAAGGAGGAGGATCGTCCACCAACAGCGAAAGAAAAAAGCGTATAGCGCGGGTCCTTTCGATTTCATTCCACAAGTATCTCTAAACGTCATTTTGCCTAAATTTGAATATTAAGCAATGGGTAATGTGATTTCCACTTGCCCCATGTACTTGCCATTTCGGTCTGCATAAGAGGTCTCGCAAACCTCAGCTGCTTGATAGAAAAGGACTTGGGCTAGCCCTTCGTTGGCATAAATTTTTGCTGGCAAGGGCGTCGTATTAGAAATTTCTAAGGTCACGTACCCTTCCCATTCGGGCTCAAAAGGGGTTACGTTGACAATGATTCCGCATCTTGCGTAGGTAGATTTCCCAATGCAAAGGGTAAGGACATCTCTTGGAATACGAAAAAATTCAACGCTTTTAGCCAAAGCAAACGAGTTGGGCGGAATGACACACTCATCGGCAATCACATCGACAAACGCACTCTCATCGAAGGATTTAGGATCGACAATCGAATTGTTCATATTCGTAAAGACCTTGAAATGGTCCGATACGCGAAGATCATACCCGTAGCTAGAAAGGCCATAGCTGACGATTTTCTTTCCTTCATTTTCTCGAACAAGGCCATCGACAAATGGCTCGATCATTCCCGTTTCCTTCGCCATTTTCCGAATCCAACGATCAGATTGTAAACTCATAGCAATTCCTTGTGGTTTTTTCTTCAAAGGTATTATATACTTGGGTAGAAGTTTTCAAGCTACCATTAAATTTTATGACCGAGTCGTACATCCAATCTTCCCTAGCAGAAAAAGATCCTCCCTTCGACGCCCCCCTGCGTCCGAAGAAATTGTCCGATTTTTCAGGACAAGAACCTTTGAAACAACGTCTGAATGTTTTCCTCCAGGCCGCAAAACAAAGACAAGAGCCCCTGGGCCATGCTCTTTTCCATGGACCACCCGGACTTGGAAAAACGACCCTTGCGAGTATCCTTGCCCACGAGATGGGGACCAATCTTGTCACCACCTCAGGGCCAACCATTGAAAAGGCGGCCGATCTCGCAGGGCTTTTAACCAATCTCGAAGAAGGAGACGTCCTATTTATCGACGAGATCCACAGACTCAATAAGGCGATTGAAGAGTATCTCTATCCGGCGATGGAAGATTTTTCTCTCGATCTACTCATTGACAGTGGCCCCAGCAGCCGGTCGGTACAAGTAAAACTCAAACGATTTACCCTCGTAGGGGCCACCACTCGCAGTGGTTTGCTTAGCTCCCCAATGCGCTCACGCTTTGCGTTCTCTTGTAGACTAGAATACTACGACCCAGAAACCCTAGCCACCATCCTTACCAGATCTGCAAAGCTCCTAAAAGTCGCCATCCTACCTGAAGCTGCTCTAGAAATTGCAACCAGGTCGCGCGGCACCCCCAGGATCGCAAATCACCTCCTGCGCTGGGTCCGCGATTTTGCGCAGATCCATCACAAAAACCCCATCGATCTAGACGCCACTTTGCAAGCTTTGCAAATGCTGGCTATCGACCATATCGGGCTTGATGAGATGGATAAAAAGCTCTTGGAAACCATCATCGACCACCACAATGGAGGTCCCGTGGGCCTCAATACCTTAGCTGTTGCCTTGAGCGAAGACGCTTCTACTCTTTCCGAAGTGTATGAGCCCTACCTCGTCATGCAAGGCCTGCTCCGTCACACACCACGGGGTCGCGAGGCCACCGACAAAGCCTACAAACACCTAGAGAAGGAGCTTCCATGAAAAAAATCCTGATTCTCCTCCTCCTCTTTTGCTCCGCTCTTATTGCAGAAGAAAAGCCTGTTACTGTCCGAGTCCTCTTATCCAAGCTAGCCGAAGAGGCCCAAATCGAAGTGCAGGGAAGGCACCTACTCTACAACCCCAAAACAGAAACCTTTCTCTCTTCATCGAATAAAAAAATTAAAGCCCGCATTTCAAGCCATGAAAAAGGGCTCCAGTGGAACGAACTCATTCCCCATCACCAGCTCCGCATTGTACCCGATGAGAAAAATTGCAGCATCCTCGTCAACGGGATCCAATACAAAGGATGGATCGAAATTTATAATATCGGCGGCACTATTAATATCGTCAATGAAGTGGACGCTGAAAACTACCTCAAAGCAACGCTCTGTCCAAAGCTTTCTACAAAACTCAGTAAAGAAACCCTCGACTCTCTCGTTATTCTAGAAAGAACCAATCTCTATCAACATATTGAAAAAGACGCCTATGCGACCTGGCAACTCCAAGCAGACTCGGTAGGTTACCAAGGTATTGCCCAAAGCAAAGCCATTTGCGATGCCATAGAAAGGACAAGAGACCTCGTCCTCCACTATAAAAACAAACCCTTTGCAGCATCTTGGGGCCTGGACCATGCCGGACGGAGCGTTTCCTACCCTGCGATCTTCCGAAAAGAAGTCGAAGTCCCCGCTGGGGTCGACAACCTCCCTTCTCTCCAAGCCAAAACAAAGTCTCTTTGGAAGAGCTCAATCTCTTTGCAAACGCTCGCCCAAATTGCAGAGCAAAAACAACTCACTAAAATCCAACTCTTCCGTGCAGAGAAATCGGGCAAAGTTTATGGCCTGCGCCTAACCGGACCAGACGGAGCAAAAGATCTTGATATCCAAACTTTTCAGAATGCCGTCAAATTGCCTAGCAATGACTTTACCGTCGCCATCCGTGGCAAAAAAGCCCATTTCACAGGCTATGGAAAAGGACTGGGGACCGGGCTTTGTGTGGCCAGCGCAGAGATTCTCGCTTACCGCAAAGCCTCAGTAGAAAAAATTTTACTTACCCATTTCCCAGGGGCCAAGCTCATCAACATACGTCAGGAATCTGGAAAGCGCCCCGTTACCGGCTTTGCCTGGCAATAAACGGGAAGGGATGGTATAATCTCACTTTTGCCGGGGAATTCTTGGGTGCGAAGCATCCGAACCAGGTCAGGACCGGAAGGTAGCAGCCTTAAGGATCTGTTTCGTTGCCAAGAAACCTCTCCGGCTTTTTTTATATACCCAAAACAATTCAAGATTTGGTTTTGGGCAAGGAGGCTCCTCAAATTTTTCAGCAACGAAGAGCAGCCGTGTTCATAGACACGGTGCGATGAGCTGAGTTCAGGGTCAAATCTTGAATCGTTTTGGGTATACTTATGGCAGCAGTTACTCTTTCATCACCACCCGTAGAACCACCCCCACCTAGCCAGCTGGATACCCTTTTTGCAAACCTAGCCCCCTATTTTCAAGCATCTTATACCAACATCTACTACGCCACAACACCTGCTACTCCCAAAGACATCGCCCATTTAGAACAAGTATTAGTCCTCTTATCTGCAGTCACAACAGAGTCTGAGCTTGTTGATTCAAACGCCCAATTTCTCTTCTATTTCCATCCTGATCATCAACTCCAAATTGATTATTTCTGGGTGATCAAACACGTCGTACTCCCCTATGCGATTGCTTATGACAAAAAAGATGAAGTTACTACTATCTTAAGTTTAGCCGCCCATTTCTTAGGAAAAGGAGAGCATCTAACCCAAGTTATCGATCTAGCAAACACTTATACATTTGAAAACCCGAAGTTTGGAGCTTTACCAGAGGATACAGCCCAAACCATGTGGACTCATATCCAAGCGGTATTCCCTAAAGAGGAAGATCCTCCCGCACCAGTTAGACCGCCAGCAAAAGATGAATACACCTGGGCAAGAACAGGGAGAGCGCCTCTTAAACCACATTTAGCAGAGAAACGCAACAATCGGAGATGCCAACCCTATTAAAAACTAAGGGTAAGGCCGCCGTAGAGCCCGTCGATAACGATTTGGCCTTTGGTGTTTATGCGACGCTTTTCTGTTGCACGAATATCTCGTTGGTTGGGCGCAAGCGCGACCCCCGTAAGAATGAAGCCTTGGTAGGCAAAGTGCAAACTGAGCCAGCTGCTTAGGTGGTAGGCCAACTGGCCATACCCTTCGAGTAGCCAGCTATCAGTCCACCGTTTTTTCTCATAGTCGCGCAGCTCAATCTCATTATTGAAATCGTTGATTTCGACCTCATTTTTCGCATCGTTGAGAAAGCCGGCCCCCTTAATGATAAAGGTCCAGGTCCAGCAGCAAGAAGGGTTGATTTCGAGCTTAGCCCCTAGTTGGGGACCATAGAGAGCATTTCTCGCCTCGATCGAGTATAGAGAACTATCTTCCTGCTTTGTGAAGAGGAGATCGAGTGTTTCTTTTAAGAAGAGAATACGCAATCCTGCATTCCACGAGAAAGAGAAGTAGTCGACACGCTGCGGTGTGAGATGCCCCCAGTAGTTGAACTCGCCATTTTGGAGCCACGATTTGTATTTCACATCAGCAATGTCTGCATCACGAAAGTCAAACGAGATAAGCGGATCCACAAAGGGAAACTGCAGTGTTCCATCCGCTGTTTTTTCTACCTTTCCCTCCCATGGGAAGTAGTAAGTATAGAGAGCTTCCCAGGATGTACAAGAATCTGCATGATAGGTAAGGCCCCCACGAATGGCCGATTGCCAACCAAAGCGGTCAACGAGGTCATCGGTATCTAGCCGTTTCTTGGGTTTATCTTTGACGATTTCTGAGGTATCTTCCACTAAGCGCAAATCTCGCACCTCCTGCCGGCGCATGTATCCATAATCAGCACGAATCGACACGTATTTATTCAAACACCAGTAGTCGTTTGCCTGCAAACAGTTGACAAGTAGGAGGGCTCCGAACAAAAGCTTCTTCATCCGCCTACCTTAGCGCAAAACTAGAGTTGACTGCAACTATTACGCTCCATATACTTGTTTTCAATTTCTTACTCAGGAGAATATTAATGTCCGCTTCTGCAGCAACTCCTTTTCGCCTCTCGCTCTCGGATGAAATTCAATTAGCAGCAGCCAAAGCTCTCGGCACCCGTCAGCCACTGATTTTCACAGCAGAGCACGAGCACTTAAATTGCTTAAGTATGCTTTATCCGTGCGCATTGGAAATGGACTTCGGAGCAGGGAAACAAACATTTGCCGATGCTGAACATGCTTACCAATACTCAAAAAATCCGGAAGCTTTTGATCACTGCAAAGATGGAATTGAGGCCTGCAAAGTTGCGAGCGACCCAAGTTTTAGCCCCACTGAGGATTGGAGTCCTAGAAGTAGTATCACAAAAGTTCTCTATGCAAAAGCTCGGCAGTGTCCCGAATTCGCAAAAACATTAGAGTTGACTGGTACAGCAAAATTTCAATGCAGAGATGTGGTTTATGGTAGTTTTAATGCTGGGGAAAAAAATCTTGTCGGCAGAGCTCTTAAAAATTTACGCCATAATATTCCAAAGCATGGAGTGAATGAGAGGCGTCAATTATTTCCTCGTGATTATCAATTTACTCATTACAACGCTCCAGGCAAAAAACCAGAAACCCCCGATACTGGAAAAAAAGTTTAGAAAAATTAAGTCAAAGGAGGTTTGCAATGTCAATTCCAGATACCCCACCAGGATCACTTGAGCCCCCACATGATCCAGTTCCTGATTCGCTCCCTAGTTCCCCTGCGTCGCGACGCCTCCATAAAGGTGTAGGAGAAGGGGATAGCTCCCTAGCTCCCGCAACTGTTACTGATCCTGCTCCCATTTCATAAAAGCCTTTTCTTCTTTAGCAAGAAGTGTGCGGAATGCGCTTTCAACGTCTAACTCTTCATGGGCTGCTTCTCGCACGAGATCGTAGATCTTTCCAGCCAGAGCATCGGTTTTGGTCTTTTCTTCGCGCTTGGGAGAGGCGAAGCCTTTTTTCTTCATTTTGCGCAGAATTTTGTAGGCGCGCTGTAGAGCCGGTAGGCTTTTAGGAATGCCATCTAGCGCGCTTTTCCGCTCTTGCTTTTCTTCCTGTTTAATCGCTTCCCAATTATGCATTACTTCATCCATGGAGGCACCTTTTTTCTCTCCGAAAACGTGGGGGTGGCGGCGGATTAGCTTTGTCTTGAGACCATCAATGATGTGGGACATGGAAAAACGATTATCTCGCTCTGCGACTTTGGCATAGAAGATGACTGTGTAAAATAGATCGCCCAGTTCTTCAATGATGTGGGCATCATCGCCTGAATCGATCGCTTCGAGTGCTTCGTGAGCCTCTTCGAGGATGTAGGGGCGCAGCGTTTCAAATGTCTGTTCCAGATCCCAAGGGCATCCCCCGTCAGGTTGGTTTAGGGTATCAGCGACTTCAATCAATTCTTTAAATCCATGCATCTTTTTTTTCTCCCAAAAATTGTGGCTCTATTTTATCATGCATGGGTATGGAAAGGCAATTTACATCTACTTGTTACATCTTGGATCAAGATAAATTTTTACTCATCTTTCATGAGAAACACCAAAAATGGCTTCCACCAGGGGGTCATCTCGAAGAGAATGAGACGCCACCCGAGACAGCCGTTCGAGAGGTGCTTGAAGAGACAGGCCTTGAAATCGAATTTGTGTTGGAAGAAAATATTTGGGTCGATGACTGGAATGCTAAAAGTATCCCTCGCCCCTTCTCGGTCCTTTTAGAAAATATCGCAGCTAAGGGCGATGAGCCTGCCCACCAGCACATCGATTTTGTCTATGTAGCAAAACCAAATGGCGGCACGCTGCATGACGGTAAATGGTTTACCCTGGAAGAGGTTGAGGCCTTAGAGACTCATAAGGAAATTTTTGCCGACACTCAAAAGACCATCAGAAAGCTGGCACAAGACAGGAGACCCTCTCCCAAAAAGCATCAAACTTTTCAAAGAGCAGATCAACAGACGCCTCTCTAAGACAGGCTCCCGATTCACATGTACGCAAATGCGGACATCGCCGCTCAAACTGCACTTCATAAGGACATGAGCCCTGGAAGGCATAGTGTTTGTCTCCTACCGGTTTGTAAGCAAGAGCAGACGAGGGGCCAAATAGACTAAAGGTGGGAGTTGCGGTTGTCGCACAGAGGTGGAGGGCTGCAGAGTCCATCGAAATCACCCCTTCTACGACTTGCATAAAGCGCTGCCAAAGCGGAAGACTTAAGTTCCCCACAGAATGACTACATCGTGAAAAAGATCTTTCAAAACGGTCCGCAATTTTTTTCTCATTTTCATTGCCGTAGATAAAAAAGTACGATGGGGCAAATTTTTCATCAATCCGTTGCAAAAAGGCGAGAAGAGTCTCTTCTGTAAGTGTTTTATTTCGCCAGTTGGACCCAAAACAGACCATCAGTCTTGGCCGCTCAAAACAGAGTTGCTCCAATCGCTCAAGCCTGTTTTCTTCTTCATGAGTGAGCCTGAGCTCTAATGGCTTGCTCTCTGGCCAATCCTTATCACCAAAATAGTCTTGTACAAGCTGCAAATAGCGCTCGCGGACATTGGCATGAGAGATGGGCAGGTGGACGTTTGTGGAAAAGTAATTGGGCTTTTCTGTCACATCTTGCCAACCAAACCCAACTTTTTGTCTCGCTTTTGCAAAGGCGGTCACACATCCTGATTTCGTGTTGCCCTGCAAATCAAAAAGGGTATCGTAGTTTTTTTTTCGTAGCTCTTTTCGAAAAGCAGACATTTGGCACTGGGTCTTAAAGGGATTTTTGCGCCATAACTTGGTATCGATCACCAAAACTCGATCTAGATGGGGGTGGGCGCGCAGCAAGGGAGCGATTTCTTTTTCCACGACCCAATCGATTACACATCCTGGAAAGCGTACTTTCAAATAATCTACCAAATGAAAACACTGGATCACGTCTCCTATGGAGGATGTCTTAACAATCAGAAAGTCCCGCATGCTCTCATTATGCGCTAAAGAGTTTTTTTTCTGCCGCTAAAAAATCTGATAGCAACGGGGCTGAGATGCGCATCTCTTCACCCGTGATAGGATGGACAAAGGCAATTTCACGGGCATGGAGCATCTGTCTGGGTACTTTTTCTTTACAGGTAAAATGTTTGCCATACTGATAATCTCCGAGGACGGGGTGCTTCTCTTCTTTTAGGTGCACGCGAATTTGGTGGGTTCTCCCAGTATGAGGTTTTGCCTCCACAAGGGAGGCTGTATCGGAGGTCTTCAACACAGTAAAATGGGTAACGGCATGTTTTCCCTTTTTTGCAGCACCGTAAAGAGCGCCACCTTGGTAAGAGGCTTTACGCTCTAGAAAATTGTCGACCGTCCACTCCCCTTTTTCTACTTTGCCATCACAAATAGCCAAGTAGATTTTTTCAACCTCTCTTTTTCGAAAGAGATCGGTTAAAAGATCCTGCATCTTTTTTGTCTTAGCAAAGAGGATAACTCCTGAGGTGTCTTTATCAAGGCGATGGACAAGAAAGTGCTCACAGAGCTCTTCAGAAGCCTTTTTTGGAGGCTTATTATAGAGGATAAGATGCTCATCTTCAAAGAGAGTTTCAAGGGGGAAAGCCTCCGTCTTTTCTTCAAAGACAAGGGCGATCTCATCGCCTTCTTTGACCCGATGCGTGGAGAAGGTTTCCACTCTACCATTGATCGTACAATCACCCTTCTCAATAGCCCGTTTGATGGCTTTTACAGAGGGGTACTGGGTAAGTGTATCGCGCAGAAAGGCGAGCAGGGTTTTCCCTGCGTGTTCATGATCTACTCGCAAAGGTTTTCAAAAAAGGTGGTAAGAAGACGAACACCCACACCTGTTGCTTGCACAGGTTGGTAGGGCTTTAGGCTATCGGGAAAAGCCGTGCCCGCGATATCAATGTGGGCCCATTTCGTTTTGCTAATGAACTTCTTCAAAAAGATCCCCCCTTGGATGGGAGAGGCTTTTCTTTGTCCTGAGTTTTTGATGTCGGCTACTTTGGACTTTAAGATGGCATCATATTCTTCATATAAGGGAAGAACGCAAAGTCTTTCGTGCGTATCTTCACCCGCTTCGATTAGCTGACCTGCAAATTCATCATCCTCACACATCAATGCTGAGACCTCTTCGCCAAGGGCAACCACCGCGCCTCCTGTTAGAGTTGCGATATCGATGATTCTCTGGGGAGAAAACTCTTTCTGCGCATAGGAGAGGGCATCGGCCAAAACGAGGCGTCCTTCTGCGTCGGTATTTGAAATCTCAACGGTGATTCCTCTGTGGCTTGGATAGACATCACCTGGCTTATAACTCTTGGGTCCAATGGCATTTTCTGTTGAGCCAATCACTGCCACCGCATTCACAGGGAGTTTTAAAGAAGCAAGAGCATGTATTGTACCTAGGACAGTAGCTGCGCCCGACATATCATCGCGCATGGTTTCCATGCCGCCAGTTGGCTTAAGGTTCAGTCCTCCGGTATCATAAGTAACCCCTTTACCCACAAGAGCGGTAATCTCTTTGGATTTCGGATTTCCCTTATACTCTAAAACGATTAGGGCCGGCTCTTCAAACGAGCCTCTAGAGACTGCTTGTAAGAGGGTCAACTTCTCTTTATCGATTTCTTTCGGTCCCAAAACAGTCGCTTTGAGGCTCGTGAATTCTTTTGCAAGATCCTGTGCTGTCTTCCCTAAAAAGGTGGGCGTGATGTCATCGGCATTACTGAACACCAGATTGCGAGTGAGATAGACACTTTCACATACTTTTTGGGTCCTCTCTAATGCCTCTTTATCTGGATCGATAAAGTGCATCGTCGTCAAAAACTTCTCTTTCTCTGTCTTGTTGGTATCATAGACATAATTGGCAAGCAGAGCGCCTTCGGCCACCGCTTCAGTGACATCCATGTCATCAGCTCCAGGCATAGCGATGCTAACCGATTTAGCTTTCCCTTTAAGCATGCTAATTGCTTTGGCATAGCTTCGGCGTAAAATCTCCTTTGTCAGAGATTTTTCAGCCCCAAGGCCCACAAGCACAATCCGCGCTTCCTTTTCACTTTTTGTATAGTGAAAAACGACTTCTTCTTTCTTGCCTGTAAAATCACCAGAGTCCAAGACTGGATTATACAAAGAGCTTAAGCCCTTGGTAGAAAAAGCCGGTTTTTTCCCTGCAAAAAATGGGAGGATGAGCGCATCTGTTTTCTTGCGCTTGGCTAAAGAGGTGCTAGTTGAAATCAAAACGGAATCTCCTCATCTGCTAGAGCGCTTGCTGGTTGTTCCTGCGGCTGTTGCTCTTCTTGTTGCTGACCGTGCTGCTGCTGCCCTTGTTGTTGCTGCTGGTATCCACCGCCGCCACCGCTATTGCTTTGGCTATCGGGTCTTCCAAATGGGCTAAAGAGCAAGTTGTTTGCCGTAATGTTCATCGAAACTTGTGGGCGATTTTCCCTGTCAGTGAAAATTTCAGGCTTGCTAAGTTCGCCAAGAACAATTAGCGGGCTACCCTTCTTAAGGTATGGGATCATTTTATCAAATTGCTCCCCCCACACAGTGACACGCCACCAAATAGTGTCGTCGCCTTTTGAACCTTTACGAACACGCGCTGCAACGCGAATGGTAGTTACTTTTTGTCCAGAAGATGTGAAACGAACTTCTGGGTCTGATCCTAAGTGTCCTGCAACAGTAATTTGATTCATGAGAAACCTCCGTTTCGTCGAATTGTCGAGCACCCAGAAAAAAAAATCAATGACAAAAAATTCTTTAATCGGTTAGACCGGAAATTTCCACATCTATTTGAAATGGGAAAGAGAATGGCAAGAAGATCTACACACAACTCCCCTGCTGAAGGCTTTGGAAAGAGTGCTTTAAAGAAAAAGCATTTATTTGGCCCCGATCTTCTTGATGCTATCGACGAAAGACCCGAATTCCACGATCCTTATTCAGAGCTCAACCTCTTCCTCTCTCAAAAAGTAAAAAACGAGATGCGCCACTGCAGCAACTCTAAAAAGTGGTCTCCCCAACTACAAGATGAACTCCTTTGCAAAATTGCCCCCGAATTTCAAGAGCGATTCCCAAAATACCGCTTGGGCGTTTCAGCCATAAAGAAGACCTGGGAGAAAGTTCAATATTTTTCTGGGCAAGTACAGGAGAGAAAAGAGGCTCTTACCCAAGATGGAAAACTCAACATCCCCTTCTTCATCAAGGAAAATCTAAAAAGCACAAGCAAATTGCAAAACACGTGCCATGTCCACCCTTGCCACTATGCGCACCAGCTAGCGGCCAAGATGAGCGAATGCATTGCTGTCGTCGATGGGATACGCCCAAAACTCGAGCAACTCACACGGACGATCTGGTCACTCCAGCGCCACCTCATACCGAGTTTGTCTCCTGAGCATTTCAAAAGCCCCTACGACGAGAATGAGCAGGTTGACAAGCTCGTCGTTCGAGCTCTAATCGAAATCACAGCAAAGCACCCTGAAATTTCGCAAGCAGAACTTGTTTTTCATCTGCAAAAAAGGCTCATCCAGCTCCGCCATGTCACAACAGCCTACACCGAGACCCAGATGCGTAAAATGCTCTCTGCCCTCTATGCCGACCAGTGCCACTACCCAAATCAAAGGATGGAGCGGACCCTGGAAAGGATCCCTTATCCAACCGCAAAGTGTCTCAAAGGGCAACTAGCCAGCCTAGTCCTTGACAACCCCCACATGGGACCTGAGCAAATCACAGAAGAGGCGTTTGCTTATTTCCAGAGAGCAAGCCATGCTCTTGCCGATCTAGAAGAAGAAGAAATCGAGCGAAAAATCCAAAACTGGGCCATCCAAAATGACATGCTCATGCGTTGGATCCGATTGAACCCAACCTCTGCTCTCTATAAAGAGGTTGTTTGCGCCTGGAAAGAAAAAAAAGACCTCACCTCTGCCATCAAACTGGCCCAGCAAAACTTCTTTGATAAATACCCAAAAACGATCGGCTTCGCCAAAGAGCTCGAGAACCTTTCGTGGATCTATCTCAAACACTACTGGTATACAGCCAACTTCCCAGAAAAGGTATCTACATTTGATCGCTTTTTAAAATGGCACAAAGAGAGACAAAAAGAGCAAAAGCTCTCGCCTCAAGAGCTGCTCGAAAAAATGGAGAAACTCTCTAAAAAAACACTCCCACTATTGCCGTTTAACACCGCGCGCGCGCGCACCCTTTTGTTCACAGAGCATCAGTAAAACTCCCACTAAAATAAGTGGAATACTCAGCCATTGCCCCATATCCAAAACAGAGCCCTTGGCAATCAATGCGCTCTGAGGGCTTTTGACAAACTCAATTAGAAACCGAAACGAAAAGGTCCCTATAAAGAAGAGACCCGAAGTTTTTCCGAGGCGATACATCGCTGGAACATTTTTTCTTAAAGACAAAAGGATCACAAAAAAAGCGAAATAAAAAATCGCCTCATAAAGTTGCACAGGATGGCGCGGAACCAGTGGCCCTCCATCAGCTGGAGACCCAAAGAGAACACCCCAAGGCAAATCCGTTACCGTCCCTACAATCTCTTGGTTAAAGAAATTTCCAATGCGGATAAAACCTCCGGCAAGCAGAGCAGGAATCACTAGAAGGTCAAGCAGCGCCACCCACGTGAGCATAGGATATTTTTTTCGGTAGTTTGTAGAAAAAACCCACAAACTAAGTAAAATCCCAATCACACCCCCATGGCTAGAGAGCCCCCCTTCCCAAAACTTAAAAATGCCCCAAAAGTCATTTATGTAATCTGCAGGGCTCTGGTAAAAAATAACATCTCCAAGCCTTGCTCCTACAATCGTTCCCACAATGACGTACAGACAGAGCTTCTCTGCCACCTTCAGAATTTCTTTCTTCCGCACACGGTAGGGATGCATGAACTCTTTAAGAAGCGACTGGAAAACCAAATAGGCAAGAAAAAAACCAAGCGCAAAGAAAAACCCATACCAAAGAATGGGCCGTTCTAGCAAAGGAATATTCCACGGAAACATTTCCCGCGCAGGATCCCACCGAATGAAACCCGTGATAACTACCACAGTATTCTCCAAAGCGTTCGCGAAAGAGAGCAACTTAAAAATTGCGTCTTATCCATTGAAAAGGGTATAGTACCTGCGAAGTGGAGAATCTGTCAAACCAACTTATGAAATCTGACGTAAACTTAGACACCTATTCTAGAGGCGAAATCGCCCTTGACCTCATCACCTTTAGTGGAGTGGGAGCGCTCTCCTATTCGTCCCTTTACACCGCAATTCCTCTTGCGGCTTTAAACGCAACTGTGATTGCCACTACTCATCAGTTCTTAGATGATTGCCACAGCACCTCTAAAGTGATGCGCATTGCAAGCCTCATCGTAGTGATCGCTCTAACAACGCTCACAATTCCTCTAATTGTAGGCTCCCTCTCAACGCAAACTCTCACTATCCTCGCGCTTGAGAAAGCTCTCACCACAACCGCCTGGCAACTTGCAGCAAAGACCGCCATGTATTGCCTATTCAATGCAGGCTTGATCTTTCGTGACACTTTCTTTTTCTCCTTCCCCTCCACTCTCAAATCGCTTAAAAAGGCCGATGCAGTCGAGATGAAAAAACACCTTCTCGATTTTCCAAAAAGAGCAGAATATACACCTTTGAAATTCCAGCGTGAATTGCATGAGCTTTTTAAAGCGCATGATCTCTCCCCTTTGCCCCTGACCGGTTTTACAGAGGTGGGAGACTCTTGGACGTCAGATGAACTAGAAAGACTCCACGCGACCGATCTCAGCCGCCTATCTCTACCTAAAAGAGCGCAGATTGCAGAGCTCTTCTTTAGTCATGACCTTCCGCCTCAACCCCGCCCCTATAGCTTAAAAGAGATCCCTACGATTGACTACCAATCGCTTTCAAAAAAACTCACCTCTAACCAGATTGTTTGGGCCCATTTAAGAACACGCCTCGATCCTAAATTTAAAACCCTCTACCCCATCAGCAAGCGATTTTATGAACTCAAACTTGTAGCTCCTCGTGATGCATGGATCTTCCTCCCCCCACTCACCTCGGTAGAAGATGTTCAAGCCCTTGAGCCCTTTCAATTGAGCTGGTATGACAACCTCTTCCATGCTAAACCTGCCCAACTCCAGAACCTAAAACCGGAAGTCAGAAACGCGTTTGGTAGTAGGCTCCAAGAAAAAACACCCGTTCCCTCCTACAAACCACCCCCACTCGTAGAGCGGACCATTACCTGGAGGCACGCCGCCATCGCAGCAGGCTCTATCACAGCCGTGGCCCTCGCAGCCTTTGCCACCTACTCCTATTTCCAAGCCCCACCCCCTCTCCTCCAAGAGACCCTAATTCCTCCACCTCTTAATAGTTCCAGTACAGATCTTGGTTTTTGCCCAGTGCTACCACCTCCCGCGCCCGTTCCTGCACCTATTGCTTCCATTCCTCGCCCTCCCAATACCCCCCTTTCTGGAAGCTGGGCCTTCCCAAGAACACTACCCACTTGCCCCCCTAAACAAACCGTCACGGCAATACTCCCCTCTCTAGGATTCACTTTCAAACTGTATTACCTCTTAGCCATCCCTGTCATCGGGGCAATCTACGCACGCAATAGAGCTGTCCGCGCTGAAGAAACAGCTGTGCCACCTGTTGCAGCTACTGAACTTCCTGATTGGGTAACCGCAAGTGATGATGACGATGGTGATATCGAGTCAAATGGAGATGATTCAGATAGTGGAAGTGATATGGACCTTTGCACTTCAGACGATTGCACTTCAGACGATGACAGAGTAGATTTTCCAGATGACGATGATGGTCGTGATGAAGCTTGTCCCCCAACGGGACACAAGCACAGGCCCCCTATTTCATCATCGCCTTTTGGGCTAGGATTTTCCCCAGCTTCACCAGCCCCCCTCAGCACCCTCCGCCCCGGAAGGGGCGTCCCTTTGCGCCTCCAGCTTTCTGGGAAAGGTCCTGGCTCTCCTGCGTTTGCTGCAAAGCGCCGTGGTCTTCCCCCCGTACACAGCCCGATGGGCGTTGTGAGAAAACTCCGATTTGAGTCGGATGATGAAGGTGACACAGACGATATTGGCTCTGCTGCAGCCCCTTCTCCCATTAGAACTTTAAGGAGAGCTATGGATTCAGCTACAAACTTATTATCTAACGCGACCCCCCCCTGGGGATCGAGAACAGCGCCTGAAGCTGATGGCTGGAATAAAATTTTTGCTTTAACCGCAGACACTGGTACAAGAAACTCTCAGCGCAAAAGAATGGTTAGTCACGGTCTGTTCGTTCTACACTTGGTTAGTAAAGGAGAAGAAACCCCAAAAGACTTCTCCCCTTCTTTGCAGTATGCGATCTGGGGACTAATTGCTCAGACGCTTGATACAAATGACTTGTATAACTGGGAGCCAATTGAGCTTGAAGGGCATCAATTCTACAACTACTATGCAACAAGCAAATATGCGGATGGTCGAAGTCTTCTTAAGGGGGGCAAAGCTTATGAAGGATTTTTGTTTACTCTAGAAGGGCTTCCAAAAGATTTCACTAAAGTTTGGGTCTATAGAAAAAAAGGGGCCGGCGCCTCTGCATCAGCGGCAGCATCTGATGATGCTACTACCTACGTCAAACTCGGAAAAGAAGGCGATCGGTTTAGTCATGGAGCGAGAGCCCGCGTTAGCAGAAGACTTACCGGTGTCTTTTAACTCCAAAAAAGACTAGCACTTGCAGACTTCTCTCGACAAAAAAGAATTACTACCCTATAGTTGCTGGCCACTTGAACTTCCACGTAAGAGCGCAACTTTAGGAGAACCTGCCCATGAAAATCTCTTTAGCCTTTCTGAGAGTTTTTTTCGTCCTACTTAGTCTTTTTTTTATGATGGCCTTTATGGCATCCCTCCCCGTCGGACCCCTTTGGCAAAAATTGTCGATTGGTTTTGGTGTCGGTGTGCTCTTTAGCGCTTTTCTCCTCTCAATTGAGGCACTTTTCAAGCGCTACAATCTAAAAGCTTTTAACACCGTCATCCTTGGTCTTTTTCTTGGCTACCTGATGGGCCAAGCCCTTAGCTCCATCTTCAATGCGATCGCTGACATGAGCCACATGCATATGGCCATGCAACCCCAAACTCTGCATCTAATCAAGATCTGCTGCTTTCTAGTGGGTACTTATACAGGTACACTCCTTACGTTGCATTTCTCAGATGAAATCCTCATCAGCATCCCTTTCATCAAGCTTTCCCAGTCGAGCCTCAGGAAAAAAGATCTTTTGCTCGATGCAACCACTCTTTCAGATTCTAGAATCATCGATTTGGCGGCAACCGGCATTCTAGACAACTCTCTTGTTATGCCTAGATTTTTAAGCCAAGAGCTCTACTGCCAGTCAGAGATTGGAGAAGAGTCTTCCCGCATGCAGGCTAAACGCTGCATCGAAACTCTCAAAAAGCTCGAAGCCATCCCTTCATTGTGCCTCCGCTATGACGAGACTAAATTCAAGGATGTGAATGAGCCCTTCAGCCAACTCTTAAGATTGGCTCGACTTACCGATTCCAACATCCTCTCTGCCGACCTCTCACAAGCACAAGTTCCCGTCGTCGAAGGGATCCAAATCATCAACCTCCATGCCCTGTCTAACGCTCTTAAGCCGCTGATGGAAGCGGGCGAGTCGATGAAAATCAAAATCCAGCGCTACGGCAAAGAACCCAACCAAGGGGTGGGCTACCTCGAAGATGGTACTATGGTAGTTGTCAATGGTGGTGGCGATTTTGTGGGCGAGAACATCGACGTTCTAGTCCTCTCTGTCAAACACACCTCTTCGGGCCGCATGATCTTCTGCAACACCATGGACGATGTCCCTGCCCGTGGCAACCGAGTAGAGGTTTAATGATCTTAGGCCTAGGCAACGACATCATCGAGATTGAGCGGATCAAAGAGGCTCACGCTGAGCATAAACAGGCATTTCTCAATCGCCTCTTCACAGAAAAAGAACAGAGCTATTGTCTTTCCCAAAACGACCCTCATCCCCGCCTAGCCGGCCGCTTTGCTGCCAAAGAAGCGATCGCCAAAGCCCTTGGCTGTGGCTTTGGAGCGGAACTATCTTGGAAAGAAATTGAGATCTTAGCAGATGAGAGCGGCAAGCCAGTCGTCCACCTATCCGGGGAGCTAGCTGCTAGATTAGCTGGCACCAATCTTCTTGTCACCATCAGCCACTGCAAGGCTTACGCCTCAGCAGTAGCGATCTGGCAAAAAAAACTCTAACTAGCCAGAGCCTCTATCTTTTTTGCGAGCATTGACGCTGCAGAGCTTTTTCCAATTCTAGGTTTTTTATCAATAAGCTTAATAAGCTGATTCTTTCCAGCCAAAAGCTCTCGCATCCTTTGCTTATAATGATCTTTGTCTTTAAGGGTATCTTTTTCCTTGAGGACAACCTCTTGACCATCCCCTAATCGTGGATTCTCAAAACTAGCAATGTGCGCGAAGAAGGAGACCGCAAGAGCATCAATCCTAATGAGTAGCATCCGGTAGCCGTTCAATTCCCCAAGAAGCATCCCATATCTTGTTTGATCCGACTCTTTAACTTTTCTTCTAAAGTCCTTGGCATTTTCAAGAGCTCTGTTGAGGACCGTATCGATTTTCACCCTTTTTATAGTTTCTAGTTTGTCTCCACCAACGGCATATTTTTTCCCTGCCTTGTCATCCTGATAGGGTTTGGGAAAATCCTCTGGAGCCAATAATTTTTCAGATTTTGCAGAAGAAGATACATCGACCTTAAATAGGTCATCAAAAAATTCTGGGCCATAATCCCCTTTTCGAACTGTCAGTGTGGCTGCCATAATTCTCACTCCTTGCGATAGGTTGTTTTATTGGGCGGGGATTGTAAGCAAATCAGTGGTATTCTTACAACTTAGAAAATAGAGAAAGGAAAATCGAGGCTAAAGATGAAGAAGTGGACCTGCTCGGGATAACTGCGAGCATACGGGCGATAGAGGTAGTCGAAACGGAGCCAACCCCACACGCCAAGGCCATAGCGGTAGCTACCGCCGATGTCGATGCTCTGGTGGCCAATGCGCGACCAATTTTTGAAATTGTCGATTGGGACGGTTGTCTTGTCTCCAAGTCCCCAGTAACTTTTGGCAAAGAGGCTAAACTGATGGCAATCACAGATGTTGTACCAAAGAAAGAAGTCCCCGCGTAGCCAGGGCGAGCCTTCGGTCCCTTGACCAACGGCAAATACGCCATAGGCGCGAAAATTCCAGTAGCAGCCATGGCTCCACTCTTTACCGATGGCTGTATTGAGCTCGAAGTTGGCCCGAGCATGATAGGGTGTGCTGAGCGCTTTGCGCATACGTGTCGATGCATCGCGGTAGGAAAGGCCTGTTGTGAGGCTAACGCAGTCGCCACATACATCGTCAAGCCAGAGCTTGCGCACTTGCATCGCAAAGCTACGGTACCCAAACGAGACGGGTGTGGTATCTGCAAACTCGAGCTCGAGCTCGTAGTTCCAGGTATCGGGAACTGTTGTGTCGAGACCAAAAGCTAGGACATGGGTATTGAAGGTCCCTTTTTGGGAGGGAACTGCATTGTCCACTTTATCAAAGAAGTTGTATTCGTAAAGAGGCCGAAGGTGAAACTCTAGGCAATCTCCAAACCAAGGCTTTTCTTCAAGAGCGAAGCAAAAACAAGGGAAGAGGAGCAAGAGATACTTTAACATTAATCGGCAAGTCCCTGCTCGCTGAGCCAACGCTCAGCATCAAGCGCAGCCATGCAGCCATCACCAGCAGCTGAGACGGCCTGGCGGTAAAGGTGATCGTGCACATCGCCTGCTGCAAAAACCCCTTCGACGCTCGTTGTGGTTGAGCCTGGGGTCACTTTGAGGTATTGATTCTCTTTGAGTTCAAGCTGACCGCCCAGAAAATCGGTGTTGGGGGTAAAGCCAATGGCAAAAAAGACGCCACCTGCATCGCGTGTTTGCATCTGGCCCGACTCGACATTTTTAAGTGTTACAGAACCCACCACATCTTTTCCTTCGACTTTTTCGAGGACGTTGTTCCAGAGAACTTCGATTTTAGGGTGGTTGATGGCCCGCTCGGCCATGATTTTAGAGGCTCGCAGCTCATCGCGGCGGTGAACTAGATAGACTTTTTTGCCAAATTTCGTAAGGAAGATCGCCTCTTCACAGGCGCTATCGCCTCCACCAACTACGTAGAGATCTTTGTCGCGGAAAATGGGAGCGGCCCCGTCACAGACAGCGCATGCGGTAACCCCTTTTTGCCAAAACTCTCCATCGCGGGTCCCTTCTACATCAAGTCGGTTTGCAGTAGCACCTGTTGCAATGATGATGCTTTCTGCTTCCACTTCGGTTTTGCTTCCAATCACTTTGAAAGGGCGCTTAGAAAGATCTACCAATTTCACATCTTCGGTGAGGATTTCTGTGTCAAAACGCTCTGCTTGGGCTCGAAAGCGCATCATA
This sequence comes from Candidatus Sacchlamyda saccharinae, assembly GCA_030408505.1. Classification (GTDB taxonomy): domain Bacteria; phylum Chlamydiota; class Chlamydiia; order Chlamydiales; family Rhabdochlamydiaceae; genus Sacchariniichlamydia; species Sacchariniichlamydia saccharinae. The sequence continues at coordinate 41,955 of JAUHQI010000004.1, read as the reverse complement.
AGCTCAGGCCCTTGGATCCCCTCGGGAAAACCGGGGTAGTTTTCAACGTCGGTGGTTGTCATGAGTTGCCCGCCGGCGGTCCCGGAAAAAAAACCCTCGTAAAGGAGGGGCTGCAAGTTTGCTCTAGAGGCATAGATGGCGGCGGTGTAGCCGGCAGGCCCCGATCCGATAATGACAAGTTTTCTTTTTTGCATGGGTTTCCTTAGATCATTCAAAGGGTCTGTTTTACAAAAATACTGGTATAAGTTCCAGGAAAATGTGAAGGGTGGTAAACTCTTGCCGTGAGAAATATCAAATTAGAAGACCTTTCGAAGACGATCCATGGGCAGCCGATTTTGCCTAAGGTGGATCTAATGATCCCAGGCGGGAAATTCTTTGCCCTGCTAGGTCCGAGCGGCTGTGGGAAAACAACTCTCTTAAGACTTATTGCAGGACTTGAAACGGTCGACGAAGGTAAAATCTACCTGGGTGAAGACGATATCACCCGCAAGCCGATTAATGAGCGGCCGATCAACATCGTCTTCCAAAATTACGCCCTCTTTCCCCATCTCAATGTTTTTGAAAATGTTGCCTATAGCTTGCGGCTTAAAAAAATCCCCAAAGAGGTCATCAACCAAAAAGTATTTAAAATTTTAGAAGCTTTCCACTTAGAAGCTCATATTTACAAATCTCCCAGCCAACTCTCAGGAGGCCAACAGCAAAGGGTGGCTCTAGCTAGAGCCATTATCGATGAGCCCGACGTCCTCTTGCTTGACGAGCCTTTGGCGGCACTCGATTTTAAACTTAGAGAAAAAATGCTCATTGAGCTCATCGATTGGCAGGATAAGCTCCAGACGACATTCATCTATGTGACCCATGACCAGTTCGAAGCCCTCACTGTCGCGGATCAGATGGCCATCATGAACCATCATGGCGAGATCGAGCAAATTGGCACGCCAAAAGAAATTTATGAATTCCCACACTCCTCGTTTGTCGCCCGCTTTGTCGGCTCGACCAACATCTGGCATGGAAAGCTGAGAGAGGTCGATGCTGAGCCAGAAATTGAAATTCCCGATTTGGGCAATTTTAAGGTCTATATCCCTAAGAAAAAAGATTGGATGAACGAAGGGCACGATATTGTGATGAGCATCCGCCCTGAAAAAATATTCATCTCAAAAAGTGAAGCGAAAAACTTTTCTAATCAGATCAAGGGGATCGTCCAGTCGATTGTCTATTATGGGCGCTCAACCCAGTACAATGTCCTTTTGGAAAACAAAGAGAAGATCCAGGTTTTTGAACAGAATGAGGAGCATTTTCCTCATGAGAACATCGATTATGATGATGAGGTCTATCTCTACTGGCAAAAAGAAAATGCGGTGCTCTTAGAAAAATGAAGACAAAGGCCCCATCACTACCCTTTGCTGTCGGTTCTCCGGCTCTTATTTGGCAGGTGCTCTTTTTTTATGTCCCCTTGATTCTTATTGTCATCTCTAGCTTTGTCAAGCTCACAAACACTGGGAAAATTGAAGGGCTTACGTTTGATCATATTCGCCTCTTCTTAAACGTAACCTATCTCAAAGTGATTGCCTCTTCTCTTTTGCTTGCGCTTTCCAATGCTATCCTCTGTTTTTGCATTGCTTTTCCCCTGGCCTATTTCATCGCTTTTCGCGGCCGAAAGTACCGTAATCTTTTTCTCTTCTTGCTCATCGTCCCTTTTTGGACCAACTTTCTCTTGCACGTGTATGCCTGGTTTTACGTTTTGGAAAATCAAGGCTTTATCAATAACATCTTGATGAAACTTAGCATAATCCACACTCCTTTGCAGATGCTCAACTCGACCGGAGCGATCATGATCATGATGCTCTATTACTACCTCCCCTTCATGGTTCTGCCTCTATATACGTCTCTGGAGAGGTTTAACTATACACTACTTGAAGCATCCTATGATCTTGGGGGGAGCTTCTTTGCCACCTTTCGCCGTATCCTCCTTCCGTTATCGAGCCGTGGAATTAAGGCGGGCTTTTTTCTTGTGTTTATCCCTTCATTTGGAGAATTTGCAATTCCAGAGCTCATGGGAGGCGACAAAAAGATGTTTGTGGGGACGGTTGTCTCGCAGTATATCTTAGGAGAAGGCACGGGATCTCTAGGAGCTGCTTTCACTTTGATCAGCGGGGTATTTTTAATCTTCAGCACGATTATTTTGTATGTCATCCTCACAAAACTCTTGCAGCCAAGGATGCGCCATGGATAGAAGAAACACCGCCGGCAAGATCAGCTCTCTGATCCTTGTAGCAAGCACTTACCTCTTCTTGTACGTACCGATCATTGTCCTTCTGGTTTTTTCGTTTAATGTCAATAGATTCCCAGCTCCTTGGACCCAGTTTACTCTCAAGTGGTACCACGAGCTCTTCCAAGACATTTACCTATGGCAGGCTTTTGGAAACTCTCTGATTATCGCCTGCTCTGCGACGCTCATCAGCTTGGCAGCAGGTGTTGGGCTCATTTTTTATGCTGCTCAAGGGGGGAAGATCGGAAAAACACTTGGCATGTTCTATGGCAATCTGATCGTCCCAGAAACGGTACTCGCTGTGAGCCTCCTCTCCTTCTTTACGATGATTCATATTCCTTTAGGTCTGATCACACTGATCCTCGCCCACTCCGTTCTGGGCCTTGGTTTTGTCATCCCAATCGTCTATGCCCGGTATCGAGAGCTCGACACCACACTCACAGAAGCCTCTCTCGTTTTAGGAGCTAGTACGCTACAAACATTTTTTAAAGTAACACTCCCGCTCCTGCGCCCCACCCTCATCATGACGGCGCTGCTAGTTTTCATCCTCTCTTTCGATGACTTTATCCTCTCCTACTTTTGCGCTGGAAGTACAGCCCAAACCCTTTCTCTTTACATCCTCTCGATGATTCGAACCGGCGTATCACCTGTCGTCAATGCCCTTTCAACTGTCCTCCTCTTCTTGAGCTCACTTCTTGTCCTCTTCTTCTTCTCACTCAAAACGAGGATTCGGTTCTTCTGATGCACATCTTAAAACGCCTTGCTATCATCTTCGCCTGGGTCTTTTTCATCTTCGCCGTGCTCTATTATCCATCATGGAGATTCGTTCCCACAACAGAAAAAAGCATCAACGTGTTTGTCTGGGGAGATGCCTTAAGTTTTTCTGTCCTTTCCAAGTTTGAAAAAGAGACCGGCATCAAAGTAAACCTGAGCTACTATGCAACCAACGAAGAGCTTCAAGTCAAAATGCAAGCTACCAGCGGTGTGGGCTACGACCTCATTATGCCCTCCAATTACACTACTGAAAAGCTCGCAAAAAAAGGACTCCTCAAACCCCTTGACCTGTCTAAAATCCAGTTTAAGGAAAAACTCAACCCCCTTCTTTTAAATCTCTCCTTTGATCCAAGTAACCAGTACTCTATCCCCTATTCCTGGGAAGTCTATGGCCTTGGCTACGACCGAAACTTCTTTGCAAATGGATCTTTTGTTCCCACCTGGAAAGCCATCTACGATAAACAAGTAATCGATTACCGGATCGCTGTGCAAAACGACCCCATTGAAGCGGTGGCCTTCGCCGCTTTCTACCTCTTTGGTCAGCCCAAAGACATCACTTCAGAAAAGTTTCTCCAAATTAAAAATTTGCTTTTACAGCAACGAGAGTGGGTCGAGGCTTATTCCGACTTTAGAGCGCCCTATTTCATAGCCACAGGCAACTGCCCAGTTGCCGTGACATCAAATTCCTACATCCGTAAAATCCATGGGTCCTATCCAAACATCGATTTTGCCCTCCCAAAAGAAGGATCTTTCATCACCATTGAGAATTTTTGTATTCCCAAAGCATCTACAAAAGAAAAATACGTCTATAAATTTCTAAATTATCTCTACACAAAAGAATCGATGACCGAGCATTTCAAAGAGTTTGGATTCTTCCCTGCCTACCTTCTACCCTACGAAAAACTCTCGGTGTACCCATACGAAAAAAAACTCCTCGAGATCTCTCCCGAAGAGTTTAGTAAACTCCACTTCATAACCAACCTTGTCCCGCAGCAACAAGTCCGCGACCTCTGGGTCGAAGTTAAGTCCTATTAACTCACAAGCCCGACGGAAGGAAAAATGCTATATAGAGCATGGTAAAAGTGTATTTTCGAAAACATGCCGAATGATTGGAAATAAAAATACTGCAGTAACTGAACTCAAAGCATAGTACACAGATACACGTTCAAAAGTAATGCTGAACCCGAATAGAAACAAGACTCCAATTGCAAATATGACAGGAAGAGCTTGACGTGCAACTGATTTTATGGTCATTGCTAGCTTAGTATCATCGGAAGAAAAATAGATTCTTGAACTCAACAAAAGTTCCTCAAACTGCATTGAAGCTAGGAAAACTCCTGCGGCAACTGGATTTGCAACTCTTGTTATGTATGCCAATCCTGAGGTGGTCAAAGAGGCAACCGAACACTTCATTAAACAATCAAATGTGCTATCTGGACACGAATACATTCCCAATGAGCTCACCATAATTACCTCCAAAAATGTTTTTCAAAGCACGAGATACTATACCACTGAGAAAAAATACTCAAAGAATTTTCTGAGATAGTCAATAGGGGTTGATTTAATTTGCGTATCCTCTATGTTGGGGAAAAAGGAGGCAAGCTATGTCAGTTGCAAAAGTCATCGAAGTGATCTGTGAAGGAAAAACCATTGAAGATGCAATCAATGCTGGACTAAAGGAAGCTGCAAACAGTGTTAAAAACATCAAGCACGTCGATGTGGATCACATCCATGCAAACGTGAAAGACAACCGAGTCGACTCTTACCGAGTGATCACGAAGATCACCTTTGTAGTGGAATAATACAAAGGCCACGGAGAAGATCCTTCTCCGTGGCCTTTGTGGTATATTCCGAAAAAAGAAGTTTACGCTTTTTTCTGCTTAATGTACTCAATTACATCGTTGATAGTTTTGAGCTTCTCAGCATCTTCTTCTGAGATCTCAAAGCCAAAACGCTCTTCAAATGTCATGATTAGCTCAGTAAGATCTAGTGAATCTGCATTCAAGTCTTCAACAAAAGACTTCTCAGCTGTTACATCAGCAGCGTCTACTCCGAGCTGCTCAACTACGATGTCTATCACTTCTTTTTCAATCGACATAAGATTGTCCTTAGTATCCATATACCCTCTATTTTTTGGTTGTTTGTTAAGTTTTACATCACCATTCCGCCATCAACTGTCAGGACCTGCCCCGTCATATAACTGGACATATCGCTAGCCAAAAACAGAGCCGCACTTGCGATCTCTTTTGCATTCCCAATCCGTCCCATTGGAATCTTCTTGAGAATCCCTTCTTTTTGGCCGTCTGTCAGAGAGTCCGTCATGCGCGTTTCAATAAATCCCGGCGCAATACAATTCACACAAATTCCACGAGTAGCGAGCTCTTGCGCTAGGGACTTTGTGAAGCCGACAACTCCCGACTTAGAAGCAGAATAATTCACCTGCCCCGCATTTCCTGTCAAGCCAACGACAGAAGAAATATTGATGATTTTTCCACACCGTGCCTTCATCATAGGTCTGACAAGGGCTTGGCATGTGTTGAACACAGACTTGAGGTTCACATCGATCACCTCATCCCAGTGCTCTTCCGACATCTTCATGAGAAGTCCATCACGGGTAATACCAGCATTGTTAATGAGGACATCGATTGAGCCCCACTTCTCTAAAATGTCTTGAATCGCAGCGTCGATCGACTGTTTGTCAGCGACATTGACGATCTCAGCGATAAATTTTTGATCTTCGCTAATCTGATGAGTTTTAAGCTCAGAAAGCACCTGCTCAGCACGCTCTTTGTTTGTCCCAAAAATCGCTACATGAGCGCCCTGCTCTGCGAAGGTAAGTGCAATCTGCTTGCCAATGCCGGCGGTAGCGCCTGTAATGAGAACGTTTTTTCCTTTAAGCAACTGGTGCATGTTCTAGCTCCTCAATTTTTTCCACAGACACTGTGGGAATTTTGACCCCGATTCTTTTGTTCATTCCAGCTAGCGTCTTGCCAGGGCCCATTTCAATTAACTGCTCGATGCCAGATTCTACCATCGCCTCGACGCAATCTTGCCACCGAACGGCCTTAGTAACCTGCTCGGTCATATTCGCGCGCATCTCATCTGAAGACTCTACCAAACTTCCAGGCACATTCATCACAACAGCGATGCCAGACTCGTGGAGAGTTGCAGCTTGGATAAGCGGCGCTAACTTGTCTTGAGCGCTCTGCATGAGACCGCTATGAAAAGCTCCAGAAACATCGAGAGGAAGTACTCTTTTTGCCCCTTTTTCTTTTAGAAGAGCAGCAGCAGATTCCACCCCTTGTTTCGTCCCAGAGATTACAATCTGTCCAGGGCAGTTGAGGTTGGCAATCCAAACACCAGAAACTCCTTTAAGAGCCTCTGCAACAGCGGATACTTCCATCCCCAGTACCACGTGCATCGTACCAGGCTCATTTCGGCAAGCCTCATCCATAAAAGCACCTCGCGCTTGCACTAGAGGAAAAGCCTCTTTAAACGAAAGCTTATTTGCAGCCACAAGTGCCGTGTACTCGCCCAAGCTTAGACCGCCGCAAATGGCCGGCATAACCCCAGGGTTTTGCTCTTGGTAAACACGCAAAATGGCGATACTAGTGATGAAGATGGCTAGCTGACTATTCTTAGTTAGCGTGAGCTCATCTGCAGGCCCATTAAAAATCAAATCTGAAAACTTGTAGCCCAAAACCTGGTCCGCTTCATCAAAGACAGCCTTTGCCGCTGCAAAATTCTCATAGAAATCGCGCCCCATGCCAGGATATTGCGCCCCTTGTCCAGGGAAGATAAAAGCCGTTTTCTTATTCATGAGTAAGTACCGTTGAACCCCAAGTTAGTCCTGCTCCAAAAGCAGTGAGGAGGATGTTTTCTCCTGAAGTTATTGTTTTTTCATCTAATAACTCGTCTAAAGCAATGCCAATAGAAGAGGCGGAGGTATTGCCATATTTGTCGACCGTCACAAAAACCCTCTCATTATCTACTTGGAACCGCTTAGCAATCGCATCGATGATCCGGTTATTCGCTTGGTGTGGAACAAGCCAACTGATGTCCTCTTCCTTCAGGCCAGCCTTCTCTATACACTCTTTGGACGAAGATTCCATTCTTCGAACAGCGTGCTTAAACACCTCGCGCCCCTCCATCTTGATGAAGTGTTGCTTAGCTGCAACCGTTTCTTGCGTAGTAGGATTGCGAGATCCCCCAGCAGGCATTTTCAAAATTTCTGTCTGACAACCATCAGAGCCAAGCACCACATCGCGGATCACAAAACCCTTTCCCTCTGAAGAAACTACACAAGCAGAAGCCCCGTCTCCAAAGAGGACACAAGTACTGCGATCTTCGTAATCGACGATAGAAGAGAGTTTTTCAGAAGCCACGATCAGAATATTCTTGTGCAGACCTGATTCCACATAAGCTTTAGCAACTGAAAGACAATAAATATACCCCGTACAAGCCGCCTGAAGATCCATCGCCGCAGCCTCGATGCCAAGCGCAGCCTGAATAATACAAGCCGTGCTAGGAAAAGCATAATCTGGCGTAAGCGTAGCAACTAAAATCAGATCGATATCTTTTGCATCTATCCGAGCTTTTTCAATCGCTTTTTTCGCAGCAGCAAGCCCCATGTCTGAGGTGAACTCCTGTGCATCTGCAATACGCCGCTCGCGCATACCCGTACGCGATACAATCCACTCATCAGTTGTATCAACTATTTTTTCTAAATCAGCATTAGTCAGCACTCTTTTAGGGAGATATGAACCCGTGCCTATGATTTTCGCTTGTTTCATAATCCATCTATTATATCCCACCATCTTATAAAGTTGAAGCAAAACCTAAAAATTTGACATACTGCAACCTATGAACCAATATCCAACTGAAATTTTAACTTTAATTGCTTTCTTAAAAAAACTTCCTGGGGTAGGCCGCAAAACAGCCGAGCGCTTTGCCTTCTACTTACTCGATTGGAAAGAAGACGACCTAAAAAAATTCTCTCATCAATTGGCTACATTCAAAGAAAAAGTTACCCCCTGCGAGACTTGCGGCTGTCTCAAAGATCAAAACACCTGCTCCTTCTGCACCTCCCCCTCTCGAGACCCTTCCCTCCTTTGCCTTGTCTCCTCCCCTCGAGACGTCTACGCCATTGAAGAGACCCACGCTTTCAAAGGGCACTACCATGTGATAGGAGGCCTCCTATCCCCTCTAGAAGGCCGCTCCATCGACCAGCTCACCCTAGAAAAACTCCATAACCGCCTAATTCTAGGAGAGATAAAAGAAGCCATCATCGCCTTCGACTCCACCCTCGAAGGGGACGCCACCGCCCTTTTCCTCAAGGAAAAACTAGAACTCCAAGGAGTCAAAGCCACCCGCCTGGCCTTCGGCCTCCCAATGGGCTCATCCCTCGACTTCGTCGACTACGGCACCCTCGAAAAAGCCTTCACCGGCAGACACACGTTTTAAAATACAGGTAGAGAGATAGGTTAGAGCCTCTACAGGTTTTTTGCGGGGCAATACTTCGTCTGCCCTGTCCAGCGGCGCCGCCGTCTTGAGCAGACTATCGCTTTGCCAAATCGAATCCTACGCTCAAAGGGCCGTGCGTAGCACTGATCCCCCTCGGGCTCCAGAAGCGAGAAACTCGGCTCCGCCCCCTTTCTCGTCCTCTGGAGGGCCACATGAAATTAAATGAGCGCTTACCTGCTTTGAACGGACTCTGCGAGACGACATCGAGGTGGGCGGAGTCCTGCCGAGATGCTCTCGCAGCCGATGGCTATTATGGCAAAGGGAAATTGGCCCGTGTGAGCGGTGATCAGTGCTATGCACGGCGCCGCGAGCGTAGGGTCCGATTTACCACAGCCTAAACAGCTCAAGACACGTCAGTGCTGGACGAGATGACCAGAGGATCATCTCGCAAAAAAATGTATTGCGGCCCTAAACCAACTCCTAATTCCCCAATACCATCTTCTTTAGGGAAATTTTAGGGTTGGCGGAATTTGCGCTAGCTGCCTATAATTCTGAAGGTATGAATAACAAACTCCTTCTCTGTCTTTCCCTAGTCTTATCCTCCGGCCTTTCCAATAAAGGAGCGGCGCAGGATCCACCCTCTATGCAAGCTTACGAAAATCGGCGCGTGGGAAAGGTGGAAATTAAAGTTGAAAATCTCCCCGAAGGCTCATCTTTTGATAAGCAAACCGTTTCGGCAAAAATGAGCACAAGAGAAGGCGATCCCTTCTCCCAGTATGTGTTTGACCAAGACTTGAAACAGCTTGCTGGTGAGTACGACCGGATCGAACCCCAGATCAATGTCGAAGACGGCCGGGTCGATATTATTGTAAAAGTTTGGCTCCGTCCAATCATCAACAAGATTGAGTGGGAAGGTAACCAGCACGTGAAGGTTCGTACTCTTAAGAAAGAGCTCGATATCAAGCCTGGAATACTTTTCAACCGGACAGAATTTAATCAAGCGTTCAACAAGGTCAAAGAGTACTACATCAAAAAGGGATACTTTGAGTCTGAGCTCTCATACCGCCTCGTCCCCGATCCAAAAACGGGCGAAGTAGACATCATAGTTACTGTATCTGAAGGGATGGCAGGTAAGGTCGATGACATCGTCTTCAAAGGGTTTTCGAAGAAGGAAGAGAGTGCTATCCTGCACAAACTCTACACAAAAAAGTATAGCGCACTGACAAGCTGGTTTACTGGTAAAGGCAGATTCATGGAAGAGGCTCTCGAGCAAGATCGCCTCACGATTTTCGAGTTCCTTCAGAATGAAGGTTTTGCTGATGCGAGAGTACAGATTCAGCTATTGGAAGCTAAAAACGGTAAAATCGTCATCGACATCGAAGTGGACAAAGGCCCCCAGTACCATTTTGGGCAAGTAAGCTTTGATGGCAATGTCCTATTTACCGATGAAGAAGTAGAAAAGATTTTCTCTGCAAGACCTGATGGGATCTATTCTCCAGAAAAACTCCAAAAGACCACTGAGCAAATCAAAGACCTTTACGGCCGTAAGGGCTTTATCGATACGAGCGTGACCTATGAGACACAGCTCTCACAAACAGCGCCGGTCTATAATGTCCATTTCCACGTTGATGAAGGGCGGGAATACCGGATCGGGATGATCCGCATCATCGGGAATGTCCAGACCGAAGATCGGGTTATTTTGCGCGAGTCCCTCCTCGTTCCTGGAGAGACGTTCGACTCCCTAAAACTCAAAGTCACGCAAGCGCGTCTGGAAAATATCGGCTACTTCAAAACAGTGAATGTCTATGCCGTCCGAACCCAAGACGATTTATCCCTTGGCGACAACTTCCGCGACATCTACATCGAAGTAGAAGAGCAACAAACAGGAAATGTCAGCCTCTCTGGTGGATTTAGCTCAGCAGATAGCATTTTTGGCTCACTCGATCTGCAAGAGAAAAATTTCAACTACCGTGGACTTGGTAGAGTTGGCAGCGACGGCCTCTCTGGCATGCGCGGCGGTGGCGAATTCCTCCACATGCGCGCTACTTTTGGAGCCAAAAACCAAGGCTACATGGTCTCTTGGATCACCCCCTATTTCCTCGATTCGCTCTGGAGACTTGGATTTGAAGCTTCTGCAAACGTGAAGAACGAACTACAATCAAGAGACTACAACATCGCCACGTATAACTTCGGCACCTTTCTTTCTTACCCTATAAGTCCGTACCTCTCTTATAGCTTTAAGTACCGGGTTAAAAACTACGACATCAACATCGATGATGATATCAAAAGAGCTGAGAGCAATGAAGATAAAATCACAAATGCGAGTCGCAACGGTATACTCTCTGGTGCGGGAGCAAACCTCGTTTATGATTCGACCGACAACCCTTTCAAACCGCATCGCGGGATCCGCTCTGCACTGGAAGGTGAAGTGGTCGGACTTGGGGGAGATCTCAACTTCTTCCGAGCAGCCTCCATCAACAGCTTCTTCACTCCCCTATGGCGTAGAGGCTACATGAAATACCGGACCGACTTCCGCTTCATTGTCCCTTTTGGTATTTCAAGCGAGTTTAAAGACATTCCTCTAAGTGAGCGTTTCTTCCTTGGTGGTGTGGCCTCGGTTCGTGGTTATAAAGACTTTATCCTCGGCCCCCGCTTTGACGAAGAGAAAAAAGATGGCGAAGAAAAGAAAGGACTCAGTGATCCAACAGGGGGTATTAGTTCCTCTCTTGTCACGATGGAATACGTCCAAGAAATCCTCCCCATCCTCGACGCCTTTGCCTTTATTGATGCCGGTTACGTATCGAACCAAGTGTTTGATTTTGGAACCTACCGGATGAGTTATGGTGTGGGAGTCAACATTGATGTTTTAGGCAAAGTCCCCATCACACTTGGATACGGTATACCAGTCAACCCGCTTGAAGGGACAGAGCGAAGATTCTTCTTCTCGCTCGGTGGACAATTTTAACCCAAATTTTAAGGAGATTACATGATCCGCAAAACTCTATTTTCAACCCTTGTGATTCTAGGTCTATCTAGCACAAGTTTCGCAGCTCCCGAGCCAAAACCCTCCGTAGGTGTTGTCAACTTCACAAGCTGTATGTCCGACTCCAAGCTCGGCAAGCAAGAACAGTCATCTTTTGACGCTCTTAAAGATCAAATGAGCTCACTGCTCGAAGACACCGAGAAGCAAATCAATGAGATCGCAGCAAAATTCAACGATGCCGACTACATGGATGGCCTTTCTCCTGAAGCAGAAGAAGAGATGAAAAACAAGTTCCGTATGCTCAACGAAGAAATGAGCCGCTACCAAAATCAGTATTACCAAGTGATGCAACAAGCTAATATGAAAGTTATGCAGTCGATCGGCGCTGGTATACAAGAAGCTTCTGAAAGAGTAGCCAAAGACAAAAAACTCAATATGGTCATGAGTAAAGAAGCCTGCTTCTTCGCTGCTCCTACCCTCGACGTGACAAATCTTGTCGTCGCAGAAATGGACAAAGTCTTTGATCAACAATCCGCTCCCAAACCGGAAAGTGCAAAGTAATGAACCATACTCTAGCTAGCCTAGCAAGTCTCACTGGAGCTCGTCTCCAGGGGGACCCTGAGAAGACCATTGAAAACGTTGCAGACCTAGCCTCTGCCACTCCCACTGATGCCTCTTTTCTTGCTAACACCAAGTACACTCCCCTCCTTACCCAAACTCAAGCTGGCGTGATCTGTGTAAGTGAAGAAGAAGAGCTCCCTTCAAACCAAAATTTCCTCATCTCATCCGACCCTTCTCGCACCTTTCAGCAAATCGCTGAAGCTCTCCAAAAAAACCGCAAACCCTCAGGCTTTACAGGCATCCATCCTACCGCGATCGTCCACCCTTCAGCCCAAATCGCTGAGAACGTCACCATCGGCCCCTACGCCGTCATCGACCAAGACACCTCCATCGGCCCCAATACTACCATCGACCCCCACGTTACCCTCTATCCCGGCGTCCAGATCGGCTCAAACTGCCACCTCCATGCCCATGTCACCGTCCGCGAATACTGCTCCCTCGCAGACCGCGTCATCCTCCAGCCCGGAGCGGTGATCGGCTCCTGCGGCTTTGGCTACACCACAAATGAAACCGGCGAGCACACCAAGCTAGAGCAGCTCGGCAACGTGATTCTCGAAGACAATGTAGAGATCGGCGCCAACACCACCGTCGACAGAGCCCGCTTTAAAACCACCCGCATCGGTAAAGGGACCAAAATCGACAACCTGGTCCAGATCGCCCACAACGTCGAGATTGGCCAGCACAACATCATTGCCGCCCAAACAGGGATCGCAGGCACTACCAAAACAGGCCGTAACGTTATGATGGGCGGCCAAGTCGGCATCGTTGGCCACCTCGAGATCACCGACTTTGTCATGATCGCCACCCGCGGCGGCGTGAGCAAATCGATCACCAAGAGCGGACGGTATGCAGGCGGCCCCGTCATGACCCTGGCCCAACACAACAAAACCCAGGTCCACACCCGCAAAATTGATACCTACGCCCGCCGCATCGACGAGCTAGAAAAGAAGCTCGCTGCCTTGCAATAAATCTAGACCTTGTGCGATGCGTAAGGGATGCTCAAGATCTATTATAAGAAAGCCAAGGACGAAGATATCCAGCAGCTTAACGAGGTGCGCGATGGATGCTGGATCCACGTCGACGAAGCGACCACCACCGATCTAGAAGAGCTTGCACGCCTAACCAAAATTGAATACGCCGATCTTCTTGACTGTCTCGACAAGTACGAGATCCCCCGCATCGAGCGGAGTGACCACAACCTGCTCATCTTCACCCGCTACCCCACTGACCAAGAAGTAGGCCTCTACACCTCCACCCTCACCCTCATCCTCGCCAACCATTACTTCATCACAGTCTCCCCCCATCGCTCTCTTCTAGTGAAAAATTTCCTGTCGCAAAAAAACAAGTTCTCCACACTCCAAAGCACCAAACTCCTCATCCTCATCCTTATGAAAATCAACCAAGAGTTTACCGGACAAATCAGACGGGTCCGCTACAACGTCCTCTCAGCAGAAAAAGAAATGGTCCACGTAGAAAGTGATGACATCACAACGCTCACCAAAAACGAAGAGGTACTGAATCAGTACCTCTCTAGCCTCGTGCCAACCCGCTCGGTCCTTGAAGGGATCCACAGCGGTCGATTCACCAGCCTCTATGAAAAAGAGCAAGTGCTCATCGAAGATTGCCTCAACTCGATCCGCCAATCTGAAGAACTCTGTGGCATCGTCCTCAAATCAATCCGATCCCTACGGGATGCTTACCAGATCATCTTCGCCAACAACCTGCACAAAACCATCAAACTCTTAACTTCCCTCACCATCATCCTCAGCATCCCTACCATGATTGCCAGCGTCTACGGGATGAACGTCAATCTGCCTTTGGCGAAGAATACCTTTGCCTTTGGCATCGTAATGACCTTCACCGCCATCCTTTCCGTCTTCGGCCTTTGGATCTTCCGCAAGAAGGGCTGGCTTTAATTCAGCTTTTGCAACTCTACAAAAATAATTTTGGTGGGAACGCGAAGAGGAGTCTCTTCTCTATCAAGATGGGTAGAAAACGTGGTTTGCATGAAAGATTCAAGCTCTTCATGGCTTTCAAACTCTGCAAAGTGCCTTTCAGGTGCGCAGTAAACTACTTTATATCCAAGCTCTGTCACCATTGAATAAAACTCTTGCATCTCCGTAAAAGCGTGGGTCTCCTCTGCAATGGTATCAAAACCACATTGGGTGGGATAGAAGGCCAGAATAAGCTTATCTCCTTCCTTTAGTTTCTCTGCACTGCTGGTAAGAAATTCTTCGAGGTTTTGAGGAAGAAATTCTTTTGTAGCAGCTGATTTCTCATAGCAAGCTTTGTCCCATAAATATTTTAATTGAGAGCTGTAAGAACAATTTGCAAACGCCAAATTACAAGAAAAAATAAGACTTAATAAAAACAATTTATTCATAGTTAGTATTATCACCTTATTGTGCTATAATATCAACATGCAAAATAAAATAGATTACTATCTGCATAGGGTTTTTACACCGCCCTTTTACCATCGGCAGTACGAAAAGGACTTGGCTCAGGATAAAACAAGCGAAAGCTATTTGGAAATAGCCAAGCGGTCCGCCCATATCGCCCTCCCCTTTTTGAGTTTATACCAGCCCGTCGGCAGGGCTCTATCGCTTAGCATGGGCAGCGTACGTGTTCTCTCTAGTGGTGCGGGCATTGTGAGTGCAAATAGCTTGCAAGAGGGGGCACAGCAAGTTTTCCAGGTGGGCTTAGCAACGCTAGCCCTAGCTGGAACGCTTTATAACTTTACTCTTGGCCTATACATTACTACGGGTGCTGATCTCACTGCGAACTTGGTAAAAATTTTAGAGCGCCTTTATCAGCTCCAATACAAAGAAGCGGGTGAAGAGCTTTTGCAAGCTCTATCGAGTGGAATTTATCTCGCCATCATGATGACAGGCTCTTTGGAAGTTGTCCTAGCCTCTCTTTTAATCCAGGCATTTGTCTCTTTTGTTCAAGCTAGAGAAGAGTGGAGCCAAGGTCGTATCCCTGAGGCTTTAGCCAAAACGTTGATGGGGATGATTCGTCTTTATCAAGGTAAACAACAGATGGAGATTATCGAGCGGAGAAATGAACTTCAGAGGCAGTACGCAACCTTCGTCAAGCGGATCCAAGAAGGGCGCAAGGTAGATCACCTTTACAACCAGCCCATTGTACTGGGTGGCGAGCCACAGGACATGAAGGGACACCCCTTAGAACATCTCGATGCCAAAATGCATGGCAACAGAGCCATCCTAGTCGATGCCGATGGGGTGGAGCATGATTTTGGCTCTCATTTCTACGGCTATGGGAAGCAAAAGGTAAAGGGGATGAACATCGCCTTCCGCGAGGAAGGAGGGCACACTACTCTCGAGTTCAAAGTCAACCACGTCTTCCGCGATCGCCTACAAGGAATCATCGACGATCTCAGCAATGCCTCTGAAAAAGATTTAAGCGATCTGCTCAACATGTACGGCTCGCATGTCGAAGGAATTTCTCTTCAGCAAACGGGCGAGGAGTGGGACCAAAATGCTGCGTATGAAGTAGCTCTCAAAGGCCTTGGGAAGATATCCATTGGCGCTTCGAAAGATGTGATCAACCTCTATGACAGAGTCACTGTTCAAGTAGATGAAGGGAAAAACCTCTACGATTTTCACGAAGCACTTTCCTTTCTCAATCTCGATGATGCTTTAAAAGTTTCTGCACAAGAAGATATCGACCGGATGAAAATAGGTCACCTCTTTCACATGTTCGCCCCCAAACAAGCGACCCTTTTTGAGAGAACCGCCCCCTTCTTTGATCTCCCCCTCAATCAATTCAAGCAAGAAATCCTAAAACAGTCTCCAGAAATGGCAGGTGTCTTTGATCAGTGGCTCTCCAAAATGGAGCTCAGGGAAACGCTTCCCGGCAAGATGCGCTGGGCTGTTGATGGCCTTGCAGATGAGATTCAGAAAAATGGCGCGAAAGGGCTCACAGCAGGCGTCATGGGAGATTGGTGGTGGACAGAAGCAGGAGATGAATCTCTCTACAGGCGTGTTGGATCCATGCTTAAGATGGGAATGCTCTCTCACGAAACCAGGGACCGTAACGATTACGGAGAAAATGGTTTGGGTTGGGGAATGGATTATCTTGCAGGTGGTGCTGACAGCGTTTACACCCAAATGGTGACGAGTGAAAACGAATCCTTTGACGAGTATGCGTACCAAAGCCCTGTTCGGTTTACTATATCTCCAAAAGCACTCGAATTGGGAACCTACCAATACCACTCCGATAGCTTTGGCAACCGTATCTTCGATCCCGATCACGAAGATTTCTTTTGGTTTCAAGATGATTACCTTAAAAGGAACAACATTCTCGATTTTACCACAGTTGAACGGCTCAATTTCAGTGGCGAAAATGAAGTGATGTTCAAAGATCGGATTCCGCCCGAGTATTTCACTGGGATTGTCGTTCAAGATGAAGAGACACGCCTAGGCCTTCTCGCCTATCTTCGGGAAAAAGAGATCATCCAAAAAGATGCACAAGGAAGGGAGACAATTCTTTCACGCCTTGCAGATGATTTCATCCATGTCGGCAACACCATCAAAGACCAAATGTTTGCCTAAAAATATCTTGATGCTTCAACATTTCCTTGTTAACATTCCGTTCCATCAAGGAGAGTTATGGATCCAGCAGTAAAATTATTTGCCATCAAGTTTGTCGCTATTCTAATTATTTCACCCCTGATAGGCTTTGCCGCTCTCCAAATCGTGGAAAACCTAAAAAAAGCCCTCAAGCTAAAGGGTATGAAGAAAGTGATAGCTTTGGGGATTGCAGGCTTTCTCATAGCAGTATTACTTGGATGGCTCCAAACTAATTAGTTTAGACGACCATCAGGGATGGGTTCTCGATGAAGAGCTGGAGGGTGGCGAGGAACTTGGCGGCGTCCACGCCGTCGATCACTCGGTGATCGGAGGCGAGGGTAAAGGCCATTGTTTTGCCGGGGACTATTTGTCCATTCTTGACAACGGGCTTTTCTTGGATCCCACCGATGGCGAGGATCGCGGCTTGAGGCGGGTTGATCACAGCGATGAAGTCGCGCACTCCGTACATTCCGAGGTTGGAGATGGTGAAGGAGCCTCCGGTAAATTCTTCGGGAGCAAGCTTGCCATCGCGGGCTTTTTTCGCAAGGGAGCGTACTTCTGAGGAAATTTCCACGAGGTTTTTGTAGTCAGCATGACGGACGATGGGGGTGATGAGCCCGTCTGGGATACTCACGCCGATGGCGATGTCGATGGTTTTGTAGCGGACGATGGTGTTGTTTACGGTATTGAAGCCGCTGTTGACTTCGGGATGTTTTTTCAAGGCGAGGGCGGTTGCACGGACGATGAGGTCGTTGAAGGTTACACGCATGCCACCAGCTTTGAACTGCTCACGGAGGGCGATCATCGGCTCAGCGTCCATCTCTTGGGCAACATAGAAGTGGGGAATGAAGGTTTTTGACTCTTGCAAGCGCTTGCCGATCACTTTGCGCATTTGGCTCAAGGGCTCTTCTTCGTAGGTGCCTGGGGCAATGGATGGTTTTTTGTGGGTGAAGCTGACCACCCCTGCTTGCGCACCGGTTTCTAAGTCTTTGCTTGTGATGCGGCCTCTTGGCCCTGAACCTTTAATAGTAGAGAGGTCAATCCCCTTTTCTTCTGCGAGCTTCCGGGCCAATGGAGAGGCGGGAATTCTTCCCTTAATTGGCTTGGTCGGTCCTTCTAATGTGTAACCCTCTAGTGGCGGAGGGGGGACGAATGCGGGCTGCTGCATGGCGCCGCCTTTAGGGGCTGGGGCTGCAGCTTCTGGGGCCTCTTCCTTTGTTTCATCGGTAGGCTCTCCTTCCTGAGGAGCTGAGGCCGCTTTCTCCCCTTCTGGCTCATAGCCTTCAATGCTCTCATCAGCAGATTCTGTGAAGATGGCAATGGCCTCGTTCACTCTCGCTTCACTCCCTTCTGGTTTGAGGATCTTGCGCAGGTAACCTTCATCGAGGGCATTGTGCTCAACGGTTGCTTTATCGGTTGCCACTTCCATAAGAACGTCGCCAGAAGCTACGTGATCGCCTTCTTTGACGTGCCACTTGGCAATCGTTCCCTCTTCCATAGTAGGAGATAGTTTCGGCATCGTTAAGGTAAATGGCATATTATCGTTTCTCCAACACTTTTTGGATTGCGCTTATGATCCGCTCTTTGGTCGGCATAGTCTCTTTCTCGAGGACTTTGGAATAGGGCATGGGGGTTTCTCTTTGGCAGACTCTTTCGATAGGGGCGTCAAGGAAATCAAAGCAGTGCTCTTGAATCTGAAAGCCCACTTCTGCAGCAATACCACTAAAAATATGTCCCTCTTCGACAAGGACACATCGATTGGTTTTGCGAACCGACTCTGCAACTGTTGGCAAGTCAAGGGGTCTGATGGTTCGCAGGTCGATGAGTTCAATCTCGATCCCTTTTTTCGCTAGCTCATCTGCTGCTTCCTTACAAAGATCGACCATTCGGCTATGAGAGACGAGAGTGACGTGATTCCCCTCTTGCAGAATATTGGCTTTGCCGATGGGAAGAGTGTACTCTTCTACGGGAATCTCCATCTGCAAATTGTAGGAGAGCTCACACTCTAGAAAGAGGACGGGGTTGTTATCGCGGATGGCAGATTTGAGCAAGCCTTTGGCGTCATACGCATTGCTTGGCGCGATGATGATCAGGCCTGGGAGGTTGCCATAGAGCGATTCTACGCAATGAGAGTGTTGGGAAGAGACCTGGGCGGCAGCGCCATTGGGACCGCGGAAAACAATCGGCACTTTAAAGCGGTTGCCAGACATGTAGTGCATTTTGATCGCGTTGGAAATGATCTGATCGCAACCGACAAATGAGAAGTTGAAGCTCATGAATTCAACAACAGGACGGAGCCCGCACATCGCAGCGCCCACCGCAAGCCCTGTAAAGCCAAGTTCTGAAATGGGCGTATCGATGATCCGATCAGGCCCCCACTTATCGAGCATCCCCTTCGTGACTTTATAAGCGCCGTTATACTCGGCCACCTCTTCCCCAAGGACAAAGACGGTTTCATCTCTTGTCATCTCTTCATCGATCGCTTGGCGAATTGCTTCTCTAATATCTATAGTTTGACTATTTGGCAAAAACGTCCTCTTCTAAGTGTATGGGGTCGGGCCATGGGGCCTGATCGGCGTGTTTCATAGCCTCGACCACATGGTCTTTTAGTTCTTTATCAAGTGTTTTAAACTCTTCCTCTGTAATCATATTGTGCGTGGTCAGAACTTTGAGCATGATGTTGATTGGATCGCGCTCCATGCACTTGTTCAAATCATCTTTGCTGCGGTAAAGACCTGGATCGGAGACC
The DNA here is from genome assembly GCA_030408505.1 of Candidatus Sacchlamyda saccharinae. GTDB lineage: Bacteria > Chlamydiota > Chlamydiia > Chlamydiales > Rhabdochlamydiaceae > Sacchariniichlamydia > Sacchariniichlamydia saccharinae. The sequence continues at coordinate 22,507 of JAUHQI010000004.1, read as the reverse complement.
GAATGGCCTTTAAATCTTTCGGTATATACCTCTACGAGTACCGGTCTTGAGGTCTCTTTTACTTCGTTAAAAATATGCTGAAAACCTGCGTAGCAGTTGAAAAAATCCATCCCATCTAATGAGTAGGCTTTCATGGCATAGCCTGGGGCTTTACTCTCAGCAATGGGCTGGATGCAGACGGCTCTGTCGACATGCGTTCCCATGCCCCACTCGTTATTCTCTATTACGTAAATGCAGGGCAAATCCCAAAGAGAGGCAATATTCAAAGACTCATGAAACGAGCCTTGAACGGAAGCTCCATCACCAAAAAAGCAGACGGCTACATCTTTTTGTCTTACATCTACTTTGGGGAACTTTTTCTTGTAATTGATCGCAAAAGCAGCGCCGGTTGCAATGGGAATTTGACCTCCGACAATGCCATAGCCTCCGAGAAGATCTTCAGTAAAAAAGTGCATGGATCCACCTCTACCAAGTGCATTACCTGTCACCTTACCATAGAGCTCATCCATGAGTTCGGTTGGTGTAGCTCCAAGCAGAAGAGCAAGTGCATGGCACCGGTAAGAAGCGATCCACCACTGATCGATTCCCATCACGCCCACACAAGCTGTTTGCACAGCCTCCTGGCCAATATAGGAATGGAAAAAGCCACCGACTTTTCCTTGTAGATAGGCAGCTTCTGCCCGTGTCTCAAAATTACGGATGAGGAGCATCTGTTTTAGATACTCGACGAGTTTTTCTTTTCCGATCTCTTTGATCACTTTATCCAGATCATGAGAAAAGATATTAGGCTGCTGTTTTTTCTCTTCGGTCATAAACTCACGTTAAGAAATTTTTCTAAATGATGCAAGAAACTAAAAACTGGGTCCTTGCACTGTTTGATTCGACTGGGGAATCAAATTCGGGTTATTCGTTACGGGCACTCCCCGAAGATCATCATCGGAATGGGCTTGAAAACATCCAGACAAACTTAGGCACAAAAGGCTAAAACAAATTAGGTATTTCATTCCTCTAAGATACAGCTTTTAGGACTTTTTTTTCCCGCTTTTTCTTTGGGTACAGTGTGATGTATTCTTGATAGGGTCTACTCTCGTAGAGCTTCATGTGAGCAAACTGGGTTAAATAATTTTGAGCAACCTCTTTACTCGTCATAGCTACCGCATTTTCCTGGTGGCGCAAGTTCGCATCATTTGTGAAGTTAAATGAGCCGGTCCAAACGGTGTGATCTCCAAAAACGCAAAACTTATCGTGCATGAGCGCTTTGCGCCGGCGCGCTCCCATTCGTATCCCCTGATCCCAAACAAAGAGGGGGATTTTCGCTTCCAACAACCGATGAATAGACGATTGCACTTTCACGGAAAAAGGGTCGACAAGCACTTCTACAGCTACCTTTCGATCTCTTGCTCGCTCTAACGCTTTAGCAATTCCCACGTGCGTCATCGAATATATAGCTACTTTAATTGATTTGTCTTCCTTTTCAATCAGATCGATGATCCGCTCGGCGAGTTGATCTTTAGGAGAGAAATAGACTTTGCAATCGGCCATGTGGCCGAAGGCAAAAACGGGAAGCAAGAGAAAAAGGAATTTTTTCATCATTTGCACCAAATTTGACAAGACTTTATCATGAAACACAACTTTATGAAAAGACCCATTTACTACGACACAGAGACTACAGGCATCAGTTCCCAAAAGGATCGAATCATCGAGCTGGCTGCCTATGACCCCGTTGAAGAGCGATCCTTTTGCGAGTTTATTCAACCAGGCATGCCCATCCCTAAAGAAGCAACCGCTGTCCATCATATTACAGACGAGATGGTCAAAGATGCCCTGTCCTTTGATGAAGTAGGCATAGCTTTTGCTGAATTTTGTCCTGAAAACACCGTGCTGATCGCCCACAACAATGATGGGTTTGATAAACATTTCATAGAAGCTGAATACGCACGCAACGACCTCTCTCTCCCCTCCTGGGAATACTTAGACACCCTCAAGTGGGCTAGACGCTACCGCCCCGACCTTCCCAGACACTCACTCCAACACTTGCGCGAAGTGTATGGCATCGCCGCCAATAACGCCCACAGGGCGCTTGATGATGTGATGGTCCTCTATGATGTGTTCTCGATAATGATCGATGATCTCTCCATTGAGACAATAATGGAGCTACTTGCCACTTCGAAAAATATGGATCGGATGCCCTTTGGCAAGCACCAAGGCAAAGCCCTTAAAGAGGTCCCTAAAAACTACGTTTCCTGGCTAAAAGATAGTGGAGCGTTTGACAAGCCCCAGAATAAAGAACTCAAGGAGAGTTTCGAGAAGATCGGCGCGCTATAACGCTTAAGCACCTTTCGTCAATTTTCCAATTTTAGTTTGACTAACCGCCTGCCTCAAAAACTCAATGAGACCTTCTGCAGCTGTTTCATGAGCAGCCCTCCACTCCGCAGGTGTAATTTCTGTGGTTCGTTTCGAATTTCTTAGAGTAGTAATGAACTCACGTGGAGCCTGTACAAGCTGTTCTTGCCCAACAAAAGCCTCGGCAGCTCGAATAACGTCATAGTAACAGTTAGTTAGCAATCCCAGATCATCTTCTGCAGCAAAACAATCTCTCAAGTCCTGAAATTCTCTTCCAATGATGATCAGAGTCTTTAAGGCTTCCTCTGCTTGTCCCCGAGCACACTGTAGCTCACATGCATCAGCGTTTAAGCCTATCCTTGCTGAAAGATCTGCCAGATTCCCTTCTCGTTCTTCTCGGGCTACTCTAGCCGCGATTACAGCTCCAACATTCAATCTATGGCGAACTAATGCTAGTATTCCTAGAGCATATACACTCACAGCTGCACATGTGAGCATAAATGAAGAGGTATCTTCTGAGTGGAGAAGCTCTCCAACACCCTCAGCTAGCATTGCGTGACGGTTTGGAAAAGGGGTAAAAAAATCAAAAACATCTTTAGCTGTTACATTCATAATTATAAGTATCTTTTTTTGTATTACATCTAATATTATTTAAAATATCTTAACAAAAAAAATACAAATAATCAACAAGGATTTTATATAACTAATTAACAAGAGGTTATGCTGGTTGGGTAGCTGATTTGAACATCGCTTCCCACATGGCGCGGAACTGGGGACAGGTCTCGAGGAGCTCGTCTTTGGTCCCCTCAGCCACTTTTTCTCCATATTCAAGGAATATGATCCGATCGGCATGCTCGATGGTAGCCAAGCGGTGGGCAATGATGATTTGGGTCACTTCACCGTGGAGCTGGGAGATCGCCTTTTTGATCCGATTTTCACTGATCGCATCGAGGGCGGAGGTTGCCTCATCTAGGATGAGGATGGGGGCATTTTTAACGAGAGCTCTTGCAATGGCTAAGCGCTGCTGTTGGCCACCAGAGAGGTTTTGGCCCGCTTCGGCGAGCATAGAATTGTATTTTTCGGGAAGGTTGAGGATGAACTCTTCGGCGTGAGCCCTTTTTGCGGCCGTCTCGATCTCGTGGAGGGGAAAGTCTTTTCCGTAGGCGATGTTAGCTGCGATCGTATCGCTGAAGAGAAAGGGTTTTTGCGAGACGAAGGAGATAGTCTCACGCAAAGATTGTTGGGTGTATTCGGTCACGGGGATGCCATCGATGCGGATAGCTCCCTTTTCTACGTCGTAGAGCCTGGGCATAAGCTGGACGATGGTCGATTTTCCCGCACCGGTAGGGCCGACGATGGCTACTGTCTCCCCTTTCCTTACAGTGAAGCTCAAATCTTTTAGAATCCAGTCATCTCCATAGCGGAACCACACTTTATCAAATTCGATTGAGTCGTTAAAGCCCTGAAGGGTTGAGGCTCCTTTTTTGTCTTCAATATGGGGCCTGATATCGAGCACTTCGAACATCCGTTCTCCAGCAACAATACCCCTTTGGATATTAGCATTTTCCTCTGCAAACTTTTTCACTGGCTCGTAGGCAAGATGGAGAAGTCCGCAAAAGACAATGAGCTGTGAAAGGGGCATTCCCAAAGTGTATAAGCCGAAGAGGACGACAATTGCTAAACAAAGAGTGGTGATAGCGTGGAGAATGGGTCTTGTGAGCAAACCATACTTCGCCGTTTTGCTCTCTAAAACGGCCATCCGGTCATTTTGTTCTTTATATTTTTTAAGTGAAAATCCTTCCATCGAGAAGATTTTTACTGTCTGGATCCCTGCCAAAAAATCGATGAGCACGGAGGCAAAACTCTCTTGATTCCGCTGGAGTTGGCGGGTAACTCTTTTCACCCGTCTGGCGAAGAAGACGATCGGGATAATGATGAGAGGCACACCAACTACGATCACGAGAGAGAGCTTCCAAGAAAGCCAAAAGCACATCATAAGGCACGATATGATTGTGAATGGCGATTGGAGGTAATTTGTAAGTATCGAGTTAATGGAGAGAGAGATTTGCGCAGCGTCCCCCACTACCCTGGATGAGAGGGTACCTATGTTATATTGCTGATAAAAGCTCATCGGAAGGGACTGGATATGCTCAAAATAGTACTGCCTAAGATCTCTACTGACCCTAATGGCGAGGAGTTGGGTCGTATACCGAGAGGCAAAGAGCCAAACAGCCTTGAAAACAGCCACACAAATGAGCATACCAACGAGGGCAACAAAATTGCTTGAGATCTCGAATTTTCTTTTGGCTTTGTTTAAGAGCCAGTTTAAGGGGTTGATCTCTTTTTTATTGGCTAGATAGGCAGCGGCATCCTGCTTGGTGATTTCTCCAGTATTTTTCGTGTCAATTTCAGCCCACTGGCTTTGCACTTCATCAAGACTGACCGATGTCTGCGAAAGTTTCACTTCACTTTTTTCTGTGGCAAAAAGGGTGAAAAAGTCGGTCCCCGAATTGGACATAATGCCAAGGGCAAACATCTCCATCTGAGAAGCAACAGTAAGGGCTAAAAGAGTAAGTAGCGTGGCAATCAATAATGACAAGTGCCTGCGGCTACGGATTGCTAATTTTAAAAGGAGTTTCATCTTGAAGACGTTTATACACGAATAATGTCTTCTAATCTAGCTGAAACTCACCGATTTTACGGAATTTTTGGTACCGCTCTTCTAAGAGAGTTTTTATCGGTTTTTTTGTGAGCTCTTTTCGGGCAGAAAGGACATATTCCCGGACGCTTTGATACACTGCTTCTGGGTCGTAATGGGCTCCACCTTGAGGCTCTTCGATGATGTCGTCGACAACACCAAGGGGCATGAGCTGTTCAGCATGAAGCTTGAGAACCTCTGCAGCTGTTTCTTTTTTCCCGCTATCTTTCCAGAGAATAGAAGCACAACCTTCGGGTGAAATCACGGAATAGTAGGCGTGCTCGAGCATGACAACGCGATCTCCAACGCCTATACCAAGAGCGCCTCCAGAACAGCCTTCTCCAATGAGGAGGACGATAATTGAAGTGGGGAGCTGGGCCATTTCCAGCAGATTTTTAGCTATCGCCCATCCCTGTCCCCGCTCTTCAGCGGCCAAGCCTGCAAAAGCACCGGGTGTATCGAGCAGAGTGAGCACAGGCAGGCGAAATTTTGCAGCGAGCTGCATGCAGCGCAATGCTTTTCGGTACCCTTCAGGGTGGGGCATACCAAAATTGCGCTCGATGCGGCTTTCAGTATCGCACCCTTTTTCTTGGGCAATGAGCATGAATTTTTCTCCACCGATCTTGCAAAAACCGCAAATGATGGCATTATCGTCACGGAAATTGCGATCTCCGTGGATTTCGGTAAATTCTTCGCAGAGGTGTTTGATGTAGTCGACAGAACGGGGGCGTTTTGGATGTCTAGAAATCTCCACCCGCTGCCAGGGCGTCAGCTCTGAGTAGACTTTATTTTTGAGATCATCCAGTTTTCCTTCTAGGGAAGAAATCTCGTCCTCAGACCAAAGCTGATTGCTTTCGTTCTGATTTTTAACTTCTCTTAGAGTCTTCTCGTATTCTTTGATCTGCTTTTCGTGCTCTAACGTAGACATATGCAGCCTTTAGCCTCACCTCTAATTGGAAGACTCTATTATCAAGAACTTGAGCTATTTTTTCAATCGAGTAAAAATTTAAATCCCCTCTGATGTCGACATCGAGGTAGGCTCTTTTTCAATTAATTTTTTCATTTTTTTCCCAGGAGTGAATTTAACGGCAGAACGCGCAGGGATTACGATAGGCACAGCGGCATTTTTGGGGTTTCTTCCAATTTTTTGTTTACGTTGAACGATCTCAAAAACTCCAAAATCTCTGAATTCTAGGCGATCTCCGTTGGCTAAGTAGTCTGTCATTCTATCAAGGAAAGATTGGATTACATTGCGAACGTCGTTTGGGTGCAATCCGAGCTCTTGAGATATCACCTGAATCAGTTTCTTCTTTGTGATCGTTGACATAGTCAATCTCCTGTGTTTTATCGATTTAGCCTCATTGTTGTGAGGAGACCAATTTCGAGCAAGTCTTTTTTTGGGAACAAGAATGAAAACTATTTTTTCATGGAGATGAGGACTTTTTTCTTTTTCCCAGCGCCTAGAAGGAGGTATTCACCGTCAATGAGATCCCCGTTTTCGACCATCTTGGCTGGATCTGTGATTTTGTCGTTATTGAGATAGGCCCCCCCATTTTTGAGCATCCGTCCCCCCTCCCCTTTGCTGGTAAGAAGTCCCGATAGGGCTGCGAGCTCAGCGTAAGATTTTCCAACCACATCTTCCTTAGAAAGGGATATATTAGGCATATCTTGTGCAATCTCCCGCAGAACGTCTGCATCTAGCTTTGCTTCCTTGCCGGGCGCCGCCCCTTCTGTCACCTTGAGTGCTTTTTCCAGCCCCTCTTTTCCATGGACGATACGTGTGATTTCTTCAGCTAGCCGTTTTTGCGCTGAGTTAGGCGCATAACTAGAACTTTGCATCTGCTGCTCAATCTCTTCGATCTCTTCAAGTTCCATGTAGGTGAGCTTTTTCATCATGGAGATGACATCATCATCTGGGATCCGCATCAGATACTGATAGAACTGGTATGGGGAGCATTTTTTTGCAGATAACCAGATAGCCCCCTCTTCGGATTTTCCAAATTTCTTTCCGTCGCTACGTGTGAGTAGGGGCCAAGTAAGCCCGTAAACAGATCTTCCGGTCAACCGCCTGGTCAAATCGATCCCCGCTGTGATATTCCCCCACTGGTCACTTCCCCCCATTTGCATGGAGACATCATATTGCGCGTTGAGATAGTAAAAATCGTATGCTTGGATCAGCTGATAACTAAATTCGGTGTAACTAATCCCCTCTTCTGAGTGGAGTCTGGCTTTGACACTCTCTTTGGAAAGCATGGCTCCTACGCGGAAGTGTTTTCCCACTTCTCGCATAAAGTCGATCACACCAAAATTCTGATACCACTCGTCATTGTTTACGATAATGGGTCTAGGTAGATCTCCCTCAAAATCGAGAATTTGCTCAAAATGCAATCGAATAGAGTGGACGTTATTGAGGATTGTTTCTACATCTAAAAGAGGTCTTTCAATGCTTTTGCCTGAAGGGTCACCGATACGTCCTGTGGTACCGCCTAGGACGATGACGGGAGTATGGCCAAAGCGCTGAAAATGGGAGAGCAATATGATGCCGAATAAATTCCCTAGATGAAGACTATCTGCTGTCGGATCAAAGCCCACATAGACTTTCATCGGCTTTTCGCAAGATTTTGCTATCTCTTCACTGGTCAGGGCATCAATACAGCCCCGTTTTTGCAAGTACTCAATTACATTCATGAGTATCAGCTTACCTCAATGAGGTTCAATTCTCAATCTGAATTTTTTCAGCTAGTTTTGCTATTTTGAGAGAAATTTCTGCCGCATTCTGATTTTCGTCGAATAGAGAAATTTCTTTATCCTTGAGAGCGATACGCCGATCGGCATGTCTAGAGATCCACCGATGGATTTCAATGGATTTTCTATCGATGGCCTCTTTCGTAATCTGAGCATCCATCGATTCAAGGCGTTTCTGCAACTTTTCCCTGGCTTTTTTCGTCTTGAGACTTTCTTCTGCGAGTTCTTTTTTCTTGCCTTGTGGTGAGTTCATTTTTTACACTCCTGATAATCTCACAGACTATCGTCGTAAACACTTTTTTGCAAGGGATCTAAAAGTTATGTCACAAAATGTAGCGAAAGAGGCAGCTAGTATCAAAGCTTTAGAGTTTGTCCAAGATGGGATGCTTCTAGGCCTTGGAACGGGCTCCACAGCCGCTTTTTTCATCAAGCACCTCATTGAAAAGTGTAAACAAGGACTCAAAGTGCAGGCTGTGGCCACATCTGTCGTCTCTGAAGACATGGCGAAAGCCGGAAACATTCCCCTCCTTGACATCAACACAATCAATGCTCTCGATCTAACCATCGATGGAGCCGATGAAATTGATCCACAAAAAAGACTCATCAAAGGAGCTGGAGGAGCACTCGTCCGAGAAAAAATCATTGCCTCGATGAGTAAGGAGATGGTGGTCATTGCCGATGAAACTAAGCTAGTTGACCAGTTAGGACTTTGCCCCCTTCCCATTGAAATCATCCCCTTTGGCGCACAAGCCACTCAAAGACATATCCAAGAGCTTGGACTCTCTGGTTCTCTTAGAAAAGATACTGAAATCCCATATCTAACGGATAACCAAAATTGGATTTACGATATTCACTTCTCCTCACCACCAAAAGATCTAGAAGATCTACAAAACAACCTCCTCTCCATTCCTGGCGTGGTCGATACAGGTTTTTTCTTCCATCTTGCTAAACGATGTGTTATTGGTAAGCAAGACGGAACTACTACCCTACTTAATTAATATGAGCCTATCCCACTATTTAAGAAATTTCCTTTTAGAATCTTTTTCCCCAGATTTTTGGATCGCCTCTTGGCCTACTGTATCCAGTATGTCCTGCGAGGCGATCCAAAAATCTGAGAAAAAATTTTTCAAAAATCAAAACTTTTCAATAGTGGGATAGTCTCATGCAACTTGTACAGATCCACTTCAATAAAATCATGCAATCACGGGCATACACCGTGATTATCCTCGGTAATGAGGAGAAGCAATTTGCGATCTACACCGATCCTCTTGTTGGTAGAAACCTACAATGCCTACTCACAAATGAGCCGCACCCCCGTCCGTATACCCACAATCTCATCGACAGCATTTTCAAAGGACTTGATGTCCGCCTCACGCAAGTTGTCATCAACAACATCGAAGATACGATCTACTTCTCTCGCCTGTTTCTAGAGCAGACGATTGGAAATCAAACGCAGATCCTCGAGATTGATGCACGTCCTAGCGACTGCCTCACCCTCGCTCTCATGCACAATGCCCCGATCTTCGCCCACAAGGACATCCTCACCGCCGCCGTCCCCATCGAAGAGTAAAGAAGGAGGGGATCGGCTGCAAATGCATTCAGGCGGGACCACATGAGAACAACTGAGCGCTTAATTGCATTTGAATGTGCTCTGCGTGGTGACACGAAAGAGGCGAAGCCGATGAGGTGCTCACGCAGCCGACGGCTGCTTTAGGCAAAGGGAAATTGGCCCGTGCGAAAAAGGACAGTACTATGTATGGACTTTTGAGCTTAGGGTCCGATTTACCGAAGTCTAAACAGCTCAAGACACGCCAGTGCCGGACGGGGCAGACAAAGTATTGCCCCGCAGAAAAAATGATAGCGGCCCTTCTTAAGACAACCCCCTCATTTTCTCTCTCCCTAGTACTTGACGTTGAATTTGTTTTCGGCGAGGGTGCGGATGGCTGTAATTGCCTGCTCCGCGTCAGGGCCGGAGGCATCGATTTGGATCTTTGCTCCTTTGGCTGCGGCGAGCATGAGAATACCAAGTAAAGACTTGGCATTCACTGTCAAATCTTGATAAGTGAGGTTGATTTCTGCCTCGTAGTTGGCTGCACATTTGACGAGTTCCGTCGAGGGTCTGGTATGCAGCCCTTTCTCGTTGATCACAACGAAGGATTCTTTGTTTTTTTGTTCCATAAATTACAACACGCCTTCGAGCTGGGTCACAAGGTTATCGAAATGTTTGATTGTTGCCTCAATGGGCCCTTTCTCACGCATGTTTACTCCAGCATGCTCCAATAAGTCAAGAGGATAATGACTGCTCCCAGAAGAAAGGAAGTTTAGATAGCGCACTCTTGCGGCATCACCCTCTTGGGTAACTTTTTCAAAAAGAGCGTGCGCTGCACTGATCCCGGTTGCATATTGGTAAACGTAGAAATTGCTATAAAAATGAGGGATACGGGCCCACTCGATATCAATTTCAGAGTCAACAACCATATCGGGCCCAAAATATTCTTGATTGAGTTTTCGGTAGAGATCTTTGAGAAGCCCTGGCGTTAAGGGGGTATCTTGCTCGGCTAATCTGTGGACCGCTAGCTCAAACTCTGCGAACATCGTTTGCCTAAAGAATGTTGCGCGGATATCTTCAATTTTTTGGTTGATTAGATAGGTTTTTTCCAGATCAGTAAGTTCTTGTTTTAATAGGTGAGTGAACATCAGCTCTTCGTTAAAGGTAGAAGCCACTTCTGCGAGAAAGATGGGGTAATGACTGTATTGGTAAGGCTGATGTTTATGGCTCATGTAGGAGTGCATGCTGTGACCTGCTTCATGAGCGAGCGTCATCAGATCGCGGATAGTGCCACTATAATTCATAAGAATATAGGGCATCGTATCGTAGCTGCCCGTTGAGTAGGCTCCCGAGCGCTTGCGTAAGTTTTCATAGCGATCAACCCACCGATCTTTCTCTAAGCCGTTGTGCAATATTTCTTGGTATTCTTTGCCAAGAGGAGCAACCGATTCAATCACCATTTTTTCAGCTTTCGGGTAGTCAAAGCGCATCTCCACTTCTTCGACTATGGGAACATAAACATCGTAAAGATGCAGCTCCTCTACCCCTAGCGCTTTTTTTCGAAGCTTCATGTACCGATGTAAGACGGAGAGATTCTCTTTGACCGTGTCGACAAGGTTGGTATAGACGGCAGTATCAATTTGGTTTGGGAATAGTGCCGCATCTAAACAAGAGGGATAGTCTCTCGAGCGCATATGAAAGGTATGCTTTTGCATGTGCCCATTAAAAAGTTCACAAACGGTATTTTCATAATTTTCAAAAGAGGAGTGGAGAGCTTGAAAAGCATTTTTCCTTAAAACCCGATCACGACCGGCCATATAGGAGGAGTATTTTGCATGGGAAAGCTCTTTCTCGTTTCCCTGGCTATCGAGTATCTTTGGAAATTTAAGGTCGGCGTTGTTAAAGGCGCTAAATGCAGTGCCTGAGGTCCCAAGAGCTTTGCCAGCCATTGAAAGGAGCTCTTCCTTATCTGCTGAAAGGGTATGCGGTTTCATCCGGACAATGCGCTCGATGTAGAAATGATATTCTTCTAGAAGAGGGTCTTTTAAATAAGCTTCTATCGTTTCACTTGGAAGTGCGAGAAGCTCGGGCTCGGCAAAAGAAAGCTCGAGAGCAAAATCATGGTAGAGGGCACCCATAATGGCATTTGCTTTTTTATGTTCTTCGTGGCCTAAGTCTTCGTCATAGCGCATATGAGCGTAGGTATAGAGGCGGGAAAGCTTTTGATCGAGAGCTAGACTAAGGTTAAGAAATTCTTTGAGAACTTGAGGGCTATCTCCCAATTTTCCCTTGAATGCTGCGATCTCTGGCCAATGGGGCTTATTTTGAGGTCTACCCACCTGCTCTAGCTCGATTTGCCAAGCTTGAAGATTTTTGTATAGGGCCTCAATATTCCACTTGTCGTCCTGAGCAATTGCCGTTCTTTCTTGAGTCTCTTCCACTATTTCTGTCATGATCCCTCCGTTAAAACCTTGCCCATTATTCCAAAAAATCTTCACTTGTCAAAGGGTATTTTTTTAGCAATCCACGGCTAAAGGTGCTAAATTCTTGTCTTAAATCCACATTTGCCGTAGAATGAGATATTCCCTAATTGAATCTAGGAGTTTTTATGACACAAGCAACAGCAAAAAAAATCTCTATTAAGCCTCTTGGCAGCCGGGTGGTTGCTAAGCGCACAGAGACAGAAGAAACAACTAAGGGTGGAATTATCCTTCCCGACTCAGCTCAGCAAAAACAAGAAACCGCCGTTGTGGTCGCAATCGGCCCAGGATCCAAAACGAAAGAAGGAGAAGACATTCTTGTTCCCGTTTCTATTGGAGACACCATCTTAATGGACAAGTACGCCGCTCAAGAAGTGACTATCGATGATGAAGAGTATATCATCGTTCGCTCAGACGACATCATTGCAATTGTAGAAAACTAAGGAGATAGCCAATGCCTGCAAAGGATATTAAATTCAAAGAAGAAGCTCGCCAAAAGATTCTGAAAGGGGTCGGAGCGCTAGCATCTGCCGTAAAAGTAACTCTTGGACCTAAGGGACGCAACGTAGCCATCGACAAGTCGTACGGAGCTCCTCACGTCACAAAAGACGGTGTTACTGTCGCCAAGGAAGTTGAACTTGAAGACAAGCACGAAAACATGGGCGCGCAGATGGTTAAAGAAGTGGCTAGCAAAACTGCTGACAAAGCAGGTGATGGAACCACTACTGCTACTGTTCTTGCCGAAGCCATTTACAGCGAAGGTCTTCGCAATGTCACAGCCGGAGCTAACCCAATGGGCATTAAGCGCGGAATCAATCTTGGCGTGAAGACAATCACTGCAGAGCTCGAAAAAATGGCCAGCCCGATCAAAGACCACAAAGAAATCGCTCAGGTCGGAACTATTTCTGCCAATGGCGATGCTGAAATCGGTGAAATCATTGCCAAAGCAATGGAGCGTGTCGGCAATGACGGTACGGTCACTGTCGAAGAAGGAAAAGGCTTTGAGACCGTACTTGACGTTGTAGAAGGGATGAACTTCGACAGAGGATACCTCTCTTCTTATTTCATGACCAATGCCGAGGCGCAAGAAGCCGTTCTAGAAGATGCTTTTGTTCTGATTTACGAAAAGAAAATCTCTGTAATGAAAGACTTCCTTCCCGTTCTACAAGCAGCAGCTGAAAGCGGCCGTCCCCTCCTTGTTATCGCCGAAGATATCGAAGGAGAGGCCTTAGCAACACTTGTTGTGAATCGCCTCCGTGCTGGACTAAAAGTGTGTGCTGTCAAAGCTCCTGGCTTTGGTGACAGAAGAAAAGCGATGCTTGAAGACATTGCAACGCTTACAGGTGGACAGTTCATCAGCGAAGAGCTCGGCCTAAAACTTGAAACGGTCACTCTAGAGATGCTTGGCACAGTCAAAAAAGCCATCATTAGCAAAGAAGAGACCACTCTTGTAGAAGGTGCTGGCAAAAAAGAAGAGATCCAAGAGCGAATTGCGCTGATTAAGCGCCAAATCGAAGAAAGCTCTTCTGACTACGATAAAGAGAAACTCCAAGAGCGCCTAGCACGACTTGCTGGCGGTGTTGGTGTGATCAACGTCGGTGCAGCTACCGAAGTAGAGATGAAAGAAAAAAAAGACCGCGTCGACGATGCACTTCATGCTACTAGAGCTGCTATCGAAGAAGGGATTCTACCAGGTGGCGGCGTAGCCCTCATCCGTTGCATCCCCGTTCTCGAGAAGCTTGCAAGCAGTGCTTCTGAAGACGAAAAAATTGGTATCGAAATCCTGATCAAAGCTCTTAGCCACCCTCTACGACAAATCGCAGAGAATGCAGGCGAAGAAGGATCGATTGTCGTCCAAAAGGTCTCTCAAATGAAGGGAAAAGAAGGCTGGGATGCACAGAACAACGTTTACGGCGATATGATCAAAGCCGGAATCGTTGATCCTGCAAAGGTCGTTCGCCTCACCATTCAACTAGCTTCATCGATTGCAGCGCTTCTTCTTACAACAGAAGCCCTCATCACCGATGAAAAAGAAGAGCAGCCAGCAGCCGCTGCAGCTCCAAGTATGGGTGGCATGGGCGGAATGGGTGGCATGGGATATTAATCCCCCCCCTTTTTCCAAAAAAGCACCTCAAATGAGGTGCTTTTTTTTTGCCCATAAGATATTTTGCAGAGAAAGGACCACTGTAGGAGGGGCCATGCGCACTATCATCACCATTCTCATCATCATTGCGGCTATTGTAGCCCTCTTTTTCTTTGGCAAGTCAAGGGTCCCCGATATGCTCGCAAATAACCTCTCGAAAAAACTCGGAGTCCCCGTCTCAATCGGCTCAATGAATTTCGATTCTTCGGAGGTAGAGATAAATAAGTTCACTATTGGAAATCCAAAAGAATACTCTCTTCCTAAGGCGTTTTCAGCAGAAGAAATTGAACTTAACGCTCCCATTAACACCTACTTCTCAGACGATATTCTCATAGATGAGATCGAAGTAAACAACATCTACTTGGGCCTTGAATTCGACACCATTACAAGTGGAGATGGGAACTGGACGACGATTTTCAAACACTTTCAAGAAAACTCCAAAGTAGATGAGAAAGGCGGGAAAAAAGTGACGATCAAACGCCTGGTCTTCAATAACATTCAGACAGAGCTCCTTTTCCGCAGCGAAGGAGGAAACCCTAAAAGGCTTCCAGAAATCAAACAGATCGTTCTGAAAAACGTGAGCACCGAAGGGGGCTCACTAACTGACCAGCTCATGGGTACCGTTCTTGCGCAAATGGTGAAACAGGTATTCATCGAGCAAAACCTCAACAACATGATCAAAGGCTTTTTACTCGACACCCCTGGAAATGCCGTAGACAAATTCTTAGAACCATTTAAGGGGTTTTTCAACACCGCTCCGAAAGAACATGCCGATAATAGAGTCTAAATATAAAGCCCCCCTCTGGTTGGGGGGCAAACACGCACAAACCGTCGTCCCCTCACTATTTCGCACAGTGACAGGGGTGCAATACCAACGAGAGCGGATCACAACAGAGGACAATGATTTTCTTGACCTAGACTGGTCGAGAGTAGACAGCAACAAACTCGTCATCCTTTCCCATGGCCTCGAAGGATCTACCCACCAACACTACATCTTAGGGATGGTAAAAGAATTCAATGCCAGAGGATGGGACGCCCTTGGATGGAATTTTCGAAGCTGCGGCGGACAGCTCAACCACACCCAAAGACTCTATAGCGGCTCGAGCACTTATGACCTAAAAGCTGTCATCGACCACGCCTGCAAAACCAAAAAATATCGACAAATCTGCCTTGTCGGCTACAGCCTTGGCGGCAGCATCACCCTCAAATACCTCGCCGACTATAAAAGCGATTTACCCACCAACCTTAAAAGAGCCTGCGTATTTTCTGTTCCATGCGATCTCTATGCCTGCGCCCGCAATCTTTCTGCCGGGATCAATCGGGTCTACCTCAACAGATTTCTCGTTTCCCTCAAAGAAAAAATCACCCGTAAAGCAGCGCTCAATCCAGGCCTCTATGCCAGTGTCAACCTCGATAAAATTCAAGATTTCATCGACTTTGACAATTACATCACAGCCCCCATGTCTGGCTTTAAAGACGCCATCCATTACTACATCGAATGTAGCAGTAAACGGAGCATCCCCGCCATAGAAACCCACACCCTAATCGTCAATGCCTACAATGACCCCTTTCTACATCCGGCCTGCTTCCCTACCGAGCAGTGCCAAAAGAGCAAAAACGTCTACTTAGAAAGCCCCTACGACGGAGGCCACATCGGCTTTATGAAAGATAAAATTATCGGCACCTACTGGTCCGAAGAAAGAGCCATCCGCTTCTTCGAAGAAGGAGTTTAGCTAAGGGAAAAGTTCCCCACACCACCGACAAACTCTTGAGATGTCCAACTGTCATATGAAACGTAGTATGTATCCTTTATAAGTACAAACGCCTTCTCCAAAACGCCTTTAAGATAGCCTAGCGCCTGTGGAAGAAATCTGCATTGGAATCGATCTGACTGAAAGTGCCCTTCTGCGACCACATTCGTTTTATCGAGTACGCTTTGTACAAAAGCAATTGCACCCACACGAGCATCATTACAGATATGCCGAACCGCAACCACGAAGCCATTCTTTGGAGAAACTGCCCACATGACAGATTTTCCCATATCTTCTGGACGTATTTCATTTGCAGTCCCGATTCCAGAAAATTCTTCTTTCCATGGCAAGAAATTTTCACATTTCAAGTACCCAGTTTTGTTAACTAGCCCTATGAGATCCTTAGGTCCAGGTAAATCTTGTAAATACTGTTGGCATTGCGTGAGAGGCCCTATGGCTTGTGCAGATGCACTTCCAATATAGGTAAAAGCAACAAAAACCACACCAGCCGCCACTAGCAGCATAGCAGCTCTTCTAAGGCTAGGTGTTATTTTACTAAGTCCATCAGAGATTGCCACAGTCGTTACGCAGAGCGCAGCAGCCATTACATCCATTGTACATTCCTTGGTTTTAGAAAATCGGAAAGAGCATTATAAACAGGAAAAATCTAAAAAAAACCAGAATTTTTTCTAATTTTAACCCACTGAATTGCAGAGACTTAACTTTCTGAATTAGCAGCCGGATATCGAGAGTGCTAGATTTAATTCCCCCTCCTTCATATAATCAGGAATGTTGAGCGACACACTCACAATCCCAAACAACCCAAAGGAGGGAGGAAAATGAGAAATTCAAACCTAATCCACATTTTGAAAGATTTCGACGAAATCTTCAATACCTTTAACGCAAAAGAGTGCTGCAGCACTTCTTATTATGAGGGACTCTCCATTTCAGAGGATAAGGAGAAACTCTACATCGATGCCGAACTTCCAGGGGTTAAACCCGAAGAGGTAGAAGTAACAATCGAGCCTAAGGAGCGCAAACTTCTCATCAAGGGCAAGCCGAAAGAGGATAGGGAAGACGTCCACTATCACCTTAAGCAAAAGGCGAAGTATTGTTACCAAATCCCCCTCTCCAACGAGGTCGATATTGAGAGCGAGATTGAAGCGGTCTCTAAAGACGGGATTTTGAGTATAACCCTTTCCAAGAATCGGGGCCACAAACCCCTTAAAGTGGATGTGAGGGTAGCATAATAATTTGGGTGCCCCTAAAATGGGGCGCCCATGAGATATGTATCTATTGCTTTTTTTGTTCTCATGGCGGTCTTTGCAAAACTCGACCGCCATTTTTTTAAATCCAACGACAGTTTCTGTCCAAAATTCATCTTTCCCAACTGGTCGCGTCTTCCTCAGCTGAGTACAAAACCTCGAGATGTTTCAAACATCCTCTCACAACGCTTTCGGTATCTCACTAAAGGAAAGCAAAGCTTTGTGTTTTTAAGCGAGGATGGAAAGTGGGTGCTTAAACTCCCACGTCTTCCACGAGCAAAAATGCGCTATGCACTGCATTTCGATGCAAAAAAGCCTTTTTTTGAAAACGCCCTTCTACACGGCAAATCCATCTACGAAGAACTCGAAAAAGAGACAGGTGTGGTCTATGCCCATCTTAAACCCAGCCAACAATTCAACCCAGTACTCCTCATTGATCAATACGGACAAAACTACTCGCTAGATCCAAACGACCTCCCCTTTTTTCTTCAAAAGCGCGGAGAAGATTTTTTCACCTTTTTTGCAGGCTTAAAAGACCCCACAACACTTATTGAAAAAACCATTTCCCTTTTCTCCTCGCTTTACGACAAGGGCTTTATAGATCGAGACCCCATTCTAGATAAGAATTTTGGGGTAATAGATGGATCTCCCTTTATCATGGACATTGGACAACTGGAAAAGTGTGACCACTTGCCATCTCGCAGAGAATACCTTGAAGAAATGACACAGAGCTTGGCTGAAAAACTGCAAAGAGAGTCACCCGACCTATATAAGTATTATAAAAAACTCTTGCATTGAATTTTTTTCTCCGCAAGAATGAGATTTTTATTGTCCTTCGAGGTGAATTATGAAAAAAGCCCTGCTTGCTTTAACTGTTTTAAGCTGCACTATACCCATGACCGCTAGAGAGCTAATGTGTGAACAGTGTGAATGCGAACCAGAACCATGCTGCCCAGAGCACCTCTTTGTTGAGCGCTCTCAGTGGTATGTCAACGCAGAATTCCTATACTGGACTGCAGAATCTGGCGCAATTGACTACGCTGTGCGCGCTTCAGAAACACCGCCTAATTCCGCCGTATTTGCGACAGGCGACTACAAAACAGCCGACTATGACTGGAGTCCAGGGTTTCGAGTGGGTCTTGCCTACTACCGCTGCCCAAAGTACTGGGAAGTGAATGCAGAATACACATGGTTCTACACAAAAGGCACTGATAGTACTTCTTCCGATTTTGTCAGACCCACACGCCTAACTAATGCATTTGGCCCCTTCACAAGTGCAGACAGCACAATTTATCTACACTATCATGTGGGTGATGTCTATGCAGATCGAGTTTTTGATCCAAACCCACACTTGCGCCTCCGTTTAATCGGTGGACTCACAACTGCCTATATCAAGCAAGACTGGAAAATCAATTACACAAATGCTCAAAACGTCTCTGAAAAAGTGACCGAAGAGTGGCGCTATTTTGGCGGTGGAATCCGGATGGGAATGCGCGCAGATTGGTTTTGGGGCTGCCAGTTCTACCTCACTGGTAAAACCACTTTTGCAACGTTGATCGGAACATATAAAAACGAAGAGGTCCAAACCAATCCAAATACAGACACACTATTTGGCAACGCAAAATATGACGATCATCGCTTTGCCGTGCATGGGCAGTTCTTACTTGGCCCCTCTTGGCAAATCCCTTGTGACTGCTGGAGCTTTGAGTTACTTGCAGCCTATGAATTCAATACATGGATCAATCTACATGAGAGAATTCGCTCGTTTCAGGCTACATTTAACGATGATTCTACAGAAACCTACTACGCACGTGGTCTTTTTGGCACACATGGCCTAACTCTTCGCCTAAATCTAGGCTTCTAGCTTTTTATACCCCAACCAATTTAAACTAGTTTTAGATTGGTTGGGAGGTAGGAAAGAGAGAGATGAAAAACAAGCGCCTCATCACAATTTTCTCTTTATTAAGCCTGGTCGTTACCCTCCTTACCCAAACAAGCAAAACTATACGGTCTCCTTCGTTTGAAGAGTCACAAGTCCTCGATTCTTATACGCCACAAGACCTCATCAATTTGCAGCTCAGCTTTGGAAAGAAAAGGTGGAAGCGAGTATGTCGAACCTATACAAGACATCTGGCGGGCAAACGAAAAAGACTAAGAAGAGAAAAAATCCCTAAAATCATCCACCAGATATGGCTTGGCGATAAGATTCCTGAAGACATTCAAAAATGCCAAGCCACTTGGAAAGAGCTTCATCCCGACTGGGATTATCATCTTTGGACAAAAGAAGAGGTCTCATTCCTCTACCTTCAAAACCAAAGAACCTATGATTCCGCTCAATCAACCAAAGAAAAATCGACCCTTCTTCGCTATGAGATCCTCCATCAATTTGGGGGCGTATTTGTTGAGAATACCACCTGCTGCTTCAAGTCCATTGACATCTTAAATGAGCATTGCCATTTTTATGCAAGCCTAACCGATCAAATCAAAACCCCAAAACTCTCAGATCAAATCATAGCTGCAACGCCCAGACATCCCATCATCCAAAATTGCCTACAAACCCATCGTGATAGGCCCTGCAATCTCACCGAGAGCTATTTTCGCACATGCAAAAAACACCCAGCTCAAGCCAATATCGCCCTACCGGTCGGCTACTGGGATACCACTGCGCTTTGAAAAATTTTTGGTTGAGCCCACCAAATGACATTTTCCGCTACTTCATGCATTTCTTTAGGAAACTTCGAATTATTTAGAAGAGATAGCGCCAGATTATTTGCTTCTTCGTATTTTCCCACCCAATATGCCCCAATAGCCTTTTCCATAGAAAGCCGGTAATCATAAGCCCATTCTTCTACCATTAGAATATCATTTGGCACCTTAATGGAAGTCCCAAGATCTGCAATTGCATACGCCATAGCATAGTTCCCCTGAGCTCGAAGATACATCGCCAATCTACAAAGAGGTTCTGCTCGAGTCGGTCTATAGTGAAAAGCATCGCAATAGGCTTTGATCACCTCCTCAGAAGACTTCTGTAACAACTCCTTTAAATACGCTACTTGATAGAGAGACCAAAAAACTTCTTCTGCCCATCCACCCATTTCCACCCGCTTTTGATACTTTTCAATGGCACGCCTGTAATCCCCTGCATCCTTGTAACTTTGAGCAAGATAGAACATATACCGGGCGTTGTTTGGCTCTTTTTTAAGAGCTTTTTCTAAAACTTCTGCATCTTTTGTATATTTTTTAGGGTCTTGAGAGCGACAACCTTCTGGGTGGGCAACCGTTGTAATACCATCCAGATAACCACGCGTTTTAGTGACAGCGTCCAGATATTCGTGCAGTACCCCTACCCACTTCCAATCCAAGCTATTCTTTATCAAATGGGCCTTATGCCAATGTGTTCCTGAAGATTTAATTTGCCAAAAGTACCAGTCAAACTCTAAATTCGGCAAAGAAAAACCTTCTTCTGGGATAAGTTCTTCATCGGCATCTATGCATAAGAGATAATCTCCTTTCTTTTTAGCTAGATGAAGAGCCTCAGTGCGGTTATGGGCAAAATCAACCCAAGACCTTTCATGTAACTCCCCCGGAACATCCTCCATATATTTTAGGATTACATTTTGAGTGCCATCCGTAGAACCAGTGTCCACAATCACCCAATAGTCAATGAAAGGCTTCACAGATTCTAAACATCTCTCAATGACTTTGCTCTCATTCTTCACAATCATATTCAAACAAATGGTACTTTTTTCCGCTGCATCGAGGAGTGGAGATAAGAAAAAAATACAGATCCAGAATAATTTTCGCATAAATTTGCTCCTTGGAAAAGAAAGAATATCATGGAAAAAAAATTTAGGTAAACGATATAAATCCTACTCGTAGCAGAGTCTCTTTTTGTAAAAATGCGATTAGAGTATACAGAAGACAATCGAGGAATGTATTTTTGAAACAGTTGATCCTGCCTGCTTATTTTCTATTGTTTCTAAGTAACAGCTCATCTGAAGCTTCGAACTTTTCAAACGAACCGCCATCATACATCCATGATTACCACCCTTATCAACACTACTACTTAATAGGACAAGATACCCTCCCTCCCACGACTACCACCCCACTCCCCTCCTCTCCCATTGTAGAACCCACTTATGCCTGCCCAACAACAAATCAAATGTTCGATTCAGCCAATTCAACAATATCATTGAGACACGTTGATCCTGGAGGCATTGGCTACGACCATGGCTATACAACCCTCGCTGGGCTTTATTTTCCAGGAGGACTTGCATGCAACACCGTTTGGCCATTCATTGATCTGCGAGCGCATTATTTCAATGACAATGACTGGGCAGCAAACGGCGGAATCGGCATCCGCTATGCCCCCGATTTCACCTATACAGTCCTAGGGGTCAATGCTTACTTTGATTATCGGACAAGTGACCATTGGAAACTCCACTATACCCAAATAGGATTAGGAATAGAGGCTCTTGGTTTATGCTGGGAATTTCGAGTAAACGGATACTACCCTTTAAAAGATTCTAATCGTGTGCAACGATGTGAATTCTTCTATCCTGGCGACTACTTTATCCGAAGAGACCGCCTCCGCAATGCCATGCGAGGCCTCACTTCAGAGCTAGGAAGATATATTTGCCGAACAGACTGTTTTGAACTCTATGTTGGTGCCGGACCCTACTTTTACCGTGGCCATGTCGATGAAAACCTAACCGGTGGCAGGTTCCGAGTCTTTCTTGAGTATGCAAGATGGCTCACAATAGGGGGCATTCTCTACTATGATAATGTATTCCACACTCGCGTGCAGGGACTCATCGGCCTAAACTTTACCTTCGGCTGTGCACCTAGATGCTGTCGAAGAGAGCAGATCATTTCACAACCAACGTACAGAAATGAAATCATCGTTCTTGACGATTTCTGCTGCTGGAAATTCAATTACGACGACACAATTGGTCGTTAGACATTAGCATCCTCAAAACCTTCCCAAGGACAACTTTAGAGAGAGACTGGTCAATTTAAACAAATTGTTTACGAAAAAAAATCTTCACGCTATATTTGCGCCATGATTTCAAAAAGCTCCCAGCCCAGAGTATTCCTTGTTTAAGAGAATCTTTTGTTTCATCTTTCTCTTTGCTTCGCTGAGTTTTACTCTCGATCAACCTCAACTTAATGCAGACAGTTGTAAACGTCCAAGTCAAGGCCCACCTGGACCTCCAGGCCCCCCAGGCCCCCCAGGTCCTCCTGGCCCAGGCTCAGGATCAACAGGACCTACTGGGCCAACGGGACCAACAGGACCGACGGGTCCAGCAGGAGCGACTGGCTCTGGTGCAACAGGTCCGACTGGAGCAACTGGTTCGAGGGGTGCAACGGGACCGACTGGTGCGACAGGGCCTACTGGTGCAACGGGTGCGACAGGTGCTACGGGACCAACAGGTCCGACTGGTGCAACAGGAGCAACGGGTGCAACAGGACCGACTGGTGCAACTGGTTCGACGGGAGCGACAGGTGCCACTGGGCCTACAGGGCCTACCGG
>JAUHQI010000003.1 GCA_030408505.1 Candidatus Sacchlamyda saccharinae | reverse complement strand
TCCCCTAGACCAAGGTCAACGGATCGAGTTCGAAGTTGGCGAAGGGAAAAAAGGTCCGCAAGCGACCAACGTCCGCCCCCTCGACGAATAATCAAGACATTCTAATGCGCGCCACCCTTCATACGTGAACTCCAATTTGCACAATTCGGTTTATCATCCAGATAAAGTTCGCTTTAGTTAAATCTCCGACAGGATCTTGAGCTTCCAGATGCATCCAATCCTGTGGCGTGGCGTTTTCAATCCAATCTCGTAAATTTTTTTGAAAAGTTTTATACCATTTTAAATGCTTCAATTCCAATAAATGAATTTCATCCACTGCACGCTTAGAAAAATCTCCAAGTTGTGATGCGACATACCAAATTCCATATAGGTCTTTACATTTTTTTGAGAGAGTCCTTCGCTTCGAAAAGGTAAGACCTTTATGGAACATCCAAGCTCCGGGCGTTACTACAAGACCTGACTCCCCTGTAGAAGTTTGAAAACCCTTGGTTGATTGTAGACTCAAAGACAAATAGCTCAATGGCTGAGCAACCACCCCTGCTAAACGGACATTTTTATATTTATCTTTGCGGACAGCTGAGTCAGTTAAAAATTCGATCTCAATTTCAAGACCATTGATTTCTTTTACATAAGCCTCAGTAGCCGGTAAATCTAAATCCTTGAAAATGGGTGTAAACCCGGCCTCTCGTAAGTGATTCCCAATATTTTTTTCCGTAACCTTAGCAATTTTTCTCGAGAGGAGTGTATCGATATCTCTTGTTCCAACAGGGTAGTTTTGTGAATCATCATTTGCCAGATAAAGTTTGTATATGATCAGAGCATAGCCCCCACCTATAATGACATTTTTACTCCAAGGACCTATCGAAGATAAGAATTCCGAAATGATCTGATCTTCGTTTCCTAACATTTCTACCTCTCTTGATAAATATTTCTAAGTTCTGGAAGACGCTCCATCATAAATTCAGCCTGCTCTAGACCTCTTAAGGGGTAATGATATAGATCGAGAACCGTTAATATTGCAGATGATTTTTGGACACCATTTTCGAGAACACCTTCTTGAGCAAGTAAGGATTTATAGTGAGGCTCCACAAGAAGTACTTTATACCCTCTTTCTTGGGGGCTGAGCCGAAGAAGAACCTCTAGCTCTCCTCTGATATAGGGATCCAATAGATAGAGTTCTAAAGTATCTAAATTCGTATTTTTGCAATTGAACTCTTCTGCCGCTGCATGAAGTGCGAGGGAAACTTTCGAAACCAATTTCGAACGCTTTATTTCTTTAATCATTTCCCCTTTGCTGCGAAATGCAGAGCTATAGGTCCACATCTTACATTTTTTTACGATGCTATAATGATCTCTCCAATTGCTAAATAGAAGATGGGGTTTTTTCAGAATAAATTTTTTTCCAGTTCTTATTCCTTCTGTTTCAAGAATACCTTGGTTGACTAGAACCTTAAAAACCCTCTGAACAAGGCCAATACTGACCTGCCTATCTTCTATAACCTCTCTTAAGGAAAACCGACTCTTATGGATACCAACACTCAACAACCAGTCCAAAATTACTGAGGATTTATCCGCATAAATATTCGGCTCTACAAAGGAATTCCTCGCACTGAATAGAAACTGCCCCTTCATATTGTTCACTCTCTCCTACTGTTCACTATACCAAGCTGTTCATTTTATAGTGAACAGCTTGGTATAGTGAACACCACTAATCAATTGCAAATGAACAACTTAAAATAAATCTGTGATCTCGATTTCTTGCAGATGCTGCGAAGCTGAGTAGGAATTGTCCAATTCAGCACGCATCCATTTTGTCCCTGGCATCCTCTTTACGGTGTTTACAGCCGCTCGCCTTTCACATACTCGGTTTCGGTGGCAATCCCGTCTTTGTCGAAGGTCTTTTTTATCCCGTGGAGCTTGTCATCCACAAAGGCTTGCAGGATTTTTGGCGAGCCATCGTCGAAGTATTTATTGAACTTACCGTTGCGCTTGTCCTCTTTGTATTCCCCTTCAAAGACTAGGATACCTTCTCGATTCCACTCTTGGTAAAGGCCATCTTTCTGCCCCTTCTTATAAGGAGTAGTAGCGGCTACTTTGCCATCATCAAAGTAGGTGATCTCTTCTCCATCTTTGACGCCATTTGTGAAGTTCACTACCCGAAAGGCTTTTCCGGTTGGAAAATATTGCGTAGCAACGCCTTCTTGTACATCATTTTTGAAGGAAAGGGTCATAAAGAGCTTCCCTTGCGGGTTGTAAACTTCTGCCTTTCCTTCCTTCTTTCCTTCGATGTATTGGGTCACAGAGAGCTTTGAGCCCCCTTCACTGTACTCGATGGCGGTACCATGTGGCTTGCCAGCAAGGTATGGAACCTCTAGAGCTTTGACTTTGCCAAAGAACTGATTGGGCGGGAAGTACATCTCATGGAGACCTTCGCGGATATTGTTTTTGTAATGAAAGACAATTTCTCTGCCATCAGCAGCTCTTTCAAAAAATTTGCCATTGAGCTTGCCATTCTCATATTGGGCCTCTTCTGCGAGATTACCCTCAGCATCGTAGAGGGTTTTTAGTCCATGAAGCTCTCCGTCTTTGTAATGGACAACGGTCTGGAGCTCACCTGATGGATAGTAGGTGGTTTGCTCGCCATCGAGCTCGCCCGACTTTGTGTAGTAGAAGTGCCGAGCTAGTGTCCCCTCTTTTTCTCCGTCTTTACGAGGAAAGAACTCTTTGTGCTCGCCAATAGGCGTCCCTTTTTCAAAGGTTTTAACAAACTGGATAGAGCCATCTTCGTAAAAGCCTTTCAGCTCTTTATGCGGCTTGTCATCGACATGGGTGGCGCGGACTTTAAGGGTTCCATTTTCGTAGTACTCTTCAGCTCTGCCATTGCGCTTGCCATTTTTAAAATAAACGAGGTCTCGCACTTTACCATTATCGTAACGGCTGCATACTTTTCCTTCAGGCACATCGTTTTTATAGGTGGCTTCCATAAGAACTACGCCCTTCTCATTCCACTGCTTGTGCGGGCCAATTTTTTTCCCATTATCAAAAGAGCCTTGGAATTTGGGTTTTCTGCTAGCAAACCACTCTTTTTGCTCACCATGATGCAGATCTCTTGCAAACTTCTCTTCGAAATGAAGACCGCCATCTTCGAAAAACCGGAGAGATACTCCATCTTTTTCCCCAGCCGAATATTCTACCTTCGCAGCAAGGTTTCCATTTGCAAACCACTCTTGATAAATCCCATCGTGTTTGTGGTTCTTGTAAAATGCCTGCATTTTTTTCTGACCATTGTCCCAATACTCGATTTGTTCGCCCTCAAATTCTCCGTCTACATAGTTGTAACTAGCCATAGGCGTGCCATCATCATACCAAAACCGGCAAGGGCCCTGGCGCTTATCACCGTCCAGTCGATACTGAGCAGTCATTTGCCCATTGTCAGCATGAATCACAATCGGCTCGAGCAGTTTACCCTCTTTGCTGTATTTTGCAAGGAACGAGGTTTGCCCGTTTGCATGCTTGCGCCAGTGCTCCCCTTTTGGGATTCCAAATTCGTACTCTCCCTCCCCACAAATTTTTCCATCCTCGCCAAAAAACTGCTCACGCCCGTGTCTTTTGCCATCGCGGTAACGTACCTTATAGCTCTCTTTTCCATTGGGATGATACTTTGTATGAAGGCCCACGGGTTCCCCCGCCTGAAAGTCTTGGATCTCAATCATGCTGCGATTTTCATCATAGACCACAACTGCTGGGTTGCGCCCATCAGTACTCAATACCCCGCCAATATAGCGACGGCTTGCTTTCAGTGTGCCATTTTCATGCCACTCGAGTGCAGTACCGTGTGGCACTCCATCTTCATAGGGGATAAGAGCTGCTCTCTCTTCGTTTGGGTAGTAGCGAATGAGATCACCCACAATCTGCCCATCTTTATACTCAACTTCTTCTGCCTTTTTCTCGTCTTGGTAGTAAGAAATAGCCTTTCCATCACGGACGCCTTCTTTAAAATTGGCCACCCCATGTACTTTGCCACTTGGATAAAAAACTTTTACTTCCCCATGCAAAACCCCCTCCTTATAAAAGGCGATTTTTTCTATTTGCCCACCAGCAAAAAACGAGGCGCTCCCTCCATGGGGAACGATGGTGGTTTTCCACTCTTCAAATCCAGGAGACCCTTCTTCAACGGTCGTAAGGTCCATTTCGCTCTTGAGCTGCCCACTTGGGTAGTAAAGAAGTTGCTTAACAGGAGCTTCCCTATCAGCAGAGATTTGCTCATAGAACAAAACCCTTTGCGGGAGGCCTTCATTGAACTGCTCCATGATTTTGGGGCGCCAATGTGGCTCTCTGGGCTTAAGTGGCAAATTTTGCTGAGCAAACAGACCGCTGCAGCAAAGGAAAACAGCTAAGAAAATCTTTAAATGACGCATAGAGCTCCTCACAGAATAGAATGAATTTCTTAGGATAGTAGATACGAAAAAAAAAGGCGAGCTATACCCTAGCCGATTCAAAACTTGGGTTTGAGTAAGGAAGCTCCTCAAATTTTTTAGCACCGAAGAGCTGCCGTAGCTCAGAGCCAAGTTTTGGATTGGTTAAGGTATACACCTGAAAAAGTTATAGCAAGTTATACGGCAAATGGCGTATAACTATGTATAACCCTGTATAACTTGCTATAACTTTGAAAAATCCTGGAGTTTTCGATTGAATCCTATCAAGAATCCTTTTTCACCCGGCGCTGGCTCCCCTCCTCCCGAACTGGTTGGTCGAGATGCTACCGTTTTACAAGCTCAGATTCTACTCGGCCGCATCAAAGAAAAACGTCCGGAGAAAAGCATGTTGTTTATTGGACTTCGGGGCGTAGGCAAAACTGTCTTGCTTAACGAGATCGAATATCAAGCAAAAAATATAGGCTATAAAACTATTGCTATAGAAGCTCAAGAAGACAAGCCTCTTGGCTCCCTACTGGCCCCTTATCTTAGAAGATTACTTTTTGAGTTGAATCGATCCTCTGGAGCCAGCAATAAAGTGAAACGTGCTTTTGCTGTGCTGGGAAGTTTTATTGAAAACCTTAGCCTCACCCTCGGAGACTTCACCATTAAGCTGGGGATTGATCCCGAAAAAGGATCAGCAGATAGCGGGGATTTGGAAATAGACCTCCCAAACCTTTTTGTTGCTATCGGAGAGGCCGCCGAAGATCGCAATACTGCTGTTGCTATTTTAATCGATGAGATTCAATATTTTTCTCAGAAAGAAATTGGCGCTCTTATAGTAGCCATGCACAAAATTCAACAACATAGGCTTCCCATTGTTCTTTTAGGAGCCGGCCTTCCCATCCTGCCAGGTTTAGCAGGAGAAGCTAAGTCTTATGCGGAGCGACTTTTCAACTTTCCAGACATCGGCATTCTTTCTAAAGAAGATGCAGCAAAAGCTTTGAGAGAGCCCGCTCTTGCAGCTGGAGTTGTCTTTGACCCTGCGGCCCTAGATGAAATCTTTCAATTGACCAAAGGATATCCCTATTTTCTTCAGGAATGGGGATATCAGGCTTGGAATTTAGCTCCTTCAAGTCCTATTACATTGCAAATAGTACAGGAAGCAACGCGTCAGGTCGTTCCTAGATTGGATAAGAATTTTTTCCGCGTAAGATTTGATCAACTCACCCCTCGAGAAAAAATCTTTTTGCGCTCCATGGCAGAGCTAGGGCCAGGCCCTTATCGAGCTAGTGATATAGCCGATCTATTGGGAACGAAACTAGCTAGTGTTAGCCCCGTGCGAGCAAGCCTCATTAAGAAAGGAATGATCTATAGCCCCTCTTATGGTGAGCTGGCATTTACTGTTCCTCTATTCGACAGCTTTATGATCAGGGAAATCCCCTCACTCTCAATATCAGTATAAAAAAGGCGAGCTCTCTCAAGCTCGCCAGAGTATAGTTAAAGGGCTTCGATGGTGAAACCTGAGGAGTGGAATTCTCCTGCAAGTTCTGCCTCACCAGAAATTGGCCACATTTTCAAGGAAATTTTTTCTCCCTCTTGGACATTTAGGATCTTGCTAAAAGCGATATCTGTGAAATCCCCCCGCTTTAGCTTGATTCGCTGGGCGCGCTTGACACTCTCTTTTCCAAAGCCCTGCTTGAGAACTACGGCAACATCACAAGGCAAGCTCCCAGAGCTTATTCCTTGGTAAAAGCTCACCCGGTAGAGCCCGCTTTTCTTAACTTCAACGCCAAACTCTGAAACTTCAAAATATTCGCTAGCAGAACCTGTTGTCACTTCGCCATCTTCTGCATAAAACTCGTTTAAGTTCAGTCTGCTCTCCATTGTCACACATTCTGGAAGGCCGAGACTTAAGATCACAGGCTCATAGGCGATAGAAGGCATCTCTACTTCTTCTTCCTCACATACGCATACACAGCCCTCATCGGGAGTTTCTGCTGCAGGAAGAAGCGATAGGATATCGATTATTTCTTCGCCTGCTTCCTCAGAAACTTCTAGACATTCTTCTGGCTCGCTCTCAAATTCTTCGCTGAGCTCTTCGAATTCTTCAGGCTCATATGCAACTTCTTCGATAGCTGTTTCTGGTTCAAAATCAGATACTTCGCTAAGCTCTTCGAACTCTTCAGGCTCATAGGCAACTTCTTCGATAACTGATTCTGGCTCAAAGTTGGGCTCTTCAGAATATCCGTATGTTCCTAAGACAAATAGAAATAAGATTGATGTAAATAGTTTTGCTTTGTTCATTGATCACTCCAGTGGTTCGATTCAAACCTACGGAGTGTAGCAATGTGAAATTTATTCGTGAAGTAGAAAAAATTTCACGTCTGCAGCGAAAGTTTTGCTGGCAGACGTGAAACAAATCGTCGGATGTGACAGGGATCTACATGTAGTAGCCAAGCCAAGTGAGGATAAGCCCCCAAACGAATGGGATAATACCCATTGTTTTCATCCATGAATTTTTAGTCATGAACCACTGAACAATAAGTTGTGGCATGAACAATCCGAGAACACCGCGGATGAACATCGCCCATCCAAGTAGTGTTACGAAAAAGTATACGTTCCAATCCCAAACATTGAATGCATTGATAATAAACAAACCAAGCAAGAGATTGATAAATGCGCTAGCATACTGAGCAGCTGGCGAATTTTTCATTGAAGTGGTAATTTTTACCACGTTGTCACCGTAAAGGAGCATCCATAGCCCCACGATTCCTAAGAGGGGCCCGAAAATACTGGCGACCATCATTGCTGAATCCATCCCTTTCCTCCTACGATTAAAGGACACCCTAGAGGTTCCCAGGGTTTTTTTCTCTAATTCGCAAAGTAAGGATTAAAAGATTATATTGTCAAGCGATTATTTTATTTTTTGTAACTTGTAAGTGCCCATTAGCTCAGCTTTGCCAACGATATGCCCTTCCATCTTTTTCATCACTTCATCTTTTTCAAGCCCCTTTGGCCAATCGGGCATGAGATCTAAAGCATAGAGATAAAAAAAGTAGCGGTGCTCTTTGTCTGGTGGGCATGGCCCCATATAGGCCGTGCGCATGTTGGTCCCTTTCCCATGGGTCCCTGGTGGGGCCGAGTGCTCGGGTATCCCTTTGCAATCAGGAGCTATCTCATAGACGATCCAATGGACCCAAAGGCCATCGGGCCTTAAATCTTTTGGGACATCTGGATCTTCCATGACAAGGACGAGGCTCTTCGCCTCTTTAGGAACATCATGAAACTCCACAGGTGGGTTCCAATCATACCCTTCACAAGTATAGAGCTGGGGGATCGCCTCGCCATGTTTGAATTTGGGACTTGTGATTTTCATATGTCTCTCCTATCTAGCCTTTTTACTTTTATTGTAGGGGATTTGTCTAGTTTAAAGGCAGTCCCTATTTCATCATCTTGAAATAGGGTGATCTCTTCTTTGGGGGTCATCGCACCTGATGCATAGATGTTTAATACGTAACGGTCTACCTTCTTTTTCCCCACTTTGATTTTTTCTACCCCATTCATCTTCATGGGCTTTTTCACAAAGCAGGGCACAGGATCATCCGAGTACAGGCTATACTGGTAGGTGCCCCCCTTTTTTTCGATTCGCACCTCAATGTCTACTCGATCAGACAAGGCGACGAGCTGGCATTTTTGCAAATCGGTTAAAAAACTGTCGACGTTTCGGTTGAAGTTATGAGTGTGAAACATTCCCCTCATTTGCCAACTAACGGTGACCGCAGCAGTCCCCAGTATGGCTACGCATAGGACAATCTCAAGTAAGGTGAAATTATTCCTCTTCGACATCTTCTCCGCGGACTCGGGTCTGCCCTCTTTTCCAATTAGAATATTTGATCGATTTGATGTTCAGATCGCCATTGTCTTTGAGCGATACATCAAATCGATCTCCCCAACCATCTTTCATCATCTTGTCGGGATTTTTCACCAGACGTGAGGCCCTCAAATATTTCTCTGGATCTTCGGTGATCCTTTCAGGAGTGACCCCCTTAGCCATTTCAAGCTCTAGGATGTCTTTGATCTTGAGCTTTGCTTGCTGGGTTTTAAAGGCCTTGCCCTTATCTAAGCTTCCCTTCATGTTGTAGCCAATCACACTACCAATAATCCCAATCAAAAAAATCACGATCATGATCTCTAGAAGGGTAAAAGCTCTTTTTTTCTTCATTCTATTTCTCCTAATTTGAAATTAAGGAACTCACATCGGTGAGCGGAAGTAAGATTGCCAGAATCACAAGACCCACAACTCCGCCCAGCGTAACAAGCAAGATAGGCTGTAAAAATGTGGTCACGTGCGACAAGCTCCGCTCGAGTTCTTGGTCATATATATCTGATAAACTCTCTAGCATCTGGGGCAATTTTCCCGTCTCTTCTGCTATCGAGAGCATTCGCGTTACAAGAGGGGGAATATAGGGCGATTTTTTGAGTTGCCCGCTTAAGGTTTTTCCTTCTACGAGGTGTTTTTCTGCATTTGAGACAGCTTTTTCCAGCAGAACGTGGCGCATACTCTTGCGCGAAATTGTAAGGGCAGTGAGCAGTGGCACACCCCCTGTTAGCAATATAGAGGAGCTTTTACAAAAGCGGATGAGGGCTGCTTCCAAGAGGACAGTCTTGACGATCGGGATCCTCTGCAAGAGTTTTTGCATAAAAAGTTTGCCTTCTGCTCTTTGGAAAAAATAGCTGACTGCCAGAACAAGGGCAATGAGAAGCAAAAGGATCGAAAGAAAGGAAGATTTTAAGAATTTGGATGCAGAGAGAACCGTTTGCGTTAGGGGATGCAGCGCGCGCCCTTCAAACAGCTCTTGCATCGAGGGGACCACAAATAAAAGGAGTCCTAAAATCACAAGGGTACAAAAACCACCCAAAAATGCGGGGTAAGCCATCGCACTTAAAAGCTGTTTTTTCAATTTCTGGCGCCGCCCGATCAACTCGTGCAGCTGCTGAAACGCCCAGGCTAGGGACCCGGTTTTTTCTCCGGCCTGAACCATGGAAATGTAGATGGAATCAAACGATCTGGGATAGTCCTTTAATGCGGTAGAAAGGAGGGCGCCTCCTTTGAGCTTGTCGCAAAGATCGAGCAGAAGAGAGTGGGCGCGGTGTTTGCGATATTTTTCTTCTACTGTAAGTAAGCTCTCATACAGAGGAAGGCCTGCCTTTAAGAGCTGCTCGAGCTCTCTTGTAAAGGCAAGCAGAAGCTGCGGCCCTAGGGCTACCTCTTTCTTTTGCTTAGCGCTTGTCAGTTTCGTAACGAGTACTTTTTCCCGCTTGAGCTTTTCTTTGGCAAGATCAAAAGAATCGGCGTCGATCACACCTGTTACTTTTTTGCCCGTCTCGGTCAAGGCTCTGTAGCGATAGATCGGCATAGCTTACTCCTCGCTCCCTCTCGTCACTCGCAGAGCTTCTGCCGTTGTCGTCAACCCTTCTGTCACAAGGCCCGCTCCATCCTTACGAAGGGATCGCATCCCCTCTTCAAGAGCAACCTTTTGCAGCCCCACACTATCGGGCGACTCGACCAGCTTCCGCTTTAGCGGGCCACTCATGGGCATGAGCTCATAAATCCCAAGCCGTCCCTTATAGCCCGTATCAAAACATTCACTACATCCTTTGCCTTCATACAGCTTCGTAGCAGATATTCCTAGATCACGGAGTTCTGCCTCGGTAGGCTCGTATGAGGTTTTGCATTGAGGACAAATACAGCGGACAAGACGCTGTGCCAGTACCCCAATCACCGATGACGAAAGGAGATAGGGCTCAATACCCATATCGACAAGGCGAGTGAGTGCAGAGGGAGCATCATTGGTGTGGAGCGTACTCAATACAAGGTGACCAGTGAGCGCTGCTTGGATCGCAATCTCCGCTGTCTCTCTATCGCGGATCTCTCCGATCATGATCACATCGGGATCTTGGCGCAAAATATGGCGAAGACCAGAGGAAAAAGTGAGATCGATTTTTGGATTCACCCCAATTTGCGCCATCCCCTGGAGTTTGTACTCCACAGGGTCTTCGACCGTCATAATGTTGATGTGGCTCGAATTGATTTGAGCAAGGGCGCTATAAAGCGTTGTCGTTTTCCCACTCCCCGTGGGACCCGTAACAAGAACGATCCCCTCACTCATCTGAATGAGATCGGAAAACTTTTCTAAAACACCAGAGCGCATCCCAAGCTTATCCAGGCCGAGCATGACGTTGCTCTTATCCAAAATACGAAGAACAATCCTCTCGCCATAAACAACGGGGATCGTACTCACACGAAAATCGATCTGCCGCGTCCCCATCTTCAATTTGATCCGCCCATCTTGTGGGAGACGTTGCTCGGCGATATCGAGCCGTGCCATGACTTTGATCCGCGTGAGCAGTTGCGATTGATATTCTTTGGGCGGCGTATGGCGCAACTGCAAAACCCCGTCAATGCGATAGCGGACAGAAAGAGTTGATTCGAGAGGTTCGAAATGGACATCTGATGCCCCTTGTTGGATCGCCTCCATCAAAATCGCATTCAACATCCGGATTACGCCCGAGCCGCTATTTTTTTGCGCTAAAAGATCGTACCCCTCGCCATCATCCACAACCACCTCTTCCTCGCGGTTTTCGATAAGGCTGTCGACGATTTTAGATGTATCCGATTCGCTTTGGTGGTAGCACTGCTCGATCGCAGTTTCCAAGAGATCTTGCGCTGCAACAACCTCTTTGATTGGTTTGCCAGTCCGAATACGCACCTCTTCCAAAGTCTCGAGATCAAGAGGATCCGCGATGGCAAGGAGAAGCTCCCCCTCCACCTCTTCCAAGGGAAGTACAAGGCGACTCTTGGCAAAATCATAAGGCAAAATCTGCACGCTATCCTTCACAAAAGGATACTCAAAGAGCTGATCTACAACGGGCAGGCCATACATATTACTCATAATAGTAGTGCTGTTTTTCTCCGAAGAAAGTTTTAATGCTACTTCTAAAGAGCCTTTTCTTCTCACAATCACGGGCCGTGACCAAACGACATAAAAATTCAGGGATATCTCCGGGACGCCGCTCAAGCTCTCTACAACGCATCTCCATAAGCTCTTCCTTTGGATCAGCGATGATTTTCGGAGTGATGAAGAAAAACATCTCGGTATTGTCAGTATTCAGCTCGGTCGAACCAAAAAGCTTACCAAAACCTGGGAGCTCTCCCAAAAAAGGGACCTTTTGAGTACTGTCGCGCATAGATTTACGACGCAGACCCCCGAGAATAATTGTCTGCCCGTCGTATACGCGCACCTCATTTTCAATGTGCCGCTTATCCACCGGTGGGCGATCATCCTTACTTTGTTTGGTCGTATCAAACGTGATATTAGTCTGCAGCGTAACAAATCCTTTCCGCGTATCAGAGCCACACTCTTCAAACTCATCGAACAGGTGGATGATCGGGGTCATGATGATGTTGATCCCGTACTGGGCCCTAGTAAAAGACTTCTCAAAAGCAATCCCCTTATTCGTATCGATCGGTGCTGCCCCGTTGTTAAGAGAAATCTCCTCCAAAATCGAAATAGTTGCCGGCGTCTGATTCACCGTCATGACAGAAGGAGCCGCATTCAATTGAATATCTTCTTGCGTCATCAAAAAGCTATAAGCCAGATCAAACGCAGGGAAATGCTTTGATTTTTCGCCCGAAAATAAAAACGCCAAAACCCCCGTACCAACCGGCTTATCCAGACCTTCTGGCGGTGGCGGATTGGGTCCATCGTAGCGGGCTCCATTTTCTGCATTGCCAAGCTTCAAAAGATTCAAGCCGTAGTTTGCCTGGTTATTGAGCTTCTTCTCAAAAAGGAGAACCTCAATCTGCACCATCTTCTTAGGAACATCAAGCCTATGCAACAAATCCTTAATGCGGCCGAGCACATCCCTACGAACCACCATCAAAAGATTACCCGTCTTCGGATCGGGAATAAAGTGCTCCGAATCAATATCAACCTCAAGATTGGTCTCTACACCCGGCTTAAAACGCTGCGGGGGCACAGTAAGTCCTGGAGCATTTGCGTAACCATCGGGAGGAAGATTCGGCGCGCGAACCGTTGAGTTGATCTCCACATTCTCGCGGTTTTCAGGAATCGCGTGGAAAAGCGAATAATAAACCCGATCCATCACCTTCGCTAAGTCATTTGGATCACTATGCTTACAATTGTAGATATAAATCGTCATCTCAGCAGGATCTTGGAGCTGGCTTTCGGTATCACAGATCAACTTCGAAGCCCTATCCACAATCTCCCTTTGCCCCATCAGCACCAAAGCATTTCCATGCTGCGGAGTTAAAATAGAAAGCCCCTCGCTATCAAACTTTCCAAATGGAGCCCTCGTAGGCTTTTCCAAAGAGTCTGAGAAAAACGTCTTCAAAATCTTTTCCATCTCTCGAACACCCATCTTCGAGACCGTCACCACCTTCGAGACCTTACCATTAGGGTCTTGCCAAACAGTCCGATAGAGACTCAAAAGCTTCTCAACCTCCTCTTTGGTCGAGACAATGGCCACCTTGCCACCAATATTGTAGACAAACGTCATCTTCGGATCCGAAAAACGCTCAAAAAACTGAAACGCCGACTTCACATGTTCTACGGGAGGAGAAAAGACATAAAAAATACGCCGATGATCCTGAATATGGGCAATATCTTCCAAACTAGAGGCGATTGCCGCCACAGCCGATGGGTCCTGCTTAAAAATGTACAGCTGGCGGGTATACGGATTGACCTGCTTGACCCCCACCCCATTTTGCGCCAAAACAATCTCGAGGACCTCACTCCAAGATTCCCTTGGAATTGGGACACTCGAGTGCATCGTGATCTTCATGTTAGACATCTCAGGCGGGACGACATACAAATACTCGCTAGAGCCAAACTCCATCACCAAAGAAGCTAATGTTGTCTCCTCCTGATCCCAAAGGGCGTACCCCTCATCTCCCATCTTTGAGTCGTCACTCGCCCGCTTTCTCCACCGCTCTTGCAGCGAGACAAGCTCCTCCTTGATCGATTGGACACTCTGGAGCAGACCAAAGTATTCCTCATCTTCAGCGCCAGCCGCATGCAACTTTCCGGCCAGCTCCATCTCCCCCCTTAACTTACCTCGTAAAGATGCAATCCTCTGGTTTACCTGCTCTAAATGAACATCAAAACTGGCCCCCTCTTCGGATGAAGAAGCCCTCATTTTTTCCTCAATCGTCTGAGAGAAAAGACTACTCGCTATTAAAACTAGACCAATAAATCTCATTTTTTTCTATTACCTTTAGAAGTTACCGCCTGAAAAACAAAAGGCTGCAACTCCGTGCGCATTTCATTAAAAACCTTTCCACTCACCCGACCGCTCGGATCGACCCGATCGACCACAACCAATAGCCCCCTTACCTCATGGTCCAAAAACGCCTGAATCTCCTCAGCTGACCGGATCTTTCTCCACCCCTCCTTCACCTGCAAAATCCAATCCCCAGCAGAAAGCACAAACCGCTTTTTCCCCATCTTGCAAGAAACCTGACTCGTTGTCCTAAGCTTAGCCCCTGAAAAAACCTGATCGGGCATAAACCTAAGTCCTCCCTTTCGCTCTAGCCCCAGCCTAGCAAAAAAAAGAGGAAAACCATCCACATCCCAAGCCTCAAGCTCCAAATCATTGCCCACGCGCAAAACCTGGGCCAGTGGCGCATCGCTATCCGCATTTTCTAGGCGGCCCACATTCACCCAACTGCCATCGCGGAAACTCAAAAAATCACCCTCACCCAAATAGAGAACATCCTTCCCAACCTCCACCTGCTGCTTCAGCCCCAAAGGCCGGAACTCACTCCCCCCATACTCTCTAAAAAAAAGATCTGGCCCCAGCCACTTACCGCTAGCCAAAGCGTCTCCCCCCTTCACCTCCGGACTCGCCGCCTTAAGAATTACCTCCATCGCAGCGCCGCTGGCCCGCTCCACATTCAGCAATAACGACCGCCCATCCAGCACATGAGGGACCATCTTCACATCCCCCTCTCCAAATCCCAAAGACTCGATCCTTCCATCCGACTCCACCAGATTACATGCAATCGCCTCACCCTCACGCACCACCTGCTCAGCCCCATCGCCTTTCACCCCAATGCGAAAAACCCTCTCCTCATCGACTCGATCTGGCCTCACACTCTGCGCCAAAAACACCAACTTCTGCTCCAAAGCCACAGCCAAAGCCGATTTACCACTTTCTTTCAAAGCCAACGGACCACTTAGAACCTTTTCCAGAGCATAGAAATCCACCTCACCGCCCCGCTGCCCCACATCAAACACATCCCTTTTGGCCATCCCCACAAAAAAAAAGCAAACCACAAACACCCCAGCCACACCAAGAGCCAGTTGAGACCAAAAAAAAATCTGCTCGAGCGAAAAACGCGATCGAAAAGCGATAATCAACTCACAACCCCTACAAAAATAAGGTTCATTCTAGGTGATCTCCTAAAAAAAATCCAATGAGAACTATTGCCAAAATACGATTGAATATTTAAATTGAAGCTATTAACAGATAAATCATTGGAGACTCCATGGACGAAGAAAAGAAAAAAGAAGGCGTATCAGTAAAAGAGATCGAAGGCTATGCGAAGAGACATCGCTTCGAGATCTTCTTCTGCATCCTCTTCATATTATCGAGCCTCTTCACGCTCATCTTCTGGGGCCCCACCCTCAGCATCTTTCTAACCGGGATCGGCGCAATCATCGCCATCTTCATCCCCGACAAGATCGATCAAATAGCTCATAAAATGTCGCACATGGTCCTCTCAAAAGAAGCGACCACCCAGCTGATCTTCGGCATCTGCGCGCTCATCGTCGGCATCTTCCTAGCCCCCATCGTTTTCCTATGGTTAGGTCTACATGCAGGCCGCAGCATCATCCACCTGATGCGCGACGCCATGGGCGGCCCCCCAGCCTAAAACTCTAGTCTCTGATAGCTTCCAATATAGTCTCCTCAAAATGCTTTGAAGAGAAAAGGTAAGCTTCATCGGAGACTAGGAAAGCACGTATATTTGCAAGATATTCCTCATACTGTTCTTCGTTTATTGAACGCAAAAAGGCGTACATTTCTTCGTTATCAGCAAATTTACGGTAATCAATGAAGCATCCTTCGGGAATATAATCCGTTATATTATCAGGACCCCAAATACACGATAACACGCACTATAGAGGTGCGTTGCAAAACTCCCTAGGGGAATAAAACTCTTAAATCTGATCTAGTGCCTCCTTGAGACTTCGGCGCGACAATTTTAATTGTCGTGCCCTGCAACTGTGCTTCACACGGACTAATTTCCCTATACCATAGCCGCCGCGCACTGCTAAGGGCTCTGTGTCGACTTTCAGGTTCCTTTGATTTTCAATTCCTGAGAGCTTGGAAAAAAAATTAGGAGTCCTTGACTTAGCACTTGCAAATTGTTTAAAGTTGTCTACTTACGATAAATCAAGGATTTAAATTGTGAGAAAAATTAAGCTATTCTTATGCTTGCTTTTCATTTCTTTTTCTTCTTTTGTAGGCGCAGGCCTACCTTATTTGTATGTTAATCTTCATCCATACCCATGTGGAATGTTTAGCGTTTTTAGTTATGTAGCTGGTGTTCTATACGAGTATGATACTAATGGGTACGCGGGAATTGAAGTCAATTTCGAGAATTTTGGGCTTTACTTTGACGCTAATTATGGATCAAATTGGTGGGAATACTATTGTGAACCTATTCGAATCGGAAATAAAAATCAGGCACAATTAAAAGAATTCGATCTCAAAGAATATGAATCATATGCCTATTTTTTACAGCGAGAGTTAGATCGTCACCAAGTAAATGAATTGATCCAAAAGTATATCCGAATTAAGAAGCCTATCCAAAATAAGATAGACAATTTTGTTCACAGTAATTTTGACGGACAGCATATTATTGGCGTCCATTATCGAGGAACAGATAAAGTAATAGAAGCACCGCGCGTCACATATGACGAGATGTTATCTTGCGTCAAAGACTACATCTCTAAGGGAAACTTTAGGGAATACAAAATTTTTGTAGCCAGTGATGAAATTCAATTTGTAGATTTTATGCGGAAAGCGTTTCCAGGTACCGTCGTAACATATAGTAGTCAATATTCTATGGATGGGAAGCCCTTGCATCGAAATTCTACCAATAACTTTCTACAAGGTGAAGAGGCTCTCATCGACTGTCTTTTACTTTCCCGAGGAGATGTATTAATTCGAACAAGTTCAAATTTAAGTCTTTGGTCTACTTATTTTAATCCATTTCTTCTCTCAATTGAGCTAAACGATCGCTACTAGGAGTCTATTCATGAAGAGGTTTTATTTATTAGTTTTTGTTTTTATTCAGCAATTATGTCTCGCCAATTATTTTAGTCAATGTGGTCAGGACAAGTATGTATATGAACATTTTTTTAGAAACGTGAGAAAAGGAGTATTCGTTGATATTGGAGCACACGACGGTATCACGTACAGTAACACGTATTTTTTAGAAAAAAGCTTGGGTTGGTCGGGCATTTGTATTGAGCCAATGCAAAATCGATTCGATGAATTGCAAAAAGCTCGTGATTGTACTTGTATCCAAGGTTGCATTGCTGAAACTACTGGCATGCGTCAGTTTTTATTGGTTACAAGTCCCTATGTGAACACTGAAATGCTTTCTGGTCTAATAGACATGTATGATCCAAGGCATTTGGAACGAGTAGACATCGAAATAAATCGCTATGGTGGCTCATATGATACCATTGACGTGCCATGCTATGTTTTAAATGATTTACTAGAGGAAAATGGGATCACACACGTCAACTTTCTAAGTATTGACACAGAAGGTGGGGAATTTGAGATTCTTTCGAGCATAGATTTCTCCAAGTATAGTATTGATGTGATTGCAGTGGAGGATAATTATAAAGATCCGCGATTCATCCCCTTTTTAGAGGAACGGGGATTTCAATACATCACAGATCTTGCTCAAGATCTCATATTTGTACACAGAAATTTCAAGGCTGGTAAAAAAAGGTTTACTGGGTATCAATAGACTGTGAAAAAATATCATATTTGCGAATATCATCAGGGTACGGAGTGTTGACATCCACTTCGATGGTATGCCATTCAGTCATGTTGGCATTTACAGTAGAGCGGATTCTTGGGTGAACGAAGTGGGAAGGTGCAACTACATATTTGTCCGGGTTTTGATTTAGGTACGCTGCCCACCAAGAATAACTAGAATTTCCTATAATATTGTGGTCTAGCATGGACATTAGAATAAAATCTTCGATATGGTCTTGATCTTCAATGAAGATCATCTGACGATTAAACTGAGAAAAATGTTGTTTGCACCAATTGATACGGTCTGAAAATATCACAAATAATGCATCCGAAGGAAATAGATCCATTGCCTCTTTATAATATTTGAGCCCGACAAAGGGAATAATGTTACTCCATTGTTTATTAAATGTCCGTACATGCACTCCCACAGTAAAAGGATGATTTAAGAGATTGGTATGCTTCAGTTGTAGTTTTGCTAGTTCAGAAGCCCCCGGAGAAAATATTTCTCTAATTCTATCTCTGTGATGATCAAAATATTCCCAAGTTTGAAAATAACCCCTTAAGTAGAGGTCTGGATTATTTGGAATTTCAACATATTCAAAATTATCCATTTGTTCAAAGGTGCTTAACACTGGGCGTGGAAGAGAATTAGCATCAAGTCGGTAGAAAATTCTCTTGAGATTAGCAGGAATATTGTTATGAGTTTGTTGAAGCTCTGGGAATATAGGGTGCATATTATTATCCCAAGCATGGGCTAAAGTTGTGGCTATTTGGAAAAGTTGGTTTCCAAGTTGCCCTCTTATCCGGCATGTTACATATGGTTTGTCGTCAATTGTATCCGCTGTAATACCCTGTTGTGAATGCAACAAGAAAAAAACTAAAAACAGGCTGCGTTTAATCTTTCCTGATAAATAATGCATCTCCATGAGTTTCTCCGCAAATCTCTATTAAATAAAATCCTTGTTCTTCTAGAAATTGTTTAAAGGCAGAAAACAAGACTGTGCCTTTATAGTATTCTTTTGTTGAATATTCCGTTTTTATTGCTGTTACAGTTTTTAGAATTCTTGGACTAGCCTGCAACATTTGATATTCGCTACCCTGCATGTCAAGCCATAAAAAGTCAACTTTCTGAATCCCGTGTTTTTCTGCCCAATCATCCAAAGTCGTAATTGGAACAGTAATTGGCTGTTCCTCAATTTCAACCCAAGACCAAGGCCAAGTTTCAGGATTATCAGGAAACAGAGAGCTCTGTCCAGCAACTCCGTATGCTTCAGTGGGTTTGCTTAAGTAAAAGTTACTCGTGCCCACGTAAGTTCCTAAAGCTATCGGAAAAGTATGTACGTTTTTGCAGTCATTCAGGTTGCTCATTAATTCCGGATAAGTTCTTGGGTCTGGTTCAAAAGCATAGATCTGCCCTTCGGGCCAAAGTAAGCTCATCAGGTATGTATCTTCACCATCGTGAGCTCCGGCTTCTATGACGATGGGATTTTGAGGTAGAAACTGACTAATATAATGCGCTGAAAGGTTATAATAAGGGTCCTCTGTTGTTCCAGTTCCAATGTTACCTCTTAAACCCCACTTTCCATGCATTACACTCATGGGGAAAAAAATAGAATACAGGAAGAAGAGTGTCATTGAAAATAAGACACATTTCTTTTTTGCTA
This sequence comes from Candidatus Sacchlamyda saccharinae, assembly GCA_030408505.1. Lineage (GTDB taxonomy): Bacteria > Chlamydiota > Chlamydiia > Chlamydiales > Rhabdochlamydiaceae > Sacchariniichlamydia > Sacchariniichlamydia saccharinae. The sequence continues at coordinate 83,239 of JAUHQI010000003.1, read as the reverse complement.
GATGGGTCATGCTCTTCCTCCGTTTGCTTTCGTGTTTAAGAACCATATCAAAACCACCTTTTTAGTTGATAAAATTTTCTTCCGCTGGCCATCATTTTTCAAGCAGCATAACGTCATATGGCGTCTAAAAGCCACCCGTCAAGCCGCTTTTTACATTCGGCTTTGAGACCCTATCGCTTATGGTACCATTTTCCTTTACCACACACTTTGAGGAGACGCTGATTAATTGCTTTCTCAGAGATTCGAGTCAAACGGGTCGAAAAAGTTAATTTGGAGATCGCAATTAACTTTGGAAAGTTAATGGAGATCGAAAATTAAGTTTTTCGGCGCTTTTGGCCGAAGATCTGGGGAATTCAATTAATTAGTGTCTCCTTAAGGCTGGTATTATCGAAGACCAGGTCTGTTTCGTTTTTCCTTTCGATGCGATCTTTTGGCAATGGGATGCCCCGTATCCTGTTCCAAGTTTGGCTACCACGAGCTATGAGTTAATTAATGTTCTGTTTCCAGTCAATTTTTTGGCGAGGCATAAGTGTGTTCTTTTTTTGTTTTTGCAAATAAAAAGCTTATACATTTGATTTTTGTTCCTCAGGATTTTCTTATGTATTTTTGACTAGCCCTGCAATGGACACGAAGGAAGCTTAAGGCCGCAGCATCATCCATCTGATGCGCGACGCCACCAGCGGCCCACAAGCCTAAGCCCCAGCCCCTCACGGGACTGCTTATCCCTGCATTTGAAATTGAGAAAGGTCGCCATACTCTACATCAGCATCATCGCTGCTGCTGCTTGCACTAGAGCTAGAATCACCATCTACAGCAGCCGCAACGGAATCATAAACGACAACATCATCATCTGCTACAGAACCCTCAGCTGATCCAGGCACGTCTGCTGGCCGCGGCGGAGAGATATTCAAAGGTGGCTCACTCCTCCTTTTACGATAGAGAACACATACCCCACTCGCAATGCAACAGAGAGCTACAACAGCTACAACAGCAGCGACAACGACTCCACTGGAATCTGCAGAACCTGAAGATCCAGAACTTACAACATTGCCAGCAGCAGTCGACAATACCGATGCTACAGTAGTTCCTGAAGAGATGCCTCCGGTAGTTGAACTGCTAGCCCCACCAACCGTCGATGCAAGAGCTGTCGTAGCAACACCCGATGTAGTCAACGCCGTCGTTGCCGTTGTCCCAGTCGTTGGTGTTCCTGGTGCAATCAAATCAAAAAACCGAGCAAATACTCCAGATTGATTTCCAGATCCTACCCAAAAACCACCAAACTTGTTCACATCTAAATTCGTTACTGCTGGGCGCCTATTTGACGTAAAGTTTGTAAGTGACGCTCTAAATTCCTGGCTTTCTCTCGTACCATTACTATGAGTAAAAATTCCATCGACATCAAAGCCTCCACTTGTCAATGCATTTTCCCACAAAGTCAACTCTTCTCCATCCCTTCCTACAGCGGCGGCCGGAAACCTCTGATTAATTTCTGTGGACATTGTATTGAGTTGCTCTGCCGGGCCAACAGTTCTTCCCGTAATTTCTCGGCGTTCCACCTCGTAAAATCGGGGACTAGAATGGATGGCATTGTAAACGAGAGTAGCAGAACTATTTTTTCCGGCAAGAGTGGGATTTACATAACTAATGGAGGGATTTGAAGCCACAGAGATTTCTGGCCCAGTTGCGGCGCCATTATCGATCCGAAATGTATTGTAAACGAGACTCCAAGTAGGGGCGATATACTGCGCCATTACAATCCCGAATAGAGTATCCGATATCCGTGCGCCGGAGGCAAAATTATAGTTCAATGTTGGATTTCCACTGAAGATTAACTCGGAGCCATTTGGAATTCCGTTATTTAAAAACGTTCCACCAACTTGTTGTATAGTTCCATGTTTATACCAAATAACTAGAGAACTATTTTGGCTAAAGGGTAAAATTCTACAACCTGAATGATCGACACTTCCATCTGTACTTGCTTGATAGACTGGCTCAAGTGGCATCCCCACTTTTGGCATTCTACGTACAAAGACATTAAATAAGCTTCCAGGAGCCCTTTTGCTATAGCATGTTTGGAGAACATCACCAGTTTCAACTATTAATGGGTTGTTTTTGGCTGCTGGATCGGGGTCGATGCTCATTCGGGGTCCCAAAACCCCGTTTTGATCGCATGTACGAAACCTAACATCCACATTAGATGCATTGACTTTACTTTGCCAAACTCCAGCTATCGTATCATCATCTACCCTGGCACATTTAGGAAAATTAACTTCAGTCTCACCCGGATCACTGAGTCTAAATTCACTCCCACTCTGCAAACTTGGTATAAACGCCATAGTACTCCCCCCGCAAAGATTATCTTTGAAAGATAAGAATGATGTCTCCACATTAAAATTTTGTCAACTTTCTTTTGCCTATTACTTACTGGAACCAAATTCATTGAAAAAATACTCTTTCTCAAGTTAGGCTGATGTGTTTTTAACGAGGTTTAGACTACATGAAATCGCTTCTCCACTTCCTTCTCCTTCTTATTGCTCCTTTTAGCCTACACTGTGAGCATAAAATCACAGTCATTGGCACAGGATATGTCGGCCTTGTTAGCGGAGCGTGTCTTGCAGAATTTGGAAACGATGTTATTTGCTGTGATATTGATGCAAACAAAATTCGTATGCTTAACAATGGAGAAATACCTATCTATGAGCCCGGTTTAAAAGAGCTTGTACAAAAGAACACCCAAATCAAGTTTTCTAGCAATGTTGCTGAAGCTATCCAAAAAAATGACGTTATTCTTATCTGTGTTGGAACACCTATGGCGCAGACAGGAGAAGCAGACCTCACAGCTTTATACTCTGCAGCAAAGAGCATAGGAGAAAACTTAAACTCCCCTAAAACAATTTATATTAAAAGCACTGTTCCTTTAGGTACCATTAAGAAAGTTAAGTCCGAGATTGGGAAACACAATAAAAAAGATACACCTTTTTCCATTGCTTACCTGCCAGAGTTCCTCCGAGAAGGGTCAGCAGTGCAGGATTTTTTGCATCCTGACAGAGTCGTTATTGGAGCAGAATCTGATGAAATCCAAAATCAGGTATTAGAAATATTACAACCTCTTCAACAACAAAATGTTCCCTTTCAATTTACTAAGATCGAGTCGGCCGAGGCTATCAAACTCGTTGCCAATTCATTCCTTGCTGTCAAGATCTCATTTATTAACGAAATAGCCAACTTATGCGATCAAACGGGCGCAGATATTTTTGAAGTAGCCCAGGGGATTGGTTCAGACAGCCGCATAGGGAGAAAATGCCTCAATCCCGGCCCAGGATATGGGGGCTCATGCTTTCCTAAAGATATTCAAGCTATATTGAATAATGCGCAAGACTTGGGTGTAGAACTAAGGGTGATTTCCGCTGCAGCAAAAGCCAATCATGACCAGCCAAAAGTTGTCATAGAAAAGCTAAAAAACACCCTTCAAAGTCCACTCAAGGGAAAAACGATTGGCATCCTAGGACTTGCATTCAAAGCTAACACAGATGATGTTCGCGACTCCCCCGCTCTAAAAGTCATGGAGCAACTTCTCGCAATGGGTGCAAAAATACAAGCATATGATCCTGAGGCAATGCTCAATACAAAAAAACTCTTCCCTCAAGTCACATATTGTTATTCGACCTATGAAACAGCAAAAAAAGCAGACGCTATCCTGGTCCTTACTGAGTGGGAAGAGTTCGGCAGACTAAACTGGGTAAAGATACATCAGTTAATGAACCATCCAAATATCGTCGATGCTCGCAACACCCTCTCCGTGAACAATCTTACAGGCTTGGGTTTCAATCTAAGGAATATCGGCCACTGTTCGACACCCGCGATACTTAAAAAAATCTCTCAAAGAAACACAAAGGACTCGAAATGAAACGATTCGCTCTAGGGCTGCTTCTATCTCTCACTATTATCTGCCAAGCTTCACAGTCATATCTAACAAGCTCCCCCCATTTTACAGGAACGATCGGGGTCCAAACAAATGTTAATGCGCGATTTGGCAACCAGCTTCTTACCTACATTAAGGCTCAGTGGGCCGCAGAAAAATATAACCTCCCCTATCTACACGAACCTTTTGATTATGACGATCAGATTTTTGCTGGCTCAGCTCATCCTTCTCTCGAGCAATATAAGAAATCGCACCCTTCTGTGAAAATACAGACGATAATTGATCTAGAAAAACTAGGCACCATCGACACTAGACAACCTGTCATCTATCAGGTGAAATTCAATACTAAATTAAACGGAAATAATTTTTATGATCTCCACGAATTGGAAGAAATGCGCAACAACAAACCATTCATCAAAAAAATGCGCCGCCTCCTCTCGCCTGTGACACCCATTGATATCGTTCAAATTCCAGAAAAGATGAAGTCAATTGCTCTGCATGTCCGAAATGGTGGTGGGTATGATCTCCCTTTATGGTCTTTGCCCTATTTCGATGAAGATATTCTCGAGGCGGAGAGAGCTAAGACATACGACTATTCCGAGATAGCTGACAAGTATCTTGACCATGCAAGACCGCTAAAAGCTCCACCTGAACAATATTACCTCGATCAGATCAACAAGATTTTAGAGCTTTACCCGAATGAGGATTTCTATATACACATATTCACTGATGATCCCGACCCAGCAGGGTTAATCGAGAGATTGCAAACGAAAATTTCTCCTACTAGCCAACAGATTATTTTCAATGCTCGCCATTGTGGAAATCGACACGATGCTAACGTTTTAGAAGATTTGTTATCGATGATGCAATTTGACATTCTTGTCAGACCTTCATCTAGCTATTCTATTTTTTCTCACGTGCTTGGAAATCATGAATTAGTTATCTTCCCTAAAAAGTACGAGTGGATTGGGAGATGTCTAGTGTATACAGACGTAAAATACGAAACAGTAGAGAGAGATTAAGTTCGCGCCCTTCTTTTGTATGATTTTTACACTCACCAACCTGTCCGAAAATTTTGAGGTTCGAAATGAAAAAAATGTCGCGTAAATCTACATTGATTGCTTTAGGTCTTATTCTTATAGGAGCCCTAGCTGGCATTTCTTCGATAAAAATGCGTTCTTCTTCTCCAGATTTGACCGTGATGGGATACATCAATATGGCTGACGGCTTAGGAAGACAGGGTCCTGAGTTAATCCAAGCATTTAAAAAAGAGCTGAAAACAAATTTCAAACTCACCAGAAAAATAAAGAAGGTCACACCTCCAAAAAAAATAAAAAAATTCATTTGTGATGATAATAAACGATGGGGAAAAGTCTTAATTTTTGAAGACATCCTCTGGGGCCCATGGGATGGATCAGCCATACATAAGCTAAAAGGCTGCCCAAAAGACACTATTAAAATTGCCTATTCGATGTACGAAGCTACCAAAATTCCGGAGGAATGGGTGGATATTTTAAACCGCAAGTTCGATGCGGTAGTGGTCCCATCATCCTTTCTAATCGAAGTATATCAAAATTCGGGTGTTCAAATTCCAATTTTTGAAATTCCATTGGGTCTAGACCTAAACCATTTCCTAAGAGCCCCATTAAAAAAAGAAGCAGGGGAAAAATTTGTTTTTGGCAATTTATCAGCTGGATCCGATAGAAAAAATCACGTTATGCTCATCAGAGCTTTCGTAAAGGCTTTTGGAGATGACCCTGACGTGGAACTGCGAATCAATGCAAGGTACTGTGAAAAAGAAGTTCGAAATGAGATCACAAAAGTCATCACGTTACTAAATTGTGAAAATATAAAATTCACTCAAATGCCTTTAAAAAAGCTAGATTACCTCAATACTTTTAAAGAGATCGACTGCTATGTAAGCCCGTCAAAAGGAGAAGGTTTTTCCATACAGCCTAGAGAAGCTATGTCCCTTGGAGTCCCTGTCATCGCGACTAACAACACAGGGCAAATCCCTGTTTGTGAATCTGGATTAGTAAAGGTTGTCGAGAGTACTACCTTGAAGCCTGCGCTGAATCCATGGGGTGATTATTATGGGTTCAACTATGATTGCCATATCGATGAACTTGCAGCGGCTCTAAAAGAAGTGAAGGATGAATATTCTCAGTATTTAGAGAAAGGAAGCCAAGCAAGGCAATGGGCTTCTCAATACCAATACAAAAATTTAAAAGACCTCTACAGATCTTTATTATCCCCAAAAGCAGTACATCTTGGAAAAGAGAATGTAGTTGCTGAAAATTCTATCACTACTAACTCGAAGCCTCTATTTGAAAAATACAAGAAAGCGTTTGGAAAAAACGTAACCTTCTCAACCAATGAATCTGTTTTCACCAATATTTACGAATCAGCAGAATGGGGTAAGAATGAAAAAGGGAAAGGGTTCTCAGGATTAGGCTCCACGCTTGAAAACGCAAAACCCTACATTAATTGTCTTGAAAAATTCATTGCAGAGAATCAAATCCATTCCATTGTTGACTTGGGATGCGGAGACTGGACTTTCTCCAAGCATGTCAATTGGAATGGGTTAGATTATACTGGGGTAGATGTAGTGAAATTCCTGATCAACGAAAACCAAAAGAAATACTCTAACAACCATATCCATTTTGTTCACGCAGATGGGGCAGATTTCGAGCTGCCAGAAGGAGACCTACTGATTTGTAAAGATGTCTTGCAACATTTATCTAATGAAGATGTCCTAAAAATCACAAAGCAATTTCATAAATTCAAACATTGCCTAATCACGAATGATACAAATCAGACTAACCCCTTCAAGATGAATGAAAACATTGATTCCGGGGGCTTAAGGCCACTTGATTTAACCAAGCCTCCATTCAACCTCTTTGGCCAAAAAATCCTCGAATACAACGCTCATGGAAACACGAAAGTAGTTTTACACATAAATTAAGGGACTTTCCAAATTGCTAAAGAACATTGCTCTCTCCCTATTTTATCGATTTTTTCTACTGCCACGACTAACTCAACCAAATGTGCAATAATAGAGCCCTCGAATATAGATCTCAAGGATATCTCCTTTGACTAAACTCATGATTGGGAAGACTTTAAAACGAAGTATAACCCCTTCAACCGCGGAATTGGGTAGTGATTGATGACTTCAAAGTACCTGGAAGGCCCGATAGCCCCTTTGATTCATATGATGAACACGAATGCTCCTACGAATATATATAAGATGCCTTATCAACAACCTTCTCTTCCTACAAGTGCTTCTATATCAATTCCAATGACCCCAAGAAGTCTCGAGCTAAGTTTGTCGCAATTCCTTCTAAATGGATCGACTAGTGAAAAGTAGTTGGGCGGGTAGGGTCAGAGACAACTCTGAACTCAATCAGATCATTATCCTCTGGGAAAACGTCTAGGACGAAGTCCTTTAACCTCTTTTCCCACACTTCTTCGCTGTAGTTGATTCCAACTTTTCCGATGTTAATCAAACGATTTACGTAACTGCATGCACAATCAAGATCATTCTCCCACAGACCAATACGCATAACCGCATCTTGACCGGTAGGCAACCCAGGAATCAAAAATGATTCTGAATACGGATCACCATAGTTTGCGTGTGTCAATACCCTCCTGCGCAACCAACTCCTTATCTTTTCAGCATTGATGTAGTGCGATCGCCCTCCATCCCCCAAAAACAGTGCTTCATACTCATAATAGATGCCTTTAATCTTTTCCCAACATTCAAAACTCATTAAATAGCCCCAATAGTTCCACATAGAATTCTGAATTACGTTTTGTAGATTTTCGTTTTTTTCATATTTGTTGAGAAGAAGTTGATTCCATCCACAAACAGCCCCAACACCACTCATATTCAATTGTGACCATTCATAGAAGTTTAAAATAAATCTAATATAGTTTGAGGAAATTACGTTGTCATCTTCTATAACTAGGACTTTTTTATACTTTAGCTTGTCAAACAGGACTCTTCTTGCATCAATGATGTTTTTTGGGCATCCAAAATTCGTAGTTCTTGAAATGATTTTTGCAAGCGGAAACGCATACTTCCTTGCAAGTGCTATATTTTCCTTCTGCTTAGACTCTGGCCCTCCATCGAAGAAGAAATAAATAGGGGTAGTCGAAGACTCTGGATTTGCTGCTAAAGACTCTAAGACCTCTTCAAGATAGTCAGGCCTATTATAGCCTATGATCGCAATAGCAAAGTCATTTTCTTCATTAGCATTACACTTCGGGAAAAAAGCTTGAAAGAAACTCAAACTCAGAATCAAAATAAGAAATCTGTTTCGCATAAAATCCTCGACGAAATTTATATAAAAAATGTAGTGGAAATAGTACATAAATTCTGTACAAAAATCAAATGCTAAGATATCTTCACTCAACAAAAATGGAGGCCTCGAATGAAAACAGTTTTTTTTCTACTACTGATCAATTTTTCCGCAGTTTTTTCGCATGAATTTCCTATGCTAAATAATCGGATCGCCAAAACGGACAAGCGATACTCTACTTTCCAGACGGCGCTTACCTTAATGACGAATCAAAATGCCTACACAATTGTTGAAACAGGTACTGCACGTGGAGGAAGTTTGAATTGCGCTGGAGATGGCTGCTCAACTCTTATCTTTGGGGATTGGGCATACGAAAACCATGCAACTGTCTATTCTGTCGATATCGACCCATTAGCTCTTTCTTGTTCCTTCAATGCTTTAGGAAAAGCTGCAGATAACGTACTGCTTGTTGAGCAAGACTCCATTGAGTTTTTATCTACATTTAATGGCTCGATAGATTTTCTGTATTTGGATAGCTATGGATTCCAACTAGACAACCCCTTGCCCTCCCAAAATCATCATTTGAATGAAATAATAGCGGCTTACCCACATTTAGCCCGTGATTGCGTAGTTATGATTGACGATTGTGATCTTCCATACGGCGGGAAGGGAAAACTCGTGATTGAGTACCTGCTTGAAAGAGGTTGGAAAATATTGGCTGAAAGCTATCAAGTGATACTTATTCGTGGAGATCAATAGATCATGTATAAATCCCTACTTTTGTTCCTCTTTATCGCCTCATTTTCCTTTGCAAGCGAAGACAAAAAACTCGCCATTGCAATTGCAGGGTACAACCGACCTGACTATCTTGACGAAACCTTAGAAGCTTTAGCTAGAAACCCAGAATCTATGACTACCCCCATTTTCTTCTTTTTCGACGGCGGGAGAGATGCAAAACAAAACGAAAATCTTGCAGTGGCTAAAAGATACAATTTTCCTTTTGCAACCTACATTCTGAGAGATAAAAACTTTGGCTGTGGAAAAAATTTAATCGATGCAAGAAGACAAATTTTTGATAAACATAAGTATGAAAAGGCGCTGATTTTAGAAGATGATAACAAAATATCATCTAACTACATTCAACTAATGCTGGAATTGTTGGATTGGGCAAAGAAGGACATCGGCAATGTCGGACTGGTATCTGGTTGGAGCAACGTTCCATTGAACTTCGAAGAAAAGGATTTTTTTCTAAATAAAGTTGTACGAAATGCACACGGCAATTACTGGGCCTACCTTATGGATGCTGATTGTTGGAATGCGATCAAGGATGTGTACTATGAATATGAAAGGAGCTTCCTCTACGCTGGAGGGAAAAGCCATTATGATCACCAACATGCAATTAGAAAATGGATCCGTCATCGAGTGGAAAAATATCATCCTACACAAGATTCATATGCAGAATGGTTCTTAAATCCTAATTATCCAGTGGGACAAGATGGCATTTTACGACTTAGTTTATGGGAAGCCAACCTCAATTATACTGCAACAATAGTCAATCGAATGGTCAACATCGGCAAAATTGGCTTGAATTACAATGAAGAAGTCTGGCAGAGGAATCTAGGGATGTACGAGCTCGACGAGTTTGAAGAGGATGTTCATTTAGATTCCTTTGAAATTTGGGTAGGAAAAATCCGCTAGAATTCAATCAGTGATTGAAATTATAAACGGCCTTTCCCCATTTCTTTCGACCATTTGTTGAAGTGACCTCTTCAACAACGCGAATAATACCCTTATTTTTGGCCTCTTCCCAAGCTTTTGTTGGCCCTACCCCATGTGGAAATTGTGGAACCAAATCATCCATCACCAGTATGGTGTTTTCGTGTGCCAAAGCCTTCATATTGATAATATCACCTATAGCAACCTCATAAGTATGTCCCCCATCGATAAAAATCAAATCGAATTTTTGATTCCTATTAGCTTTATGAAAATGAGGAACCGTAACAAGTGAATTACCAAGAATCAACGAATGGCGACCAGAATAGACATCATCAATATGTTTTTTCGCAATCTGAACTGAATTATGGACTCCAAGGTCGAAAGACAAAACAGTAACATCTAAATTTGCAAGCAAGAAAATCTCGCTTGAGTGACCTGCATTGAAGCCAATCTCGGCAATATTATTGATACTCGGATTGTCTCGAACAAGATTTAACAAGTACGTTCCTTGTTCTCTATCCACGTGGCCTTCATAAACTAAAGAAGGAAAAGATTTTAAGTAGGTATCCATAGTTAGACTTTGGAAAAAATCTTCTGTTGCGCTCCCAGAGATACAGAGACAGGCAAGTACAAAAGTTAGCAGTGTTTTCATATTGAATATCCGTGTTTAGTTTAGCAAAAAAGGCCAGGATCCTCTTTTTCTATGTTCCTGTCAAGGATTGTTAAAGTCTTTCTCCATAAAAAACTTGGTAAGGCAAAAATGGTTTGAAGTGGGAATCTTTTCTCTTTTTTCTCGAAGAACGAAGTAGGTGGAAGAACCGAATTAATCAGTGCAACCCTAAGGAGATAGGTTTAATCCACCAATCCGTTTTCCAGCCAGTATACCAAAATCCCCACTTATCAGGCCCCCGCTGCTCGGTTGAAAAATACTCCCATTCATCCATTAGAGGAAATACTGCATGGTAAAAAGTTCTTTCTGCATTATCAAGCATTAGTACTCCACCAGGCTTCAATTTAGAAAGAGACTTGTAAATACACCCCTTCCTGTTTCTTCCATCTACTAGAATCAAATCAAAGAATTCATCATCAAATTCATCGCACACATTGTAGTATGGTTTCGCTACCAGTCTATAATCAACCAAACCTCCCCCTTTTAAAAGCTCGTTAACTTCATTATAATATTCCGGAGAATGCTCAATAGAATACAAATTTTCAGTACGTTTAGAAAGCCAAACCGTGGAAGCCCCAGAACCAAACTCGAGAACTACGGCATTTGGATTCGAAATAAAGTAATTATCTAGAAAGTCTATTGCTTTTTCTGTAAGCCATGGTTCGGTTCGACCGATTGCATCTAAAGAACTGCACAAAAGAGTCGTCAAGCCAAGCCAAGCAAAGCTGCATAAACATATCTCATATCCCCTCTCATTAAGTGTTATCCAGGCCTAATGATATCTTTCGTATGGAAATATATAAAAGGATTTTGATGAAGAAATGGTGGAAAAAACCAAAACATTCCTTTTATAATTAAATTGGCTCAACCGGCAACAGACGATCCCCGATCGAATACCTTATAAAATTGAAGAGTATTCAGACAACAGGATGGAGAAGATTGACAACCCTATTTTTCAGGTGCTGACGTCTTGCGGTGGGTGATGTAGTCGGTGAGGGTGAGGTTGCCTTCGTGGAAGCACTCGGTGAGGATGGTGGTGGCTTTGGCGTTGGTGTGGAGGTAGGTTTCGAGCTCGGTAAGAGCTGACTGCTCCTGGGGAGAGGAGTCGAGGGCGCGGGACAAGCTCGCGATGCGGACGAGGTTGAAGCCGTATAGGAGGGTGTTGGGGTCGAGGTTGGTTTTGAGGGCGAGCGAGCTGGTGAGGGCCTCGGGGAGCTTGCCCTTTTCGATGAGGAGGGAGTTTTGCGCAAAAGCGGTGTGCTCGGGGGTTTGGTTTAGGACGCGCTGGAAGACGTTGTCGGCAAAGGGTTGCGCTTGGTCGGGGCTTTTTTGGACGAGGAATTTGTCGGCAATTAGAGCTCCAAATTTTGTCTCAAGTTCGGGGTTTTGGTGGAGGGCTGTTTCGAGTTTTTCGAAGGCTTCGTCTTGGTACATCCACTTTTCAAAAGCTTGGTTGACAAAGAGGTAGTTGCTGGTAGCGGGCTTGTGGAACTTGCCAAAGGCTTGGAATGCAATGAAGAGGGATGCAAGTGTAATGATGATCCCGTAAAAAAAGTGTCGCTGCTTATCTTGCAGCCAATCTATCCATTGGTCTTTCATAGCTGAATTATCGCTCTTTGGTTTATTTCTCAGCAAGTTTCTTTTTATTGAGAAGTATGGCGTTTAGGACGACGGAGATGGAGGAGAGGGCCATGGCAGTGCCTGCGATGATGGGGTTGAGGAGGCCGAAGGCGGCGAGGGGGATGCCGAGGGTGTTGTAGCCGAAGGCAAAGATGAGATTTTGAATTATTTTTTTATAGGAGGCTTTGGAGAGGAGGATGGTGTCGTGGACGGAAGAGAGGTGGGAGCGCATGAGGCCCACGGAGGCCGATTCCATGGCTACGTCGGTGCCGGAGGCAATCGCAAAGCCGACGTCGGCGGTGGCGAGAGCTGGGGCGTCGTTGACGCCGTCGCCAACCATAGCTACGGTTTTCCCCTTTTCTTTCTCGGTTTGGACGTGCTGGGCTTTTTCTTCGGGGAGTACTTCGGCTGAGAAGTGGTCGAAGGAGAGGTCGGTCGCTACTTTTTCAGCCACTTTGTAGCGGTCCCCGGTGAGGAGGATGGTTTCGATGCCGAGGCTTTTTAGAGACGCTATGGCCTCGGGGCTGCCGGGTTTGATTTGGTCAGAGAGGACGAAGTAGCCGATGGTGATTTTTTCTGTGCCGAGCGCAACGATGGTGCCTATTTCTTCTTCGTTGATGTTGACGGGGGTCCCCTGCTCTTCGAGGAATTTGGTGGAGCCGAGGAAGTATTTCCGGTCATCGAAGTAGCCACTGACGCCGCGACCAGGCTCTGAGCGGAAGGCGAGCATGGAAGGGAGGGAGTTTATACTTTTTTCTTTGAGGGTGTTTAAGATGGCTTGGGAGGCGGGGTGCTCAGAGTGTTCGGCGAGAGTTTTTGCGATGGGGAAATATTTTTCTTCGAGGGCGATTTTGGAGGTGGTGAGGGTCCCTTCGGTGACGGTGTTGGTTTTATCGACGAGTATGGTTTGGATTTTTTGGGCTTTTTCGATGGCTTCGGCGTTTTTGATGAAGATGCCCATGTGGGCAGCGCGTGCTGTGGCAACGAGGATGACAATGGGGGTGGCAAGGCCCAAAGCGCAGGGGCAGGCGACGACGAGGACGGCAACGGCGCTAATGAGTCCTTCGGCTCCGTCACCCGCGATGAAGGCCCAGAGGATCCAGGTAAGGAGGGAGACGATGAGCACTGCAGGGACAAAATAGGAGGAGACTTTATCAGCTAGTCTCTCGATGGGGGCTTTGGTTTTACGGGCCTCTTCAACCATTTGGATGATGCGGGAAAGGGCGGTATCGGCTCCGATTTTGGTCGCTTTGGCTATCATGTTGCCGTGCTGATTGATGGTGGCAGCGAAGACGGGGTCTTTTGGTTCTTTTTCAACGAGGGTGCTCTCGCCGGTAAGCATTGATTCATCGACGGCGGAAAAGCCTTCAACTACTTCTCCATCTACGGCGACTCGCTCGCCAGGTCTTGTCATGAAGAGGTCCCCTTCTTGCACTTGGTCTATGGGGACTTCTACATACTCTTCGCCTCTTTTAATGCGGGCAATATCGGGTTGCATTTCTAAAAGGGCGTGCATGCCACTGGCTGCTTTTTCTTTGGACTTTTCTTCCATCATCCGGCCGATGAGGATAAAGGTGATCAAGACGCTTGAGGTTTCAAAATAAAGGCCACGGCTTGGGTCGACGAAGATGGTGTAAAAGCTAAAGAGGTAGGCGGCTGATGTGCCAAGGGCTACGAGGGTGTCCATGTTGGCTGATCTGTGCTTTATGCCCCAGAGGGCTCCTACATAAAAAGGCCAACCGGAAAAAAATTGAACAATGGTGGCGAGCACGCCCTGCAGTCCGAGGGGGATTTTCACTCCAAACATGTGGAGCAGGAGGGGAAATGAGCAAATGACTGCCACTATGGTCCGTGTAAGTAGCCAAGGAAAGGCTTTTTTTTCTTGAGGGGGGTGACAGGTGTGTGCCATCAAAGGATCTTTTCGTAGACTTGTTGCATCTGATCTAGGGTATGCTCCATGGTGAATTTATTTTCAACTAGCTTGCGGGCGTTTTTGCCTAAGTGGGTCCGTTGCTCGGGGTCGTCGTAGAGGGCGAGGACGGCAGCTGCGACGTCTTTGGGCGATGCTGGGGGTACAAGTATGCCTGTTTCTTTGTTGCGACACACTTCGGGCAGACCGCCGATGGATGTGGTGACGAGGGGTTTTTCTAGGTAGGCAGCTTGCAAGCACGCTTGCGAAATCCCTTCATTGGCTGTGCTTAGCAGCGTGAAGATATCTAGGGCTGCAAGCGCTGCTGATGGATCTTCTAGATGGCCGGTAAAGTAGACGTTGCCACTTGTAGCGAGGTGTTTGTACTCTTCCACATAGCCGCCACCAATAACGACCCACTTGATTTGTTTGATGTCGCGAAGTAGGTGCGCTGCTTGGATCAGATCGGGTATCCCTTTCCAGGAGCGGACGATGCAGGTGGTCCCGACAAGGCAATCGTCATCGGAAAGGTTTAGGCTTTTGCGAAAGGCTTGTTTTGCCTCTTCTGTAGGATGCAATCTCGATGGCTCAACGCCGGTGGCAACTAAGCGGCAGTGATCGGGCGCTATGCCCGATTGATTGATGATGGGTGAGATGATTTGGCTGGAGGTTGTTACTACAAAGTCGGCCAGGGTGTTGTAGAGGAGTTTGCTATTGAGTCCTTTGCGGATGGGCGTTGAGAGGTGACGGGTGCGTACGACTTTCTTTGCTGCAGCCTTAGCTGCGATTCCACCAAGCCAAGCGTCTAGTGAGGAGTGGGTGTTGACTAGGTCTATTTTGTGTTTGGTTAGGATGCGAATCAGTTGTAAGAGTACAAGGGGGCTTTTGTGTTTTCTGAATTCGATTTCAAAGACGGTAAAGCCGGCCTCGCGAGCTTTTGCAACAAGGCCTCCCCCTTTTTCCACTGCCATAATGATTTCGTGACCGCGCGCGCGCATGCCAATCGATTCGCGCAAAATACGCATCTCTTGGCCGCCCCAGCCGTTAGAACTTTCTGTATGTAGGATCCGCATGATTCATAACCTCTTGCGTAATTTTTCGATGGCCTGAGGAAAAAGGGAGCTCACGGAGCTTCTCTTTCTCTACCCAAATATAGCCCTCTATTCTCATTTTTACTTCAGCTTCCCACAGGGTAGGGATCAGGCGAGCTCTGTATCTTGTGAAGGTGTGCTTCACTTCGCTTAAAGGGCCAACTTTTTGCAGCTTGCCTGGATAAAAGCTCTCAAACTGGGTCTCTTCTTCAAAATAGGGGAACTCAAAAAGCCCTGCCATCACTTTTTTCCCTTCCTGCTTTTGGATGAGGAATTCTTGTTTGTGATAGATCACTGGGACAATTCTATTGAGGAAAATCGTTTGCGCCCGTTTTTTCCTTTTGGGAAGTTCTTCAGCTTTTCCCAGAAGATAGCCTTTGCAATTTTCTTGCAATGGGCACACCTCACAAGCGGGCTTCTTCACGCAAAGGGTGGCCCCCAGCTCTATCAATGCCTCCATAATGACCCAAGGCTCTGTATCTGGCAAGAGCTCTTCTACCCTTTGCCGGATCCATTTTTGCGAGGCGGGCTGATCGATCTCCTCTTCCAAGGCAAAAAGTCTTGCTATCACGCGTAGGACGTTCCCATCAACGGCGGCGGCTTTTTTATGAAAAGCAAAGCTCAAAATGGCGCCAATGGTATAAGGCCCAAGTCCTTTGACTTTGCTAAGTGCCTTAGCGTCACTTGGCAAAGTGCCGTTATGGTACGTGACTAGGTATTTGGCGCCTTCATGCAAGTTTCGAGCCCGCGAGTAGTATCCGAGCCCCTCCCAGATCTTGATCACCTCATCAAGGGGAGCTGTCGCCAAACTCTCAATCGTTGGAAACCTGGCCATCCATCTTGTAAAGTAATCGACCACAACTGAGGCTCTGGTCTGCTGAAGCATCACTTCCGATACCCAAACTGCGTATGGAGTGGGATTGCCTCGCCAAGGAAAAATTCTTTTTTCCCTTTCAAACCAAGACTTTAGGTTTTGATAAGAAAATTCTCTCTTGTCTATTGTCTTCATACTCGTTATACGAAAAAGAATGGCATCTACAGAAATCTCGCGCAAGCAAAAATGGGAAACAGCCCATGACATTCTCGATATCGCCCTCGAAAAAGAAATCCACTCGATGCGCGAAGTGCTCGCCAGCCTGCACCAGGAGGAGCTTGCCCTTCTAGAGGGCAATGAAAAAGCTTTTATAAGAATCATGCGCCAAAGATCAAGCCTCGTTGTCGGCCTTATCAAAGAGCGTACTGATCGGATGGAGGCTACAGCTTTGCTTACCAAATGTTGTGTGCTGCTTGGAAAAACTGAAATGCTCCCTCACAGCGATGAGTTGAGCTGCCAGATCCTTACCAAGCTTGACCAGATCGTCGCCCTTCTTGAAAGGACAAATTTACAAAATTGCCGCAATGAAGCCCTTTTTCATCAAAAGAGGGAGACGAAAAATGAGCCTCTCCTCTGCAAGTACCCCCATCCACTACACCGGGTCCGCAGAAAAATGCGCGTTGCGACCTATAGCCAGAAAGATTAAAATAGACCCATGTCTACTGCTGGTCTCATCTATGGCCCCGAATTTCACCATCTCGACCACCTAGCTCCTCTGTGTAGCCTCATGGCCATCCCACTCATCCTCTCTGACGAGAAGCTAGTGGCCCAAGCAAAACAGTTTTATCCAGACCTCGAGGTTCTCCACTGCGCTTCCCCCGATCAGATCGCTCTCCATTTCGACACTCTCATCTACTCGACCCCGCGCGTTCTCTTCGAAGAGGTCTTTTTCTTTGCTCAAGAGATGCAAAAAAAACGGATCAAAACCATCTGGTGCCCACACGGGAACTCCGACAAGGGACGCCACTCACCCTTTATGGAAGCGCTCGAGGAAGAAGAGCTCATCCTCACCTATGGCCCCCGCATCGAAGAGTTTTTAAAAGAAAAAGGGGTCGATGTCCCAACCCAAAGAGTGGGCAATTATCGCCTGGCCTACTTTGAAAAACACAGGGCCTTTTATGAGAAGCTCTTCGCCCCGAAGAAAAATGCGATCCTATACGCCCCTACGTGGCAAGACCAAGAGCAAAACTCTTCCTTCCCGGATCTTTGGCCCCATCTTCTAGAAGCACCAGAAAATTTGTATGTGAAGCTCCACCCCAATCTCTACCTGCAATTTCCAGAAGAAATTGAAAAGCTCAAAGCTGCAGGAGTTCAATTTATTGAAGACTTCCCACCCATCTATCCCCTCTTAGCACAAATCGATCTCTTCATCGGAGACCTCTCCTCAATTGGTTACGACTTTTTAGCCTTCAAAAAGCCGATGATCCTACTAATGGACTCTGAACTGACAAAGGCAGGGAGATTTGTCGCCAAAGAGAATTACAAAAACCTTTTTGCAATATGCAAAGAGGAGCTCAAGAAAACTCCTCCAGAAAACACCCTTTATGAGGAGACTTTTAACTCTTTTGTGAGTGAAGGTAAAAAGTTGGTTTTTGGGAATTAGACTGATTTGCAAATTTATAGTTCCGAACAAATTCCCTTAAAAGCTTTTGTACGGCACCAAGAGTCTCTTTTTCCAAGCCTATTTCAAGTGGAGCATCTACATAGTCGTTGATTGACCAAACTCTTGGGTTAGACTTGTCATTAGTTTTACATATTGTAACAGCTGTTTCAATGCTAAGGGTCACCCTTGTGATAGGAAGATCACCACCGTTCCACTTGGCAACTTTCCCGATTTGGATATTCATCAAGTTCCCAGAGCCAAATCCCGCTAAGTTCTCATCACTAGCTTTGACAACAGAACCAACCGAGCCGAGCTCTTTCACAATCAGTTGTTCAATTTGCCTGTTTACCTCAGGAGTTTGGATGGTGTAAGGTGGAATAATCGAAAATACATCCAAACCATTTAGAGGATTCCCCACATAGAAAAGAGGCACATCTTGTGGATTCAGATAGATCTCTGGACTTCTTTTAATCCTCTCTTCATTGACATCAAGAACTGTCGCATGAAGAAACAAAGGAATAAATAAAAAACACTTCAAAAACCTACTCATTTATATACTTCCACAAATTTCCTTCCGTTGGAGGAAAATGATTTTCTTTGTTATCTTTCCATTCTTTCCATTTTCTAGCAATCGGAGCTACGCACGCCTTCCAAAAACTTCCTGTTTGACAGCATTTAACGCCTCGTGCAACAAGAGTTTCAATGACTCCTATTAAAGCAGCTTTTACAATGTGGTTTGATGCCAAACAAGCAATTGCATCCATTTTCAGAAAAGAATAAAACGTTTACAAACAGAAAAAAGAATTGCAGACAACCTTTTATCATATTGATCACCCATCGATTGAGGAGTTCCAATTCTAGCAAGTAGATTATTACTTTGTCAATTATACCCAAACCAATTCAAAACTTGGATTTGGGCAAGGAGGCTCCTCAAGTTTTGAATTGGTTTGGGCATAAAAGAACTAAGCCACATCGATGGCGAGTACGGTGACGTTGTCGCCGTGACGCTTCTCTTGCATGTTAAGCAGAGCTTTGTCGACAAGCTGCTTGGCAAGGGTTCTAGAATCTCTGCCTAAAAGGCCTTGAGCCACGCTCTGCACTTTGCCCACAGTATCTGAAATCTCTTGCTCGGGGACGTAGTCCTTAAGACCATCGCAGGCGAGGATCACTACGTCTTTTGATTGGAGTTTGTTCACTGTGATTACAGGTTCGTGTGTTACGAGTGGTTTTGCTGGAACACCTGTCTGGTCTACATCACCAAAGGCTCGTGAGACGTTAACACCGCTAAACAGCCTAGATCGAAGATGTTTCGGATTTTTTCCACAATACATCCAAATACTGGAAATCAGACTTTTGCCAAAGACCTCGACTAAACGGCCAACATCAGTTGTCCAATCATGCACAAAAGAAAGTGGGATGGAGGTGACAGAGCCTAGGAGGTTATTTCGGTAGATGTTGGCTTCACTATCTCCAAGTGTGGCTGTGTAGATCAAGCGGCTTTCTTTATCGATGTAGGTAACAACAGCTGTAGAGCCTTGCTTATTCCAAGAAGAGTGGCGGGCAATGTCTTGGTGGATATGGTGAATGAGTGTTTCAAAGGCGTTGTGTACATTCCCTTTTGCATCTTCTAGAGCCTTAGGAAATCTCTTCTGGAATTCTATACTTGCAAACTCAGACACTTCTTTACCGCCGTGTCCATCGAAAACGCCTGCTAGCACCCCTTTTCCCAGATCCTGGTAGAAGTGGGCATCTTCCATTTGCTCGCGCGGGCCAATGTTGTCTGCAAAATGGTGGCTGCATTTAATAGGCGGAGCCCCATCAGGGGCAAGGTCTTTTAGTTGTTTTGCAACGGTGTCGCTCGATGCGTAAGTCTTTGCATCTGGGTGGTGTTGCTTGGCAGCTGCTAAGGCTCTGCCTTGCATTACTTGCATTGCTTCCAGAGAGTTTAGGGGCTTATTTCTCCAAGGAACATCCGAGTAGCCGGAGGAAAAGACGGTATAGAAAATCCTTTCTACTAGAGCCACAGCAGCTCCCATGACGGGAATAAACTCGGCCAGGCAGATAATGCGGTGCGTCCACCTGGAGGCGCCTTCAACTTGTGCAAGCTGGTGGTGCCTAAGGGCATAGGGAGCGCCTGAGAGCCCTGTCGCAAATGACATGAGTAGGTCACTGCCTATTAATTGGTAGCTTCTATGATGATCAACTAGGGAAATATTCATGGGAAGCATTATACTAGGGGTCTATGTTTGTGGCAATAAGTACGGGTCCCTCGACCCACCTAGACCACTTGGCTCCCCTATGTTACTTACTGGAAATTCCTTTAATTGTGACAGAAAAAGAGCATCTAACTTTGGGAAAAAAGTTTTACCCCATGGTCAATATCCAATATATTTCTTTAAGTGATCTCTCTCTCGATCATATCGCAAAGCACTACGATACCATCCTCACCTGCGGAAAGTTTTGGGCTCTCGAGCTAAAACCTCTCATGCAGATGCTCTACAACAAAGAGATCCGCTTTGTATTCAGCCCCCACGGTTATTCAGACAAAGAAGAGCTTCTTAATAAACCCGTTGCTCAAGATATCGACCTTCGCTATGAAGAAATGGGCAACGTTCGCCACTGGTTCTACCAAAAACATAAAGAGCATTTAGATGCATTGGCAGAAGGCTTTTTCAAAACAGATAAGAAGACCGTCCTCTACGCCCCGACTTGGGAGACGACGGCAACTCCCACTTCGTTTTTTGAAAGCACTAGTAGGATCATTGAAGAGCTGAAGGACTCGTATCACTTGCTCATCAAACTTCACCCTCTTCTCGAAGAAAACGACCCGGCAAGTTTCCATCAGATCCTAGGAAAATACGAAACCAAAGCCACTTTCATTCTCGAATTTCCACCGGTCTACCCATTGCTAGAGAAAACAGACATCTATTTGGGAGATTTTTCGTCGGTGGGCTACGACTTTTTAGTATATGACAGGCCGATGTTTTTCTTAAAAAGTGGGGGAAGATTACAAAAATGTGGAGAACTCTACACAGGCGATATTAGAGGCGACCAAAAAAAATTATCTGAGGTCAGAAGAAGCACATACCAAAATGCTTTTGCAAAAGTCGTGGCCCTGCGATTGCAGAGCCACGGAGTCAATTACTCGTCAGCGTCATCCGCTTCGTCATCTAGTACAACTGCTAGAGGCTCTTCCACAGCAGAGTCTTGATCTTCTACTTCTGATACTTCTTCAGCGTAGGCAGAAACCATTGTCATTGATGCAACGAGGGCAAATAGCCATCCAAAATACTTTTTCATTGTGCTCTCCTATAAATGGTAAGAGTTGTAAACGGCACCAGTATAGATTGTGAGCAAAAATTTTGTCAAAAATTTCTTGGCAGAATAAGCACTTCTTCTAAATTGCTAAGGTCTGAAACAAGAGACTTTGCTTCCATCGTGTAAGAGGTAGCTCCCTCGCGCAGTGGATCTACTTTTGTCACAAGTCCCACATGCAGATCGGGCGGAAAAATTCCGTCCATTCCTGTTGTCACAAGAAGGTCGCCCACTTGCAAAAGATTGTTGCCCCTTAAATCTTTTGCCTCGCCCTCTTGATCACTACAATGATAATGAAAACCCATCCCTTTGAGATTCTCCCGTCTACCGTGCCAAAGTGAGCGATTAGAGCCTCTAATTTCTCCTTTTGCCAGATAAAAATCGCTTGCCTCTACATCCAGCGTCCCTAAGTAGGTTTGCAAGAGATTCTCCATCTCACTTGCCCCTGCTAGTTCTTCTTGCAGAGAGAGCAGGTAAGCGAGCTCATCGATCTTAATCGCAAGAGCGTGGCTTTGCTCCCCCCCTCTTGCAGCACGGACAGAAAGCGCTAGCCGGTCATCAGTGATGAGCCTCACACGAGATCGAGTCTCTTCCACCTCTTCTACAACACCCACAACGATTTTCCCCAAAACGACTGGGCTATTCTTTTCGATGACCCTTTTCCCTAGAGCTTGATTATCCCGCTCCCCAACCCCGACCCATAAACTGCTGCTCCAACTGATCGGCTCACGGAAAATCACCTGCGCTGGCACGGCAACAAGCCGACGAGAAAGTATTTGCGTAAGATACCTCTCTCTCCTTTCAAAGAACGCGTCATTGGCCCGCTCTTCAAGCCCCAAAAGACGGCGCACCTGCATCTGCAATTCATTAGACATAGCGGCCACATTTTGAAGCCTTTGAATTTCACTGCGTAAAAATTGATTTTCGAGCTCAAGAGAATTTGGGCTGTAAGCAATTGCCTCCTTATGAGAAATGCCATTTAGCGCCACTTTGCGAAGAGCCTCAGCCCCTCCCTTTGGAAGCACCAAAAGTGTCACCACAAAAAGGATAAGAAAAATCCAGTGCTTTATCATTGAGCCTTTGCTATTGAGTCTGTGATGCTATCGATATTCATTTGATTGATCCCCGTTAAATTGATTCGCCCCTCACCACCGATGAAAATCCCCTTTTCTTTGCGCAATTGCATCACAGCTTCTTTTGAAAGCCCCGTCATGCAAAACAGCCCCTGGCTACCAAGAAGCGCCCCCCAATTCCCTTTCGGATTCTTTTCTTGCATCTTTTCGACAAAAGCCTCGCGCATCTTCTGCATCCTAGCCCGCATCTGACCCAGCTCTTCAAGCCAGTTTTTATGGAGCTTCTCATCTTGCAAAACACCCTTAACCACATAGGCAGGGTGCATCGGCGGATTTGAATAAGAGCCCCGCGCTAAACTCATCAATTGGCTCAAAACCGTATCAGCCACTTTTTTCGACTCTCCCACTACAAAAAGGGCACCAGCACGTTCGCCATAAAACGAAAAGTTCTTTGCAAATGTATAGGTCAGAGCAAATTCCACCCCCTTCTCTAAAAACAGCCTCGGGCCATACGCATCTTCTTCCAAAGACTTTCCAAATCCCTGGTAGGCCATATCTAAAATGGGAAACAATCCCCTCTTCACAACCACCGCCAGCAATTCCTGCCACTGCTCGTGTGACAAATCAAATCCAGTAGGATTGTGGCAATTTGTATGCACCAAAATACAGGCTTTCTCAGGGAGTTTTGAGAGCGCATCGAGCATCTTCTCAAATGCCAGCTCTTTACAACCATAATAAGGATAAGAAGAAGTGTTTAGACCCGCTTGTCCAAAAATCTTCCAGTGATTGGCCCATGTTTCATTGGAGATGGCAATTTGATCGGTCCAGTTTTTTGCAAGAAGGCCGCTTAGGAAAAGAGCGCCCGTCCCCCCAACTGTTTGTATCTTACAAATCCTCTCATCATTTTTGCCAAAAACAAGCTTCTCTGTAAGCTCCAAGAATTCTGCATCCCCATCGATTGGCAAATACTCCCGAGGGTAGGGCTTCTCCAAAAGCCTCCGCTCCATTTCAGCCACCGACTTTAGAAGAGGGGTCTGCAAGTTTTTATCACGGTAATACCCAATAAGCAGCGTGCACTTGTCGGGATGGGTACTGGCTTTATACTCCTTTACAACCCCAAAAATAGGATCAGCTGGCTTCTCTTGTACTTGCTCTAATAGACTCATGGCTTAAGTGTATTGGTTTGGGTATAAATTCACAAAAGGCATTTCCGTACATATCAGCTTTGAGTTTTTGTATGATGACATCAAGTGCAGGCTCATTTTGACCTCCTTCAGGAATGATGAGATCTGCAAAGCGTTTACTAGGTTCAACATATTCGTGATGCATCGGCCGCACCGTGGTCATGTACTGCGTTAGGATGCTAGGCACGGTTCTTCCCCGCTCAGTTTGATCGCGCAGTATTCTCCGAATGAGGCGGATATCTTCATCCGTATCAATGTAGAGCTTGAGATCAAAGAGTTCTCGAATCTCGGGAACGGCCAAAAGGAGCATCCCCTCACAAATAACAATTTTTTTCGGTTCCACAGTGACCCTTTCACACTTTCGAGCATAAGCTGCAAAATCATATCTAGGAACAGATACCGCCTCCCCCATTTTCAAAGCGGTCAATTGCTCCAGCATCAATTCAAATTCAATAGAATTCGGATGATCAAAATTTACTTGAGCCCGTTCTTCCAAAGAAAGATCGGAGATATCTTTGTAGTAATAGTCTTGGCAAATCAAGACACTGTCGTCAGGAAAAGTTTCATGAATTTTTTGGGCAATGGTCGTCTTCCCAGAGCCAGACCCCCCAGAAATTGCAATCATGATCGTTTCAGATCCAAAAACAAAATTAGCAATACACATTAGAAAAAGAAGTATGCGCATGGTGCCTCCAAAAAGTTTGAGATAGAATAGGTATTTTCTAAATTGAAGAAAAGAGGAGAATAGGATAAACTTTCCCGCAATGGGGCGTTAGCTCAGTTGGTAGAGCGCTACAATGGCATTGTAGAGGTCAGCGGTTCGACCCCGCTACGCTCCAACCCCATTCTAAGGAGGGAGCAATGGCAAGTCCATCTTATCTCTGTGACCGGTTGTATGTACAAGCACGAGGATTTCAGTATCCCGACGATGATCAATTTGCAAAAATTGCGTCTACTTTTCTTTCAAAGACAGCCTATAACACAGCAGCTGTAGCCTTAGCTGCTCTACAAACAGCCTGCTATGCCTTTTTATCTATAGCAACGCTGCCACTTAGCCCTTTTGGATCAAAACAGCACGAGAAATTTGCAGCTGATATGCAAGTAACATCTCGCGTCTTGACTGATATATTTGACAGTGCCCTCTGGGGAGAAAAGCCGTCTACCCAGAAAAAAACTGAACCAAAAGAAAAAGGAACACGAAGATATACAAAAGAAATACTGCTCGGAGGCGCTATAGCTGCAATCACCCTCGCAGCACTTGCCGCATATCATTTTAGTATAGCTAAAGCTATTCCTGCTATTTCAAATACATCAGCTGCGCTGACACCTTCAGCTCCACCCTCACCAAAAGCAATACCTATAAAAGTGTCATCCCTCGACAAGAATATCTTTTACCGGACCGGGCCAAGTGTTTTAGAGCTTACCTTTGGCCGTATAGTTGCGCGTATTGTTCCTATGTCTTTTCCAATGGTGCCAAACTTTGGAGGGCTCTGAACCCATCTTATCTCTCTCTCCAAAAAATAGAAGATCAATAGAATCAGAATGATCAAATTTGCTTGAGTCGGTTCTTCTAGAGCAAGATCTGAAATATCTTTGTAGCAATAATCTTGGCAAATCAAAACGCTGTCATTGGGAAAAGCCTCGTGTATTTTTTTGAGCAATAGTCGTCTTTCCTTAGAGAAAGAAGTAAGCGCAGTTGATAGAGCGCTACAATGGCATTGTAGAGGTCAGCAGTTCGACCCCGCTACGCTCCAAACCCTTGTGTTTTTGATACAAAAGGCTTGTACCAGGCACTTCCCAAAAAATGTCTTTTCATCGGATCAAAAACTTCTGGTTTTTTAGCAATATAGTGGAGAAGCTCACTAAGTGCTTCATACCGTTTCTCTAAAATGCGCCGATCATCCACCATTGCAGCACGAAGAATTACAATCCCCGCCATCTGCGCAATCCGCTCGTCAGTAATTGGTTTTCCAGCTAGCTGATCCATAAAGAGTATAGTAAGAATATTAACAAGCACACCTCGATCGATATCTTGTTTACAAGCTTGCCCCATAGAATGTTCCCCTTCAGGCATATTGAAAATTCCCTGAACGGCGATAAGAGTTTGAAGACCAAGACGGTGCGCTTTATTGCTAAGTCCAGAATCATCTCCAAACATCTTTGCAGCTAAAGCGTTGATTTCTTCATTCTGAGTAAAATTTTCAGGGAGAAGGATACCATGCTCATCTATATGAGGGACAAGCCCGTTATCTTCGATATGACCGAGAGTAAAAATCGATACATCATTGTAATTCTCAGCGATTCTTAACTGGTTTTGGCGTCGAACCTCTTCATTATTTTGCCAAGGCGATTCAACGCTATGTTGAGCATGAACCCCTTTTTTCGTTTCCCTTAAATGCTGCAAATGAGCCGTAAAAAGTCTGTCACATGTGGCAGTAGGACCCAACACAAAATGGATCTTTCGGCCATTTACCTCAAAAGCCCCAATACGAATATTGGCATTTCCATGCTGGTAAGAATTAAAAGCCAAGGGATGTGACCATCCTATATGTTCAAAAAAGGAAGATGCGGCTCTTTGAGGATGAGCGAAAGCCCATAACACATTACCCCATAGGTTCTCTTTTTGGAAAGTTGTGCATTCATCAACGGCGTAATCTAAAGCTTTCGCTAATCTTTCGTATGGGAGGGATAATGAACCTTTACATATTGCCCTCTCTCCCCACTTTTGAAATACTTCCATTCCATCAGCATGAATGGTGAGCGCGTGGGCAGCGACTCGTAAAAATGTTGCATTCTCACCAGTGGGATTTTCGCCTAAAGCTGCATCAATTTTTTCCCGCACCTTTTGCATATGATCATGCATATTATTCGAGGGCTTAATTTTTAAAAGTTCTTGGATCTCGGAAATTTCTGTAAGTGTATAAATTTTGTCTAATAATTTTTCATCATTTAGAGCCTTGCATACAGCTTTATAGCGATTTTGCGCAAATTCTTCGATAGCCGGGCGGAATTTAATGTGACTGTAGAGGCGATACCCTCCAGCACCGAGAGCAAGGGGAAGAGTGATCGGGGAGAAAGCGAGAAATAATAGACCAGCAAAAAACACGAAGGCAACGCGCTTGACCTTATTCTCAATCGGATCAGGCGGCGGCTGTGAAACAAAAACTGGAAGAGGTTCTACCCCTGTTGAAACCCTACTCATTTCATTAATCTTAACAAAAAACCAACAAAATGTCAATGTTTTACTTTATTTATAGAACTGTTTAATTTCACTGTATATCAGCGACTTAGAGTCATAGGAGACTAGGCACTCGGGCAAGCTTTCTAAAAAGATCTTACCGTAACGCTTAGTGAAGAGGCGTTGATCCAGACATAGGACACATCCCCGATCTTCGGCCCGGCGCATAAGTCGGCCAAAGCCCTGCTTAAACTTCATTACAGCTTGAGGGATCGAGTCCTCCATAAAAGGATCGCGGTCTTGACTACGCAATAGTTCAGACTTTGCTTCTAAAAGAGGCTCTGATGGCACGGGAAAGGGAAGCTTGACGATGATCACAAGGCGCAGGGCATCTCCAGCCACATCCACCCCCTCCCAGAAAGAATCGGTCCCAAAAAGAATCCCATTTTGGCACTTTTTAAACTCTTCTAAAAGCTGGTGCCGAGGGCGATCGCCCTGCTTTAGGATTGGTAGGTCCTCTAGAGCATTTGCACACTTGTTGAGCATATCGTAAGAGGTAAAAAGGACAAACGCTCCTCCACCCGTAATCGAGGTGGCTTCTCTGATTACCTCAGCTGCTTCACTGATGAAAGAATAGCTATTGGGCGCCGAGAGATCTTTGATCCCAAGCAGGCGAGTCCTGTTTTGAAAATCAAATGGAGAAGGGTAGATTTTTTCAATCACTTCCTTTTGCAAACCGAGGTTATTCTTTACGTGGGTAAATGCGCTGCCCACACTGAGCGTCGCACTACATAGTATTGCACTCTTTAGTGGTTCAAAGAGCTTTTCTTCCAGAAAGGGAGCCACATCGAGCTTGGTCGCCGATAAGGTCGTCCCTTCATACGTTTTCTCTGCCCAGCGGACATCCTTCTCTTTGAAAAAAGCTTCAATCTGCTCGGCTACCTCTTCTAGGCGCTCAGCCGCTTGCCCAATATCGACAAGAGCATGCTCCACTTTTTCTTTAGTCTCGTCATCGAGCTCCTTTTCGATGCTCAACAAAGAGGCCGCATATCGCTTTAATTTCTCCTTCAACGTCCCAAAGGCAGGCATCAGCTCTTCTGCCCACTGCGCCTCTGCTAAAGCCTGCTCGGTAATTCTCCATTTATAAGAAGCTCCCCTTCTAGCAAACGCCACATCGAGCTTATCAAAAGCTGCATGTACATCATCCAATAAAGACCGCTTTTCTCCCGGCAAATCGATATCCAACCTGGTTTTAAGACCCTTGTCTTTGATCAAATCTCGAATCGCAAAAAGGCGGCTCGATCCCGGATCAACCTCCGAGTGGACCCGTCCCAAAGCCTTCATGATCCGCACGCGATCGAGCACCTCGGTAAGGGAAGACCTAGCCACACTTTCTAAGTGGTGCGCCTCATCAATAATCAAACGAGAAAACGGAGGCAAGATCGCCCGATCCTCCTCGCTTTGTAAATGGGCCATCAGCAAATGGTGATTGACGATGATCACATCGGCATCTTGTGCCTTATTCCGAGCCTTAAAAAAGAAACACTGCTTGTAGTGGGGACACTTGATATAAGAACAAGCATCCGACTCAGCATAGACCTTGCCCCACGTATCTGACTGCATCGCAAACGGAACAGCAGACCTGCTCCCATCCTGCGTTTTTTGCGACCAGGAAGCTAACGCATCCACAGACTGATCGTAAACACCCGATTTCTTCGACAAATCATCGAGCTTACGCAAGCAGACATAGTTCCCCATCCCCTTGGCTAAAACAACTCGCAGATCAACCCCTAATACATCGAGCAAAAATGGCAGATCTTTGTTTATGAGCTGCTCTTGTAAAGAGATCGTATGCGTTGAGATGACAATCTTCTCGCCAGTCCGGTAACTCCACATCAGAGCTGGTATCAAATAGGCCAAACTCTTCCCAATGCCCGTACCCGCCTCAAAAAGAGCCGTCTCATCTTGCTCAAAAGCCGTCCAGATGTGGGCCGCCATCTCCTGCTGCCCCTCTCTAGACTCATAGTCAGAGAGCTTCTCATTGAGAAGGCCACCTTCTAAAAAAATGTCATTAAATAAAGAAAGGGTTTCTGCCATAGCATATCAGCATGACAGAAACCCTCAGATAAGATCAAGATAGCTTTTTTATCTTCCAGCTAGGCGTCTTGCAAGTGGAGATACAACAGATGCTAAAGTAGAGGCTGCTTTTCCTGTAACATGTGCAACAGGTGAACTTAGCACTTTGTTTGCTGCATAATAAATAAATGCTCCTTTTAAATAAAAAAGAGCATCATCTGCTTTGGCCGCGATATCAGTAAGCGTTTCACTGCCTGGCATTTCTACTTTTGGCATAGCAGTACCCGTCTGATTACGAACTTGCTCTGCAAATTGCCCCGCAGGCGTTTGCGCAGCGCCTGTGAAAAACTCCATCACACTTGTTGGGACATACTGGGTAAAGTTAGCCATGAAAGAGCTGTTTCCGCCATCAGAGATCGTAGGCAATCTGGTCATCGTAGCATTGAAGGAAGCAAAGGCTTGCTCTCTTAGGTCGGTAGTCATTGACGCAAGACGGCTCATGATTTCTTCATAAGCAACTCCAGCTTCTCGTGAAGCGGCATCTGCGCCTTGCGCAAATCCAAGTTGCCATGCAGCAAAAACAGCGGCTCCAACAACAGCTATTCTAAAAGCAGTTCCTGCCCAGCTGCCTTGTGATTCTTGAGATTGTATTTTTATTACAACTGGCTGGCCAGGTTGCACTGCTTGTGTATTGCTCATTGGTCACTCCTTTTTCTTGATAATATCTTAACACATTTGATCGAAAAATCGGAACGTAAAAGAATAAATAACAGCAACTTAAAAATTTATTCCTCTTCGAGGAGATCGAGGAAAGCCTGAAGTTGCTTAGCTCGAGTAGGATGGCGCATCTTACGAAGGGCCTTAGCCTCAATCTGACGAACCCGCTCACGGGTCACTTTAAAGCGCATCCCCACCTCTTCGAGGGTTTTGGGCTTACCATCGAGCAGACCAAAGCGCTCTATAAGGACGGTCCTCTCCCGATCAGTGAGAGTATCTAGGACCTCATTCATTTTGTCCTTAAGAATCGAGTAGCCCGTCGCCTCTGCTGGTGATTCGATCGTCGTATCTTCGAGGAAGTCCCCAAATTGGCTCTCGCCCCCCTCTCCCACTTCTGCTTGCAGGGAAATTGGGTGCTGGGCGATCTTATAGATCTCACGTACCCGCTCTGGGGTGAGCCCAAGCTCTTGGGCTAGCTCTTCAGGAGTGGGCTCTCTGCCTGTTTCCATCATGAGCTTTTTCGCGCCACGGAGGACCTTGTTGATCGTCTCGATCATGTGGACAGGGATACGGATCGTACGAGCCTGATCAGCAATCGCACGGGTCACCGCTTGGCGGATCCACCAGGTAGCATAAGTAGAGAACTTATACCCTCTTCGGTACTCAAACTTCTCCACAGCCTTCATAAGGCCCATGTTCCCCTCTTGAATCAGATCGAGGAAAGAGAGACCGCGATTGGTGTATTTTTTCGCAATGGAGATGACAAGACGCAAATTGGACTCGACCATTTCTCTCTTGGCTTCTTGACTCTTGTCCATCCAGCGCTGAAGCATCCGAACATCTTTTTTAAATTCGCCGATGCTCCGTCCCGCTGCCAGCTCTCGCTTTGCAAGCTTACGCTGGACCGCTGCCAGCTTTGCTGCGGCAAACTTATTCTTTTCCGCGCGGGGTGCAAGTTCTTCGCTCTCCCTTTCTAAAATGATAAAACGGTCATAACCATTCATGATCACTTCACAAAAATCTTCAATGATATTGTGGCGGAAATGCATCCGACGTAAATAAGCTTGCGTACGGATACGACACTTTTCAATTTCTTCAGAGAGCTTAAGCCTGTCGGCTTTCTTTAGCTTAGGATCGCGCATCTGCAGTAAAAGCCCCTGCAGGAAATCGTCTTCTTTGATGAGCAGCTCAATGACACGAGGGACCAAAGCCAGATATTTTGTCTTATCCTCAACTTCCTTTTCGGCGATAGACTTATCAAAACGCTCTTTCCCAGTCAGTAGGTAATTGGCAATCGAGATCGCCTCGCGCGTGGAATAGCGGAAACGCATGATGATCTTCTGAACCTGGATCTGCGCCTTTTCGATCCTCTTAGAGATCTCAACTTCTTCCTCACGGGTAAGAAGCGGGACAGAACCCATCTCTTTGAGATACATCCGAACCGGGTCATCCGAAGCGCCTTCAGCCTTCCTCGAAATCCCCTCTAACTCTTTAGCCTCTTTCTTCCGTTCTTTCTGCCTCTCTACCTCAGCCTGATTGAGGATCTGGATATCCATGCCACTTAAGTAGATGAGGACCTGATCAATCTGATCTGCCGAGTCAAAACTCATTGGCAGAGTTTCATTGATCTCCTCATAGGTGACATACCCTTGATCCTTTGCCAAGGTGACCAGCTCTTCAATTTTTTGCTGATGCTGCTGATTGAATAACGTAGAATATGTTGCGGAAGATTCTTCTTCTTTTGTCATGATGATATTTGTATACTTTAAGCCAGATTAAAATTATAGCCTAAATCCCAAATAGATTCCCATGCAAATATTCGCTCTCGAGGAAAACACCCTCATTCCAGCTGCCTCTGCCGAGAAAAGAAAAAATTATATTTGTCCAGAATGCAAAGCTCCCCTTCGCCTAAAATCGGGCCCCAAAACCGCCCCCCATTTCTACCACTCTCACGAAACCAACTGTGAAAGAGCTCAAAAAGGGGTCATCCACCTCCACCTCCAGCTCTACCTCCAAACCCTCCTGGGCCCAGACACCATCCTCGAAAAACCCTTTCCCCAAATAAACCGCATCGCAGACGTCTTCCACAACCGGACCGTCTACGAGATCCAATATTCACCCATGACCCTTGCCGAGGCCAAAGCCCGTACCCGCGACTACACCTCCCTCGGCCTCAACCTGGTCTGGATCCTCCACGACCACACCTTCAACAAGACTAGTCCCACCGAGCAATACCTCCGCACCCAAACCACCTATTTCACCAATATGGACAAAGAGGGCGACGGCCTCATCTACGACCGCCTTACCCCTTACGGCAAACGCCCTGTCAACCTCCGCATCCAAAAGCCCCTTCCAGATCGCACCTGGCCAAAGAGCCTCCAGCCCCGCAGCCAAACTTGGCGCCACTACCACCAAGGCGACTACTTCGACCTCGCCCTCCAAAACAAACTCCAAGAGGACACAAAAAAGCCCCCTTTGCGCCATCGACTCAAAGAGGGTTACTTAGCATTGCTACATCATTTGCTAAAGAGAGAGTAAGCTAGCATGGACCTAAAGCTGCACCCCAATCAGAAACGATCTCTGGAGGAGAGGCTGGTCGTGCAACAGCTGCTTTTCTGGCTACGGCCTCGGTAGCTTTGCTTCTTTCTGCTAAAGCATGAGCATTTTCTTCTTCCGCCCTTTTTTTTTGAAAATTGTGGATATTTTTTGGATCGCTAAATGAGAGGTCCCATTCAGACAGTTGGGCTAATAGTTTTGTTGCTGACATAAATCACCTTTATTTTAATATTACCATATTATAATAAATTATACCAAAAAAACTATATTAAACTCAACTATAATTCTAATTCAAATTCAAAAAGATGATCTTCTCCAGCTTCAGGAGCGCTCCGAGAAGCTGCCGGAGCCGTTTGAACAGCTCCAACAGAACCCGACAAAGCTCGTTTAGCAGCCCCCTCACTCAAATCACTCAAACGCGCAAAATTTCTATCATTTTCAGCCTGTGGAGCTTTAGAAGATGTTTCACCAGGAGCATGAGTCACTTAATCTGAACCAAATCCTGTTGTAATTAGGATGAGATGCCATAATTTCCCTATTTTTGTGAATAAAGGATACAAAGGGTAGTGGAATCTTTAATTTAGCTCAATTCGCGGCTTCTGTAAAAAATAAATAGATAGAGGAAGTAGACGAATACTCCGATGGTACAAAGACCATAAAGGACCTCGCGGAGAGGGAAATCGCTTTCCAAGGAAGAAATGGAGGGTTTTTGGGTGTTTAGCCACACCGTCCGGTCCATCCCCTCCATCCTTTTGATCTCAAGCTCAGCAGACACTCGGTTCAGATGCTTAGGCCCCGAAAGGACCGATTTTCCGCTAAACTCTTGCCCCTTATAGACATAAGAGTATATACCTGCAATTGAATATTTGGATCTTTTGGGAATTACCTCGTAAACAACCTGCTCGGCTGGCACGTCCATCTCGAGCCTATTGAATTGCCAGAGCATCCAGCCAGCCTCTCCGCCGCGCCAGAGAGCCAGAAAGCCTGTGAGCCCCAGGAGAAAAATCCAAACGCCTTTTGACATATTTAAGCCTATCCTCTATGATTATTGTCTTTCGATTCTAAAGGAAATAGAAGAATTATGGCAGAAGAAAAAAAAGCTAAAACAAAACGTCCTACAGCATTGAAGCGGGACATCCAAAATGAGAAGAAAAGAGCTCACAACCGCTCCTTCAAATCAAAAGTAAAGACCGCTATCCGTTCTCTTGAGGGCGAAAAAAATGAAACGGAAGTAAAAGTCCGTCTCAATAGTGTTTTTTCGCTGCTTGACAAAGGAGTTAAGATGGGGATCTACAAGCTCAACAAGGTCTCGCGCCTCAAAAGCAAATTCTCCCGCAACGCTTAATTCTCTCTCGATAGCAGTATCGTAAAACTAACCGCCGCAACTGCCCCGGCTACTCCAGCCAGTAGCGCAAGAGCTTGATTGCATCTATCTCGCATCACCGGCGCAACCCCGCCAACAGCGACCGGCGCAGAGGCAGGCGCTGCTGCAGCTGGTGCCGCTCTTCTTCTAACAGGAGGAGAGGCCGCAGCACCAGCGCCTGCTCCCGAACCGCCCCCATCTCCAAGACTTGCTGCTATTGCAGCAGCAACTGCATCTGCATCTGACATAGCAGCTCGAGCTCCAAAGCCATCGACTTCGTCATCAGCAACAGCTGCTGCAATTGCAGCGGCAGTTGCAGGATCTATATCATCTCCAAAATCAGGCGTACCGGCCCCAGCTCCACCTTGATCCGCAGCAAGCTCACGAGCGAGACGCTCATCTTCACTTGATTGATCTGCTTCTTCTATAACAACTTCTGCTTTTCTCATAGCTTCTCTTTCTCGAATATCGGCAGGTGAAAGAATAGACTGCGGTCTAATTCCTGCTTTGCAAATAGGGCATTCGTCTTTCTGTAAAGCCCATTCACGCGCACAGTCTTTGTGAAAATGACAGCCAGCGCCCTCTTGAATATTCGAAGGATTCATATGTGTAACTACATCTTTATTTTCTGGACCAATTGCATCCTGACATACTGGACACGTGGTTGTATGATCTATACAAACACCTAAGTAACCTGCCATTTTCCCTCTCCTATTATTTTTAAGTTTTTAATATTTTATCACAATTAATCAATTAATGCACCCAGATGTAAATAATGCTATTTCTCGGATAAATGGGTAATCTCTTTTGCGCATAGGGAACATCGGGGGTCATCGCCCTTGTTTCTTTTTTCCGCACAATGTAGATGTACTAAATGCACAATCTTTTCTTCAATATCTCCATGTCCAACAGCCTCAGCCCCAGCGGGAATGAAATTTCTACACTCTCCGCAAAAGTTGTCTCTCCCTTTTGCAATACAAACTTCTAAACTCATATAAAAACCATTTTTTAGTTAAATTACCTTATAATAATATCGAATATTTATATATTATGTCAAATAAATTATTACAGTTCTATCTAGAGCTTGGAGGAAATTCCTGAAAGTCTTGTGGTTGAAGAGGTTAGGGCGGAGATGATGGGAGCAAGGCTCCCGTCGATGTGGAGGGTGTGCTTGGCACGGGTGACGGCGGTGTAGAGGACTTCTTTGCCGAAGCTCTCAGAGCCGTCAGGGACGAGGAGGAGGACATCGTCGTACTCGCTCCCTTGGCTCTTATGGACGGAGATGCAGTAGGCATACTCGAAGGGGGGTAACTGGGATTTGGGGATTTGAAGATCGCCGAAGGTGGCGATGTTGTTTGAGAGGAGGCCGGTCTCTCCATTAGAGAGGCCGGTTTTTTTGTCGTTGCGGGTGATGAGGATGGGGTAGTTTTCTGCAGGAGAGAACTTCTCGTAGAGGAAGCGGTTGAGGGCGTCGGTGCCAAGGGGGCCTTTGCGGAGAGTTGAGAGGATCCGAAAGGTGGAGAAATCTTTGTCTTTTACGTGGCTCCAGAGGTTTTGGTAGATTTTTTCGATGTTGTTTTGGGAAAAGCCGAGGTGGATGTTGCGGATGTCGCTTGTGGTGTTATTAAGAATGGCGGTGGCTAGATCGAGGATCTCTTTTTGGTCGGACCGGTGGCATTTGGTGAGGGTAGTGGTGGGGATTTTTCCCGAATCGATGAGGTCTTTGAAAACGCTGCCCCCTTCTACGGCGGGGAGTTGGTGGACGTCGCCCATAAGGATGAGGGTTGCATCTGTAGGAGTGCTAGAGAGGAGCCGGGCAAAGAGGATGGGGTCGATCATCGAGCACTCGTCGACGATGATGAGCTCGGCATCGAGGGGCTCGTCTGTGAGGAGGGAGTGGAGGGTGCCTCCTTTAATAGGGAGGTCGATTTTACTCAGGAGATGAGCGGCAGCTTTACCAGTGGGGGCAGCCACAATGGTTTTGGTTTTAGCCTCCTGGATAATTTGGGTGGCAGTGTAGGTTTTGCCGGTGCCAGGGCCCCCAGTGATGATGGAGAGGTTGGTGAGTCTTTTCACATGGGAGACAATGGTCTCTTCGATTTGTTGGTATTTGGGGAGGTAGTGGCGGCCATCAGGCAGGAGGGAGAGAAGAGCGGGGTCTTCAATGAGACTTTTTTCAAAGCAGAGGTGGCCCTCGCGCGCGGCCTTGAGGAGGGCGGCTTGCAGAGGTATGTTTTCTGGATCGATGAGCTGTGCGTAGGCGACATCTATGGGGAGGAAGATCCCTTTATCGATGCAGGTTTGCAAGGGGAGTTGTTTTTTTTCTCCAAACAGTTTTTGTTTAGCAAGTCCCAATGGTTTTTCCTCCTCTTAAAAATACGTAGATGGCGCCGCCGAATTGGGGGTTTTTGTAAAGCGGCTTGACATAGCGGTGGAGTGCTTCGGAATAGAGCTTGGCTTGGAGGTAGTAGTCGTGCTCGTTCATAGCTTTGTGGAGCCTTTCGGGGGTGTAATGGTCGTCTGTGGGGCCAAGCCAGTTGGTTTTCCAGTCGAGGATGTAGAAGGTGTCGTCTCTTTTGAAGACGAGGTCAGCAAAGCCTTTGATCCACTGGTTTTCTTGGGGAAAGAGGAACTCCATCTCTTGGAAGTATTCTCCTTCTTTGAGCTGTGAGAGGGTGAAGTTGTCGATCAGGGGCATATGGAGTGTGTTTAGAGCCATGTCGGAGAGGATCTCTTCCCACCCTTCGAGGTGGGTCCCGGTGAGGGTTTCGCAGACGACTTGCTCGATGGTTTGGTTTGGGTTTTCAAAGTAGTTTTCAAAGATGGCGTGGATGACGGTTCCGGTTTCGGCGCCAAGGGGCAAGGTGTGGAGGGTTTTGGTCGATAGGTCTTGGAGCTTGTACTCTTCAAAGAGGAGTGTGTGGGCATGGGGTTTGGCAAGAGAGGTAAAGGAGGTAAGGGTTTCTACCGGATAGTTGTAATGGGGTTTGGAGGGAGGAGTGGGTAGCGTTTCTTGCTTTGGAGCGTAGGGTTTTAGGGAGATGTCTTCGATCCACTCGATGGAGACGTCTATGTCTTGGAAGAAGTTTTCGATAGGAGATAAGGGGAATCTTTTTGCGGCGTTGATGAAGCGAGGGATGTAGAGCTTTTCTTTTGCGCGGGTAAAGGCGACGTAGAGTTTGCGCATTTTCTCTGAATCTTGGGTCTCTTTGCTACTACTACTTGCCAGGTCAAGAGCAAAGACGATGGAATACTCCAGTCCCTTACTGGCAAAGGTGGTCATAATAGCTACTTCATTCTCATCATCGCCAAGACGAAGGGAGAGGCGTGGGTCCATTTCAGGGCTCACTTGCTTGAAGTGGTGCATCTTGTGGAGAAGTTCACTCTCTTTCTCTTGCATCAAGAGCTCTGCAGTTTGTCTCACTTCAAGGAAAAGGGAGGGGTCTCCATTAAAATGGTGTTTAATGAAGTGGGCGTAGGTGGCGGCAAATCCTTTCTCTTTAAATAGATCGGAAAGGGCGACGAAGGGGTTATCACCTTCTTTTAGGAGGGGACCTTTGAGGGCGGCTTGCACGTGGGCGTTATTGTCAGGGTGGACGATGGCTTTGAGGAGTATTTCCATGGCTAAATAGCCACGTGATTGGGCCAAGTGAAGTGTCCGCTTGATGGAGGAGGGGATGTTATATTTTTGGAAAAAGAGTTGCAGACGCTGGGCTTGGTAGCGGTCTTTAATGAGGACGACCATATCAGAAAAGGCGAACTGCTTTTCGTGGAAGAGGATTTTGCTGGCGATGTAGGGAAAGATTTTTTCCTCTTCAAGGGCTTTGGTAGGCCAACTTCTCATCCGCCCGGGGTCTGCTTGCAAGCCAAAGTAGGTAATAGGGGGTTCTTCGATGTGGTTTTGATCACGGCCAGCATTCACGGGATGATAAATGAGGGAGCCAGGGTCTGAGGGGAGATCGATCCAATCGGGCTTTTTAGTGAAGAGGTCGTTGAGAGCATCGATGAGTTGGGGGCTGCTCCGGTAGTTGGTGTCGAGGAAAACGAGTTTTTTTTCGCCGAGGGCTTTTTTTGCTCGAAGATAGGTGTAGATATCGGCGCTGCGAAATCCGTAGATCGATTGCTTGGGGTCACCCACTAGGTAGAGGAGGTGGGTGTTGAGGAATAGTTTTTCGAATATGGACCACTGAATTGGGTCGGTGTCTTGGAATTCATCGACGATAACGGCTTTGTATTTGGCGCGCACTTTTTCTAAAAAGGCAGGGATGGCCAAAGCTTTTTCCATTTGGATCAGAAGGTCATCGAAGCTAAAGTGGTCCCCCCGCTTGGCTTTGATCTCCCAACGTTTTTTGCAAGCAGCTGCTACCCGGTCGAGGGGCTCATCACCGGTGGGGCCTTTCTTTTCGATTGCGAAAACGATTTTAGTTTTGAGGCGACCCAGATCGTAGCGAGCCCCTCTCATTAAAGCGGTGACGTCTTCTGCATATTCTTCTTCGCCTGTGCGGAAAAAGTCTTCGATCGTCTGCTCCATCTCTTGCAAATGATCGGGCGTATCTGGCCCGCCCATTTGAATGGGGGTAGCTGCTTCAAAGGCAAATTCGCTCAAGCTCTGATGACAAAATCCATGAATGGTAAACACATTCATTTCTTCGGCAGAGCATTTGGCGCGGATCCGCTCTTTCATCTCTAGGGCAGCTTCTCTTGTGAAGGTGACGGCCAGAATTTGCTCAAGGGGAATTTTTTTGGTCAGCCTCGCAACTAGGTGTTCGATCGCAAAGGTTTTGCCAGTGCCTGCTGAGGCTTCTAAAAATCTGCTCTCAAAAACGTTAAGCTCTGGGTCTAAAATATCAAACTTCTGCAAGCGCACCTCCAAGTACTTGTTGCAAAAGCGGGCTCCAGTTGTGTTTGATGACCGTATTATCGGGGAGAGGATCGCGTAGATTTAAGTAGGCAAAAATCTCGTCCTCTACGGGTTTGAAGGCTGATTTTTGCAAGAGGGCTTTGGCTAAGGCGGGTACAAGTGGGGAAGGGTGCTTTTGAGCGAGTTGGAAGTAGGCGAGATATTTTTCTAGATCGGCTGTGGGGGTGAAGGTTGAGTGGTCCTTGGTGAAAAGGAGGGGCAGTCCCAAATGTTTCATCAAAAGACCTTGAGGCAAAAATCTGATCTGGTCTTCTAGTGTGTTTTTGCCCCGCACGAGGAGCCCCTGCTCTGAGAAAAATTCACAGGTCCCATAGAGGCGGACGGGACCTACTTGTATATCGATGTGTTTGCTTTCGATTTTCTTAATTCCAAAAGCTTCCATGGCCTCTTTCCACTCTTCCACTTCGGTTTCTATTTGCAGGTCTGCCAAAGGCCTTAGAAGGTGGCTAGGAAGGGGAAGATCGCTTTCTTGATTTGCTAGCTTTGCGCGCACAAGGATGTGTTTTGACAAGGGATCGAGCAAGAATTCCTTCTGGTTTTCTTGTTTAAAATTGGGGTAGATCCCCAGAATTTCATGGAGGTAATAGCGCAAAGGGTGCTTGGCAAATTTAAAGAGCTTTTTTATGTCGATTTCCATTGGAGTGAGCGAGTCGAGCTTAAGGGCAGTAGGCTCATAAAATGAGGGGATGAGGGGGGCTTTCTTCTCGCTGGAGAAGAGTGGAGAAATCCGCTTTGGGTGGGACACTTTAGCATTGGTGATGGTCTGCAAAAGCTCTTGAACAACAAGTGAGAGAGCCCCTTCCCTTTGATAGCTCACGGAGAAAAATGTTTTTGCAGAAGTGAGCGCCTGCAAAAGTAGGTAGTGATCGGTAGCACTTGATGTGGGACGAAAGGCTTTTTCCCCCATGTAGAGAGAGGCTTTTTCTTCTTTGCGCGGGAAGTGATCTTCTTGCATGCCGAGAAGAAAAATCGCCTTGCTCGGCTCAATGACACCCTCTGCAAGAGAAGCGAAACGGATCGCTTGCAGATGGGGAGGCTGGTGGCTTTTACACTTTTTGTTAAACAGGTTCTCTAAAACCCTTTCCACCCCCTCGAAGGGGACTTTTTCTTGATCGAGATGATCTAAAGAGGCAGCAAGGTCTATGAATTCTTTGTACAAATCGTAGGTAGGATCGATGGGAAAGTAACACTCGAGTAGACAGGCAAAGTAACGGAGCCAGGTAGGAATGGTCCACTTGGTTGCATCGTATAGGGGTGCTAAGTCATCAACAAGGGAATGGATCGTCTGGTAGAACCGATTGAATTCGCCAATGTCTGCTTGGCCAATGGCCTGCAACCCTTCCAAGTGGCCCAGCCCATATAGGAGGGCGTTTATCCCCTCTTCAAAAGTTCCCTCTCCACTTTCTGCATGTATTTCTAAAGCATCTTGCAGGTAAAAAGTTTTTCGCTGCCCCCTAGAAAATCCCCAGTTGACGTTTGCTTTTTCAAGCCACCTGCGCACTAAAGAAAGGTCTAAATCGAAATGTGATAGAACCTCGCATACCGCATCGAGAGCAAACCGTTTCTTGGGCAGCTCAAGCATTTTAGCAAAGCCACCGCAGATGGTGTCTTCTTCGATCCGAGGGATATCGCTGATAGCATGAGGCAGATCATCAAACACCGCTTTAATATAGGGAACATAAGGTGCGATGTCGGGAGCAAACACCTGGATTTCTTTTGGCTCGGTTGTTTCAAGTAGCCGGTAGATCTGATCGCGCACTATTTCAGCCTCGTGCATCAACGAGCTGGCTGAGGAAAAAGCAAGGGAAGGGTCACAGACCCATTCCCCCTTACCACCGGATAAAAGATCTCTTTGTATAGACCTAAGGCAAGTGTTTCCTGCTGGCTCGATATAGTGTTCCAAAGCAGGAGTGTCTTCAGCCATCAGGTGCATCTTTCTACCAATTTTTCCTAAACTGGTAAGAAGAGGGTTTTGCTCATCAAAGCTCTGATCAAAAAATTCTAACTGTGCGTCGGGCACTTTCTTTCTCAAGAAAGATTTTTCATTCTTAGAATAAAAATCACCCCAAAAAATTTCGCACGGCGAAAAGAAATAAAATTTTGCGTCGAGCCCCGCAAAAAACGAAAAGTAACTTTCTGGTAAAAATGAAAACCCAAAAAGATGGATCTTCCATTTTGTTTTCCCAAGTTTGGGCATTTCGAAGTTCCATTTTTGCCACAAAGTTTCTTGCCATTTCGGTAAGGGATTTTTTCCAAAGGCTGCGTAGCGCAAAAAATACTTCGCCAAGGCCGTGCAAAAAGGGCCGATTCGCTTTTCTTTTGCATTTGTGAAGTATCTCTGCAAAGCTTCCTCACCCTCGATCAGGGGAAGGAGCTCGTGTTGCAAAAATAATGAGAGCTCTAAACTACTGGGCAATTTTTTTTTTGCCACCTTGGCAAGTCCCTGATTGAGATTGACAATCTGAAGACCAGCTGCCACATGCATTTCTTTTGCTAATGCCTGCATCAGGGTGGTTTTGAGTTTTAAATGCGGGACAATGATGAGCCTCTTTTCAAAAGGGCCTAATCCCTCTGGGTAGAGATTTTCCTGCAAAATAGGAAGCAACGCATGGAGGTCATTGCTAAAATGGATCTGTCCTTTTGTCATAACATCAAGTATGATAACTCTTATGCTTAAAAAATTGCATGCAAAGTTGTCAAAATATCCTGGGTTTTCTAATCCAGAAAAGTATTCTCTCGGCTTTTTAAATGCCGCACAGTTTGGTGGGGCGCTCAATGATAATATCTATAAGCTAGTTCTGATTTTTTACCTGATTCAGATCCATGGCCCTGAGCACGCAAATACCATCTTGTCTATAGCTGGTGCGATTTTTGTGATCCCTTTTCTCCTTTTTTCTTCAGCGGCTGGGATCTTAGCCGATAAGTTTAGCAAAAATAGGATGATCATTGTGATCAAGCTCACCGAAATCTTGATCATGCTTGTGGCTATTGCTGCCTTTGCCTTCAAAATTACTTGGGGTACTTACGTCCTTTTATTCTTGCTCTCGACGCAAAGCGCCTTTTTTGGCCCTCCCAAGTATGGCATTATTCCAGAACTCGTACCCAAAAATAAAGTCTCACAAGCAAACGGTCTCATCACTTCTTGTACCTATTTGGCTATTATTGCAGGAACCGGCCTCGCTTCGTTTTTGACCGACATCACCAATCGCAACTATGTCTTAATCGGAGGCTTTTGTCTCTTGGTTGCAGTTATTGGGTTTTTGAGCACTTATGGAATCAAACACACCGATCCGAAGGGCTCTGAGAAAAAAGTTCATGTTTTATTTTTTCGAGAAATCTTTCGTACGCTAAAAGCTTCAAGACAACAAAAACATCTACTCATTTGCATCTATGGAGGAGCATTTTTCCTCTTTGTCGGTGCCTTTACCCAACTCAATATTATCCCCTTTGCTATTCAATCACTAGGCTTATCCGAAGTAGCTGGAGGGTATCTCTTTTTAACGACAGCACTTGGCATCGCCTTTGGCGCTTGGTTCGCTGGAAAAGTTTCCCGTAAACACCACATCGAATTGGGCCTTACTTGCTTTGCAGGCCTTCTCATTGCGATATTCTTCTTTGTCCTCTCCCTATCCGCATTTAAGCTCCCCCTTGCCATCACAGCTCTCTTTTTGATCGGATTTTGCGGAGGCAGCTTCGTTGTTCCATTCGAAGCATTTATCCAAATTCATAGCCCTGAAAAGAATAGGGCTCACGTCATAGCAGCATC
Organism: Candidatus Sacchlamyda saccharinae; assembly: GCA_030408505.1. Taxonomy (GTDB): domain Bacteria; phylum Chlamydiota; class Chlamydiia; order Chlamydiales; family Rhabdochlamydiaceae; genus Sacchariniichlamydia; species Sacchariniichlamydia saccharinae. The sequence continues at coordinate 41,384 of JAUHQI010000003.1, read as the reverse complement.
CAATTTCTTAAGCTTTGTTGGTGTGCTGCTCGCGTCACTTGCCCTCTTCTTGTTTAATGAAGTCTTCAAGTTCACTGCAGCGCAGAGCTTTATCATTATGGGAGCGCTGACCTTCCTCTTCACCTTGACGCTCTTTTTCCGCCTCTCCGACCACCTCCTCTCCTTCTCTGCTCGTAAACTCATCCACCCATTCATTCCTATAAAAACCATCGATCAAACCCTTGTCCGCCGCACTAAAAACCCCCTTCTTATGCTCGAAGAGGCCACCCCGCTCAAAGCCTGGCTCCTGACAAGCGTGCTACCCAACGTCCATCTCTTGGTTCCCCAGTACAAAAGACGAGCCTTCCCCTGGTCGCAAAGAGTCTTCTACTCCTTGCACCGGATCGAGTCGCCCCAAAAATTTGAGACACTTGTTTCAAAAAGCAGATCCTTCCAAGATCCCAACATGGTCCCTTGCATCTACCTCACCAAAAAAAGGCCCGTCCCCGAAAAGCAACTCTTCTCGATCCAGAGCGTTTTCAGTCGTAAATCTTACGAAGTGATCACCGTCAATATTAAGCCCGCTAAGAAGGGCTGGATCATTAAGTTTTCTAAATAGCGAACCTAATTTTTCTCTCCAGGTGATTGCCTTTTTCTCATCTTAAACCAGACAGCAGCAATCCCACCATTGCAAAAAAAGATTGCGTAAATTGCGCTCCGATCAATAAAATGTTTTTTTTTACTTTTTACAGAAAAGGAGACCCGAAATGTCACTGACAACATTCAGTTCACTATACTCAGCTATCCCAGTGCCCTCATTATTCACCATAAAACAGCCATGGGAACCTCCGCACCTATTTCAGCCAAAAATCGTAGATAAAAAAATGTCTAGGGCATGGACATGTACCCAGGGACTGCTTGCAGGAACCGCTGGCTCCCTTGCTACAAAAAATCCAATTCCGCTCTTTATTGGCTTAAGTGGGTGCTTACCAGGAGCAAATGCACAAGTACCTATTGGGGATGAATTCCAAGTCAATACTTTCGCAACAGGCTCGCAATTCAGACCGTCTGCAGCAACCTTGAATAATGGAATGTTTGTAGTCACTTGGGTCAGCGATGGCCAAGATGGTGATGCAGGGGGGATCTTCGGACAATTATTCGATACAAGTGGCACGAAAGTCGGAGATGAATTCCAAGTCAATACTAACGCCGCAAACGTTCAGGATTTTCCTTCAGTAACAGGCTTAACTAATGGCAATATTGTTGTGACTTGGTCAAGCATTAACGGAGATGGTTCCGGTTATGGAGTTGTTGGTCAGGTGCTTGATTCTACCGGTTCTAAAATCGGTGGTGAATTTCCAGTAAATACAAATACTTTTGCATCTCAGTGGAAGTCTTCAGTAACAAGCACGAGCAATGGGGGTTTTGCTATCGCCTGGCAAAGTGATCAAGGCCAAGACGGAGATGGAGCTGGAATCTATGGCCAATTATTCGATGCAAGTGGTGCTAAAATCAATGGTGAATTCCAAGCCAATACATATTCGAGTGGTCATCAGATAGTTCCAAAAATAGCAACCTTGAGTGATGGTCGTTTGGTGATCCTTTGGGAGGGCGATGACAAAATTTCTCCTACTTATTCAACAATATATGGGCAACTATTTACACCAAATGCCACCAAAATTGGCAATGAATTCAAAGTGAGTTCTGTCTCAGGAGGTCTCTACGAAAGTGATCCTTCAGTGACATCTCTTAACAGCGGTTTTGTGGCAGATTGGACAAGTACCGGGAGAGATGGAGACCAACATGGAATATTTGGCCAATTATTCAATGCAAGTGGCGCCAAGGCCGGTGTAGACTACCCTGTCAATACATTTACAACCTCGCGTCAATATAGGTCTTCAACAGCTAGCTCGGATAGCGGGAGGTTAGCCACCGCGTGGACAAGCTTAACCCAGGATGGAGATGGAGCTGGAGTCTATGGTCAGTTCTTCGATCCAACTGGCGCTAAAGCAGGTAATGAATTCCAAGCTAATGCTTACACAACTTCATCTCAAACTAATCCTTCTGTTGTCTTTTTGGATAGTAACCGTATTGTTGTTGCTTGGAAAAGCACCGGTCAAGATGGCGATGCAGGGGGGATCTTTGCTCGGATTTTTTCTGATACTTCGGCCTCAACTTCATCATCAACCACCGAGGCATCTACAACTACTTCCACCTCACCGACCTCGACATCAGCATCTCCAACGACTTCCACTTCACCGAGCTCGACATCAGCATCTCCAACGAACGGTGCACCGAGTAGTCCAGTAGCATCATCTTCATCGCGATTGAAGAGTGGCTATCTTTGGTTCTGGGCAGCGACTCTGGGGCTTATAAGGAAAGCTTTTAGCAGGTAGTGTGCATCTGCAAAGCTCGAAGCTTTATCGCCCTGGGCTTGCTAGGGCGTTATTTTTTAAACACTCACTAGGATTCGAGGGTGTTTTTCACCCGCAAATCCTATGAAGTAATCGTCGCCAACATCGAGCGAGCCAAGAAGGGCTGGACCATCAAATTTTCTAAGTGACATAAGTCGTTGACAATCAATGCTTCTATAAATTCTAACCCTGAAATACGAACATCTAAAAGAATTTATACCTTGAAATATCGACATGAATGTGCTAATTTAACCTTGAAATACTAACATGAAATGAAAGTTATACCTTGAAATATCGACGTGAAGAGATTGATTGATTGGCATTTGCTAGAATGGAAGAAAGCTTTGCATAGAAAGCCCCTACTACTAAGGGGAGCTCGCCAGGTCGGAAAAACCTACGCTATTCGAAAGCTTGGAGAAGAGTTTGAGAACTTTCTCGAGATTAATTTCGAGTTAACACCGGACGCGAAAAAGATCTTTGAAAAAGATTTGAGACCTGACCGAATTTTGCGAGAAATTCACCTATTCTCAGGCGAAAAAATAACTCCCGGAAAGACTCTCCTCTTCTTTGATGAAATTCAAGAAGCGCCCAAAGCCATCCAAGCGCTCCGTTATTTCTATGAAAAAATCTCCGATTTGCATGTCATTGCAGCCGGGTCTTTGCTCGACTTTGCCCTAGAAGAAATCGGGATTCCTGTTGGGAGAATATCTAGCTTATATCTATACCCTCTCTCCTTCTTAGAGTTTTTGTCAGCAATTGGAGAAAACCATCTGATTCAACCCCTCTTAGAACAAAATCTAGCTGAGCCTATCTCTGATATTATTCATAAAAAGTCTCTTGCATTAGTAGGTCAGTATCTTGCCATAGGAGGGATGCCCGAAGCCGTTGCAAGGTGGAATGCCTCTCAAAACCCTAGAGAAATATTCCAAGTCCATCATGACTTGATTGAAGGATACCGACAAGACTTTCAAAAGTATGCCAAAAAGCACCAAATTAAGTACCTCGAAAGACTGTTCACTCAAATCCCCCGCATGGTTGGAGAGCAGTTTCAATACAAAAACATCGATCAGGATTTTAAAAAAAGAGAGCTTTCCCCCTGCTTGGATCTTCTATGTAAAGCCAACATAATCCATCGAATATTCCATTCACCCGGGCAAGGAATACCACTTGGTGCAGAAATCAATTTGAATTGGTTTAAGTTGATTTTTATTGATGTGGCTCTTTGCCAGGCCATTCTAGGATTCGATCTTTCTACATGGTTCTTAGAGCCTGGTTTGGAGTTTATCAATCGCGGAGCCATTTCAGAAGCTTTTATCGGCCAAGAGCTTTTGTGCTACGGCCAACCCTCTAAAAAGCTCGACCTCTATTTCTGGCGAAGAATACAAAGAGGGAGCTCAGCTGAAATCGACTATTTACACGAGTCAGAGAAGAAAATTATCCCCATTGAAGTGAAAAGTGGACACAATGGACGTTTAAAAAGCATGCATCTTTTTTTAGATACACACGAGGAAACTCCCTATGGAATCCGCTTTTCTGCACATAACTATTCTATCCGAGAAAATATCTGTTCCTTGCCACTTTATGCTGTAGGAGCCCTCGCCCACGAGACACAAAAAGAAAGCCTAGAGCAACTTTACCAAGAGTAGATGAATTCTAGCTCGTATTGGTGGAAGCTGCGCGAGGGGCCGATGTCGTCATTGAGCCTGAAAGATTGCAAGTAGCTTTGTTGCATGTCGAGCTTGTCTGTAAGGAGTAGGTCGAAGCGTAGAGCAAAGCCGTGATAGTTCGTAGAGCCACCGGCCGTTCCAGGAGTGGACGGGCCCAAACCCCCTATGGGAACGATGGTTCTGGTGTAGAAGCCCGAGCGGTCTGCATTTCCAAAGCCGTTTCCAGAAACATCGTAATCGGGGATGGCTTGAGCGGCAACAACTTGGTAGTTGAGGTCAAAGGCCCAGTCCCACTGTCTAAGCAATTGCCCAACTGAAACACCAGCGTAGGCTGCCCAATTCGCCTTTTCATCATTGGATACGGGAAGGGCTTCTGCAGCAAAGTTCCAGAGGAAGGCCGAATAGACAATTCCGATCTTTTTTATGCTTTCTATACGAAAGCGATAACCAGCTGTTAGCTGGGTGATGAGGAAGCGGAATCGATCGTCGATTTCTGGGGTATTGTAGGTTTTTGTATCCCAGTCTATCAGCGAGAATTTTGTATAAAAGCCGGTGCCCGCAATGTTGAGAAGACCGGTCTCTCCAATGTAGCCAAAGTGATTTTTCCGCTCGTTGATGACAAACGGGCCTGCATGGATATAGAAGTCTCCTACCTTTTCAAAAGCGTGGTCATAGCGAAAGAGGATGCCATCAAAGAAGGAGCCAAACTGCACTTTTGAGTCGAAAATAGTCAGCATATACCTACGACCAAATTCTAAGTCGATCGTGTAAGCATCTCCTTCAAAAGTACGGACACCGAAATAAGCCCGTTCAAGAGCCACCTTGTTTAATGTTCCAGAAAAAACACCTGCGTCGTTGTCGAATTCAAGTCTGATAGCTGCCCAGGTCCGATCGGTCCGGTAATCAAGCATGAAATTGAATTCTACATCAAAAGCCTGTTTCGGGAGCTGGCCAGTTCCTGAACCTCGCAAACTATCGCCATCTTTTTTCTCACGCGTAGACTGAAACTCTGTGCGCACCTCGCCACTTAAGGAAAGGTCTCCTCCCACTTCTTTGAGCGAGATCTGCCGCTTAGTGTCGATCCACTCTTTCAGCGCACGCACATCGTTGTCATCGAGTTCGCGGCCCGATTCCACAGTCGCAGCAAAACCGCTTGAGAATACCCCAAGAACGGAAGAAAATAGAACTGTCCGATAAAGGAAATTCATACTCTGTGGAGTGTATCTCCTCTTTTAATAAATAGCAATGTCATGTCCCCTCTGAAAGAAGTGCTAAGTATTCCTATATAAGTGTATCTCTTATCTCGCTTCTTTCCGGCTACTTCTTTTAGGATCTCAAAATCATAAAATTGCTAGCAAGAAGTTTAGCTGTGCTAATGACTCTGCGAAAGACGAAGAGATGAGGGCCCGCCTCGAGGCCATAAGGCCCGGCGGGAGTTCTCTTCACTTAATCAGTATCTCCGAAAGAGTGTCCGATAAAAGAAAAATATGTTAAGGGTAGAAATGACCTAAGATTTTGGATTGGGAAGTGAAAAAACTTTTAGGGAGGGGGGTACACCCTTGTTAAAAATCAACCCTTGGTTCGCAATATGTATAGAAATAGAAAAACTATCGGAATATTTATTCCTCAATTTTTATCCTTTTTTTTACTATTCTGCTCAGCTGTATTTGCAGACTCCAATTCAGGATCAACTTCTTCGTCATTAGATACCGCACTCCAAGCTGAAAACATCAATAACGGTGTCGTGAACTTTAATGCCACAGTCAACCTAGTCGAGCAAGTGCGTGCTGTTCAGTCTGATCCCACTTTTACCTTTATTCCAAATGCCAATATCACAATCAACGGAATGAACCAAACTCTAAATGGCCAAGGGACAACCAGAGGCTTTTTTGTAGGGGGTAGAAACGCAAACTCTACAGGGATGGTCACCATCAATGACTTGTTGTTTAGCCAATGCCGAGCAAAAGGGGTGATGGCCAAGGTGGTGGCATGGGAGCTGGCGGCGGCCTTTTTGTTGGGGAAGGCGCTATTGTAAACATTAAAGATTGTTCTTTTCAAAACTGCTCCTCTGTAGGTGGAGCTGCCGGCAGCTCCACCGGAGGTGGCGGCCTCGGCGGCGATGGCGGTGGTGGCGGAGCTTTCGGTGGCGGGGGAGGTTTCGGAGGCAGCGGCGGTGGTGGTGGAGGCGGCGCTTTCGGCGGCGGGGGAGCTAGCGGTTTTTCTCCGGGCGATGCCAGTGGTGCTAATCCCGGAAGAAATTTTGATGGGGGTGGCAGCCCTAGCGACCCTGGGGTCGGCGGCCTCGGCATCAACGGTGGCGCCGGTGGTAACGGCGGCTTCGGCGGCGGCGGCGGCAACGGAGGCTTCGGAGGCACGGGTGGCGATGGCGGCTTCGGCGGCGGTGGAGGCGCCGATCAGGGCGGCGGTGGTGGTAACGGCGGCTTCGGCGGTGGGGGTAGCTTCGGCGGCGGCACCGGCGGTGACGGCGGCTTCGGCGGTGGTGGCGGCCAAGACTTTGTCGGTGTAGGCGGCTTCGGTGGCTTCGGTGGTGGCGATGGCGGCTTCGGCGGCGGTGGTCGAGGAGCTGGATTTGGGGGAGCAATTTTTATCCAAAGGGGTGGAGATCTTACTATTGAGGGATCAGTATTCTTTTCTGGAAGTTCGGCAACTGCAGGAACAAATGGAAGTTCAAACACAGACCCCTTGGCAGGATTTGGAGCTCTTGGTCAAGACATCTTTATGATGTCGGGCAGCTCCCTTACATTTGATATTTCAAGTGATGTCTTCTTAGAAAACCCCATTGAAGGAAATCAGGGGAACGAAGCCCCTGATGGTTTTGTCGCAACAAATACACAGGGTCTTACCAAGAAAGGGCCTGCTCTTCTTTCACTCACGGGTGATAATACCTACACAGGCACAACAACAGTAGAGGAGGGGGAGCTTCGGATTAATAATTCTGTAGTTTCCAATATTGTTGTAGAAGAGCAAGGAACCCTATCTGGGAATTTTTCCTGCAAGGTAGACGCTACTGGAAATAATGGCGGGAACCTCACAAATCATGGGGTGATAACTCCAGGCATCAATGATGTAGGAACAATTTCTGTTGAGGGAGAATTCTCCCAATCTGCCACGGGAACTCTGGTGGTCGATATTACTCCCACTGGTAATAATAATGATTTCATTATGGGGGCGTCTGCAGCCACTCTTGCAGGGACTATGGATGTGATTTTAGGCCCTGGTAACTACATTGCCGGGACTACGTACCTAGTCATTGATGCGCCGACCAATGGAACTACTTTTGATGTTGTGACTGAGACGGGAGGGCTTGGCCAGCTTGTTGATATCCGTGTGGACTATAGTAGTGTCGTCATTACAATTGAGACAACACGTCTTTTTGAGGATCAGATCATTGATTCTGGGCCTGCATCGGATGTGGCCAACTGTATACGTGTAGATGATATTGTGCCTAATTCTGACTTTGCCCTTATGGTTGAGGCCTTGGGTACTTTAAGTAACTCAGAGGTCAACGTTGCCCTCTCGTCCCTATCGGCAATTCGTTATGGAGCGCTCGAATGGATCAATGCCCGCAATAACAGTTTATCGGCAGATATCCTCTCGCAGCATCTCTTTGAACTAAGTTGCTCCCCTAGAGACTGCTGCAGCTGTGATTGCAATGCCAATATTTGGATGACGGTCTTTGGCAATATCATGGACAACAGGAAAAGTCTTGATTATTTGAGTAGATATACAGCCAATGCTGTTGGAGCTTTAGCAGGGGTGGATTTTTGCTGTGGTGATCGCTTCTACTATGGGGCGGCTTTTGGGTATACACACACCCATCTTATCTGGAAAAATAATAGAGGCAGTGGTGATCTTAATAGTTTGTATGGCGCATTATATGGTAGCTGGATCTGTGAATACTTGAGTGCAGATCTCTCGGTTTTAGGTGGAGGCAGCGATAATGATCTCGATCGGAGGATTTCTTTTGCTCAAGTAGACAGGACTGCAAAGAGCGATTTTTGGAACTATTTTGTAACAGCTCACATGGGGCTAAAGTCTAGCTGGTGTTGTTGCGCTGGTGTCTTTGAGCCTTTTGCTCTAACAGACTACCATTTCTATACCCACGGCTCTTTTACTGAAAAAGGGGCTCAAAGTTTGAACCTACGCGTTCTTTCAAAGGATCAACATATGATGCGCGGGGAGGCAGGGCTTCTTTGGTATATTGAGTCTGATTGCGATACGTATTGTTTTGCACCATATTTGGGGCTTTCATGGGTGGGGGAATTTCCACTCAATGAATCGAAACAACCGGCAAGCTTTACTGGGCAATCTTGTGTCATTAAAGCGCTCAGCTTTGATTCGAGTGTCCAACTAGGTGCACCGCAAGCTGGGATCAAATGGTCCCACTGCAATGGAGCTTCTTTCTCTCTTGGATACAAGGGTCTTTTCAATGGAAGTACCCGTATCAACCAATTTGATGGGCGTTTTGATTGGGTCTTTTAATTGATGCACGCCGCTATCCAAGATTTGGTTTTGGACAAGGCAGCTTCTCAAAAAAAAAGCTCGAGGAAAATCAACGTACCTCACCATTTAAGGAAAGGTTCCCTACCATCTCTTTGAGTGAGATTTGGCGTCATTCTTTCAGTGCGCACTCATCATTTTCATCAAGCTCGCCCCCGCCTTCCACTGTAGCTGCAAAAACGCTTGAGAATACCCCCAGAGCTAAAAGAAACTAGAACTGTCCGAAAAAGTAAATTCATCAAAGGCACACGTTTTGCAATAAACAAGGGAGTTTATCGCCTTATACAATAATTGGAGATGCAGGAAAGGAAGGTAACTTCACATGCATTCCCTTGCCTGTGTGGGTGCACGTGCCCGAGAAGATTAAATATTTGGCATGACATACTCATGAGGACGAGGAAAGAGCGACCAGGGGTGTTTGCTGGTCCCGTCGAGGTAGGGGGTCCACTCGGTCATAGGGGTGCCACTCTGCCCTAGCGGGTCGGTCCGCCAAAATTCAAGTAGCCCGGTAGCGGGATTCACCACAAAAGAGAAGTAGGAATGGGCCCAGTTGGTGTCGGCAAAAAGGAGCGGACGGGGTGGGGCGAGGCCCCTTTCTTCCATGGCACGGGCTACTTTTTCTGGAGGGTGGTGGTGGATTAGGGTTTGGAAGAGATGGGAGCGGAAGGTGGGTTGGGAGGGCGGTTGTATGTTGAGGCCCAGAGCACCGATGAGGCTTTCGGCCTGAGTGGGGGTAATGATGGGAAGAAGCTCGAAGAGTTTGCCGTCGATCTCGGGGTCTTGGGGTAGTTGGGATCGAAAGTCGGCGAGAGATAAGGGGGTGGGAGTGCGCTGAATGAGTTCGAGTTCTTGGAGGATGAGGTGCTGCTCGTGAGGCGTTAGGATGATTTTTTCGTAGAAGGCTCTACGGGGCCCAAGGATTTGGTCACGCACCCAAGTGTAGGTAAAGCCAGGATCTTCATAGCCTTGTTTGAAAGGGTAGAGGTTGGGAAGGAGAGAAAAGACGTGAGTGGGCGAGGTCATGAGCATCCGCTTTTCTGGCTCTTTTGGTGGATAAGCTTTTAGGGTGTCGAGGAGGAATATGAGCAGTTCTTGTGGGCTCTCTATCCATTTTTCTTCCTTACTAAAGGGGGCTTCACGCTTGAAGTAAGTTTTGAGCAATGTAGTGAGTGTCCCCCCTGATGTGTAGGCCCAGGGTTTCTTCTCTCCGTATGCCGATCTGTGTGCTTTAGCCATCCGCTGAAAGGCAGAACGCAAGAACTCTTCGGTGTCGAGGTGGTGGATGATCCGGGTGATGAAGTGGCTGACCTCCTCTTTGCCCCACTCAGCTGCTTCTTGGATCGGATGCTCAACAGATCTGAAAAACTCTTTGAGCGCGTCGATGTACTCTTTTTCGTTGTAGATGAAAGTCCAGCTGCGCACGTGGGTCCGCCCGTGTTTGTAGAGGAGGCGAAAGCCGGCTGGCGCGTCGTCGTAGGTGTCGAGAGGGATTTCTTGCATCTCGGCGTCGTAGACCTCTTGGAACTGATCTTGGAATCTCTCGATGAATTGATCGATAAGAAAGGGGAAGAAATTGGCGATGTTGTGTGATTTTTCACTCAGGTCGGCTCTTTGATGCTCTAATGAAGTGAAGTGGTAGGATTTGACTTGGTGTTCTGCGCGCAAGCGGCGTATTTCAGATTCTGAAGAAGCGTTGCGCAACTGCGCTTCCACTAGGCGGACCTGATCGAAGGCAATTTCGTAGTCTTGCTGCACCTTGGAAAGTTCTTCATTAGTCTCGGCAAGGGTTTGATTGAGCTGGCCATACAAAAGCTCGCCGATTCCCTCTTTTTCTTCGTGGTGGAGGCCGAGGCTCTCATACAGGTTCCAACGGGAGAACTCTGTTTTTACATCTACAAAAGAGGCGATCGAATATTCCCAGATTTTTAAGAGGGGATGCTCATCAAAGCGCCCCGCAGTTGGGCTGATGGGAACGGTGTATTCAACGCCGGCAATGACGCGTGTGAGTTTTCCTGTATACAAAAGCTCTTTGAGGTCACGCAAAAACTGCTCGGGCTGTTCTTCATGGACAATGATCGCAGGAGCTGTTGCAAAGCAAGAACCGATCTGTTGACGAAGAGGACAAAAAAGTGCCGAAAGGACTGCCATGATCAGATAGCGGTGTGTGAGCTTTTCAGCATTTAAGAATTCTAAGAACATTTTCTCATACTTTGAATCAAAAAGAGGCAGGGAAAAACCTTCGACGAGTCTTATTAGCTCCTTATCAGATTGCAGCCCATAGATTTTTCTTTGCATACTCAGAGAAACACCATCCTCAATGTAGTCATCAAGCGAAAATAAAAAAGGAGCGGAATCGCAAAAGAACTTTTTGAAACGCCCTTCTTCGTTAAGGAGTTGATCAGCAAGAGAAATCGCCTTTTCTTTGGCTTGGAAAGAAGTCTGGTCCACGCTCAATATATACCACGCTCAAAGTCTAGAGGAAACCACGAATTTGAATGAAAATCAGAGACGTCATCAAACATGCAAATCGAAGACTACTTCAAGAACTCTTCTTTTGACAGCACACACACAATCTTCAAAAATTAGTTTTGCTAAAAAAAATCATATGCTAAGCTCTTTAGCGGCCTGTTGACCCTTTGCTGAATCACCCAGCATCCCCCGCAGGCCCCAACAAAAAATTTTGGACAACAATAAAACCAAAAAAGGATTTGTTCATGAGTACTATTACAAGGGCATGCGTAAGACTAGCCACTGCTTCCGCTACAGCTTCTTTCTCCAGAACTGAAAGTTGTGTAGCATCAATTAAAGCAGCTTTGGCAGCGCCACAAAGAAGAGGAATGAGCTCAGACCCTAGAGTTCAAATCGCGTCAGAGGCAGCCAGAGAAGCATTGACTCGCTCCTCAGAATCCAAGCCCAGATTAATTCGATCAAGTCCTGCTCTAGGAGCAGAAGTTGTCCCAGCTAATTTATCTTCGCCATTAAGCCCCGAAACCAGAAAGACTATCCAAAGAGGGCTAGATAAATTTTCTGTTTTAGTTTTTAAAAATCAAAATGTTACAGGGCATCAATTAGTAGATCATCTAAAATTTCTCGGTCCAGTTGCCACAGAGCAACACTATGTTGATCAAGGTCTCACCTTAGAAGGATGCCCTGAATGCTTTGTGCTAAGAAATGATGCTAACAATCCACCATTGTTTGATTTTTGGCATTCAGATAAGACAGCTTGGAAGCTTCCAGCTCGATACACAGTCCTGCTATGTAAAGAAATACCCGAAGTAGGTGGGGATACACTTATTTCTAACAATAGAAAAGCCTTTGAACGCATGTCCGAAGGGACCAAGAGAATATTTAGACACATGCATGGAGTTTACAATGAAAAACAAGCTTTCTTGAGCAACCCTAAGATTGTTAAATATTTGCAAAATAAAGGCTTTAGCTCTGAAGGAGTTTATGATCACTTCGTGGATCAAACCCATCCTATAGTAAGAAGAAATCCCCGAAATGGAAAAGAAGCTATATACTTCTCTCCACCATACTTTTCACATATGAAAGGATTTACCAAAGAAGAAAGCTTGTATTATCAGCGGATATTAGCGAGAGCTATTGCAATCCCAGAACTAATTTACAGACATTCATGGACAAAAGGAGACGTTGTAATAATTGATAATAGTGCTACAAGCCATTATGCTGTAGCAGATTTCTTCCCAAATGAAAGAGAAATGCATAGAATAACAATTACAGAGGTAGAATAAGCTTTATGTCTATAAATACAACTAATGATCCAGCTACAAAACCATTATTAGAAAGTCCAGCCCCTTTAGCATCCGGATCTCTACGGGATTTACAAAGTGAGGGTCGCACAGATCCACATGCATCTAGTAGTGCTACTCAGATCTTTTTTGACGTCTTAAACAAATGTAATAAAGTCGCTGGTGAAGAAAACATTAACGAATTTCTTCCATACACTGTATTAAGCCTGTCTAACAAAGCCTTTTATTCCGTTCTATTTGTCCTCTATTTTAGTAATGTTCAAGATGGAGGTGGAGACAGTGCAAATGGTGTAACATATCAAAACGAAGTGATAAATATCGTAAATGCGAGCTCCGTTGTAATTACTGGACTAGCTTTGATGCTGTTATCCGGCTTATCTGGAAAAAACACATGGAATTTCAGAAGAGTGGTACATAAAACAAGCATGCCATTAAGCATGCGAAAAAACATTCTTTCAATGAATAATATTCGATTTGCAAGGCTTTTACATACTGCTATTGCCTCCTCTGTTAATGTAGCAAATGGTTGTTTTCAATTAATGCAAAATGAGGCATTTTCTAGAGAAGAAAACATAGTATCATTAGGCACAAATCTAGCTCTGTACACGGCTATCCCAGCTTTAGCTTTAGTGTTGACCAAAAACATCTTTGATTTTCTAACAATTTCCCTCGATTTAACCAACTGCCAAAATAATATAGGAAATTTAAAAAATATAGGGGCCCATCAATTAGACGACGACGCTCTAATTAGATTCAGAGTTGCTACTATTAAACATCTTTCGCAAAAAAGACGAGCCTTAATATTAAACGCTTTCAGCAGTGGACTTGTTTCTTCTGGGATGTCTGTTTTGTTTTTCGGAACTATAGGAAAAATTTCTGTGCGTTTTGCCGTTTCCTTTTTTCTTGCAACAGCTATCCCCGGTCAATTAATTCCACTTATTAAAAGTTTACGTTCTAAACTATGTAAAAACAGAATTTCGAGTTTAGAAACACAAGAAACCAAGGATTTATTTAATGACAAAGGGACATTAATTCATTCCCTTCACCAAGATCTGGTTAGCGATGGCGCATCAAATACTTTAATTCGATCAATGCAGAAAAGAGTTTTTTCTCTTCATCTAAATCCAGAGGTCGAGAAGATAAACGGACTTGAGCAATTTGCTAAAATATTATTTTAGTTTAAAGACAGTGCCAAGTTCAGACAAGTTATCAGCCCCACTCCCATAAACAAAGAGGCTGTCTAATACAAAATAAAGATTAATATTAATAATACCCTTATTGAATAAACAAAAACCCGAACTACTTACAGAGACACTGATCAATTGCTTTGTGGCGGAGATTTTAGATTTTTTTTCGCCTCTTTTTTCGGCAGAGAATAGAGCTGAATGATTACATTCAGTGCAATTCGACCGGGAGTAAGGGGCCAAAAAGGCAAAATCGTTCCGCCAAAATGAATTTGACGACACTCTCTTAACAAGATAAACGCACCCTGGAGTATTCTTGAAGAATAAAACTCATAGTTCAGATTTTAAAAAATTTGAACCTATTCCAAAAAACACAACTGACTTAAATTTTTTTCTTACCCCTCCCACATCCCCCTTTGTTGAAATAGAATACTATTCTAAATCCAATAGAGAGCGGATTATCTGGCCAGCAAAAAATTTTCCTCTCCTCATTCCAAAAATCGCAATTTCACTGAGTGAATTAACAAGGCATGCATTTAGAGGGCTAGAATTAGGAGTAGAATTTATCCAGTCTCAATTAGAACAGACAAAATTTTTGGATATCTACCGAGATTTAACTACTGGAGCAATATCTCAATTTGCACGATTAGATGTATACAACTCAGTACCTGGAGCTCCGATAAGTATGGGGATTTTTAAACATCCAAAATTTTCATGTGAATCGAGCAACCCGCTAGGTGAACTTGCATTCAGAGAATTATCAGACCGAGCATCGAGTACCAATGATAATCCTTCTGTGATTCATATTAATTGCGCATTTAGCCCACGTGGATATGAAATTGCAAAGAACATTTCAGATTGGGTTGTTCCAGATGTTAATTTTATTTATGAATCTTTAAAAGCAGGCGTTTTCGACGCATACAAATTTCAATTTAAAGACGTCAATTTTAGTATGGAGGATTTTCAGTTTAATTCCATAAAGCAAGAAGAGAAAATATCTAACAAGTCTGAAATCCACCAATTTATCCGAGAGGCATACAAAAAGATTACGGAGAGTATTGTTAAGCAGACTTCTGAGGGTATTGAAAAAACACCCCATATTCAAGAAGTTGTTGAATTCTATTTAGAAAAAATGAGACACATTACAAAATTGAAATTACCTTTTGATTCCGAGCGATCAACAGTCGAAGGTTGTATCCCTGTCCCTAAGGAAACTATCCCAACTTTAAATGCTCGTGACCAAAGAATTACTGACTTTTTCCATTCCATTTTGGATTTTGACAACGGAGATATGTTCGTGTTTTACAATGGAATTTCATTAAAAGGCATTCAAAACAAACTAAATTATTAAGAGAGGATGCTCATTAAAGCGCCCCGCAGTTGGGCTGATGGGAACGGTGTATTCAACGCCGGCAATGACGCGTGTGAGTTTTCCTGTATACAAAAGCTCTTTGAGGTCACGCAAAAATTGCTCGGGCTGTTCTTCATGGACAATGATCGCAGGAGCTGTTGCAAAGCAAGAACCGATCTGTTGACGCAAGGGGGTAGAAAGGGCCGAGCGAACAGCAAACTTAAGGTGCTCCTGAGTGAGTTTTTCCACGCCTAAGTAGCTTGCGATCATCTCCTCATATTTGGGATCAAAAAGAGGCAAGGAAAAACTTTCAACTTGGTCCATCAGAGTTTCGAAATAAATTGGGGGTTCACACAAAGCTTATCATAGCCATTTAATGCATGGTAGCATGCAAGGTAAGAAGAAGCATAGACGTGTTTTTTTGGCAGTACCTTTTTCTTAATGGGCTCTGCAAGGAGGATCACCCGAAAAAAAGAAGAACGAAATTAGCCTTCATGCTTGAAGGTTACCTCCTTCCAATATAGAATAGAAAGGAGAGGAATTATTATGCAGATAGAATGCCAAGAAAAACAAATTGAATTACCTGCAGGGGCGAGTGCGCGTGATTTAGCCGAAAAGCTTAACCAGCGCGGGCCAGACCAGGCACTTGCTGCCAACATCAACGGAGTGATCAAAGATTTAAATACCCCTTTGCAAGAGGGCGATAAAGTAGTCTTGTTAGATTTTTCCGACCCACAAGGTAAGGAAGTTTTTTGGCACACTTCTGCACACGTTCTGGCCCAGGCAATATTGCGTTTATGGCCCAATGCAAAACCCACCATCGGCCCCCCTATTGAAAATGGATTCTACTACGACTTTGCCAACCTCGAAATCTCAGAAAGTGACTTCAAAAAAATTGAAGATGAAGTCACAAAAATCATCAAAGAAAATCACAAGCCAGAGCGCTATGAATTTGCAGACAAAAAAGAAGCTTTAGATCGTTTTAAAGACAATCCTTACAAGGAAGAGCTCATCAAAGAGTTTGAAGGTCTAATTACTGGGTACGCCCAAGGGGAATTTTTTGACCTATGCAGAGGCCCTCACCTGCCCGCCCTTGGAAAAATTAAAGCTTTTAAGGTGATGAAAACATCTGGCGCGTACTGGCGCGCTGATAGCGACCGGGAGATGCTTACCCGAATTTATGGGATCTCTTTCCCCGACCGAAAAGAACTGAAAAGCTATCTCCATATGCTCGAAGAGGCAAAAAAGCGGGACCACAAAATTTTGGGGCCAAAACTCGATCTCTTCTCGATTAAGGAAGAAGGACCTGGGATGCCCTTCATCCACCCGCATGGGATGATCATCTGGGACAAGTTGACAAGCTTTTTAAGACAACTCCAACACGAAGCTGGCTACCAAGAGATCAAAACGCCCCAATTGCTTAACCAAGAACTTTGGGAGCGCTCAGGACATTGGGAATTTTACCGCGAGAACATGTACCACTTCGAGATTGAGAAGCGAGCCTTTGCGATCAAGCCGATGAACTGCCCCGGCTGCATGCTCTACTACAAATCGGCCACACACAGCTACCGCGAGCTGCCCTTGCGGATTAGCGAGCTGGGCCACGTCCATCGCCATGAGCCTTCAGGATCGCTCAACGGCCTATTCCGCGTGCGCAGTTTCCACCAAGACGACACTCACATTTTCATGCGCCCAGGCGACATTAAAAACGAAATCCTTGGGGTGTTACAACTCGTTGAGAAAATCTACGGTACATTTGGCTTAGAGTACCGCTTTGAGCTCTCGACAAGACCAGAAGAGAGCATCGGCACTGATGAAGATTGGGAAGTAGCGACAGCGGGCCTCAAAGACGCGCTCGATGAGTATGGGCAAGAGTATAAGATCAATGAAGGCGACGGCGCCTTCTATGGCCCTAAGATCGACATCCACATCCGCGATGCCCTCGGCAGATCGTGGCAGTGCGGAACCGTACAACTCGACATGTCACTCCCCGAAAAGTTTGAGCTCGAGTACATGGATAGTGACGGCACACACAAAAGACCCATCATGATCCACCGGGCGATTTTTGGCTCTGTGGAGAGGTTCTTTGGCATCTTGATCGAACACTTTGCCGGGAAATTCCCCCTTTGGCTCAGCCCAAGACAAGTACGTCTCATCCCCGTTGCCGATAGACACAACGAGTATGCAAAAGAGGTCTGTCAAAAGTTCGATAACGCCGGATTTGCCTCTGAGGTCGATGACTCAAACGAATCGGTCAGCAAAAAAGTGCGCGAAGCGCAACTGATGCAATGCAATTACATGTTGACAGTTGGCGATAAAGAAGTAGAAAATCAAACCGTTACCGTAAGGCGTAGAGACAACGTCGTTGTTGGAGAAGTGGATATTAATTCCTTTTTAGATACACTCAAAAAAGAATCAAACGAAAGAGCCCTAAAACATGAAACGCATAGCAGTCAGTAGCTTTAAAGGAGGAACGGCCAAAACATCGACCTCGCTCAATATTGCGGCTGCCTTTGCTAAGTTCCATAAAAAGAAAGTTCTTCTCATCGACTTTGATGCCCAAGCCAATTTAACAACAGGTCTTGGACACGACCCCGATGAACATGACAGCATGGCCGGCGTATTACAGGGCGAGAAAGAAATCAAAGATGTCGTCCTCAAAACACACATCAAAAACCTCGACCTCATTCCAGGAGATACCTGGCTTGAGCGGGTAGAAGTTACAGGAAGCCTCGCTGCAGACAGATACTCCCACGAGCGATTGCGCGCTGTGCTAGAAAATGTAAACTACGACATCTGCATCATCGACACCCCTCCTTCGCTTTGTTGGCTAACCGAATCGGCCCTTATCGCCTCTGATTATTCTTTAGTTTGCGCAACACCCGAATTTTACAGCGTCAAGGGACTTGAAAGGTTGGGCCAATTTATGGATAACCTCTCCCACCGCAATCCCCTCGAAGTGATTGGCGTTGCCCTCTCCTTTTGGAACCCCCGCGGAAAAAGCAACAAAGAGTTCCAGGAGCTGATTGATCACACCTTTCCAGGCAAACTCCTGGGCGCAAAAGTACGGCGCGACATCCAAGTTTCTGAAGCGACCATCCATGGAAAATCGATCTTTGATGTCTCCCCTAAAAGTCGCGCAGCAGAAGATTATAAATCCCTCACCAAAGAACTTCTTAACAGAATGTAAAGCAGGTTTACATGGTAAAAGTAAATGACCTTCTAGCCAAGCGGTTCAAAGGGAAAACCAAAAAAGCAACGCGAGTGGGCGAGATAACAGAGAGGAGTTCTTTTGCTGGAGTTTTCCGCATCGCTCCCCTTACAGAAAACGAAGAAGAAACGCTTCGCAACCTCCTCAAAGAATACGCACCAAAAAAACTCGATCCTACCGCCGACCTTCCCTTCCTCTCGACCATTACGTCCGAAGTAAAAGCAATCAACAACCAAGCCGCTATCTTGCATGGCGAGCGGATTAAACGAGCACAAGAGATCTTAAAGAAGTATCGCGACGGCGCGTTTAGCGCATGGCTCATCAGCGCCTACGGCAATAGACAAACGCCCTATAACTTCCTCCAATATCACGAATTTTACAATGGGATGAACAAAGCCCTGCAAGACAAAGTCGACACCATGCCCCGCCAAGCGGTCTATACCCTAGCAACACGCGACTGCCCCAAAGAAGAGAAAGAAGAGATCGTCGAAAATTATCGCGGCGAGGGGAAAAAAGAACTCCTCAAAATGATCCGCGACAAATTTCCCCTAAAGAAAAAGGACAAGCGGGCAGTCAACACAGCCGAACAAATCATCAAGCAACTCCTCCTCCTAGATGCAGACCTTTCCAGCCCCTCATTTAGACCCTCTTCCAAACAAAAGCTTCGTATCAAAGAGGTGCTCCAATCGATCAGTCAGAAGCTCTAGAGCGCTACGCCAGCAAAGAAATGCTCCACATCTTTTCGTCACAGGAAAAGTACGCCACCTGGCGCAAACTTTGGCTAGCCCTAGCCAAGGCCGAAAAACAAGTAGGCCTTCCCATCACCGACGCGCAAATCGCCGCGATGGAAAAACATCTTGGCGACATCGACTTTGCTCGTGTACATGAAATCGAAAAAACCACCCGCCACGACGTGATGGCCCACCTCCACGCCTTTGCCGAGAAGTGCCCAGAAGCCAAAGGGATACTCCATCTCGGCGCAACATCTGCCTTTGTGACCGACAACACAGATCTCCTCCAAATGCAAAAAGGGCTAGAGCTTCTCACAGCCAAAAACATCGAGCTAATTCGCATCCAAAGTGCCCTTAGCGCAGAATATGCAGCCCTACCCACAACCGGCTACACCCACTTCCAACCCGCGCAGCCAACCACCGTGGGTAAACGGATCTGCCTCTGGCTCCAAGATATTTACATCGACACCCAAGATCTTCTTGCCCGCCAAGAAGACCTCCACTTCCTAGGCGTAAAAGGAGCTACGGGGACGCAAAGCTCCTTTATGATCCTCCTCGATCACGACAGCGACAAAGTCGCTAAACTCGACGCCCTTGTCGCCAAAGAAATGGGCTTTAAAAACCTGTTCACCATCGCCGGCCAGACCTATACCCGCAAGCAAGACGTGCGCATCCTCTCAGCCCTATGCGGCATCGCCACCACCGCCTCCAAATGCGCCACCGACATCCGCCTCCTCTCGCATCTTGGCGAAATGACCGAAGGACGCTCAGAAAAACAAGTTGGCTCCTCTGCCATGCCCCATAAGCACAACCCCATCTACTCCGAAAGGATCTGCGGCCTTGCCCGCTTCCTCATCTCCCTTTGCCAAAACCCCGCCTATACCCACAGCGCCCAGTGGCTCGAGCGCTCGCTCGACGACTCGGCAAACCGCCGCCTCGTCCTGCCACAAGCATTCCTCATGGCAGACGCCCTCCTCTCCCTCCTCATCCACCTCTTCACCAATCTCCAAATCCACCCAGAAACAATCGAAAAGAACCTAAACGAAGTGGCCCCCGCCCTCAACCTCGAAAATGTCCTCATGCACGCTGCGAAAGAGGGCAAAGACCGGCAAGAGATCCACGAAAAACTCCGCAGAGATCCTACCTTCGCTAAGTCAGAGGAAGTAAAAATCGAAATCGGCCGCGCCAAAGAACAAACAGAAACTTTCCTCAAAGAGACTATCTCTCCCTTCCTTACCAAACACAAAGACCTCACTGCCTTCAACTCAGTAATAAAGATTTAAACTTAGCAACATTGAAATAAAACCCTTCTATCCATTAGAATATACTAAGAAATTAAACTTTCAATACTAAGGAAGGCCTGATTAATTCGGAATTTCCAGATCCGGAAGGATTTCGATGAAAAAATCGACGCTGGAGTAACAAGCTGACTATTGATAGTCAGCGGTTTACGAAAAGTCGATTTTGGCTCGAAAGACGACGGAGATGGAACAGCCGAATTAATTAGGCCTTCCCTAAGGAGTACAAAATGAGTGCAACTGCTGCTGCTAGTTTCTCACAACCTTCACCAGAAATTTTAGGTCGAATAAAAGGAAGAATGGGAGATGTAGGAATTCAACATATTCGCAATGTCTTCGATGCATTTGTAAAAGAGGGAATACAACCAACACTCCAAAATCCTGATACAATTGGTGATTATATTGTCTTACCCAAAGGCGTAACTATTGAAACCGCTGAGAGAGTACTTAAATCTGTGCCTCGTAACCCTTGGAAAGCAGCCTCTTCCATGAAACAGGACATCGTTGTCATCACATTTAAATAGGGAAAACAGGAATTTTCAGATCCGGAAAGATTGCGAGGAAAAATCGCCGCTGGAGTAACAAGCTGACTATTAATAGGCAGCGGGTTACGAAAAGGCGATTTTGGCTCGAAAGACAACGGAGATGGAAAGGCCGAATTAATCAATGCCTCCTAAAGAGTATCGCGGCGATATCTCTTACCCCAATCCAAGTTGATGTCTAACTTGTGCCACCCAACCAGGTCCAGGCTTTCGCAGCTTGGCCGGTAAACTGACACCCTCGCATCTGCCCTCTCAACCGGTCTAGTTCTTTGCTTGCTGCTGTAGCTGCAGCATCATGCTTCGCCGCTTTACAGTCTTCTTGTTTTACTCTCTCTCTCAAATCTGATCTTTCGCTTCTAAATGGAATAGGCCAAGTTCTATCATGGACGGCTTGGGCATGCCCACTTGCTATTTTTGCATCCGTAGCCGTATGTCTTAGAGCTCCCACCTCTTGCAACGTTCTTAAATAGTCAAGCAGAAATTGATTACAATCTACTGTTGCACTCATCGTTTTTTCCTTAGTTCGGTATCTCGATTCAAAATTTGCGAACTAATATTCTAGAGAAGAAGTTTTATGTCCACATTTTTTGTGTACACCCAAACCCATTCAGGAATTGGTTTTAGGGATATATTTAGGCTCTAAGAGGGTATATGTGAATTCATTTGGTCGGAAGGAATCATCTTTTTCACCCCGATTTTCGGCTCAAATTCCACTGAATGTATCCATTCAGCTCCATTCTCCGCCAAAAAAACGAGGTAAAAAATTTTGATCCCACCACCACAAAGCAATTCACATACACCCTCTAATGCTTTTTGGAGAGCGACGAGAAATAAGGGGGCGAATCTTGGATTGGCGATTGCTAAGTCTCCACAGATCTAGAGCCATCTGTGCATTCAGCCAGAAAGCTGGGGAAGTTTTGAATGCGGCTGCAAGCTTGATCGCCATTTCAGGTGTCACACTTGCCTTTTCGTTTATGATTCGATTTACCACTTTGTAATCGCATTCCAAGTGCTTAGCTAATTCTTTTTGTGTCATTTCTAAAGGAACAAGAAACTCTTCGAAAAGAATTTCTCCAGGAGTTGTCGGTTTTCTTTTCATATTTTTTCCTCTAATGGTAGTCAATAATTTGTACATCAAATGGCTGACGGTCCCAACCAAAAACAACCCGCCATTGATCATTTATTCGTATACTATACAGCCCTTTAAAGCGACCTTTCAGACTTTCCAAGCGATTATTGGGCGGAGAACGTAGGTCATCAAGTTCTTAAGCGTAATCGAGCATGTCCAACTTCCTTTTAGCAACTTCTCTGACTTGATCCCAACCCCTTTTCCGAGCTCGAGTTCCTTTTTTAAAAAAATCCTCAGTTTCTGAATCTTTGAAGCTGCGTATCGCCATCTTTTGGCACCTTTTTTTTGTATATACCTAGTCAAGGTATACACTGCAATAATTTACTGCAAGGTTGGTATACTAAAAACCAATTCAAAACTTGGGTTTGGGCGAGGAGGCCCCTCAAATTTTTCATCAGCGAAAAACAGCCGTGTTTAAAGACACGGTGCGATTAGTTGATGGAAAATTTGAGAAAAAGCTGACGAAGCTCAGAGCCAAGTCTTGAATCACAATATAGATACTTTAGGAAGGCTATCTATCCAGCTTTGGAAACGCGCGTCAGAACAATTCCCCAGTTGATATCTCAGATAGCTGCGGGTTGGGTAAAAGGCTGTCAAAATGGTCACCCGCTTTTGCTCTTCAAGGGACTCGTCTGTAGGATAGCGGACTACCATCTTGATCACTCGTTTTGAGTCGTCATCAAACAAATAGAACTCGGTGTCGTTTCCTCGATAAAGGGCCCGCTTCTTTTTTTGAATACATGCGCTCAAAAGCTCCATTGAGATTTCGTGGTCAGATCCTCTTATACCCGCCATCCCGTGTCTAATTTCATGAGAAAAGAAGACGGTGAGCTTAAGTTTAAGATCAATAAGGGGAAGATCTGAAAGGCTGTTGACAAAAGCACTGTAGGTTGCAGGCGTACTTGGAAAGCGCGCGCTTGCCTCATCGAAGGAGAGTTTTTGCACATCAATATGCACATCTGGCTTGTCACTGGGTGGCATATCATCATCGAAAAAGACTTCCCGGGCTTTAGCTGTAACCAGATAATGTGTTCCATTTTCTACTAAGTGAAACTTTGATCTAGGTTTCACCTCAAATCGATCGCATACTTGTTTTTCAACAAATTGGTCTAAAGGATTTAAACTACAGGAAATAGATCTTACTGAAATCATAGCAAACGATTATACCATTTTATTTTATGTTTTGCAATAAGGGAATTATGAATGAGCAGAAGCGACTTTTAGAACATCGCAAGAGAAAAAAGAACTGGAAAAAGTGGGGTCCCTACTTAAGTGAGCGGGCCTGGGGGACGGTTCGTGAGGACTATGGGAAGGGGACCAGCCCGTGGAATGCTTTTTCTTTTGATGAGGCCCACAAACGGGTCTACCGCTGGGGCGAAGACGGCCTCGGTGGGTTTTGCGATCGGGGACAGTATGTCTGTATGGGAATCGCTCTTTGGAATGGGAAGGATCCCATTTTAAAGGAGCGGATGTTTGGGCTTAGCAGTGAAGAGGGCAACCACGGCGAAGATGTGAAGGAGCTCTACTATTACTTGGACGCCACGCCCACTTCTAGCTATACCAAGATGCTCTACAAGTACCCGCATGGGGCTTTTCCATATGAGAACTTGAGGGAAGAAAATAAGAAACGAGGCTTAGAGCACGGAGAGTATGAGATCCTCGATACGGGGATTTTTGCCGAAGATCGCTACTTTGATGTTCTTATTGAGTATGCTAAGGAAGAGGTCGATGAGATTGTCTGTCGGATTTCTGTGACAAATAGGGGGAAAGAATCGGCGGCGGTTACCGTTTTGCCCCAGATTTGGTTTCGCAACACTTGGCGGTGGGGCTATGAGAATGGACCCACCGGCGATGATGGCGGCAAGCCGGAGCTTTGGCAGGAAGAGGATGGGATAGCGCTCAAACACCCTGTTTTGGGTCAGTATCACTACCACACGGATGAACCGGGTGAGTTTCTTTTCTGTGACAACGATGAAAAGGTCCCCTATCCTAAAGATGCCATTGGTCGTCATGTGATTGAAGGGGGAGATGTAAATCCAGAGATGCGAGGCACTAAAGCTGCTGCTAAATTTCAGTGGACACTCGCTTCGGGAGAAAAAAGGGTTTTGCGTTTGCGTTTAGCCCCGAAAAAAGGGAAGATCCATCCCAAAATCTTTGAAAAAATGGAAAAACAGACGGACGACTTTTATGATTCCATTCAGGAAGAACATTGCTCAGAAGAGATGAAGAGTTTGCAGAGAAGGGCTTTTGCCGGGATGCTCTTTTCCAAGCAGTTCTATTACCTCGATCAAACCCAATGGCTTAAAGGAGATCCCAATTATCCAGCAAGCCACTCGGAAGTCAGAAATGAGCGGTGGGAGCATTTGACAGCTTTTGACGTCCTCTCGATGCCCGATAACTGGGAGTATCCCTACTTTTGTGCGTGGGATAGCGCCTTTCATTGTCTGCCTCTTGTATTGATTGATCCCGACTACGCTAAGCGACATCTAACGCTGATGACCAGAGAGTGGTATATGCACCCCGATGGGCAGTTTCCTGCATACGAATGGAGCTTTAGCGATGTCAATCCTCCCATCCACGCGTGGGCCCTTTGGCGGACCTACAAGATCGATGCTAAAAAGTATGGGAAAGAAGATAGAGCTTTTTTAGAGGGGAACTTTCATAAGCTTCTGTTGAATTTTACATGGTGGGTCAACAAAAAAGATGAAGAGGGCAACAACGTGTTCCAAGGAGGATTCCTTGGGATGGATAATATTAGCGTATTCGATCGGAGTAGTACACTGCCCACAGGCGGACACATCGATCAGTCTGATGGTTCTGCATGGATGACCTTTTACTGCATCAACTTGATGAAGATCTCGCTGCATTTAGCAGAGGATGATGCCATTTATCAGGATATGGCCACAAAATTTTTCGAGCACTTCTTGCGTATCAGCGCTGCGATGACGAGGTCTGATCACCACTCCCTTTGGAACGAAGAAGATGGTTTTTTCTACGATATCTTGCATTTGCCAAGTAATGAAATGATTCCTCTAAAAGTGCGTTCCCTTGTTGGGCTTCTTCCCCTTTTAGCAGTTGAGACGGTCGAGCCAGACACTTTGGAGAAAATGCCCGTTTTCAAGCGGAGAATGGACTGGTTTATTTCCAAGAGACCGGACGTCAGCTTCAATCTCGCTTGTATCCGCGAAGGGGGAACAAAGGACCGGCGCCTCCTTTCTGTGGTCACCAAAGAGCAGTTGATCAGCATTTTAAAATACATGCTCGATGAAGAGGAGTTTCTCTCCCCCCATGGGATCCGTTCGATCTCAAAATACCATGAGAAAAACCCCTATGTATTCAAAGCAAACGATCACCCCTATGAGGTCAAATATGTCCCAGGGGAATCGGACAATCGAATGTTTGGAGGCAACTCCAATTGGAGAGGTCCTGTTTGGTTTCCGATTAATTTTCTCCTCATCGAGGCTCTGCAACGCTTTCACCACTACTATGGCGATGAGTTAAAAGTCGAATTTCCAACTGGCTCTGGCAACCATCTTAATCTTTGGGATGTGTCGATTGAGCTTTCCAAGCGTTTGATTGGGATCTACCAAAAAGACGGTGAGGGCAAGAGTCCTGTCTTTGGTGAGCAGACTTTTCACGACCACCCCCTTTTCTTCGAATATTTTCATGGAGATACAGGGATGGGCCTTGGCGCAAGCCATCAGACGGGATGGACAGGTCTCATTGCCAAGCTAATTCAGCAGTCGGGCAAGCATCTCTAATCTTTACCTGGTTTTCCAGCGTCGGCTCTAAAAGGGGAAGGCGCATTGTAGACCGGCATAGCCCTAAAAGCGAAACTGCATATTTTACACATTGAGGATTGGTCTCAAGATTTAAGGCGTCGATGAGTTTCTTATGAGCAAAAAACTGTTCTTTAGTCCCAGCTAATATGAATTCTTTCCACTCTCTGGGAATGATATTGCCCACAATTGAGATCGAGCCTGCAAATCCAAGCGCGAGTTGAGGCAAAAGCAAACTGTCGTCTCCTGAAAAATGGGGTATTTGATCGACAAGCTCACCCGCAAGAGCAAAGTCGGCCGTCGCATCTTTGAGGGCGATCACCTCTGGAATTTCGATAATAGGGCTTAGTTCACGAGCAGAGAGTTTTGTCCCCGTTCTGCCGGGATGATGGTAGACGACCATTGGCAAGCCCACCTTGGCAATTTCTTGAAAATGGGCCAAGCACCCTGCTGGTGTGGGACGGACATAGTACGGAACAATAGCCATCACACCATCCATCCCAATCTTTTTCGCCTCTAAGGTTAGGTCGACACTTTCTCTCGTCGATTGGGTCCCGGTCGCGGCAATAAGGGGAATTTTTCCGCCCAGAATTTTTTTTGCCCGTTGAAAAATGAGGAGCTTCTCATCTTTGGTAAGGGTACTTCCCTCACCAGTACTCCCGCAGAGGACAAGTCCCTCTGTTTTAGATTCTTTATGAAAAGCTAAAAGCTTTTCTAAAGCAATTAAATCCAGATTACCAAACTCATCAAACGGTGTAATTAACGCAACTATGCTTCCTTTTAACACGATACAACCCTTGCAAAAAAAACTTAAATCAACGATTCCTAAGAAAAAGATAGCTTAAGGAGGAATAGGATGGCTAGAGAAAAATCAGCAAAGATGAGCGCAATTGGTATGGCGCTTGGCGTCGGCATTTACTGGGGTCTTAGTATGCTCGCTGCAGGCTGGGCATCCATGTTTGACTGGGGGAACGGTTTCGTTTCTGTGATGTCATCCCTGTATATTGGCTATGAGCCCTCTTTTATCGGAGCAGTTATTGGAGGCATTTGGGGCTTTTTTGATGGCTTCATTGCCGGTGGTGTCGTAGCCTTCTTTTACAATGCGTTCAAAAAATGATGTCAGGCATCTTTTTCATCTACCTTCTGACGCAGGGGCTTATTCTCTTTAAGAAGAGAAATCTGGCCATTGCCTTGTTGGTTTTGAATTTATTGATCATGTTGGGACTGTTCGTGTTTCATGTAACCGTTAAACTCCCTATAAGGCTATGAAGAGTTTTGTCCGCAATGCCAATGCCCTGTTTATCCTCGTATTGATGGGAGTGATCGCAGCTGCTTTCTATCAAGAGCTCACCAAAGAAGGGCCCCCGTGCCCCCTTTGCTTTCTGCAGCGCGTTGGAATGGTTGGCGTAGCAACTGGCCTGATGATGAACCTTAGCCTTGGTGTTCGCGTGCCCCACTATGCACTCTCACTATTGAGCACTATCCTAGGGGGATCGGTCTCGGTGAGACAGATACTCCTTCATATTTGCCCCGGCTTTCCAGTTTTTGGAACGCCCGTCCTAGGATATGGCATGTATACGTGGGCTTTTCTTGTTTTCTGCAGCTCTTTACTTGCTTTAGTCGTCCTTCTTTTTCTATACAGAGCAGATCAAAAGCCACGAGCGCCTCTAAATTGGTTTCAGAAACTAGCAAATGTTTCTCTGATCGTGATCACAATCGCCAATCTCTTTTTAGCGTTTACAACTTGTGGCTTCAAAACCTGTCCCGATCCATCATGGCCCCAAACTACGGAAAAGGGTTCCCCCAGCTAATTTTTCGTGCCCTTTTGTAAACAGCGCCCTCTTTTTTTGTGATCGTTTTTTCTACCAAACCCTCTTGCCCGCAGATCTGCAAAATCACATGCCCCGACCGCTTCAAGGGATGGCGAACAATTCTACCCATGCAGGTTTCCCCCTCCACTTTAGAAAAAGCGACATAAGAGTACTTTTCATCCTCAAACCCAAGCGTAGCACCTTTGGCTAGCTTATGCTCCTTTGTCCTCTCCAACCTGACAGAGAAGTGGCACCAGTCCTTCCCTTCCATCGGACATTGCTCTATATGGGGACAGGGGGCCACCATATGCCCACCCCACTCGATGAGGCGCTTTCTCGCCCCCAAAATTACAGAAAACCCAGTAGGAGTGCCTGGCTCGATGATCACCAAAGTCTTCGCGGCCTCCCAAGCTCTTTTCAGAACCTCTTCTCGCTTTGAAATCTCCCCCAAAGAATAGGAAAATAGGACTAAATCGGCCTCTTTTGGCTCAAATCCCAAAAAATCCCTTGCAACCCACTCTGCACCAACGAGTGTTTTTCCCTTGGCGATCATATGACGATTTTTCTCCACCAATAGAGCCTTCTCTATTGGAAAGGCCTCCCTGGCAGCGAGGAGCCCCGCCCCAAGACCTGCCCCCATATCAAGGAAAGAAGTCACCGGATGATCGATTCTGCCCGCTATCTCCTCAAAAACAGCCCGATTGGCAGCTAAGGTCGCCGGCATACGAGCCACCTGATAAGACTCTATCTCACTAGCTGTGAGCTGCTTATCTTGTCCATCCGAGCGGTATTTCCGAGAAACTTCTTTATAATTTTTTCTTGACATTTAAATAAATACTTTATATAGTAACACCATGTTTGGACGCGATATCAAAATCACACCCTTAATATCCCTCTCTGGCAGCATGTACCTATGCACGCATACAGAGGAGGGAGAATACAAGTATCCCAACTTAGGTGGAAGAATTCTAACCAAAGCCTGGGATTTCTGCACAGTCATTGTAGGCCTAATTGAAGGTATAGTCCGTGGCACAATTGGCTTGATAGGCCTCATTTTTCTTACTATATTAGATGTTGAACAGGATAAAAACTCCCTATCCCAAAAAATAGTAGGAGATATTTTATGCACTGGGGCAGGGGCTTCTTTTACTGCTTTCAACTACTCGCTAGTAAGCATTTTTTTAGGCGATTGCTAATTTCTATTTGAGTTGACTTTATTAAGATTTGTTAATAGAATATAGCAATATTATTAACTAAGGTGATTAAAAATGCCAATTTTAAGTTTAAACAGATTGAATGCCCCTACAACTTTTGCATTGAAGGATTCAATTCCTTTCAACGAAATGATTTTCCAGTATAATTTCGCAAAACAAGGAAACAAACACATTGTAACGCACATTGCTCGTAGTGCTATTACAATCGGTGCAAGAGTGCTCTTCATCCTTGCAGGACTTGTTGAAAAAGCCACCCGTTTCACCCTCGCTAAAATCAAGCAGGGAATCGATAAAGTACTTACATCTGAACAGCAAGAAGCCATAAAAGCTAAAGCGGCTGCAAAAGCGAGCGATGCTGCAGAACTTGGAAAAGGATTTTTCCAAAGACATTTCGGCGCGTTATTTAACTAATCGCCCAATCAATGGGCTCTTTGCCCCATTTTTTGAGGAATTGATTGGTCTTAGAGAAGTGCTGATTGCCAAAGAATCCATTGTAGGCCGAAAACGGCGAGGGATGGGCAGAGGTCAATACCGCATGATGAGTATGTGCTAGCAGATGCTGGCACTTTTCTTTTGCCGACTTTCCCCATAAAATAAAGACAATCGGATCTTTTCGCTCCGCCAGCTTTTCAATGACCGCATCGGTGAATCGCTCCCAGCCCTGCCCATGGTGGGATTTGGGCTCGCCCCTTCGCACCGTAAGAGTCGCATTGAGCATAAGAACACCTTGCTTGGCCCAACTCGTTAAACACCCCGTCGCAGCCGGCTGAATGCCGCAATCGGCCTCGATTTCCTTGTAAATATTCTTAAGTGATGGGGGCAGCGCCACCCCATCGGGAACACTAAAACTCATCCCATGCGCCTGGCCAGGTCCATGATAGGGATCTTGGCCCATGATCACCACCTTCACATCCTCAAACGGAGTGACCCCAAAGGTATGAAAAATCAGCGACTCGGGAGGATAGACCTCCTGTCCCGCTTCCCGCTCCTTTTTCAAAAACTCTTTCAGGTCCTGAATATAGGGTTTGGCGATCTCATCTTTTAAGATCTCATGCCAATTTTTCGCTAATTGCATGGGTTCGATTCTATGGAATATTGACTTTTAGCTCAAATCCTCGTACGATAGTGCTCCTATGGAAGACTTAACAGAAAACAACCTCATTCGTTTCAAAAATATTTCCCGAAAAAAGGAATCGATCTACGCCAATTTTATGGTAAAAGGAATCAGAGCTGGAGTAAACTTCTCCGCCAGTATCCAGGTCGATATCTCCGCTGCAGAAGTACACCCTGGCGATGTCTTAGAAAAGATCATCGAAGAGTGTGCCCGCATCGGCGTAAAAGAGTTCAAGAATGCAGAATTTCAGTTCGAAGGCCTGCAATCTATCTAGTATCTGGGTGTAGCGCAGCCTGGTAGCGTGCTTGCATGGGGTGCAAGAGGTCGGAGGTTCGAGTCCTCTCACCCAGATTCTTTAACTAAGTTTACTAAAATTTCTACATGAGGCGTATTAGGGAAAAGTTCGTATCCCTTAACGTCTTGGATTTTCCAGCCTAGCTTTTTTAGATCTTCTATGTCCCGTTTTAGACTTTCTGGGTTGCAGCTCAGGTAAAGGATCTGCTTGAGATCTTTTGTATCTTGGATGATTTTCGGATCTAGGCCTTTACGGGGAGGATCGACGATGAGGATGTCTTGGAAGTGGTGGGTGTGGTCTTCGCTTTTGCCTGTGATGTATTCTAGGTGGGTGGGGGGATGGCTTTTTTCAAAGCACTCTTGGGCGTATGGATTTGTCTCGATGAGGGTGGCGGGTCGGTTGAGTACTCTTGAGATGGCACCGACTCCTGCGTAGAGCTCTGTGATATGACCTGGCTGGGTTAGTTTTTTGATGTCGGAGAGGATTTGTTCATAGAGGTCGAGGTGGGCTTGGATGAAGCAGGCGGGGTGGAAGTAGAAGGGAAGGCCGAGGAGCTCTTCTTCTAGGTAGCGGGGGCCGTAGAGATGGAGCCAGTTGGGGCCAAAGATGGTATTGGTGGCTTTGTCTTGGATGTTGATCCAGATCGAGTGCCAATCGTGTGCTGCTTGGAGCTGTTTAGCTAGCTCGTGGCATTTGTCTTTGCCGTTTGCCACTAAGACGAGTTGGACTTTTCCGGTTTGGCGCGAAGTGGTAAGCTGAACGTAGCGAAGATCTCCTGATTGGGTGGTTTCATTATAGGGGTGGAATTTGCGGGAGCGGAGGATGTTGAGGGCTTTATTGATGGAAGGATGGTGGTCTAGGCAATCGATGAGGTCTTCTACTTCATGTGTGCCGGGTTTGAATAGGCCAATTTTGGGCTCTTTGCTTGTACCGCGGACGGCGAGCTTGGCGCGGCAGCGCCAGCCGGTGCTCTTCCCTTTTATTGTGGAAAAGTCTGTTGATAGCTTGGTCATAAGCTCTTCATGCATTGTTCAAACCTTAGTTTTCTTCAATTTATCTTCCATCCGTGAACAAATTGTCGACAGCCCTTTTCCCCTATGAAAATCCTAGGGTTATCAACATTTCCACACCCCCAGAAGAAGAAGAGTATAGCATATAAAGTGAGTATTCTTTAGAAATAATAGCAATTTGGTTATAGTTTACATGGGTATGGAAAAATTTTACTTGAATCAGTTCTTTGATTTGGATGGATATGCTCTAAAGGAGCTCTTTAAGGATTGTCGATTTCCTTGGGAAGCTTTGGCACGCATTGAATCTTTTTTAGAAAAAGCCCAACTGGGGATGATCCAGTGTCCCATCCCGGAAGGGGTGACTCTTGTGAATCCCGAAAAAATTTCTATTGGGAAAGGAACTGTAGTAGAGCCGGGGGCTTTCATTCGAGGCCCTTGTATCATCGGCGAAAATTGCCAGATCCGCCATGGTGCTTATATTCGAGGTAATGTCATTACAGGTAGTGATTGTATCATTGGACACGCCACAGAATTGAAATCCTCTATTTTGCTCGATGGGGCTTGTTGCGCTCATTTCAATTACGTTGGAGATTCTTTTTTGGGCAATCGGGTGAATTTGGGTGCGGGCGTAAAGCTGGCTAACCTGCGACTCGACAACCAACTGATACAGATTTCAGATGGGGCGGAAAAAATTCCCACAAATTTAAAAAAGCTCGGGGCTATTCTCGGCGATGGTGTCCAGATTGGATGTAATGCCGTTTTAAATCCCGCAACAGTTATGGGCAGAGAAGCGCTTTGCTATCCCTGCTTAGCGATCGGGGGTGTTATTCCCCCTCATGCGAAAGTTCGTTCTACTAAACAAACGGTGGTGCAAGATCATGTCGACAGAAGTTGTTTCTAAATCATCTTTTTTTCTCCTTCGCGATCAAATCGAAAAGGAGATCGCTAAAAGCATTGTTTCCTTTGGGACAAAAAATAAGCTGCGCGATGCTTGTGAGTATGCCCTTTTAAGCGGCGGTAAGCGGCTCAGACCGATTATTACGATGATGGTGGGGGAAGGGCTTGGCAACGACCTCGATGTCGCGCCAGCGGCCCTCTCTGTTGAATTTATGCACACTGCCTCACTCATTGCTGATGATCTTCCTTGCATGGACAACGATGATGAGCGGCGAGAAAAGCCATCTCTGCACAGAACTTATGGCGAATCGACTGCCCTTTTAGCGAGCTATTCTCTCATCTTTGCAGGCTATGAAAAAATTCATGAAAATGCAGAAATCATGAAAGAAGCCCGTCCTCCTTTCTCTGGTTTTGCAGGTGATGTGTGTTCTCTAGCTATCCAGACAGCTAGCAAAGCGGCCGGCATCGCCGGGGCAACCCACGGGCAATACCTTGATCTCTATCCCCCCAATC
Source organism: Candidatus Sacchlamyda saccharinae (assembly GCA_030408505.1). GTDB lineage: Bacteria > Chlamydiota > Chlamydiia > Chlamydiales > Rhabdochlamydiaceae > Sacchariniichlamydia > Sacchariniichlamydia saccharinae. Next base: position 8,954 of record JAUHQI010000003.1, on the reverse strand, counting down.
ACAGTTTTGAAACGGTAAAAGAGGTCCTCTATAAAAAAACGGTGACCCTCTTCGAGGTGGCCTTTGTCTTTGGCTGGCTCTTTGGTGGTGGTATGCTCAGCAGGCTCGATGAGGTCAAACAGTGTGCCTATCACTTTGGGATGGCCTTCCAAATTGCTGATGACATGGGCGATGTTGCACAAGATGAGCGGAATCAGCGCGAGATCAATGCAGCGAAAGTCCTCGGCCCCGAAAGAGCCTTCAATGTTTTCCAAAAAGAGATGGAACAATTCCAAGCTCTTCTAAAAAGCCTTCACCTAGACACCCCTTCCTTCGAAAAGCTCATCCACATGCTGGGTAAAACCGCCCAAGCCTATGCCAAGATGGGGTAAGAAATGAGGTTCGAGGATCTGATCTAGGGCTGCTATCATTTTTTCTGCGGGGCTAAACTTCGTTTGCCCCGTCCGGTAGCCCTGCTTACTTGAGCTATTCTGACTTCGATAAATCGGATCCTACGCTCAGCAGTCTGTGTGAAACACTATCCTGTTCATTAGATAAAGAAAAGAATAGCTGATTTGCATCCTACAAAGATCCGAAGGTTACAGTCACCATACTTTCATCCACGAATTCGACTAATACCGTTGATCTAGGTAATAGCTGCAGTAAATTCAGCAAAATCTCCGCGTGTGGCGGATTGAGGAAAACCTCGCTTCCCTCAAGGAGTCGCTGATTCTTATGCTTTGATTACAAGGCGACCTTTCGATCGCCTTATAAGATGGATATTACTCTGCTTTTCCGGCTGTAGTAGGAGTTTTTACTTCTTCTTTTTTGCCTTGGAGTAATCCTTTTTCTACGCATTGAGCGAAGATCTTTTTCTCGACGTCTGCTGTGAGATCGGGATTTTTGCGCAGTTCTTCGCGAGCGGCTTCTCTGCCTTGGCCAAGGCGCGTTGAACCAACACTAAACCAGGTTCCTTTCTTATCGATGATGCCAAACTCTACACCGAGGTCGATGATAGATCCAAAGCGAGAAATCCCTTCGTTGAAGAGGATGTCGAACTCGGCGATTTTGAAAGGTGGCGCGATTTTGTTTTTCACGACTTTTACTTTCACTCGGTTCCCTACATCGACGTTGTCGGCTCCTTTGATTGAGCCGATGCGGCGGATGTCCATCCGGACGGAGGAGTAGAATTTGAGGGCGCGGCCTCCGGTTGTGGTTTCGGGGTTGCCGAACATGACGCCGATTTTCTCGCGGATCTGGTTGATGAAGATGGCGGCGGTGTTGCTTTTGGAGAGGGTTGATGTGAGTTTGCGAAGGGCTTGCGACATCATGCGCGCTTGTAGGCCCATGAATGAGTCACCGATCTCTCCTTCGAGTTCGCTTTTAGGGACGAGGGCGGCGACCGAGTCGACGACGATGATGTCAACGGCGTTGGATCTGGCGAGCATTTCTGCGATGTTGAGCGCGTCTTCTCCAGAGTCGGGTTGGGAGATCATGAGTTCGTCGAGGTTGACGCCGATTTTTGCAGCGTAGGCGGGGTCGAGTGCGTGCTCGGCGTCGATGTAGGCGGCTACACCTCCCATCTTTTGCGCGTTGGCGACGATGTGTTGAGCTAGTGTCGATTTACCAGAAGATTCTGGGCCGTAGATTTCGGTGACCCGTCCTCTTGGAACTCCGCCAGTACCGATGGCGATATCTAGTGCGATCGAGCCAGTGGGTATGGTTAGGATTTCTCGCGAGGCTCTATGTTTTCCCATTGTCATGACAGAGCCTTGCCCAAACTGTTTTTCAATTTGCGCAACGGCAAGTTCTAGTGCTTTTTTCTTTCCTTCGTTTGACATATGGAATCTCCTTTGTTCTCTTGCCTATAGATTGACGATTTCACCTATTGTACACAATAAAAAAAAGTGCTTTACTCCCAGTTATGGGAGAGGTGATTTTAGCAGGCGATATTGGCGGAACAAAAACGCATCTGGCTCTTTTTGAAGAGGGGGAGAAGCGGTTCGATGCGAAGTTCAAAAGTTCTGAACATGAAAACTTGCGCAGTATCGTGAAGGAGTTCTTGGGAGCCAATCCGGGCTATCCGGTTGAGCGGGCTTGTTTTGGGATTGCAGGTCCTATTCAAGATCGCAAATGCAAAGCGACGAATCTTCCCTGGATCATCGATGCTGATTTGATGGAAAGGGAGGTGGGGATTGCCCATGTCTCTTTGATCAATGATCTGGAGGCGAATGCTTTTGGGATCAATTGCTTGAAAGGGGATGAGTTTTTTACGCTGAATGAGGGGAAAAAACATGAGGGCAATGCGGCGCTGATCTCTGCAGGGACGGGACTTGGCGAGGCGGGGCTCTACTGGGATGGAAAGGAGTATCACCCTTTTGCTTGCGAGGGGGGGCACTGCAGCTTTGCTGCTGAAAATGAGATTGAGTACAGGCTTTGGAAGTACTTGCGTAAGCAGTATGATCACGTGTCTTTTGAGCGGATTTTGTCGGGTCCGGGGCTTACGAATGTCTATCGGTTTTTGATTGATGAGGGGCTTGAGAAGGAAGAAGAGCATGTGAAAAAGGCGATGGAGGAGGCGGATCCTTCTTACGTGATTACGGAGATGGGGATGAAGAGTATGTCGGTGGCTTGCGAGCGGGCTTTGGATCTTTTTGTTTCGATTTATGGGAGCGAGGCGGCGAATTTGGCGCTTAAAATGCTCTCGGTTGGGGGGCTTTATATTGGGGGTGGGATCGCTCCGAAAATTCTCAATGAGCTGGCGGAAGGCTCTTTTATGAAACGGTTTGTTCAGAAGGGGCGATTTACCTCTCTACTTCTCGGTATACCGGTGAAGGTAGTACTCAATGAACACACAGCACTTTTAGGAGCGGCTTATTATGCCCAAAAACACGAATGAGCATGAGCGTCTAGCTTTTGGGCAAGACGAGGTTGTGGCGCCTTGGTACAAGTGGGGCCCCTATGTCTCTGAAAGGGCTTGGGGAACGGTGCGCGAAGATTATAGCGAGGATGGAAACTCCTGGAATTATTTTCCCTATGAAGACGCGAAAACTAGGGTCTATCGTTGGGGAGAAGATGGGATTGCTGGTTGGTGCGATCGGTACCAAACTTTGGTTTTGATCCCTGCTTTTTGGAATGAAAAAGATTCTCACTTAAAAGAGCGGCTCTTTGGTCTTACTATTTTCGAAGGGAATCATGGAGAGGATGTCAAAGAATGCTACTATCACCTTGATGGTCTTCCTTCGCACGCTTACATGAAGTATCTCTACAAATATCCGCAGGGTGAATACCCCTATCAAAAACTTAGAGAAGAAAATAGTAAAAGGGGAACGGAAGATCCAGAGTACGAGCTTATCGACACGGGGATTTTTGATGAGGGACGCTATTTTGATATCTTTATCGAGTATGCCAAAGATACCGAAGAGGGTGTATGCATCAAGGTAGAGGCATTCAATCGGGGTCCGGATCCTGCACCTCTGCACTATCTGATGCAGATGCTCTTTCGCAATCAGTGGTCTTGGCAAGAGGGGGCAGAAAGGCCCAAAATCACAGGAGAAGGAAATTGCTTAATTGCCGATGAGGCAAATATGCCTCCCATAAAAAATCTTCCCATCGAATACAAGCTTGGCAAGCGTTACCTATATGGGCCAGAGGGAGCTGAAGCCCTCTTTACGGAAAATGAAACGGACTTAAAGGGAGCTTTTCATCAAAAAATTTGCAATGGAGAAGATGCTGCAAATGCTAGGGAAGGAAGTAAAGCCGCTTTACACTACAAAGTAGATGCTGTGGCACCAGGGAAGAGTGCTGTGTTTTATTTCCGCTTCACCAATCAGCCTATGGAAAATCCTCTCGCTGATATCGAAGAAATTTTCACAAAACGTAAACAGGAAGCAGACGAATTTTACTCTTCCATCCAACCAGAGAAGGCTAGCGAAGATGAAAAAAAGGTCCAACGTCAAGCTTTTGCAGGTCTTATTTGGACCAAGCAAATCTATTTCTTCGATGTAGGGCAGTGGCTCAAAGGTGACGACGCAGAGAACCCCCCTTCTGAAGATAGGCTCAAAGGTCGAAATAACCACTGGAAGCATCTCAACTCGATGCGGATTATGCTCATGCCCGATAAGTGGGAATATCCCTGGTTTGCTGCATGGGATCATGCTTTTCATTGTGTCACCTACGCTCTGATTGATCCAGAATTTGCTAAAAAGCAGACTTGGATGCTTCTCTTTGATCAATTTCAACATCCCAACGGACAGATCCCCGCATACGAATGGGATTTTTCAGACCTGAATCCTCCCGTTCATGCTTGGTCTGTCTTGCGTATTTTCCATATGGAAGAGAAACAAACAGGCAAGAGGGATGTAGAATTTCTAGAAAAATGCTTCCACAAACTCCTTTTAAATTTCACCTGGTGGGTGAACAAGGTCGACAATAAGGGTAACAACGTCTTTGAGGGGGGATTTTTAGGCCTCGACAACATCACAGTCCTCGACCGATCGGATAAGCTGCCAGGGGGCGCTGTATTGCAACAGTCGGATGGAACGGGATGGATGGCAATGTTTGCCCTCAACTTGATGCGCATCGCCTTAGAACTAAGTAAAAGTAATAAAGTGTACGAGGGGCTGGCAACCAAGTTTTTTCAGCACTATGTCTACATCGCCCACGCGATGAAATTGCGAGGAAATCGAGATTACGAGATGTGGAGTGATCGAGATGGCTTTTTCTACGATGTTCTCACACACCCTGATGGGAACTATACAAAGTTTCGTGTTCGTTCCCTTGTAGGTCTTATCCCTCTCTTCGCTGTTGAAATTCTCCATGAGGATTTTATTGAGCAGCACTCGGAATTCTACACCAATTTCCAGTGGTTTATGAATAACCGCAAAGACCTTGTAGAAGCTTGCATTATTCCCACTGTCAAAGATGGGAAAAAGCACTATGTTTGCACTCTGATGAATGCCAAACAACTCGAGAGTGTCCTTAAGTATGTCTGGGATCCAGAAGAGTTTCGGGCTAAATATGGCTTGCGGAGTCTATCGCGTTTCCATGAGAAAAATCCCTTTGTCTATCAAGACAAGCAGGTAGGTTATGAGCCTGCTGAATCTCTTTACCGTGTAAAGGGAGGTAACTCGAATTGGAGAGGGCCTATCTGGATGCCAACCAACTTCCTCCTCGTCGAGTCGCTCTCTAAACTCACAGAGGCCTACGAAGAAGACATCACGATCCAAACTAAAGATGAGCCTCCCATAGATATCGCCTCAATGGCTAAGGGATTTGCCGATCGAGCGATCAATATTTTTGCACTAGACAAAGAGGGCAAACGCCCCGTCTTTGGACCAGAGTTTCCCTTTGCAAAGGATCCCAACTGGCGCGACTGTATTCTCTTCCATGAATACTACAACCCAGAAACGGGCAAAGGCTTGGGTGCATCCCACCAAACTGGCTGGAGCGCACTCGTTGCCAACTTCATCCACGAATTCCGCAACTAGGCAAAAGAGAAAAAGAGAGGTTTTTGTTGCCAACGAAATTAGGGCCTCTATAGGTTTTTGCATGGCGATCCTTTGGTCGCCATGTCCAGCGGCTCTGCCGTCTTGAGCTATTCTGACTGTGATAAATCGGATCCTACGCTCAAGGGGCCGTGCAAAGCACTGATCCCCTTTCACACGGACCGGTTTCTCATTGCCATAATAGCCTCGGGCTCCAGAAGCGAGGAAGCCGGCTCCGCCCCCTTCCCCGTCCTCTGGAGGGCCAGTTCAAATGCAAATAAGAGCTTACCTGTTTTCATGTGGCCCTGCGCGGGACACGGAGGAGGGCGGAGTCCGACGGAGTGCTCAAGCAGCCGATGGCTATTATGGCGATGGAAAATCGCCCCGTTCGATCAGGCCATCAGTGTTTTACACGGGGCCTGGAGGGAGGGGTGATTTGCTGAAGTCAGAATAGCTCAAGACGGCAGAGCCGCTGGACGGGATGACCAGAGGATCATCCCGCAGAAAATCTATAGCGGCCCTTACACTAGTTTAAATCTCTATACAAAATTACCACTGCCTGTTCTTTAGAAGAGGAATTCGAGGGCTAGGGTTATGCCTTGGGTGTCGAGGGTTCCTCGGCGGTGGTGAAAGACGTTTTGGCCTTGGGTTTGATTGGCTGTGTCGCCAATGCGGACAACGCGCCACATTTGATTCTGATGAAGGAAGAGGTGGCTCTCCCATCCGAGCCTTGCCAATATGCCATATTGGCAATCGCAAATCAGTGCTGACCATTGGATACCAAGAGCAAGATCGATAATCGCTCTAGAAGCGCGAAAATGGGACTTAGCATCGAGTATTTCTGTTTTGGTATAGGGAGACACTGCTAAGCGGATATTCTCTTTGTGAGAGATGTCAAAACAGCCATAAACCACATTCGCTGCGAGGTTCCCATATAGGCCCCAACCGCAATCGAAATGCCAAATACTATCGATCCCGCTATGCAGGCCAACACCTCGGTAGTCGTTGTTTAAGGAAACTTCTCCGGTAAAAGGATCTTGCACAGGGTCGATTCGAGGGCTCCAGCTTCCCCCTTTGTGTTCGAGATCATAATCTTGCTTGATACTTAAGAAACGGAGGCCAATAAAAGGACGCAAACTCATTCTCTTGCTGGTCCAATAGGCTCTTCCCAGCTCAAAATCGACAAAGTTTAGATCGACCTTCCAATTGGCTTCGATGTCTCGAGCGAAATTGACCTCCCCTTGCGCTGGTGCAAAGGCAGACCAAAGGGTGACTAGAGATTGGTTATCTGAAACACCTGCTGATACATCGGTATGAGACCTTGGGGAGAAGTGGGTCCACACGAGATCTAAATCCCATCCATCACAGCTTGTGTTGTAGCCAAGGCCTAGCTTAAAGCCATACTCCCATTTCCCTTTTGGCCCTTCCAAATCATCATCGATGAGGTTATTGAGCTCATCAATCTCAGGGGGGTCGGGATTGACAACAGGAACGCGTACTGCGTTGCGAATAGCAAAGTCCATCCCATCTTGATGAGCTGTCCAGTAGAGGGCGGAAGCGGTGATGACCCAGTCGCCTCCACATGTTTTAGGGAAAACAGGGGCGCCTACGATGGTCACTGGCTCTTCGCACTCGGGAGCAGTCTCGTTATCCTGTTCGAGTTCTTTTTCTTCAGAAAGACTGGTGAATATTGGCTCAAGAGCAATTAGCTCTGGGACTTGAACTTCCTCGACGGGTAATTTTTTCCCCGCGCTGAGGAACACGATCAAGCCACAAGACACTAACGAAAGGCCTAATACAAACCCTCTTTTCTTCATACCTCTAATTATCTATAAAAAACAATTAGAATTCAAACTGTAAAGTAAGTGTCCACCCTTGGGTGTCGAGGCTGCTACGACGTTGGAAGAATACATTCTCTCCACTATTGAAAGGAGGAGGCGTACCTTCTCACAAATCTCCGATGCGGTTCGTTCTCCGCATTTGATTTTGATGGAAGAAGAGGTCTTGTTCCCATCCAAGCTCTATATAAAGAAGAAGAAATTTTAGAGCAAAAAAAGCCTCAGAGGATCCCTTTGAGGCTTTTATTTAAGGTCAAGTTAGATTAGAACTCAAACTGTACAGAAAGAGTAAATCCTTGTGTGTCGAGTGTTCCACGACGTTGGAAGAATACATTCTCTCCAGAGTTGTTTGGTAAGCCTGCAAATAGAGAGACTGCGTCCGCGCTATCTCCGATGCGGTTTGTCCTCCACAGTTGATTTTGGTGGAAGAAGAGGTGTTTTTCCCACCCAAGCTGGACCGTCAAGCCATACTGGCATTCACAAAGCATAGTCGACCACTGAATGCCAAGAGCGAAATCTAACATTGCACGAGATGCTTTAAATGATTCTTTGGCTTCAAGGACCTTTATTTTGTCAAAAGGGGTTGTTGCTAAACGGATATCTTCATCTTGATCGATAGAAAATCTTCCATAGACCACCGACGCTGCAAAGTTTCCATAAAGCCCCCAGCCGCACCCAAAATTCCAAGTAGTATCGAATCCTGAGCGGATACCTACGCCTTTAAAATCGTTCTCTAGATCAATTTCGTTATTGTACGCATCTTGAACCGAGACTCCAACTGTCTGTTGAGCAGACCAGCTGCCGCCTTTGTGTAGGATTTCAAAATTTTGATCGATGTGCGCAACTCGAAGGCCAACAAATGGGCGGAAAGAAAGGAATTTACTTGTCCAATACTCTCTTCCAAGTTCGATATCAATGAGATTGAGATTTAGTTTCCAATGCGATTCGATATCAGAGGCATAAAGTACAGACCCGTATATGTTTGAAAAAGCTGACCAAAGAGGCAATAAGGTGTGGTTATCATCTAATTCCGCTTCTATGTGGTCGTTAGCTTTTCCGCGGTACCATGTCCAGGCAATACCTATGTCCCAACCGTCGCATGTAAAATTGTATCCAAGATCTGCTTTAAAGCCCCAGTCCCAATCAAAGTCAGGCGTTTTATACTCAGCATCGACTAAATTATTGAGCTGTAAAATTTGAGGAAACTCGGTTGCAATATCGGTGATATCAGGTGTTCTTACATGGTTGTCAATAGCATACTCCATCCCATCTTGTTGGGCATTCCAGTACAAGCCCGCGACATTGATTATCCAGTCACCATCGCACGTGCGAGGATTTACCGGTGCATTCACCATGGTATTATCAGGGCCAAGGCAATAGCAGCTTCTGCAGTCATCTGTATAACATGTTGCAGGTGGCTCCGGCTTGCAATTCTCCTCGGCGAAGGCGACGCCGGCTGTTCCAAGAACAGATAAAGCGATTAAAGACTTGTGCATGAGAATTCTCCAAAAAAAGTTTGTTTTAACTTTCTGTATAGAGAAAAAGATATTTTAGTGCAAAAAAAAGCCTCAGAGGATCCCTCTGAGGCTTTTACTTAAGGTCAAGTTAGATTAGAACTCAAACTGTACAGAAAGAGTAAATCCTTGTGTGT
>JAUHQI010000002.1 GCA_030408505.1 Candidatus Sacchlamyda saccharinae | reverse complement strand
AGAGTGAAATTATCGGGGATTTCGGCCCCAGAGGTGACAATGATGATCCCGTCACGGATGAAAATGCCGTCCCCATCGTAGGTGTCTAGCCCCTCTTTGTTGATGAGCTGGACGTTGTTGCCAATCTTGGAATCCTCGTCGATGATGGCTTTTTCGATGTGGCAGTTCTCGCCAATCGAAAAGTATTGGGTGGCGGGGATCTCTTGATTCATAAAGGGGTGGTAGGTCCGGTTGCCTAAGATCACCGAATCGCGGATCACGGTCCCTTTTTTAATGAGCGCGCGCACTCCCACTACGCTGTGGGTGATCTCATCTGCTTCGATGATCCCCCCTTGTCCAATGAGCGAATCGGTGACTCTCGTGCCATTGATCAGCGCGTTGGGGATGTGCTGGGGAGTGGAAAAAATTTGGTTCTCTTCGACGTAAGTGTTGAGCCCTTGCCCTTTGGTTAAAATGAGATTGGCTTTGTAAAAAGAGCTAACAGTTCCAATGTCTTCCCAGTAGCCTTGGTAAATATATGAGCTGCACTTTCCTTTCTCGATGAATGCTGGGATGAGGTCTTTGCCAAAATCATCTCCCTGCATTTTGAGAAGGTTGACGAGTGCTTTTCGCTTAAAGACGTAGATCCCCATGGAGGCGAGGTAGTGGGTGGTCTCTTCTGACTTGCCGTTCTCTTTAAGGAACGGTTTGGCCAGCTCGTATTCTTTGAGTAGAGCCGGGTCCTGGGGTTTTTCATGGAAGCTAGTAATCGTTGAGGCGGCGTTGATTTTTAGAAGGCCCATCCGTTTGGCCTCTGGCTCGAGGACGGGGATCGAGGCGATGGTTAGATCTGCATCTTTTTGTTTAGCGAAGTTGAGCATCTCATAGAGATCCATATTGTAGAGCTGGTCTCCAGAGAGGATCAGAAACCACTCGGCGTTGGAGCGGAGGATGTAGTCGAGCGACTGGCGTACAGCATCAGCGGTCCCTTTGAACCACTCTTTGCCCTTAGTGGTCTCTTGAGGGGTGAGGAGCTCTAGTCCTCCAGTGCGGAACATATCGAGCTGATAAGTTGAGAGGATGTGTTGGTGGAGCTCGGAGGCAAAGTACTGTGAGATGACAAAGATCTGATTGATGCGCGAGTTTAAAGAGTTCGAGAGGGGGACATCAATGAGACGGTACCTTCCGCCAAAGCTGACAGCGGGTTTACAGCGTGTAGAGGTTAGGGGGTAGAGCCTAGTGCCCTGCCCACCGGCAAGCACAATCGTAGCTACACGTTTTAGGAAGTTATCGTCTTCCTGATGAGAAATCACATCTTTTGCTTCCATCCCTATATTTATTAGTAACAAATTATTTTAATCTTGTCTAGCGAGGTGTTATTGAGTGAATTTGGCTAGTCTTCCCTTGCCAAACCTGCCCAAATAGTAGTCGCAGACCCCTAGAAGAGCGGCCCGGTAGCGGGCTCTCTCATCTGGAGGAGTTTTAGGGTGGAAGCTCGTCCTCAAAAGATCGAAGAGCTCGGCTCGGAAGAGCCCTTTTTTGGTTCCGTGCCTCTTATGGAATAGGAGGCGATTGCGGAAGTAATAGTACTGCCACATTGGCCCTCGGTTGCCCCCCTCAAATGAGGAGGAGACTTTGTGCCAGACCTTTGCAGAGGGCACGAAGAGGCACTTATAGCCCGCCTTGCGGATCCGGTAGCACCAGTCGATCTCTTCCCAGATCAGAAAAAACTCAGGCGCGAGATCTCCCACTTTTTCTACTACCTCTTTGCGCACGGCCAGGGCGCATCCACAAACATAATCGGTCTCTTTGATCTCATTATGTCCAGTGGGATCGCCGCAGCCCACGTGGTAACACCGTCCTGTCTTGGGATCGACACTGCCTCCCGCATACCAGATAGTGGCCGGGTCATCATAGAAATAGATCTTGGGGCCGAAGACGCCCGCCTCAGGGTGAGCTTTCGCCGCCTCCACAATCCTATCTAAAAATCCAGGAGCCACTTCTGTATCATTATTGAGAAGAAGTAAAAGATCTGCTCCTAGTTCGATCCCTTTTTTTAGCCCTGCGTTGTTGCCATTTGCAAAGCCCAAGTTTCCCCCATTTTCTATATAGGTGTGCTTTGGGTAGGCGCCTTTGATTTGGCATAAAGAGTTATCGGTAGAGCCGTTGTCCACCACGATGACCAAGTGGGGATAGGTCACCCCTTCAAGAGATTTGAGACACGCTAGAGTATCGGGAGCATTGTTCCAATTGAGAACTATGACGGCGACTTTGATAGCTGACCCTTTAAGATTTTAGCTAACGCCTCACCAGCATCTTTGTGTCCCTTTGAAGCGGCTTTTTCCAAACACTTGATGGCTTTCTCATCGCTAGAGCATATCCCAAGGTTGTATAGAGCCTCAGGGTTGCCTTGGTCAGCAGCCATCTGAAAATATCTCACCGCCCCATCAAAAGACTTTTCCACCCCTTTGCCTTCAAGGAGACATACGCCGTAGTTGTATTGGGCCTCGTCAAGGCCGCCATCGGCAGCAATTTTAAAGTGGTTAGCTCCATCTTCTTCCGAGCCAAATGGGACGATCTTCATCGTGTAGTAGCAGCCGAGCATATAGTGGGATCTCATATGCCCAGCATCTGCTGCCATTTTAAAATAGTGAAACGCTTCCATGTGCGCCTGATAGCCTCCCAGCCCCTCATGCAAGCAAAGAGCTAGATTGTACTGGGCTTTGGTGTGGCCAGAGTCGGCTGCCTTTTTAAAAAGTTTTGCCGCTTCTACGTAGTCATTGTCGATAGCATGAGCGCATGCCTGCTTGTAAATTTCTTCTGTCATACCGATACCTTTTCAAAAACTTCTGCTGCGTTGTAACTTGAACGGATAAAAGGGCCGCAGTGCATGTACTCTACACCAATTTTGTGGCCATATTCTTCATACTCTTTGAACACGTCTGGGTGGATAAAATCTTTCACGAGCAATTTACGGTGGTTTGGTTGTAGATACTGTCCCATCGTGATGATTGAACAGCCAGCACCGTATAAATCATCGATCGTTTGAAACACCTCTTCCTTAGTCTCACCAAGACCAACCATGATCCCTGATTTCACATGCATGCACTTGCCCTTCGCATATCTTAGTACGTCCAATGTGCGCTCATAGGTTGCCTTGTGACGCACGCGTGGAGACATTCTTTCCACCGTTTCGATGTTGTGGTTGAAAATTTCTGGAGACTCGCTTAGCACCAGATCGAGCGAAGTCTCTTTGCCGCAAAAGTCAGAGGTGAGCACTTCGATTGTGCAGCCAGGGTTGACCGCTCTTGTCTCTCTAATGATCGCACCAATTTGCCCTGCGCCCCCATCCTCGAGATCGTCACGGGCTACCATGGTAATGACAACGTGCTTTAAGCCCAGCTCTTTCACAGACAGGGCAATTCGCTCGGGCTCATCCGCCTCGGGTTTGGCAGGCTTTTTGGAAAAGTCGATATCGCAAAAGCCGCAGTTGCGCGAGCACTCTTTGCCAAGGGCCAAAAACGTCGCCGTCTTCTTCGAGTAGCATTCAAAGCGATTGGGGCATTTGGCCTCTTCACACACCGTATTGAGTCGGTACTGCTTTAATAGGTCGCCCGTCTTAAACAAATTCCCGCCACGCGGGATATTGCGGTGGAGCCAAGAGGGGAAGCGCCCTTTCTTTTCTTCTTCTGGGTTGTCTGGTAAAATATTGAGCTTTGTCATCTTCTCTTCGGGGGCATATGGATGGGTGTTTCGTTGGCAAGCAGCGCCGCTTCCATCCAGGCTTCCGCCACAGTTGGGTGTGCATGGATCGTATCGAAAACAGATTCGATTGTCAATTCGTTGTGGATCGCAAGGCCCATCTCGGCAATCAAAGTCGATGCCTCATGACCTACCACCTGAGCTCCCAAAATCTGCCCCGTCCCCTTATCGGTAATTACCTCAGCAAACCCTTCGGTATCCATAGTGGCTACCGATTTGCCAAGAGCTGCAAACGGAAATTTTCCTACAACTGCATTGTACCCAGCATCCTTTGCCTCTTCGAGCGTCATCCCCACCGTTGCGATCTCTGGTGTTGTGAAAATCACAGCTGGTACCGCGTTGTAGTGCATCTGCATTTCTTGTCCCAAAATATTTGATGCAGCAACTAGACCCTGGTGCGAGGCAACGTGTGCGAGCAAAAACTTGCCCGTCACATCACCGATGGCATAAATGCCGGGAACATTCGTTTGCATCTGATCGTCGACCAAAATCTCTCCCTTAGCGCCAGTCACAACACCCGCCTTCTCAAGACCTAAATGCCCTGAATTGACTTTGCGCCCTACGGCTACTAAGGCAAGATCAGCCTTTACAGGCTCGTTGTCCTTCAGTTTGACGCTCACTCCTTCGCCATCGTGTTCAATCCCTTCAACGAAAACATTCGTCTTGATCTCGATCCCTTGTTTTTCAAACTCTGCAGTAAGTGCCTGGCCAACAGCCTTGCCCTGCAGCGCCAAAATAGTAGGAAGCGCCTCTAGAATCGTCACCTTTACGCCCAGTTCGGCATATAAAGTCGCAAACTCACATCCAATGTATCCACCACCGATAATGGCCATCGTCTTTGGTAGTTTCGTCAGTTCAAGGACAGACGTCGAATTTAAAATCCGCTCATGATCGCATGGAAACGCGCCAATATCGAGTGGCTCAGAGCCCGTTGCAATGATCGCATTCCCCGCCTCAATCATGCAGCTATCGTCACCAACTACCTTGATCTCGGTCGGGGACATGAACTCGGCTTTGCCAGCGAGCACAGTAATCTTATTGGCCTTCAGTAGGCCCCCTAAACTCCCTCGGATCTTCTCAACCACGCCATCTTTGCGTGTCTTCATTTTTAAGAAATCAACCGTGACAGGGCCCGTAGAGATCCCATATTCCTCGGCCATTTTGATCTTGTGCATCACCTGTGCATTTGCAAGCAGCGTCTTCGTCGGAATACAACCCACATTGAGACAAGTTCCACCTAAAAAACTCTTTTCCACCAAAGCAACAGACTTGCCACTTTGTGCCAATCGAATTGCAGCAACATAGCCACCAGGTCCTGCCCCAATGACCACAACATCAAATTTTTTCTTTTCCATAAGTCACCTCATAAGAGATTCATATTAACAGAAGTGACGAAAAAAGAGTGCAAGTTTTATCTGTTTTTTGCGAAGATGAATGCATGACAACAACAGAAAAAGAAAAGATATGTGTGAGTTGCGAAGGAAGAATACCCCTCGATGCAGAAGTGTGTCCCTACTGCGCAGTGAAGCAATCAGGATCGGCGCACGGCTCCTTCCAGGCTCCCATCTTTGAAAACCAATCGCTAGAAGACAGCCTCACCTCTCTCTATACCCCACCCTACCAAGGCAAACGGCCCCAGTTTGGCCAGCCCCCGCAACAACCTCAGGAAACTTACGAAGAACCCTCCATGTACAAAGAAGTGACCGAAAAACCAGAAATGAACCCTCTTCTTGGCGCCATCGTCGAAGATGAGGAAGAGCCTCAAAAAAGTAGCCTCATTCCCACAACGCTTCTCTTTGCAGGGGCAAACATCACCCTCATCGGGCTGATGCAACTCTTCTTTTCAAAAAATGGAATCTTAAGACTCGAGTGGAACGCCAACTACTGGTTCTTCTTCTGCTTGATCGGCATCCCGCTCCTCTACTTTGGCTTCAAGAAAGTCAAGGCGCTCGGTTAAGCGCGAGTAGGTCGGGGTGGAGCAACAAATTTTCCTATTGATTTCATAACCTCCTCAGGAATCTCGATCGAAGGGGGAGGAGCTGCTGCGCTTGCGTCGCCAGGAGGATGAAAGAAGAATTTTCCATCTGGTTGTTTTAGTCCTAAAGTAAAAGTGGCGCTTTGCATTCGAGGTGATCTGCGAACTTGTTCTTGAAAAATGGCACGAAGCAGAGGGGCATTTTCGCGCACGCGTGCGAGAATCCAACTGTGCTCTGGGCTGCCTTCAGCATGATCTTCTAATTTACCTTCTAATATTTTTTCAGTTTTATATTTGTCGAGGTCTTCCACCTGCTTTAGAAGCACAACCACAGCATCGTCATGACCGAGTTCCTGTGCATATTTTATGAAATCAAATATCGAGGAATCCAGGTTGGAGAATCCATCGGAGAAGTTAGGATTTCTATTGTTTTTAGAAATCTGAGAATCAAACATTGGTAGATCCGATTTAACCACTTCTGCTCCATTGTCACAAAGCAATTGAATTGCTCCAGTATGATTATGATCTATTGCGTATTTTAAAAGATTTTCCCCCATATATAGACTTTTGTTTGTATTTAGTAATGGGTTTTCTCCACTAAATAGGTCAGCAAAAGGATTGATGTCTTCCTCTGCTTTGATAGCATTGATGAATGCAATAGTATAGAGATATTGAAGGTTCTTTTTTGGAGTTGATGTAAGAGCATGTGCATCAATATCTGCTCTTGTGAGTTTTCTTCCTGGGGAGAGAGCAAAAATCAAACAAAGAGAAGGCACAAGTGTTCTTTCTGGGCATTGCATAGCAATTTGAAATGGAGTCTCTCCTTTAGCATTTTGCTTAAAAGGGTCTGCTCCTCTTTTAACAAGCCCATCTGCAGCTTCTGCGAGTTCTTTTGGGAGTTGTAGATGAACGCCTTCTTCGATGGAATTGGTCGCTTTTTGCACGGCTTGTGCAATGCTTGGGTCGGTTTCAGCCTTCCTTCGAAGAGCTTCTAGTGGGGCTGTAATAGCATTAAGTGGATGCATAAGATAGGCTTTAGGAAAATCTACTTCTGCGCGCACTAAAAGATGTAGGGGGGTATCGCCTTGAGAATTTATAGTCCGATTAGGGTTGCCGGGTTTTTTAAGCTCTTCAAGTAGCTCTGAGTGAGATAGAGTCTTGTCAGCAGGCAAGTCGCTTTCCATGGGTGGGGAAGTGGCTACTGCATCTTCAAAGCTCTCCCTAAATGCTTGAGAGAAGCTTTGTGCCACGCGGCATGAAAGCGCTACTAGTGCCGTAGTGGCTACGCTTGCAGCGAATGTAGCTACGTAAGCTAAATAATTATCTTCTGGTTGTATAGGCGTCATTTTTTATCTTCTTTTTTAGTTTTTAAAAGGTAATTGTAACTAATTGAATGTTAATTATCAAGTATTTCTTATAGAGGGTGCAAAGCGCTGAGCTAGGCGGAGTTGGAGGGCGGCAGCTAGGGAGAGGGCGCCACCAAGAAGGAGGACGGGGGTGGGGCTGAAGGTCCCGCAGAGGATAGCTCCGCAAAAAGGGGCGATGAGGCCGCGCAGGCCGACGGTGACGACGTTGACTGAGCTATAGGGGGAGCTGTCTTCGGTACGGGCAAAGAGGGGGCCCGAGAGGTGCCAGGAGAGTTCGCTGCCAGCTTGCATCACGCCGTAGGTGAGGTAGGCGGCAAAGACCCAGGAAGAGTGGATCTTGGCGAGGAGGAGGGTGAGGGGGAAGAGGGCGGCGAGGACGGTGACGTGGGAGCTAAAGCGGAAGATGTTGAGGCGATCGAGGAGGCTGGCCCATAGGCGGGAGGTGAGGGTAAAGCCAATCCCTTTGCAGGCGGCTAAGGCAATAGCGAGGGTGGTGTAGGAGAGCTTCAGCTCGCCGAGGAAGAAGGCGGGCAGGGCCGGCTGCATGATCATGAGCCCGCCTCCTCCAAGCATAAAGCCGATCTGGTAACGGGTGAAATCGGGGCGGGTTTTGAAGAGGTGTAGCGCATTTTTCCAGGGGCGGATGAGGGTGGCTTTGAGATTGAAGGGGATTTTTTCGAGCGGCGCGTTAGGGGTGGGGATGCGGAGAAGGAAGAGGGTGCCGGCGAGGCTAAAGAGGGAGGTGAGGGGAAAGAGGAGGCGCCAGGCTGATGGGTTTGCATCCATCCAGATGCCGAAGAAGATGGGGAGGATCGCTCCGCCGAAGTAGGAGAGGGCTGAGCCGTAGGAAAAGATTTTACCGGGCTTGCCTTCGGGCAGGTTCCGTTTGAGTAGCTCCATCCAGGAGGGGATGACCCCTCGTTTCAACATGATGAAGAGGGCGCCGGCCGCAACGAGAAACCAGGGGCTTTGGATCCAGGGGAAGAGGAAGAAGGGGGCGTGGCCGATGATGCTGGCGAGTATGACGTTGGAGCGGAGTCGGTCGGGCCTTTTATGGACAAGGGCGCTCCAGTAGGGGGAGAGGAGCGAGACGGCTGGCTTTAGGGCGAGCAGAGCTGTAATCTGCAAGGGGGTAGCGCCCATGTCCTTGCTTAGGATAAAGAGGAGCAGGGCGTACATTCCCCAGAAGGGGGCTTTTAAAAAGTGGCTCCAGATAAAAGCTTGGGATGTTTTATTCACCATCTAGGTCCATCATTGACAAATCAATCATGGGCGAGGCGGGCTTTTTTTCTTTTTTCGGTTTAGTAGCTTTGGGCTTGGAGCGGGGAAGATCGATTGTTTGTGTTGCGGGAAGTTCTGGCTCGGGCATCACCATCTCAAATTTGAAGAGGGCATGCGCGATCTCTACTTTCATCTCGCGGCTTAAAGTGTCAAAGAGGGCAAAGGCCTCGTGCTTGAACTCGAGGAGCGGATCTTTTTGGCCGATGGAGCGGACGCTCACTTCGGTGCGGAGGTGATCGATGTGGAGGAGGTGCTCTTGCCAACGAGAATCGATGTTGCGGATGAGGAGGCTTCGGGAGACATCTGCCAGAACGCCATCTGCGTTGATCTCAGAGGAGTTGTCTGGGTTCATCGCTTTGTGCATCTTGCGGATCCCTTCCTTCTGGCGCTCAAACTTGTGGCGGAAGGATTCTAAGACTTTATCGATCGCAACTTTCTCGAGCTCTTCGATCGAGAGGTAGTCGCTGTCGAAATCAGAGGTTTCAAAGGTGACGGGGAAGTGAGTCACAAGCCACTGTCTATACCCTTCGGGGTCCCAACCACCCGGTGTGGTGCGGGAGGAGAAGAATTGTCCGGCCATTTCCATACAGACGTGTTCTAAGATCTCTTCGGCAAGTGGGATAGCGTCTTCGGCGCGCAGTACTTCGTTGCGGAAGGAGTAGATCTCTTCGCGTTGCTTGTTCATCACATCGTCATACTCAAGGGTCCGCTTACGCATCTCGTAGTTGCGTCCTTCGACTCTTTTCTGGGCGGTCTCAATGGATTTGTTGAGTACTTTTGCAGAGATGGGCTCTCCTTCGGGAGGGCGGAAGCGTTGGAGGAACATGGTGATGCGCGGTGAGGTGAACAGGCGCATGAGCGTATCTTCGAAAGAGACGTAGAATTTTGAGGTTCCAGGGTCTCCTTGGCGCGCGCAACGGCCGCGTAGCTGCCTATCGATCCGGCGTGATTGGTGGCGTGTGGTTCCAATGACGTGCAATCCGCCTTTATCAGCGACGCCTTCTTTGAGCTTGATGTCGGTACCTCTACCGGCCATGTTGGTGGCCACAGTGATGGCCCCTTCTTTACCAGCATCAGCGATGATTTGCGCTTCATGTTCGTGGTTTTTCGCATTGAGGATCGTGTGTGGGAGTTTGCTGCCGCGCAGGATCCGGGCGATTTTCTCGGAAACTTCAACGGATTCGGTTCCAATCAGGATCGGTCTTCCCTCAGCATGGATCTTTTGGATATCGGCGACAAGAGCATTGTATTTTTCCCGTTCGGTCATATAGATCTCATCATCGAAGTCTGTGCGGACGCATTTGCGGTGGGTCGGGATTGCAATCACTTCGAGCTTGTAGATCTCTTTGAACTCGTTGGCCTCTGTCATGGCCGTTCCAGTCATCCCGGCGAGCTTGTCGTAGAGGCGGAAGTAGTTCTGGAGGGTGATGGTCGCGTACGTTTGCGTCTCGCCCTGGATCTTGACGTTTTCTTTGGCTTCAATCGCTTGGTGAAGCCCGTCAGAGAAACGGCGTCCAGGTTGTGGCCGGCCGGTGTTCTCATCGATGATGACGATCTTGTCTTGTTCGACAATATAATCGACATCTTTTTCCATGAGGAGGTGGGCGCGGAGCATTTGGCGCAGGTTGTGCGAGCGTTCTTTACGTTTAGCGTCTTCTTCGCGAAGAGCTACTTTCCTTTGCATGGCCTCTTGTTCATCGAGATTCTGTTCGTCAATCAAGGCATACTCATGGCCCAAGTCAAGCATGAGGAAATCATTCTCTGTTGTCCCTTCGATCGACTCGACCCAGTATTGAATCCCTTTATCGGTGAGTTCATACTCGCTCGCTTTTTCATCGACGATGAGATAAAGCTTGGCAAGAGCTGCAAGGCGCTCTTCTTTATTTGGCTCACCATGGTAGTAGACGTCGAGTTTGTCGAGCTCAGCTCGCAAGTCGGGATTTTCTTTGATGCGTCTGAGTGTTTTGTTGTGGGGGTTGCCCTTGTTGACTAGCCAAAGGCTTTTGAACGCTTCTTCAAACTCTTTTTGCTGGGGCTTAGTAAGCTTTTTCTTCTCTTCGCTTTCTTCAAGTCTCCCAAGGCTCTCTAAGATTTTACGGGCATCTGTTGCATACTTGTTACATAGATCGCGCTGCACTTTGACAACAGCTTCAACCGGCTTTTGCAGAACTTCGTACATCTGCTTCGAATCGTTTGTTGGACCTGAGATAATCAAGGGAGTGCGCGCTTCGTCAATTAAAATGGAGTCGACTTCATCAACGATCGAGAAGAAGTGGCCTCGCTGGCACTGTTCATCTGCTGCTTGCGCCATCGAGTTATCACGCAAATAGTCAAAACCAAATTCAGACGCTGTTCCGTAAACGATATCGGCTTTGTAGAGGTCTTTGCGCTCGTTAGGAGGAGTTTCATTTGTAAGGGATTCTGTGCGCAGACCATGCCATCTAAAGATTTCTCCAATCCACTGACAGTCACGTTTGGCTAAGTAGTCGTTGACGGTGACTAGGTGTACGGGTTTTCCTGAAAGGGCATTGAGATAAAGGGGGAGGGTCGAGGTGAGTGTTTTTCCTTCACCTGTTTGCATCTCGGCAATCGATCCATAGTGCAGTGCGATTCCGCCCACAAGCTGGACGTCAAAAGGGACCATGTCCCATTTCTGGTCGTATCCAGAGACATGTACCTCTGTCCCAACTAAACGGCGACAGGTGTTTTTGACAACGGCATAGGCTTCAACAAGGAGGTCGTCGAGCGTCTCGCCTTTTGCAAAGCGCTCTTTAAACTCAGCTGTTTTCGCCTTTAACTCCGCATCAGAAAGGCTTTGCAGCTCGAGCTCCAACTTATTGATTTTCTTGACGAGCCGGCCATACTTTTTCAGCAGGCGCCCCTGTGCGGTTCCAAATATTTTTTTAAAAATGTCAAACATGTTATCTACGTGTATTTAAGAGTTTTCTATTGTAATCGATGCCCATGAAAAAAGCAAAAGCCCTCGTCCTATTCTTGCATCTTAGCGCATTATATGCAGAGCCCCTGATTCCAGAAAACAGTTTAAACGAAAAAATCAATATGCAGCCCACAGAAGATGAGCTGGTTACTATAGAACGGATCATTTTTTTGACGGAAAAACAGCTCAAAGCGCAAAAAAAAATTAAAATTTTAATCCAAGAAATTCAGCATAATAAAGAAATGTTTATGAAGAGCGAAGAGTCCAAGCTGCATGCAGAGTACATGGTCCAGGCCTCCAAAAATGCCCTCCATCTGATCCGCACCCACCACCTCTACCATCTTTTCTCTTCCGATTTTATGGAAGACCTTGCAATCTATAGTGCTATTGGAAGCAAACATGACTGATCTTTTTTACATCAACCGTCAGACCAAGCAAAAAGAAAAGGAGAACATCCCGTGTAAAACCTGCTTAGAAGTGCTCTACCACGGTAATCCTTTCTCTTGGTTTTTTCGCACGCTCCTTTGCAAAACACCTCTTTTTTCTCGCCTATTTGGCTCTTTGCAAGATCGCCCCTCTAGTCGCAAAAAAATCGCCCCTTTTATTGAAAAGTATCAGATCGATACCTCCGATTTTCTCGATCCACCTGAATCCTTTCCCACCTTCAATGCCTTTTTCACTCGCAAACTCAAGCCCTCTGCGCGCCCCATCTCTAACGGTAACGACGTCGCGATCCTCCCAGCCGATGGCAGATACCTCGCTTTTCAAAGCATCCACCACCAAGAAGGGATCTGGGCCAAAGGGAAAAAATTCTCTCTTGAAAAACTCCTTGGCGACGCAAAACTTGCCCACAAATACGCCCACGGCTCTTTAGCCATCATCCGCCTCGCCCCCGTCGACTACCACCGGTTTCACTTCCCCTTCGACTGCGTCCCCTCAGAGCCCACCCTCATCAATGGCCCTCTCTACTCGGTAAACCCCATAGCGCTGAAGAAGAACATCGAAATCCTCACAGAGAATAAAAGAGCACTCACCCACCTCAAAACCGAGCATTTTGGCACCGTCCTTTATGTAGAAATAGGAGCAACTAACGTTGGCTCTATTGTCCAAACCTACGAACCTGAAAAACACTACGCAAAAGGGGATGAGAAGGGGTTCTTTGCCTTCGGGGGTTCTTGTATTCTTCTCCTCTTCGAGCCTGGGCGCATCCAGCTCGACCACGATCTGATCGAAAATACTAGCCAAGGACTCGAGACCCTCGGCCAATTGGGCCAGCCTTTAGGCAAAGCTCTCAAACTGATTTAATTTTTTTTTCTTCAGTTGGGGTAGATTCTGGGTGGTTTGACTTGAATCTTGTGACCATGGTAATATGACCATATACGTAAGTTGGAGGGAGTGAGAATGAAAAGGTCTATTAAAGCAGGCGAGTTCAAAGCCGAATGCCTAAAGATCATGGATCAAGTGAAGAAAACGAGAAAAAAGGTTATCATTACCAAAAGAAATGTTCCTGTGGCACAACTTGTGCCCATGGACATGGACATAGAAAGGCCCATTTTTGGCTGTATGAAAGGGACAATCGAGATCACAGGGGATATTGTAAAACCCACAGGAGAAAAATGGGATGTCTTTGATTAGAACTTTAAAGCAGCACAAACTTCTGTTAGATACTCATATTTGGATTTGGTTGATGTCTGGTGATAAGGTATTTAAATCTTCCTTTTTGAAGTTTTTGAGCGAAAGGAAAAATAAACCTATGACCTACATTTCACCCATTTCTATTTGGGAAGTGGGAGTTCTTGTTGAAAAAAATAGAATTCAGCTGGAGATGGACAGATTAGAGTGGGTGGAAAATGCTCTAGAATATACTGGGTTCGAGGTGGAGACTATCTCTCCAAGAATCGCTGTTCAAAGCTCTAGACTACCAGGAGATGTTCATGGTGATCCCGCAGATCGGCTACTTATTTCTACAGCTCACGAAAAAAACTATGTTCTAGTGACATGCGATCAGAAAATTTTGCACTATGGGAAAGATCGCTATATAGATGTTTACAATCCTTGCAAAAGCTGATTGCAGATAGGGCAATCGGCCACTTTATGACCCCTTGCTGGGCAGTATTCTCTTGCGAAATAGATGATCTGCAGGTGGAGTTTGATCCAGTCTTTTTCTGGAAACAGGGCTTTTAAGTCTTTTTCTGTTTGGTGGACGTCTTTGCCGGTTGAGAGTTTCCAGCGTTTTGCGCATCGATGGATGTGGGTGTCCACTGGAAAGGCGGGCTCATTAAAGGCTTGGCACATGATCACCGAGGCGGTTTTGTGCCCCACTCCTGGAAGGGCCTCGAGTTCTTTGAAAGTGGAGGGGACTTTGCCTCCATGTTCTTCTAAAAGTTGCTTTGACAGGTTCCAAATGGCTTTGGCTTTGGTGTTGGAAAGGCCGCAAGGGCGGATGATTTTCTCGATTTCAGCAATGCTTAGCTTGATCATCGCTTGGGGTGTTTTTGCCTTGGCAAAGAGCTTGGGGGTGATTTCATTCACTCTGGCATCGGTGCATTGCGCTGAAAGGAGAACGGCGATAAGCAAGGTGTAGTGACTGGTATGCCTTAAGGGGATCTTGGGGTGGGGATAATGTTGATTTAAAGTCTTTTGAATCTGGGTTGCACGGTCTTTCTTTTTCATTTCCCAACGCAGAATTTGGCGAAGATGGCGCTGAGGATGTCCTCGGAGATGTCGAGGCCGATGATTTGGCCGAGGTTCTTCAGGCAGCTGCGCATGTCAGCTGAGAGAAACTCAGGTGAGATGTCGGTCTTGAGTCCGGTGATTAGGGTCTTTAGGTCTGTGATGGCGCTAGAGAGGGCCGTTTTGTGGCGCACGTTTGTGAGGACGATTTCGTCCTTGGCAGGAGGACCGCCATGCCAGATCATTTCTTCTAATTTGGTTTTAAGAGATTCGAGGTTTTGACCGGTTTTCGCTGAAAGGGAAACTTGGTGGGTGACGTCTATTGTGGGGATGGTGTGGGGGAGGTCGATTTTGTTCCAGATGATGAGGGTTTTCTCTTTTGGGGCGGTGGCGAGAAGAGCCTCATGTTCGGATGGAGCTGAGGCATCGATTAGGAGGAGGATCAGATCGGCTTCTTGCATGGCGAGCTTGCTGCGGCGTATCCCTTCTTGCTCGACGATCTCTTCTGTGACACGGATGCCGGCGGTGTCGGTGAGTTGGAAGTGGAGGCCAAAGAGGGTGAGATCTGCCTCAAGACGGTCGCGGGTGGTGCCGGGGATCGGGGTGACAATGGCCCGGTCATGACCGAGGAGGGTGTTCATGAGGGAGGATTTGCCGGCGTTGGGCGGGCCGATAAGGCAGAGCTTGAGCCCTTCATGGATTTTTCTCCCTTCGTGAAAGGTGCTCTCGAGGGTTTGCATATGGGAGAGGGTTGTTTCTAGCGAGCCGATCACCTCTTCTTTGCTGGCAAACTCGAGCCCTTCTTCGGGAAAGTCGACCCAAGCTTCTAAGATGGCGGCGATATCGAGGAGTTCTTGCTGAAAGGTTTGGATCCGGGTGGAGAGGACACCTGAGAGTTGGTGTTTGGCTGCATCGAGAGAGAGGGTGTTTTTAGCTCCGATAAAGGTTTGCACGGCTTCTGCTTGCGCTAGATCGATTTTGTTGTTGAGAAAGGCTTGTTTTGTGAATTCACCAGGACCGGCGGGTTTTGCGCCAGCAGCAAGGACCGTTTCAAACACCCGTCTTGTGATGAGGCTTCCTCCGTGGCACTGGATCTCGACGGTGTCTTCGCCTGTATAAGATCTAGGGCCTTTCATCACAACGAGGAGAACTTCATCGATGATTTCACCTTTGGAGTGGATTTTGCCGAAGTGGACGGTGTGGGTTTTGTAGTCGTGTACGGGGCCAGAGAAAACGGCATCGGCAACCTTTAAGGCCTTAGGTCCCGAGATACGGATGACGGCGATGCCTCCCTCGCCGGGTGGCGTGGCAATGGCGGCGATTGTATCAATCATGCTCTCCGTAGATAGTTGATGCGGGTTTCTGGAGAAGGGTGGGAGATGTGGAAAAGGCTTTCGGGATGGAGGATGGCGCGCTGGCATCTTTGCCATAGGTTGAGTTGGTTCCAGTTTTTTTGATAACTCCGATCGAGCGCTTTGAAAAAGGCTTTTGCCCCTATGAAATCACTGGTCACTTCGAGGGCTTTGAGGTCGGCTTCTTTTTCTTGGTATTGTTCAGAGTATTCGCGTAGGGCCTTGAAGCCACGATAACAAACGTCTGCAACAGCAATTGTGCAGAGGATTGCGGTGAAGAAGGGGAGGAATTCCAATAGGGCTACAGAGATGATTACAGAAAGGATATAGCCAAAAAATTTATCCCAGGATCTTGTTTGGTGCCCATGAAAAATATGGCCTACTTCATGAGCGATTGCAAAACGTTTGATTCGGCTGATGAGCTTGGGGTTTTGCCAAGTTCTAAGGTGCATATCAAAAATGCTTCGGAGGTTTGTGAGTTTAGTGGGGTCGATATCGAATTTATTGGCAAGGAAGCTTTTTAGGTGGTGGAAGTAGTGGGGGGATCTTAGCTTGGGATCGTCTGGTCCAGTCACGCGAAGGTTTGTAGGAAGGTCGCTTGGGCCAATGGCTGTGAGTGGGTGCATGTAGAGCGTTTTTGTTTTGGGCAGTGCAGCAGCATAGCATGTTGCGGGGTCGACTTTGACCTCGACAGGGGTGTACTTGGTTGTCATTTCGAAAAGGTAGCGCTCGGCTAAATCTTTGTAGGGTCTGACCTGGTTCATACAGTCACTCCAGTCAGCTTTGCAGGGCTAAACCACCAAGAAGGGCTGTTAAGTAGGTGTCTAAGAGCTAGCTCTAGAGTTTTCCCTTCTAAACCGAAATGGGTGGCTTCAGATGAGAGCTCGAGGATGCGGGTTGTTCCTATTGGATCTTTTTTGACGGCTGTCGCTAGTTGAGCAGGTAGTGGAATCACTGGATCATTGGGGTTGTGCAAGATCACTTTTTCCCCTTTGAGGGTATCCCACGCCTTTTTGACGTCTTTGTTGAGGCCAAAAAGTTTTGATCCGAGATAAGCCAATCTTCCTGCTGCATAATAGATTTCAGTTTCGAGTGAAGAAAAGGAGTTGATGTTAAGCGCAGAGATTTTTTTGTCGGGGTATTTCTCCTGGATAAGAGCCGCTCCGCGGGTGGTGTTGGCAGCGCCCATTGAGAATCCGGCAAAGAGGATGTTTTCGGGGTCGATCCCTTTTTCTTGGATGAGGTATTCAGCTGCGGCATAAACATCGAGGGCGTAGCCCTCGCTATTAAGCATGCCTCTGCTTAGCCCTACCCCTCTTGGATTTAAGAATAGCAATGAGGCGCCAACAGGAGCGATTCTATCGAACCAATCCGGGCAAGAGGTCTCATACATCTCACAGTTGCCCCCTTCAAAAAGGACAACCTTGTCTGGGTGCTTCCCTTTGACGAATACGCTATCGATGATGGCTCCGTCTGGGGTTTTGATTGGAGTATGTATTTCTAGTTTGTCAGTGTAATCGAGACTGCCTGGGATAATCACTTTGAAGGCAACCTGGCTTATAAAGCTTCTAGCTAGGCGAACCAGGCCAATGGGGAAGATCACGATCGAGATGATATTCCAAAAAACTTTACTTACCTTTTCTGTGATAGGGCGTAGGGCTGGGTCTAGGGACCTTGGCCACTGGGCTTGAAAAAGAGGAGCTGATTCTATAGGTGCTGGCATGGCCAGCAAGGATATCATTTTTTGGCTTTGAGTGCGAGGGAAATGAGCTCGGCAAGCGGTGGGTCTTGTGCTTGTTTGGCGGCCATTTGCACAGCTTTTTGGGCGTCCATTGGGTTGTAGCCAAGGTTGATGAGGGCTGAGATGGCATCCGCTAGAGGGCCCTTTGCAGAATAAACTTTTTCTTTGCTGGTTGTTTCAAATTTACCCTGTAGTTCGAGAATGAGTCTTTCGGCCATTTTTTTTCCGATGCCAGGGATGCTGGATATGGCTTTTGTATTGTGATGGGAAACGGCTTCATAGAGATCTTCGATGGTCATGTGGCCGAGGATAGCAATTGCCAGGCGCGGGCCAATCCCTGAAATGTCACAGAGTGTGTGAAAAAAATCTCTTTCATTCGGGGTTAAGAATCCAAAAAGTTTTTGAGAGTCTTCTCGGACGATAAAAGAGGTGTAAAGCTTTACTTCGGTGTTGGGATTGGGAAGTTTTTCGAAGGTAGCAATCGAAATGAAGAGGCAGTAGCCAACCCCATTTACGTCGATTGTGATTTTGCTGGGAGTGGCATCGATGAGGGTGCCCTTTAAGTACTCAAACATGATTGATACTTTACTTCATGTGCGTGGCAAAGTGCAAGGGCAAGTGCATCGGCTGCGTCGTCGGGGGTGGGTAGCTCTGATAAGTTGAGGAGGACTTGGATCATTTTTTGGACTTGGCTTTTGGTTGCTCCACCGGTGCCGACTACGGCTTTTTTGGCTTTTTTTGGGGCGTACTCGTAGATAGGGATGCCGGCTCTTTCAGCTGCGAGGATGGCCATGGCTCTTGCCATGCCGAGTTTCATGGCGCTGAGGGCATTTTTGTGCATGAACTGAGATTCAACAGCGAGCGCTTTGGGCTTATGTTTGGCAATGAGATCTTCTATCCCTTCAAAAATAATAAGATATCTTTGCGAGCTTGTCGCTTTTGCTGGAGGGCGGATGCATCCGTAGTCGAGGGCAACTGATGAGTGGGTTGAGTGGTCTATGATGCCATAGCCTGTTGAGCGGGTGCCGGGATCTATGCCGAGGATGATCATACCCTCAATATATATTCTAGCCTGTACAAAATCACGAGGTATTTGCTATTTTGAGACTTTACACAAGGTTTAAGTGCGTGAAACCTATCCAAGGAATCGAGTTTAAGAACATCATCGTACGAATGCCCAACTGGATTGGGGATATGGTGATGGCAACGCCCATTCTTTCAGATCTTAGAAAAAACTATCCTAATGCTTCGATCACAGCGATGTGTAGAGCTCCCATCTGCGATCTTTTAAAAGAAGATCCAGAAGTGGATGAGCTCTTTTGCTTTAGCAAAACCAGCAGCTTTTCTAGAAGAAGTGACAAGAAAGATATTATTGAAAAGCTCCGCCAGGGAAAATATGACCTGGGGATCCTTTTGACCCACTCACTCTCTTCTGCTTGGTGGTTTTGGCAAGGGAAAGTGAAGACACGGCTTGGCTATGATTGCAATGGACGCCGTTTTTTATTGACCCACCCGGTTGCTTTTCCATCGAGCGTAGAGCGGCAGCATCTGGTAGCCACATACAAAATGCTCTTGGAGCCCCTAGGTATAGAGGTTTCGAATACCTCGCCGCGTCTTTTTCTTGCTGACAAAGAGGTCGAACAAGCGCGCATGCTTCTTGTGCAGCATGGCGTGACTAAAGACAAGACTGTGATCGGGATCAACCCCGGCGCTACCTATGGCTCGGCAAAATGTTGGCTCCCTGAGCGTTTTAAAGAGGTGGCTGCAAAACTTCTGAAAGATCCCAATGTGAGCATTGTTTTTTTCGGTGACCAACCCACCGCTCCTTTGGTCAAACAAATCTGCCAGGGTCTTGGCCCCCGCGTCATCAACTTGGCGGGCCTTACTTCGCTTAGAGAAGTGGCCACACTTATTAGTTTGTGTGATGTCCTTTTAACAAACGACAGCGGCCCGATGCACATCGCCGATGCGCTTGGCACGAAGATCGTGGCTCTTTTTGGTTCGACCAACGAAATTGTCACAGGTCCCTATCGCACGGGCAAGGTGATCCACAAGCATGTGGAGTGCTCTCCATGCTATCAACGGACTTGCCCAATTGATTTCCGCTGCATGAAAGAGATTGAAGCAGAAGAGGTCTACCAGTCCATTCTGCATAGCTACAAGAAAAAATCTAAACTTCACATCACGGCATAAATGCTAAAAAAACTACTTCGTAAATTGGGCCCCAATCCACTGGATGCTTTGCTCAAAAAAGCGGAGAAAAAAAAGGCGCAGACTTTTCTCCTGTTTTGGAACCGAGGGCTTGGTGATATTGCTTTAGGGCTTTTTGCCATCGTACACCGGATACGAGAAAAAATTCCCGATGCGAAGATCACGTTTTTGACTCGCGAGAATTTAAAAGATGGATTCACTCTTTTAGGGGATTTCGAGGTGATCGTAGCAGAGGGGCTCAAAAGGGGAGACAAGGTCGATGTCCGCTCTTTTGTCAACTCCGAGGATTTTGATGTGATTCTCGAAAATCCCGACCCGTCCCAGTGGGTAACCTGGCAACGAGGAACACTCACTCCTTTGTTGCACTGGCAAGAAAAATGGGATGGACTTTGCGGAAAATATGGGCTCGATCCAAACGAAAAATATGTGGGGGCGCACGTGCAAACCGAGACGAATTATGCTCATTGGCGCAATTGGCCCCTAGAATCTTGGCAAGAGCTTTTTAAAAAGGTCACTGCAAGCGGAAAAAAAGTACTTCTCTTTGGTTTTGCAAAAGATGACAACTTTGCAATCGATGGAGTGATCGATCTAAGGGGCGATACCCCTTTGTTTGAGCTCCTCTCCATCATCAAAAACCGGTGCGAGGCCTTAGTGGTTCCCGATTCGGGTGTGAGTAGTATGGTCTACTACTTAAACGAAGATTTCCCCATCAAACACATTTCTCTTTGGGCCGATCCCTTCATGGGGATCCTAAAGCAAAATGTCGCCTCGCCAAATAAAAGACTGCAGCATATTCCGATTCTAGGTAAAGATAAGGATATCAGCACGATTACGGCCCAAGAGGTATATGGACACATATAGCAAAGCGGGAAATCCAGATGACATCGCATTGGGAAGAGCGCTCATCGCAGCGGGAAAGGTAGGTTGTATCGTCCTAGCAGGGGGCGATGGGAGTAGATTGGGGTGGGATGGTCCTAAGGGGACATTCCCACTATCTCTTGTCAGACAAAAAACTTTGTTCCAAATGCTCGAAGAGAAAGTGGTGGCTGCACGCGCCCACTTTGCTAGAGATCTGAAATGCGCAGTGATGACCTCGCCCATCAATCAAGTAAGTACTGAAAAAGCGTTCAATGGAACCATCGAACACTTTGCTCAAAACCTCGTCCCCTTACTGGATATGGAAAAACAGCCGCTTGGAGAAGCTAGGCCTAACGGCAACGGAGAGGTCTTGAAATGCTTTTACCAATCGGGTCTATTTGAGAAGTGGAAAGCAGCTGGAGTAGAATACGTCCAAACTATTCTCATTGATAATCCCTTAGCAGAACCCTTTGATGCCAACCAAGTGGGTATCCAGTACAAAGCGGGAGCTGATGTGACAATCAAGGCAGTAGAGAAATTGAGTCCCGTCGAGAACGTGGGGGTTATTGGTAAAAAAGAGGGGAAGATCACTATTGTCGAATACTCTGAAAATCCTCCCGAAGAGTGGAATCTGGCTAATACGAGCCTCTTTTGTTTTAGCATGGCTTTTGTGGAAAAAGCAAAAGACCTTGATCTGCCTTTGCACGAAGTGAAGAAATTCTTAAATGGAACGCCCATGATTAAGCGAGAGTGTTTTATTTTTGATCTTCTGCCTCACGCAGAAAAAATTGAAGTGATCCTCTATCCAAGAGAACATACCTTCGCACCTCTAAAAACCCGCGATGATGTGGGACCTGTCCAGCGAGCTCTGCTAGAAAGAGATCGCGCCTGCTTGGAAAAACTCACCGGTGCATCCCCAAAGCAAATCTTTGAGCTCGATGCTGCTTTTCACTATCCAACGGAACTAATCAAAGAAAAGTGGAAAGAAAGAGACATCCCCAAATGCTCCTACATTGAGCCTTAAACTTGACTATGGTACCCTGCAGAAATGAAAATAGGATATCTCGGTGCAGGCACCTGGGGCTTTGCCCTCTCAACACTTCTTGCTTCTAATGGCCATCGCGTAGTTCAGTGGACCTCCAGGCCCGAATTTGCAGCTCTTCTAAGTGAAAAGCGGCAGCATCCCAAACTTCCTAAATGCGATGTGGATGAAAAACTCACCTTTACCTCAGATATGGCAGAAGCGCTTGAGGGCGCCGATTTCGTAATAGAATCTGTGACAGCATCAGGGCTGCGCCCAGTTTTGCAAAAAGCCCTAGAAATTGGCCCTCTTCCCGGCCCCCTAGTGATTACTTCAAAGGGTATTGAACAAGACACCGGGCTTGTCCTCACAGAAGTAGCCGAAGATATACTTGGTAAAGAAGCGGCTATCTGCTGTTTAAGTGGACCTAGCTTGGCAGACGAAGTTGTCCAAAAACTCCCATCTTCTGTTGTGTCAGCATCTCATGACAAAAAACTGATGCATAAAGTGTGCGAACTCTTCAACTCGCCTTACTTCCGTGTCTACCCTAATAGTGATGTAAATGGGGTCGAATTTGGTGGGTCGATGAAAAACATCATGGCGATTGCCTGCGGTATATCTGATGGCCTTGGCTTTGGAGACAACACCAAAGCAGCGCTCATGACACGAGGTCTGCACGAGATCCGCAAACTCTCTGTCACCAAAGGGTGCCTTCCTGAAACACTCAATGGCCTCTCAGGGATGGGTGACCTCTGTGTCACTTGCCTCTCCACTCTTTCTCGCAACTACCGTTTTGGTAGACTACTCGCTGAAGGCCTTTCTCCTGATGAGGCACGCGAGAAAATCAGCATGGTCGTTGAAGGGATGTACACTTGCGTATCAGCTCGTCAGCTCGGCCGCAAAAACAACATACCCGTTCCCATCACCGAAGCCGTGTTCGCTATCGTCTACGAGGGCTTAAACCCCAAAGATGCGGTCAAATCTCTCCTCCAAAGAGCGATCAAAGAGGAACACCTATGACCTTCTCCGTTGTCACAGCAGACGAGATGAAGCGGCTGGAAAAGCAGGCTTTTGCAGACGGCGAAAATGAAGAAGAGTATATGAACCGAGCGGGCGCTGGTATTGCGCAAGTTCTCCAAGAAGATCTCCTTACCCCCGTCCCCATCCATATTCTCATCGGCAAAGGAAACAATGGCGGCGATGGGTTTGTGGCAGGAGCAATCCTCCAGCACAAAAACTATCCCGTTACCGCTTACCACCTCTACCCCATCGAAGAATGTTCTCCCTTATCGCAAAAAATGTGCAAGCGCTTCTTAAAATCAGGGGGCAAACTCATCCACCTCCAATCAGAGCCCTCCTTCGAAGAAGGTGTCATCCTCGATGCTCTTGTGGGTACTGGTTTTAAAGGAGCAGCCGATGGGTTTTTAGAAGAAGTAATTGAAAAAGCAAACGGATCCAATCTTCCTATCTATGCAATCGATATCCCTTCAGGGCTCAATGGCAATACCGGACAAGTTGAAAGTGTTGCCATCAAAGCGAGCACTACGATCTACCTCGGCCTCCCCAAAATTGGTTTTTATATTGAGCAGGGCTGGAACCATGTGGGCAACCTCATCGATGTCGATTTTGGGTTGCCAGAAAGATACACCGAAGATGTAAGTGTTGTAGCCAATCTAATCTCTGAGGAAAAAATGGCCAAAGCTCTTCCTAAGATGGAAAGGGCCCGGCACAAATATGACGCTGGCTACGTCCTTGCTGTTGCAGGCTCTAAGAGCATGCCTGGTGCCGCCATGATGGCCACTATGGCCGCTCTAAAAATGGGCGCAGGAATCATCCGCCTCTTCTATCCAAAAGGGATGGAAACCGAACTTGCGACCGCTCCATACGAACTCATCAAAGAAGCTTGGGACCTCAAGGACGATACGCGCCTTCTCGAAGAATCGAAAAGAGCCAAAGCTCTTCTGATTGGCCCTGGCGCGGGCCGAACCCCCGATGTAGAATCTGCCGTCAAAACCCTCCTTAGCAAAACGACCCTTCCAACAGTCGTTGATGCCGATGCCCTCTACTTCCTCGCGCAAAACAAAGAGATGCGCCTTCCCGAAACAACGATCCTCACCCCTCACCATCAAGAGATGCAGAGGATCCTTGACGCTCCTCCTACCATTGAAAACTGCCTAGCCTATTGCAAAGACCGTAATGTCACCATAGTTCTAAAAGGGGCCCCTACTATTATTTTCCACCCCCATACTACACCCCTCATCATCCCCCATGGCGATCCCGGTATGGCCACCGCCGGCACCGGCGATGTGCTCACCGGCATTCTCGCCGCACTCTTAGCTCAAGGTCTTGATCCCAGAAATGCCTCAGCCCTAGGCGTTTACCTCCATGCCCTCTCAGGAGAGATCGCTGCCCGCGAAGAGACCTCCTTTGGGATCATCGCCACTGATCTCATCCACTACCTCCCCGAAGCCATCCAGTCAATACAGTAAGATTTGGCCACTTATCATTCCACTAAACGGCCAAATCGTTCTTGCGAAAATAGATTTGGCCACTTATCATTTCACTAAACGGCCAAATCGAAGGAAGTATGAAAGCGATCATAGGGAGAAAAAAAGAGCAAAATCTATTGAGGGAAATCTTAACGTCCAAAGAGGCAGAATTTCTTGCCATTTATGGGCGAAGACGAGTTGGTAAGACATTCCTAATCAGAGAATATTTTTCGAAGAAGGGATTCTACTTCGAACTCACCGGAGAAAAAGACGGATCTAAAAGTGAACAATTGAAAAATTTTGCAGGGGTTTTGGGGGAAGTTTTTGGCGTTTTTCAAGTGCCAAGAGATTGGAAAGAAGCATTTGAAATGCTCACACTCCAGATCAAAAAAATCCCGAAGAAGAAAAAGTGCATTATTTTTCTTGATGAGTTGCCCTGGCTAGCGGGGAGAAAATCTGGATTTCTTCAGGCTCTTGATTACTACTGGAATAGGCATTGGAGCGGGCTGAATAATGTGATCTTGATTGCATGTGGCTCAGCAGCTTCGTGGATGCTAACGAATCTCGTAAACGCCAAAGGGGGGCTGCACAATCGGCTGACGAGAGTAATTCGCTTAGAGCCTTTTTCAATAAAATGCACGCAAAGATTTTTGCTACATTTAGGCCTAAACTGCAATATCAAACAGCTGTGTGATATCTATATGGCCGTGGGAGGTGTTCCCTACTACTTAAAGCAGTTTTCCAAGGGGAGATCTGCGATGCAAAATATCAATAGAATCTGTTTTCAAAAGGAAGGAATCCTTTTTTCTGAATTTGATCGTTTATTTGCGTCCCTCTTTGATCAGACCGATTTGTATGTCGAAATTGTTCAGACAATCGGTGAGAAAACAGGTGGCGTTTCTAGAGATGAGCTGCTCAAAAAACTCTCTTTTGCCTCTGGAGGTAGAATCAATCATCGCTTAGAAGAGTTAGAGGTAGCTGGATTTATTCAAGGCTTTGTCCCATATGGCAAAAAGCGAAAAAATAAATTTTACCGATTGATAGACGAATACGTTCTGTTTTACTTGCACTGGATTTTACCGATTAAGAAAAGAGGCCTCAAACCGATTCCTAATTACTGGAAAACGAAGATGAAGACGCCTAAGGGTATGGTGTGGGCGGCTTTAAGCTTTGAAGCGATGTGTTTGAAGCACATTGATTTAATCTATGGAGCTTTAGATTTAGAAGGAATACATGCAGAGGTTGGATCTTGGCGATTCGCTCCTAAAAAAGGGGGAAGCGAGGCCGGTGCGCAAATTGATCTATTGATTGATCGAGAGGATGGGCTAATTACGATTTGCGAAATTAAATACTCACAGAACTTATTTGCTATCGACAAGTCTTGCGCTCGGAGCCTGATAAATAAGATTGAGGTTTTCGAAAAGCATTTTTCCACTAAAAAGCAGGTGAGTCTGACAATGATCACACTCTACGGAGTAAAGGAAAGCCCGTGGGCAAGCGAATTGGTAGACGATGATATTGCTTTTGCCGAACTCATAACAAAGTAAGGTTAATCACCGACTCTGACGACGGCGCTGCCGACATCGGCTTCCACGTTATTGATGACCTGTGTGATGCGATAGGTGTAGGTGGTGTTCTTTTCTCTGTTGTGGTCTGAAAATTCTGTTTGTGTAAGGGGTAAAGTAGCGAGGAGTTGTTCGTTTCGGTAAACTCTAAATTCCGTAGTAGATAGGGCTGTTGGAAGCGGTGTCCATGACAGGAAGTTGAAGAGTTCTGTTTGGGTGAGAAAGATGTCTTTTTTTCCGTTTGCCTCGACTCTGTTTATGGCAGGGCATGTTGCGATGCCCGCAGGATCCATGCCAACAGGGAAGCTCGTAGAAAGGGTGTCTGTAGCTACATCGATCACGTTGACAAGGTTGTCTACAAGAGAAGTGACATAGGCTAGTGTGCCATCTGTTGAAAATGCAAATTCAGTAGGCACTGGATTTACTGGAACTGTTGCAATGATTGTATTGTTAGCTGTTAGTATCACAGAAACAAGACCGTCTCCAGTCATAAGATCTTCGCCTGATACGTAAAGTTTTTTCCCATTTGGCGTGGTGGAAACTCCTATTCCCGTTAGGCCAGTTTCTAAAGTGACATTGTCAGTGACAGTGTTTGTAGCGGAGTCGATGACAGCTATGAGACCTGTTGTACCGGGCTGATACGACGCATAGACTGTTTTCCCCCCAGGGGCAATGGCAATTCCTTCTGCTGGGGATCCGAGGGAAATTGTATCAATAACAGAATTGGTTGCCAC
The DNA here is from genome assembly GCA_030408505.1 of Candidatus Sacchlamyda saccharinae. Lineage (GTDB taxonomy): Bacteria > Chlamydiota > Chlamydiia > Chlamydiales > Rhabdochlamydiaceae > Sacchariniichlamydia > Sacchariniichlamydia saccharinae. Next base: position 386,987 of record JAUHQI010000002.1, on the reverse strand, counting down.
ATCAATGACACTGATCGGATCTCCAGTGGCATAGACGGATTTTCCATCTGGGGAGACGGCAATATCTTGGGGTGTTGATCCTACAGGTATAGTGGCAATGATGGTATTGGAAGCTACGTCAATTACATTGACAGTTCCGGCTGTCTGATTAGTGATATAGGCCTGGTCTCCCATTGGGGTTACAGCAGCACCGAAGGGGAAGGTATCAACTGCGATAGTTGCAATCGTGGTATTGGTAGGCAAATCGACTACGCTCACTGTGTTAGCCAAGGAATTTGTAACATAGGCACGTTGTTGGTCTGGAGTGATTCCAATGGCCTGTGGGAATTCTCCAACGGTAATCGTAGCAACAGGGGTGTTGGTAGCAGGGTCAATGACACTTAGGTTGTCACTATCCTGATTGGCCACATAAATTTTTCCATTGGCAAACAGCGACAAGGAGCTAAGAAACAGAGAAAAAAATAAGTGTTTCACAATACACCTCAGATGAATAGTTGAGGTTCAGAATGTGTCATTAAATATTTTTTGTCTAGAACAAGAATCCGTAGGAGAAGTTGTAAAAGGGCTCTTCAAACTGTGATGAGAGTGGATAAGTTGCGCCGATCTTCCAAAACCTGCCGCCTCCTTTAATCGATTCAAATCTAGAACCGATGCAGGCATGAGGACCACAGTAATACCCTTTTGGGTTAAAGAGCATTTCAGTATACCCGCCAGATATCCCAGCACCTAGAAAAAAATTGTGTTTCTCTTTTTGGGGAAAGAATAGGTAATCGGCGTGCGCTTCAGTTCCAAGCAGAACGAGGAGGTAACCTGCGCTTGCCCCCACATCGAATCCGTGGTGTCCATTTGCGTATTGACACCCTAGTGCAAGGTCAAAGCCAGAGCCGCCATTGAATCCTAAAGCAGTATAGATGCGCCCATGTTGCCCTTCTTTTTGAGGCTCAATTTCTTCTGCAAAACAAGTTAATGATATGCCGAGTATTAGGAAGATTCGTTTCATCATGCGAAAAATTATAGTGCGATACTATAGAAAATCACAAGGGATTCTTCGCCAGGGTTTTTGAATCCAAGTTTCGCGTTGGAGATGTGGTAGAATTGCAGCCCTAAGCGGTGGCAGTTGCGAAATTCGCCGGCAAGGGCGATCGATGAACGGAACTCTAGGGGATAGCCGAGTTCTTTTCCGCCCCCTTTGATGTAGATGCCAGGAGCAAAGCTGGGAGTGAGGACGAGGTGGTTGCCCATATAGATGTCATAGCAGGCTCCAAAGCAGAAGTAGGTCGATCCTTTTTCGGTGAACATAAGAGAGGCGATCGGTTGGATCCCATGCCAACAGGCGGCGAATTTGTATTCAGCTTGGAATTGGAGCATCCTTTCTTTGGGGCGGAGTGTGTCCCAAGTGCCAGCTCCAATGGAGAGGAGGGCGGGTCGCTCGCAGCGGCAATCGGCAGCGAGGAGGCTGGGGAAGAGCAAGAGAGCAAGTTTAATTGCTCGAAAGTTTCCAGTAAGGGTGCGAGAGATCTTTTTCATATTTTCCAGTGCTTGGATTGTAAAGGCTTGCAGGGGCTAAATTTTCTCCATAAAAAACTTGGAGGTATTTTTCGGTTTGCCCCGGTACGGGGACTTCAATGCCCTCAAAGTGGGCCTTTTTTAAGGGGAACACATAGGAGTAGGGCATCGGTTTTGTGTAGCGAAGCTCTCGAATTCGCCAGTCGTTGGGGAGGAAAATGTTGTGCTCGTTGGAGAGGAAAGTGTGTACCTCTTGTTTCTCTTTGTCGATGGCAAAATTATATAGATCGATCATGCCACCCGATTCGTGGATATACACCTTGAGATAGGATTTGGGGTTGGCTCTACCAGACCAGTCTTGGACGACGTATTTTTTTGGATCGAGCTCTTGCAGTGCATTTTTGATGTTATCAAAGTCTTTCATGAGGACGGCGATATCGATGTCCCAGTCGTTGGGGATGGCGCCGCCGTATTGGTATGTGCCAAGGAGCGAGCCGCAATCGAGCCAGAAGGGGATGTTGTGATTTGAGAGGATGCGGACGATTTCTTTCAGAGCTTTTGCATCAGTTTCTAGGCGATTTTCTGCCTCTGGGTGCCTTTTCCATTTGGGGGCTGCGATGGGTTTTGCTTTGCGGTAATCGCTCATTTGCATTCCGATCGATTGGTAATACTCTTCGTTGGAGACGACTCTGCGCGAGTGGATGGTGGCATAGAGTTTGTTTGCCCGGTCACGAGTAGTGGGGGAGAGGTAGGAGGCGGATTTGAGTGTGATGCCCACAGGGATGCAGATGGGCATTGCGGCCACACTTGCTGCTGTTTTAAGAAAGAAATGGTTGTCGTAGTCAAATCTTCGAACGAGCTGATAATTGCCGTCTTCGGTTACGAGAGCTTTTTTCCCTTCAAAAAAGTATTGCATCGGGGCCAGGGCTACGTTGCCCCATTTTTCTAGACCGGTAGCATCTTGGGCAGCTGTGTTAAAAAACACACTTACATGGAGGAGGTGATAGAAAAATACTAGAGGCATCCCTAGTTTCATAATGATCCAGGAGCCACGCTCTAAGATGGAGGTTAGCATAGATCAGATATTAGCAAAGGAGGTTTTTCGATGCCAATGGACAAATTTTTTCAACCCTTCTTCTAGAGGTGTTTTTGGGGAAAAGTTGAGCATTTTTTGGGCTTTGGAAATGTCGGCAAAAGTGGTTTGGATCTCGCCAGGGGGCATGGGGAGCATCTCGAGGGTGGCCTTTTTGCCCAAATAGGTCTCTAAGTGACGGATCATATGCAAAAGCTCTTCGGGCTGGTTGTTGCCTAAATTAAAAATTTCGAATGTGGTTTGGTAGTCGAGGGCAGCTATGATCCCTTCTACGATGTCATCGATGTAGGTGAAATCGCGCTGCATGTTCCCCTGATTGAAAACGCGGATGGGCTTTTCGTCTAGTATGGCTTTGGTGAATGAGAAATAGGCCATATCGGGGCGTCCCCAAGGGCCGTAAACTGTGAAGAACCGAAGCCCTACCATCGGTATGCCGTAGAGGTGGTGGTAGGAGTGGGCCATCAGCTCGTTGCTTTTTTTTGTGGCTCCATAGAAGTTAGCCGGCAGGTCGGTTGGATCTGTCTCTGAGAAGGGGATTTTTTTGTTGAGTCCGTAAACGGAGGAGGAGGAGGCAAAAGTGCAGTGGATAGAGGGGTGCCTTCGGAGTATTTCGAGCAGGTGGAAAAACCCAGTGAGGTTGGTGTCGTGGTATTGCTCAGGGTGGGTGATGCTATAGCGCACTCCTGCTTGGGCGGCTAAGTGGACGACGTGGGTGATCTCATTTTGAGTGATCAAGCTCTCTAGAGCTTCTTGGTCGCACAGATCGAGGGTATAGACATTGGTCAGTTGCTTAGCGCGCTCTTTTTTGAGCTCGGGATCGTAGTAAGAGTTGAAGTTGTCGCAGCCCATGACAAAATGTCCCTGAGCGCTTAAGGCTTTGGCTAAATGGTATCCAATGAAGCCTGCGATTCCTGTGATAAAGATCCGTTTGCGCGAATTACTCATGCCCTATACTATAGGGCTATGCGGTTTTTGATTCTCCTCCTTTTTTTTGCGGTTAGTTGCACCAATCCCCCCTACAAGGGGCGAGATGTGTGCGGGGCGGACGATTTTGTGATCGATTCCTATCAGATTCAAGAGGGAAAGTTTGGCATCTTGGAGATGGAAGGGGAGTGCTATGGGTATTTGGATGAAGAGATGCTCGATGAATATGTGGATCAAATCTGCGACGGAGATACCCTCCAGATCACCCTTCACCATCCCACTCGCATCGATCTTGCAAATGCCATTGCAACTGTTGGAAATTCTGTTGGATACACCGTTTTTAACGGGAAGGTTCAGCTGCCCGAGCTTGGCTCTATTGAGGTGGGCGGGCTTTGCCTTGCTGCTGCTAAAGAAAAGATCCAGGAAGCTGTTTCTTCAGAAATTCGCGATGCGGAAATCTTTTTGTCCTACAAAGAAAGGCCCAATCAGAGGGTAGAGCTCATGGGGCTTACGGAGTGTAGCTCGATTGCCGTAGATGGCAAGATGCGTCTTTTTGAGGTTCTTTCTCTTGCGAAGGTGCCGGCATGCGCTAATCTCTTTAAGAGTTATGTGGTGCGCGATGGGTGCATGCTTCCTGTCGATCTATACAAGCTTGTGAAGGAAGGGGACATGTGCCAAAACATTGTGATGCGCGGAGGCGATAAGGTCTACATTGCCGATCCATCGGCATCGCCCCTTATGGTCCTTGGCGAGGTGAACAAGCAGCGCGTGATCGATCTGCCCAATGGGTTTATGAGCTTGAGGCAGGCGCTAGCAGAAGCTGGTGGCCTTCCTATCACGGGGGATAAGCGCTACATTCAGATCATGCGGGGCAATGTCGCATGTCCAAAAATTTATACGCTTAACTGGGAGCACGTGGTCCGTCTGCCCACCGATTCGCTTCTTTTAATCCCAGGGGATATTGTGTATGTTGCGGCTACGCCCATTGCGGAGTGGGATCGCTTTGTTGAACAGATTCTTCCTACACTCGTGGGGATCGATCTCATCACACGAGGTACGAAAAACATAGGAATAACCCTTCCATGAGGACGTTTTATGTGTCGGAATTTTTTCGCTTTTACCAGAAGAGAAAAAATCGACTCGCTGCTGCAGGTCTCGCTTGCTTTGCGGTCACTTTTCTGGGGCTGCTCGCTTTTTCAAAACCCTACTTTTTAGCTGAGAGCTCTTTTCGACAGGTGCAGAGCCACATGGGAGATAGCAGCTCGGTTCAATCGATGCTCAAATCGATTTGGAATGATCGAGAAGATGCGCCGGCCGTTTCGGTGATGCAATCGAAGGCGCTCCTTGGCATGGTAGTAGAAGATTTGGGACTGCAAATTGAGCCTTGCCAATCTCCACTGTTTGCCCTTTTGAAAAGAGAAAAAGTCCCTTTTCTCTTCTCGGATGTTTCTTATGAGGGGGACCGAGCTCAAAATTTTTTCCTAAGGCCTCTTTCAGAGTCGACCTTTGAAGTGCTTGATCCCAAGAAAAAACTACTAGCTATGGGATCACTTAATGAGCCAGTCTCTTTGCCTGATGTGTCGTGGACCTTGCAACAAATGCCCCAAAAGCAGGGGGTCTTTCGACTGATTCCTAAGAGGGATGCAGTGGCGAAACTAAAAAAGGGTCTTAAGATTAAACCGAGTAGGTTAGACGCCAATCTTTTGGTACTAAAAGCAAAAGCCGCGCATCGTCAGGCGGCTATGGGTATTCTCAACGGCATTATGAGCAAGTACCAAAGGTATTTACAAGCAGAGCATGAAGAGCTTTCACTCGCGCAGATTCAGTATCTAGAGGCGAGGCGCGATCAGCTTGGACAAGATTTTGAAAAGACTCTTAACGAGCATGCGACCTACCTGAAAGATACTTTAGGCGTTGAGGGGTTCTTAGGTCTTACTCAAGAAGTGGAGATGTTGAGCGCTCCAAAGGAAAAATATTCAGCACAAAAACATGCCATCGATTTCGAAATCAAAAATTGGACCCATCCATGGAAGGAGGGGAGAGAAAAGCATGCAGAGCTTGACTGGGAAGAGACTCAAATAACCGCTTCTGAAATGGAAACAGATGAGCTTGCAGAGATGGATCTGGAAACGGCAAAGAAGCTCCGCTCGCAGTACAGTGAAGAGGGGGATAGGCTCAGACTGCAGCTCGCGCAGTTAAAGGATGCCCACTTTTCGCAAGTTTTAAAAGACCCTACGAGTCAAGATATTATCCAGAAGGAGATGGAGATTTCTTTGCAGCTGGCTGATCATGAAAATCGGACTGAAAAAGATTTGCAAAGGCTAAAGGCCTCTCTGTCCACACAACAAAAATTTCTAGCAGAGCATATAGAGAAAAAAAGAGACGCCATTAATAAAGAGCTCCTTCAGTTAGAAAAAAAGCTGATGGGACTTAGGCAAAGGGCGCTCGAGCTTTTGAAAAAAGAAAAAGAGAGTGTAGAGCAGAAGTTGGCAGAATTGAGTGAGAAAATGGGCGATCTACCGGAAAAGTGGCGGCTGGAGAGTCTGCTCAAGCTCAAGAAGGAGCTTAGTCTCCAAATACTTGAAGGACTTACCCAGCTCTCAGAGTCAAAGCTGATCAATAGCCATCTTTTTCATATCGAGTCCAAGCCTCTTGATATGGCCGATGCTCCCTTAGATATTCAGCCTCCACACCTCTTTTTGTTTTCATTGCTTGGAGCCATTTTAGGGGCTTTTCTCTATGGGGTAGGGGCTCTTGGTGTTTCATTGGCTCATGGATTTCCCCTTTCTCCTGAATATTTGCGGGACCGCAATTTTCAACTTGCTGTTAGCGAAAGGGAAATACTTGAGAGGATCAACCTTGAGATGGATAAAGGCGCCAAACTCGCTCTCATTGGACCTCATTGGACAACGCAGCTCAAAAAACTTGCCGAGGAGAAGGGGATTGCTCTTTACGAATGCCCTAAACCCGCCTCATCGCCCGAAGCTCTGCATGCCCTTTCTGTTTGTGATCAGTTTCTTCTGAAGATTCAAGACGAAAAAGCAGAGGATCTAGTACCCTTTGAAGGAAAAAAAGGCCTATGTGTGCTGACAAAATAAAAGTTCTTGTGACCGGAGGGGCTGGCTTCCTAGGGTCACATTTGTGTGAGAAGCTCGTGCAAGATGGCTTTGAGGTTGTCTGTCTCGATAATTTTTATACAGGATCCATCGAAAATATTGCTCATCTGTTGAAAAAAGAGACTTTTTCTCTCATCGAGCACGATATTTGCAACCCCATAGCCATGGAAGTGGATCAGATCTATAACCTGGCTTGCCCAGCGTCGCCCGAGCACTACCAGAAGGATCCCATCTTCACTACTCGCACTTGCGTGATCGGTTCGCTCAATATGCTCGAACTTGCTAGGCAAAATAGAGCGCCGATTCTGCAGGCCTCTACAAGTGAAGTATATGGGGACCCCACCGTTCATCCACAACCAGAATCCTACAATGGGCATGTCAACCCGATTGGTCCCAGAGCTTGTTATGATGAGGGCAAACGGTGCGCAGAAACCCTCTTTTTCGATTACAAACGGATGCATGGGGTCGATATCAAAGTTGCTCGGATCTTCAATACCTATGGTCCCCGTATGCAAGAAGATGATGGGCGGGTCGTGTCTAACTTCATCATCCAATCTTTAGAGGACGAACCGATCACCGTTTATGGCAAAGGAGAGCAGACCAGATCCTTTTGCTATGTGGATGACCTTATCACAGGGCTCGTCCTCTTTATGAATAGCAAAGAAAACGGTCCCATCAACTTTGGCAATCCTGATGAGTACACCATCCATGAGCTTGCTGAGTTGATCTTAGATAAGATGGATTCTGATTCGATCGTAGAGTATGCCCCTATCCCAAAGGATGACCCGAAAAGGAGACGTCCCATCATCACAGCTGCTGAGACAAAACTTCAGTGGAAACCGGAAGTTCCCCTTGCAGAAGGATTGAAAAAAACAATAGCCTATTTTTCCTGATATTGTTATTAGGAAGAAAAAGAGGTGTTTTTATGAAAAAGCTTTTCCCTGTATTAGCTGCTTTATTGCTTTCCGGTGCCACGCAACTAGAAGCTTTTTGTTGTATTGCCCCAGAAGTAGAAGTAGCTTATTTTCATCCTTTAAGCTCGAGATTTCGCGATATTTATGGTGGCGGGCCGATCTATACCTTTGAGCTCAATGTGCAAACCTGGTGTGATCTGTATACCTGGGCCAGTGTAAGCTATTTTTGCGAGTCTGGAAGGTCTATTGGTGAGAACAATAAAACAGAAATCGAAATGATTCCTATCGGAGTGGGTCTAAAATACCTCTGGTGTTGTGAATGTTTCCACCCCTATGTTGCGGGTGGAGCCCTGTTCACGCACATGAAAACCGACGATCATTCACCCTTTGTCATTCGGAAAAATGAGAAATGGGGATTTGGGGCAACAGCAAAAGTCGGAGCACTGTATTACCTATGGTGTAATCTGTTTCTCGATGCCTTCATCAACTACTCATACATGTGCATCGGATTTGATCGTGTGCCAAGTAATATGCCCGTTGTGCGCCACGATGCGGACCTAAGCGGCTTCTCTTTTGGTGGCGGCCTCGGCTACGCTTTTTAAACTCAAGTTGCTAGTAATTTTCCCCCTATGCTAACTGCGCTAGCAATCTACTTCGCTTTGCTCGTCGCCCATATGTACACATATGGCCTTCCTTAAGTATAGCCATCTCTCTAGATGGGCGAACAGCACATGTAACAAATAGCACTAATGGGACTGTGAGTGTAGTAGAAGTTGTAATGGGAAGTATCACTATCCACGATTGAGAAAGGCGTAGAGAAGTCCCCCTGAGATGACAACAACACGAGCGGCGATGATGAAAGGGGTGATGTTGGCATCGCGGTATTTGTGAGTGACGGCTGGGGAGACCAAGGCGCCAAAACCGGAGAGAAATAGGCGGTTGGCCACCTTGGAGATGGTTGCATACGTATCTTGAAAAATCTCAGATTTTCGATCCCAGGTGCAAAGGGCATGTAATGAGCCTAGTGTGATTGCGATAATGGCAAAGGGGAGAGAAACGGCGTTGATGACCGATTCACAAAGATAGGCTAATCTGGCTGGAATTGTATGCCCCCAAGCTTTTAAGGAGCTGTTTGCTTCCCAAGCCTGCCAGGATTTTTCTACGTGACTTGAGGCAATTTCATAATAATCATTACTCATTTCCTTCATTGTAGTGGCTGCTGCTGATTTCACGCCACTTTTCTAAGAGCCTAGCCGCAATCGGCGCTCCTTGTTTACCGGCAGAGCCAAAGCGAGAATACACAACAACGACAAGCTCTGGTGTTTCTAGGGTATCCTCTTTGAATCCTATCGAGCCAAACCAGACATGTTTTTCCATTTGTGCCTTTGTTTCCGCGTCGATCGTTTGTTTATAGAAAATTTCAGCTGTGCCCGTTTTGCCAACCATCTGGGACTTAAGTTTTGTGTAGGCCGCAACAGCCTCCCTTTCGTGAAAAGCCTTACGTATAAGAGCTGGGCGTGCAGTTCCTTTCTCGCCATTTAGTACCTTATGCATCCCCGAAAGGAGGCTGTTTCGGATGGCATCTGGCATGTCTACCGTTTTTTCTACTTGAGAAGTGGTGTGGGTGACGCCATCACGGTTGATGGCAAACTTCACAATTTGAGGCTTTAAAACCTTGCCCCCGTTGGCAATGGCGGCAAACATCATCGCCGACTGCAGGGGAGTCACCACGAGAGAGTGCTGCCCAATGGCAAATGAATAGAGGCCCGTTTTGTTGTGGAGGATGTCGTTGGGAAGAGTGCCGTGGTACTCTCCAGGGAGATCAATATTCGTTTTGGTCCCGAGACCAAATCCCATAGCCGTTTGGAGCAGAGTTGTTGGACTGTCGAGGATATCCCCCGCAAGAATTGAGAAATAGATATTACTCGTCCTTTCCAAGGCACTAGTCACATCTAGCTCACCGATTTTGGGATAGCCCCTTGGAAGGCGACCTCCTTTGTAGAATCTTTTGATCGGCGTGCCATCAGGGAAGTACCCGAGAACTTGTGAGTTGCTCCCCGGGCTCGATGTCCACTGCATATCATCTGTCAGACGGAGAGGATTGAGATCGGTTTTTCCCAAATCATATTGTTGTTTAAGACCCGCATAGGCTGGGATCACCTTAAAAATAGACCCCATGGGGCTCGCTTGTCTAAAGGCTTGGGACCTGCCATAACCAAATCCCCCGTAAGGGTAGAAGGCAGCGGCCAAGTGTTTGCCCACGTGATGCCCATTTTCCTTCCTGAGCATGGGGTATTTCCCTTGTAGAGGCTGATCCAAGTCGGCAAAACTGCGCAAAGCTAGAATGTACGCGAGCTTGTCTTCTTTTGAGAGAGGAGCGAGGAGCTCTTCGATAGGGGCAAGATCAGAATTTCCCGAAAGGGCGCTTAAAACGATACTAGCCCTATTTTCTTGCCAATGGGTTGCAAACATCTCCCGTTCTTGGCGTTCTAGGTAATCCGTGTATGGTCTTGCCCAGGTATGTTTGGCCTTCTCAGCCCGCCGCTTCTCTTTCAAAAATTCTCGGAAATGTTCTGTTCGCCAGGTGCGAAATGGCCCCTTGTGAAAATTTTTGCGCTCTTGTTCCTTTAATGCGGGGATCTGGCAGCTCACAAGCTGAGAAAAGGCCCGGAGCTGCTCAAGCGATTGTTCACCCACATGGTCGAGTAGACTTTCAGTAAAGCATTCTTTTGGTACAGCTAGAGCTAAAAGATCGAGAAGAAGGCACTGGTCTCGTTCAAAGGGGATTTGGTCTAGAAGGTTTTCATCAAAGTAGATGGCATCAGCGATCGTTTTGATGTTTGTTAGCACTTTTTTCACCGCGCACTGCTCATCTAATATGAGATCAACATATTTGTCCCAGGTGAGATAGAAGCTTTCTGTGACATACTCACCATCAAGATAAATTTCCCGTTCTAAAGGGCGCAACCCATCCCAAATTTCTCCGATGTAAGTGGGACTTTCAAGCCACTTCAAAATGGAGCCCTGTTTTTCCTTGCGTTTTTCAACTGTCTGCATGGGGAGCAAATCATTGGGATCAAACCGCGGATGAGAAGCAAAAGCTAAGACCTCTCCGGTGTTTGGTTCGATAGCCACAATGGCTCCGCCACGTTGCCATGGAGTTTGCCGCTTGCTAGGGCTTGCTTTATCCCGCAGGTCTTGCAATTGCTCATACTCAGCTAGCAATTTCTCGGCCTCTTGTTGCAGCTCTGCAGAAAGGGTAAGGACCAGGCGATCGCCCGGGGTAGCTTCCTTCCCGCCAGGCAGTTTTTTCAACGTGTTGCCCTTGATATCCACCTCATAAAAAGATTTACCAATAGAGCCCCTCAATTTTTCGTCAAAAGAAGCCTCAATCCCACTTTTCCCAAGATGGTCATTGATTGTGTAAGACATTTCTTCAAGGTCGAGCAGGCGCTTTTTCACCTCCTCTGGAGACGAGAAGCCCTTGGGGAGAAAGACCGGCTGGCCCTTATCATAATCTTTGAGGTAGGCATTAAGAGCTTTCATCTCTTGCCCGATTTGTAGATATTCTCTTTGACTGATTGCGCCCATATAGCCAACCACATCGCAAGCTAACTTGCCTTGAGGATAAACCCTTTTTTCACTTTGTTGCAGGATCAGCGAGGGCCAGTCCTTTTCAGTCCCTTTAAGGCGGTAGTAAAGAGATTCTGATACATCTTCTTTGAGGACAAAAGGAGTGTGGGGAAAAAGGCAGGCCTTTCCATGAATTAGATCCTCAACATCAAGAGGATCCAGGTCCAACTCATTTGCCAAAAACGCAGAAAACTCCTCAATATATTTGCGCCGGGCCATGAAGCGTACTTTTTTGCCATTTTCGTCCCTTACCCATCTGATACTTGGGATTTGCCGAATATCGCTGTAGCAGACAGCTACATTATACTGGGGGGCGTTGTGGGCAAGTAAAATGTTGAAACGATCTCGAATGGTTCCCCGCTCAGGCCTTTCAATCACAGTGCGTGTCCGAGGTTTTTCAGATAGCTCAAGGTAGTGATCGTGCTGAATCATGCTCAGAAACCAGATGCGCGCGAGGATAAGAAGCATGCAAGCAAGAAAAAAATTGAGGATTCGCGCCGTTTTCACGGGCGTTTTAATGGTGTTCACAACACAATTTGTAGCATTTTCCTTGGAAAAAAAGAAAGAATCGATTACAAATGAGGGCTAATTCGTGCGCCTGTAGTTCAGTGGTAGAACCGTAGCCTTCCAAGCTACTAGCGTCAGTTCGATTCTGACCAGGCGCTTTTCCCTAGTAAGTATGTTAGGGGGATACAAGAATGCAAAACCAAGACCGAAATCTTTCATTTTAGATGAAGGATGCCGTGTTAAAACAAAAGGAACAAGGCTTGGCAACTAAAGAACAAGTTACTATCAAAGACCTGCTTGAAAGTGGAGCACACTTCGGGCACCAGAAGCACCGCTGGAACCCAAAAATGAAAAGATACATTTTTGAGGCGCGCGGTGGCATATACATCATCGATCTCGCAAAAACCATGCAGCAAATCCGCAATGGTTGGGAAATCGTGCGAGAGACAGTGAAAAATCGTAAATCCATCCTTTTTGTCGGAACAAAAAAACAGGCGAAAAGCGTCATTCGCGAGTGTGCAGAAGAAGCTGGAGAATTTTACGTGTCAGAGCGCTGGCTCGGTGGAATGCTCACAAACCTTTCGACCATTCGCAAATCTGTCAAAACCCTCGAGCGCATCGAAAAGCGCCTCGCTACTGGGGGAGAAGGCTTCACAAAGAAAGAGCTTTCCCTCATGAGCAAAGATCAGACAAAACTAGATCGCAACCTTTCAGGGATTCGCGCCATGCGAAAAACACCTGGACTTGTGATTCTCGTTGATCCTCAACGTGAGCACATCGCTGTGAAAGAAGCCAACAAGCTCGGAATTCCTATTTTGGGGCTTGTGGATACAAATTGCGATCCTGATCCTATCGATCACGTGATTGCGTGTAACGATGATGCCCTCAAAAGTATCAAACTCGTTCTCTCCTCTCTGATGCAAGTGATCATCGATCAGAAAAACGAAATGCAAATCAAAGCGCCTAAAGAAGAAAAAGACGGCGAAACGGGAATAGAGACAGCAGAAGAAGTAGAAGAAAAAGCAAAAGAAGAAGGGGAGGAAAAAAGTGAGTAACGTAACCCCACAGCTCATTAAAGAACTCCGCGAGCTCACTGGCGTTGGCATGGGAAAATGCAAAGTAGCGCTAGAAGAAGCTCAAGGCGATTTAGAAAAAGCTATTGAAAATCTGCGAAAAGCTGGAATGGCCTCTGCCGTTAAAAAAGAAGGTAGAGAAGCCAATGAAGGACTCATTGCCATTGGAGAAAGTGACAAAGCAGTCGCCCTTGTCGAAGTGAATTCAGAGACCGATTTCGTTGCGCAAAACGAGAAGTTTAAAAACTTCCTCAAAGAGGTAGCAGACGAAGCCGCAGAAACTGAGCCAGCATCTTTGGAAGCACTGCTAAGCCAAAAAAGCAAATCCGATCCAAGCATTACGATCGATGAATATCGCGCTCTAACGGTCCAAAGCCTTGGTGAAAACATCCAAGTAAAGCGGATGAAGGTTCTTGCGAAAAGCTCAGACGTTTCTGTGGGTGTTTACTCACACATGGGTGGGAAAATCGTGACCGCAGTAGTTATGACTGGTGGATCTGGCAATGAGGCTTTAGCTCGTGATATTGCCATGCATGTAGCGGCTGAAGCGCCTGAATACCTAGCTCCTGCCGATGTGCCAGAAGAGATCAATGAGCGAGAAAGAGATATTGGACGGAGCCAAGTTACAGGTAAGCCTGAAAACATTATCGAGAAAATCGTCGAAGGAAAAGTAAGAGCCTTTTACGATCAATTCTGCTTATTGAATCAGAAATACATTAAAGACAACTCGGTAAACATTGCCGCCTTCTTGGAGAAAGAATCCAAAGCCGCAGGCAAGACACTGAGTGTCCAGAGCTTCTTGCGCTGGCAAATAGGGGAATAAAATGGCCTCTCCACGATACAAGCGAGTTGTACTCAAAATCTCTGGGGAAGCCCTGATGGGTGACCAAGAATTTGGGATGCAACATGAGGCTTGTGCTCATATCGCAAATTCTGTGAAAGAGGTTTGTGATTTGGGTTTGGAAGTGGGCATAGTCGTCGGCGGAGGGAATATCTTCCGCGGGCGGCAAGCCAAAGAATTTGGCTTTGAGCAGACCCCTGCAGATCACATCGGAATGCTAGGCACCATGATCAACGGGCTAATTCTCCAGCAATCACTTGCTGGCGTTGGTGTTGAGAGCCAAGTGATGAGCGCCATCAACTGCGCTCTAATTGCCGAAAGCTACAAATGGGCCCATGCGATGCACGCTCTTCAAAAAGGGCGCGTTGTTATTTTTGTCGGGGGAACCAGTAATCCCTATTTTACGACAGATACCGCAGCGGCGCTAAGAGCGAGCGAAGTGCGCGCAGAAATTCTACTGAAAGGAACCAAAGTAGATGGCGTTTATGACTCCGACCCCATGATAAATGGTGGAGCCAAGAAATATTCGACCTTATCCTTCTCAGAAGCCCTAGCCAAAGACCTCAAAGTCATGGACGGAACAGCCCTAGCTCTTTTGCGAGAGAACAAACTTCCTGTCTACGTCTTTGACCTCTTCAAAAAAGGAGCGCTTAAAGAAGCCGTTCTCGAAGGAAAAGCAGGATCCCTAGTCACCGGAGATTAAAGCAATGAACACACTCGATGAAATCAAAGCAAAAATGCAAGAAGCCCTCGATCACCTCCAGAAAGAGCTTTCGCAATTGCGAAGCGGTAGAGCCAATCCTGGTATGCTCGACTCAGTCCCAATCGAAGTTTACGGGACTCAAATGCGGATCCGGGAGCTAGCAAACGTCACAACCCCTGAACCCCGTCAAATCCTCGTCACCCCCTTCGATCCACAAACCGCAGGGCCAATTGGTAAAAGCATCGAAAAGGCCAACATCGGCATGCAGCCTATCCTTGAAGGCAATGTGATTCGAATCAACATCCCTCCTATGGACGAGAGCATGCGCAAAGACATCGCCAAACAAGCCAAAAAGAAAGCGGAAGATGCGAAAGTGGGCGTGCGAGAAGTAAGACGCAAAGGTAACGACCTTGTTCGTAAGCAAAAAGCGGATGGCGATATTGCTGAAGATGAAATGAAAAAAGCAGAAAAGCGGATTCAAGAATTGACAGATGAATTTTGCAAGCAAGTCGACGTTTTGTTTGTAGAGAAAGAAAAAGAGGTCATGACTGTTTAGAACATGTCTTGCCTAGAAATCTGCCCATTTGCTATACTGCAAAGCTTTAACACTTCCTGTGTGTTGAAAAATAAAGGCCCCATCGTCTAGCCTGGCCTAGGACACCAGATTTTCATTCTGGTAACAGGGGTTCGAATCCCCTTGGGGTCACATAGAGGCTTTAGCTCAGTTGGTAGAGCATCTCACTTTTAATGAGAGGGTCGATGGTTCGAGCCCATCAAGCCTCAAAAGAAAATCTCCACATAGTGGAGATTTTTTTTTGGGCTTAGAAAGCCAAAAGTTTGGCTTTCGTAAGAGGCCATCTTCGCATTCATTTCACCGCCTAAGTCGGTCTTTTCCCCTAGAGCAAACTTTTCAGGCTACACAAACTCAATTGGAGTTTGCTCCGCCTTCCAAAGTTACCTCTAGGGGAAAATGCCTTCCTTTTGCGGCAAAAGCAATGCGAAGATGTCCTCTTGGGCTCGAAGTCGTAAGCGATGTTTTGCTGAAAGCAAAACCGCTGAAGACCGGCCCTGGAGGACGGGAGGCCGTGTTACACAAATGCACTCCCAAATCGGTTTTTGCCTGCTCTTGCATCTCAATCTTTTTGCCCCTTTCCATCGGCTCTATTTATAAATAGAGCCTGCTTCAAGGAACAAAAATCTAGAGCGCAAGATTTGGCAATTTCCCGATTTTAGAGTTCACTTGTGTATGCCCCCGCCGGACGGGCGAGCCTTACTTCAGAGAGTTGTCAGATCAAAAGACCAAACTACAGAGCTCAGGAACCAAAAAAAAACTCACACTCGGATTTCCATCAGTAAAGACTTGCATTTTCTATTCACCTTGTGGTACAAAGAGGGTTAAGCTCTTGATTTAAGAGTTTTAATATCGCGTTTCGAGAGGTTTTAAAAACCGTAGAATTACTAGAGAATATTATGAAGCAACTGGATTTCAATATGTTAGAGCAAGCGTTGGATGCGCTTGGTGAGCTGCTTGCGGATAGGGAGCAGTTTTGCGAGGTTGTGGCCATTGGAGGGGGAAGTCTACTTTTTCTAGGGCAGATCGCCCGTCCAACGCGAGATTTAGATTTAGTTGCGCTTATTGAATCGGGTGAATTTATTTCAGCCAAGCCACTGCCAAACTTCTTATCTCAAGCGATTAGGGATGTTGGAATGGCTATGGAGCTAGGGGATGAGTGGGTTAATGCTGGGCCTGCATCTTTACTTGAAATGGGATTGCCGCAGGGGTTCAAAAACCGTACGCAAAAGAGAAGTTTTGGGGCGTTGATCGTTTACTTTGCTGGACGATTTGACCAAATCTGTTTCAAGCTATATGCCGCTGTTGATCAGGGACCAGACAGCAAGCACTTTGCGGATTTAAAACTACTGGATCCTTCAAGGGAGGAGCTTCAAGAAGCAAAATTATGGTGTGTAACTCAAGATATCTCTAAAGAATTTGCCAGCTTGATAGATGAAGTTTTGGTTGTGATGGAGCAGGTCAATGCAAAGCCTTAGTGAAAAAATCGACCACTATTTACTGGACCTTGTCTGGAGTCAATGGACCGAGCTTGGAGTGGCTGGAATCAAAAGACGTCATCAGAATACATTGATTCTTCTCGAAGAACTCATTCTGCTCACGGTTGTTCTTGGTGAGGAGGACCCGCGGCTGCGTGATGAAGCGCTAGATTGGTGCGTGAAATACCATAAATTTGTTTCAATAAGTAGGCTGCAAACGCTTATTAAAAGCATAGGGACAGCAATCCATTTGCCGTTTTCGTTATTTGCCGAAACGGTGAATATGGCTTCAAAATCTAAGTGGCCAGTTTTTGTAAATACGACCTCTTTAAAGTTTAGGCCAAGTGGAAAGTCAAATCCCCCTAAGTGTGAGTTGCCGGCTCTTCTTTCCTTACGACTACGAGCGCTTTTCGGTGTTGGAGCTCGCTCGGATCTCATAACATTTTTTCTTACACAAAAAGAAGGAGCTTTTACCGCAGCAACTGCTGCTGAAATCGGCTACAGTAAAAGGAGTCTTGCTACACTTCTAGAGGATTTTGTCCAATCTGGTTTCTTTGATTCATATATATACCAAAACAAAAAGTATTACCGTTTCAAAAAGCGTGACCAAATGACCAAGACAGTCGGCAAGATGCCGAGTAAAATCCTTCCGTGGAGGCAATTCATAGAAATTCTGTTGCCTCTACGGGCATGCATTCAACAAGTGGAACATAAATCGGAGTTAATAAAGTTTGTGGAAGTAAGAAAGGTGCTGCTGACAATGGAGAATCAATTACAGAAGTTGAATGTAGTCCCGCTTCCATCTTTAGAATTAGATCACAAGGCATATTGGGATTCTTTTTCTGATTGGACCATAAAAATTCTAAAGGATTGCGGGACATAGGGAATGGTTGATTCAATTCTCCTCCACTTGGGGCTCTAATTCGAAGCCATTGGCTACTCTTCTCATTTCCTCCCTTCCTTTTTTGGTGATGTGCTGGATGAATTTTTTTGGCATGAGTTTCATTAAGTAGAGCTGTAGCGTTATTTTAAATGAGGAGTCTCCATCTGCTAGAAGTTGATGGTTGGAATCAGCAAGATCTTGTGCCTCTTGAACAAAGGTTTTGAGAGATCGCTCATAGCGATCAAAAGCAGCACTGTAATCTCCATTTGCATCTTCTATTTCTCGTGCTAGTACATAGGCTCCCACCATGGAGAGGCTTGTTCCCATAGCGGATGCTGCATGGGCGGCATCTCCAACAAGAGCAACATTCCCCTTGGACCATGAGGGCATTCTGACCTGGGCGATGGAATTGATATAGCAATCGTTGCTAGCATTCATTGCAGAGGTAAATGGATGTATTTCCCAATCTAAGTCTTTGAACTTGTCTTCGAATGTTTTTTTAAGCGGGAGTGTTTCTTCATTCGATTTGAATGCCAGACATCCATAGGAATGATTATTTATAGCATAGGCTGCAACGAATTTACCTTTTTCGAAATAGACAAGTTCCGAGCGATTTAAGTTAATGATGTTCGAAATAGGGAAGACGCAGAAATGGATGCCGTACTTTCTTAAGAATTTCGAATCGTCTCCAAAGACATGTCTTCTGACATTTGAGTATTGCCCATCAGCTCCGATCACTAGGTCAAATTTCCTAGGTTCTGACTTTTCGAAGTGGACAAGTTCATCTATCTTTGTGATTGAATCATCATAGATGATTTCAATTTCTCCTGTTGCCCTAGAAAGAATTTGAGTAAGATCCCAGCGATTGACCTCGATGTCCCCTTCGGAGCAGTGGCCTAGAATATCCCCGTCTAGCTCAAGGACTTTAAGACTTGGAGTGACAAATTTCGAGTTCTCGATGTTCACATTGGCATCTTTTAGATCCTGATAAATTCCCATTCGTTTGGCAACTTCAAGAGCTGTGCCGCGGACGTCGACTTTATAACCCCCTTCTCTTAAATTGGGGTGTTTTTCGACGATCACAGGCGAAAACCCACGCTGTTTTAGCCAATAAGCAAGTGTAAAGCCTGCAATCCCTGCTCCTGAAATAAGAATACGAGTCTCATGCATTGTCTCCTCCTTTGTGGCTGATAAATTCGAGATCGGGGCCAAAGCCAGAATAAAAATTAAACATTTTTTCAAAAACATGCACTTTCCTCTTTTGAATTAAGATTCTAACACACGACCGACCGGCGGTCAATAGAGTAGCGGGAAAATGTATGCAAGTCATTTATATGCAGTTAGTAAAAACTCATTTTGCTTTTTTGTTTTGACTGTTGGTCACTTATTTTGGTACTCTCGAAGGGAAGGTTGATTTGGATGGTTTATGGTTAGAGTAGTAAAGAAGCCGGTTCAACGGCGAAGGGAAATTATTGCGGCAAGTCGGAAGCTTTTTCTGAAAAAAGGGTATGAGAATACGACTATGCAAGATGTGATGGCCACACTTCAGATTGCCAAAGGGACAACTTATCATTACTTCAAATCTAAGGCTGAATTGCTGGAAGCGGTTGTTGAGGATATGGTGGATGAATACATATCTAAAGTGGCGAAAGTATTGAAGAATTGCCAGGGAAATGCTCTTGAGAAAATGCGAGTTTTGGTTGAGGCGGGCCGGTCTAAAGGGGTAGATATGGTAGAAGGTTTGCACCTTGCTGGAAACATGGGAATGCATGTGCGGCTTCTGGCTGAAACCATAACAAGGTTGGCACCCTTGTATGCTCGTGTCATTGAGCAAGGGTGTGAAGAAGGAGTGTTTCACACTGAGCATCCTCTAGAGTGTGCTGAAGTTCTACTGGGAGGGATTCAATTTTTGACCGATGTTGGTTGCTATCCGTGGAAGAAACAAGATCTGACAAGGCGCATGCAGGCTATTCCGGAGTTACTGGAAAATCAGCTTCAGGCCTCAAAAAATTCTTTGAATTTTTTATTCGAGCAATCATAAGATTGAATGGTTTGGCTTTAGGTGTAAATTTAGATCTTGATTCCTCTTTTCCACATGGTTTCAAAATCGTGTGCGATGGTGTCTAATTTATTTTTTTGAATAGGTGGCCTGCGCTCGTAAGATTCTATAAATAAATCGCTAATGGGTCTATTTATCCCTCCTAATGGAAGAGGGACAATGTGCGCTTCATTTTCATCAATTAGGTCTCCGTGAAATGGAGCAATAAAGTCAATCATCCTGCATTCGAAGTTGCTGGGGTAGTCTCTTTGGATCTCTTTGGCATCTTCAACTGACTGCGCGATTTTTCCAACGTCTTCTCGAGTTAAATTTAGATTGCTGACTGCGGGGTCGTAGATAATAAGCCTGATTTTGACGTCTTTATTTTTCATCAATTCCAATAGAGATTTTTTAATAACATTGCTTCCTCCATCTAATATGCCTGAGGTTATTCTCTTTCCGGAGATGCTAATTATCGTAAGGTTTTTCTGGGCCTTGGAGTACAAATAAGCTTGCTCTTTGGCCGTTCTTTCCAAAAGTTTTTTTGTTCTGACAAGGCCCAGCTGTTCACTAGTGTCTTTCTCTTCAATAAACGTAACAGGGAGGTAATGATTTGTTTTCGGCATTTTGCCGCTTCCAAAAATCATGGGCAAAAGAAAAAAGAGAAGTAGAGAGGCGAGAAGAGCGATCTTAATTTTTTTATTCGAAGTTTGCACGAAGAGTTTTTCATTACTCTCTTTGTGAATAGTAGATAGAAAAATTCCAGGCATTTAATCTTACTCTAAAAATAGTATGAGTCTATCAGAATCAATTGTTGATTGGAAGGTTTGGGTATAGCATAAGAACCGATTCTCTCAAGCCTGTTTTGGGAGTCATTTTTCGTTCAACTTGTCTAGCAGGAGGACTGTTTGAAAAATACATACTTGATCAAAAAGTGATCAAGTATGTATGATTGCGATCAATAAAAGTCAGTTGGTGACTTTTCAAGCAAACGGAGCAAATATGAAAATTCAAAGCACAGATCAATCAGTTTTCCAACAAGCTTACTCTCTGTTCAAAAGCAGTACGGGTAGGTACTCTCTTGACCTTCCGGGTGCTGCGGGGCGGCTTAACAAAATTGCAATACCAGCGATTGCATTGTTTGCAATTTCAAATTTAGGTACTGCAATGGCTGGGCCTATAGAATATGCAGCTTGTACAACGGGTTGTACTCTGTTTGCTACGCCTGTCGCTTTTCCAGGATGTGTAACAGCTTGTCTTCCGCTACTATTTTTGCCTGGACCTTAATCAACAACAACTTAAATGAGGTGTATATATGTTAATTTCAAATTTAGTTAGACCGGTCCAGCAGGGGGTTACTCCTCCTGGAAGAGTGGAGGGCAAGTACTCGCTAAACCTTCCCGTCGTTGCAAAAAAAATCAATAGGATTGCAATTGCAGCTTTAGTGCTTTATGCGCTTGCCAATTTACCAGGAGCTGAAGCAGGTCCAGCAAGTTATGCTACTTGCATTGCATCTTGCCTAGCACTAGCAACCCCTGTTGCAGCCCCCGCTTGCACTGTAGGATGTCTTGCTCTTGCTGGCCCATGGTGCCCATAGGAAAAAAAGTGAATTTCGAGTATCCTGTCTCCTGTTGGAGGGAGGATGCTTGTTTTTGCAGTCGTTATAGGGGTTTCTGAATATAGATCGGATCTCTTTGAATCGCTTCCTGCTGCTCAAATGGATGCGATACACTTTGCTCGGGCTTTAGTCCAATGGGGTATTCCGGAGTCGCACGTTACTCTTCTCTGTAATGCGGATGAGAAAAAAGAAAATCTTGATAAGGTTTTAGAGAGGCTTTCTAGTCAGAAAGAGCCTTTTCAACTGATATTTTACTACTGCGGCCATGGGCTTCGCACCACAGGCTCCATTCCAAAATCAAATCTTACTTTTTCAGATAGTATGCCAGAGGGGACTTTCTGGAAAAACGTTGTGGAGGTGGAAGACCTTGTACAAAAGTTTGGCCTTCTCAATACCACAAATATCTATCTTTTCATTGATGCTTGTCACATACGTCTCAACTCAATACTCAATCCAAAGTTGATAGAAGAGGTCGAAGGGAGAAAGTTTTCTGTGAAGGCTCTTTTCTGTCTTTTGTCTTCGGGGATTTATCCTTCCTATGAGAGCATTGATCAAAATTATGGGTATTTTACAGATGCTTTGCTGAGGGCTCTTTCTGAGATAAGAACCTCTGACCGATCCCCTTCCGCTTTAGTTGAAGGTATACAGAGAGAGCTTAAGGGTAAGATGCTTCCAGGCCCGGAAGTATATAATATCGCTACAGAACGGATCGATTTTTTCCCTCCTCTTTGTTCTTTCGTAGATGGAGGGGTAATTGTACGTCCTAATTTGAGGGCAAAGCTTCAAGATGTCCTGATAGGCAGCAGAGATAAGTTGATCCATTTTCAAGGGCCAAAAGGGTGTGGGAAGACGACTTTTGCAGGCCAGGTTTCTTCGCAGCTTTTGCATATTCAACAGGTTCGTTCTCTTGAAGAGTGTCTTAAATTACCCAATGGATCGACCCTCATATTCGATGATGATTTTCGAATCGACCTGCAAAAGTTACGAGAAATTCTTGCAAAGCGATTCTTCACTGTTATTTTTCTTTGGGGGGAAGAGTTTTATTGTGAAGATCTCCAGAGTATGATTTTAGAATTCCAAATCCCTGCTTTCACGGAAGAAGAAACGATGCTCCTTGTACAAAAATTGGATTTTCATCAGCGGCATGACGGGATTTTTCACTTAGCTTCAGAGGGGAGCCCAAGGAAGTTACAGCAAATGCTTGAGAACATGGAGGGAGGTGGTTCTGGCTTAATTGAAAAGGAAAAGCTTAAAAATGCGATGGCTGCTATTTTTTCGTGTGGTGGCTTTGTCAATGAAGAGTTGTTTAGAAAGTGGTTCTCCATAGAACTCAAGTATCTAAATTTTCTAGAAAAAATGGGGCTTCTTTACCAGCAAAACGGAGCATGGTTTTTTCACGACTACCTTGCTGAGATTGTGGAGGTGGAAGAGTTGGAGCTGGATGCGAAGAAGGCTTTGTCTTATTGGTCAGCGCAATGTGAGGAGTTGCCAAACCATTTTCATTCGGCCTTTTCCTTAGTTTTTGCCATGAATTGTTTTGGCTATGAGCCGCAACTAGAAGAGAATTTAAAAGAGGCCTTTCGTGTTCTTTATGAACATGGGAAAAGTGGTATAGAGGGGATGGTATTAGGGGCTTCTATTTTTTTCTCTTATAAGCACAGCACTCCGAGTTCGCTTTTTCTTGCAGAAGCTTTGATAGAGTGGCGAGAATTTGACCTGGCAAAAAAGCTCTTGCAAGTATCGGCTCAGGATTCACAGTCTAAAGTGAATTGCAGTCATCTACTATGGAGAATGGGGCGCTTTAAGGAGAGTATTGATGAAGCAACGGATTCAATTGAGAACCTCCCTACTTCTTTGGAGAAGGTTAAATGCCTTTTACATAGAGGAGCTTCGCACTTCTTTCTAGGGAATTGGGAATTGGCCAAAGTCGACTTCGCATTTATCAATACTAAAGTGGCTCACTCTTATTTTGTTGGTAGGGCTAGATGTCTATTGGGGACGATTTCAGGAATAAGAGGAATTGATCTAGCCAAGAGTAAAAGCCTGATTGAGTCGGGTGTAAAGATGCTCGCAAGAAAAAAAGACTATCTTGGGGTTTGGATCGGCTGGAATAATTTGGGGGAAATCATGTGGAAGTCGGGAGATTTTCGCTCGGCAGCCTATTATTTACAAAAGGCTTTAGAGATTGCAGAGGGAGCAAGTAATCAAAGTATGTTAGTCGAAACGCTAAGAAATTTACTCCAATTAGAGTTTAGAGAAGTTAAGCCAAGAGCCTCTAAGTTACAACGGATTATAGAAAGGATTGAAATTTTACTTGAGAGCACTTGTGAAGTGGTTGAATACATGCAAGTTTATAATACTCTTGCAACCGTTTACCTGTATATGAGGAACCGAAAAAAGGCACTCTCATATTTAAAGAAGGCGGTAGTTTATACAGCTCCCAGTAAAGAATATCATATTTACACTCTGGCAAATCTTTCGCTCTTATTTAGAGTGTATGGGCTTGAGGAGAAATCAAGCTTTTATTTTCGCAAGGCCAGTGCAGTTGCTAAGGAAGGGGGTAACTTGTTTGCGTTAAATCAAATTGAAGCAGACTCTTCAAGAGAGTACAGTTGAAATAAGTTTTCCAAAAGAGATTCAATGAATAGCTTTTGGAGGGAAGGGGGGAGTTTTGATGCTGCTTCATTTGTTTTAGAGATGATTTTTCCCTTGTGTCTTGCGCTTAAGGGGGTGGGGGCAAGGGCATTTTTTTCTTCTACAAGTATCACGATTTCATTGAGCAAGTCTGGGGAGTTTTGAGAGGAGTTTGTGTCGCCCTCTTCGTTGATTAGCGTATCGATTGGTGTGTCCAAGGCCTTAGAGACTTTTAGGAGGTAGTCGATCGTTAAGCTTCGTTTACCCCGCTCAATGCGACCTACTTTTTGGTGGTCTTCCCCGATTTCTTGCGCAAGCTCGTTGACGGTAAGCCCTCTAGATCTGCGGGCACTACGAATTTTTTCATAAATATCTTGTTCCGACATGTTATTTGCTCCACTTCTAACTACATATGGAGAATAGCAAATTTATTGATTTTAGATCAATATTATTTGTTTTGGATTTTTTAATAAGGTCAGCCCTTGATGAGCTGACCTTATTTTCCCTAGAGAGCTACCACAGCTGTAAGGCACGCCGCTTTGCAGGCGGTAAATCCTATAAAAGCTCCCCAGCCTCCTGTAGCCGCAGCTAAGCCAGCGACACAACCGGCGTAACATGCCGCCCCAACGGCTGCTCCAACGGGAGTAGCTGCTTCGGCTGTTGTGGGGAGCATAGATAAAGCGACAAGGGCAACGGCAGTGATGGTTAATGCCTTTCCTTTTGAAAGTAAATTTCCTAGCGATGGAAAACGAGCTTGTGATGTGCTTGAAGCTCCTAATGAATTGTCTATTCGCATATTTTTCTCCTTTTTGGTTTTTGGAGTTCCATTTTTTGGAACGATTTAAATCGTATCAGAAAAGTCTAAAATTGATCAACACAATTTAAAATTAATGAATTTGCTTGAGCGGGGTTTGTCTATGCTAAAACCAATAGACATTTTGATTGAGAATTCTTCATACTTGCGCTCAGAAAAACTTGTAACGATATGGGTAGATTGAGAGTCTTTATTTGCTTTTGCTTGATTTTGGGCTTTCAACCTTTAGAGGCGAAGCACAAGCGTGAAAAGCCCTATGTGGTTGGGTCCTTACTTGGGCAGCTGGGGAATCAGTTGTTTGAAGTAGCGACTGCCTCTGCGCTTGCTTGGGACAATGATGCTGAAGCGTATTTCCCAGATTTTCTACCTTATTCGAACGAGTACAGACATGTCTTTTTCCGATGCAATATTAAGCCTCCAAAGAAAAAAGTCACTTACAAGTGGAAAACTGAGCCTTTTGGGTATCAGCCGATTCCATTTATATCGGGTATGAAGCTCTCTGGCTATTTTCAAAATGAGAAATACTTCGCCCATTATCGCGACCGTTTGCTGAAGTTGTTTTCGCCTCGTTTGGACGATTTAGAGTATATCCAAAAAAAATATCAATGGATACTCGAGCATCCAGAAGCGGTGAGCGTGCACCTGCGGTATTACCGTGCAGAAAAGCCGGATGACGAGGCCTTTCTTCAGTATGATAGAGCGTACTTTGAAAAAGCAATGGCCCTTTTCCCCGATTCATGTGTGTTTATTGTAACGAGTGATAACATCCCTTTCGCTCGTGAGAATATTCCGGCCGACAAAGGGAATGTCTTTTTTGTAGAAAATGAGCCTTATTGGATAGACTTCTATCTTCAAAGTTTATGCAAGCACAATGTCATTAGCAACTCAACCTTTAGTTGGTGGAGCGCGTGGCTCAATCAAAACCCAGATAAAATCGTTGTTAGGCCAAAAGATTGGCTTGCCGGCTACCCAGACATTGGCGGCCCCGACGATTGGATCAAAATTGATTAAAGTCTTATTTTTCCTAGTGGGAAAAAAATGTTTTCTGTACACTGCTTCGCAATTTTATACACAAAACAATCTGGAGTGAAAATGAACAGGATAATCGCTTTTCTTTTATTACTTGCGAGTAGTTGCGCGTTTGCAGATTATGAATACATCATTCAGCCTCGGAGCTATTGGTTCTCGACTCACTATGATATCTATTCTGAGGATAAATACATCACAACGGTGGAAAAAGACTGGTTTCATTTGAACACAATTTGGTCTCTTTGTGATGAAAGAGGGGAGTATGCCAATGGGACGGCTAGACTTCTGTCTTTGGGCTCTCTGTTGAATAGTAAGAGAGAAATTGATGTTTATGACTACTTTCAGAAGCCGGTTGGTTCGATTCAAGGAGAGTTCTTTACAACAGCTGCTGGAAAATTTGTCTTCTATGACGAAAACCAACATCCTTATGCGGTGGCTTTTCTTGATCAGAATAAGGCAAGTGTCAACATCATGGATTTTCACAACCAACGCATCCCCATTGCCATTTTCCGCCGTACACATGTTCCTGGCGGCGATTACTTCTGGAACGTCAAGGTTGTGAAAGAGAATGTAATAGATCCACAGGCTCTTTATGTTTTCTCTGCATTCATTGCTGATGCTTGCTGGCCAATCAACACCCAAGAGGGCGCGGGCTTCTGGGATACGATTAACTTGTTGATCATGTTAGATAGAATGCAAGATGAATAGTAGGCTATGGTTGTAGTAAATTTTCTGTCCTATTATGCTGCGCTCTATGGCTAAACGTTCTTTAATCGTTCTCTTTATCGTCGCAATTGCCTACGTTTGCATACAGTTATTTTTGCGTCCTTTTTTCAGAGGAATTCCTGTTCTGGCGCAATCTCTTTCACTCGTATATTTGTGGATTCCTGGCATTATTGGATTGATCTATGCCCGCATAGACAAGGTCCGCTTTCCTGTTTTTGCTAGGCCCAATCGCTACTTTTACATGATTCCTATTGTGACAATGGCCATTTGTCTCTGCGCATTTCTCTTAAGCATTCCTTTTGGAATACTAGAAATGGCAAATCCTGTTTTTACAGGAAAATCGTTTATCCAAATAATTGGATTTGGCTCTTTATTTCTTATAACGAGTTATTTATTTGTTGTTGTCCTGTTAGGGATTGTCTTCTTAGGCGGAGAGATTTACTGGAGAGGGTACTTGCTGGAAAAATGGAGGGGTCTTGGCCTTTTTCGGTCTATTTGGCTCATTGCTCTTTTCTGGAGCCTTTGGCAGATCCCGATCATGGCGTTGGCCTATTCTCCTGGGCTTCCTAATCTAGCTCTGAATATTTTGTGGACGTTTGTGATCAACTTTTCTCTAGCTCCTGTTCTCACTTACTTCAGGCTCAAGGGGAAGTCTGTGATGACCTCGGCGGTTTTCTACAGCTCTTTTATAGCCTCATTCTTGTACTTCCTAGTTTTGTTCCCAACGGTTAAAATGACAGTTTTTTGGGTCTATGGGGGTCTGACGCTTGTGGGGTTGATTGTCTTCTCTGCTTTTCTTAAGCTATATTCTCCTGCTAAGTGGAATAAGATTTCGTGAAAGTTTCTCTCTTGCTGCTCTACATCACTACAATGGTGTATGTGGCTGTGTTGTCTCCCAATTGGGGGCAGTTACTAGGCAGGCCTGTTTTGGCTGGTGGCCTTTTGGCTATTGTGATGTGGTTTCCCGCTGTGATTGGGCTCGGTTTTGCCAAAGCTGAGGGGATCAAGCTGAAAATTTTTGCAAGACCCAATCGTTTTTTCTTCCTTGGGCCTCTTCTGCTGATGGGGCTTTTGATTTGCGGATTTGCTGCCTGGCCAAGTATAGATCTGCCTGTCTCTCAAGTTTTAGGACTGTTGGCCATTGGCTACCTCCTTTCTTTAACGGGTAGTATGGTCTTCGCCCTTGGAGAAGAGATCTATTGGAGGGGATATTTGTGGGAAAAACTTAAAAAGTATCCTACGAGAAGGGCTATTCTTGTCATGGGTCTTGTTTGGGGTGTTTGGCATTATCCGTTTTTACTCTTTCTTAGCCAATACAAACCAGATGCGACCATTTTGGGTACGGTTTATCCTGAATTTCCCCTTTGGGGATGCTTGCTGTTGCCTATATTTACGGTGCTGCTCAGCTATATCATCATGTATTTTCGCCTCAAGGGCGGCTCTATTATGGTGGCCGGCGCTACGCATGGAATGGGGAGTCTTGGGGTCTCTTTTTCATGGATGGTTTATAGGGAGCCCTCCTCATTTCTTTGGGGAGTGACTGGAGTTACTGGGATTGTTATTTCCTTTCTATTTTGTTTGTTTTTTAAGTTATTTTCAGAAAAAACGTGGAAAAAGCTTGTGTAAAAAACTATTTTAATTTAGTTATTTAAGAATAGAGACAAACACCTCTGGAGGGGATGTACTATGAAAACACTCGACGTTATTGTCGCTATTCTACTCGTGATTGGCGGGTTGAACTGGGGACTGATCGGATTTTTTAATTTTGACCTTGTTGGAACTGTATTTGGTCATATGTCAGCATTCACACGCTTGATCTACAGCTTGGTAGGGATTAGCGCGCTGTACCAAATTTTCCAATGCAAAGCTATTCAGCAGCGCTGGAAAAAGAAGTAAGGACAAACGTATGGGGCATTGCTTAGGGAGATGCTGATTAATTGCTTTCTCAGAGATTCGATCCATACGGGTCGAAAATCTGGGGAATTGAATTGATCACTATCTCCTGAGTTGCAATGTCCCCTATTTTCCTGTATCCTTGGGCCTCAATATGGACAAAAAGGCTCTTGGGTTTTTTCAGCTGGTCATGATCAATGTGATCGCTGTCGACAGCATTCGGACTCTACCGTTCTCTGCTGTTTACGGGTTTAGTCTTGTCTTTTTTTACTTGCTCGCAGCTCTAACGTTTTTCATTCCCACAGCTCTTGTTTCAGCAGAACTTGGTACCGGGTGGCCTAACCGCGGGGGGATCTATGTTTGGGTGCGTGAGGCATTTGGCAAGAAGCTGAGTTTTCTCGTTATTTGGCTCAATTGGATCTACAATGTCTTTTGGTACCCGACGATTTTAGCTCTGATTGCGGGGACTTTTGCCTACTTTTTCAATCCTGAGCTTGCTGATAATGCTTTGTATATGACCGGGGCTGTTCTGGTTCTTTTCTGGAGTGCTACTTTTATCAATAGTTTGGGGATGCGTGCGTCCAGTATGCTCAGTACTCTAGGGGCTTTGATTGGGACGATTTTTCCTATGGCTCTTATCGCTGGAATGGGAATTTTCTGGATGGTAAAAGGCAATCCGATGTCCATTGAGCTGAACTGGGATACTTTTTTTCCACAAAGTGCTGATTTAGACAATTTAGCTTTTTTAACGACTGTTTTCTTTGGCCTTTTGGGCTTGGAGATGGCAGCTACCCACGCACAAGAGATGCGCAATCCAGCTCGTGATTATCCTAAATCGGTCTTTACCTCGATTTGGATCATCTTGGGCACGATTGTTTTTGCCTCACTTGCGATTGCGATCGCTGTCCCTAATCGAGAGCTCAGTTTGGCAGTGGGCATCATGCAAGCCTTTTCGGTCTTCTTTCATGCGTTCGGTATTCCTTGGGCTGTACCGGTGATCGCTGGGTGCATTGTCCTTGGGGGTCTTAGCGGTGTGGGGGCTTGGATTATTGGCCCAACGAAAGGGCTTTTGGTGGCAGCTCAAGATGGGAGTTTGCCTTCGTATTTTTCTAAGATGAACAAGTACCAAGCGCCCGTTAGGATTTTGATTCTTCAGGCGGCCATCGTTTCTGTGCTTGCGTTTATGTATGCGATTTTCCCAACAATCAATAAATCGTTTTGGCTCCTCTCAGTGATCACAGCCCAACTGGCGATGCTCGTTTATATTGCCCTTTTTACGGCAGCAATTAAGCTTCATTATTCTAAGCCTGATGTTGCACGCCACTTCACGATTCCTGGAAAGAAATATGGGATTTGGACTGTGTGTCTACTCGGTATTGTGTCTTGCTTGACCGTTTTTTTTCTGGGATTTCTCCCATCAAAACAGGTCCCAACAGGCAATGTCTGGCTCTACGAGATGATGTTGGTTGGTGGGATGCTCCTCTCATGTCTGATCCCTCTTTGGATTTCACGTAAGAAAGCTTAGTGCCTTTTGAGAGGTCTCTTCTGGTATCTCGTAGGGAAAGAGGTGGCCGACTTCTTGAAAGATGTGCAATGTGGAGTTGGGCATCCTGTCATTCATTAATTTTGCGCATGCTACTGGTGTGTCGATGTCTTCGTCTGCGGCAAGTAAAAGGGTATGGTGGGGTATTTTGCCCAGCTGCTTTGTAAAATCAGCTGATTTTAAGGCGTCGGCTTGGCCAAGCAGTCCCTCCATGGGAGATGGGTAGGGATCGCTCAAAAGATCTTGGAGATATCTTTCTTTATTTTTTGGGTCGCTCATAAATTTGTTGCTCAAGAGCCAAGACATGTTCAGTTCTACCAGTTTTTGCCTGGGAATATTACTGGCAAGAATCTGGAGTTGTATTTCGATGTTATGTTTTGTAATCAATGGTAGTTGGGCGAAAGGGGCACAGAGGACGGCTTTTTTTACCTTTTCTGGGAAGGCTAGACACATGTTCTGGATAATCAGCGTTCCCATTGAGACTCCCATAAAGTGGGCGCTTTCTATTTCAAGGCTCTCCAGCAGGGCAGCGGTATCATTTGCAAACATTTCAATGCTGTAGCTGTCATCTGGCGCCTCGGTTTGTCCAGAACCTCGGTTGTCAAAGGCGATCACTTGAAAGTGTTTAGCAAGTTGGGGAATGCATTTTGTCCAACAGGCATGGTTTTGGGCAAAGCCAGAGATGAGAACGAGGGGAGGTCCACTTCCGAAGCTCTCGTAGTAGATGTGGATATCGTTGGCTTTTATATGGGGCATATGCCCCTATATAAATCATTTTAAGAAAAAAGGCTTTTAACTTTGTCGAAAAAGCTTCTTTTGCGAGGAGAATTGTGGGTCCCTTCGAGTTTGCCGAAGTCTTTTAGGAGGGTCTTTTGTTTTTCTGAGAGGCCGACTGGGGTTTCGACGATCACCTGTACGAGAAGGTCGCCCATGCCGCCGCCATGGACATTTGGAGCGCCACTGCCTCGGACTCGAAATACTTTGCCGTTTTGTGTCCCTTCAGGAATAGTGATGCGTGCCGAGCTCCCGGTTGGGGTGGGCATCTCTTTCTTGAAGCCAAGAGCCGCTTCGGAAAAGGAGATGGGAAGTTCGATGACAATGTCATCTCCTTCGCGCTGGAATATATCGTGGGGACGGACATTGATGTAGACGTAGAGGTCACCTGGAGGGCCGCCGCCTTCTCCGGCATCGCCATAGCCACCCATACGCAAGCGCATGCCGCTATCAACACCTGGGGGAATTTTGATCTGGATATTCTGCTTCTTTTTCTCTCTACCACTTCCACGACAGGATGCGCACGGATCGGTGATGACTTTTCCTTGGCCTTGGCAGCCAGGGCAAACTGTGGCCATACTAAAGAAGCCGCGGGTTTGGTGCACTTGCCCCGCTCCTCCACATTGAGAGCAGGTTTTGACAGCGTTTGGCTTATTAGCGCCGGTGCCATTGCAAGATGAGCAGCTTGCGTAGTTAGTAATGGTGGCTTCTTTTTCAGCGCCTCGAATCGCCTCTTCAAAGGAAATGGTCAGATTCATTTTTTTTGAGACACCTTGGCGCATCCCACTAGTTCTTGGGTCTGAGTCAAATCCGAAGAAGGAGTCGAACATAGAGCCGCCACCACCGCCACCTCCGCCGCCGAAGGCGTTCATGAAGGTGTGCAGAGCTTCTTCCATAGATGAGAATCCGCCGCCGCCCATGCCGCCGCCAGGGGCGCCACCCATCCCTGCTTTGAAGGCGTCAGGGCCATATTGGTCGTACATGCCTCGTTTTTGCTCATCGCTGAGCACTTCGTAGGCTTCGGAGATTTCTTTGAATTTTTGTTCTGCTTCTTTGTCCCCAGGATTTTTATCAGGATGGAACTTCAAAGCCTGTTTGCGGTAGGCTTTTTTGATCTCATCTTGGGAGGCTCCTTTGGTGGTGCCAAGGACAGAATAGTAGTCGCTCATAAGTAATATTTAGTAAGCTCTTTTCTTATGCTTGAGAGCTGCTTTAGATTTTGCTCTTCCTCTGACAGAGGGTTTGTCGTAGAAACGCTTAGCTTTGGTCGCTTTCATGACGCCTTCTTTGTCGAGTTTTTTCTTGAGAACGCGGAGAGCTTTTTCGATCGATTCACCAGCGCGCACTTTTACACTTGTCATCTAGAGTAATCCTTCAAAGTTTGAAATTCATCAATGTAGCCATTCTAGTTGGCCTACACTTATTTTTCAATGCCTTACCTCAGGTATTGCAGTTGGAGCTCGTTTGCATGGGTAATATTTCCTTGAATAAACTGCTGGTGAGCATATCCTGCAACTCGGTCTAGGAGGGGAGTGAGTTCTTCTCTAAGGTCTAATATGGGTCCTGAAGGGGCAATAAATTTTTCTGAAGAAATCAGTTTAGGGGCAGTAAATCCTTCCGCACTATCTCCTGTCATAGTAAAAAGTTTACTCATTTTAGCATCACCTACAATGGTCCATTTTTCGTCCCCAGGAGGCAGAAAGGCAAGGGGGGAGGAAAATTCGATGAGCGGAATTCCTAGAGCAAAGGAGAGGGTTTTGGCAATGGTGGCAGCTGATCTCAGGCCCATGTAAGAGCCAGGGCCAATGCCTACGGCAATGAATTGTAGCTTATCGAGTTCACAAAAGTCCTTTAGAGCTGGCAGTAAAGAGGAGGATTTGCCCGGTATGCTGTGGCTTTTAGTAAGGCTTCCTTCTTCGGAGAGGCCCAATAGAGAAATGTTTTGGCTAGAATCGAGAATCAGTCCTTTCATGCAAGTAGGATAGCACATTGCAGGTTTTTTCTTAAGTTGATAGACTTGTGGGATATTCATGGAGAAATTTTGAGTAAGAAGCCAAAGAAAGAAGATAAAGTCGAAATTGTCGCAGACCCAGTAGATCTATTTTTAGTCCCCCTATCCAAACGCCCCTTTTTCCCAGGAATGGCCGCTCCTTTGGTTATCGAGCCTGGCATTTATTATGAAATGCTCAAGCAGGTGTCTACAACCGATCACAAGACAATGGGGCTCTTTCTAACTAAGGAAGAAACGGCAAATATTTACGAGCTATCAGTAGATGACTTCCACCCCGTTGGTGTTTCGGCAAAAATTTTACGGATCATCCCTATGGAGCAGGGGGGAGCGCAAGTGATTCTCAATATGGAGAAGAGGATCACAATAAAAAAGCGGATTGCTAAAACCAAATTTTTAGCTGCCAAGGTGGAATATCACGACGATCCAGCTGCAAATGAGCACACCAAAGATCTGAAAGCCTACTCGATGAGTATCATCACTACCATTAAGGAGCTTTTGAAGCTCAATCCTCTATTTAAGGAAGAACTTCAGGTTTTCTTAAGCCACTCAGACTTTACTGAGCCGGGTAAATTAGCCGATTTTGCAGTTGCGCTTACAACCGCCTCTCGAGATGAACTGCAAGGGGTTTTAGAAGCTTTTGATCTGCACGATCGGATCGAGAAAGCTCTCATACTGCTCAAGCAAGAGCTCGATCTCTCAAAACTGCAAAGTAGTATCAATCAAAAAATCGAAGCGACGATCTCGAATTCTCAGCGCGAGTTTTTCTTAAGAGAACAGCTCAAAACGATTAAAAAAGAACTGGGGATCGAAAAAGAAGATAGATCTCTCGATATCGAAAAGTTCGAAGAGCGCCTTTCTAAAAGAGCAGTTCCAGAAGACGTCATGAAGGTGATTCAGGACGAAGTGGACAAGCTAAATATCTTAGAGGTGCAGTCTTCAGAGTATTCTGTTTGCCGCAACTACCTCGATTGGCTCACCGTTATCCCATGGGGGATTTTTAGTGGGGGAATTGGTACAGATGAGCAGCACGACTTAGGGGCCGCTGAGAAAATATTGAAAGAAGATCACTATGGTCTCGAAGATATCAAAGAGCGCATTTTAGAGTTCATTGCTGTTGGGAAACTCTCTGGCGGAGTGAAAGGGAGTATCATCACTTTAACTGGCCCGCCCGGGGTGGGTAAAACGAGTATCGGAAAAAGTATTGCGAGATCTTTGGGACGCAAATTCTACCGCTTCTCTGTTGGGGGTATGCGTGATGAAGCTGAGATCAAAGGCCACCGCCGTACCTATGTGGGTGCAATGCCTGGAAAAATTGTGCAAGCTCTTAAGCAGGTAGAAGTGATGAATCCTGTCATCATGATCGATGAGGTGGATAAAATTGGGATGAGTTACCAAGGCGATCCGGCATCTGCTCTTCTTGAAGTGCTCGATCCAGAGCAAAACAAAGACTTTCTCGACCACTACCTCGATGTACGTGTCGACCTCTCCAATGTCCTTTTTATTCTTACTGCCAATGTTCTCGATAGCATTCCAGAACCATTGCGAGACCGCTCGGAAGTGATGCGCTTATCTGGCTACATCATGGAAGAAAAGGTGCAAATCGCAAAAAATTATCTCATTCCCCGTAATCGAAAAGAGATGGGGCTCAAAGCAGCAGATGTCTCATTTGATACTGCAGCCCTCAAGCAAATGATCAATGGGTATGCAAGAGAAGCAGGTGTTCGTAGTTTTGAGAACTATATCAAAAAAGTGCTTCGTAAAATAGCCATTAAAATCGTAAAAACGGAAGAAGGAAAGAAAAAAACTGCTCGCATAAAAGCTAAAGTCACTGAAAAGGATCTCAAGGGGTACCTGGGCAAACCCATCTTCACAAGCGATCGTTATTTCAAAAGGACCCCAATTGGGGTTTCTATGGGTCTTGCGTGGACCTCTATGGGCGGTGCCACACTCTACATCGAGGCCATTGAAATGCGCTCGCCCAAAACCATCATGAAACTCACTGGGCAAGCAGGAGATGTAATGAAGGAGTCCTCGGAAATCGCCTGGAATTACGTTCATAGTTCACTAGAAAAGCTCGCTCCGCAAAAATCCTTTTTTCCAGACCATCAAGTCCATATCCATATTCCTGAAGGGGCCACGCCAAAAGATGGGCCCTCTGCTGGCATTACAATGGCAACGGCCCTCTACTCTCTTCTCTTAAAGAAACCTGTAAAAAATGATCTAGGTATGACAGGGGAATTGACCCTTACCGGTATGGTTTTGCCTATTGGGGGTGTAAAAGAAAAGGTGATTGCGGCAAGGCGCTCGAAACTCAAGACGCTGATTTTCCCCAAAGACAACCAGCGAGATATTGAAGAGCTTGATGACTATATCACCAAAGGCTTCCAGATCCACTTCGCATCTCACTACGAGGAGGTATTTGACATTGCTTTCCCAAATAGAAAAAAATAGCACCTTCAAAGCTGCCATCCAAAAAAAGTATGTCGAGCCAAATGCACTGGAAGAGTTTTCTAAAAACTTAAAAGAAAACGGAAGGACAATCGCAACGCTCAATGGGAGCTTTGATCTTCTCCATCCAGGACACTTAGAGATGCTCTACCAAGCAAAACAGCAAGCCGATCTTCTCCTTGTTTTGCTCAACACCGATGCCTCCATCCAAGCTTACAAAAACCCAAATCGTCCCCTAAATCCTCTTGAAGTACGATTGCAAAACATAGCTGCACTTGAAATGGTTGATTGCGTGAGCTGGTTTGTAGAAACAGATCCCTGTCAAGTTCTTGAAAAAATCCGCCCTGATGTGCATGTAAATGGAGGGGAATATGGAGAAGACTGCATCGAAGGCCCCATTGTCAAAAAACATGGTGGCAGATTGCATATTGTAAAACTCATTGACGGATACTCAACGACAAACCTCATCAATAAAATACGGAAAACATGCGACTGATTGGACATCTCGAAAACGAGAAACAAGCTTTTGTCTTCTATTCATTTCTTTTAACGGAAGGGATTCATAGCACCTACGAAAAGACAAACGAAAATGTAGCGATTTGGATCTATGAAGAAGATGCCACCGAAGTGGCGCAGCAATATTTGCAAGAATTTATACAAAATCCAAGCGATCCCAAATACGCCAAAGTGGACTTCCCCAAAGTCCCTCCACAACCCCCTGACCTGATCGCTGAAGAGAAAGAGACAGAAACGAGAAAAGTCTCCCTGCCTCCAGAGACGCGAAAAATCCGATCTTACCCACTTACCTATTTTGTGATCTTTCTCTGCGTGTTGCTCTACTTTCTTAACAGCATGCAGCAATACAAGATGGTCCAAGAAGATGGTCCCGTAGCGGTCCTAATCGGCATGACTCCGATTCAGCAGCACTACATGTTCGACTATCCAGAAAAAAACCAAAAAATCGATGCTCTTTTAAAGGATCAGAATTTCAAACAATACAAAGAGCTCGAAGAAGTGCCTGTTAGCACCCTAAAGCCCTTAGAGCAGATTCCATCCTGGCAAGGAATACTTTCCTTAGCTTTGGGCGCAGAAGATGCAGATGGGCCCATGTTTACAAAAATTCGAGAAGGTCAAATTTGGCGCCTCCTCACCCCTATCTTTCTGCATGGGGGTTTGCTCCATATCCTATTCAACATGGCTTGGGCCTGGATATTACTCAGGCAAGTAGAAGAGAGGCTCTCGCGCTTTAAAATCCTTCTCTTTATCCTCATTGTTGGAGTCGTATCTAACGTCTGCCAATACCTTATTAGCGGCCCCTATTTCCTTGGATTTTCAGGTGTTGTCATAGGTCTTGTTGGCTTCATTTGGGCCAGACAAAAAACAGCCCCATGGGAAGGGTATCCCTTAAATCGTACCACCTTCACATTTGTCCTCATTTATCTTTTTGCCATGGTTGGTCTAGAGATCCTCTCTCTAGTCTCGTCACTGGTCTTTGCAAAAGAGATCTCTGTAGGCATTGCGAACACCGCCCACATCGTTGGGGGTGTCACTGGATATCTTCTCGGAAGGATAAACTTTTTTAGTAGGGGGGCTAAGTGAGCGTACGAGATCTCATCATCCTCGGCTGCTCCTCGCAGCAACCGACCCGCCGCCGTAACCACGGCGCCTATCTTCTCCGCTGGAATGAACAAGGATTTCTCTTTGATCCAGGTGAGGGAACGCAGCGTCAATTCATCTTCGCAAACGTTGCGCCTCCTTGTGTAAACCGAATTTTTATCAGCCACTTTCATGGAGATCATTGCCTGGGCCTTGGCTCAATGCTCATGCGCCTGAACCTCGACAAAGTCACCCACCCCATCCACTGCTACTACCCAGCGTCAGGTAAAAAATACTTCGATCGCCTCCGCTTTGGAACCATCTACCACGAAACCATCCAAGTGATCGAGCACCCCATCTCCGATGAGGGGATCATCCACGATGATGGCAACTTCCAAATCGAGGCCTACTACTTAAAACACGGAGTAGACAACCTCGGCTATCGAGTCAAAGAAGCTGATGTGCAAAAGTTTGAAAAAGAAAAACTCATAGCCCATGGCATTAAAGGTCCGCTTGTGCGCGAACTAGAAGATAAAGGCTCACTTACCGTTGGCGGCAGAACTATCACCCTCGCCGATGTTGGCTACGTCCGCAAAGGAGATGTCTTTTCTACCGTGATCGATACCTTGCCCTGTAGAAATGCCATCAAAATTGCCGCTGATGCGAAAACCCTGCTCTGTGAGGCAACCTACCTAGAAGAGCACCGGGACTTAGCGAGAAAACACCGCCACCTCACCGCTCGACAAGCTGCCGAAATCGCTAAAGAAGCAGGCGTCCAGCAGCTCATCCTCACCCATTTTTCCGCCCGCTACCTTGACTTAAGCCCCTTCCTTGAAGAGGCCAGAAACCTCTTTCCCAACACCGAGGTCGCGGACGACTTCAAGCGCTTTGATTTCCCTCGATGAGTCAAATGAATGACTGCTAGAGATAAAAACTAACAGAATGCCTATAGCTCTTCTTTGATGATTTCTAGCTCCCGTAAAAGGGTGTCTGTCTGCGCTGGAAATTGCAAAAAGGAGAGGAGGATTTTACGAAGGTCAGAGGTCATCGCTTCATTGGAGGCAAAATTTTTGGCGGCATCGAGCAGGCTGACATCAGCTTTTGCTCCAGGAACGGAGAGGGGTTGGGTCAAAATGTTATCGATGATGGAGGCGGCATCTTCTAGATCTTCTTGTAGCATTTATCCTCCTGCGCGAATAGCGACGGCATGTAGGTTTTTAATGTGATTAGATAAGTGCTCTAGCGCTTGCGGGCTGTCCACTAGGTGGGGCTTGCTTCTGGCATTTTCAAGATCTTCCATAAACTCTGAAAGAGCATGTCTTAGGTCTTGTGCAATTTGTTGAATATCGGGTTCTTGTGGGAGGGGTTGTGCAGGCACTATTTCCTCAAGGTTAGTGGTTACACCTTCACCTTAAGCAGAGAAAAATAATCTTGTCAAGTGGTTGCTTTGGCTTTGATATATTCTTCGTAGCTGCCGTCAAAGTGGGAGATCCCCTCTTCTTCCAGAGCGATGATTTTCTTTGAGCCGTGGTTGATGAGGTCGCGGTCATGACTGGCGAAGATGACCGTCCCTTTGTAGTCCTGTAGAGCCCAGCCAAGGGCCGAAACAGCCTCTAGGTCGAGGTGGTTGTTCGGTTCATCGAGGATGAGAACGTTGTAGTTACAGAGCATTAGACCTCCGAGAATCAGACGGGCTGTCTCTCCTCCAGAGAGGTGTCCCACTTCTTTGAAGGCGTCGTCGCCGGTAAATAGCATTTTACCCAAGATGCTGCGGATGTCTTTGTCATAGACACCGTCGCGTTTGCTCTTTAGCCAATCGAAGATCGTTGTTTTACTCGATTTGTCGATCAGGTCTGTGTGATTTTGGGGGAAGTATCCTATACTGACTTGATGGCCAACATCAATACGCCCTTGGTCTTGCTCGAGTACGCCTGCAAGCATCTTGAGCAGGGTGGTTTTCCCGCGTCCGTTGTTTCCAATGATGGCGATCTTATCGCCTCGGATGATGTCATAGGAAAACCCGCTGATCACCTCAGGACCATCGTAGGCTTTTTGGATCTCTTCGATCCGGTATACCATCTGGCCAGAAGGGGTTTCGGGGGGGTAGAAGCGGATGTAGGGACGTTGGATGTTCGATTTTTTTAGATCTGTCGGCTGCAATCTCTCAATTTCTCGCATGCGAGACTGGACCTGAGAAGCTCTTGTTCCCGCGCTAAATTTAGAGACGAATTCCCTTAGCTGGGCGACTTTTTTCTCTTTAGCTTTATTGTCTAGTTCGGCTCTTTCTCGGACAGAGGTTTTGGCCACGACCATCTCATCATAGTTGCCGGGATAGAGGATGATTGTTTCAAAATCGATGTCGGCGATGTGTGTGGTGACTGCATTGAGGAAGTGTCTGTCGTGGCTGACCACAATCAGCGTGCCATTATAACTATGGAGGAAGTTTTCAAGCCAGGTGATCGACTCGAGGTCGAGGTGGTTGGTCGGTTCATCGAGAATCAGTGCTGGTGGCGAGCCAAACAGAGCTTGGCAGAGCATTACGCGGAACTGGATATCCGTTGGGATTGTGTGCATCTTTTCATGCCAGTGTTCTTTGGCAAGGCCCATCCCTTCTAAAAGCATCTCGGCATCAGATTCAGCTGTATAGCCATCTTCTTCGCCAACGATCTCTTCCAGCTCAGCCAGGCGCATGCCCACTTCGTCGGTCATCTCTTCTTCATAAAGGCGATCCCGCTCGACGAGGGTATCCCATAGGCGCTTGTTGCCCATGATGATTGTATCGATGATCCGCTCCTCGGCGTAGTCTTCAATGTTCTGCTTTAAAAATCCGACTTTTCGGGGCAAAGAAACAGAGCCAGAGGTGGGCTCTTCAATCCCCATCACAATTTTTAAAAGGGTAGACTTGCCAGCGCCATTGGGGCCTGTTAGACCATAGCGTGCACCCTCATTAAAAGTGACCGTGACATCTTCGAACAGCAGGCGCGTGCCCACTTTTTTTGTGACTGAATTAAGCGTAATCATATAATGAAGCTAGCATACCAGAAAAAGGGTCCTATGACAAGAGCGTTTGAAGAAGCGACAAAAGATTTTTTTCACCACCTAGAAACGATCAAAAATGCCTCGGTCCATACACTGCGAAGCTACCGTATTGACTTGCAGTCCTTTCAAAATTTTCTTAACGAAGAAAAGATTGAAATCTCCTCTCTCGATGAGATTGATAAGCGGCTAGTGCGTGCTTATCTTGCCCACCTCAATTTTGCCGCTAAAGCTTCCAAGCGGACCCTCTTGCGCCGGATTGCCTGCCTCCGCTCCTTCTTCAACTACTGCAAAAGAGAGCGCAAAGTACGTGCCAATCCGATGGAAGAGATCGACAGCCCCAAACTCGAAAAAAGCTTGCCCAAATCCCTCACCTATGAGCAAGTGGAAAGGCTCTTTTCGCAGCCCGATACCGATACCCTTTTAGGCTTTCGTGACAGATGTATCATGGAGCTCCTCTACAGCTCTGGTCTGCGGATCAGCGAGCTCGGTAGTCTTTCCCGCTCTGATCTCGACTCGACCAATCTCTGTCTGCGCATCCTTGGAAAAGGGAAGAAAGAGCGGGTCATCCCTATTACAGAATCAGCCTGCAAATGGATCGAAAACTACTTAGATCATCCCGATAGAGAAGATATTGACAAAGAGGCGATTTTTCTCAATAGATGGGGCAAGCGGATCACCATGCGCTCGCTAGACCGGAACTTTGCCAAGTACCTTCTTGCTGCAGGCCTGCCTACAAGTGTAACTCCACACACTATCCGCCATACAATAGCAACCCATTGGCTAGAAAATGGAATGGACTTGAAAACAATCCAGGTCCTCCTAGGTCATAGTTCCCTTGTGACCACAACAATTTATACTAAAGTTTCCTCTCGCCTCAAGCGCGAGGTCTACGACAAAGCCCATCCCAGTGCGAAATTAAACTCGCCTGAAGGATGAGCAATAGATTTCGAGCGCGCAGATCCCTAACATTCTCGATTTGGAGTCCCCGTGATCCGGCACTGTATGCTAAACCAGGTAGGCCTACTTGGAATAGGCTGCTCGTTTTTAATACAGACAGTTTGATCGCAAGATTTGGGTCAACTTTCTCAGTTTCGAGAGTCAGGCCTTCGTCTGCTGAAGCTATTGCCAGATCGGAGTAGGTAAGCTGCTCAAAAGCGACGCCTTGAAAAAAGTGAACCAAGGCTTGTGATAGTTTGGGGAAAGTCTCTAGGGACGCAGTGTCTTCCAAAATTTGCTCAAATTCTCTATTTGCCAAACGAGCACTGAGTTTTCATTAAGGAAGGACTGATTAATTGCTTTCTCAGGGATTCGAGCCTAACAGGTCGGAAAAGTTAATTTGGAGGTCGTAATTAACTTAGGGGGTTAATGGAGATTGAAAATTACGTTTTCCAGCGCTTTTGGCCGAAGATCTGGGGAATTGAATTGATCAGTGTTTCCTTAAAACAATCGGGAGATCTCTCAGCAGTAAGATCTGCCATTTGCAGATCTATCTCTTCAGGTGGATCGAGAATCTCGTCAAAATTCATATAGCTAGAGGGTGAAAGGGGAAGAGGTTCTAATTCATTCTAGAATCTTTCTGTTGGTATCGCCACGATCAATCTCCAAATGCAACAAGACCTTGAGCTGCTAGTCTTGTAACCTCAGCCAGTTTTTGAATCTCACTTATTTTGTATGATGTGGCATGTGGGATATCATTGAATTTTCCTTTTAAAGATAGGTTGCAGGTCTTAATTGCTCCATCAAAATCTCGGAGTTGTATCTGGGCAAGCGCTTTATTTTCTACAAGAACAGCTACGGCCTCAGATTTCATAAGACTTCTCCCTCTCAATTGTGCATTGCAAAGCTCGATAGTACCTTGCGCTTCTTTACTCGCTTGAGATTGATGCTCCTTAAATGCGTTGTTTGCTTTTGCCAAAAGCCTATCCTGTACTTCTTTTGCTTCAGTTGATTCGAGCGCAGAGCAGTAATGGAAATAAGCTTGTCCCCACGAACCATTTGAGGCTTCAATATCTCCAAAATCCTCATAGGTTGTTTCGAGGAGAGGGCTTAATGTGCCAGAGCCTGGTAATTCATTTAATGTAGTCATAATTATCAGTCCTTATTAAGGATATTATAAATAAGTAATTATACTACGAATTAATACTTGATTACAATACATAAATTATTTTAATCCATAACCTAAAGACTCTGCTGATCAATGAATTAAGAATAGAGGTTATTCAGTCAAATCTTAGGAGCTAGGGGCAAAGAGCTCTGGGAATTTAGCCTTAAGCTCAGGATCGGGGGCGCTTTCAGGCCACCCGTCCGCATCAAGTGGTATAGGGGGATCTTAAGGAGTCTCCTCAGAATAGGAGGGAGAGTCATCAAGGACACAGATTCCGTGAAAAATGGGTGGTATTGCCAAGATTTATACTTTTGTGGAGTGTGAGTTGTTATTAAGGGTTATGATATCTTCGAGCATCCTGCTATATAAAGAACAATTTTCGTTACAGTTTTCTTTTGGGATGATTGAAAGTGCTTGTTGTGCACAGTTATTCGATCCGGCGAAATCCCCTTCAGCATTTAGAGCTCGTGCTCGGTATATGTATGCGCAGATTTTTTGATCTGTAGAAAGATTGCTAACATTTTCAGTAGCTACTAAAACGCCCCATGTATCGCCCTTTTTGCCAGCGTCGAGTAATTCTCCGGGTTTTGGAGGGGAGTGGAAAAGCTCTGGAAACGCTTCCTTGAGGGCGGGGTCAGGGACCTCTGTTGGCCACGGGCTTTCTCTAGATTCTGTTTCTCTTATTGGAGGTGGTGATGGTGATCCCCTTGGGGTTTGAGGAGGGGAGTCAGGAAAAGATTGGATGCCCACAATTGCGAGAGAAGCTGCCATTATTATTATCTCCTAATTTGATGTTTAGCGTTTATTATACTAAATGTATGGCAATAATTGTATATTAGTATATATTTTAAATTGCGTATTTATTGATTGTTGTTTGTTAGGGGGTTATGCCCAAACCGATTCAAGATTTGGTTATTTAAAAAAGAAGGGAAAGCGTTAAGCCGGATTCTGTCTTGGACAATCATTCGTCTAGGGCATTTGTCACCAAATGCCTCGAGCGATCGGGGCAATGAGCCTGGCGGGAAACCATTGCAGCTCGTCGCTTCTTGCTTCAGATGGGGTTTACAGCGCCTTGCTCTTGCGAGCTAGGGGATCTCTCCTAAAGAGATCATTTTCAGCCTGTGGCACTTGCGTGCCCGGGGTGTTTGCTGTTGCACTTTCCGTAGCCTTGCGGCCCCCAGCGTTTCGCTGGCATCTCTCCCTGCGAAGTCCGGACTTTCCTCTATTACCAAAGGTAATAGCGATTGCCTACTTTCCCTTGGGTGTTTAGGTGGTGGCGGTGCGTCTGCGGCGGCGCTTGGTCGCAGCAGGCGTTCCTTCGAGTGCTTCGGCCTCTTGCCAGTAGTGGATTCGTGAGCAGTGCTCACAGAAGATGAGGTTCTCGCCTTTGCGGACGATGTTCTCGTGCTGG
Source organism: Candidatus Sacchlamyda saccharinae (assembly GCA_030408505.1). Classification (GTDB taxonomy): domain Bacteria; phylum Chlamydiota; class Chlamydiia; order Chlamydiales; family Rhabdochlamydiaceae; genus Sacchariniichlamydia; species Sacchariniichlamydia saccharinae. The sequence goes on along the minus strand of JAUHQI010000002.1, from coordinate 344,067 downwards.
GCTGTAAGAGCAATGTGGCAGCCGCTGCAGGTGCGATTCTCGATCGGGACGACGACGCGGTCCTTCTTATTGCGCAGGAGTCTATCGTAGATGCGCAAGGTGTCTGGATCGGCAGTAGTGGCAAGGGCGTCGCGACCTTCTTTGAGTTGCGCGCCTTCTTCATTGATCATGTTGATGCTCGACTGGATTTCCTTTTCTAGGGCGAGGCTGCTCTCTTCTGAGGTTTTGAGGCTCTCGCGGATTTTCTCGAGGAGTTCTTCTTCTGCAACTTTTTGGTCGACGAGATCAGAGACTTTTTGCTCAATGGAGATCCGCTCTCGCTCAGCACCTGTCATCTCTTGGGTGAGAGCGTTGAACTCTTCCACTTTTTTGATCTGCGTTTGGCGGCCTTCAAGCTCTTTAAGTTTTTTAGAAATTTCTTCAATGCGGCTTTCTTGAGCGTTGATCCCTTTGGAGAGCTCTTCTACTTCAAATTCTTTTTCTTTGAGCTGGGCATGAAGGTCGGCGCGCAAATCTTCAATCTGCTTAAGCTCTTTTTGCCGCTCACGCTTCAGGCGCATGAGGCGAATCATCTTCATGTCGAATTCTTGGATCTCAATAATAGGTTTTAGGCTTTCTTGCATGTGAAATTTCCTTCTGTGTATGCGCAAGTTTATCTATATGGGGGAATATTCTCAAGGGTTTTTGAGAGAAAAGGCTTGCGTAATTTGGCCAAGGTAGGGGAAATTAGGGGAAAATCAGCCACTTGGAGGTGGATCTTCGCAACTCTTACTATGAATTATCTCGAGAACTATTTTCAAAAATTTCCTAAAGAAAAGCGGAGCAAGGCGGCGATTGCCTATCTGGCCGCGCTCGATCATATTGGGGAGGATCATCCTGAGGTGGCCGCCACGATCGTCAAAGAAATTAAAGATCAAAGAAAATATTTGAAGTTGATCGCTTCAGAGAATTATTCTTCTTTAGCTGTGCAGCTTGCGATGGGTAACCTGCTGACGGACAAATATGCCGAAGGGTTCTCTCACCACCGCTTTTATGCGGGGTGTGAAAATATTGATACAGTGGAAGATTTGGCCGCAAGTGAGTTGAAGAAAATTTTTCGGTGTGACCATGCCTATGTGCAGCCTCATTGTGGGGCCGACGCGAACATGGTGGCGATCTGGGCTTTTTTGACGACCCGTTTCGAAAACAAGGAAGTAGAGCGTTTAGGGAAAAAGTCGGTAGACCAGCTCACTGCAGAAGAGTATGAAGCGGTGAGGAAGGTCCTTGTCTCCCAAAAAATGATGGGGATGGGGCTTGGCTCTGGCGGACACTTGACTCACGGGTATCGAAGGAACATCTCAAGTAAAATCATGCAGTCGGTCTCTTATGACGTGGATCCGAAAACGGGTCTGCTCGATTACGACGCTCTCAGTGAGCAGGTCAAAAGAGAGAAGCCCGCACTATTGATTGTGGGATATTCGGCCTATCCGCGGCTTCTTGATTTTGCAAAGTTGCGAGAGATTGCCGATAGCGTAGGCGCTGGGCTCATGGCCGATATGGCCCACTTTTCTGGGCTTGTTGCAGGGAAGGTGCTGCAGGGGAATTACGACCCCGTTCCATTTGCCGATTTGGTTACCTCTACTACGCACAAAACCCTTAGGGGGCCTCGCGGTGGTCTTGTCATGTGTACCAACGAATTTAAAGAGGCGGTAGACAGAGGATGTCCACTTGTCCTGGGGGGCCCTCTTCCTCATGTCATTGCGGCAAAAGCGGTGGCTTTTCAAGAGGTGAATACGCCAGAGTTTCAAAAGTATGCCCACCAGATTGTGGCCAATGCCAATAGCCTAGCCAATAGTCTGATTGCAAATGGCGCGCACATTTTGACAAATGGGACGGACAATCATTTGATTGTGATTGATGTTAGCGGATTTGGATTAACCGGTATGCAGGCAGAAAAGGCGCTGCGCCAGGCGGGTCTTACGGTGAATCGCAATTCTATTCCAAATGATCCAAATGGTGCTTGGTTTACTTCTGGTGTACGGATTGGGACGCCGGCAATTACTTCTAGAGGGATGCGCGAAAAAGAGATGGAATCCATTGGGAAGTTCATTGTTTCTACTCTACAGGGATCTAAACCGGCCTATTCAGAAAAATTGAAGGGGCCTGGCAGGGTAAATGTTGAGGTGGATCCAAAAATTTTGGAGCGCGTTCGCTCTGAGGTCAACGAGTTGCTCGAGGGTTTTCCTCTTTACCCTGAACTTGTAGTTGAATAATTTCCCTCACATATTAATAATGAGCAAGAGAACCCTAAGGAGATAAGATTATGCACGAAGAAGGTCACGAAAAAAAAGCTAGTCCAGTACAAGATCGCATTGAAGATGCTCTTCTAAAATCACGTCGTATTTTTTTCTCAGACGCTGTGGATGATAAGTCGGCCAACGACGCCATTCGCAAGCTTTGGTATCTTGAGATGCAAGATCCCGGCAAGCCCATTCTCTTTGTGATTAATTCGCCAGGTGGCGCTGTCGATTGTGGTTTTGCAATTTGGGATCAAGTTAAGATGATCACATCTCCTGTAACAACTCTCGTTACTGGTCTTGCCGCTTCAATGGGTTCAGTTTTGAGTCTTTGCGCTTCCAAAGGGCGCCGTTTTGCGACAAAGCATGCGCGGATCATGATCCACCAGCCCCGTATCATGGGTCTTATTCAAGGACAAGCAACCGATCTAGAAATCCAGGCCAAAGAGATTTTGAAAACTCGTCAGTTAATCGTTCAGGTCTACATGGATGCGACGGGGAAGGATCAGGCTACGATTGAAAGAGCGATTAATCGAGACACTTGGATGTCTGCTCAAGAAGCTCTTGAATATGGACTTCTCGACAAGGTCGTCGAGTCCTATGACGATATCTAAATACCATGGTGCAGGCAATAGCTTTGTCATATTAGAAGATTTTGACAAAGTCTTTTTGCCTGAACTGGTCCCTAAAATCTGCATCGAGCATAGTGTTGATGGTCTTATTTTAGCGCGCCTCTCTGCGCTCGCAGATTTTGAAATGGTCTATTTCAATGCAGATGGCTCTCATCCTGCGATGTGTGGAAATGGCCTCCGTTGTTTTGTCCGTTTTCTTCGCGATCAGGGGGTGCTTAAATCCTCCTACCAAGTGGAAGTTTCTGGGAAAGTCTTGACTGTAAAGTGTGAGGGAGAGAAAATTCTTACTTTTCACCCTTTGCCGAGGATCCTTTTTTGGGAAATCGAGCTTCTTTCAAAGACGGTGTATGTGGTGGATTCTGGAGTTCCGCACGTGGTAGTTTTTGCAAAAGAGCCCCTGGATGTGCTACAAGAAGGAGGGGCGATGCGCCACCATGAAAAGCTGAAACCAGATGGGGCGAACGTCAATTTTGTGACCCTTAAAGACGGAAAGCTATTCGTTCGCACGTTTGAGAGGGGCGTGGAAAACGAGACTTTGGCCTGTGGCACTGGAGTGATTGCAAGTGCTTTTGTAGCCAATCGCTTGGGACACGCAACCGATGCTGTGGATGTTGTCACCAGATCAGGGGAAGTGCTCAGCGTCAAAATTGGCGACGAAGTGGAGCTTTTAGGGCCTACTGAAAAGGTTTGAGGATGCATGTTTTTTCGAAAAAAGATCTTTCAGATGGCAAGAAGCTTCTCGATGAAAAGCGGGTCTTAGGGCTGCTTTTTTCTGAAGGGACCTACCAAATTGAGGTGATCGCAGAGCTAAACCCTAAAGAGGTCGTCTGGCCTTTCATGCAGATTAGCGATGTGGGCGAGGTGATGGATGCTTTTTGCACGTGCCCAGCTGCTGAACAAAAAGGTTCCTGCTTGCATTTAGCTGCGAGTTTTTTGAAAATCATGAAGGAAGAGCCTCTTCATGTCCGTTTCAAGGAGAGTTTGTGGAATCAGATAGGATGGCTTTGCTTTGATCGGCTTGGTGATCAGCCGAAAAACCTAAAAGTTTCTAAAGGAGCATACGAAGGGTTTTCTAAAGCGGGCAAGCGGGAAATTCTCATCAAAGCCAAGCCTAAAGCTAAAAAAAAGCTAGAAGAGATTCTCTATAATCGCCCCGTAGAAACTGAGGAGACCTCTCTGAAATTTTCAAACCTATCGCAAGAGGAGCTCATCCTTTGGCGTGAAGGGAGGCCTTCAGATCACTTGCGTTATGAACTCTCTTTTTGGGCAGATTTAGCAAAGTGGTGGATGATGCTGCAAGAAGAGGGGGCAAAATACACTCTTACATTTTCAGACGAAGATCTTCCTCTCTTTCTCACGGCTGAATTTCCCGACTTTGAGTTTGAATTTTCAATCGATTTAACTGATTGGCCACAAATCATTCCTTCTCTGCAGTTTGTCGAGTCTTCTTTAAAAGTATATCCGCATAAAAATGGAAAGCTTGAAAGGATTGTTTTTCTAAAGGACCAAGGTGTTCTGTCGTTGGAGTACCATGAAGGGGGCCCCAACCATAGCGAAAAAAAGCAGGGGATACAACTAGGAGAGTGGTGCCTTGTCCCAGGAATAGGATTCTTTCCAGGCGAGACCGATCCATTGCTCGAGCAAAGCCAAATTGAAAAATCTCAAATCTCTCAATTTTTTGAAAAGCACCTAAAGCTTTTGCAAAAAAAGCTCGTAGGCGAAAAGATACATACCCACCCAGCCTCATTGCGTTACGATCTCTATTTTGATAAGAAGAGCACCCTTCATATCGAGGGCTATCTTTTTGAAAAAGGGGATCTCTCAGAAAAGGATGCCCATTTTTTTGGCCAGTGGGCCTACTTGCCAAGTAAAGGATTTTTCCCTGTGGAGGACTCTCTATTTGAAGGGGGCAAACTCTCGATCGAAAAGGGAAAAATTTCAGATTTCATCGATCGCCACCGAGTTTGGCTCAACGGGATCGAAGGTTTTCAAACGCACGTCAGTGGAATGGAGTCCCACCTGGGATTTCAGCTTGATGAAGAGGGAAAGCTCACATTCTTTACTCGTTTGGAATTCACCGAAGAATCGGAACATGTGCAAGATCTTGGGGATTGGATCTACGTAGCAGAGAAAGGTTTTTATGCAAAGATGACCTCCCGGCCAGGGGCTTTTATCAAAGCGGGGATGCAGGTAAGTTCTTTTGAAATTTCCAAATTTATTAACCAGCACCGCGATGAACTCGAGCCCATACCCGGTTTTTTTGCAGGGAGATGTCCACTTGAAAAATCGGGACTCAATATCGGATTCAACGACGAGGGCCGCATTTACATCCATCCCGAGTTTTTCTTTCACGAAGGGTATATCCCTGAGAAAGTGCGCATCTATGGGGATTACACCTATGTGGAAGGGGAGGGTTTTTACCTCATACCGCATCATGGTAGGTTGCCCGAGAGTTATAAAGTTGAGAAAGTGATTGACCGGATGGCAGAAGCCTATTTTGTGGGCTATGAGCTAGAGCTTCTCTATCCTCATGTCATTACGATCGACCCAAAGCTCAAACGCCCGGAAAGAATGGATTTGCACCTTCTCCATCTAAAGCGGCAGCCCGCAGCAAAAACAGGTCAGTGGGTTTTAGAGCTTGAGTATGAAACCGATCTTGGCAGAGCCCGTCCATTTGAAATTTGGGAAGCGTTTGGCCAGGGAAGGCAATACCTGTTTTCTGAAGCTGGTCTATTATTTTTAAGACAGAAGACCTTTGATTGGATCAAGGACAAAAATAAAAAGCGGTGGCTTGAAAAAGGGGACTTTGTTCGACTCACTACCTTAGAGTTTTTGCGCCTCTGCGGCATGCAGGAGATGATTGAGCCAGAAGGGGAGACGAAAAAAGCGAAGATGGCGCGCAAGCTCTTAAGAGACTTCCTCGCCTTTAAACCTCCAACAGAAATCGATATCACAGGCCTGTCTAGTGATCTGCGCCCATACCAGAAAACGGGTGTCGACTGGCTTTGGTTCCTCCACTCCTATGGCCTGTCGGGCCTTCTTTGTGATGAGATGGGTCTAGGAAAAACGCACCAGGCCATGGCGCTCATTGCGGGAGTGAAAAATCAAAGCACCCCTAAAAAATCTAGGTTCCTCGTTGTCTGTCCAACCTCTGTGATTTATCACTGGGAAAAACTCATTAACCAATTTCTTCCCAATATAAAGCCCTACGTATTTCATGGGATCGGAAGGAAATTTGAAACCTTTAGCCACGACTCATACGATCTTTTGCTCACTTCATATGGCATAGTCCGAACAGAAAACCTGGCACTTTCAAGCTGCGACTTTGATCTCGTGATTTTTGATGAACTGCAAGTGGCAAAAAATGAAAAATCGCTCACCCACAAAGCTCTAAAAAATCTTAAGGCCACCATGCGTGTGGGACTTACCGGTACTCCCATTGAAAATCGACTGCTCGAGCTAAAAGCCCTCTTTGACCTCGTTGTCCCAACCTACTTGCCTTCGGTTGCGGTGTTTAAAGAGATGTTTATCCACCCCATTGAAAAGTACCAAGATGCGCAGCGAAGAGAGCTCCTATCAAGACTCATCCGTCCCTTTCTTTTGCGTCGCAAAAAGTCCGAGGTCCTCACAGAGCTTCCCGAGAAAATTGAAGAGGTTGCTCTCTGTGATCTCACGAAAGAGCAACACCACATCTACCACGACATCATTGCTCAAAATCGCGATGCCCTTTTAAAAGAGCTAAAAGACGACACTAAGCCCCCTCCGATTGCGCACATCTTTTCGATGCTCTCTAAGCTTAAACAAGTGTGTAACCACCCATGTCTTGTCACCAAAGACATCCAAAAATACAAAGATCATCAAAGTGGCAAGTGGGATCTTTTCGTCGAATTGCTCAATGAAACGCGTGATAGCGGACAAAAACTCGTTGTCTTTTCTCAGTACCTTGGGATGCTAGATATAATCGGGATGCACCTGAAAGAGCATGGGATTGCTTTTGCAGAAATTCGCGGGTCCACGCGCAACCGCAAAGACGAGGTTCAGAGGTTTGCCGATGATCCTACATGTGAAGTATTTCTTGGATCTTTGCAAGCAGCTGGTGTGGGGATCGACCTCATCGCCGCCTCGGTCGTCATCCATTACGACCGGTGGTGGAATCCCGCCAAAGAAAACCAGGCAACCGACCGGGTTCACAGGATGGGGCAGAAGCGAGGGGTGCAGGTTTTCAAGCTCGTCACCAAGGGCACAATCGAGGAGCAAATCGACCGGCTCATCGAGAAAAAGCTCTCCCTGGCTAAAGGAGTGATTGGTTTCGATGATCAGGATCAGATCAAAGGCTTTGACCGTCAAGAACTTATAGATCTACTACAAATGTTAGAATAGAATTTATCGCGCCTATGCAGTATACTGGATGGCGATATGGTAAAAAAAATTCCAAAGCTCGCTATTGTCGGACGGCCCAACGTGGGCAAGTCGGCCCTTTTCAACCGGCTATGTAAAAAGCGGATTTCTATTGTCGATGAGGCAGAAGGAATCACGCGCGATCGCCTCTACGCAAAAGCCGATTTCTTTGGCCGCCCCTTCGACATCATCGACACGGGCGGAATGGACCTGAAATCCGATGTTCCCTTCAACGAAGCCATCTTTCGCCAAGCAGAGATTGCGATCGAAGAAGCCGACGTCCTTGTCCTCGTAGTTGATGGACAGGTAGGCAGAACCCAGCTCGATGAGCAAGTAGCGCGCATTCTAAAGCGGGTAGATAAGCCCGTCACCTTAGCCGTTAACAAAGTCGATAACCTCGACCAGCTCGATCGGATTGATGATTTTTATTCTCTTGGCCTTTCCCATATGGAAGGCGTTTCCGCTGTTCATGGTCTGCGTGTGGCCGAGCTTTTAGAGACTGCCTTTCGCGATACCATCTGGGAAGAAGAGGAAGAGATCGATGATGGAGCCCTCAAAGTCGCAATCGTCGGCCGTCCCAACGTCGGTAAATCGACCCTAGTCAACCACCTCCTCGATGAAGACAGGTGCCTCGTTTCCCCGATAGCTGGCACAACCCGCGACAGCATCGACATCGACATCGAAGTAGAAGGCAAACAATACCGCCTCATCGATACAGCAGGCATCCGCCGTAAAGGAGCGGAACACGAAGTGGTCGATAAATTTGCAGCTATTCGCACCGAAAGAGCTCTAGAAAGAGCTGATCTCTGCCTACTCATCATCGATGCCAATGAAGGGCTCACCACCCAAGAAAAGCGGATCGCCCGTGAAATCGAATCGCTCGGCAAAGGGTGTATCCTCCTCTTCAACAAATGGGACATGGTCAAAGGCTTCCGCATGGAGCATTGTCTCAAATCCATCCGCGATGAAGTGCCCTTCCTCGGCCACTGCCCCGCCCTCTTCATCTCTGCAAAGACAGGCCGGAACCTCGAAAAAATCTACACCCACATCGATGAGGTTGCCTCTCAAGCCCGCCACCGAATCGGCACCGGCGAGCTCAACCGCTTCCTCGAAAAAGCAATGCAGAGCTACCACCCTCCGATGTTGCGTGGCAAGCGCCTGCGCGTCTACTACATCGCCCAAATTGGGATCGAGCCGCCCCACTTCGCCCTCTTTGTCAACCGTCCTGACCTCATGGTCGACTCCTACAAAAAATACCTCATCAACACCTTCCGCAAAACCTTTGCCTTCACCGGCGTGCCCATCACCTTTTCCCTCCGCGGCAAAAAGCAAATGGCTACCGCCTCAAATAGCTAAAAAATCCTACCTATACCCAAACCAAGCCTTGAATTGGTTTGTGTATAACTAGGTGAAATTTTTAGAAGGCTTGTTACTCCGAATGAATAGAAGTATTGGCAACAGAATTAGCAGGTAAAAGCACGCAAATCCACCCCCATACTTTATAGAAATATAAAAAATTCGAAGGTTGGTTTGTGCAATCCATATTGCCGGAAGGTAGATAAGGATGCCTAAGAACAGGCGGTTGAGAATTTTTTGTGAAATACTAAAAGAATCAAGTAAAAAATCGATTAAACCAAGCCCTATCCCTAAAAAAGATGTGGTGAGCGCGGTGAAGTAAAATATTTGTGCACTCACACTAAGTAGAGGCGAATTTAAATGATATTTCAACGGGGAGATCGCCGTTTGATCAGCCAAAAGAGCAGCAGATAAACTATGTTCTCCGTTGAGAGGAATAGTGCCAAGCACAACTAGCTCCCAGACTAAATAAATTGAGAAAGTAATAGTGGTCCCTATGATCACGGCGCATTTTAAAGACTTTTTGTTTCCTAAATATGAATGAAGAGAGGGAAGGATACTATGAAACCCAAAAGAAGTTATAAACATAGGAATAGATAAAGATGCAAACTTCCAATTAATGTGTGTAAGAAATTCGGTGTTAATCGACGTTATCCCATAAGATATTAGTACGATAAAAAATATTATCATAATGGTAGTTAACACGCTGTTTCCTATGCCCAGATACTTTGACCCCAAAATTATAAGAGGAGAGAAAATAAGTAAAAAAATTAGGCATCCTAACGAGACTGGAATTTTATCAAATATATCAGAGATGAAAACTCCCCCTCCCTTTACGTAAGCAAGAGTAAGAGAAGCAAAAAGGGTAACATATACTATAAAAGTAATGATCTTAAATTCTTTCCCTAGAAGTTTTTCCGATAGTGAAATGAAATTGGTGTTCTTTCTGTTTTTGTCTAGTACCTCCACAAACAAAAGAGCAGTGCCTGTGAGGACAATCCAATTCACTAGAAGAAAAACTATTGCTGGAAAAAAACCACCGCCCGATGTTTCGACGGGAAGTCCTAGCATGCCGGCTCCGATGGAAGTGCCGGCAACTAGGAAAGAAGCATTGAGAGTAGCTATTTTCTTGGGCACGGGACACCCGGTAGGTGGTATTCACCACAAGCTCGACATTTTATAGGCATGTCATAAGTTGGCGAGTCAGAAAAACTAGAGGCAGCGATGATAACAGTAAGCGAAAAAAGAAAAGTTTTCATGATGGTTCTCCCTTGTTGGTATCAGAGCTTATAAAATCATGGCGAATTTCGTCAATACTGAAACCATCAAAGAATTGGTTTAGGTATAAGTCACTTCTGCGCTGGTTCGTCCCACTTGAAGAGCTTGTTGTTTTCAAGCGTGGCCTCGGTAGAGACAGGTGCCTCGTTTCTCCGATATCCGGTACAACCCACGACAGCATCGATATCGAAGTAGAAGGGAAACAATACCGCCTGATCGATACTGCAGGCATACGTCGTAAGGGAGCGGAACACGAGGTTGTCGATAAATTCGCTGCCATCCGCACCGAAAGAGCTCTAGAAAGAGCTCTAGAAAGAGCTGATCTCTGCCTACTCATCATCGATGCCAACGAAGGGCTCACCACCCAAGAAAAGCGGATCGCCCGCAAAACCTTTGCCTTCACCGGCGTGCCTCTCACCTTTTCCCTCCGCGGCAAAAAGCAAATGGTCGCCGCTTCGAGTAGCTAATAATTTTATAATTTACTTGTGGCCAGTAGGATATAAATATTTCTTCAATGCTTATAACTTAACAAAAACACCCAGGTGACAAAATTGGGTGTTTTTGTTAAGTTATAAGGTAGAGGTTGATGCTATGAGAAGACCCGATGCTCTAGAAAAACTCGCCCCTCTTCTAGAAAAGCCATATTTCACTGCCAAGGATGCAAGGGAAGTGGGGGTGCATCCTGCTACGCTCAGCTATTACGTAAAGACAAAAAAACTAAATCGGATTCACCGCGGGGTCTATCAGTCTGTTTCTTATCGAAATCCTAAAATGTTCAGATGGGCAGATCTAATCGAGGCTATTCATTCAGTTAAGGGTGGTGTGATTTGTCTGATTTCTGCTCTTGCTATCTATGACCTAACAGAGGAAATTCCGCGTCAACATTGGATTGCTATACGCCATGGAACCTCTATCAAAAAGACTAAAGATCTCAAAATAATTCGATATCGTGACGTGCAACTCGGAAGAAGAGAAATTGAACTAGAAGGGGCAATTATCCCGATCTTTGATCGAGAAAGGACCATTATTGATGCATTCCGCCTTCTTAGTCGGGAGATAGCTATTAAGGCACTTAAAAGTGCACTAAAAGTTGGAGGTAAAAATAAAATTGATCTTATTAAACTACAAGAGTATGCTAAGAAACTCTATTTTGACATTACTCCTTACCTGATGAGTGTTACGATATGATGAATCAGCAAGCCTTAAAAGATAGGCTTCAAGCGATAGCAAAAGAAAAAAATATCCCATTCAATGCCTGTTGGAAACAGTTTCTTCTAGAAAGGTTTCTCACTCGTCTATCTGGCTCTGAATATGTAGAAAGATTTATTTTCAAAGGGGGATTTCTCCTCGCGTATTTGATGCATATTGGGCGTGAAACAACAGATTTGGATTTTCTTTTGACCCGTATGAATGCTAGAGAGAAAGAATTAGAGACGGCTTTTCGAGAAATCAGTTCAGTATTTTCCGATGATGGATTTAGTTTTTCTCTTGATGGAATCAAACCATTGAATCAACCTCACATGCTCTATCCAGGCTATCGTGTAAGTTTGCATGCAACATTTGCCAAGATGAGAGATAAAATACAGGTAGATGTGGGGGTAGGTGATATAGTTCAACCCTTGAATCGTCAAATTCCACTCTTGCAATATCGAGGCAAACCCTTTTTTGAAGATTCTATTTCACTTAATGTATACCCCGTCGAGACCATTTTCTCAGAAAAATTAGAAACTATTCTTTCCAAAGGGGCAAGCAATAGTCGGATGAAAGATTACCACGATTTAATGCTCCTTATCCGAAAAAAAGAGATGTTAAATATTAATAAATTAAAGAATTCTGTCTCAAATACCTTTTCAAAAAGAGAAACACCACTTCGACAGATTGCGTTTAGCCAAACTTCTCTTGAATCAATCCAAAAATTATGGAAGGCACATCTCCAAGGACTTGGAGATGTTGCGCAGGAATTAAATTTACCCAGCGAAATTTCAGATGTGATCCAAGAAATCAACCAATATATATCGCGTAGCCTAAAAGTGGAAAATAGTACATTAATTTCTCAATGAATCTGCAGGCTCGTCCCATTTGAAGAGTTTGTCGTCTTCGAGGGTGGTTCGGTAGAGCCAGGGGTCGCCGTTTTCGCGTAGGAGGCGGTCGCAGCCCATGATGTAGCCGACGGAGAAACCGTAGGAGTGGATCGCATCGAGCATGTAGCGCGATGAGGAGGGGCGGTAGTGGCTTCTAGGGCCACTGATGTGGGTGATGAAGTTGTGGTGGAGGTAGATCGCTTTCTCTGCGATGATGCCGAGTGGGGAGAGGGCTTTTTGCTGGATGGGAGCTGGTTCTTTTTGGGGAGCGTCTTTGCCCCAGGGCTCGATGTAACCGATTTCGGCAAAGAGGGCGATCAGTAGTAGTTTAGAAAGCATTTTTTAGTTGGTAGATTGGGAAAATCCCTTCTCGGTTCATGTGGGGGGTGGCGATCTGTTCGTAGATCCGCTCGTTGTAGAATTTTGCGCCTCGTTTGCCTCCATGGATCCCTCCAAAGTACCAGCCCGCTTCAAAACTTAAGAAGATGAGGGCGGCGGCATACGCCTTGCGTTTAAAGAAAAAGATCGCGGCTGCGATGAAGAGACCATTGACAAGGAGGGCTGTGATGGCGGTTTGGATTTGGCCAAGGTAGAGGTAGCCAGTGCCCGGGATGAGGGCATTAAGGAGGGGAGCGAGCAGGGTCGATTTTTTGTTTTGATCGTAGGCGGTCCAGATGGGGTGGTCGCTCGGCTTGGCTCTTTTTAGGATGGTGTACAAGAGGAGGTTTTTGTGGGTCTCTGGGAAGTACTCGGCGAGGAGATTGAGGACGTGGGCCGCTTTTTCAGAGTGGTCAAGATGGAGGTAGGTGTCGTAGAGGATGACGAGCAGGTCATGGAAAGCAGGGAAGTTGATGGATACGTTTTTGAGATCGCTGTCGTCAAAGGCAGTTTCGGCCTCGAGGTAGCGCTTGCCAAGGTAATAATTGAGGAGGGTCTCGTACTGCGCTTCTAGTTTTCGATCGGAGTCTGTGGTGAGAATTTCAGCGCGCTTAAAGGCGGTGATGGCTCGGTAGAAGTCGAGGTTTTTGGCAAAATAGGTCCCGATTGTGTATTCACTGCCCCACTGGGTCTCTTTTTCCTCAGGGGCAAGGGGGGAGAAGGGGGACGAAAGGTTTTTGAGGTAGCGCTCGTGGACTGTGTGCTCAATTTTGGGCTCGATTAGAGTGCTACTAGTAGTAGCACTCAGGCTCGCGAACCCACTCAAGAGCATCATCAATTTCTTCTTTAACAACTTGTTTTGATCCTAAGTCTTTATATAGGGCTTCCTGAGTATCGGTTATTTCGTCATATTGTTCAACAGAATCAATAATTACAGGTCTAATAAAGAAAATCACATTGTCGCGGGCGCTTAATCGGTCGTTCTCACTAAAGATGGCTCCGATAACGGGTAGGCCTCCGAGACATGGAATACTCGATTTAAAGTGGGTCCTATTGTCTTGGAGCATGCCGCTTAAGGCGACGAAGTGCTTATCTGGGACGTGGACGCGAGTGTTGAGCGAGGTGCGGCTGGTCTGCAATCCCTGAATGTTTGCCCCTTCGGTCGTATTGGCAACTTGGGCAGTGATTTCATTGCTAATTTCTAGTGTCACCATATCGTTGGTGCCAAGGATGGGGGTAATGGAGAGGCTTGTCCCCACATCGCGGTATTCTAGGTTTGTTGAGATTTGTTGACTAATAGCTGCATTTGTCGTGACTGTTGATCCTGTGAAGGGGATGTTTTGCCCAACAAAGATGGTCGATTGCTGGTTGTCTTGCGCCACAATTTTTGGGTTCATTACAACAACAGCATCATTGTCTTGTTGAAGGGCGTTGACAAGTGAAGCAAGAGAGATAAATGTTTTTCCTCGATGAAGGATAATGTCGCCAATGACACCTAGGTCAAAGCCGCCTGCGTCTATGGAGGGAGCTGGTATGTCTGTAGCAAGAGGGGTTCTTGTGGCATTGACGTCGTTAAGAGGAGTGGAGAGGGTCCGGTTAGCTCCTCCATCTGGATTTGGAGAGGGGAAGTTACTCGTGCTGGCTGCAAAGCGGTTTAGGTATTGCGCTTTTCCACCCCACTGCAGACCAAATTGTTGGTTGTTGTTGAGTGTTGTTTGAATGATCAGAACTTCGATGAAGACTTGGCGAAGAGGGATGTCGATGTTTTGGATGAGTTCTTTGAGCTGGGTGAGGACGTCTGGTGTTCCTGTAGCCAGGAGCGAATTGGTCATTTTGATCCACTGGATCGAGTTGATCGCTTTCATGAGTCTAGACCCTGTTTCAGGATCGGTTTGGCTCAAATCTGTCCCAATTTTTTTCAAAGTCTCTTGGAGTTCTTTTCCTTGGTGGTAGTGGAGCTTATAGATAAGAAAGCTCGTCTCAAGTTGGGTAAGGGAGGTAACAGCGCCAGATCCTGGCACGTCAAATTTGCGGAGAAGTTCCTGCGCTTTTTCGACCGATGAGGGATCGCCTGAAATGAGAATGTAGCTGGTGCGCTGAATGAACTGAAGATTTTTAATGGTTTCAAACAGTGAGGGGTCGCGCACTCCAGAGCGCTGCAGGTTTTGCATGAAGTCGCACATCATGTCGATGAGTTCTGGGCCGCTGACATTTGCAGGTTTGTAGATGACGTAGTCGCCCGCCTCGCGTCCCTCATCGGCCTCGCCAAGGCCTCCTGGTGCATCGAGTTGTTTCATGAGCTCAGCGATTTTCTCTAGCACGGGTGGGGGACCTGTGAAGAGAATAGAGTGGGTTTCCTTTACCTCTTTGGCCATCTTCAAGGCTTTGATCAGCTGCGAATTTTTATCTCCGCCCTCTTTTTCGAGGTTGTGGACTACGTTTTTGATGAGCTTCATCAGCTCTGTCATTGAGACATAGCGGACTTTGTAGATGTAGAAGCTGTGTCCGGAATACTCACTAGTCCCTTCTTCATCAATGGCTCCTTTCACATCGATGGTATCGATGATCTCTTTAGTTTTGTCCAAAGATTCTTTGGTTCCGGTGAATATGAGAGAGTTTGTCATCTCAACAACACGCATCGTATCGATGGACTGGAGGAGTGAGGGGTCGAGCAGCCCAGATTTCTTCAGATCTCGGGCGGTTTCTTGCAACGCCTCTTCGAGCTGGCCGGGAGTGAGGTGTTTGGCCTTGTAAATGAAGAAGGATGTCTTATCGAAAGAGGGTGGTGTTGCGCCAGGGACATCAAATTGCTCTACGAGCAGTTTGACATCTTCTACGGCTTTAACAGGTCCAGTAAGGAGGACAGCGTTGGTATCGCGTAGGAAGGAAGCATTGTCGATCACTTCGATGATCGCTTTTTGGGAAGGGTCCCGCTCGGGGAGATTTTTAGCGATTTTTTCTAAGTGGTCAATGACATCGTCACCGCGAGCAAATTTTAGCTTGTAGAGGAAGTACGAACTGGCGATTGCTTCGGCTTCTCTTGGGTTGTCGATGTCTTTGAGAAAGAGTTCAATCTTCTCAATGGTTCCGGGGTCGGCTTTAAAAAGAAAGGCTTGGCTCTCAGAGATCCAAGTCATGTCATCGATTGCTGCGGCTAGATTGCGATCGGATAAATTTTTGTGATCGAGTTTATCAGCAAGCTCGTCAAGCGCCTCTTCGATCTGCTCATTGTCAATGTATTGGGGCTTGTAGAGGAAGATTTTGCTAGGGGCGCCGGCTGGGACGTCGATCAACTTGATGATATTTGCAATATGTTCAAGGGCTGCAGGTGACCCTGTAAAGAGGAGGGTATTGGTTGCGGGGACCCATTTCATCGACTCGATCGCGGTGAGTAGGGCTTCATCGGTGAGTCCTGAAGAGGCGAGGTTGTCTTCTAAATCTTCGATCGCATTTTCCAGCTCTTTTCCGCTTAAGTATTTTGGCGTGTAGAGGACGTAGTGGCTTGATGGGGAATACTCGGCAACAGCTACATCAAAAGTGGGGAGAATCTCGCGCAATTTCTTTAGCGACTCATCTGTTCCCGTAAAGATGTAGGAATTGGTCTCTTTGATGTAGCGCATGCTTTGGATGGCGTCGATCAGATCTCGATCCGAGTCGCCTTTTTTCAAGCTGCGCGCGAGTTGCTCTAAGGATTTTTCAACTTGTTCTTTGCCCGCTTTTTGGATCTTATAGATGTAAAAATTACGGCTTTCAGAGAATGTATCTAAAGTGCCGAGTATGGTCTCGACTTTGGTTTGTGTCTCGGTATCTGTGATGAACATCAGCGAGTCGGACTCTTTAATGTATTTCACATTTTCAAGGGCTGCGATCAAGCTGACTGATTGGCTGCCTGTTCCATCGAGCTCGTCGGCAATTTCCTCAAGAGCTTCTAGAAGATCGCTAGCCGATTTGTTTTGGATTTTGTAGAGGTAGACTTTGTTGCCCATCGGGCCTTTCACATCACGCGGGCGGACATCGAGATCTTCTAATACTTCAACAGCTCTTTCAATCAAACTCGGGGTTGAGACGATGTAGATGGAATTGGATTCGTTTTGTGCGACCAAAATAAGGGGGTTTTCTTCTGCAAAAGGCTCAAGCAGTGCTTTTGCCATGTCACCGAGTTGACCCGCTGGCATGTGGTGCACTTTGTAGATGTCGATTTCAAGAGGAGAATGGGGCGAGTCAAGACTGTGCAAGAGCGTGGCAATTTTATCGACATTGGTCGTGATGTCGGTCACTATCAACTGCCTTGTTTCATTAGAAACATCGATCATTGCCCCTTTGGACATCATCGGCCGCATGATACTAGCTAGCGAATTGAGGTTGGCATTTTTGATGCGGAACACGCGTGTGACAATCGGCGCATTTTGCTCATTATCCCGGTTGTGATCAGGGGTTACAATGGTGGGTATTTGATTCACGTCAGGGCTACGTGTAATCAAAAGATTACTGTCCTGTTCAAGCAGAGAAAAACCGCGGGCGCGCAAAGTTTGAATCAATGCTGAGAGGATGTTCTGAACAGTCAATGGCTCTTCTGAAACAACGGTGATTGTGAAATCGAGCTCTGCTTCTTCGAACTGGAAATTCACATTGGCAATGCGCGAGATGAACCGTAAATATTCAATGACCGAAACGTTGTTGAAGTTGATGGTGTATCGATCTTCGCCCTCATCGGAGCTAAACAAAGACCAACCAATTAACCCATCGGACCCTGGCTCGGTTTTAGCAGAAAGAAATGCGTCATCATCAAACTCTTGAAGAGCATCATCATCCGCTGCTTGCCCCATAGGGGAAAAGGAGAAAAAAACTGTGAAAAGTAAACACCAAAATTTCATAGCGCGCCTGATTTCCCAAACTAGTCAATTTTAGATTTTAACGGAAGGATTAAATGAGCGATTCGCGCTGAGGATGAGTTATAATCAGCGTGAAGTTGTGAAGCTGGGCTTTTACCCTGGGTATAGCAAGGACTTACCGATTGAGATGCAGGCGTAGACAACACCGCTAAAGAGAAAGGCTTTTGCCGCTTGGTCTGCGTTTTCTACAAGAGCTGCAGCTCCTTCTCTTAAACCGCCAACAAGGATTTCTCTGTTTGCGAATGTTTTAAGCGAGACAGGTTGTGTGCAGGTCGGGCAGGTGAAGCTGTTGCAGAGAAAGTGTTTGAGCAGGCAACGTAAATGGGTGCTATGAGCGGGTGTGTGTTGCAAGAGAAGGCCGGTTCCATTGCAGGTGCAGGTTGGAGAAAGAGGGGTAGCGGGTCTGAAGATGGCCATATGAATCTCCTAGAAGGGTTCGTTGAAGAGGGTTGTGTTGTCGGGTAAGCATATCATAGCGTCATCAAATAGGGGAACGGGTTGTTGGAAGAAGGGGGCGCAAACAGCGCAAACAGCTAGGTAGCAAGAAAAGGCCTTGGTGAGGGCATAGTAGCCATAAATTCCGGCAGCCGTTGTTGTACGGGCAAAGGCTCGTCCTTTGAGGTTTGGTGCTTCTTGAGCAAGGGGAAAGAATTTGGTCATCGATTTAATTGAAGAGACAAAGATCGCAAAGGCCATGAAAGCATTGATGGCTTGGAGATCCTTGGGAAGGAGGTTAGCGAAGTGGGAGAGGCGGATAGCTGTGGCAGTAAAAAGGATGCTTTTTGCGCTCCATCTAGGCCACGAATATTCTTTGCGGGGGAGGTTTCGATAGAAGCGGATGCCGATATCGGTGAGGTCAAGGGGGCTCCAGTTGGTCAGGCCATAGAGCAGTTTGGGTGCTCTAAGGGCGAAGGGGAGCTTGACGCCTTCATATACACCTATTAAATGCTCTTTGTTTGGTAAATGTGGTAATAGTTGGTTCATAATAACCAATAATTATAAATAAATTGTTATTTAATTTCAAATATTATTATAGGTGTTTTAAGATAAGCGAGTTATTGCGACGGCTGTCTTGGGGGCAGTGAGTGCTTTGTATTCTTCTAGGGATTCTGCTGCTTTGAGGACAGCGTCAGAGAGGCGCGTTGAGGAGAGAAGAGTGTTTTGCCCTATGGTTTTGAGCAAGGGGGCTGAAAAGGTCTTTTCGGGGAGATTGTGGAGAACGAGGAGATCTCCGTCGTTTAGGGTGTCGTCTGAGGTGGCAAATGAGGAGTTTGGATCTTTGCCGATGAGGGGGTTTTCAGAGTGGATGGTGCGGGCCAGATTGCTTCCTGTTGGGACGTGATAGAGGGGGCCGGCTGGGCCACAGGAGAGGTAGGAGAGTGAATCGTTGTAGGGGATGAGTTTTAGTATGGTTAGATGGAAGGTCTCTTCGATGTGGTCTGCGCACACGAGGGTGTTTAGGGTGGTGGCAAACTCGATCGGATCAAAGGGGGTTTCGGTGGTCAGGTGGGGAGCGATGAGGCTTTTGACCATGCCGCGGAAATTGGCCATGTAGATGCTGCTTTTGAGGTGATTTGTGTTGGTGTGGGCTAGGATGACGGCCATGGTGTTATTGGCAAATTTAAAGAAGTCGAGGTAGGTGCCAAACTGATCGGGCTTTCTGTCTTTGGCAATGCCGATATCGAAGGGGGGCCATTTAGGTTTTTCGTTGGTTGAGAGGGAGTTTTCGGCTTTTTGGACAACTTCCATTTGCTCGATGACCTGGTCTGTCCCGGGCCGTTCGTGGTCGATTTCGGGGGATTTGTAGTAGTCGGTTAGATCGGTGATGAAGGCGACAATATCTTGATATCGCTCAGAAGGGGAGACGGCTAAGGCTTTGCCTACGATTTTTTGCAGGCCTGCGGGAAGGAGAGAGAGGTTGATCATCCCGTAGCTGAGTTTGCCTAGGACGAGTTCGTAGGTGATGATCCCTAGGGCAAAGATGTCGGAAGAAAAGGAGGCATTTGCGGGATTTTCTTTCATCTCGGGGCTCATGTAGCTGGGCGTGCCGATGATTTTATGGGTGGTTCGGGGCTCATCTTCGTGGAGCTGGGCTATGCCAAAATCGATGACTTTGACCTCTCCATCTTCAGCAATCAAAATGTTCTCGGGCTTGAGGTCTCGGTGGATCACGCCGTGTGTATGGAGGTGACAGAGGGCATAGGATGTTTGGAGGACGATGTCGAGGCAGCGCTTAAGGGAAAAGGATTGCTGCATGAGGAATTGGCGTAAAGAGACGCCGCGGATGAATTCCATAGCGATGTAGAGACCTTCTTCCCATTTTCCATGGTCGTAGAGTTTCACGATGTTTGGGTGGTCGGCCAGGGAGATGATTTTGGCCTCGAAGAGGAAGTGATCGACCATCTCTGGGTGGTTCATGTACTCAGGGGAGAGGACTTTGACCACGCGGGGTTCTTTACTTTCCGCATCAAAGCCGAGATAAAGGAGGCTCATGCCCCCCTTAGCCAGGAGAGTTTCGATCCGATAAGGGCCGATCTTTTCGGGGATGACTAAGGTATCTCCCCCTTTTTCTTCGAAGGTGGGGAGGGTCGATTGCTTGTAGAATTTTCCCTCGTCTGTGCCCAAGCTAGTCTCCTAGCTTTAGAACTTTGACGCCTAGAGCCTCGCCAAGATTTACGAGCTCGCCTTTTGCGATCCTTTTCCCCCCTACTGTGAGGAATACATCAGGGCTTGGCCCCACACCGAGTTCGAGGATATTGCCAGGTGTTAGCTCAGAGACTTTTTCTAAAGGCATTTGGAGCCTGCCCACTTCCACAGTGATTTGAAGGGGGATTTTTCCAGAAGGGGTGATTTTTTCTTTTTCTCCACTCTCGGCAGGGCTGCTATCCTCTGGAGGTGAAGGAGGAGGGGGGAGCTCTTCATTTTGCTCTGTCATAACGGGGGCCTCTTGGGTCAAAGCGTGTTCAAGGATTTTACATTCTCCTTCTTTGATGCGGACATCAAAGAGGGGGGTATTGCCTAAAGCTAGAATGGCCGTTCCGCGCCCTTCTTTGGGAGAAAAGGTGCAGCGATCAAGAAGGATAAAGTCTCCTACTGATACTTGGTTCCATTCTTCGGTATTTAAAGTTGTGCTGCCCACTTCTAGATGTATGGGCATGGGCATGCTTAATAGGCTTGGATCGGTTAGAAGAGGTGGGTCTTCCATGGTGAAATGGGATTTAAAGCTCGCTCTTACATCTTGCGGGATGAGTATTTTGCAATACTGTTTTTCAGCGCCAATGGTTACTGCGATCTCGATGGCAAGGGCACCTTCTTCGGGTAGGGGAGATTCATCTGCAAGCATGCAGGTGAGATTGCCGTACGGGTTGAGGGTGTTAAAGCTATCTAGGATTTTTACTAGGCAGTACTGCAAAAAACCGGACCGCAGAGTAGGGTCAGACAGTGTTTTTTGCTTGAGAAGAAGTTGCAGAAGTTTTTCCACAAATTTTTCAGGCATCACGAGAAAAAGGCTGCCAGGCAGCGGAGAGAGAGCAAGGGGTTGGATGGCAGGAGACTTTCCCATCCCTTCAAGGAGATTTTCGCTCTCTACCCAATCGGTTTTAGTAGTTGAAGTCTTGATGGAATCTGTTTCAAGTAGTTTAGAAAGTGCCTCAGCAAACTCTTCATAGGGGAAAGGGGGAGGAGACCCAAATAGTGGGGTTTCGATCATCTCTTTTGCGGCATCAGATAGGGTTTTTAGAAAAAGAGTTTGGCTCATTGGTTTTCATCCTTTTCTAGGTCGCGCTCTACTGGAGGAAGGGCGTGTTTTTCATCTTCGGTGAGCAGGGTAGTGTCGAGTCTATGGACAGTAAAGCCAAATTTGCCTTGGTTAAGAGAGTGTACAAGGTCTGCAGCGTGCGCTTCAAATACTGAGAGGGCTCTTGGATCTGCAGAAAACTCGATGTTGAAAACTTTTGGAGCGGTGCTGTATTCCGTAATTGTAATTTTTGCCCCTTCAAAAGCTGAGGAGGAGAAAGCATCTCCATCCAAAAAGAGGGTGGTTTCTTGGATCCCTTCGCGGTGGATGTGCAAGAGTCTTTCGCACAATTTATGGTAGAGCTGCATCACTTGGACCGAAGGGTCGATTTTCAAAGAGGTTGCTGCGTCTCCTGTTTGCTCTAGGGCAAACGCTTTTTGGAAAGGCCCGGCAGCACTCATTTGGAGATCTTGTTTTTGCTTTGCTAGCATTTCTTTTAAGGCGGCAACAGATCCCTCTTGGAGTTTTTTAGAAAGGGGTCTCTTTCGGCTCGTTTTTGCAAAGGCAGTAGGGCTTTTTTTCTTAAATTTGAACTCGGTTTCGCGGCTCTGTACTTCGAAAATTTTTGAAAGCATATTGCGGTCCTTTACGTTTTTTTTCTTTTGACTTTGCGAGCTGCTTTTTTCTTTGCCTCGCCAGTGGCGGGCAAAGAGCTGACGTCAATACGGTTCACTTTGAAATTATACCTGCCAGCTTCAAAAGCTGCCACTAAATCCTCGGAGTTTTCCGAGAAGAGTTTCGTTGCATTTTGATTGCCAAGTAGTTCGATGTTGAAGGCTTTTGGCGCTGTAGAAAATTCAGAGATCACAATTTGCGCCCCAAAGAAGGCTGATCCTTCAAATTTGGGGCTGTCTAGGTTGATGGTCGTCTCGGTGATGCCAGAGGTATGCATGACAGTCATCACTCCTACCATCCGATCAAAAAGTGCTTGCACTTGGGCTGGGAGGTGGGCGAAGGGTGCTGCCAGCGGCGCGGGGGTAGCACTCTCTACGGGAGGAGTAGCTCCAGGGGTTGTGGATGTTTCTGTGGGAAGAGTTGTAGAGGGGGGCTCGATGATCCTTTTCTCTTCTTTTTTCTTTTTCTCTGGCTCTTTTGTTGCTTCCCATGCCCCTTTGGGGAGGACTTCAGGAGGAGGAGGGGGAGCTTCTTGCGTGACCTCTTCCTTTTTCTTTTTGAGTGGGGGAGTGTGTGCGGGCTTGGTCTCTTTTTCTATTAGTTTGGTAGCTTCCTTTTCTAGTTTTTTGGCAGGTTTTTCTTGCTTGTGAGTCTTCTTTTTTTTCTGCGTTGGCTGAGAATGCTCCGTTTCTAAAGGCTCGGGTGTTTCAGGGGTGTAAGAGGGCGGCTCAGAAGGAGGAAGAGGCTCTCCGGCTTCAGGCGCTTCTTTTCGTGTGATTGGTGGAGTTTTGGTCTGGGGCTCATAGGGCGATGGCTCCTTTCTCTCAGCCCCAAGCTGCGGTGTGGCTCCCTCTGTTTGCTTGAGGTGCCTTTCAGCTTCTTGTTGGGCTTTGGGCTTTTTTTTCTTTTGTTCTTCGGGATCTACCTTGCCAACCTTGCTCCACTTCTCTTTGATCTCTTCTAAGTCGCGTTCTTTCTTTTTCGCTTTTTCTGGTTCTGGTAAGTTGGTATCTCCTTTTATTTTATTCAAATCAGCCATCACTTTCTCTTTCGCTTTTTGGAAATATATCTAGCGCCACCCATTTCATCGGCCTCAGTAGCCTCTTCTTTCTCAAGTTCTTTGAGCATTTCGCCTTTCCACTCACTCTTATGCTCTTTTAATTTTTCTACGTCGCGTGTTTTCTTGAGCATCTCTTGGCGGGCTTTCTCAACCTCTTCTCGTGCTTTATCTACCTGCTTTTGCTGCTCAGAAACCTTTTTTTCGTGTTGGGCTAGCTTTTCATTTACGAGTTTTAGATAGGTTCTCTTCTGCTCGATTTTATCGGTTCTCTCTCCCTCGTCAAGTGCATTTCTTAGCTGCTCGAGCTTATCTACTTTGTGTTTTTTAGCTTTGTCTCTGGCTTCTTCAACTTTGGCAAGTTTTTCTTCTTCTTCAAGAAGTTGTTCTTTTTTCTCCCTCAGAATGCGCTCAGCTTCTTCCAGCTTTTTCTTCTTGATGATGGCGAGTTGCTCTAATGGATATTTTTTTGCCATTATCTAAAGAGGTTCTTGAGTTGCTCGATTGTTTCTTCAAAAGAGCACTGTTCATCAACGAGCTGCTTTAAGAAGCGGTTTACAGGGTCGATGTATTTGATTGCAAAGTCGGCTTGTTTATCAGAACCTGGTTTGTATTCGCCGATGCGGATGAGGAGTTCATTTTTCTTGTAGTGGGAAAGTACTTCTCGGACTTTGCCGATTAGCTCGACGTGTTCTTTTGTTGTGATATGGGTCAAGATCCTACTGACCGAAGCCAAAACATCGATTGCGGGATAATGGTACTGCCGGGCTAGTTCATTGGAAAGGACAATGTGGCCATCGAGGATCGATTTCGTCTCATCGGAAACGGGTTCATTGATATCGTCACCTGCAACAAGCACGGTATAAAACGCGGTCATAAAACCTTTATCAGAGTTCCCTGATCGCTCGAGAAGGCGAGGGAGGGTGGCAAATACAGAAGGGGTGAAACCTGCACGGGCCGGGGGTTCTCCTGCAGCAAGACCTACTTCTCTAAGGGCTCTTGCAAAACGGGTTACCGAATCCATCATCAAGATGACGGTCTTGCCCTGGTCGCGGAAATACTCGGCGATTGCTGTCCCCACATAAGCGGCATTGATTCGCAGTTGCGAAGCTTGGTCAGAGGTTGAGACGATGATCACAGATCGCTTCATCCCTTCTTCTCCCAGATCATTGATTAAAAACTCGCGTACCTCTCTACCCCGCTCTCCTATAAGGGTGATGACATTAACATCGGCCACCGCATTCCGGGCGATCATTCCCAGAAGGGTCGATTTACCGACACCGGCGCCAGCAAAAATTCCCATCCGTTGACCTTTACCGACAGTAAGTGTTCCATCGATGGCGCGCACACCTGTTTCTAGGGGCTCTTCGATCAGCTGACGCTTCAAGGGGTCTGGAGGCGATTGAATGACTGGATAACTTTCGTCGAGCTCTAGCGGCCCTTTTTCTTCGACATCGATGGGTTCGCCATAGCCGTTCAACACTCTTCCGAGCAGGTTTTGGCCCACCTTAATTTGCATGGGCATACGCAAAGGAATCACCTCAGAAGAGGGGCCAATGCCATACATTTCACCGAGAGGGGAGAGGAAGACCTCGTCTTTGGTAAAGCCCACCACCTCTGCCATCAAAGGCGTTCCTTCCCGCTTGATCATGCAGATTTCACTCATCTTGACATCGGGGATGACGGCTTTGATGAGCATGCCCACCACTTCCGTAATACGTCCGTGTACAGTAGTAAGTTCAATCTCATCAAGATGAGAAATGATTTTGTCGAAGTCGGATTCTTTCGCCATAAGGTATTATAATTGGATATTCATCATCATCTTGAGGTCGTCGACGGCCTTACCAAGAAGAAGGGAAGAATATTCCAATTCTTGTTGTGCTTTGTTGAGCTTGAGCTGTACTAAGAGCATCTCACCAGGCCGGAGTTCATCTCCCTGCGATGAGAGTTTGCCCAGTTTTTGTTGTGTTTCTTCCAGCTGGTTTTGCCCATTTGTGACAAGCCCAAGAAACTTTTGGAGCGGGCCGGCGTCTTTTGGAGTTTCCTCTTCTCTAGCTACCGGAGCTCCCAGCTTTTCACTTGCGGCATTGATATGTGCTTTTGCCGAGTTTAGCTTGTTCTTCAGGAGATATTTTGTCGATTGCTTCAGTTTGAGTTTGGGTGTTTTGAGCTGGTTAGAGATGTCGCCAAGAGTGCTGTGTGCGGCCTTGGCTTGCTCTTGGATTGTGTTGAAGTTTGGTCCGGGAGCTGGCACTCTGCCATGAGCTAGATCAAAGGGGGAGATCTGGGGGCTTTTCCCCGCGTTGAGCAGGGCGTTTGGCTCAGACCCTTCCATGTAGGGTTTGAAAGGGCGCACAGAGTCTTGAGGAGTTTTAGGCTCTCCTTCCGTGATCGGCTTTACAGTATGTGAGCGTGTGATGTCGTTTGGATTTGGAGTGCCGCTAGCCATGGTTTACTTCTCCTTGTCTTCTGGAGGTTTTTCTAAAGGAGTGGGATCTTTTTTGACGAATTTCTCCACAAAATCTAGCGCTGTATCGGCCAGTTTTTTCACCTGGTCATCATCTGCAGATTTTGCTGCGTCTTCTAAGAGTTGTTCTCCCTTGGCTACATCAGTTGCGGTGAGTGCATAACTAAGTCCTAAAAACGCCTTTGCCATGTCGTTCTTGGGATCTTTTGCAATTACCTCATCAAATAACTTACAAGCTTGATTCAGCTCGAGCTTCATCATATGCATGTAGCCTTGGCCAATTTTTGCCAGGTTGTTTTCGGGCTTAAGTAGAGAAGAAGCTTTGAAAAGCTTTGTCGCAGCATCTTCGTCTTGTTGGTTGACGGCGATAAAGCCCGCTTCGCAGAGAAGGATAAAGTGATCTTTGAACTTTTGAAGGTCTGCCATAGTCTACTCCTGCAATTACTGCGTTTTCTGGTTACGGATTGAAGTGTTGATCACCGACATCACCTGGGAGACAATGTTCGAGATTGATTCACCAATCTGGGTTACTTGGCTCATCTGGAACTGCAACAGCAAAAAGCGTCCAGGTGTGGCTTGAGAAATACGGCTCGCGACCGACCGAACAGCCGAAACTACCTTACTCTGCAAGCGAATATATGCCTTGATCATTGTAGAGAACGAGATCGTCCCCGCCCAAGGCGAGTGATACGTTGGCCCACCCATATTGATAACTCCTTATTGTTTGTCTATCACTTTTTTCAGTACTTTTTGCAGTGCGGCATAACCGTGCAAAAGGACGCCGTAATCATCAAAATCCTCAGTTTCAGCGCCCTGTCTGAGTAAATTTTTGAGCTCATTTGTCCGCTCATCCACCTCTTTGAGCAACGCTTTTGCTTTAGTGGGATCTTTTTTCATATCCTCTTCTAAATCGAAGGCAAAAGGCTCATTTGGCTTTTTTTCCATTCCAAACATAGAATTCTCCTAACTTTCATAGTCCTGTCTGCATCATGCTGATCATAGCGTTTTACTGCAAATTATAATTGATCCTATACTTCACGCCCTCTTTTTCAAGGAAAATCATGCGTGGATCAATTTTAGTAATCAGCATGCCATCTAGTAAATCTCCAATCCCTAAAATCCGTCCATTGATCACGACAAAGAGATCCTTGTTATCCCGTTTGGAATAACCAGTCACACTGAAGTCTTTAGACAGATCAACGCGAGATGTATCTCCTGAGGTGACCACAACATAATTCTTTATCGTCCGGATTCCAGGTATGTTTTTAAATTCACCTAGCAAGCCATTGAAAGGATGTTTTTCTTTTTCATCTATGCGTCCTGAGAGGACAATTTCCCCATTACTCAGCTCAAAGGCAACGGCCGAAAATCCCTTTTCTACAAGCATCGCGGCGATTTCCGTTTCCATGTTCTTTTCTACAACTACCTGGTTCTCAAGCTTGTCTAGATAATCGAAGTTGAGGTTGAGGTAGTCGCTCAGCTCTTCAGCTTCAACGACGGTATCCACGTAGCCCCGCAGAACAAATCTTCCTGGCGTAGGGCCATACATTGAAACCCCAATCCAATCGGGATTGCGCGATAGGAGATCGTTCATGCTCTGCCAGACGAGCTCATCGACGATGACATTATCGTCTAGATTGGCCACAAAGGGCATTTCCTTGATGAGGTAGAGCATCTCTTGATGGTCTACAGTTGTGAGAACATTCCCTGTCAAAAACAGCTTGCCAGAGGGTTGATTGAAAGAGAATTGAACACCAGGGAAACGCTTGAGCATCTCTTCAATCTTCTCGCTTTCATCGACCTTGGCCACCATCACAGGCTCAGACTTGAAAAGAGAGACCATCGAAAAAATAGAAACCAAAAGGATAGCACCGAAAACTCCAGCAATTGCTAAGTGTCTTTTCGGGATAATGAGCTCTTTCCAGTCTCTGCGCTCTTTTGCAGACACTTTTTCTTCTTCTTTTTTGGGAGGGGTAGGTAGGTAGGCTGGTGGAGAGATGATCGTCTCTCTGGCCTCCATCCGATCGACCACCAAAAAGGTAGTTGTGCCAAGAGCCACTAGATCTTGCGAAGAGAGCAGCTGCTTTTCAGAGATCAGCTCACCGTTGACAATGACCCCATTGCGACTACCCAAATCTTCGACAAAAGCATTTTCTTCCTCGTCAATAGAAAGGCGTGCATGCTGCCTTGAAACACTCAAGTCCTGGAAGACAATATCGCAGATGTTGGGATCTTTCCCAATCAAATAGTTCGACCCTTTGCGCATGGCAAATTCAGCTCCGGCATTGGGGCCAGAAATCACTTTCAAGAGCCAGCGGGTATCGGGAGAAGGGCCAAAATGGAGCTCAGAAGCCATGGCCCCGCCTTCTTCGGCAGGGAGGACTTCTTCTCTCTCTGGAGGAGCTTGCTCTACTTCAGGAGTTTTTTCAGTAAAGTTAAAGAACGTCGATCCGATCTGGATGATATCGCCCTCTTTCAAGAGGACGGGCTCAGCGATGACCATCCCGTTCTGGGTGGCCGGATTGACCGAGCTCAAATTCTCGAAAAGAAACCCTTCTGGGGTAACAGAAACAAGCGCGTGCTTCCTTGAAACCATAGGGTCTTCTAGGACAATGTCAGAGGTCTCAGGATCTCTCCCAAGCGACCACTCCCTATCGTCTTCCCCATCCTCAAAGGAAACCGTGAGCCCAGCAAGAGGGCCCTCTTCCGCTATTAAATAACCTTTCACAATATGCCGCCTTTTGCCTGCTCTTCGTGCCGAAGAGTCTCTTCTCTCCAGTACTCGACGATGTTGGCAAAATCCTCAAGAGCATCTTTGAACACCCCGTAATTCATGTCATACGGCATGGCCCTAGAGAGTGTCAAGAGATTCTCATCGTCTTTGAGGCTGATAGTTGATCCCATAGTGCCCTGACCAAAAAGATTGGCTTTCATCAACTGGATAAAGAATTCTTCGCGCTTTGCCTCAGGGCAAGGGCAGATAGGGGAGGTAAAAAATACCCCGGGTTCGAGAGGCTTGACTTCGATCGCCAAAGAATCAGTCAGTGGGAGGAGGTAAAACCCTAACTCACTTTTCTTTAGGTTCGTATCCAGATTTAAGTCTTCACAAAGTTCTTTCAAATAGTCCATCTAACTCACTCAATACCCGGGGGCTACGTAAAATTAAAGCGGTTATCGAAATTAATTGCAACCCCTAAGCTTAAATCGCTCATTATTAAGCTCTTAAAATAGTCCTTAAAAATTAAATAATTAATTGATAAAATGAAGATATGATAAAAGAAGAGTATAAAAGGCTCCTTAGTCTCGTAGAGAGCTGTCAAGATGCCGAAAAAGTCACTCTCGAAGATATACTCAAAGAGGCCGTCGTTTTTTTCGAGACCCTTCGCAAGGAATTCCCTAAGGCTTCCAAGGAGGACCGGGAAGAGATGATCCAGATGATGACTCATCTACATGCCCGTCTTCAAGAGGTCTCTAGGGAGACCGCAGAGGCCTCAGGTATGACAGAAGACGAGCTCTCCTCCTTTGCCGAGAATCCCAGCAATTTCACCCCTGAGCAGTGGCAAGTGGTCCAGTCCTCTCGTCGCCAGCTCTATGATAGCGCCAGAAAATTCTCCTCCTCCCTTTCAAAGCCGGAAGATGCTGATTCTAAGGCGCCTAAGAAAAAGCCCATCCGCTCAAAAGCGCGTAGAACCAAGCGCAAAGACTGGATGCAGTCATAAATAACACACTATCAGTCTCTTAAGTAATTCTCTTCTCCAGTCTACTCATTGCTAGTAGTTTATACTTATTATTATATAATATTAACAAAAATTTGACAATAAATTAATAATTAGCTATAATTGCGATTAAGGGAAGTTATATATTAATAAAAAAGAGGTAAAAAATATGGTAGCACAAGAACAATTACAAGCTATTTTGCCAACTAACGCACATGAGGCTTTAGTAAGACCTGTAGAGGTGGATCATAAGCTTCAGGATAAGAAGGGATTAGCACAAGCAGCAGCAGCTCTTCTATATGTTACTCATGCGATCGCTCAGGCAAAGGACAGCGCTCTGCTAAAGGTAGCTCCTGAAGGATCAAAAGCTCCTTCATCTGCTCCGCAGCCAGTCCTGCCTCCTCTAAGCCCTCAGATTAAGAAAGACCTTGAGGCTTATATGGAAGCGATGGAATTGCTTCAAGAGGATAGAGCAAAGCTAAAAGAAATGGCAAAGCAGCTGTCTCACATGAAAAACGTCATGTATGGCGTAGTAGAGATTATGAATATGTTCCAGAACGTTGAGGGAGCAAAGGTAAGATCCCTCTCTGCAGTTGATAATATCGACTCAGATATTCGTTCGCAAGTTACAGAAGGGCAGGGAAGTATTAACTCGATTACTTCAGGTAAGGGTACAGGGCATGATGGCTTGACTCCTACACTCAAGCAGAAGTTAGAGGCTTTGAGGCTCGTGCTGTTTGTAAAACAAATGCAGGCCTTTATTGATGCTCATGGAGGAGCGAAAGGGCTTGTTGGAAAAAGCGCTTTAGCCCAAATGCAAGATGCCATTAATAAAATTAAAGGGGCCTTTGGGAAGGATTGGGGAAATCCAAAGGATATGGCGGCGTTGCTTTTGAGTTGGGTACATGATTCGCATAGTGGAACAGCTGTCCCGCAGATGAAAGATCTTCAGTTTGGATTCGAAGAATTGAATCAACAGGT
Source organism: Candidatus Sacchlamyda saccharinae (assembly GCA_030408505.1). Lineage (GTDB taxonomy): Bacteria > Chlamydiota > Chlamydiia > Chlamydiales > Rhabdochlamydiaceae > Sacchariniichlamydia > Sacchariniichlamydia saccharinae. Next base: position 314,144 of record JAUHQI010000002.1, on the reverse strand, counting down.
ATCGGCGCTATCGACAGTAACGAATACCAATTTGCAGTTTACATCAGAGATGTTTAAAAACTTCCTGGGTATTGATGAAACAGCGATGCAGACCTATCAGAAGTTTAACCTGCAGATGGTGCAAAACCAAAAGTCTAATTAAGGAGGATAGTATGAAAGTAGTAATGAATCAACTAGAAAAAAACTCAAATCTTTCTGCATTAGGACATGGAGTGTTAGTTCAAGCGGTTGATAAAAATCAAAAAAAGGAGAAGAAAGAGCTAAGAGCACTTGAAATGGTTTTGCAAGATCTTAAAAAAGAAATTGTAGAGGCGAAAAAAGGAGTAGTAACTAAGAAAGACCTGAAAAATCTAAGGCAAATGGAAGCTATCCTTAAGAAGCTTGAAGAGGAGAAAGGTTCTCTTCCAAAGCATGTGTCGGTTACAAATTTTATGCTCGATCTCATGAAAGCAGTGAATAAAGACGATTCGACAATGTCCATGCAGCAGATGCAAGATTCGAAGACAACGATGCTCGATACTGAGCTTCAGGCGAATATCCTAAACTTCTGGATGGATACATTGCATAGACTTGGTATGGATATTTGGGAGCATAGGGATCATACAAAATATGTAGCGGGACTGCAAGGTCAATACAACGCCGATTCTTCTAAAGAGCAGGCGGAAGTAGGTGATCAACAAGGTGCGACATCTGCAGCAGAAGGGCAGACTCGGTCCGATGCAACAAATCTTCAAATGAAGGCCCAGTTGGTGCAGTCGGTGAATGGCATTTTAACAGCTCTTACAAATCTTTTGGGGAGAGTTACAGCTTAATTATAATAATATAAAAGGGGAAAATATTATGGCTACACAGCAAGACGTTACATTATCAAATCCTTTTGCAGCAGAACACGCAGCATTTTATCGCACTGCAGAGAAGAACGGGAAAAATGAGAAGAAAGAGCTCGCAAAGCTTGGTGCAGCGCTGAAATTCATCAAAGAAGAAATTGTTGCTGCAAAAAGTGGCGAATCTGTTGGAGCAGAAGATCCTTCGCAGCCTGCCAATTCGACTCCAGGCGCTTCGAATACAAAATTTGAAAACTCTATGGATAGCATGGTTCTTGCTCTGCAAGAGCTGCAAGTGATGATGGCCAGGTATAATAAAACGGTATCATCGTCCAGCGCAAAAATTGCAAATGCCTACGTTACAATTGCCCAAACTGAAGCCAAGGATATTCAGAAAAAACTTAAAGAGATCAATAAAAAAGAAAAGACCAAAAAAGATTTGACTCTTGCTGAAAAGATCGCAGAAGACGTTTTGGGTGGTGTTACGGTGATCGCAGGAATTGTCTTGGCTCAGCCGGAACTTGTGGTGATGGGAGCGCTTTCTATTGCAGCTGGAGCGGGATTGTTTCAAGAAGCTACAAAATGGACTGCAAAAGGGTTGATGGCTCTGTCTAAGGCGGGAGTCCTTCCTGCAATGACTCCAGAGGAAGCAAATATGATTGCAGCAATTGCTGTCTGCGTTCTCGTCATTGCTGTTTCTGTCGCAGCTTCTGATCCAGAAGCAGCTGTAGAAGAGGCTGGAGAAGCTGCTGGTGAAGAGGCGACAGATGCAGCTGGAGATGATGCTACCCAAGCGCTTGATTCAACAGAAGCAGAAAGTAAGGGGACTTGGGAAACGATTAAAAATTCTAAAGTAGGAAAGGCTATTTCAACGATCAATAAAGCGATTGGTCCTAGAGGAAGGATGGCTATTTTCTCATTAATGACTTCTCTTAATGGTACGCAGGTTGTGCAAAAAAGTTATGCTTTTGGTGCAACAGAAGAGCATGTTTCGAAGAAAGAGCAAAAGAAAATAGAGCAAGAAATCACAATCGCAATTGCTATTGCTTCAATGATTGTTATGGCGTTGACAGGAGCTGGTGCAGCAGCAGATGGGCAGTCGCTTGCTAAAGGTGCTACTGGACTATCTAAACTAGGAACAAAGATGATGGTTGCTGGAGACGTGGCTTTAGGAGCGGGGGTTCTTGGTTCAGCTGGAGCTCAATTTGGTGAAGCTGAAATCATGCTAGCTGTGGGGCAGCTACAAAAGCATCTTGCAGATAACAATTCTGTAGTTCAGCTAATGGATACACTAATTAAAATGAACTCTACAGCAGAGAAAGAGTCTCAAGAAGCGCAAGAAAGGGTGATAGATAGTATTCGTACAGATGTAAAAGCGACAACAGGACTGATGAACGGTATTGCAGGGTTTGCAAACGCCTCTGTTTATAGCTCGCCGGTTTAAGATAAATTTAAAAAAATAATAAATAGGAGAAACGTATGTCAGTCTTACAAGAACAAACACAAAATATCCTTCCAAAGGAAAGCGTGATCGTTCCTTTTTCTCATGAAGTAGCAAAGAGAGAGAGACAGGAGAGGAAAGAGCTTGCGAAGCTAAAAACCGTTCTCCACTTCGTCGAAAAAGAGGTGGCAAAGGCTAAGCAAAAGGCCTCTGCAAATGGCCAGGATACTGGGATCAACGGCAACGCCTTGACTTCAATGACCTTTAGCCCTGCTGCTCTAGCAATGCCTATGATCTTAAAGACCATTACGCTAGATGCTTTGATCATGCAGCTGCAAAGTAGGCAGGCACAAACTATGAGCAAATCCGAAATAGTGGCAGCAAAATCTCAATATAAAGAGACGGTTGCAGCTGGTGAAGCTGCATGGAACGCAGCATTAGTAGCGGCGATCTGTACAGGAGCTTCGGCATTGTTGAGTGTAGTTGCTTATGCAGGTATTCGAACGAAAATAATGAGCGGTACGCGATCAGAGCTTAGTGAGCTTAATAAAGAACTTAAGCCGATCAACAACATTGATGAAAGGCTAACCACTCTCGAGCCTTCAGAACACACGGCTGGAAGAGGTTGGGCGGATAGTGATGGCGCAAATCCATTCAACGACCAAGACACAATTAATACACGAATGAGTGAATTACAAGACCATAATTACAGCAATTTTGGTGAAATAAAAGAGGGTAGCGAAGAAGAAGTTGCAATCAAGCGTTTCAAAAACGGGCAAAATGCGGATGGCACCAGATTTGACTATGATGAGTGGAGAAAAGAGTTCCTCCAGCGTCGAGATGCGAAAAACCAAGAGATTCAAAATACGCACTCTAGACTGAGTGAGGTTTCGAATTACGCGAATATGTCAACACAAGTGCTGAATTCACTTGGGCAAAGTGGTAGTGGTATTGCTCAAGGGCATGGGCGAAAAGAAGAAACTGAGCATCAGGGTATGGCTGGCTTGGCGGGCGCTGAGTCGCAAATGCAGGCTAGAGCCGCATCGACATCAGACCAGGATATCGTAGCTCAAATCAACAACCAGAAAGGTGCTTTCCAGACCCTTGAAACAATCGATCGGGCCAACAGCACTCAGTAATCGGGGAAAAAAGACCGCCGGGCATTTGCTCGGCGGATTTTTTTTGTCTTGAAATATTCTTAAACAACCAAAAACAAACAACTTATCACTTTTATTAAATTATTTATTATATTGATATTAATTATTTATTATTATATAATTAACGTATTAAAGATAATTAAAAAATGGAATATTAATTGTGGTAAGTTTATTTGGCGCAGGGAGCAATCCCTATCAGCAACCGACCGGCTGGGGAACTTTCACAGAAGGGGCTTCTGGTCAAAAAGAGGCCTTTGCTGCTGTAGAGAAGGGTGTTCTAAGGCATATGGGGGTATCGGCGCGAAGCGTGAGGGATTTCCAAATCCAAAATCGCTCACAAACGGCTACATTTACGCATCCTTCTACCAAAGCCATAGTTGAGGTAGATCTTCCTGCTATACAAGATCCAAGCATTCAGGCGGCTCTCAAGAAATACTATGACGTATTTCCTGGTGCGAGAAAGAACATGAGCTATGCCATAGTTGCTCCGAATTGCAAAGGTGATTTAGGGGGGAAGAAGGCTTTAGTTAGGACTACCACAGCTCTTCAGAATTTGCGAGCTGATTTAGATTTCGAAACACATATCCCGGCCGTACTGGCATCAAAATCGAGTCCAAAAGAGCGCCTGAGATATTCAAGAAGATTCATATTTGCACAAGCTTTTCTCAACAAATGGAATGAGGGCATAGCTGAAAAATTCAAAGAAAAGCAGACTCAACTCAAAGATCCTGCATTGCCTGATGCACAAGCCAACCAATTGAGAAAAGAGCTTGGGGAGCTTCGAAGACTCAACGAGAAACTAAAAGAAATTGATTTGTATGCCTTGTCCAAAGCTCTTGAGCATATTCCTGAAGAGAGAGTGAATCCCGTTACCTTGGATGCCTTGGTTGAGGACATTGAAAAGGCGGTACTAGAGGACGTTAAACCTAAAAAATTCTTCGGTCTAAGCAAGGCGAATCATTCTGAAGCAGATAAGCTCTATGCCCGTCAGGTTGCGGGGATGGCTGTTAGAGGGCGAAAAGAGTTTTTTGCCTATTGCAAAAGGGTGTTTGGCTACAGAGTACAAGAGAGTGTGACAGATAACTTCATGCGAGAGGCCTTAGTCTTTGCTTCTATGGATCCGGCAACCGAATATACCGCAGAAGGATTTAAGAACTCGGTGCTCCTTCGTGGGATGAGCCCTGAGCTTAGGCAAGAGATGCAGGATATGCTCGAAGGGGTTGGTCGTAAGGTTTCTTTAGCTTGTAGAGATGAGATGCCTTGGAGTGATTATATTGATCAGACAGTCCCCTCATCGGCAACTAAGGAAGAAGCTGAAAAAGCCCAATTCGATAAGATGCAAAAGACCGTCGATACTCACAGAAAAGGGGTGCAAGGTAAGATGGCGGGTGCTTTGCCTAAGGCCGTTGTCCCAGCTCCAGGGGTTAGTAGTGCCGTTCGTACGGGGCTTGGGATGGCAGCGGCAGGGGCGGTTGCGACCGCAGCTGCGCATTATGCGGGTGTGCCGATTCCAGCTAGTGTTAGGAGTGTTTTCACAGATCATCCTGGATGGGTGGCAGCTGCCGTGCCATTTTTAGATACTCTCCGTCATCGCGTCCATAACTTTGTCAGACCTGTGGTGAGAGACCCAGTATCGGGAACTCCTCGCAGGAAGTGGAGCTTCAAGAGAATGGTTCTTGGTGGGGTTGGCCTTGGGCTTGCTTACTACGCTGGGCAAGCGGCTTTAGCCGCTGCTGCGCCTTTTGTTGCTGCGATGGAGCCCGCTACAATGAGCGCTGCTGCGCCGCATATGTTGATGTCTGCTCCTTTGCCAATGTCTGGCTTAGAGCCTCCTCAAGTTCCTGGAATGCTCGCGCAAGCTGGGATCTTTGCAACGCTCGGTTTGCAGGCTGCTGGGCGTGCTGTTGATTTTGTTTGGAGTTCCTCGCATGTCCCCACGGGACTTGGTGCGCGTACAATCCCCCTTTTAGGGTGGACGTGGCAGGGTAATATCCCAACTATGGCTGCATTGGATATTGGATCTCGGGTTTCAAGTCGCGTTCCTCTTGTCAGAAATGTTGCAGAATTTGCACTTCGTCCTCTTCGGTATGCTGCCAATATCGGAATGGCGGCTCCTGTGGTGCAATCGGTGGGTCAGGGGATCTCAGATCGTATTGGCTTGCCCGCAATGCTCAATGCCTTCAGAGAAGGGGCTTCAACTGATGGGTGTCCTTCATATGTCTCAAATCCGTTTGAGCAGATGGCTACGCCAGAAAGACTGGCTTGTAAAGCGGTTATGGCCTGGGGTCGATTTCAGTATTGGTGGCAGTATGAGGCTCCCAGTTTCTTTAGTTCTCAAAATAAAACATTTGTTTAATTTCAATAAATTAAATATTTCATATTTTTTATTCTGATCTGTTTGGTATAATGTTTATGTCAATTAAACATTAGAGGTCGAAATGGCAGCAATATCTCTACTAGGTTCTTATCCGTGTTATGCAGGCGGTACGCGCGTAAGGAATCCAGAGCTTCAAAGGGAAATTAGGTTTATTTCGGATTCTGACGTGGTTCGAGTAGAATACGGCAAAGTTAAAGATGGCAGTTGGACACTTCACAATGTTATTGAAAATATTCAAGTCGAAAGAAAGTCATTGGCTGAAATAGCTACTGCAATGGGAAAAGCTAGTGCGAAGGCAGAAACAAGTCCAGTGAATTTTGCTCAAGCTTTAGGGGAGAGTGACAGCTTTTCGTCTCTAGAGATTGAGACTCAAAGACGTATTGCCGAAAACATTCATGATTCAAAATTATGGGATGTTGAGGTTTACTGGTTTAGGGATGGCGATGGACATATCGCGACAAGTGATAGAGTAGACACAGTAGCACGGTTGGTCTTGCAACCTGTGGGCAATAGTAATTAAAAAATAATAGGTTTGTTTTGGCAGTTTCGGACATTAGTTTTAATAATTTGAGATTAGACGCTTGTCATAGTGCGCATAAATCGTCTTGGGCAGGCCAGCAAGATCTGGTTGCGCAGTTATTCAGCGTGAAATTGCCAGATCCCTATGATAAATCTATTTTGAGGCCTTTCCGAAATTATGTCGCTACAATGCCTCCAGAAAGATTCACCCTTCTGACTACTGCAAATAAGGATGAGTTGAGTCAAGAAGACCGAAAAATAAGGCAGAGTATTCAGTGGATTGGTGACGCTCTGCTTCATAGAAGATTCCATGAAGTTTCTTCAGAACTTAGTGAAGCAACGAGAGCTCTTCAGGCAGTTGCTACTGGTTTTTTTGACAATTTACAGCAGACTAAAAATGAGGCACTGCTTTTACTTGCTATGAACCAAGAAGCTCCTCTTGTCATGTGGCATACAAAACGTAGTCCCGCAACAGTACCTCATTCTGATCGTTTTGGATCGATGGGTGTGAACTGTGGGGTTTTGGCTTTGCCTAAGGGCAATGCTCATGCAGGTATATCGATTTGGGGTGGATTGACCCACGAAAATGGCCATCACATTGTGGATGGCATCCCTAAATTGATGGAGAACATTAAGGGGGCAGTAGAAAAAGCTCTAGATCCAAAAGGGTTAGCTGGGATTGATGAGCATTTTAGAAAACATTTTGTTGCCTCTAGCAAAGAAATTGCATGTGATGTTCTAGCCCTTTTAGATGGGGGACCGGCTTTCGTATTATCCCTTCTATCCACTTTGGAGGCAGAGCGGGGAGGTACTCTTTCTTGTCGAGGCTCCTATTTTGGAGATGACAAAGCAATTTTAAAAGATCTGGTATTGATAGAGGGTAAAAATAAGCTGGCTGTATCGACGGGATTATCCGATGTCCAGATACCTGGAGAAAGTGGGGTTTTCGGAAGACGAATCCTTCCTAGGAAGCGAAAAAGTCCTTCTGCGGCATCGGTGGCTGCAAAATCTGGGGATGAAGAACCCGTGATGCGCTACCGAAAATTCAAGTATTCAGATGGACACCCTGTTGATGTATCACGTGTGCTAGTTTTACAGGCTCTTCTCAATAAAATTGCAACCAAGCCGGAGCTCAAAGGGCAAATTGATGCTGTGATTGACGCTGCTATCGACAAGGCTATGGGGGCAGATGGTATGATTCGATTGGAGTATGTTGATTACGAAGCGGACGGGACCACGTTAGTTGTTAAACAGCATGAATACCCTATAGGGGCTATGAGGCGAGCAGCTGTGGCAATTGGAGATGCAATCGCGCACACAAAATTTGAAGCGTTAAATGAAGAGACTCTCTGTGAAGTATTTCCATGGGCTGCAGAAGACAACCTGGCCGTCGAAAATCTTCAGGAGCAACTAAGCAGAGAAGGTGATTTGGCCACGCCCCCACCCGGTGGGACGAAGGCCCTCACTTCCTATATCTTGTCTGCAGCCATTCTGAATTCGTGCAAGGAAGATGGCAATGTTGAAAGAGCTTTTGCTAGAATGAAAAAGTTCTTGGTGCAAGTAGCAGATCGCCCGCAAGAACATGCTGGCGCTGGTCTCTTGGTCTAGAATTTTTTGTTTGCTTTTTACAGCAATAACTTGGTACAAATACCCCCATGTCTGGTGAGGTATTAGGTTCATACAACTTTTTCGCAGGTTGCCAACAGGTACAAAATTCTGCTTTACAAAGGCAAATACAATTTGTTTGCGGATCAGGTGGTGGTATCCAAGCTAAATACGTAAGGCTTGATACCTGTGAGGATATTCCTTTAGATAACATTCATGTTCAAGAGCTTTCTGATGAGCAGCAAGTGCAGCTCCTTAGAGGGGGAGCACAGCTTTCCGATATTGTTAAGACTTCTGTATTCGCTGATCTTGCAGCTCAGAGGCAAAAAGAAATTGCCCGCGGCATTGGCAAGCAATGGGATGTCTTGGTTACATGGGTGCGAAATGCAGATGGACATATCGCCACCCAATCCACAATAGATAAGTTACAATCTTTGGAATTAATCCCTAAGTAATGTTGGTGGGACTTTCTTGGTCACGCAGTCTTTCTCAACAATGACTTCTTTGATGGTAGGGTCAGAGGGGACCTCGTACATCGTTTCTAGAAGGAGACTTTCGACAATCATCCGTAGGGCTCTGGCGCCCGTACCTGTTTCTTTAGCTTTATCAGCAATAGCTTGCAGTGCTTCTTTTGTGAAGGTGAGCTTGACGCTCTCTTCTTCAAAGAGCTGAACGTATTGCTTGATGATCGCATCTTTAGGCTCTGTCAAGATGTTGACGAGGTCGTCATTAGTGAGTTCGTTACAATTGGCGATGCTGTTAAAGCGTCCCACAAACTCAGGGATCATCCCAAAGCCTACGAGATCTTCAGTTTCGACCTTGGAGAGGAGGTAGTTGGTCTCTTGAGGGTCAAAAGTCGTGGTTTCGTTTACATCGAAGCCGATGGTGCTTTTTCCCAGACGTGTAGCGATCATTTTATCGAGGTGGACAAAGGCTCCCCCTACGATAAAGAGGATGTTCTGTGTATTGACTTTGATGTACTCTTGATTGGGGTGCTTGCGGCCTCCTTTGGGAGGGACGTTGGCAATGGTCCCTTCGACGATTTTAAGAAGGGCTTGTTGCACACCCTCACCAGAGACGTCACGTGTGATGGAGACGTTGCTAGTTGTTTTGCGGAGCTTATCGATCTCATCGACGTAGATAATGCCCATCTCTGCGCGTGCGATGTCGTAATCTGCAGATTGCACAAGTCTGAGGATGATGTTTTCGACATCTTCTCCAACATAGCCAGCTTCGGTGAGTGTGGTCGCATCGGCAATGGCAAAGGGGACGTCCAGTGTTTGAGCAAGGGTTTTGGCCAGGAGTGTTTTTCCGCTTCCCGTCGGGCCAAGGAGGAGTACGTTGGATTTGCTGTACTCGATTTGGCCTTCTTTACCCAAAGACCGTATCCGCTTGTAGTGGTTGTACACGGCAACAGAGACGGTCTTTTTGGCTTTTTCCTGCCCAATGACATATTCATCTAAAGCGACTTTCAGCTCTTTAGGCTTGAGAACTTTCAGTTCATGGTGAACGGGCTTTTTCTCGATGATATCGAGGCAAAGCCGAACACATTTGTCGCAGATGTAGCTGCTCGGTCCAGAGATGAGCTTCTCAACGGCTTCTTCTGTTCTTCCGCAGAAGGAACAAGCCGGCGCTTCTTTTTTTGTCATTTGCAGTAGTCTCTTAAGCTGCTGGCGCCGCTTCGGCAGGAGTTTTCGCAGCGATTTTATCAATGATACCATATTCAACAGCCTGCTGTGGATTCATGTAGTTGTCCCTTTCGGTCTCTTCCATGATCTTCTCAAAGGGCTGGCCCGTTTTCTCCGATATTATATTCCCGCAGATCTTTTTTAGCTCGAGAATTTCTTTCGCTTGAAGCTCAAGATCAGCAGCTGTTCCTGTCATGCCGCCGCTAGGCTGGTGGATCATGATGCGGCTGTTTGGTAATGCATAACGCTTGCCTTTCGTTCCAGCCATAAGGAGTAGTGATCCCATAGAGGCTGCCATCCCTAAGCAGTAGGTGTTGATCTCATAGCTCATGAACTGCATTGTGTCGTAAATTGCAAGGCCCGAAGTGATGTATCCCCCAGGAGAATTGACATAGACATTGATGTCTTTCTTAGGATCTTCGGCTCTTAAAAATAGCAATTGCGCAATAACAGTGTTGGCCACCTGATCGTTGATTTCGGTTCCGATAAAAACGATTCGGTCTTTAAGTAGGCGTGAATAAATATCTGAGACGCGCTCTCCGCGGCCTGTATCTTCGACGACGTATGGAATTGTATATGACATAGCAAACCTATCTTGTTGAGGATTTATTCGTCATATTGCCGAGCGGATGCGTTTTTCCGCAAGGCAATCAAGATTTTTTAGGGGTAGTTTTCTTTTTTGGCTTCGGCTTTTCGGCTGTGGTAGCAGTCTTTTTTGCCGCAGTCTTTTTCTTAGGAGCTGCTTTCTTTTTCGGTTTTGTTTCTGCAGCTGGCGCTGCCGCTTTTTTCTTAGGCGCTGCTTTTTTTGGAGCTGGGCCTGTGCGTGCGTGGGCAATCACCCAGTCTTCTGTTTTTTCGAGCAGGGTGCGCGAGTAGGCCTCTGCCTGCTTTACGTCTGGCTGTCTAGGATCGTGTTGTTGACCTTTAGGGAAGAGGAGCGCCTCAACCATGTCGCCAGGCTCTTCAGAGAGATCGCTTGGCTCGACCTTGATGTTTTGATCTGCTGCAATCTTGCGGCATAGATAGAAAATGCGGACGGCTTTCTCTGCTTGGGTTTTGACGTTGTCAAAGAGTTCTTGCTTCTCTGTGTTGTTGCTCTTATCCCACTTCGCTTTGAACTGAGGATCTTTGATCATTTGCTGCAGGCGGAACTGGGTCTCTTTCTCGATGACAGAGGTTGGGATTTCAAAATAGTTCGAGAGTAAGAAGGTGGTGACCTGTTCTCTTTGCTCTTCGCGGATGGCTTCTATACGTTTCGTATTTAAAAGCTCTTCGACTCTTGAGCGCAATTGATCAACAGATTCAGCGCCCACTTGCTTGGCGAATTCATCGGTTAACTCAGGAAGTTTAGTCTCTTCCATCGACTTGATTGTGACTCGCACTTTTTTAGGAGGGAATTCAGCTTTCTCTTCGTCGCTTAAGTCGGGGTCTGGTTCGCTAACAGCGTCGAGCACATCTCCAACTTTTTTCCCGATGAGGAGCTTTTTCATCCACTGTGACATTGATTTGTCGGCTACTTCAAAGCGGGTGTTAGAAAAAAGAGTTTGCGGGGGATCTTCTTCCATCACATCGATATCGAGGATCAAGTAATCGCCTTCTTTTACAGCGCGCCCTTCAATCTTCTCCCACTTGGCAAAGAACATTTGAGTTTGGCGGATGGTCTCTTCAACTTTCTCCTTATTGACCTCAGGGCCTTTGACTTCTGTCAATGTGCATTTCGAAGGATCAACTGCAGGGATGTTTGGGACGGTTTCAAAAGACAATACGAGGTCAGCGCCATCACGACTATGTTTTTCCATTTTGAATGTGATTTGCGCATCTTGGCTGATCATAGGGATGTTGGCGAGTTGAGCGCACTGTTGGAAAGACATGTTAGCAATCCCTTCTTGCCATCTTTTATCCAGATCATGTGGGTAGCGCTGAGCTACGAGTTCTGGAGGGGCTTTTCCTTTGCGAAAACCAGGGATCACGACTTCTTTACCAACGCTCTTTGCGGCCTGCTTGTGTGCTTCTACACAAATGGGACGCAGGGCGTGGACAGCATACTCCACCACGCAATTGGGCTTGCGGAGGACCTTCATTTCGACTTGGTCGTTTTTAAATTCAGATTTTTTTTCAGTATTTTCTTCTGCTTTAGAAGTCATGTGGACTCGCGTTTTTTTTAAATGAAAGCGGGTGATGAGGTTCGAACTCACGACCCTCACGTTGGCAACGTGATGCTCTACCACTGAGCTACACCCGCAAACCCCAAAATTCTATACCATTTCCCTAAATTTCCACAAGGGGGTATAAAAAATTCATTTCTAATCAAACTTTTTGTAAGGGCCCACCATTCATTCTTTTTGCCATAATGGCCTCGGGCTCCAGAAGCGAGAAAGCGGGCCTGCGCCCCCTCCATCGTCCTTTCTGGAGGGCCACATGAAAACAAGTGAGCGCTTAGCTGCATTTGAATAGGCCTTGCAAAAGTGCGTGAAGGTAGGCGGAGTCCCGCCTGAATGCTTTTTGCAGCCGATATTTCTTGTTGGGGGATTTTTTTTAGAGTGATAGTGAAGATTTTGCTTGCAAGGTGTGTAGAAAATTTGTAAAAACAGTATTCAACCTTAGGGAAAATCAGATATGCTTAATTTTCGTAAGTTAAAACAAGACTTTGCCTCTTCCATCGTGAAGGAAGGCAAGGAGTTTTTTGAGGGAAACAAGGTCGTTTCAGCAAAGCTATTGCATCTTGATAGTAAATCGATGCGCATCAGCGGACGTGTGCTCGGCCAGTATGATAACCATTACGAAAGTGAAATAGAAATCGATCGGATGGAATGTGAGACGATCGATTCCAACTGCGATTGTCCCTACAACTATGATTGTCAGCACATTGCAGCGCTTCTTTTTTACTTAGAGCAGAATCTCGACCAGATTTTGGTGGCTTACTCTAGCGAAAATGATCTGGCAGAAGAGGAAGATTTAGAAGAACAGGAGAAGGAAGAGCTTTTAGAGAAGTTTCAGGCTGCTAAAGACAAGGAATCCCTTAGGCAAGAAGAGAATTATCAGAGACAGATTTTGCAGGAGTACGTTACTTCTTCCCAAATGCTTGCCTCGTCACCATTCTTTCGGCCGGATGAGAAAAACGAAATCGATACTGCAGAGCTTGCGCTGATCTATGGTTTTCCCAAGAAAGGGGGCTCTTACATCGAGTTGCAAGTCGCGTTGCGTCTCCCTTTCCGTTCTAAACCACTTCACGTGCCAAATTTACGAAGATTTGTCGATGCTGTGCGGTTTAAAGAGCCGGTTTTTATGGGAGGAAAGAGATTTTGTTTTTCAATGGAATCCTTTGCACCCCAGCAAAAAGAGATTGTCCGTATGGTGATGGACCATTTGCGTTTTCCAGAAAATGTATCGAGTGAAAAAGCGCTACGTATTGGTCATATTGATCCCAATTTCTTTGGAATGGTCCTTGCTAGAATTTTTGAGCTTACTGAACAAGAGATGTCGAAAAATGGTTTTTCACACAGTGAAGAAGATCTCCCAATCTTGCCTGGAGTGTATGTAGGGGGCTTTGAAACGCCACTTCGTTTTTCTTCAGCGCCGGCTAATTTCCGCTTTCATCTCGAATATATCCCTCCACCAACATCAAAAATTTTGCTCAACCCGAAAATTTGTATTGATGAAGAAGAATTGATGCTCGAAGACGTGACCCTTTTCCATTGTGCGAAACCGGGCATGCTTAGAGAGAATGTCTACATGCGTTTCCCGCACTTGATCACACGAAAGCATCTGCGGAATTTGATGGAAATTCGAGAGATGACAGTCCCTCAGCCTCTTTTTGGTTCTTTTGTGGAAAATGCCCTTCCCGAGCTTACTCAATACGCCGAAGTAGCGAATCGCGAAGTGATAGAAGACTTTGTCACACTCCCCTTTGTAGGCGAGGTCGAGGCAATTTGCGATCTCTCGTATCTCAATGGGGAACTGGATGCTTCCATCCATTTCAATTACAATGGAAATCGCGTTCCTGAAGCATCCTCGCAGCTTTCTTTCGACAATGTTTTTTCTTTCGTTTCTGAAGAAGGGATTTTGGCTCGAAATTTGGTTGAAGAGAGGAGAATTGTTGAAGATCTCTTTCAGGATTTTCTCTTCCAGCCGGAACAGGGGATCTATATTTCGAAGTCGGATAAAAAAATTGTCGATTTCATGACGGATATCATCCCAAGAAACAAAGACAGGGTGCAATTCAATTGCCCGCAAAACCTTCTTGATCAATTCATCTATGACAAAACCGAATTTGAGCTCCATTTTGAGCCAACGAGTAAAATTGACAGTTATCAGATTCAGCTCAAGGTAAATGGTTCTCTAAAAGGGATTAAACTCGATCAGCTCTGGGATTGTATTTCTGCGAAAAAAGCATTTATTGAGCTAGCTACGCCAGGAGCAAAAGGGAAGAAAAAAGCAGAGAAATCCAAGCTGCCCAAAATTTTGGTTTTGGACTTGGAGAGATTAACCGGTGTTGTTCAGCTTTTTGATGAGCTTGGTATTACCGTCTTTGAAGATGGAAGCCTCGAACGGCCCCTATGGAGCCTCGCCAACGTAGATCAGGACCACTTTGCAGGGCTTCCCGTCAAGTTCACGATCTCAGACAAGTTAGTTGAAATCCGCAAGCAGATGCTGGGTGAAAAGAAGTTGAAAACTTCGCTCATCCCCAAAGAAATTCAAGCGGATTTGCGCTCTTACCAAAAAGAAGGGGTCCATTGGCTCGAGAGACTGCGCACTATGTTCTTAGGTGGCGTGCTGGCCGATGATATGGGTCTGGGAAAGACCCTTCAAGCGATTGTTGCCCTCTCTCAGCTAACGAAAAAGAAGCTGGGTTGCGCTTTAATTGTGTGCCCTACTTCTCTTCTCTATAACTGGCAAGAAGAATTCCACAAATTCAACCCCAACTTCAAAGTGATGGTGGTTGACGGCGTGCCATCCAATCGTAAGAAGTTAATTGCAAAACTGCAAAAATACGATGCGGTCATCACTTCCTACACTCTACTGCAAAAAGACATCGAGCAATACCAGGAGACGACTTTTTCTTGCGTGATTCTTGATGAAGCGCAGCATATCAAAAATAGAGGGACCCGTAACGCTAGGTCTGTGAAAATGGTCAGATCCCATCACAAGCTGATCCTTTCTGGTACTCCGATTGAGAATTCTCTTGATGAGCTCTGGAGTCTTTTTGATTTTCTTATGCCTGGCTTCTTAAGTTCTTACGATCGCTTCGTCGAAAAATATGTTCGGGTATCAGGGGATCTGCAAACAAAGAATCTCGATTATCTGCGTACAAAAATTTCACCGTTTATCTTGCGTCGAATGAAGGAAGATGTCCTCAAAGACCTGCCGCCCGTTTCTGAAATCGTGTACCATTGTCAACTCAGCCAGGTGCAGCAAGAGCTTTATCGCTCATACGCTGAATCGGCTCGCAGCGAACTTGTCAAACTCGTCGAGCGCGATGGCTTTGATCGGGTACAGATCCACGTTCTCGCTACCCTTACTCGCTTAAAGCAAATCTGTTGTCATCCTGCGATCTTTGCCAAGGAAAAAGCAGAGCCGGGAGATTCAGCAAAGTACGATATGCTCTTAGAACTTTTGCAAACGCTCATCGAAGGAGGCCACAAATCGGTCATCTTCTCTCAGTACACGCAAATGCTTAAAATTATGCGCAATGATCTAGAACAAATGGGTGTCCGCTTCTGCTATCTTGATGGATCGAGCAAAAATCGTTTGCAAATAGTAAAAGACTTCAACGAAGACCCAAGCATTTCTGTTTTCCTCGTTTCACTAAAAGCAGGAGGTACGGGATTAAATCTTGTCGGAGCCGATACAGTCATCCACTATGACATGTGGTGGAACCCAGCTGTAGAAAATCAAGCCACAGACAGGGTCCATCGTATGGGACAGAAAAAATCTGTTTCAGCTTATAAATTGATCACCTTAAATTCGATCGAAGAGAAGATTGATGAGATGCAAAAAAGGAAAAAAGGACTCGTCAAGAAAGTGGTGAGCTGCGATGATGAAGCCATTTCAAAACTTACCTGGGAAGATGTCCTAGAACTATTAAAGACATGAAGAGAACTTACATGAACAAGATTTTAGAAAAAACAAAACCACTGCGCCTCCTATCTAAGCTCCGCTCAAGCCTCGCGAATAAAGGTGGAGCCTTTTCTGGTTTTTTTTCCAATGATATTGGCATCGACCTTGGTACCGCTAATACTCTCGTTTTTGTTCGTGGCAAAGGAATTATCCTCGCAGAACCCTCTGTCGTAGCTGTCGACTCGCAAAATGGTGATGTCTTAGCCGTCGGGCACAAAGCCAAATCAATGCTAGGAAAAACGCCGCAGAAGATCCACGCCGTTCGTCCGATGAAAGATGGTGTGATCGCCGACTTTGAAATAGCAGAAGGGATGCTCAAAGCCCTCATCAAAAAAGCTACGCCTGCTCGCAGCCTTTTCCGCCCAAAAATTCTCATCGCTGTTCCTTCTGGGATTACTGGCGTGGAAAAACGTGCTGTGGAAGACTCGGCTCTGCGCGCTGGTGCCCAAGAAGTGATCCTCATCGAAGAGCCAATGGCAGCGGCCATTGGTGTCGACCTTCCGGTTCATGAGCCCAGTGCAAGCATGATCATCGACGTTGGTGGTGGAACGACCGAAATTGCCATCATCTCCCTTGGCGGTATAGTAGAGTCCCGCTCCATCCGCGTAGCAGGAGATGAGATCGATGATTGCATCATGAACTACATGCGCCGCACCTACAATCTCATGATTGGTCCTCGCACTGCTGAAGAGATTAAAATGACGATCGGCTCGGCTTACCCTCTTGGTGAGAATGAGCTGGAGATGGAAGTGCGTGGGCGCGACCAAGTAGCAGGACTACCCGTGACCAAGAGGATCAACTCCGTCGAGATCCGTGAGTGCCTGGCAGAGCCGATCCAACAAATCATCGAGAGCGTCAAACTCACCCTCGAAAAGTGTCCTCCTGAACTCGCTGCTGATCTCGTAGATAGCGGTATGATCCTCGCCGGCGGCGGCGCCCTCATCAAGGGGCTCGACAAATCACTCATTAAAGAAACAGGTCTTCCCGTCACTATCGCAACCAGCCCGCTGCTTGCCGTGTGTATGGGAACAGGTAAGGCGCTTGAGTACATCGATAAATTTAAAAAACGACGTCTATCTGTCTAATGGTCTCTCCCGATGAAGCACTAAAGCGTCTTCTTGAAGGCAATAGACGCTACGCTCAAGAGAAATCCATTCATCCCAACCGCGATCAAGAAAGACGTTCTGCGACCATTAAAGCCCAACAGCCCTTTGCTGTGATCCTAGGCTGCTCTGACTCACGTGTTCCGGCTGAGGTCCTCTTCGACGCTGGAATTGGAGATCTTTTTGTTGTCCGCGTTGCCGGAAATGTCCTTGGCCCCATAGAACTTGCTAGCATCCGCTTAGCCACTACGCAATTGGGGGTAAACTTCGTTTTTGTTCTTGGTCACGAGAGCTGCAGCGCAGTCAATGCCGTCCTCTCCAAGCAGTCCGATCTCATCGCCCCTATCGCCGATCTCATCGATATCGGTGCAGCTACCACCCTAGAAGATGCTGTCAAAACCAACATCAAACACATCACAGCCCAGCTCTCAAAAGAGCTCGACATTGCCGTCGCTGGGGGCTACTACTCCTTAGAAATAGGGAGAGTTAATCTTATCTAAGATCTTGAACGCCAGTTAGATATTTGTATTCTTTGACAAAATGTATCCTTTAGGATACAATCTCAGTTAGATGGAAATCCAAATTAGATATTACGAAGCGAGTAGTGGAAAGAGTCCGTTTACTACCTGGGTGGAGGGGCTTAAGGAAAAGCACACGAGAGCAAAGATATTTACTCGGATAGATCGTTTCCGATTTGGGAATTTTGGAGATTGCAAGTCTGTTGGAGATGGAGTATACGAATTGAGAGTTCATTACGGACCTGGAATTCGTATTTATTACTCCAAAATTGGCAATAAAATAGTGTTGTTGTTATGTGGTGGGGATAAAAGCACACAAAATAAAGATATTAATAAAGCAAAGGAATATTTGCGAGATTACGAATCTCAAGGAGGTATAGATGGCGAAAAGTAAAGATTATCAAGAGTGGCTTATAGAAAAGCTGAAAGATCACGATGAAGCAGTAGCTTACCTAAATGCTGCTCTAGAAGAAAGTTTAAAAGGCGACCAAGAGTCGGAGCATCTTTTCTTACTTGCACTGAGAAATGTAGCTGAGGCGCAAGGGGGTATTAAAAAACTAGCAACAAAATCACGTTTAGGTAGAGAAAGTCTTTATAAAACATTGTCTGAGAAAGGTAACCCAAAATGGCAAACACTCGTATCATTGATTTTGGCTCTAGGATTAAACCTCCGTCTTTCATAATTTTAAGTGAGAGTATGAATGCTTGAGAAATGGATTAAAGAGATGCAGGCGCTGTGCAAGCCTAAAAGTGTGCAGATCTGCGATGGATCGGAAGAAGAATTTCATAGGCTCTGTGGGGAGCTTGTGGCTAGAAAGGCTTTTGTCCCGTTGAGTGCTGATAAAAGACCCAATAGCTTTTGGTGCCGCTCAGACCCCGATGATGTTGCGCGGGTGGAAGAATCAACATTCATTTGTAGTAAGAATGAAGAGGATGCAGGCCCTACCAACAACTGGAAAGATCCTGTAGAGATGCATGGGATTGTGGAAGGACTTTTCGATGGTTGCATGCAGGGGCGAACGATGTATGTGATCCCGTTTAGCATGGGGCCGCTGGGCTCTGATATTTCACAAATTGGTGTGCAAATCACCGATTCGCCCTACGTGGTGGTGAATATGCGGATCATGACCCGGATGGGCAAAGCGGTTTTAGATCAGTTGGGAGATGGGTTTTTTGTCCCTTGTATGCATTCGGTAGGCGTTCCTCTGAAAGAGGGGCAAGAGGATAGTTTTTGGCCATGCAATCCGAAGAATCGCTACATTGTCCATTTTCCTGAAGAGCGGCAGATCTGGTCTTTTGGGAGTGGTTATGGGGGCAATGCCCTTTTAGGAAAGAAGTGTTTTGCTTTAAGGATTGCATCCTGCATGGCGCGCGATGAGATGTGGATGGCCGAGCATATGCTCATTATGGCAGTCACAAATCCTGAAGGAGAGCGCAAGTATTTTACGGCTGCTTTTCCTAGCGCGTGTGGAAAGACGAATTTGGCGATGCTTGAGTCTAGCCTGCCCGGTTGGAAAGTAGAGTGTGTGGGCGATGACATTGCCTGGATGAAAATAAAAGAAGATGGACGGCTCTATGCGATCAACCCCGAAGCCGGGTTTTTTGGTGTGGCGCCTGGAACTTCCTATGATTCTAATCCGAGTGCGATGGAGTCGATTAAAAAGAACTCGATATTCACCAATACAGCACTTAGCTCCGAGGGAGATGTCTGGTGGGAGGGGATGACCAAAGAGCCCCCAGAAAACTTGACTGACTGGCGCGGGCAAAAGTGGTCGAAAGATTCTAAAACACCTGCCTCTCATCCCAATGCCCGCTTCACGGCGCCTGCAAGTCAATGTCCTGTCATCGACCCTGCATGGGAAGATCCCGCTGGCGTACCGATTTCCGGGATGATTTTTGGCGGGCGCAGATCGAGTACGGTTCCCCTAGTGTTTGAAGCATTCAATTGGCAACATGGGACATTCATTGGTGCTGGAGTCTCTTCAGAGATGACGGCTGCTGCCAAGGGTACAGTAGGCAAGCTTCGTCACGATCCATTTGCAATGCTTCCGTTTTGTGGGTATAATATGGGCGATTATTTTGGGCATTGGCTCGAGATGGGCCACCAAACCGAGCCCCATTTATTGCCGCGCATTTTTCATGTGAATTGGTTTCGAAAAACTAGTGAGGGGAAATTTCTTTGGCCCGGGTTTGGAGAAAATATCCGCGTTTTAAAATGGATGTGTGAGCGGATTGACGGCAAGCCTGTAGCGGAGGAGACTCCTATTGGGTATGTCCCCAAAAAAGGAGCATTGGATCTCTCTGGAATTGAGATGGAAGAAGATGCCCTTAGCGAACTTTTCCGAGTAGATAAGGAGGCGTATCTGCGAGAGATGGAAGAGCTGGAGAGCTATTTTTTCATCTTTGGAACCAAGCTTCCGAAAGCCTTAAGAAGTGAGCTGGACGCTCAAAAAAACCGATTGATTGTATGATTGCTTGCCTATTGTTTTTATCAACTCTTTTTCATCCCGAGCTAAAAGAATTCGAAGAGTATGATGAATTTCCCGTATTTGAGGAGAATTTTGAATCTTTTTTAGGAGAGAGTTTGATTGGCTCAGAGGAGTGGAAACGCTATCTCACTGAAGAAGACCCTCAAGTAGAAGCTGAACCAATTAGCAAGAAAGGGCGTGATCTGTTTAAGCTATATGCTAGGCAGGGGAGCGTTGTTATTGATTTTGTCACGGGTTATGGCGGAGATGCTTTGCTTTTCTCCCGCCTTGTAGGTCCCGATGGAAAAGTGCTTGCCCTGGCCTCTGATCCTGATAAGTTGCGGGCCCTTTTTTGGAATCTCGTTCGGTCTCATGTCCAAAACACGAAGGTCTACCACACGAGTGAAAGGCTTGATGATCTTGACTTGGAAGACGTATCGATGCTTTTGGTGGATGCAAAGGGAAAAGAGGATATCATGCTCGAAGGGGCAAAAAAGACGATCCAAAGATGCAAACCGGCTCTACTTGTCCATATGCTTGGGGGGCTCTCGGTAGAAAACGGAGACCGCTACATCAAACAGGAGTTTGAAGAGCGGTTTCAGCAAATGCGTAATTGGGGCTACACCACACAGCATGTAGAAGGTGCGTGGTATCTAGCGCTGCCAAAAGACTTATCTTGAGTGGATTTCTTGTGGCTTGAAGAAGAAGGCTACTTCTTCTTTTGCTGTTTCTGGGCTGTCTGATCCATGGACAGCATTTTTGTCGATGGTTTTGGCAAAGTCGGCGCGGATGGTTCCGGGCGCTGCTTCTTTTGGATTGGTAGATCCCATCAAGTCGCGGTTCTTGGCGATCGCGTTTTCCCCTTCAAGCACAGAAACAAGAACTGGGCCTGTTGTCATGAAAGAAACGAGTTCTCCAAAAAATGGACGATGAGCATGGACGTTGTAAAATGCTTTAGCTTGTTCATTGGATAGAAAGAGCATTTTTGCTGCAACGATTTTTAGGCCGGCCTTTTCAAAACGAGAGAGGATATCTCCGATGTTGTTGCTGCCAACAGCATCAGGTTTAATAATCGATAGGGTTTGCTCAGTTGTCATTTTAAATACTCCTTGAATAGTCTGGGGAAACCATTATATAATTCCTTTTCATGGAAAAGCAACCGAAAAGAATTCTTGTCATCAAATTACGCCATTTAGGGGATGTGCTTTTATCCTCTCCGGTTTTTACCGCCCTCCAGGAAGCTTACCCAGACGCCTTGATCGATGCTTATATTTGGAAAGAAGCCTCGGACATACTTTTAGGTCATCCGGCGATTGCAAACTGCCATTTGCATGATAGGGGATGGAAAAAGCTCTCATTTCTCCCCAGGTTTTGGAAGGAATGGGGGCTTTTGCGCAAGATCAGAAGAGAAAAGTATGACTTAGTTGTCAACCTTACAGAAGGAGACCGGG
Source organism: Candidatus Sacchlamyda saccharinae (assembly GCA_030408505.1). Taxonomy (GTDB): domain Bacteria; phylum Chlamydiota; class Chlamydiia; order Chlamydiales; family Rhabdochlamydiaceae; genus Sacchariniichlamydia; species Sacchariniichlamydia saccharinae. The sequence continues at coordinate 292,876 of JAUHQI010000002.1, read as the reverse complement.
GGGCGATCGCAGCGTTGGTTTCAGGTGCGAAGATAAAAGTGGGTGTAGATCCTGGTAAGAAATGGACAAGAAAAATATATACAGATTTAGTGAAGGCTTGCCCAACGGATAGGCATACTGTCGAACGAGATCTTGATGCAGTCCGAAAGCTAAAGATTTTTCCAAAACCTACTGAACGAGACCTTTTCTTTTACATTCCGAAGGAAGCTAAAGCAAAAGCTCTGGAGCTCACAGAAAGTAAGCCCTATGTGGTTGTCCACGCTCCAGCTAGATGGAAATTCAAATGTCTCCCTCCACAACTTATGGCAGATATCTGCAATCGTATAGGTGAGCGGGTTGTATTAACGGGAGCCCCAAATGAAAAAGAGTTTGTTGAAGAGGTGGCGAAACATATTAAAGGCTTCGTACTCAATCTCGCTGGAAAAACAGACTTAAAAGAGATGGGCGCTCTTCTTCTCCACTCAAAAGGGCTCATCACGGTTGATTCTGTGGCCTTGCACATGGCTTCCGCGCTTAAAGTTCCGGTTGTGGCTCTGTTTGGTCCTACTTCAGAGCTGAATTGGGGGCCATGGATGCATTCAAGAGCTGCTGTGGTGACACAAGAGCTTTCTTGTCGCCCTTGCAGGTTAGATGGGTGTGGAGGAAGTAAAATGAGCGATTGCCTGTGGACTCTCTCTTCTCAAGAAGTAGTCGACGCATTTGTTTGCATCACTTCAGAAGAAACCCCTTCTGCAGCATCGCTGCGCGTCTTAAATTCTTTAGAGATGAACCGAACCGAGTAGATCCAGGCGGCGAAGACAGCCACCAAGATTCCCGCAATATACGGCGTTGAGAGGCTGACGCTACCAAGTCCTAAGATGAGCGCTTGATAGGTGAGCGAAGCACCTGATTTCCCAACACCAGACCCAAGGCCATCGATCGCTGCTTTTCCACGGAGGCGAGACTCTGAATCGAGCGCCAGGAAAGCGAGTTCTTTTGAAGCATCAAAGACAGAATATTTCCCCGCTTTGGACAAGCAGTTTTGCATAGAGCCGAAGTAGACAGTCATGATCAGCGGCGTGGTTCCAAACAGGGTGAGCGCAAAGCCGGTCAAGGCGCTTTCAAAGAAGAGGAAACTAAAGAATCCAATCGCCATGAGGACCATGATTGCAGGCGTTAGGATGGCGACAAAGGTCCAGCCAAGGCGCCTAACCATGATCGAGAACAAAATGCCTCCCACCGTGGCGATACAGCCGATGCCGATGGTTACCTGATTCATATGGTTCATGAGGTCTTGTGGATTGACAAAGTGTTTCTTTAGCTGTGCTTTCCAAAGGACATCTGTGAAGTTGATGGCAATATTAAAGCCCAAAACGATGAGAGCGAGGGAGAGGAGGTATCTAGATTTTGAGATATAGCGAATGCAGTCGCGAAGAGAGAGTCGCGTCTTACCCGATTTTTTTACTGATTCACTGTGGCTATCGGTTGCATGTTCATCATGAGGGACGACCTTCCGGTTGATCCAGTAGAAGACTCCCATGGCAGCTGATGCAAAGACGCTGATTAAAAGAGATAATTTGATCAAGGATTTTTGCCAGAGGTCTGCTGTCATAGCCTCGGGAGAAGATAGGGAGTTTTGTACAAAGAGAATAGCTAAGAACCCGCCTAAGATCGGGGCCATATTCGACCCGATATTAAAAAGGCCGTAGCATCGCTTGGCTTGGGATAGAGGAGTAACGTCATTGGCAAAGCCCCAAAATAGTACGGTGAGGACTAGGACAGACCAGAGCTCAGAGATAATATAGAACATGGTAAAGGTCCAGTTACAGACCATGGCAATGAGGCCAGAGAACCCTTCGGGCAGTTGCCTGCTAAGACGCTCGGCAAGGCCTGTAAAATTGAGGGTTTCGCTGTTGGGGTAGATGAAAAAAGCAAAGGCAAGGAAGTAAGCTACAAAGCCGCCTACAAGGATGTAAAACACATTTTCTCGGCTGAACTTGCTGCGTAGCTTGGTATAGAACCAGGTCCCGAGTATAGCTCCAGGTAGCATACCCCATACTTTAATGAAGGGGATGACCTCTGCTCCTGAATTTGCAGCGGTTAGAATCACTGTATCTTTTAGATTACGCAATACACTATAGCAAACACACAGAAGAGCCATAAGAAGGAGCATGGAGACCACTTTCTTGACCTCATTTCTGTGAATGGGCCAGATGATTTGGCGCCAAAAACTAAACGATTTTTCCTGCATATTATAACCTAAAATCCTCTCCAAAATATGTGGATCTTGCTTGTTTATTTTCTAAAAGTTCGTCGACAGACCCTGACATAAGCACTTTTCCTTCTTGGATCAGATAGCTTCGGTCGACGATGGAAAAAATTTCTCTTGCATTGTGGTCGGTAATCAATACGCTGATCCCTTTTTGCTTGAGGTGCCCAATCATTTTTTTTACATCATTGACAGCTAGCGGGTCGATATTGGCAAAGGGTTCATCGAGGAGCAGAAGGGAGGGCTCTGTGACTAGGGCTCTTGTGATTTCTAAACGTCTTCTCTCTCCACCTGATAGGTTGCAGGCCTTTTTCTTGGCTAGTTTCTCTAGGTGAAGTTCAGCTAGCAACTCTTCGAGTCGGTCCTTTTTTTGCTTTTTGGTGAGCGGTAGAGTTTCGAGTATACACAAAATATTCTCTTCAACCGTTAAGTTGCGGAAAACGGAGGGCTCTTGCGCGAGGTAGCCCATTCCTAGATGGGCTCTTTTGTGGATGGGCTCTTCTGTCACATCCTGATTTTTAAAGTAGACATTTCCAGATTCGGGGTGGATGAGACCGATGGTCATGTAAAAGGAAGTGGTTTTCCCTGCTCCATTGGGGCCGAGTAGACCAACCACTTCTCCTTGGCGCACTTGGAAAGAAAGGCCAGAGACGACAGATCTGCCACCAAATTTTTTGGTGAGATTTTGTACTTTCAAGACAATAGGGTTTGCCAATTCGTTCATTGCGGCCTCCCATTTATTTGATAGAAAGGGAAGAGTTTTTTCAAAAGGGCGTTTTCCGTGCTGGAAAAGGCGAAGCGAACATTGCCCACTCCCTTAATATTTTCTCCCTTTTCCCCACGAGTAATATGGATCTCACGGGCACTGATTGAAAGCTTTTGCTCAGCATCCCAGAAAAGGACAGGGTTTTCTTGCTTTGTCGAAAGGATGATTTTCTTCTCGTCTGGAAAATAGGCAAACTGATCAGCAATAGCGCACCTAGAGCTGTCTTCTGTAGTAGAGAGTTGGATATTGCCTTGTAAGAGAAGCTTTTCGGGATGAATAGAATCTTTGCCCTGAGTGTAATCGAGCTCAGCATGATCTGCTGTGAGTTTCATCCCATCATGAAAATATTCTAAAGGCTGTCCTATGGGGCTTTCTAATGTAAGAGCTAGTCGATCTTGGTTCAGTTCCATTTGCCCGTAGCAAACGAGCGTGTGCTCAAAATCGGCGTCGAGCTTGTATTGCAAGCTCGTTTTCCCTTTTGCTGAGATCTGACTCAATGCCCACTTGTCTCCGACCTCTTTTTGCCTTATCTCCACTTCATCTTCGCAATAGAGGTCCCCAATCCCTGCATCATGCAGCTTGACGTTTCCCTTCATTGTGAGCATCTGCAGAGCCCTTTCCCAGACGAGTTTGTTACAAGAAAATTCCATCAATTCGTCCTCGCTAAAGGTAGGGGAGGAGAGGGCCCCCGATGGAGATGATAAGATCATCTTAGAGCTGGCGGGGAGAATCTCGATGCGCTCTGCCTGAATTTGGTCGTCAAAATGGTTGAGCACACAATTGGGACTTGCCCAGACATAAGGAGTCTTGGTGTTTGAGAACGTTGCCCCATCGGCTGTGAGGACAAAATCCTCACTGTAATGCACTTCAACCGATTTGCACGCTTTGATTTTAGCTACTCTTAGGGAGTTGTTCTCTCGGACGAATTCGATTTCAGCTTCTTTGCTCAAAAGAGATAAAGGCTCGGTTTGCAGATTGAGAAACTCGATCATTTGCCCGCGAGCAGGAAGAAGCTTGCCCTTTAAATCGTTGAAGTCAAAGTCGGCTTTGGCGCAGTGGATCTCTCCTCGATTTTTCAAAGCGATCCGTACGTCGTCGCGCAAATAGATCGATGTGAAGGGAGCCCCTTCAGACTCTCGGATCAATCGAGCGGCACCCGACTGCAGATGTCCAAGGGCATGCTCAAGCTCCACCTCTCCCTTAAGCATCAATGCATTGCCATCATAAGAGGCTTTTTTCGAAGAGATAGAGGAGGTGGTGATTTCTGCGCTAAGTAGGAGTGGAAAAAGGAGAGATAGAAGTGCATATCTCATTCTTTCACCATCTTTGCCTGGAATTCTTTCGCTTGAAATTTTGGGGTTTTTCCTCCGAAGTAGAAGGAGATCCCTTCTGCTACGCCGCGCAAGATCGCATCACTTTGTTTGACAGGTTTGACTGGCAGGTTGTGCCCTGCGAGCTTAAACAGAGAGAGAGAGATCCCCTCTGCGGTAAATTCTTGTGTTGTGTGTCTGTAGATACCACTATCGGCTTCGAAGTAACGTGCTTGTTGTGAAAGGGTGTCTTTTTTTTCATCTCGGACCAACTTGTCCTGCATCCAGCAACTAATCCCTTTCAAAGATTCGACCACCTCAAATCGATTCCCTGCGGGTGTCAAAGTGAGCAAAGAGTCCTTGCTTGTGATCTGATAGTGGAGTCTCGAGGTGCCATCTTGAGAGAACCAAATGTCTTTGCGGACTTGCTTGCGTTCTTGGTTGGTAGGAGCTTTTGAAAGGGAAGAGGCAACTTGTTTGTTCTCCACCATTGTCTGGTAACACTCGTGGTCCTTTGCTTTAGGAACGCCGGTCTGGTAGATCCATAAACCAAGGAGGGGAACGAGAAGTGCGCAAGTAAGAAGGATTCTGTTTTTAAACATAAGCAGAGTCCTCCTCTCTTACGGCCCTAGAGATGCGCAAAAGCGTTTTCAAGAGCTTTTCGAGCTCATCGAAGGGAATTTGCGACTCCTTGTCGCTCATTGCTTCACTTGGATTCTGGTGAGCCTCTAAGAAAAGGCAGTTCGCGCCCGCTGCTATCGCAGATTTTGCTAAGGTCTCGACAAACTCTCGCTGCCCTCCCGAAGAAGAACCTCTTCCTCCTGGAAGCTGCACCGAGTGGGTCGCATCGTAGCAGACTGGATAGCCAAGACTGTGCATGATCGGGATGGCGCGCATATCGCTTACCAAATTATTGTAGCCGAAGCTCGTTCCTCGATCTGTTAAGATAATTTTTTTGTTACCAGTGGATTCAATTTTTTCTACGACAGGCTTCATGTCCCAGGGGGCCATGAATTGCCCCTTCTTGACTTTGACCACCCGTCCAGTCTGTCCAGCTGCAACAATGAGATCTGTCTGCCTACTTAAGAAAGCGGGGATCTGGAGCACATCACAGACTTGGGCAGCGCTAAGAGCTTCCATAGGGGAGTGGACGTCCGTAACCACGGGGACGTCAAATTCCTTCTTGACACGCTCTAAAATAAAAAGGCCCTGATCGATGCCAGGGCCTCTATAAGAATGGACAGACGAGCGATTCGCCTTGTCATAACTAGATTTAAAAATGAGGGGAATGCCGAGCTTTTCACAGAGATTTTTTAGAAATTGTGCGGAGAAAAGAGTTTTGTCCTCGCTCTCGATCACACATGGACCGCAGATAAGAGCGAGAGGCTGATTTTCCCCTAGGGTGAAGTTGCCTACATCAAACTCGTTCATTCTTCGAGCCATTATGCCAAAAAACCACTAAATATCAAACAAAAATATCTGAGATGGAATAAAACTTTGGCGGCTTGCCAAAAATAAACTTTGCAGCTGCAATCGCCCCTTGGGCAAAGATTTCTCTTGAAAGAGCTTCATGCTGCAAAGTAATTTTTTCTTTGCCAAACAAAAACTCCACCTTATGAGTGCCAACTACCTCATCAACCCTATGAGAAACAACATTCTCTGTTTCTAGAATCTCTGCCATTTTTTTTGCCGAACCGGAAGGGGTATCCGCCTTTTTCGTGTGGTGCGTTTCCTCAATAAAAACTTCAGCGTCTAAGTTTTTCTTTAAAAACCCCAGCATCTCATAGCTAAGAGCCATACCAAGGCTGAAATTAGGTGCATATAGGACAGGGACTATCTTCGAGAGTGTTTCAAGCTCCTTCATCACATCCTCATCCAATCCAGTAGTGCCGCAGACAAGAGGCTTCCCCAATGCAATCGCCTTCTTGGTCCCTTCCGGGCTCGAGAAGTCAATCACAACATCACCCTCATCAGCAACTTCAACCTCGCTGTCTTCATCAGCTAGCTTGGTGACTATCTGGCCCATCCGGCCAGATCCGCCTACAAGGGCTATCCTAACCTTTTTGGTATTGCAGTTTGCGTGCATGGACCTCCGTTAAAAATCCATTGAGCGTTTGGATTGAATCAATGAGATTCAAAAGAGCAGATCGATCTTTTTCAAAGATCGCAACCGGCATTTTCTTAGACTGTTTGGCTTTGATTTTTTTGCGGTAGTTTTCTGCTTGTCTCCTTTCTTCTTCTTCAGCATTGTCACCCTCCCAGTCAAATTCAGAAGAAACAACATGAGTGAAAAAAGCTCGCCGCATCCCCATAGTAAAAGGGGGAGGGGAGAAGAAAGCAAACGGGTGCCTATGCAAATGCGTTTCAAAAAGCTCTTCCCATTTAGTGATGAGACGAGCCTCTTCCGCTGCCAAGGAAAAGTGAGAAGAGACCTCACCAGTGTCGCGCAAGATCCCCACATCGTATTCAGCCTGATCGGCTGCATACCGCTCGTGGATCTTTACATCATAATTATCAATTGTTACTGCATTAGCCATATCGAATAACCCTTGCGGAGGCATTGAGAGGGTGTCTTCAGAGTCATTTTGCTGTCGGAAGAGCGATCTTTTTCCCTATGAGAAGCTCTTCAAGCTACACAAACTCTATCGGAGTTTGCTCCGCTCTCCAGATCCTTCTCCTAGGAAAAAATCTCATCTCTTTCCAACAAAAACACTTTGAAGACACCCTCTGATCAATTCCGCACTTTCATTTTCAGCGGCTTGCCGGCTAAAATCAACTTTTCGCAAACCGCTGACTATAAATAGTCAGCTTGTTGCTCCAGCGTCGATTTTTTCACGGAAATCCATTTGAATATGAAAATCCGTCCTTAACCACCGCCTCCTCACCCGAAGATTATCTCCCAGAAACAATTTTTTGGCAAGTTGAGTTTTTAGAAGGCTATTGATAACATTGGTCACAGAGGAGAGGTGTTTGCTTTGGCTTCAAAAAAAATACTCATGATCGCAGGGCCTAACGGTGCAGGGAAAACGACTACGGCTTTAGAGCTAATTTCTAGAAGAATCACCAGGCAGTTTGAATAATCTTATTGCTAGGAAGGGGCTCAGTGATGTTATGGATGTCTTAAATCAAGACATTTGGAAAAAAATGAAAAAGGCGGCCTATGAGTGATGACTTAGTTGAGGAAGTGCTCGAAGCTCATAAGAGAAGTTATCAAAGGGCATTTGAAATAGCTGTAAGAACAGGTACTGCTCTAGTATTTGATCGAAAACAATAGTGGAGATAAAGCCTCCATATCGTTATGAGCTTGTGAAAATTCCACCTGAAAAGAAAAATTCTACCAAAGACTAATCTGTCCTGATAGTTTAAATTTTTCATTTTCTCTGTGAACGCAAAGCTGTAATGTCACCCCCTCTGCAAAGTTAAAATGTCACCCTAGGACAAAACCTGAGGGGGCAAACTTTGGAGAGGGGGTGACATTACAGATTTGCACTTACACTCAATCAAAAAACTTTGACATCTACATTCTTTTACAGTACACTACGGAACGTTCTTTTTCTCAATCATAATAATGAGGGGCATTTCTTGGTCGCAGGAACAATTGAAACAAACCAATCCTTCTTTCAAGGAGGCTGTTACCTCAAGGCACCAAAAAAATATTCTGTCACACTACTCATAGTAGGATGCAAAGTAGCCATTTTTTCTATTTTTCTACTTGCTTTTGCAAATCTTCCTGTTATGAAAGTCGGATCTGTCGCTTTTGAAACTTGCCTGAGAAATTGTCCAATCTTCAATATCCCATTTGCTTTAAACCAAATATCATGCTCGATCTTGTGCGCTCCCATATTAACCACCTCAGAAGCTTAGGAGCTATTTAGGTAAACCCCAGAAATTAAGTTCAGTAAAATGCTTTTAAGTGGATTCATTACATTTATCTATATATCCGTTCCAGTCTTTTTTTATTTCAGAATGTGGCGCAATTATTCAACGAATTTGGAAAAATGGATATTGGAGTCTGCTGCCTACGGCATCTCGATATGCAGTCTGTTTCTATCAGGCATATGGCCAATGACATATGGATATTACTTTCGATATTTTTTGATAATCGCCTTTCTTTTTATTGCAGCAAAATCATATCGAAATACCAAAAAAAAATTCATCCTAAAAGTAAATGGATTCAAACAACTAGCTTCTTATTTGGTAACTTTCTCTCTTGCTTGCGTATTTCTTACTGACTTGATATTTGCGCTAAAGGGAACTGCTTGCCCTCCCTTTGCTATCGATTTAGAATTCCCCTTGAAAAATGGCCAGTTTTGTATTTTGCATGGAGGATCGAACAAGATAATTAATCCACATTACCCTGTTCTAGCGCAAAGATATGCATTGGATATCGTCCAGTTAAATACACTTGGCTCACGTACTAGCAAATGGAATCCAAAAAAATTGGAAGATTTTAAAATTTTCAAAACTTCCGTTTACAGTCCATGCGAAGGCACAATAGTGGAAGCGCAGGATGGTTATCAAGATCTCCAACCCAGCAAAATGGACCCCAAAAATCCAGCTGGGAATTATATAGCGATTGCTAAAAAAGACTCCGATATTGTCATAATTTTAGCACACCTCTTGAAAGGAAGTATTCTGATTCAAGAGGGTGATTTTATAGAGAAAGGGCAGTTATTAGCTAAAGTTGGAAATTCAGGGAATACTTCCGAACCACATTTACATATTCACTCAGTGTCAAATAAAAGCGGAGATATTTTGTTTACTGGGAAAGGAGTTCCCATGAAATTCAATTCTCGATATCTTGTTCGGAATGATAGAATTAATTAGTAATTGTCTTCAACTTCATTCTTCAAAGTATTTTTTGAATTCCTTTGCAACAATCGGACAGGCTCCTTCTACTTTTTTTGAAAGCTTTGACCGCATTTTTGCAACGCAATCATAAAAGAAATTTGTTATGCTAAGCGGAATCACTCTCAAACAGGTTCCAAAGACTTTCCATGGCCAGCGCAAATAGTCCAATACCAAAATAATCGCTACTGTTTTAGTTGTTACTTCATTTTTAAAGCCATTGAACACAACTATGCTTTCAGGATTATTCGCCTCAGAAAAATATGGACATAAGGCCTTAAACAGTCCTCCATTCTGGGGAGCAAAAAGAAATGGAGCATTTCTAATCATTCTAACTATTGTAAATTTGACAAATGAATGGCAAAGCCCACAGTCTCCATCATAAAAAACTACGATTTTATTCTCTTTTTTCATATTCACAACAGCGGCCTAATTTAGGGTGATAAAACTAGCACAATACAGAAATGCTGGATATGCTCCTGTAAAAGCAAAGAAAAAGTCATTCAACCCCATAAAAATGGCATTGGACAAATGAAACAACAACCCAAAAACGCAAAACAACAGCGTGTATGGAGTTGGGAGAAGAATTGCAAAAACAAAAGCCATCTCGAAAAGAAAAATGCTCCAACTTATAGCCAAATTAACTACGGTGTTTTTTTGAATAATCTTATATAGTGCGGCATGGCCATATGTCTTTGTACTGAAGATCATGTTCAAAGCATGCGAGTTTCTCCACAGAGGAGAAATCAACTTTTTGACTCCAGCAATAAAATATGAAATTGAAAGCTCCCCGGCAATAAACCATAGGCAAAGAACCGAAATTGGCGAATGCATACCAAATGAGACTGCAATTGATAAAGCAAATAAAAGCACTAGAAACATTTGATACGCCCCATTCAAGCCGTAATGGCTACGGAAAGCAGTTAAAAGCATAAGAAAAAAAAGAGAGTAGATCAACAAGGGAGATACATGATTTAATAGAGTAAGGACAAACAGCAGTGCAGAGCCAAAAATTCTTAAATAGACAGACGCTTTAAAGCTTCTATCATTTAGAAAAAAGTTAACAATAAATAATTTGATTTTTTGGAGCTTCCAATAAGTTGCCAACCTTCCCACTTTCCAACTAAGAAGCCCTGAATTACTAAAAACGGGCCATGCTTTAAGATCTTCTAGGGCATTGATACTTAAACCTATCGACAAAATCAATAGAATACTTCTATAAACAGTAGATATATCATTAAAATGCGAAAAAACCATATACTCCTTATCTACTTATGAGCAAAATGAGGCTCCGACAAAAAAAGGACTTCATAATCATATAACCTGGAGTTACTTAAAATCATAAATTGGACTTTTTCTACATTTTCAATGTGATTGAGAGCGGTAATAAAATTCAAAATTAATAGATATGGAATTGAAATGCAGATCTGATTTCTATGTTGCACGCTATTACTGAACTTAAGCAGTTCTTGTGCAATATCCATTAACGATTTCAAAAACTTTTTTTCAGGATTCCAAAAAAAAGAAAAGAAGCCCCGTTTATCCCTCAACTTGAAGACTGAATCCCATTCAAGCACTTGCCCTTCTTTTGTAATCCCTCGAAACATCAAGTTGTAATCATGCATGCCAGGAATTGGAGCAAAAAAACTCCACGAAGGAATAAACACCATCAAAAAGGGGATGCGATCAAGAGTGGGCACGACCATTTTTATCTCTTTCAACACGCTTAGGAGTAATATTGAAATAAATAAGATAAATATCACCAAATACATTGATGCACACGCTTTAAATTACTCAATTACTTTACTTCAGCGTCTTTTCTCTTTTCTAGAAGGCTATTCACATCTAGGCTGGAAAAGTCTTCTTGGCCTGCTAATGGCTGTTCTGCATTTAATGCTACCCCTTTAAGAACTGCTGCAGCAACGATTGCAGCAGCAGCAACAGCTGCTTGGGCAACCGCGAGGGCCCAAGTAGTTACTTCTGCCGTTGGAGCCTTTCCATAGAATAGAGCTAGTTCCTGTTTCGAACATAGCTTCTTCGCTGCGATTATAGGGTCTTTCGAACTAAATCGGACTTTCCCGTCTCTAGACTCTTGTATTCTAAGAGCAACAGAATTTTCGATTTGCTTTGATGGATCTATCTTCATAACACCTCCTAAAAAATTCAATAAGCGATATTATGACAATTCAACAATTTATTTGCAATCGATATTTCTTTGCATTTTTTTCTATGCCTAGCTAGCAGTGGGAGCGGCCATCTGCTTTTTGCCGCGGAGGGAAAAAGTGATGGGAATGCCGATGAAGGCAAAGGTTTTGCAACCGGCCCATAACTTAACAAAAACATCTTAAAAAGAGCGAAGCGCCTTTGCTGTATCTTAGACAACCAAAGGAGTTTCTAATGCGCAAACGCACCTGAAAAGAGTATAATCGAGAACTGGTAAAAAGAGGAAGTCTTACATTTTTCATTTTCTGCTTTTCAAAAATGGGCATGTGAATTAATATGTTCGTGTCCCAGCATGAAATGTGAGAGTAAATGAAACAAATCATATTAGCGATCTTTCTAGCCTTTACTTCCCTCTCTTTTTGTGAGGAGCAGGTCCATGACATCAACTTTAGTGATGTCCCTGCAAGTGAATTCATCCGCTTTGTGAGTAAAATCTCTGAGGCGAACTTCATTTTTGATCATAGAGAGCTCGGCTTCAACGTGACGCTATCATCGGGCAAGCCGATGACCTCAGACCAGGTCGTTCAAGCTCTTGTCCAGATGCTCCGCATGCACGGGTTTGCTGTTTCAGAGGAAGGGAACTACTTTGTTGTCCATCGCTATAGCGAGCAAGAGATTAAAAACGGTGCCCACCTGCAGGAGCCTACCAAACTCGATATGAGCAAGCTCGTCGCTGGAGAAATCCCAGCAGGTCCCCACTCCGACCTCGAGTTTGCCACCTATAAGCTTCGCTACCACCAAGGCGATGATATTGAAGGTGCGCTAAAGAAAATTGCCTCTGATATGGGCTCGCGTCCTGGTAGCCCCAGAAAACTCCTTGAGGCTATCCAAACCATCCAGTGGGTCAAAGCGACCAACTCCCTCTTTTTTACTGGCGACCAAGAGACTGTCGTCTCGCTTGATAAACTCATTAAAACGCTCGACGTTCCCCGTCGCCAGGTCTTCATTGAAGTCGTTGTTCTCGAAACAGATTCTAAGAAAAACACCGAGTTTGGTCTCCAATGGGTCGGCGGCGGCAAGTTCAAAGACAAGATCGCCTTTGGCGCAGGCAATTTCCCTGGCAAAGGGAGCTCCCTTGCTCAAAGCGCTCAAGCGTCCAACGCTGGTGGCGGCATTAGCGGACTCGACCAGATCCCCTTAGGCCGCGGCTTTGATTTAGGAATCATCGGCGATATCATCCTCCACAAGGGTAAAACATTTCTTACTCTTGGCTCACTCGTCTCTGCCCTTGAGGCCGATGGCGATAGCAACATCGTCCTGAACCAAAAGATCATCACCCAAGATAACAAAAACTCCAAAGTCTTTGTCGGCGACAACATCCCCTTTACCGGTTCTGTCGTCTCTACTGTGGGCAATAGCCAGCAAACAACGGCGAATATCGAGTACCGCGACGTCGGCGTCGCTCTTAGTATCACCCCCATGCTTGGAGAAGACGGTGTGATCACACTCGATATTGACCAAGAGATTACCGAAGCCATCGATGACCCGATGAATTCAGCTACAGACGTAGAAGGGATCCGCACCACGAAAACCAATATGTCGACCCTCGCCCACGTTCCCGATGACCACTTCCTCGTTCTCAGCGGCATGGGCCGCAACGCCAGGTCGTATCAACGAGCCGGCATCCCATGTCTTGGCGGCCTCCCCGTCGTAGGCGCAGCTTTTTCTAAAAACAAGCGCCTTTCCGAAAAGCGCAACGTCCTCATCTTTGTCCGGCCCCATATCATCAATTCCTTTGAAGACTACGACCGGATCACCCAAAGTCAGCAAGACGTCTGCAAGCTCCCCCAAGAAATTCTAAATCAAGACGAAACCTAATAATAGTTTTTTTTAGTTGCGTTAATATATGTGAGTTGAGGTATATTCTCCTGAACAGTTTTCCCAAAACAACTTCAAAGGAGTTAAAATTATGTCAACGGCATTACCAACTACCCACTACGGGTGGTGCAGCGCAGCAGCGGATCACATGAAAGTAGCGAGCGAAGAGCGTATGTTCAGCAGAGATCTAGCCGCTCGGATCCATAGCATTGCAGAAAAGACCATCATGGCTGTTGGGCTTATTTTGGCTTGTGCACTTGTAGGCACTCTATTAACTACTCACTTTGGAACAGCTACAATTGCAACTGTTTTAGAGCCTGTGATGCTGAAAACATTCCAAGGCATTGGCCTTGTCATGTCGATTGCGGTTCCTACAATACTTTACAATGTGTACCAAAGATCTAGTCACCTATCTCGCGCAAGAAGCGAAGAGCAGCAGGCGATCAACGCAAACGTTAGAGCAGCAGAAACACCAGCTTGGCAAAAAGACTATGGTTGGGTAACTGGGCTAATGGGACGCCTCTTTTCAATTGGGATGTACAATACCCAAAAGGGAAGCATGTCAAATGTTCAAGTCTATCAACACCATTACATTGGTAACTGCTAAGTAATTACCCTTGAGGGGGTTTGTTGCCCCCTCATCCTCTAATAATAATTCTGGAGATAATATGAGCGGAATATTGGCTATTGGCAGCCGTATTTGTAACCAAACCCCTACTTTGACAGCGCAAGTCTGCGCAGACCCTTCATCTCAGCGCTTAGCGCTTGCGGTCGCTGCGGGTGTCATCACCTTTACCTGCCTTTCTGCGAGCTACGCAATCAATCGCTTTCAAAACAGGCCCATAAAAGATCTAACTGGTGACAAACTCTATGCCGCAGCAAAAGCTGGAAACCTTGCCCTAGTAAAAAGATATATCGCAGGTGGAACTGGAGTAAATCCTACTCGTGGACAAAGACCACTATCAGCAGCAGCAGCAGCAGGTCATACGGGTGTGGTGAAAGTTCTTCACGCAGCGGGGGCCGATGTAAATTGGAAGGACACAAACCAAAGATCTGCGCTGCATCATGCCGCTGCCCATGGATATGCTCCAATCGTTGAGTTCCTCTCTCACAGGGGGGCAGAAGACACCCGAAAATCTCCAGATAGTAACGGAAATACTCCTGCACACCTTGCCGCACAGGCTGGCTCTACTCTCAGTCTGGATCGGTTAGTTGATAGCACGCCAAAATTTGCAACTAATGCACTAGGCCAAAATTTCCAGCACCTACTTGCCATTCAGGGTATGGACTATTACAAAGAAGCGGCAATGTTGGCTTTGTTACCGTATCTAGAAGTTCAAGACAATAAGAATAATCTACCCCTCCACTATGCCGCAGAAAAAGCGCCCATACAGGTAGCCCTTAGCTACCTCTATGGAACCAAAAATCCCGATGTGGCAAATGCCGAAAGCTTGACCCCCCTCCATATTGCGATACTCAGTTCAAGAAATTCCGACAAGGTGATTGCTTTTATCAATTCGGGACGTTTCGATTTGGATCGACCAACCGGCGGAACTACACCCAAAACACCTTTGGCGCTCGCGCAAGAAAGCAAGCTCAGTAAGAAGGATGAGATCATTCGCCTTATCCATGCAAAGCTGGCTCAAGAGCAGCGATCAGCTGGAGCAGCCGTAGCTGTGCTTGTAACAGCTCCTGTGATAGCTGATGCTGTGGCAGTTCCACCGTCAGCCGGAGAGACGCCAGCAGGAGAGCTAGTCCGCGTTGTTCGAGAGGGAGGAATTGGGGCTGGAGCTAATCTCATGTTGGATCGTGTCGCGGCATTGGCCGCAGTTGTAAGAGACCCTCAGAGAAGCGTGCTTAGATTTTTACAAAGTCAACAACGACAACTTCCAGCTCCCCCACCTACAGATCAATAATACGGAGATAAAAATGAATCCTTTACAATCAATAAGAGATACAGCTAGTGCTTGGAATCCCTTCGGTGCTGCGGAGGAGGTTTCTCCACCACCCTCTCCTCCTACTGTAGAAGTGCAGCCGGGAGTGAGCCAGTGGATACCTGGACTTTCAGCAGAAGAGGCGCCGCCCCAACCTTCCTTCGAAAAGACGCAAGAATTGTTTTCAAATGCTTGGATAGCGCCACATGTTGACGCATTCCAAGGCTTTGGAAAAAGAGTTTGTGAGTACATCACTCCGCTTGTATCGGATCAAGCAGAAGAAATCTGTGCCGATGAGACAAATCACACGATAGCAGCTTCGATTGTCACAGCTCTGGCGGCGGCTGTTGTTGCTAAAACGTTACTCACTGCAGCGCGCAGCTTTGCTTGCAGAAATAAAGACCTCCGTCAGTGCATCGAAGCGGGGAGCCTCTATGGAGTTAAGAAGCGGCTTCTAAGCGCCGATGTAGATTCTACCTCCCTTAAAGGAGAAACAGCGCTCATATGGGCATCAAGGCTAGGACAGCTCGCGATTGTGAAGCATTTGCTTAAAACAGCTGATCCCAATATTCAAGCAGGGTCTACTGGAGACACAGCATTGCATGCCGCGATTAGAGCCGGGCAAAATCAAATCATTTCTCCGCTCCTTGCAAAGGCCGATGTCAATAAGAAAAACGCCAAAGGCCAAACACCGATCATGCTAGCTGTTCAAGAGGGAAATGAGTTTGCGATTGCTGCACTAGCAAAACTGTCGATGGTTGACTGGAGTGCCCAGGATGTTGATGGCAATACGGTTATGCATTACATGGCTAGAAAAAAATTTAGCCAAGTTATCTTAGATAAGGCTGATGCAAATATTGCAAATAACAAGAAGGAACTTCCTTTGCATCTTGCTGCTGAGAATCATGACTTCGGTGGTATATCTGCCGGAAAACTTGCTAGGAAAACGACAGATACATATGCAATAGATCAAGATGGAAAAACGCCGTTTGTCCGAGCTTTAGAGTCTCACAATCCTGTTCGTGCCAAGGAACTATTCATTCAGAGAAAAGTATTGACTGTTGCAAACAGTGATGTAGTAGGATTGGCATTAAAAGAAGGAATGCATCCGAGGGATATTTTTAGTGGGATGCCTATTCCAAGTGGAATCAAACCAGAGGGGTTAGATCTTCCGACGTTTGCAGCGATTTATGGATTATATTCGTGCACAGAATATCTAGTTGAGAAAAAACAGTTTTTTGTTGGTGCCGCGTTATCTTGGGTTAGTGATGATCACAAGTTAGTAAGGAGTTTACTAGAAAAGCCGGATTTTCTTTCTAAGATTACAACTAGAAAATATAATGCTGGGTCTCTTTTACGGGAATTAAACACGCCCGCTCCGGCCGCAGCTTCAGCTGCCACCGCAGCACCTAGTATGGAAATGGAATTACTTCGCGCAGATGCAAAGCATTATTTAGAGCAACTAGAAAGAGAACATTCTCATTTATCAAGAACAAAAAGGTAGGATTTTATGTCAGCAGTATCTTCCGTAGCAGGACCAGCGATCGCAATCCCTCTTGTAGGCGGCCCAGGAGCCAGCGCAAGCGCATCTAGTTCAGCTTCAGTAAGTGCATCATCTAGTGGCTCTCTATCTCCAGCTGTTCTTGCAGCAGATGGAGCGGCTCGTGCTGGGCATATGGCACGTAAAGTTGCAAGAGAGATTCCTGTTAGAGTGCCCACCATTAAGTTTACCAGTGTGGACTGGGAAATCGATATTAAACCCTTAGAAAAAGATTTGGGGTCTAGTGTCAGAGGCCTTAAATATACGCACAAAGAACCGGTAGAGCTTCAACTACGGTT
This sequence comes from Candidatus Sacchlamyda saccharinae, assembly GCA_030408505.1. Taxonomy (GTDB): domain Bacteria; phylum Chlamydiota; class Chlamydiia; order Chlamydiales; family Rhabdochlamydiaceae; genus Sacchariniichlamydia; species Sacchariniichlamydia saccharinae. Next base: position 275,890 of record JAUHQI010000002.1, on the reverse strand, counting down.
AAACAAAGCTAAATGGCAAATTCAGAAAGGGAATTGGACAGCTGCTGCACAAGAAGCGCAGGCAGGCTTGGATATTGAGCATCCGAATTATGCAGACTCCAGCTTACAAGAAAGCGTTTACCAGGTGAGAAGTGAGCTTGCCCTTCTATGTGCCTATGCGCATAACCAGCTAAGGAACTGGGAAGCCGCAGTGAAAGCTGTAAAATTAGAGCCTAAAGGGGACCTCCCAAAAACAATGATCTTTGACTTATTCATGCAAAAAGCTTTTGCTCTTTGCCACGATCGAAAACCAGATGATGCGCTTGCCATTTGCGATCAAGCGATAGCGCTTGATCTCGATGATCTTTCAGGCAAAGCCTATGTTCTAAAAGCTCATTTGCATAATGCGAAAGGAGAGAGCGATGATGCAATTAAAGCTGCAACTTTAGGTATGTCGGGAGCCGATGATTTAACAAAAGCAGAACTGGCAAATGAACAGACTTGTGCCTATCTTGTTAAGGGTATGAGAACCAAGGCGATCGCCGCAGCGCAAAATGGGCTTAGTTTTGGAGGGATCCCGGATCAACTAGTAGCAGAGCTTTCATCCCACAAAGCCCAAGCGCATTTAAGCAAAAGTGAATGGGACAGGGCCATTCAAGCCGCAAATACGGCATTGTCGTTGCGAGATATTTCAGATGAGATTGCTGCAAAAATTTGGCATCAGAAAGCTCAGGCACATAGAAACAAAGGAGAAACAGATGATGCATTAGCAGCTGCAAAATTTGGTCTTGCTCTAGGCTCTTCTAAAGCAGAAACTCGACTTGAGCTTATGCTTATGCAGGCTCAAGCACATCTGATTCGGAATGAGCACGACGATGTTCTCTCAGTGGTTACTACTGCTCTTCAAATAGGCGCAGGCTCTGATCAGACCAAAGCCGAGCTTTGCTTGCGCAAAGCAAGGGCACATTCTGCAAAAGGTGAAAAGGATAATGTCATCATTACTGCGGCTCAGGGAGTGGGATTGAATGGGGCTTCCGATCAAGTCAGGGTAGAGCTATACCTTCTTAAAGCGGAAGCACATAAATCAAAGAATCAATTTGATGATGTAATCACAGCTGCAGCTGCAGGTGTAGCTCTTGCTGGAGCTTCGAATCAGACACGATCCTCTCTCAATAACCTCAAGTTATATGCTCATTATACCAAGGGGGAGGATGACAATGCTATTGCTACTGGTCAAGCAGGACATGCTCTTGTCGCTGGAGTTAATGACAGTACCAAGGGGGACCTCTATTGGTATTGGGGCCTTGCCCACATGAAAAAAGGGGAATGGATGAAGGCTGTCAAAGCGCTAAAGTATGGGACAACTGCCTTGAAGCAAAAGTATCCTATGCGCCCTCTGAGATCAAGTATGCACGGAATCATCGCTGAGTGTTACAATCGCGATCCGAAAGAAGGTAAGACGAGAGACGGAAAAGACAATGCAGAACTTGCGGCTCGTGAGGCTCTGCGCTTGCGACCTGGCGATGCACTAGCTCAAGCGCAACTCAAAATTGCTCTAAGCTCGATCCGTCCCGATGGATATCGAACATCAGTTCTTTCTGAGGTAGGTGGAGTTCTCAGCAGACACAATCCTTGTCCTTGTGATGATGACGATTGATACTTTTCTCCTTGAAAAGTGCGGGGGGTTTTTAGTAAGATTGGCTCTTGTGGATTGATAGCTCAGCTGGATAGAGCATCCGCCTTCTAAGCGGACGGTCGCAGGTTCGAGTCCTGCTCAATCCGATTTTTTTATGAGCAAGAAACCCAGCATCCATCGGCCTATCTCCAAGGCGGGTCAACTCGGCGATTTTGTCCTCTCGGCTTATCAGTTTGAGGGGCTCTCTGAGACGCTCAAAAAGCTCAAAAATTCAGAATACAAAAAATTCAATCACAAGCTCAAAAGTGAGCGGGTCAACCAAGCTTTGCTCGAGATGATTCAGTCTGCGCCAGAAGGATCGTTTTTGTTGATGGCTGTGGTCGGCTTTTTGGATGAGGTGGCCCGGCAAAAGGTTCTGATTAACTATAATTTGACGAGCTTTGAGATCTGGCTCAATCAATTCTCTGGGCTCAGTCAGGAAGACAATCTCAAGGTGCGGGCCAAGATTGTGGGTAAATGGGTGCCCCGTGATGCTTATCAGCTGCTCTTTCCTGTAGGGATGGGTAAGTACCATCCAGGGAGCCACTTTGTAACGGCGCATGCCTCGCCCGATCTCGATACGACAATCGCTTCCTTTTGGGGGTGGGTTGATGCTTTTGGCGCTAGGGTTGCTGAGGGGACGCATGTTTGGAATGTACCGGGCGGAGCACCGGGCTCAAGTATTGAAGTTGCATTATTGTTCCACCATATCTTTGGGCAGAATGTGTTTGAGCATCTGGCTAAGACGCGCGGGTCGCTGGCTTTGTCGAGTTTGGAGCTGATGACCCAAAAAGGGGTGATCAAGCAGCAAACAGATAAGTCTTCTGTGGGCGTCGATCACGAGCGGACACAAAGGGCTATTATCCTGGTTGATGATGAAGGGTATTTTTTAGGGGACTGGCGCAATTTCGATGTAGAGGGTGTCCGCCAGGTCATCTTGCTTCTAAACAATTGCCTGCGTTGGTTCGAGAACCATTTGCATATCGAGCTTATTTCTCTCTTTGCCGAAGAGCATTTGAAGAGCAAAGACCTCCCCCCTTTTGTGAAAGGGGTATTTGGGGCAAAAATCAAAAGTTCTCAGCCGGCTAGCGAGTTTAGTGAAAAGCAGCAGCGCCTTATGGAAGGTTACCTGCGCAAAGTGCTAGGTGTTGAGAAGGGGATGGAAGCCACTTTTGCCGAATTTGCAGAGGCGATGAAGGCTCTGGGCCTTACCGATTTTACGAGCAGCTTGGACCATATTGCCAAACTTGAGAAATCTGATCTTTTCGATAAACAGGAGGATCTCATTGAAGATCGTCCTAAAATTTTCCACCACTTAGAAGAGATCATTGCCCAGTTGGACCGGGCGATTCAGAGTGTCCGTCTCTATACAGAAAGATTTAAGGTTGCGCTCGATATTAAGACCAACGTATTTGGGTATCTCCCACAGGTAGTGAGTTATCGAGCGGATATTGATGAGTTGAAGAGCAAGATGGGCAACTATCCCTACTTAACGGTTACTTCGGCCGATGAAGAGGGGCGCATGATCCCCCTTGGTGTGGTCCGCTCTAGGGACTTGCATCAACCGATCTTGGGAACGGTGACCTTGCGCGATTTTTGTAACCGCGATGAGACGAAAATCCCTTCCTATTTTGAGGTGATTAGCGTCATCGACCACCATAAATGTTCCCTTCAGACGCAAGGGGCTCCTGTTGCTTATATTAGTGACGCGCAGTCCTCAAATACTATGGTAGCAGAACTCGCGTTTGCCATTAACGATCGATATAGCACTGGCGGCATGGAAAAAAAAGAGATCGAAGCGCAAATTCAAAAAGTGCAAAAGGATCTCTCTAAGCCTGAGAACAACCGGATCATGCGCCGTTTGCTCTCTCGATTGCAAGCTACCCAAAATCCCTATTTAGTGGATCCTCTTCGTGAGTTTGTTGAATATCTCCACTTCCTCTATGCGATTCTCGATGACACCGACTTGCTCACCAAGGTCTCTCGTAGAGATGTGGTGGTCGTTGCCTCTATCTTGAATCGCTTAAAATCGCTTATGGAGGGGGAAGAGGTGGAGATCATCTCGTTTGATGATCTCAAGCAAGATGAGACGTTTGTCCATAGAGCTGCAGTACGGATTCTGCGTCATAAAGATATGTACTCTCTCTATCGCAAGATCTATATGGCTAAAGAACAGCTCGTAGAAGAGAACTTAGCTCTTTGCTCTTCTGGGAAAGAGTCGAGCATCTTTGTCGACACCAAGCTCCAAAATGGATGCGCCCGCGTAGGGCAGACCAAGATGTTTGCTAATAATTTCCCTGCTTTCCAGTCGCATGCAGATGCGCTACGTAAAAAGTGGCTTCAAGAGTCTAAATCATTCTTTGCTGGTCGAAGAGAATATGACCTCTATATGCAAATGGTTAGTACGGTCGCAGGGGCCGAAGATCTTTACTCAGGATCCGATGGGGAGTATACCCATAAAGATGAGCTCTGGATTTGGATCCCTAGGACAGAGCAATCGATCGAACATTTAAAGACTTTCCTCAACGAGTTCCGTGCGAGTAGCCAGATCACTGAGCATGAGAGCGAGGTTGAAGTAGAATTCCAGGGAGCAGCAGCAAATGAGCTTGCCATGGTATTTGCTGAAAGCTTCTCTCTAAATCCACATCAAATAGTAGAAAATAAGGGGAAAGGTGAGAGCTTTGCGATCATCCGATTCCCAGCTGGAATTATCAATTCCCGTAAGGCGATGATCTCGCCTTACCTGCCAGAACCCGTTGGATGACTCATCTTTTATGTAACACAGGTTTATAGAACGCCTCCTTGGTATTTAAGCCTACCAAAGGTGACATTGTCACTTTGCGCTTACAGAACCTGATTAAAGTCTTTACGAAAAATTTGACTTCGATTAATCTTTGCTGACAAATTTTCAAACGAAAGCTAGGAGGTTTTTATGAAGATTAATGTTGCCACTCAAGCGACCCAACCAACATCAAGATCACAAACTCACATTGAAAACAATGCTGAGCAGAAGGCAACAGCAGACAAAATTCATATGAATTATGGGATTCCAAGTTCAGAATTATTTGTAGCCTTAATTGCAAGGGCTGTCACCTTTTTAGTAAGAGGAGTGAGCATTCATCCAAATAGAAAAGTAGAAGGATCTCTTCATGAAATAGATCCTTCTGAAATGAAGCCAAGTGAATTATTAGAATTTCGTAAGAATGGAATTTCATAATTGATCTTGATAATTCGAGGAAGTCTATGCATCCACAAGTGTGCATAGACTTCCTCTAAATCATATAAAAAAAATAGAGAAAATGTATACTGCTCCCTATTAAGAGATCGCACCTTTTTACGGAGTCTTTTAAGCTGTTGACCGTAAAAGGAGGATTCAGTTAAGCGCAGGCAATCGGACAGCAAAACTAAGGCAAAGATCGTTCTAGAAGGCTCGAGGGGGAAGCCCACTCCCCCAAGTATGTAACGATCACCAGATAGGGCAAGTACAGTACTACCAGTGGAGAGATCAGTTCTTATCAAACGTTGATCAATTATTCGATCTCACCAAAAAAGGAAAGAAGGAGTCCATGCTCGAGCATGAAAACCGCCGACTCAAAGCCATGATCGGTGATTTAACAATCGAATTAAAAAAGCGAAGGGGAGTGACTATGACAAGATTTCCATCGCTCAAGGTTATAGAGATTACTGAGCCCAAAGCGCTAGAGGAAGGGATCTGCAAGCAGTTCCCAAATGGGGTAAGAGAAGCCAGGCTAGAGTTGGCCTCAGACAACGGTTTTCAACCCACCTCAACCAAGTCTATGCAAACTTGTCACCACCTAGGATTGGAACAGATCTTTACAATCTATAACAACCCCAAAGGGAATGCAGAGACCGAGAGGATGGTGAGAACGCTCAAAGAAGAGCTTATCTGGCTCAGAGAATGGACCAGTCATCACGAGGTAGAAAAAGCTGCCAAAGAGTGGGTTAAAAGCTACAACGAGAGCAGTCTGCACTCAGCACATGGGTATCGTTCACTGGTCTGGGCAGAGAAGAATTATAAGAAGCAAGAGGCTCCATGACCATCATCAAAAGCTATCATCAACTCTCTGTAAAAAAGCGCTTGCTAAATGGGGGCAGTACAAATGACCTTTGCCTTTGAGGTAATTATTGGACTATCTTTGTTTATATTATTTATGGCTACAATTGCAAAGGAGTGCAAGGCCTTTAAAAATATTTGGGATCGGTTCCCAATCTTTTCGCATTATATTCCATCTTGGAGCTTTTTTGCTCCTACTCCCTACGAAGCTGACTATTATGTACTATACAGGACAATATCAAAAACAAATGAAACAAGTCCATGGAAGCAAGCCTATCAAATCGAGTCAAGTCGGCCTTTTTTTTCACTTTTCTGGAATCCAGACAAACTATTTCTCAAAGGGGTCATAGATATTGCTATCGATCTATTAAATGTTTCGACTACAGAAAAAAACGAAAAACGCATCTGTTTATCTCTTCCTTACCTACATCTCCTTAAATTCGTAGAGTCCTTGGTTATTAATAAGGCTTCAATAAATAAAATCCAATTCATGATTATGACTAACGTTCAAACAGAAGAATCAAAACTTGCTTTCTTATCGGAAACCCATCCAATATAAAATAATTATGGAAATTTTAACAGCTGAAAATTGCATCTTTTTATCTTTAGCAATCATCTCGGTAGAAATTTTGATAACGAGCTTAGAAAACCTTGTCAATTGGAAAATTTTCGGATCTAAGGGCATCTTAAACTGGGAAGTCTCACACCTAACTACTAAATGGAGTTCGAAGGGAAATATAGCTCGAATTATAAATTTTATTTTGGATGATGCTGGCTTCAGATATTTTCTACTAATGCAGTGCATGCTTTCCTTTATTCTGTTTTTTTTAAGCTGCATTAAAATCTTAGCTCCATCGTTGTTGCTTTTAGAGTTAATACTATTACTGGTATTTTCGTTTCGAACTCTATATGGACTTGATGGTGCATACCACATGAGTATTGTCGTTCTCGGAGCACTGACCTTAGCAAGCTTCTTTGGAATTGAATCAAAAATATCGCTGATTTGTATTTGGTTTGTCGCGGGTCAATTGATGCTCTCTTATTTTATCTCAGGTATTCGAAAACTCCAGTCGCCCATTTGGCGAAGCGGAGAAGCTTTATATCTTATCTTTAGAACAAATGCTTTCGGACATAAATTCGCCTATAAAATTGTGAAAAAAAACCGAGTGGTAAGATTTTTACTTAGCTGGAGTGTAATTGTTTTTGAAACGCTATTTCCCCTTGCATTAATTCTAGATTTTAAAATCGCATTGATTTTCTTCGGTGTTGCACTTACTTTTCATATTATGACCGCGATTTTTATGGGTTTAAATAATTTTCTGCTTGCATTTGCTTCAGCTTATCCGTTAGCAATATTTTGCCTCCAATCGCCAGAAATATATCCCCTTCTCATTCCGACTATATTTTATGCCATCATTCCAGTATTATTGATATTTTGGCTGTGGAACCACAGCTTAAATAGCTACAAAGCCTTAATATCGAGAACCTCAGTAATTGGGCTTTATTTTTTCAACCTCGCCTTAGGAGGATTATTGCCTTTTGTTGGGTTTGGATACTACTCTCGACAAATCTTCTTAATCCTTTTTTTCAGCTCAATTATTTTCTCGTTTTACAAACTATCTAAAAATAAAAACCAAAAAAAAGAGGAAGTCTCTCTTCCAAAAAAACAATTTTCTTTATCGCTACTGAAAAGCACTTTACTAATGGCATTCGCTGCTTTGATGAGCTATGAAATTGTGTGTTCCTTCAAAGGAAGGCAAACATCTATTCCCGGTATCGAACTTGAATTTCCCTTAAAAAATGGAACATTTTATATTTCTCAAGGTGGAAATCATCAACAAATGAATCATCATTACATAGTTCCAGGGCAAAAGTTTGCCCTTGATATAGTTAAGATAAATGCACTGGGCTTTAGATCAAATTCGTTAATTCCTTCACGAATGGAAGATTACAATATTTTTGGAACAGAAGTCCACAGTCCAATAAATGGTCATGTGGTTCGGGTTAATGATGGTATTGAAGATCTCACTCCTCCCCAAGTGAATCCATCAAGTCCAGCTGGAAATTATATTTTAATTAAGCCTGAAAACTCTGATAAGGGCATTCTACTGGCTCATTTACGGTGTAATTCAATTTTGGTAAAGGAAGAGGATTATGTTCATGCAGGACAGCAAATTGGTATAATTGGAAATTCAGGAAATACTTCTGAGCCTCACTTGCATATTCATTGTATTCGATTGGATGGGCGGGAAGATTTTTTATTTGAGGCTGAATCCATTCCAATGCGCTTCGGTAATAAATTTTTAGCTAGAAACTCAATAATTCGTAATTGAAGGTTACGAAAGGAAAACCAGAGCTCCCTGCACAAATCCGTATAACCAGCATTAACCTATCGGGCTCCTTCCTTGGGTGTATTGTGAGTGAGTTTGTTTCTTTGAATACGTTTTTTAATGCTCGCAGTCAATACCGGCTCACCTGGGTTCGAAACTCAGCAATGTGAAAGATATTTCCTAGGACAGCATAATAGTTCAAAGTCAGAGAGTGCCAGTTCTGCATGGCTTTTTCAAGACGGCGGTTGAATTTACCGGACCCAGCGACAGGGGGATCGCCACCAAAAAAAGCTAGACACCCACATTTTTTAATGATAGAATGCTGGTCGTTCTTTCTTTCAACCAATATTAAAGTGGAGCATTTTATGTTAGCAAGTGCAATTTATTCAACCCGATCTTTTTCACAAGGATGTGCACCCCAAGCACTAGGTAGATATTCAGCCACAGTCCCAGGAGTAGGATACAAAGTCGCTATTTTTTCCATTTTTCTATTTGCAGTAACAAAGATTCCAGGTGTACAAGCCGGGCCTGTTGCTTTTGAAAGTTGCCTTAGTGATTGTCAAATCATCAACTCTCTAAATACTTTAAGCCAGATAATGTGCTCGGTTATTTGTGCTCCCACATTAGCCTACCCCGAAGCTTAGGAGTTATTTAGATAACTCCCCAGAATATTTAGTTCAATTAATGCTTCTGAGTGGATTTTTTATGCCTACTCCAGTTCAAAAATTGGAATTTTGGTAACGATTGCCTCAAGTTTTTTGAATGCGACGAACTGCAGTGTTTATAGACTCAGCACGAAGAGTAGATGAAAAATTTAAGAGTGAACCGATGCAGTAGAAAATCTACTCTTGAATGAAAACTATCATGATCTTTATGCCCTCCTAGGGTGCATAGATATTGGCTATTCAGAAAAAGTAGTGATTAGTGTATTCGATCATAGTAGATCTTCAACGCAAAAATTGCTAATTAATTTTGGTGCTGCATCCATAGAGAAACTTCAGTCTCTTTGAAATAATTACCACAAAGAGCTATATGCAGACGATTTAGTTCCATTGGCATTTAAAGATATATCGCATCATATCGATAAATGGGTTAAGCTTGCAATAGAGCTCTGTGGATCAAAAATCCAGAGACGCTGTCGATTACTAGCCCTAAGGTTCTTGAACGTCTTCTTCTGTTTCAACGGCTTTGCTTTCGCCGTCTTCTTCTAAAATTTCTAGATTTACACGGATACCATTGCGGCTGGCTACAGACATCAAGAGCGTGCGGATAGCATTGATCGTTTTGCCCTTCTTGCCGATGATCTTACCGATATCAGCTTTTTCAACTTTAAGCTCGATGATCAGGGTCTGAGTGCCACCAATTTCGTTGATTTGTACTTTGTCAGGATTGTCTACCAGATTTTTGACGATGTATTCGACGAATTCTTTCATCTCTAGTTCCTTATGTCAATGCATTGAAGATGCAGGTTTGGATTCTATTTTAGTCAAGCTTGGTCAAAGAGTTCAATAAAATTTTTCATTTCACTTGGCGCGGTAGCGATCCACTCGAGAGGTGCTTCTGAAAGGGGATGGCACAATTTTAGACGCTGCGCATGAAGCATCTGTCTTTCTGTTTTATACTTTTGGTTCAGTGATGAAGCCCCATAAACAGGGTCTCCTAGTATTGGGCAGTTCATCGACTTGAGGTGGACGCGGATTTGATGCGTGCGGCCGGTAATCAATTTAGCCTCTACAAGAGAAAGTCCATTTCGTCTTGCTAAAACTTTAAAATGGGTGATGGCTTCCTTGCCATCTTGGCTTACGGTCATTTCTTTGCGCCGAACCGGGTGGCGTTTAATAGGTGCCGAGTACTCACCTTCTTTCGGGACGCCGCAGCAGATGGCTAGATAGGTTTTCTCTACTTCCCTTGCTGCAAACTGCTCGATGAGCCGGCGGTGCGCCTTGCTTGTTTTAGCGGCAATCAATACTCCGGTTGTGTCTTTGTCTAGTCGGTGGACGATGCCCGGTCTTAAAGTTTCAAAATCTTCAGGATCGAGTTGAATGCAGTGGTGTAATAGGGCATTGGCAAACGTTCCAGATGGGGCTCCAGGGGCCGGGTGAACGACCATTCCCGCTGGCTTATTGACCACAAGGATGGATTCATCTTCGTAGAGGATATCTAGATCAATTGCCTCGGGCTTTACATCGAGAATTGGGGTATGCTGAAAGTCGATTTCAACAAGGTCTCCCTCTTCAACCTTGCGCTGTTTTTTCACTGGGAGGCCGTTGATCAGAACATAGTTATCGTCGATCAAATATTGGAAATAGGAGCGCGAGTGTTTGGGGAAGTGGCTGGCCAAAAATTGGTCGATCCGCTTTCCCAAGCTTTCTTTAGAGACGAAGACCTTATCCATTTTCACCGAGGATGGCTTCTTTCATTTTTTTCATAGCCTTTTTCCAGCCTGCATCTTGCTTCTTGACTTGATTAATCACAGTCTTCAAAATTCCGTCTATGATGCCTTTCATTTCTTTGACAGTGGGCTTAGCACCTGTCTGTTCGAACATTTTGGCAAAGGGCGATTTCAATAAGAAAGCATCCTTGCTGTCTGAGGGGTCGAGAGGTTTCGCAGTTTTACCTGGCTCTGCAGGTTGTTGCGGTTGTTTTGGACCTTGAGATTCTGGTGGCGGTGTTGGTGTTGGCATAAATGCATCCTCCCTCGTCCATATAATAATGGAAAATAGCAAAATATGCAAGAAAACGACAAACTACCCCCTATTAGAGTAAAAGCCTATGCGCTTTTGGCCAAAAAGGCCTATTTTACTAAGCAATTGAGCCAAAAGCTCAAAGAAAAGGGGTATCCAGCTTTAGAAATCTCCAAGCTTATCAAGGAATTAGTTGAGAGAGGGTGGGTCAATGACACTGAACTGGGGGCTCGCTATATCGAGCAGCAGAAGGCTAAAGGATATGGGGCCCGGATTATCGCCCTAAAGCTGAAGGAAAAAGCCGGTCCTCTGGACCTGCCCATCGAGGAGTCGCCAGAGTTTGCCCGCGCGCTCATCGAGCGGAAATACGCCAAAGACCTCCCTGAGAAAAAGGACAAAGTCATCCGAGCTCTTCTTCGACGGGGCTACACCTATGAATTGATCAAAAGGCTTCTAGAAGATATAAGCTGTAAGAATGCGTAAACTGTTTTTTTTGCTCTTTGTATCCTTTGCTTCTCTGTATGCAGACGATGAATATATCGTCTTGCAGGAAGAGCAGGTCCATGAGGGGGACTACTTTGCAGCGGGTAAAACGGTCGAAGTTTCTGGGACTGTAAAGGGCGATGTCTATGTATTAGGCTCCCAGATCATCGTCGATGGGCATGTACTCGGTAGTGTCATCGCAACTGGTGGGAGCATTGAGATAGCCGGCACCGTGGACGGCAATGTTCGCCTTGCGGGAGGGCAAATTGAGATCAATGGAAACGTAGGCCGCAATGTCACAGCGATTGGAGCCAATATCCAGTTCGTTTCCAAAACCCTGGTAGGCGGCAACGCCGTGCTCACGGGGGGTATCGTCGACGTTTCGGGAAAAATCAACGGAGATCTCACCCTTTCAGCTTCAAATGCTCGTCTCCTGGGCGATGTAGGGAGAAACGTCCATGCCTACGCCGGAGAATTCCGTGTTGGCTCAAAGGTAGACATCGGAGGCAATCTCGATTACAGCAGCAGCTCTGAAGCAAGGATTGATTCTAGCGCCCGTATTGGCGGGGAAGTCAACTATGAGCCCTCGGTCATCACCGAAGTTTTTGAGGGAAAATGGCGCCAGGGGCTGATCTTTGGATCCCGCCTGACAGGCATCCTCATGAACTTTGCCTTTAGCTTTTTTATCGGCGCGCTTTTTTTGAAGCTCTTTCCCAGAAAGCTCAAGCGAACCATTGAAACGCTCAAGGCAAAGCCGTGGAAATCCTTTTGGATGGGCGTTCTTATCCTCGTCCTTCTCCCTGTCGCTTGCCTGCTGCTCTTCATCACTATCCTCGGTTTCCCCATTGCTCTGGCGCTGCTCGCCATCAGTTTGCTGGGTTTTTATACCGCCAAAATATTCCCCATTTTCTGGGTATCTAACTCCTTTCTGCCGAAAATTAACCTTAAGATCAACAGTCTCTTAGGGTTAGGAATTGGACTAGTCTTATTCTTCCTCCTGGCCCAAATCCCTATCTTCGGTAAGCTGCTTACCATGGTCTTCACGCTTCTCGGACTAGGTGCGCTTTTCTTGAGCAAAACTGTCAGAAATAAACGTAAGTAACTCATTTCCAGAAATTCTCATAATTAAAATACTTGTTGATTAATAATAAAGATTTTGTTAATATAATAATATAATTAGTTAATATTAAAAGGAGAGTTAATTATGTCAGTACAATTATATCCATCAGCCCCAACATCCCCTCAAAAAGGGTATGCTACTTCGGGTAGTCTTAAGCATTCTGATAGTGGTAGTGATGATTATCAGGTCGAATTGTGTCGAAGAGGAAGAACGGACGCAACTCAGGATGCAGAGAACATCTGGAAAAACCTATTTGGCGAAGAGAGAGATGCCCCTACTCCACCACCAGTTGGACACGGGGGATAAGTTATGACTAGAGTACACGACACTCTTCGAGCTTATGAAATGAGTTTCCATAGTTGCAATGGTTAATATGCTGAGATCGTAAATCCCCCTGAAGATTTTAAGTGAGATGTGATTGATCGATTTGGCTTATTTAGCAACGTGGCAAATGGTAAGCCTAATGGGTGAAAAAACGTGAGCGGTTTTTAATAAAATACACGCCGTAGTGGAAGGGTTTGTTTTCAAAATGTAATACGCTCTTTTGCAGATTTAAGGAGAAAAAAGGCCGCCAAAACTTGGCGGCCTTTTTTCTGTGTCCTAAACTTTGACTTAATTTTTTTGTTGATGTTTTTCCTCAATGCTTTGTAAGCTCTCTAGCACCTTCATTTTGGAGGTCAAAAACAATTAAGGAGAACTCTATGAAAATTGAATTCAATCCAACGTCCGTAGCATTCACGCAAGACCCTACACAAGCGGAAGGCAAGTTGAAAAATCTGTATGTAGACACTATTTCCTCTGCTGTTGTAGATCCTTATGCTATGGATGTCGATGTTTCGTTTGAGCGTGCTCTACCAAAGCAAGCTGGTACAGATTCAGGATGTCGAAGCACCGACTCTGGTTGCTATACCTCCCAAACAGGATGCTATACCTCCCAAACAGGGTGTTATACTTCTCAATCTGGATGCTAGCACTAGTTGAAAAAGTTGCAAATAAGATGCAAAATCCGGCTGAAGTCAAGCAAGCGTGCTTGAAGGCCTCAGCCGGTATGTCTCTTCATCGAAAAGTATTGTGGGATGATTTATCCCTTTCAGCTGGATTTCCTGGTTTATTATTGCTTTTTGCTCAACTCGAGCAGTTAGGGCTCTTTGAAGGTGTGGCTCATCAATATGTCCTTGCAATTCATCAAGAAATCCAAGGACGTACACTTAATGATTTATCCCTTTTTGGTGGAGTAGCCGGGATCTGTTTTTCTTTGCGAGAGGCGTCTTATGAGGGGACACGTTATCAAGCAATTCTTCGAGCGTTAGACGATGTTATACTTAGAGAACTGGATAATGTATACCTTAGCCCCCTGCGTTTGCATCGAAATAAACAAGAGCCAGCACCATCTTTTCTCCATGATCTAATCCTCGGGCTTCCAGGGATTGGGCGCTATCTGCTAGAGGATCTTTCTTTGTTTGGAGATTTGGTTGAAAAGAGCCTGATTTGTTTAATCAATTTGTGCCGTCCATTCGTATATAAAGAAAAGGTCGTTCCAGGGTGGATTCTTTCTGCTCAAGACCGCTTGAACACATCGAGTGGTACTAAACCTAAAGAGAACTTCAATCTTGGGCTCGCTCACGGGATTTCTGGAATTTTAGCATTTTTTTCCATTGCATGGATAAAAGGCGTGAGGGTGGATGGACTGCAAGACATGATGCTTCAAATAGCGGAATGGATTAAAAAGCAAAAAATTGCTTCGGAAGGTACCATTCAATGGCCCGCATGTGCAGCAGTTGAAGAGGATGTGATTTGCAGGCCGTCTCGTGATGCTTGGTGTTACGGGGTGCCTGGCATCGCCCGGACTTTATTCCTTTGTGGTAAGGCTCTTGAAAACAAGGCGTTAATCCAATTTTCTAGCAGAGCTTTTATACAAGTTTTTCAAAGATCTAGAGAAGAATGGGATCTACCAGGACCTACGATTTGTCATGGAATTGCAGGCTTATTACACATAACAGAATCCATGGAAAGATCTTTGGGATGTAAAGAGCTTTTGCTTCCGATAGAAAAGCTGCGAAAGCAATTGGTTGACTCGTATAACCCAGATGCTCTTTTTGGCTTTAGAGATCTACAACTCAATGAAGCAGGCCAACTTGTTGAAGTAGATAGCGCCACTCTTTTGGAAGGGGCTGCTGGTATACTACTCGTCTTATTAAATAGAAACTCTTCCTGGCACCTACCGTTTTTAGTAAATACATGAGGCTTCCTGTGTTTAAAGCTGCTCCCTTTTTTTTGTTTCGTTCTACAATGCGCTCAGAGCAAGATCTCGAAAGAATTTTATGTGATGAAAATTGGGTCGATGTTCTAATAGAGCAATTTGAAAATGATCCAATTCTAAGAGAGGCGATTTTGATCGCTTCTCCAACGCTTTATAACTGTCTTTGTACTAAGCTTCCTGAAAATCGAAAGTCTGTTGCAGAAAGTTTATTACGCTACTTCATTCGAATGTCTACTAGAGCGACCCCTTTCGGTCTTTTTTCATTGGTAATGCATGGGGAATGGGAAACAAAAACAGACTGTTCTTTTGATCTTGAAGAGATTGAAAAAAGAATTCGACCTGACATGGAGTGGCTGTATTTGCTTATTTATAGGGCATATCAGGATAGAGATATTTTGTTCTCCCTCCCTGTTCAAACAAATCCTTTGCTGCACCTTGAAGGAGGTCGTATAAACCTTGATTATTTCTATCTCTTTAAAAAAAATGAAGAGCAATTCTCCAAAAAAATCTCCGTTTTTGCGACCCCTCTAATCAGGATGATTTTAGAATTGGCTGAAGAAGCAATCCCAATTAATGGTCTTTGGGAGTCTCTTCAGGAAAAAATACCTTCATTAGATCGTAATAGAATTCAGTATTTATTTAGTAACCTCATTGAGCAGCAGCTACTTTTACCAGCTCTGATACCTTCTCTCCT
Organism: Candidatus Sacchlamyda saccharinae; assembly: GCA_030408505.1. Classification (GTDB taxonomy): domain Bacteria; phylum Chlamydiota; class Chlamydiia; order Chlamydiales; family Rhabdochlamydiaceae; genus Sacchariniichlamydia; species Sacchariniichlamydia saccharinae. The sequence continues at coordinate 260,590 of JAUHQI010000002.1, read as the reverse complement.
AGATCCTATTCCCTTTGAAAAACTATGTGCACAACTACCCTTTAAATCTCCTGAAATTCAGGAGATTAAAGATTCATTTGAAAAATATGGAAAGGCAACCACTGAAACGCATGAGTCACTTTCAGCAAAGCTCAGTAGCACGATGAATTCTTTTATTCCAACGAAAAATGTTCTGCAGATGGACGCAGTCTACTCTCAAAAAAATCAAAAAATAAGTCCGTTGGTTGCAAAGGAGTTGGAAGAAACGCTGGACCAACTGTGGAAACTCTCTCAAGTTCTAAATCCTCCATCACCTTATGAAAAGTATTTAGATGAATTTATCCGAACTTATGGGAGCGATCGAACTGTTCCTCTTGTGGAGCTATTTAAAGAAAATGCTGGACTTGGAGCTTACCATAAATACCCTTCTCCCTCACGAGAGGAAACACAGCTTTTTATCCGTTGGGAAAATTGGCTTTTTAAGCACCTTCAAGAAGCTCTTTATTTTCATAAAAAAGAAATTCTCATTACTACACAAATGATTGATGACTTTCTACAAAGTGTAGAGGTTAGCCCTCGTTCGCCTGAAGAAGCTATCCCTTCTCTTGAGGTTTTTTGCAAGTTATCCGCAGCCTCGGCTGAGGCAATCGATCGAGGCGAATTTACTATTCTCTACTTAGAATCCAATTGGCATGCAGGAGGGGCTGCTGGTCGTTTTCTCGATTTGTTAGGAGATAAGGCTAAAACAAGTTATCAAGCCTATCTCCTAAAAGAGGAAGAACAAGAGCCGAACTCAATTTTTGCAGAACTATCTTACATGCCTTGCTCAGTGCGACTTGGAAATGTTGCAACACAACCTTGTCTTCGAGCTCATCGCTTAGACCTACAAGAGAGAAAACGGACAAAGGGTAGTATTCGTTTAAAGGATATTTATGTTGGTGTTGCAGATAATCGCTTTTATTTAACGCTGAAGGAAGGGGGAAAGGAGCTCATTTTCCGTTCTGGAAATTTTCTTAATCCCGATTTTGCACCTCCAATCTTAAGATTTTGCCGGGATGTTAGTCTTTTTAGAAGTCATCGTGTTTCTGCATTTTCTTGGGGAAGGCTTAGAGAAAATGCTTCCTATTTACCGCGGGTTCGTTTTCAAAAAACAATTCTTGCCTCTGCACAATGGAGTTTAGATCTCACTCAGCTTGCCAGCCCAAGCAATACAGAATTTCAACAGTGGGCGCAGCGATGGAATCTGCCTGAGCAGTTCTTCCTATGCACTGAAAACCAGGAGCTGCTTATAAATAGAGCTCATAAGCCTTCAGTTGAGATGCTTCTAAGCAAGCTCAAAAGCACAAAGTCTTTACGCTTGGTTGAGAATGCAGCTACTTCGTGGCTGAAGAGTTCCTGTGGTGTGCACTCAAGCGAGCTAGTAATTCCTTTTTTTAAAACAGTGAAGTCCAAACCTCGAATTGACCCGCTTTCTCATACGAATGTTGTTTTTGAAGACCGCTGGAAGCTGCCTGGAAGAGAGTGGCTGTATGCGAGAATGTATTTGCACGAAGGAAATGCCAAACACTTTTTAATCAATCAACTTGCAGATTTGGGCGAATCTCTGTGTGAGACCCAGAGAGTCCAAAGTTGGCATTTCCTTCATTATTCTTTTCCAGAAAGACATATCCGTTTTCGATTCCAATTTAGTTCATCTGATGGAGCTTCATCGGAGGTCTTTTTTTTAGAGAATATATTTAATATGTGGATGAAAGAGGGCTATATTCATACCTATGAGTTTGTCCCTTACCAAAGAGAAATTGAGCGTTATGGGGGAATAGATTCAATTGAAGAAGTTGAAAAACTTTTTCATGCAGACAGTAGATCGGTAATCTCTTTGCTAGAGTCAACCTTTTTTCAAGAGGCGAACCCAGGGCACCTTGCAATAGCGCTTATTTCTTTTCTAAAAGACTTTGGACTGGAGAATAGAGAGGTTATAATGTGCCTGGGATCGCCAAAAAAATCAAACTTCTTGGAGGGGTTCCGAGAATACAAGAATGAAATTTTGCATGCAATTAGTGCTCTCGAAGAATACTCTGAAGAGCAGTCCCAAGAAAATTCGATGATTGAGCTCTTTTTTCGAGCGAGCTCGTTGCGTCTGTCTCAAATTCAAAAGTTTTGTGCATGTATAGATAAGCATCCGAAGAAGATTGAAATATACAATAGCCTCCTCCATATGCACTGCAATCGCTTAGGATTGGATAAAAATGAAGAGCGCAAAGCTCGGACCTATGCCTCCCACGCCTTGATGATCTACTTGAAAAAAATGGAGTTTTCCCAAAGAAATGCTTTGAGGAGACCCTGATCAATTGCTTTCCTTAAAAGTCTGCGTGGCCGGGGTATCTTGGGAAGGCGATGACGTCGCGAATGTTTTCGATGCCGGTGACAAATTGGATGAGCCGCTCAAAGCCTACGCCAAAGCCGGCGTGGGGGACGGTGCCGTATTTGCGCAGCTGGAGGTACCACCAGTAGTCGTCTGGCTGGAGACCAAAGGCTAGAATTTTCTTTTCGAGGAACTCGAGCCTCTCTTCTCTTTGGCTGCCGCCTACGAGTTCGCCGATTTTGGGGACGAGCAGGTCCATGGCGGCAACGGTTTTGCCGTCGTCGTTTGAGCGCATGTAGAAGGCTTTGATCTTCTCGGGGTAGTCGGTGAGGAAGACGGGTTTTTTGCAGTATTCTTCGGCGAGGTACCGTTCGTGTTCTGACTGGAGGTCGATGCCCCATTTGACGGGGAATTCAAATTTTTTGCCCGATTTTTCAAGGATAGTAATCGCTTCGGTATAGGTGAGTCTTGCAAAATCGTTGTCGAGGGCGTTTTTCAGCCTCTCGATGAGTCCCTTTTCTATGAGTTTATCGAAGAATTCCATGTCTTCTTGGCAGTGATCAAAGAGGTGCTTTATGACGTATTTGATGTAGCTTTCTGCTACATCCATGTCGCCTTTGAGGTCGCAGAAGGCCATCTCGGGTTCCATCATCCAGAATTCGGCGAGGTGGCGGGAGGTGTTGGAGTTCTCGGCTCGGAAGGTGGGCCCGAAGGTGTAGACGTCGGAGAGGGCGCAGGCCATCGCTTCTGCGTTGAGCTGGCCAGAGACGGTGAGATAGGCAGGCCTGTCAAAGAAGTCTTTGCTGTAGTCGATTTTCCCGTCGGAGTGGCGGGGGGGCTGGTTGTAGTCGAGGGTGGAGACGAGGAACTGCTCGCCGGCGCCTTCGGTGTCGGCGGCAGTGACGATTGGGGTGTGGATATAGAGGAAGTCTCTTTCGTGGAAAAATTTGTGGGTCGCAAAGGAGAGGGCGCTGCGGATACGGGTGACAGCCCCTTGGGTGTTAGTGCGCGGCCTTAGGTGAGCGATGGTGCGGAGGAACTCAAAGGAGTGACGCTTTTTTTGGAGGGGGTAGTCCTCGGCAGGGCAGGTGCCTAGGACGGTGATCTCTTCGGCTTTGAGCTCAAAGCTCTGTTTTTGCCCGGGGCTTTCGACGAGGGTTCCGGTGATGATGGCAGAGGCGCCGGTAGTGAGTTGCTCGAATTGCGGACGTAGAGGTTCTTCGGCAATCACTTGGAGGCTACCCATCCGGGAGCCGTCGTTGATCTCGATGAAGGCAAAGCTTTTTTGATCACGGATCGATCGGATCCAGCCGTTGATGGTGAGGGTCTTGCCGATCTGGTCTTTGGTGATGTTTTTTATTTTGCAAGTTCTTGCAACCGTGCTATCTCGTGTATCCATGCGCTGGGCCCTTCAGGGGTTTCTAGGTATTTTGGTAGTTCTCTTAGTTTAGGGTGCTTCATCATAAAGCGGAAGGCCTCTATGCCAATTTCTCCCTCTCCGAGTGGGGCGTGGCGGTCTCTTCGAGAGGCAAAGGGCTTCATCGAATCGTTGACGTGGAAGGCGTAGAGGTGTTTGAGGCCGACGATATCGCTAAATTGTTTGAGGGTATCTTCAAAAGCTTCTTTGGTTCTAATGTCATAGCCGGCTGCAAAGATGTGACAGGTGTCGATGCACACGCCGATGGGGAGTATCCCCTCGAGCCCTTCGATGATGTAGGCAAGGTGGCCAAACTCATGGCCGACGCTAGTCCCTTGCCCAGCGGTGGTCTCGAGCAGGAGTCTAGTGGAGCCTTTTTCGCAGAGCTTTTCCATTCTTTTAAGGCTTTTGACGATCTGCTCCAGGCATTCTTCTACTGTGCTGCCAGTGGCGGCACCAGGGTGAAAGTTGAGAAAGTCGATGTCGAGTTTGTGGCACCGCTCAATCTCGGCTCGGAAGGCATTGTGGCTTTTTTCTAAAAGTTCTTCTTTGGGGGAGCCTAAGTTGATGAGATAGCTGCTATGGGACATCACTTTTTCGATGCCGGTCTCTTCCTTAGCAACGTTCCAGAGTTCGACAATTTCGGGGGTGATCTCACGCCCTTTCCACTGCTTTTGATTGCTTGTGAAGATCTGGACGGTGGTAGCTCCAATCTTAGCCCCTTCGTAGAGGGCATTATGGAGGCCGCCAGCGGTAGAAGTATGTGCACCTATGAGGAGTTTTTTTGCCATAAAAGACTAAATCATAGAGAATAGACGAGATCATTGCAATATGGACCGTAAGTGAAACTTTACCGCTTAAAAAAATCTAAAAAAATTCTGATTGCTGTCTACCAACTTTGGAGACGGAAAAAGAAAAATCTATTGCCAGCACAGGTAAGTGAGATCAAAAATGATCTTCTCAGACTGCAGGATGAGGTTTTAAAGAAAAATCGCGAAGGTGCTAGTTATATGGCCGGCAAGTGCGCCGATTATGCAAACGGCCTCTTGCGCAAGAGTACTTTGCGACAGATACGTGATTTCGTTTTTGCACTTGGCTTTGCTCTTATCTTTGCCTTTTTGATCCGTCAAGTTTGGTTTGAGCTATATGAGATCCCAACGGGTTCTATGCGACCGACTCTCAAAGAAAAAGACCGTCTCGTTGTTTCCAAGACCGATTTTGGGATCAATGTCCCCTTCACGACCAAGCACTTTTATTTTGATCCGTCTCTTGTCAAACGCTCGGGCATTATCGTGTTTACTGTAGAGAACATGGATGTCCATGACTCGGACACGATGTATTTCTGGCTTTTCCCTGGCAAGAAGCAATTTGTGAAGCGGATGATGGGTAGGGCTGGAGATACGGTCTATTTTTATGGGGGGAGGCTTTATGCTGTTGATAGCAATGGGACAGATGTCTCTAGCCAGTACCAGCTTGAGGAGCTCGATAAAATCGATCATATTCCTTTCATGCAATTCGATGGAAATGTAGCTGTAGGCGAGCCGTTCCGCATGGGAGCTGGCAACGCTTACCGGATGGCCGTCCTCTACCAGATGAATGAACCGGTGGCCAGGCTAACCGAGATTGGAAACAACCGATTTGAAGGGGAAATGCTCTACACTCCCCAAATCCATAATCGAGGGGCCCCGCCCGTTAAAAACTATAGTGATCTTTGGGGGATTGGGAACTACGCAAGTGTTAAAATCGTCCCTAAAGAAGAGACCCGTTCAACTGCCGAGCGGCATGGCTTAGATCTTGAAGAGGGGAGGTACTACCTCGAGATTAAGCATCATCCCGACCTAAAACACTTGGAATTGAGTCGAGATTTCTATGGGAGGACTCGTCCACAGTTTATCTTAAACACATCGCTCCTTCCCTTGGATGAAGAGCACTTAAAAGAGATTTTTGAGAATATCTACACAGTCCGTTTTGTAGTAAAAAATGGCTATGCAACGAGGTACCAATTAGGAGGGAATGCAAATACAGCCTCTCACAATCTTGTCCGTTTAGAAGGTGTGCCAGATGGTACGTATGAATTTTACTACGGCAAAGGATACGAGATTAAGTGGGGTGGATACGCTAAGGAATTGCGCCCTAGCCACCCGTTGATGCGGTTCTCTCCTGAGCTCACATTCAAGCTCTTTAACTATGGAATTGATTTTGATACGAGCTTCACGCTAGGCGATCACTTTAGAACCGAACGTTTTGCCTACTTCCGCGATGGGAATTTTTATCTCGTTGGCGCCCCCATATTTAAGAAAGGGGATCCTCAGCTGCAAAAATTTGTGGAAACGGAAATAGTAAGAGAAGAGCAGTCGAATTCACAAAACCCCTACAAGGCTTTTGTTGACGTTGGTCCTCCTTTAGACAAAAATGGAGAGATCGATGTTGAGAAAATCCGTCAGTTTGGTCTTTTGATTCCTCCGAAATCGTATTTGGCCTTAGGAGATAATTTTGCAGCGAGTGGAGATAGCCGGGAATTCGGGTTTGTTCCACAGGGGAACTTACGTGGGGGGCCCTCCTTCATCTTTTGGCCCTTTGGCCCCCGCTTTGGACCGCCAAATCAACCTTCCTTTCCATGGCTGACTATTCCCAATAGCGTGGTTTGGATCTTAGCTCTTATTTGCTTTGCGATCTGGTATGTGGTACATAGGCGTCATCATGCATTGCCACTCAAAGATTTAGAATGAGCCAAATGGATACCCCCCAGTTTGTTTCTAGATCGGCCCTTCGATTTTTTTCAGGGACGGTTTTGAGTAAAATATCTGGAATGCTTCGCGATGTGGCGATGGCTTTTTACTTTGGGACCTCGCCCTCAATCGCTGCTTTTTTGCTCACTTTTCGCTTTGTCTATCTCTCTCGCCGCCTCTTTGGAGAGAGTCTCTTGCATCAGGGCTTTATTCCCCATTTTGAGGAGAAAAAACTTGCCGATCCAAAGCGGGCAGCTCTGTTTTTTCGCGATCTATTTTGGAGTATGGTGTTTTTTCTCTGCTGCTTTGTGGGGATCACTGAGGGAGTGCTCGCCTTTTTTGGAGGGGAGACGGTCCATTTAGCGCGCCTCATGCTCCCCGGCGTTTTTTTTATCTGTCTTTTCGGTTTTTGTAGCGGCCTCTTGCAATCTCAAAAGAGCTTCTTTACCCCTTCAGTGGCCCCTGTTTTGAGTAACACGGTTTGGATCATAGGGATTCTTGCTTTTCATCATTTACCCCCTTCTAAGGCCGCTATTGGGCTTGCCGTGGTCCTCTCCTTTGCTTTTTTTGTGCAGTGGGCCTTTACCATCCCCAAAGTGTATTCCTATCTAAAGGAGCAGCTAAAAGTTAGAGAAGTTTTTCAGATTCATCTCTTCTCTTCAGAAATTCGCATGCTTGTAAAACCATTGCTTCTTGGCATGATCGGGATTGCATCGGTGCAGATTAATAGCGCCCTTGATGGGGTGTTTGCCCGCTTTGCTTCTGCTGAAGGGCCAGCGTATCTCTGGTATGCGATCCGCTTGCAGCAACTGCCCTTGTCGCTTTTTGCCATTGCCCTATCCTCCGCTCTTCTCCCTTCTCTTTCTAGAGCTTTTGAAAAGGGAGATACAGAGCAATATTTTTCACTGATCTCCTTTGCAAAGAAGAAGACTATTGCTCTTTTGCTTCCGTGCACAATCGGGATTTTTGTCTTAGGCCTTGCGAGCATCAATCTGCTCTTTGGTAGAGGGGATTTTGATGCAATTTCCACTAGAGAAACAACGCTCTGTTTGTGGTTTTATGGCCTGGGACTTTTGCCCATGGCTCTTAGTGGGATCTATGCCCCGGCTTTCTATGCAAAAAAGGATTACAAAACCCCCACCACCGGCTTTGTCCTCTCAACTGTGTCCAATCTTATTCTCAATTCTCTTTTTGTCTTCTACTTCAAGATGGGAGCGGTCAGTATTGCCTTAGCAACCAGTCTAACTGCAATACTCCATGTCTGGTATTTAGTTAGAAAACTTGGGATGTCAAGACAAAGGGATACTACCTTGACAAGGATAGCAATTGCTGCTCTTTTCTCTGGGGCTGTTGTCCTCTGCTTTGGCTATGTTGTCCTGGGGGATTCTTCGCTTTTACTGCTGAGCCAAAAAGGCTTATTATTTCCCAGAGTTGCGGGGGTGCAAGTCCTGCATCTCTTTTCTCAAACGGCTTTATTTTTTGGGCTCTTTTTTCTTTTCTGTAGAAAGCAGATGCGACATCTCGTTTTTCAAAGAGGCTGATTTTACTCTTTTTTCGGTGAGGCGCTGGCACCAGCGAGAATGCCCCCATCAATAGTTAACTCAATGCCAGTGATATACTTCGATTCATCTGAAGCTAAGAATAAAGCAGCATAGGCGACGTCTTCGGGCATGCCCATTTCCTTCATAGGGATATCCTTTGCAATAGTGTCTATTGCTGTTTCTCTACCTGTTCCAGTTCCTAGCATTGGATCCCACAAAGGCGTCAAAATTGCAGCAGGATGAATCGAATTGCAACGAATTTGATAGCCTTGCTCACAGCAGTATAGAGCAACTAGTGCGCCTTCTTTTCCATGGATATCAGTGACGATCACAGTGGCTCCCTCTTTAGCAAAGAGCGTAGCGATCTCCTTTCCAATCCCTTGTGCAGCGCCTGTGATCAGAACAACTTTTTTTCCAATCTTTTCTTAGACATATTTTTTCCATATGGAAGAAGTTTATTCTTCGATCTTTGCCCAACGGAAATCTACTTCGTAGAGCTCGGAAATATAAACATCTTTTAGTTTTTCGCTTTTAGAGTAGGCGATGGTAGTAAAATAGACGGGGATGACAGGCATTTCATCCATGAGAATGGTCTCAGCCTTGTTGAAAAGGTTTTTTCTAACGGCTAGATCGGGTTCTTTTTCAGCATCGCTGATAAGGCTGCGGTATTCGGCATTGTCCCAACGAGACATGTTGACCCCGTTGTCCTTATCGCGGAAAGTCTGCATGATATATATCGGGTCTCTGAGCCAGGATTGCCACTGCATCCCTCCTATTTGGTAGTTGCCTTTTTGGAGTTTGTCGTAGTGGAATTTCCATTCCTGCTGCTCGAGTTGAATATCGACACCAAAAGCTTCTTTCCATTGCTGCTGTAGGACCTCGGCAATACGCATATGGGCTGACGAGTCGTTGAAATTGAAGACGATTGGGGGAAGCTCCTCCACTTGCATTCCAATTTCGTCGAGTGCTTCTTGGAAAAGAGTTTTAGCACGATTCAGATCATTGTCTTGAAAATACGGACCGTCTTGGGTAGAGATCTTATGGGGGAGGACGCCGAGTGCTGGAGTTTCTTCTCCCTTGAGTATGTGTTCAATGAGAGATTGCCTGTCAATCGCATAGGCAAAAGCTTGCCGCATCTTTTTATTATTAAAGGGGAAGGACTCCGTGTTGAGGAAAAACCAATAGAGGCCGAGGGTTTCAAAAAATTTTAATTTTCCCTGATTTTGCAAATGTTCCATTGCGTCAAGAGGGATTCTCGAAAGGGGTTTACCTAGCCATTCCAGCTGATTCTTTTCGAAAAGGGAGAGTTGTGTGCTGGCGTCTTTAATGATGGCGATTTGGATGCCAGGAAGACTTACGTTTGCTGCATCCCAGTAATTGGGATTCTTTTTCACAAGAATTTCGTTTTCAAGATGATAGTGGTTTAAGGCGAAAGGGCCGTTAGAGACAAAAGTCTCAGCATTATTTGCCCAATTTGGATTTTCTTCGTCAATGCGCTGATTTACAGGGTAATACGAAGAGGTGGCGGTCACCTCAAGAAAGTACGGGGTAGGATGGGCTAATTCCACTTCTAAGGTCATTTCATCAATGACACGGATCCCTACTGCATCGACGGGTAGATCTCCTTTAAGAATTTTGCGGACATTTTTGACAGGATAGAAGTTTTGAACGCCTAGGCCGAATCCGCCGTTTGGGTCGATGATTTTCTTCCAAGCATAGGCGAAGTCTTCAGCTTTAATGGGATCTCCACTCGACCACCGGCAAGGACGCAAATGGAAAGTGTAGGTTACTTTATCTTCAGAGAGCTCATAACTCTCTGCAATCGCAGGTTCTACCTTCCCATTTTGACCAATTCTCATTAGTCCTTCAAAAAGCATCTTAGTTGCAAAGGCAGAGGGGTAGTCGATTCCAATTCGCGGGTCAAGTGAGCGAACGTCCCCATGAAAGGATATGCGAAGGTAATTTGGTTTGTTCATTTTACTAGAAGAGTCGCCCCCCTTTTGACACCCCACTAAGAAAACACAGAAAATAAGAATAGATCGTATAGTTTTCATTTCTTGGGCGTAATTATGGAAAAAAAATGCATTTTTTTCTAGAAAAAATTTCCATTCTCCTCTAAATTCAAATCTCTATGTCACTACGTGCTACTAAACCAAAGCCTCTCGAGCTTCAACCCATTTTTCCTCAGCTCGCGCATTCTAAATCCTTTTCTGGGTATATCGAGGCGGGAAGAGAAATTTTGGAAGATCTCTTGCCAGAAGAGTTTTTTTCCTTTTCAAGAGAAAAAGCAGAAAAATGGCTTTTGGAAAAGCTTCCCTTAGCTAAATGGGATAGTATTGAAGTCACTCCGGGGAGTCTTACTCTCCGTTTTCTGTGCGCCCCTACTCATGAAATCAAGGCAGAGAAAGTTCTTCTCGATGTGATCCAGAAATGGCTGATCCCTGAGAAAGAGGTGAAAATCCTAGGCTTCAAAAATCTTTACTTTTATATGCGGGGGATCTCCTCTAGGCTTTTCTTTGTTGCCGAAGTATCTATTTTGGTCGAAGATGCGAAAGAGCTCAGTCTCATAGAGGAGCACCTTCCTCTCCTTTCAAGTGAATTAGGCCTAAGTCTTTCTTCACGGCATTACCACGAAAATATTTTAGATACGAAAGGGCTGTCTCTCGATCAAAAATCCTCACAAATTCAGATGTACCTTCGTAAACTTGCCGGTCGAGCTCCTAGACAGTTTGAGACAGATATCTTTCGAGAGATGAGTACATTTTTTGCCCTCTCAAAGCCCGATTTTCGCAAGTTTCGGATGCCAAAGCACCTCACAAGGGTCATTGTCTCTCATTACCTGATGCGCAAGAAAATGCTCCATCAACTTTCCGTTTCCCCTGAACGGAGGCATCTAGAATTTCGCTTTGTCCGCTCTAAGCTCTATTTCCCGTTCGGCACTAAGCCCGTCCTGGGACTATCATTGGCTGTAGCATTGACCAACCGCTACGAGACTTTCGAAGAGTCCCACATCCTCGACGCCGTCCAGAAGTTTGTCCCTGATTTCCAGGTAGTGAAGGGGTCATATTATTTTTACAGAGCCAACTACGATCCGATCAAGTATATCTATCTCGAACTTGAGAAAAAAGACGGGTCTTCTTTATTGCCAGGTGAGGTCCGCCTCCTCAATAGGGAACTAAAAGAAGAGTTGAAAAAGCGGATTGAGCAATTAATTCCCTCAGTTTTCATGATCCGGAATGAAGAAGAGGTGATGCGCAATATCCTCCTCCTCTCTCAAGAGCTCAAATACCTCTCCGACCTGCCCCAGGTGATGATCAACTTCGAAAAGCAAGAAGGGGAGGAGCTCGTATTCACAGTCCTCGTTGTACGGGTATTGAAAAAGCATGACCAGCCCCTAGAACAGCTCTTCAATGCAAAAAAGCAAAATTTCCGATACATCCCTGATCGGGTGCAAAATGTAGGGTATATAAGGAAAAAAAATCCAAAGGAAGCAAATGTTTTCCATATCTGTATCCCCAAACACCGCTCGATCTTGCGGGCAAATTCCTCAGTCAACTTTTATTTGGCTCGAGGGAAGATCATGGAGATCCTTGTCGAGTCTCTTGGGGATGTGCGAGATTACAACGGGGGCATGATCCTCAAGCAAGGCGAACTGTTTTCGCGCTTTAAAGAAGCTTTTTCCAGAAATGGCGGGTATGACCATGAATTACTAGAGAATTTCTTTTTTGGCCTCACTCCAATTGAATCGCAAGCGACCACATCTCTTACAGCTTTGAAAACACTTTATCAGCTCTGTTTAGAGGCAAGTGTTCAAGAATTGCCTAAGAGGGAGAGCTGCTTTCAGAAAATTACAAAACGAAAAAATACCTGCTTTGCTATCCTCAGAGCTAAAGATCGCTCTTTAGAAAAAATTCTCAATAACGAATTGAACCAACTCGAAAATTTTTCCAAGGCGCTTGTTAAGACCCAGGTTTCCCATCAAGGGACTCTTTTGCAAGGTGTCCTATACGAAAGCTCTTCAAAGGCGCAGCAGAAACAATTTCAAAAAGCCATTGAGCAGTCGATAGAAAAGTGGAAGTCTAACATCCTCAACCAACAGGAGCTTCGCCTTAGCTTCATTGACCTGCCTCTATCCCTTGATCCAAGACTCGGAGGGGATGAATACTCGAGCAATGTAACTCGGATGCTCTTTGAAGGTCTTACAAGGATCTCACGTGGAAATAAACCCGCTCTGGCCCTTGCAAAGTCTTTGGAAATCTCGCCGGACCAAAAAAAGTATATTTTTACCCTTCGTCCTACAAAGTGGTCAGATGGGTCACCCCTAGTGGCCCGTCAGTTCGAATATGCTTGGAAAAAGATCCTCTCTCCTTCGTTCTATACGCCGTTTGCTTACTTTTTCTATCCGATCAAAAATGCAAAAGCCGCAAAACTTGGGAATATCGATATCGATAAAGTAGGCGTCAAGGCAACAAGCGATTACACGCTCGAGGTTGATCTGGAAAATCCAACACCGGAGTTTTTGGAGCAGATTGCTCACCCTCTTTTTTCCCCTATTAATGACAAATTAGAGAAATTGCACCCGAATTGGGCGCAAAGCGGAGCGGAAACCTATATTTGTAATGGCCCGATGAGACTCCAGACATTCCAGCCCAATGGCGGATTCGTATTTGTGAAAAATCCCCATTACTGGGACCAGCAGAGTGTTAAACTCAATAAGATTTTGATTTCTAAAAACAACGCCGAAACGGCGATTGAAATGTATAATAACAACGAAATCGATTGGCTCGGTTTTCCTATGCACCCCTGGGAATCATATTTTTCAATTGAAGATAAAGAAAACTACACCAAGTTTCTTGGTACTCACTGGTGTGTCTTCAATACACAGCGCTACCCATTTGACAACCTAAAGATGCGTCAAGCCTTTACCTACGCTATTAATAGAGAGCTGATATCTCAGGAGTTTTCCAGCACAACATTCCCAGCTATCACTCCTCTACCTCATACCCACACCAGTATTTTCAATAAAGACATCATCTATGGGGATAAGAGGATGGCCGTGCAGCTTTTTGAAGAGGCCCTAAAAGAAGTCGGTCTAGTTCGAAAAAACTTTCCTATCCTTACTCTATATTTTGCAGGAGGGCGATCTCGAGAGGTCATTACAAATAGAATGGCTAGAGCCTGGGAAGAGATTTTTGGCATTTCATGCCGCGTTGAAGAATATTCATTTCACATACTGTTTCCCAAGCTATCGAAAGGGGATTTTCAGCTGGGAATGATACACTGGAAATCTTGGATTAATGATCCGTTTTATACTCTGGGGGCTTTTCAATACCGGACTAGTCGGGTAAATTTTTCCAAATGGGAACATCCTGAATATCAAAAGAACTTAGAGCGCGCAAGCATAGAAACCATCTCTGCAAACAGAACGGAGTATTTCAAGAAAGCAGAGGAAACTCTCATTGAGGAATGCCCTGTGCTTCCCATCTTTCATGAAGCCTACCGTTACTCTCATAAGCCCGAATTGCAGGGGGCTTTCTGTTCTGACTCTGGAAATATCGATTTCAAGTGGGCGTCAATAGCACCTCGATAAATTTTCTTTGACTTTAAATAAGCATAAAATGCATCCTAAACGCCATGAAAATCCAAACCCTTTGGATCAACACAAGAGGTGTCTTATGGCTACTTTTATGAATTTTGATACGCATAAAGGGCCCGAAAGTTGCAGCGAGAAGTTTAACCTCGATGCTACTCTATCTAACAATGCTTGGCATCCAAATGTTAACTCTTGCCAAGCAGAGCAAATTTTAGCGAATCAACCTACTTATACATACTTGCTTCGTCCAAATATTGATGCAAGAAGTTTTTCCATATCGTTTGTACAGAAAAATGGAAAGGTGATTCACGACAATTTTACGCTCATCGATCCACTTTATGGAATTTGGCGAAACGGAATGTGCCATCACGTCGGCAAGCTTGAAAAAGTGATTTGCGACATGATGGAGTGCTCTCCATTCGACCTAAGACCTCTTTAAACTGAGGTTAGTACCAAAAAAAGACCCCATCCTTTCGGATGAGGTCTTTTTTTTTGTCTGTAGATAATATACCTAGCTAGTGTGAGCTAAGAATTCGCAGATTAGCGGGACGTTGACAGGAAGAGAGAAAGGGATTTGATCCAATTCGGGGAGGACTTCCATCCGTCCAGAAAATTTCTCAGGCTCTCCCATAAGATACTCGGGAAGATCGCGCACGCTTTCAAGAGAATGCTTGATGACCGTCATGTTCTGAGATTTAGGCTTGATCGATACGACCATTCCTGGCTTAACCTGGAAAGAGCGGATATCAACTTTTTTCCCGTTAACGAGAACGTGGCCGTGGGCAACGAGCTGCTGGGCTGAGAAAATGGTAGGGGCTAGCTTAAGGCGATAAACTACTGTATCCAAGCGGCATTCAAAAAAGCGGATAAAAGCCAGTGGCGTAGACTCTTTAGAAGAGGCTGCTTCCTTGAAGTAGCGAACTGTTTTCTTACGGCTAATCATCCCGAAAGAAGCGCGAAGCTTTTGCTGCTCATCGAGCTGCAGGCCATAGTCTGATTTTTTCTTGCGTTTTGCTCCATGCATCCCAGGCGGATTGGGCTTGTGGAGAAGTGGGTTACGAGCAGTGCCAAAAATGTTGACTCCAAAGCGTCGTGCGATCCGGTTTTTAGGGCCTGTATAGCGAGCCATTCAAAAACTCCTTAATTAAATTGAGGTGGTTTGTTCCAAAGCATCCAATGATAAAGAAATAGTGAAATATCCACAAGGAGAAAGCTCTTGCCTCCGATTTGGTCTTTGAGTATGATTGTTCTCTATGGAAAAAAAATATTGCATAGTAGCTTTTTACTGCTACACATTCGTTGAGAATCCCAAGAGGGAGATGAAAAGGCAAAAAAGATTTTTAGAAGATCTCGATGCCAAAGCCCGGATCTATGTCGCAAATAATGGGATCAATGCCCAAATGTCTTTGAGCGTAAGCGATGCCCCCATTTATATGGATTGGCTCAAAAGCGATCCTCGTTTTGCAAACACACAGTTTAAAATTGATCCTTACCACGAGCACGTCTTTCCAAGGGTTACAGTCAAATACCGAGAGCAGCTCGTTGCCCTGGACAAAATGCCTGACTTAGAAAAGGGAGGCGAGCACCTTAGCCCCGAAAAATGGGAGAAAATGCTCGCCGAGAAGGACGATGACACTCTTCTGATCGATGTCCGCAACGATTACGAGTCAAAAATTGGCCATTTTGAAGGGGCCGAATGCCCGCCTTTAAAGACTTTTCGCCAGTTCCCAAAATACGCTGAAGAGCTTGCAAACAGGAAAGATCCCAAGAAAACCAAGGTTATGATGTATTGCACAGGAGGCATCCGCTGCGAGACCTACTCAGCCCTCTTGAAAGAGAAGGGGTTTGATGAAGTGTATCAGTTGGATGGCGGTGTGATCAATTATGGTCACCAGATGGGCAATAAGCGGTGGAAGGGGAAACTCTTTGTTTTCGATGATCGCCTCTCAGCCCCAATTAGCGAGGAGGAACACGAGCTGATAAGCACATGCAGTTTCTGCGATGTTAAGAGCGATGCCTACTACAATTGCGCGAATATGGACTGTAACGAGCTTTACCTTTGCTGCCCTGATTGCGCAGAAAAGCTCCAAGGATGCTGTAGTAAAGAGTGCACTCAATCAAAACGGCTCCGTCCTTTCGTGAAAGAAGAAAGACCCAAGCCCTTTCGCAAATGGTACAACTACTCTAACTCAAAAGATAGGATCAACTATGACAAGTGCTGCTCCTGCGCCGACTGATTCTGGGGCCAATATATTCCAAAAATATCTCATTCCCGAAGAATCGAAATGGGTCCGGTTTTCCATGCTAAAAGCAGGGGAGTTTGCCAATCGAAGCAACTTTTTGCTCTCTCATTTCCTTTCAGTCGGGTGCGCTGTCGCTGCGGTGGCCATGTCCTTTTTCAATACTTTTTCCTATTTGCTTCAGATACCCTTCGAGATACCTTTGAAAATTGTCCAATTTGATCCCATTGGGATTGCTACTGGTATCACCTATGATTTGATGGGGGTGGCCAAGAGTATTGTTTTTGTCTCGATGGGGGCCACCTTTGTGGTTGCGGGCCTTATTTTCCCACGAGAAATTTTTACCCATTTCGCGCCAGAGCACTATCTTAGCCTAGAAGCTCGCCTATCTGCCGAAGTGGCTAGTTTGCAAAAGTCTTCGCTCCGAAAAGACGCCGAGATCAATGAGCTGAATGAAACGGCAACAAAATCAAGTGAGAAAGTAGTAGAACTTGAAGAAAAGATAAAGAGCCTCAAGCACCCCATCAGGCGATGGTTGCCTAAGTTCTGTTAGCCCTCATCTTCATGGTCTTGGTCGAGGAGCTCGAGCGCTGCAGACTTGAGGGTAATGAGGCCCTCTTCAAAACCGACCTCTTTCAGCAGGCCGTCTAGATACCGGAGTTCTGCGATGAGCTGGTCATTGACCGATTCTAGTTCAGAGATGCGTCGCTTCAATTCTTCCACGTTGGATTGGTTCATACAAAAGCTCCTTTTTCCTCTATATATGAAAAACTGAACCTTTTTTCTAATGAGAAGATGGCAAAAAATTGCAAATCATTTAGACTGAAGTTTATGAAGTACATAAAAATATTTTTACCTCTAGCTCTTCTGGCATTTGGTTGCCAGGGCAGTGAAGAAGAGCAGATGAATCTCGATGAAATGGCGCTGGGAGAAGACGAAGAGTTCCCTTCTGCGCATCTTGAAGGCGATCCCATAGCATCGCCTCAGGAAGAACCTATTTGATCTTCGAAATCTAAGAGCCTGCGTTTCATTGCAACTCCGTAGGCAAACCCTCCGAGTCCACCGCCTGAGCTAATCACACGATGGCAAGGGATCACAAGTGGGTAGGGGTTGATCCGGCATGCAGTGCCCACTGCCCGGGCAGCTCCTGGCCGCCCTAGTTGGCATGCTATCTCTTTATACGACCTTGTTTCTCCCAGGGGGATCTTTTGTAATTTCTCGAGCACCTGCTTTTGAAAAGGGCCTACTTTTAGGTGAAGGGGAAGGGGGAAGGGGAGAGTTTCTCCCTTGAGAAGATGGGTAAACCACTCTACAACCTCAGGCAATTCTGGGCTGTCGATAAATACTAAGCCGAAGCGATCGGCTTTCTTAAGAGTGATTTTTTGGAGTTTAGTGTTTTGAAAATGGAGGAGGCAACTGTGTTGCCTCCAAAATCCAGTCTTATCTAACTGAGCTATCTGAGAACTCATTGGCAGAGTTGGTGATCATCTGATCGAGTTTGTCGAGTTCATCGAAGTGGTTCTTAGTGACGAGCTTCCCGTCGTAGTACCACTCAGTTTTAGCTAAGTTTTCACCTACGAAGAATTTGGTGGGTCCGTGGCGCTTATCGAAAATCCAGTGGATTTCTTGCTCAATGATTTCTCCATCAATGAAATGGGTTTCAATACCGTTTCGAGCGCCGGCGACGAAATTCACATCCACCTGCTTCTTACCGTTATTGAAGTAGGTTGCTTTCCCGTGGAGCTGGTTTTCTGCCCATTGTTCAATAGCAAGAGGTTCGCCTTTTTCTGTGAAGACGGTGCGCTCACCATCTCTTCTATTCATTGTGTAGTGATCTACGCTCTTAGGATTGCCGCTTGCGAAGAATGATTCCTTTTTGGTCATATAGCCGCTATCGAAGTGATCCTTAGAAACGAGGACGCCATTTTGATCTCTACAGGTGCGAAGGCCAATGCCTCGCTGGACTTGGGATTCAATTTCATTGCTAAGAGTGTAATACTTGCCGTCTAAAAGCTCATCATCTGCATAGTCTTCTACGCTCATGGGAGAGCCATCGCCGAACCACTTTGTTATACAGTAGCGGTGAGGGGAGAGCTTAGCTGTTTCTTGGATAGGCATGCCCAGAGCATCGTACTCGAGCTCTTTTTTTAGGTCTCCAGAGTTGTAGAGATAGTAATACTGAACTGTTTGGCTATGAGGATGCGTATGGGTAGTTGGGCCGTGGAGGACGCCGTTTTCATAAGTCGATGTGACCGTAACGCCATTACGCATGGAGGTGATGACCTGACCAGGATAATTGTGCGATTCCCACTCTGACTGGGAAACAGCATAGCCATATTTGTGAATGTAGCGCTTAGAAATCACTTGGCCTCCCGAGCCATCGCCACCACATCCAGCTAAAATTAGTCCCACTAAAACGGGGAGAGAGAGTAAAAACTTTTTCATCATTAAGACCTCAATTCATCCTTAATTGCCCAGCTTACAATACTGCGAACTTTTTTGCTATACCTTCTGTAATTTTCGCGTGCTCCTTTTCCACTTCTTCAAAAGCGATCGTCTTCTTTGGGTCTCGATATGTGAATCGGAACGTTGCGTTCTTCCTATCTTTCCCGATCTTGTCACTTTTGTAAAGATCTAAAAGATACACTTTCTCTAAAAGGGGGGAGTTGGTCTTTGAGATGTTTTCTAAAATAGTACCGATGGGAGTTTTTTCATCTAAAGGAATCGTCCAGTCTCGCTCAGATCCTGGGAAGAGAGAAAATTCTCTTGCTTTATGAGTTTTTCTTTTTAAGTCCATTAAATCGCGCAAATTGATTTCTGCGTAATAAACCCGCTTCCCGATGCCCATTTCTTTCAGATGCCTGGGATGAACTTCTCCAAGAGCCCCGACAGCTACATCATTGCACATCACCCTTGCTTGCCTTCCAGGATGAAAATTTTGCAAATGAGAGGGTTCAAAATCCGCTCCTGCTAAACCCACAGAACTCAATAGATTTTCCACATGGCCCTTTGCGTCAAAAAAGTCGGCGTCATCTGGTTTTTTCTCAAAATGGTAGGGAGTTTCTTTTCCTGTGAGAATGATTCCACAGGCAGGCTCGCCGAAAAATTCTTCCTTTTCTTTGAAGTGGATATGACCCACTTCAAAAGCCGCTATGTTTGCATTCTGCCGGTCTAGGTTAAACTTGATTACTTCCAACAATCCTGGAAGCAAGGTAGTTCGCAGAATAGATTGATCGACCGAAGCGGGATGGAGCACCTTAATTGGAGTGAGCGTTTTTTCCATTGTCATTTCAGAAAGCTTAGGACTGATCAAATCGCAAGTCAAACACTCCTGCAAACCTTGAGCGACCAGTTTCGTCCGAATTTCCTCCTCAAATAGAAAAATAGGAGCATGCGTCAAAGGAGAGGACGCGTGGCGGGGAAAATCCCTAGGGATATTATTGAACCCATACATCCTACCGACCTCTTCAATGAGATCGATGGCGCTAGTTAAGTCATTTCGATAAGAGGGGACAGCCACCTGAATCACCTCAGGAGTATCAGATAGAACCTCGATTTCGAGCCTGCCAAGGAGCATACACATCTCACGGACGCTAAGATCGACCCCAAGAAGGCGATTGCATCTAACAGGGCAAAACTCCAGAATGCAAGGAGTGTAGTCGACGGCTACTTCCCGAGCGCTACCTTTGCAAACTAAGCCACCTAGCATAGCAGCTGCCATGTCTAAAGCACCCTCTATGCCAAGGCGATCAATGCCCCGCTCAAAACGCTGCCCGCTATCGGTGCGTAAATTGAGAAGCCTGCTTGTTTTTCGTGCCGACTGTGGAGTGAACTGCGCCGCCTCAATCACCACATTTATTGTCTTTTCAGAAACAGCAGAAGAAAGCTCGCCCATCACGCCAGCAAAAGCAACGGGGCGCTTCTCATCACAAATAAGAAGAACTCCATCGGGAATCTCCCTTTCAACTTCATCGAGCGTTTGCATCTTGCCATCGCCATTTGCCGCCCGCACAACTAAATCACCCTCTAGCTGGTCTCGGTCAAACATATGGAGCGGCTGCCCACATTCCATCATCACAAGATTGCCCACGTCGACCACATTATTCACACTGCGAAGGCCTACCGATTCAAGTTTTTTGATCAACCACTCAGGAGAGGGGCCCACCGCAATATCTCGAACCTCGCGACAGCTATATTGATAGCATTGCTCTTTGTCCTCAATCTTGACCCCAATCGAAATTGGCTCGTCGCTCTCCTCAATCACAACCTCTTTACGCCTTAGAGGCAGTTCCAAAATCGCCGACAGCTCCCGGGCAATCCCGACAACACTCATGCAGTGACCGAGATTTGGGGTGAGACCGATTTCAAAAATCACGTCATCTCCTACCTCTTCCATCCCTTCGGCCTCTAAGCCAGCCAGCGTCATTGCATCTGCAATTTTTTCAGGGGATTGGGTAAGATCTAAATATTCTTTGAGCCAATTTAGAGAGACTTTCATATTCAAAAAATCCTATTTAAGATATACACTTATATCAGAATAAACCCTCCATGTAAAGCAAATGACAGCCTATCGCGACCCCTGGGTCAAAAAAGCCAAATGGCTGACCCAAGCCCTTATCATCAGTTGTACTCTGAACGTAGGACTCCTCACTACATTTCTCTATTTCGCCATGACCGAAAACAATGGCCCCCTTGCCTCGAATAATAAAACCTCAAAACCCATCAAAGAAAGCCTAGATCTGCAAAGTACCCTAACAAAATACGCCGCACTCTCATTTCAAGATCTACTCATCCGCCTTGGCAACAACGACCACGTCGAGTCAGGCTGCACACGCCGTGACCTAGCCCTCTCTTGCCTAACAGAATTCCACCACTTTAATCTAGAAAGAGCCCTCGGCGGGGTAACCCTCCAAAAAAGAGAGATAACCTACCACGCTCCCACAGGAGAGCCCATCCACCTTACCGTCTTTCCTAGCCTTGCCGAGTACCAATTCCAAGCCATCCTCCAGTATGCCAAGACAGAAAAGTGGCCCCTCACCTCCGAAGGACTATTCCTCAAGCTGCAAGCTCTCCGTGCGCCATTCGATCCCTCCCTCCTTGAAGCCTTCTCCCTCACCCCCGAATTCCACTTCATAGGTCTTCTCTTCTCAAAAACAGGTATTCAGCTCAAAAAAGAATACCTCGCAGCCCTGCTCAGCCAAGGGAGCTGGTCCATACTCTCTGAAACCTCCGACCACCTGCGCCAAACCAGTGAATTCACCGCCCAAGAAAGGCGCCACTTCCTCCTCCGGCTCCTGTCAGAAAATTCTAAACTCGCCGCCAAAATTCTCGTTGAAATAGACCAAGACTACTGCCTAAAAAATTTAGATAACGAGCAAGTCCTAACCCTTTGCACGCTCCTCTCAGACAAAGCCCCCGCCTCCTTTCTGCGCGCGCTCATCCAAAGCCCTCGCAGCGACTCCATCTGGCAGACCGCAGCCGCCATCCTCTACGACCAAGCAGCAGAAGACATCCCCGAAGAGCTCAACCTCCAAGACACAAAGCGAAGATTTATCGAGCTCAAAGCCGCGCCCCCCAAACCAAGACTCGCAACACAAAAAACATACAAAGTGAAATCAGGCGACAGCCTTTGGAAAATAGCTCGCGATCACAACACCACCATCAAAGCCCTGCTCGAGGCCAACGACCTCCACTCAGACCGCCTCAATATCGGCCAAACTCTAACGCTTCCCTAGGGTTCATCCACCCCGCCCCTACTCCAAGGGCCGCAGCGCAGAATACGCCAAAGCCCCTTCCATCCACCCCTTAGAGCCCCATGCTTCTTCAGCGCCAAAGCACAATACTCAGAGCAAGACGGATAGAAACGGCAGCGCTTCCCCAGAAGGGGACTGAGCGTCCACTGATAAATACGAATGAAAAAAATAAAAAATCTACTCAAGGTCCATCGATAAATGCAAACAGTTGATATGCATCCCCAAGTTCAAGTATAGCCTGTGGGCGTCATCCCTCTCCACACCCGTATCGAGGTGGATGCCGTTGCATCCATGTTCTTTGGCTACCCCCTTCAAATGCTTGAGAAGGTGCGTGCCAAAACCAATCCCCCGCGCTTCCGGAAGTGTGATCAAATCATCGACATAGAGAACCTTACCCCAAGCAAGAAAATTAGCTACCCGAAAACCCGCAACCGATTTGGCTCCCTCGTCGTCAGAAATGAAAATCAGAGTGTAACCCTCTTCCTTCTGCATGCGGACCTTCTCAACAAAAGACTCCCGCTCCAAATGAGGCCGCAAAATCCTGAGCAGATCAAAACAACCCAAAATCTCCGCTTCACTTTCCGCATGTTTGATTTCATACACAGTAGCACTCATAATTACCTCTTACAATTCTCTATTTCATCAGGGAGATCGAAGCCGCAGCTCGTGCAGAGCATCGAAGATTTGATATAGCAGCCATACTGGTCAGAATAGATCCTCGGCAATAAAATCGCAGAAGAACCGTCACATACGAGCATCATACCCTCTTCACTTGGCTGCAGGTGATCCGCTTTCAGATAAACACGATTTCCCTCAACGCACTTAATCGCATCAAGATGACTACTCATAATCTCAAAAATCAAACCCTGACTCAAAAGAGTCTCATTGATGAAAGTCTGATCCCATCCACGAATATCCGATAAATGTGCTTGGCAAACGCTCCAGCTAAATACCATTCCAAGTAACCAACGCATAATCAAAAAATTCTACCCGATTTGATCTAAAACATCCAGCCATAGAACAAAGAGACATCGACATTTCGGTAGTTTGAAAAATTATTTTTATATTTTCCCTTCGTCCCGTAGTAGACCGGGAAGTGAAAATGGTAAAAACGGGGCCACAAAAGACCTACTTCAAAAAACTGCCTTCCAGAACTCCCAGCCAAAAAACTTCTGCCTACTGAAAAGCTTCCCATCGTCTCAATCGCATAGTTAGCAGTGCCCCAAGAGATGCCAGAGCGGCCGCCAAAACCCGTATAATATTTAGCCGTAGCAGAAGCGTCGATGAATTTGAGATAAGAGCCATAGAGAAAACTCTGAGAAAACTCTTTCGCCCTGCCATTGCTCATGCCAAAGTCAAAACCATGCTTATCGCCCTCTTGCCGAACGCCTACATTGATGACCCCCTTGAGGTTGGCAATGGCAGCCAAATCCACAGACACATACTTAAGCGTGCTAGGGGCTTCCACCACATCAACCCGATAATCGTCAAAAGCAAAATCCTGCGCAAAAGCACTTGAGAAAGCTAAAACAATAGCAAAACCAATCTTGTACATAAAAACCTCCAATTGGCAAAGCTATGATAAACTTCTTAAAACTTTATTCAAAGATTATTTTTCAAAAAGCTATCCAAAACCAAATCTTGAATTGTTTTGGGTATATTTCTAGCAATCTGCTATCCTCGTCACCTCATTATGAACGAATTTTTTGCAATCTTCATTTATTTCGCGTTTTTGATTTTTTTTGCTAATCACAAGCAGAAAAAAGCACTAACGCAAAAAGACTTCGTTATAGGGGATCGCTCCCTTGATCGATGGACGACAGCGCTTGCTGCTCATGCTAGCGACATGAGTAATTGGCTTTTCATGGCTTACCCAGGAGCAGTATTCATAAGTGGCGGGAACCATATTTGGGCAGCGATTGGACTTACACTTATGATGTGGGCGAACTGGGTCTTCATAGCCCCAAAGATTCGGACTCATACAGAAAAAATGGGAAGCGTCACCCTTTCGGGCTTTTTTGAAAAAAGACTGGGGCAAAACGGGGCCGCAGGACGGATCATCACCTCAAGCACGCTCTTTCTTTTTTATACCGTCTATGTAGCAGCGGCTCTTTGTGGAATAGGAATCCTCTTTCAAACACTCTTCCCAATATCTTATGCCCTAGGAGTCATTCTTGGAGTGGTCCTCATTTTGCCTTTTGTGCTTATAGGTGGATACATGACCCTTGCGAGAGTAGATCTCTTCCAAGGATTTTTCCTTCTAGCAGTCATCCTCTTTGTTCCCTTATACATCACCTTTGATACAGGAGGCATTCACTCCATCATAGAAGCCATCCACTCTCATGGGAAAAAACTCTCTCCCTTTTCCTTCGAAAAGCCCTCAATGATCTGGAGTCATCTCCTCCTCATGTTTGGATGGGGACTTGGCTATTTTGGACAGCCCCACATCATCACCAAGTTTATGGGCATACGTAACCCCAAAGAAATTTCATCATCAAAAAAAATCGGCATGAGCTGGCAAATCCTCACACTATTAGCAGCTACCTATGTAGGTTTTGTAGGGATTGCCACCCTCGGGAATCTCTCAACCCCAGAACACGTCTTCATTCTCCTCGTAAAGCAAAACTTTGCCCCATTCCTCTCCGGCCTCTTCCTATGCGCTATTCTGGCAGCAATCCTCAATGCCGTAAGCTCGATGCTCCTAATCCTCTCAACCACCATATCCGAAGACCTCTACAAGCGCTTCTTTAACCCAAACCCCTCTGACAAAACCCAAATCCGAGTCACACGCATCGCATGCATCCTTTCAGCGCTAGTTGCCCTGTCCATTGCTCTGCCCGGCAATGCCACCATCGACAGCCTCGTTAAATACGCCTGGTCAGGACTTGGAGCCACCTTCGGCCCTCTTACCATCGCCACCCTCTACTTCCGCCACATAAGCTCCCTATCCTGCTGGCTTGGCGTGGCCATCGGCGCCTTCCTCGTTGCCATCTCACCATTCCTTAACCTCTCCGATCACATCCTCGTCCTCGCCTTCCCAGCAGCCCTTGCCACCATATATCTCATTGCCAGGCTAACCAAAGCCCCAATCACCTTGGCAAAATAACCCCACTCCTATATAATCTCCCCCTAGCTATGGAAAAAAAATCCCTTAATATCGTCCTCCTCATCGGCATATTCGTATCCTCGATCCTAAGCGTTCGCAACTGGCCCATTAGCGCCGAGCTTGGCCTTTCCTCCCTATTCTTCATCCTCATGGGAGCCGTACTTTTCCTTATACCCGTAGGCCTCATATCAGCAGAACTTGGGACCGGATGGCCCAGCAAGGGCGGAATCTACGTCTGGATCCAAGAAGCTTTTGGAACCAGAGCTGGCATAGCCACCAGTTGGTTTGTTTGGATCTCCAACGTCGTCTGGTATCCTACCATCCTCTCCTTCATCGGAACCTGTATTGCCTACATAGTCTCACCAGAGCTTGCACAGAACAAAGCCTTCCTTTGCAGCCTCATCATCGCAAGCTTCTGGGGTATGATCTACCTCAACCTCAAAGGAACCAAAATCTCCGGATGGATCAGCTCCATCTGCCTCCTCATTGGAACCATTATCCCTGGGATCCTCATCATCGGCTTTGGGATCCACTGGGTACTGACAGGTCAAGAGACACAAATGGTCCTCTCCAGCTCCCACCTCCTTCCCAAGCTCAGCCACATCGGAGACTACGTCTTCTTCGCCGGAATCCTCCTCGGCTATGCCGGCATGGAAATGCCCGCCGCCCACGCCAACGAAGTAGACAATCCCCAAAAAAACTTCCCCCGTGCCATTTTCATCTCAACCGCCATCATCCTCGTCCTCCTCATCCTCGGCACCTTCGCAGTAGGACTTGTAATCCCTCGCGAGTCCATCAGCCTCCTCAGCGCCCCCCTCGACGTCATCAACATCTTCCTCGTCCACCATAACCTCGCCTACCTCAAACCCTTCATGGCCGCTATGCTTGGCATCGGAGCCCTCGGCGGCGTCAGCACCTGGCTTGCCGGCCCCAGTAAAATCCTCCATGCCGCAGCCAAAGACTGCGCCCTACCAGCATGGGTCACCGCTCAAAACAACCAAGGCATGCCCATCGGCATACTCCTCTTCCAAGGCCTAATCGTCTCCATCCTCTCGCTAGTCTTCCTCCTCATGCCCAACCTCAACATCGCCTTCTGGCTCCTCACCGCCACCTCCTCCCAGCTCTACCTCATCGCCTACATCCTCCTCTTCCTCGCCGCCATCTACCTCCGCTACAAAAGACCCGATGTGCCTCGCAAATACAAAATCACAAACTCCAACCTCGGTGTCTGGATCATCAGCTCCATCGGCATCCTCAACGCCATCTTCGCCATCACCATCAGCTTCTTCCCACCCACCCAGCTCGACCCTGGCAGCAAACCCCTCTACTTCACCCTCACCATCTTGGGTCTCGCCGCCTTCAGCGCCGTCCCCCTCCTCCTCAAGGAGAAACAACCTCAGCTGGCAGAAGCTGGGCTTTGATTTTTCTAAAATACTTTTGTGTAAAATGATTAAAAAATAATTTTTTAATTGTGTTATTAATTTTGTTTTTATAAGAAAAACAAATCGAATGCATTTATACTATCTAGATTATGCCCAGAGCTTCAAGGAGGTTTCGATGAATCTAGATACGGCGTTGAGCACAGTTAATGCAACAGAAGGCGCATATTGCCTGGCAACGATCGGAGAAAAACTACCAAATGATAGCATGTTCGAGCTGCCATTTCGGGTAACCTGTGGGATAATTGGAACATATTTGTGTTCAAAAGCAGGAGAAAAATTTCTCAAAATCTATGCTCCAGAGGTTATTAGAAAAACCGTATTTTCTGCAGCTTTAGCAACGATTCCATATTGGCTTCAACATGGCAATTTAGAGCAAAGATGCAGTGATTTAACAAGCAGTTTTGACTGCTCTGTTTTTGGATACACAAATACATTAGTTGCAGTAGCAGCTTCAGCAGTTGCTCTCTATACAATATTCAGTTTTGCCGACTCGACCATCCTTAAATACAACATAGATGGAACGCAGATCAGATTTTATGAAAAAGGTGGCGAGCTAAATTATACAGCTACATCACAGTTTTATTATCCCGAAACTGGCACAACTGAAGAATGCGAAGAGAGTGGTGATATGGGCCTTCCCTATAGAGAAATACTTTCATACCTCAGGTCTGGCGAATACGAACTAACTTTGAACAGACA
The DNA here is from genome assembly GCA_030408505.1 of Candidatus Sacchlamyda saccharinae. Lineage (GTDB taxonomy): Bacteria > Chlamydiota > Chlamydiia > Chlamydiales > Rhabdochlamydiaceae > Sacchariniichlamydia > Sacchariniichlamydia saccharinae. Next base: position 233,729 of record JAUHQI010000002.1, on the reverse strand, counting down.
TAGCGCACCGGTTTTGTTTAAGCCTACACTTTGTCTATCCAATGAACTTGGTGATAGATTTGAAATTGAATTTAAGAGACAACACTTCACAAATGGCATAAATATAAAACTATTTGCTCGGACTAAATCTCCATTTACACAATCATTAGGCGGGGTCTCGCGTGAACAACACACAGATCCAGGGGATTTTTTACGGCAGGAACCATTAAATGAAGCTGGCCATGAATATTCTCTCTATCTTTTCAAAAGTGATCTTAGTGCTTCAAAAGCATCTAAAAACACGCTGGACAAAATAAGGACATCAGGAAATAATCTTAGACACTTGAATAAATTTGAAGCTTCTACTGAAGGCTTTAGCGACATACCATATTCGATCACTTTAACTCCTATTCACAGATCAAGTCGCATTGATGAAAGAGTCCTTGTAAGCGAGTTTTACTGGGGAATTACTCTTGTTGGTAACAAAGGGACTGGCAATAACCACGCACAGCTTGTGCTAGAAGGAGTAGATAATGGAAGCTATTTCACACAATTAGCTGACTTGAATGCAGAAGAAACAATAAATTTAAAAAATATCACTCATAAAAAAGTGATTCAGTATTGTACAAGGTCGCGTGTGTGGAAAATTAGACGTGAAAGAGGAATGTCCTTTTTAAACATTGTTAAATATCAAAGAAAAAATTATCTCCCAAAACAGTTTTCCCTTTGGGGAGCCGATTCGAGGTGGAATGAAGAATTTTCTCCAATAACGGGTAAACGAGCCGATAGTTGTATGACATGGGCAGCAAAACGATTAAGAGAAGTAGGAGTTGAGCTTCCTGCATGTGAAATAAGAACAGTGATAACTCCAACTAGTTGGTATACCCAACCGAACTGGATAAGGATATATCAAGACCCAGGAGCGAAGGCAACAAAAATATGAGCACACAACTAAGAAACATTCATACTTTTAAAGAATTCGATCAATTTTTAGATGGTGCTTCTGCACGAGTATCTTTCTGGGGATTTCGGGAAGTAGCAATTCCAAAAGAACAAGAATTGATAGCGTTGGGTTGGTTATGCGCTCTTGTGGATTCATTAATAGATAAAAATCCCTCTCCAGGTAGATCAGAACGGCTTCTTGCAAGAAAAGTCATTGAAAAAATCAACGGCTTATACTTGAATATTGAAGAAACGACTATTCAAAACATTTTCACTTCCATTTTTTTTATTGTGAACAACTGGATTACTAGCTTAGGATCCTGTGGTTACGGACCTCGAGAAGATTGGCATCTTGATCAAGCTAAGTTTGATCGCTACACTTTAGGAACAGCAAAAATCGAGCCAGTTTCAAAGCTACTTAAAAATGGCCCCTTAAGTGATGCAGAGATACAATTATCTAGAATATTCACGCTTAAAGAAATTGATCAATTTTTGGATGGGGCTAAAGTAGAAGTTTCTTTTTGGGGAAATCGATTAGTTACCATCCCCAACACAGGACTAACATTCACTGTAGATACATTGCCATATTTTGTTAAGAAATTAGTACCTAGAACTCCGACCCTAAATAAATCGGAACGATTTTATGGCAGAAAAGTTGTAAGGATTGTTAATGATTTTTTTGCTAAAACTGAAATAAGCTCGATTAGAAATCCTATTACGTTAATTTTTTTCTTGTTTCATGAGTTTTGTGCTGCATATTTGAATGGCGGTCGTTATAATAGCCGCAACAATTGGCACAGGCGTTCTACACAAAGAGAGTTCAGCTACAACTTGAGTGAAACTGCATTTCTCAGGACTTGCCCTAATTTTTTCCAGCGAGTTCGAGATCGGCTCTAAAACAGCCCCTTTTTTCAAAGGGGCTCCTGCCTTTCCTAGCGAAACCAAGAAACGATCCAGTTAGCCACAGATGCGGTTGAACCTGCAGAAGAGTCAGCACTTTTGTGAAGTGCAGCTCTAGCAACGCTGGTAGTAGATCTGGTTGAAGAGTCAGCAATGGAATCTGCGTACCCTGCAACTTTTGCTCCTCCCAATCCAGCGACTGCAGAACAAACACTTTCAGGTACACGAAAAAACTTCAGGGTCCCTGCAATGCCAGCAAATACTATCGGAATAATTCCAGTAGCTGCAGTTTTGCTTCCCGTTCTGCTAGCACCTTGACTTCTGTCTAAACCTGCATCGATTTGATCTCTGAGGTGCTGTCTAGTTGCCTCTGCATCGAAGCGTCTCCCAGTTATAGTTCTTGGTGTTTCTGTCATTGTAAACCTCCTTATTGGTTGTGTGGTTTAAAGTGTGCGGATACTACAAACAATATCAATCCGTTGTCAATCAGTATAATTTATTTAATTCGAAATTTGTTGGCATTAAAATAATTAATGTATCGGCTTTGATGAGCTGAAAAACAGGTTCAAAGAAGTGTCTGAGAAAGATTGTAATAGATTGAATGTTCGGTTAAGAATTAAAGCACCAAACATGAAAAAAAATTCCCAGCGTGAGAAAAATTCCATAATTGTTACTGTTTTGAAAGTGTTGAATGAGCATGAATTAGACTGCTCACCCTCACCATCCTGGGCCTCGCCGCCTTCAGCGCCGTCCCCCTCCTCCTCAAAGAGAAGCAACCCCAGCTGGCAGACATCGCTCGCTAGCCTTGCCTCAAATTTATAAGAGCCTCTCTCTTCGTCACTTACGCTTTGGTGCTATAAAATTATGTAATTTTATTTGAAATACTATTAAGATTGTGTTAATATTATTATTTAAAATAAACTAAAAAACACAGATTAATTATGAGTAGTTCGAATTGGTCGTTCGGGGGAGTGAGTGCTGCATTTGCAGCAGCAGCCTCAATGATCCCTTATGGAAATAGCGTTTCCACAAAAATTGGAATAAAAAAAGAATTAGACGGCATTGCTGAAACAATGGTGCCCTATGGCGATGTTCCCTTCCAGTTAGCCGTTTTAGATAATGCTGATTTAATCCAAAAAATTGACGAACTTGCTGAAGCGATACATGAGCGAGATTCACACGAAATAACAGAAGACGACAAAGAGTATCTAGAGATAGTAGTCAGAGTAGCCGCACAAATTGAAAAGCTAAAAAATGCAGTCGCTGCAAGTTCAGATGAGCTAAGTCCATTAGGAGCTAGAACCCAAGCTCAAGTACGTGCAGCTGTTGAGGCTGCTCGCCAAGCTAAAGACATAGAAGGGGCACTAAGCGTCTTAGTCTAGATCTTTTAGTCTTTATAGATGTCGATTGAAGTTGGTTTCAATCACTACTCCTATCACGATCCCGGCAGCAAATTCCTCTTCTTTACCCTCACGCTCTTGGGCCTCTCGACCATTAGCGCTCTCTCCTTGCTCCTAAAAGGAAAGTGGTCTCAGCTTGCTAAAATTGACGACTTAATTATATTATTTTAAATTTTAATTTAACAAGCTTTTAATTGTTTTTTTATTTACTATCTTTATAGCTATTAATCACTTGATTCCTATGGATAAACCAAGAAGGTGATAATACATAGAAAAAAAATTCGCTATTGGTATACTATTTCATATGAAAGCAGGAAAAAGAATTGGTGAATAGAAATTACCTGAAACCCAATGCTCAAAATGACAAGAATAACCTCGTAAAACACTAATATCCTGCAAAGTTTAATTATTAAAGAAATGGGTTTCAAAAAGGGGAGAGGATCTAATGTCAATACGAGATGAAAACTCTGAGCTGAGTTTAATTGACCAAAAATTCGTAGAAACAAAGCTAGCCACGAAATACGGGGTTTTCAACATTCGTGTTTATAAAGACAAATCTGGAAAAGAGACCGTCGTTTTATCAACTCAGGATTTGGATGCTTCAAAAGATGTACTTGTAAGAGTTCACAGTGAATGTATAACGGGAGATACAATAGGAAGTCTTCATTGTGATTGTGGAAAGCAATTAGAAAGATCCCTTCAAGCAATTAGGAAAGAAGGCGGGGTCCTAGTCTATTTACGTCAAGAGGGGAGAGGGATTGGTCTCTTTGAAAAAATCAAAACATACCAGCTTCAATCAAAAGGGTATGACACATTTGAAGCAAATATACTACTTGGTCATAATCCGGACGAAAGAACATATGAGAAAGTCAAAGAAGCGTTGGACGATCTTGGCATCGACTCGATTCGGCTTTTAACGAACAACCCATCGAAAGTTTCTGAGATTGCAAAATTAGGGATTAATGTAGTTGAGCGAGTGCCACTTATCATTCGTTCAAATAAGCATAATAAGAAGTATATAGAAACTAAAAAAAACAAGTTTCAACATTCCTTTAAAAATAAATCTCGCCCATATTTTTATCAATTTCATGCCAATAATGTAAGTCAGATAAAAGAAATTGGAGATTTTATCAAAAAACAGAAAAGAGACCCACTATTAGAAATTTGCGTTGGAATCTCTGCAAACAAAAATACCCTTTCAAATAGCAAGGAATTAAAAAAGTTAAAATCGCTTTTTCAAGCCTGTGAGCAATACAAAAGCTTAATACCCGTCTTGCACTTTACTTTCCAGAATTCAGACAATCCCTTGAATGATCTAGATACGATTAAAAAGAAACTCCCTTTTGTTGATAGGCTTCAACTTAACGATTTGCCAGACGGTGAAACTGTGGCCATTAAAAAAGCCAGCAGTCTTTTTTCCATAGATGTACCATTTTCGGATGACAATTTCCATTTGCTGCATAATTCCAAATTAAGGAATCTTCTAAAAAGCCATGGGGCCTACATATTATTAGATAATAGCAAGGGAAATGGCCGTTCAGAATCAAAAGAAGTGTTTAAAAGAAAAATCAATACGCTTCTGGCTTATGGACTAAATGATATAGTTTTATGCGGCGGATTTGGCCCCAATGAATTAGATACCTATTTCGATTTGAGACGATACTATCGAATAAATTTCTCAATCGATGCAGAGAAAAAGCTAAAAAATGCTGAAATTTTCGATGTAGAGAAAATAAAAACGTATTTGTCGCAGCTTATTCGATTTGATGACCCAAAAAAAACCGAGGTAGAGCAAACTAAAAAATTTCTAGAGAAGACCGGTCGAAATGATTGGGATGAAATCACAATAGAAGACAATGTATTTAAAATTCACCCAGAAGTGTTTCATGCAGGTTTTTTCCCTTCTACTCATTGGTTTGCTAAAAAAGTTCGTAATTACGTCAAAGGAGCGAAAGACTTTTGTGAAGTTGGGTGTGGTTCCGGAGTGATTAGCTGTCTTGTTGCAAGAAGTAGCACAAACCTTAATGTGGTCGCCACTGATATCAACCCTTTTGCTAGCGAAAATACCAAAATTAATGCTGAGCAAAACGGAGTAGGTGATAGCGTCCAAGTCTATACTGGAGATGTGCTTGGTTCTATACCCAAAGGCCAAAAATTCGATGTGATATTCTGGGCATTACCATTTGGGTATTTAGACCCTGGAGTAAAAGCAAATTTAATCGAACAGCAAGTATTTGATCCTGGCTATCAAGCGATTCGTAAGTTTATAGAAACAGGGCGCTCATATCTAAAACAGGGAGGAAGATTGCTGATAGGCTTTTCGAAAGATCTTGGTCATGAAAGACTCCTAGAAGATATTGCATTTGCTAACAAGTTAAAGCTTAAGCAGCTTGAAAAAATAGAACTAAAAGAGACTGATACAGTCGAATTTGAGCTAATTGAAGGTGAGTATATTTAAAGGGGGCTTGTAGTGGAAAATAAAAAAAAATATAAATCAGGTGAGTTGCATGATTCTACACAAGCAAGCCAATATTCTGATACTCATCAATTGCCACATCGATTTTTAGCATATAGGGACTTTTCTAAGCAGGTCAAAAATTTAGGGAACATTAACAAGGTCTTAGATTTTGGATCTGGAACAGGCGCTTCAACCCAGGTTTTATTCGAAAAAGGGTATGAAGTAACAGGTTTAGATAAAAGCTCAGACATGGTTTTTCAAGCAAAAGAGAATTTCCCTCATCTGAATTTTGATAATACTGAAAATTTAAATAATTTTTCTGATTTCGATATGGTTTTTTCTTCTTTTGTTCTTTTTGAATTATCGACAAAAGAAGAGATTGTTGGTTACTTAAATAATGCATCAGCTTTCTTAAGACATGAAGGGATTTTTTATGGAATAACTGGAAGCGAAAATTTGCATTTAAAAGCACGAGATTGGATGTGTTTTAATGTAAATTTTCAAGAAAATATTTCCCCTAAATCTGGAGATGTCGTAAAACTTGGTCTGAAAGAGCTAGCAATTGAGTTTCATGATTACTATTGGAAAGAAAAAGATTACAAAGAATGCTTTGACCTTTCAGATCTTGAATTATTACAAGTTCACTATCCTGTAGGTGCGAACGAAGAGCCTTATGCTTGGAAAGATGAACTAACAACCCCACCATTTGTAATTTTTATAGCAAAAAAGCCCAATGTTGCATAGATGGTATGGCTATCGAGAAGCTTATCAGGAGCTGAGGAGCGCAGGAAAACGGATTTTGCAATACAGTCGTTGAGGGAAATAAATACACTTACGGTGTAAAGGAGTATATTCTAATGTCCATTTTAGTCTTTTTCCCTCTATAAATCGGGACCTCTGTTTTTGCTAAGAGGGATGTTTTATAGCCTTCTTTTTTTGACATGCTCTTTATTATATTAATTCTAGCAATATTACTAGTGCCAAGGAGAAGAAGACCATTTCTTTTAAGATGTTTTTTTCCTCTTTTTAGGTATGACTCTAAGGCTTCATAATTTGTATCACAGACAGATTTTTCCAACATTGAATTCTTATCGAATTTTTCATCTGTATAATAAAAAGGATGATTCCAAAAAATGATATCAAATAATTCGTCATGTCGGATTGGGTCGAATGTGGAACCTTCTCTTATTGAAATACTTTGATTATGAAGCTGAGCATTCAATCGAATATTTTTAATCGCCTTTGGATTAATGTCTGTAGCTACCACAGAGGATGCGTTATTCAGAGCTACTAAACATGCTATAACGCCAGTTCCTGATCCTATTTCGAGAAATGTTTTTCCTTTTGTTAATGGGAGTATTTTTCCAGCAAACCAAGCTGTATCAGAAGAATACTCAGGAGAGAATACACCGGGTAAAACTTGGAATTTGGTACGAAGAATCTTGACTTCACTTCTAGTCTCTTTCTGTTTGACAAGAGTAAGAAATTCATCAATTGCAGATTTCCAATATTTTTTTGAAACCATTTTTTTCTCCAATCTTTTTCTTTTCTGGGATGAAAAGAACATTGTTATGTAATTTCATTGTTTTATGCAAGATCTAGAAAAGATAATTAGTGATGTTGTAGATGTTGATTTTTTAAATTTATTCGATTTTGTTTTTTATTGGAGGGCGTAATTTTACAAATCTTAGAAATATAAGAAAAATAATTGCGGTTATGGGGAATAAAACTATGAATGCTGCTGGACTTCCAGTTTTTTGAAGTAAAAGTGTTCCTATAAATGGCATAATGCCCCCAATTATGCCATCAGTGATGTTGAAACTAAAACCTATGCAAGTAAAACGAACTTGAGTTGGAAACAAATCCGCTAATAAAGAAGGAAGTAAGCTAAATTGAATACAAAAGAGTAAAATTGTAATGCAGAGCAAAAAGATGGTCCAGAAAAATGATTGTTGATTAATTGCAAAATAAAATGGAGTAGATAGAAATATTATTCCTAAAGCACTTAATTTAAATAGGGGTCGGTTTTCAAATTTATCTCCAAGATAACCGATAAATGGCATTATTGCAGTTAAGGTAATTAAGAAAATCAAATTCACAACTAGAGTGTGAGATGGATTAACGTTTAGTAATTTTGAAGAGTGTTGAAGCAAGAAGAAATAAATCATGAAAAATCCAATTACCTCAAAGATGGAGATGAAAAATCCAACTGCAATATTTTTTTTATGATGTTTAAAACTTTCTCGAAGTGGATGAGCTTCAATTTTGTGGTGAGTTTTCAAATTTTCAAAAGCAACACTCTCGTGTAATTTTTTTCTTAAGAAAAAGCCTGTAATGCCTATTGCACCTCCGATTAAAAAAGAGATCCTCCAACCCCAGTTAATGAGTTGTTCATGTGTTAAGTACTGTTCCAGTAGTAAGCACTGTAACATACTGATGATTTGCCCTATCTGTGGACCTACAAATAAAAAACTACATAAATATCTCTTTCTGTCAAGAGATGCCCCCTCAGATAAAAGGCAAAGAGCGCCAGGAAGCTCACCTCCTGCAGGAATCCCCTGGAAAAACCTAATTAATCCAATATAAATTATTGAAGAGTATGCCCAAGATGTGAAGTTGGGCATCAATGCTACTGCAATACTTGGTAAGGTGATTAACAGAATTGAAAGAAGGAAAGATACTTTTCTTCCCCATTTGTCTCCAATATATCCAAATAATAAACCCCCAATCGGTCTAGCAATTAGGCCTATACTCAGAACTAATGCGGCATGTATCAACTCTGCCAAAGGTAATGATAAATCAAAGAAGCTGCTAGATATAAGAGGAGCCCAATAGATGTATAAAAACACTTCATACCATTCGAACATGCTCCCGAATGTAATAGGAAGGACGATACCTCTTTCTGATGCTCTCATATTTGAAGGATACAGTATTGTTATTCAAAAAAAAATCAAATCTGTATTTTTTTTCTACAACTGCCTGTTTTTTTAAGAGAGAAAGTCAAGGTAGAGAAAAGTATTCAGAAGAAGAATGAAATTTTACAGCCTTTTAGAAGATGTATGAATAGACAAAAGCTGCAGTGGCGAAGTTATTGGCATTTCGGCCGATGAGGAGGGCTAGCTCATCCGTTGATCGGATGGGATCGTATCCCAATGGATCTTCCTCAATAACGTAGGATTTATTGTTTGCTTGAAAGAGACATTTTTTGCTTTTGTTATACATCTTCTTTTATCAATTTTATTGATCTTGGGTGGAAGCCTTCTAAGTCTTTTGTGTCATATATGCAAACGGTGATTTCTTTTTTATAATCTTCACTAGATAAATGTGTATGTTGCAGTTTTGGTTTGTCTATCAATTGATTTAAATATCCACGTAGTTGTATCGCTTCATCTTTTGTTAAAAAGATGCTAACTGTGTCTAATTTTTTATCTGAATCATCATCTAAAATTCTCAAATTAACTTCTCCTATTTGTGCGGAACATCTATCGGATATATTCGGCTAATTTCTTCCCACTCGCCCTTAACGAGATGCTCAAAGTGTAAATGAGGACTTTCGTGGGGATGGGGGCGTTTGAAATCGAACCTTACTCGTCTTAAACCATCTTCCGAAAGAAAAACGGGATCTCCAGCCTTGTTGTGAATTAATTTCGTTTCTTTGCCTAACCAACTAGATACTCTCTTTTCGAGTTTAGCGATTTCAGCGATTTTGGCGCCACTTTCTAAGCTGGCGGAGGTTTCGAGGAGTAGGGTTTTTTCTGCTGATTTAAGTGATCTTGAAACGGTGGAGAGTTCCTTGGCTCGCCTTAACCCTTTGGAGGCTATTTTGGCTGTAGCGGAGGGGATGATGAGGTCTGCTCCGTATTTCCCCAGGGCGTAGCCTGCTAGCTGCCCGCGCTGATCGGATGGGATTGTATCCCACTGGGTGATGAGCTGGTGGATTTCTGGTGCGAGGGCTTCTCCGATGGTGCCCCATTCGTTTGTTTTGGCAAGGTCGCTAAGGAGGGTGAGGGCATCCCACATTTGTTCGCAGGTGTTGATGGGATGGATTACGCAGTCTGAAAGGAAGAAGAGGAGGCCTTCAAATGACCTTTCCAAATCTCTTGAGTTCCCCTTGGATGTCTATTCTATCGGGATGGCTAACTATTTCACTTAAGATTTTTTCTGCATGTGCATTGACTTTCTGAGGATCTGGTGGTGAGAGCTTCTTTCATCGGAATCTTATTCAGTTTTTGGTTTTGTGTAATTGAAAGCTGCTAGGACTTCCTTGGCCATTTTCATGATTTTTCCCCATTCAGAGGTGTCTAGAAATACAGGAGGTTGGTAGGGTAGGGCTATCGTTTGAGAAAAATTTTTTAGTTCCTTTTGGAATTGTTTCAGTGTTTCATATTGCTCCTTTGAAAGAGCGAAATTTATATGATTCTTCAAGACTCCTGCATTTTCATGTAATACTACATCAGTAAAATCATCAAAATCTTCGCATTCAGGGCCTAGGCCTAGAAGCCATACCCTTTTTTGGTATTCTTTATCAGCCGCATGGGATATTGTTTCGATTAAATTTTTTAGTATTTGCTGTTTTTCATGCTTTTTTAGTGTCATTTTGAATTGTTCCTAAAGTTGTATTCTTCTAGAGGAATATGGGATTCAGGCGAATCGTTGGGGTACGGCTTTCTCAAAAAAATCTCCCAGTTGAAAGCCAGACATTCTCCAAAAAATTAGACTTTGTAGACAATCTCTAAAGCGCTGATTGGGATTTCTTATTAATTATTCATCAAGGATGATTAGTTTTTGAGAGCGCTCATCAAAACTTGAAAGATTGTCTTTGTTGTATACGCACACTGAGATTTCTCTTTTGAAATCATCATTTCTGTCGGGTATATGCTCATGATGGTGTTGTGCAGTATTTTTTATGATTGCTTCAAGAGAATCTTTCATTTCTTTCGCCTCATCGAGCGTTAAATAAAGAATGACTCTGTTTATTTTTTTATCCGAATCTGAATCGTAAATTCTCATATTTTTGTCCTAATTATGTGGCACATCTGAAGGGTAAATTGGGCCGGATTTTATCCATTTACCACCGACCTTTATCTCTACATGTCCATGGGGATTGTGGTGAGGCTTGGTGCGATGAAAGTCAAATCGGACGCATCTCAGACCGTCTTGCGAGAGAAAAACTAAGTCCCCAGCTTCATTCTTAATACATCTAGAGCCTTTACCCAACCAGTCAGATAACCTTCTCTCTAGTTTAGCGATTTCAGCGATTTTGGCGCCACTTTCTAAGCTGGCGGAGGTTTCGAGGAGTAGGGTTTTTTCTGCTGATTTGATTGATCTTGAAACGGTGGAAAGTTCCTTGGCTCCCTTTAGTCCCTTGGAGGCTATTTTGGCTGTAGCGGCGGGGATGATGAGGTCCGCTCCGTATTTCCCCAGGGCGTACCCGGCTAGCTCTCCGCGCTGATCGGATGGGATGGTGTCCCACTGAGTGACAAGCTCGTGGATTTCTGGCGCGAGGGCTTCTCCGATGGTGCCCCATTCGTTTGTTTTGGCAAGGTCGCTAAGGAGGGTGAGGGCATCCCACATTTGTTCGCAGGTCTGGATTGGATGGATTACGCAGTCTGATAGAAAAAAGAGGAGGCCTTCACCGGAATCATAGATTCCTTTAGGAAGGCCTTTTGCAAATCCCTTGCTGAAATCGGACAAAGAGAAGGCTTGAGTGGGAGGGGCTTGGTTGATGTATTCTTTGAAGTCCTCTAGAGCGTAGTCGTATTCGCCTAGGCTGAAATAGGCTGCGCTTCGATCAAGGTATAGGTGCGAGGTAGACGGGTTGAGTTCTAGGGCCTTTCCGTATTCTTCAACAGCTTGGGTGAAGTAGCCACATTCATAGGCTTTTTCTCCGAGTAATGTATGGGTTGTCTCTGGAAGGCTGACCTGGGAAGGAAGAAGAGGGGTGTAGCTGGTTGAGAAGTTGGTATCTATCTCTGTGCTCGAGTAGGTTGGGAGATTTATTTGAGTGAGGATATCATGAGCAAAGATAGGTCCTAGGACTCGCCCTGTTTCTTCCAAGGAAAGGCTGTCTAGTGTTGTTGGTTCTAAAATGTTGTGTGTGGCTAGGGTTTCTTTGAAGGCGTCAACTTGCTCGGTTACGTTGCAGTCGAACTTCGGCTCCGTGGAGGTGGCTTGGAGTTGGTCTGAGGAGATTGAGGAGGCGCCAGCGCCTGCTGCTCCTGCGACTGCGGATGCAGCACCGGGAGAGGCTGCTCCAACTGTGATTACGATGGCTGCGGTAGCGACAACGATTACGGCCCCAATGATGATGGCCTTTTTATGTTTTTTGGTGAATTTTTTGGTGTTTTTCCAGCCGCTTGAGAACCAGCCTTTGGCTGCGATGATGTCGAGGTTGTCTATGAAGCAGGTGTCGTAGTAGGAGGGGGATGTGTGGAGGAGGCAGGCGATGTCTGATTGTAGGGATGTGGTTTCTGTTAAACCTGGTGTCATCCCTTTTTCAGCGAGATAGGCGAGGTAGTTGTTGATCCGTTTTAGGTCTTTAGATCGATAGTTTTTTTCTGCTCTGCCAGAATCTATTTCTTCAAGGAGGTAGAGGATCTCGTCATAGGTGGCAAGGTGGTATCGGTTTTCTTTTTTGAAGTGCTTGCTTAGTTTTTTAGGTTGGTTTTTTGCAACAGCTGCGGCCGGGGGAGTCGCAAGTAGGGCTGGAGTGGTGATCAGGAGAAGCAGGTGGATGCAAAGAGAAAAGAAGCGCATGGCAATCTCCTGTTTGGTGGATTTGGCGCTGTTGAAATTTTCGATTCAAACACAGTGGTGTGTTTGCGTCAACTTAGAAGATGTGGCTATAAGCAAGCGATAGTGCTGCGAAGGCTTCGGTGTTTTGGCCGGCTAAGGTGAACCAGGCACCGAAGAGGAAGCCTGTGTTGGCGGTAAAGCTAAATTCAATGGCGGGGGCGAGAGCGATTTCTGTTGAGGCTGAGAGGCCAACTGTTCCTACTTCGCCGGAAGGGGTGATGCCGGGCTCCCCGTTAAAGTCGGTGGTTTTCGTTTGGTGAAGAATTTGAAGGTCACAGGCAAAAGCCCATTGTTGGCTCCATGAGTACTCTCCAGAAAGAAAGGCTGTGAAAATTTGGCCGGGACGGATGGTCCCTCTTGTTCCAAAACCACCGCCATAGGCGTTGTGGTTTTTGATTTTTGTTTTTGTAGGATAGAAATAACCAAAGCTCCAATGGAGCATGAAGAAACTCTCTTGTAGGTAGAAGAGTTTTTGGCAAGCAAGACCAGGACCATAGAAGTATGCTCCTTGTCCTGTTGCATCGATCCCTTCGATCACGGGATTGAGTTGATCAAATTTGCCTGTGGGAAACAGGGTGCGAAACGTAAGGCGGCAATCTGGTACCCATGAATCTTTTTGGTCATCTGATACTTGGTAGCCGAAAAGGAGTATAGTATCTTGAAAGTGAGATGTTCGCTCTCCTTCTCTGTAATTGATGATGTATGCTCCTACAACTTCTATTCCGGTTCTTTTAGAAGTTGCAAATTGGATGTCAAAGACTGGGTTAATTGCCCAAGTTGTGGGTTCTCTATGGATTTTCCAGCTGGAGTCATAGTGTCCATAGATTGCAAAGCCTCCTAGAAATGCATAAACATTGGGATGCCCAAGCTCCATGTTGACTGCGGTTGGGGCAAGCAACGTTCCTGTGAACCAGGGTTCATAAGGGACATCAGCGCCGGGATGGATGACTGTGGCTTTTTGCCTGGCGAGCAAGAGTGTCGGAAGGAGTAGGAGGGCTAGGACTGTTTTTCTCATTTGTTACATCATAGGATGTTTGAGAAATTTTTAGAATGGGTTTTGAAGAGGTTAAGGTATGAGATCAAATGAATACGTGAAAAGACTGTTGTTTTGAGAGCTTCTCAGAAAATGACAGAGTTCGAATAAAGAATACATCAAAAGCTGAGGAGTGAAAGATGCTCTGAGTGCAATAGAGGAAAAAGAATGAAGTGAAGCCCAGGACTAAAATTTTCATTTTTGGTTAAAGAAATATTTCTGTATATTATTCAGTTGAACTTTTAACCATTCGAGGTGTGTATGACTGTACCTATATCTATCAAATTGGTGTCTCTAGGAGTATCTGGAGGGGCTGGAGCCGCAGCCGGATTATATTATGGAGGTTTTAGCACAGCGCAAACTTGGGCTGCACTAATGACTAATTTAACTAGTTTCATTATCGATCGAACGGAAGGACATGCGGATAAAAATTTTTTTACCCGCAAGGCTCAAAAAATCGCCTTGGATGCGATCTGCATGATAGCAATTCTCTATTCAGGGCGCATGATTTCAGGGTTACAAGAACAGAAATTTGAACTCGCTGAAAAATATTGTCAACACTGGAGTAAAAATCCTCAATGTATGAATTTGGCATTTGAGTCTTTAGCCTATAGTGTTGGGCAGCTTTCAGTACTTTATAACACTATTATTGCTCTTGGTGAAATCGTGATTCACATAAAAACTAATTAGTTTTTGTTCTTAATGAATCTTTATTTATTGGATGCATGATGACGGTTGGACAATTTGTTCCTGTGCGGAGAGAGGCTGTTGGCTTTGAGACTGGGAAGTGGCATCGGGAGCTTTATGGAGCAAACTCTTTAAAGGGAGTGGTTACTGACGGTCTTCCAGCTAGTGATGCGAAGGCTATTGCTGATGTTTATTGCGGGGAGTGTGAACAACACTTTGAAAGGCGGGTCCAGCTCTTTTTTTTGCAGCTTCTTTCTGTTTGGAAGACTCCTTATCATTTCGAATGGCAAGAGGCTAATGATCAATATGGCAAAGGAAAAGATCACCGCATTCTTGATGACGCGGGAAGAAGGGTGGTGTTTAAAACCGAAGCCGCGCATTCGAGCACTTTTCCTTGTCTAGTGGCATACCCAAGGGGGGTGCATCCAAGGCCTCAGGGTTTTGTTTACTTGAAGCACGGCCATTCTTATACGCAGCACAATGCAACTATTGAGCTCCCTCGGTTTTTTAATCGTGCAGATATTTTGATCGATGGAACACACACGGATTCTCGGCTTCGGAACGAAGCGATTAAGGTGATCAATGCGGTGGCAGAAGGTCAGTATGGGGTACGCGAGGGGATGAAGCGGTACATGGGGCTTTTGGATGCGGCGATTGATAAGGGAATGGAAGTGGGTGATGCAGATGATCGGTATGTGGCTTTAGAGCGGTATAGTGAGTGGGTTACTGAGCTCATGGAAGACATGGAGGAGGATTCGGGCTTTTTTGATCGCCTTTTGGGAGTGAAAATTGGTGATCCTGAAAAAGAAGCGGTTTTGCGTGATGTGGTCTTTGCAAGCAGGTTTAAGCTGATTCAAGGTGTTGAGACGATTGAAAGCGAAATTGCTAGGAAAATTTTGGATGCGCAAAATGAAATGCTTGGAGTTAGACGTGAGGGGCTTAAGAGTCTGGACTATCGTTTGCGTTATGTTCTTTTGGAAGAGGGTGATTCAGATTTTAGAAGGGTTTTGGAGCGTTTGTTTTGTACTTCTTTGGCGCAGTTGCAGGTGGGGATTGAGCAAAATGAGGCTCGATTGAGAGCTTTTGAGGGAAGGGCTAGGATTCGTTCTTTTAGAGAGACTCATTCTGATAGAGTGGCTAATTTAAAAAGGGATTTGCGCGTACTCATTCGTGAGATGGGACAGAAAGAGTTGCATTACCGATCTGCGTTATTCAAGGGGCTTAGGTGGGATTTTCATCATTGGTCGCAGTCTAAATTTGCTGCTGAGTTTAAGGGGAAGAATCCCGGTGAGCCTATGAGTCAGGCAATGGTATCCCGCTTGGAGCAGAGGACCCGGGCAGCTTATGAAGCTGGTGGGTATTTGACTCCTTTGAATCAACGGAGAAAGGATCTTGAAGTGGCAAAGGCTATGAAGGTTGCTGATGCGTTTGGAGTGGATCCGGGGCTTTTTCTCCCGTCTGTGGTCTCTTCTGTTTATGCTTGAGGCTGAAATTTTCTGATTCGGAAGTCTCGAAAATGGTTAGGGGAGAAATGGAAGAACAAGAGGTCTTTGATGGCGCATTGTATCAGCTCAATTCCATGAGTTGCTAGCCTGTCGCGTTGCTCTTGTTGGACGTCTGGCGGGCAATCTGCAACCATGTCTGTTAAGACCTCACTTTCGTGAAATATTGCGTTTTCCATGCCGTGGTGTTTTAGCCAGAATGCAATGATGATGGCTTCTTTAATGCCTACTGGTGACAAGGCCGGGTTGTTGCGCAACTGTCTCATTGATGAAGGGGGCTCTGCGGCTGCCCCCGCATGGAGGAGTTGTTCCCTAGCATTATACGTGCCTCTATTATTGCCGAAGGTTGCATAGGGATAGACGCCCCCGTCGGAGTTGGCCGTGAATGCTGTTAGATAATTGAGTTCTCCATCTTCGATGAGGTCTAGTGTCATGAGGCTTGTTATCAGAGCTGCATTGAGCCCGGAGGCTTCGACTCCAAACATAAGAGCATTGAGGTAGTCTAAGAACTGGATAACATCTTGCTCCGTAGCCCACGCAGGGAGTTCTCTTTGTCTACTTAACAAGCAAAGTTGGAGTTTAGCTATGTCAGAGTCTGTTACTTTGCAGGTTTGTTTGATTCTGTTTATTACTTTGATGATTTGGTTGTAGGAAAGGTCTGTTTTATTGATTCTTTGCCAACGGCTGCTTACTTTTGTGTAGCTTTGAGTTACGTCATAGCCTTGTACCATAAAGCTGGTTGGCACGTGGATGCGGTGATTTCTTAATGGAAAAGTGACGCCATTACCAAAAATTTCAGCTCCTACAAACTTAGTTGATGGCTGTCTTTCGAAGAGAAAATATCTGGGAATTTCTTGGCTGGGCATCATCCCTTTCCAACCAGCAAGTGATATGATCCAGTCTTTGGGTTCTGCGATTTTCACAACCAATTCTTTCGTTGAAGGGGGAGAGATGATGGGGCCTCCAATGTCTTTTTCATATTCACAGCAATAATCAACTACCTCATCATACGAGGCTCGGACGGCGTCGTGTGTCGCTTGGATTAGAGCTTCCCCCTTAATATTCCCGTTGGGCGTTGCAATGGTGGTCCATGAGGGGGCGACCGTTTCATTTCGTGAGAAAATGGGGATTGGCGTGGCTAGACCTTCTTCGGCAAGTTCATCATCTGATGTGGGCGTTGCTGGAGCTGGAAGGGGAGGGGCCCCTGGAGGTGGTACTGCGGCCATAATGGTGGGAATGATAATCTTTTTTGTGGTGAATGTCACGGGTTTTGTAATTTGCCCTTGATTGGATTTAGGAGGAAAAGGTATCATTTCTGCTAGTGCGAAAGTGGCGAAATTGGTAGACGCGCTACCTTGAGGGGGTAGTGAGGGAAACCTCTTAGGGGTTCGAGTCCCCTCTTTCGCATTAAAGACGGTCTCATTTCACCAGATTTGAGATCAGCCCTCTAGGCCCTGTCAGAAATGACAGGGCTTTTTTTTGTCCTGTTTTTTTTCGATCTCATTTCTCGGTATTATGCTCTGAAACATTATGTTTTCAAGCATAATGTTTGCTGGAAGAAGGTTTCGATTTTTTGGTTGAGTAAGGGGGCTGGTGGGAGGTCGCGCAGGGGCTGGAGGGTGCGCGAGGATAGGAGGGGGAGGAGTGTCTCCCACTCGGTTTGGGTGAAGGGGGCTTGTCTGTGGGTGGGGCTTAGGTGGCCGTCATGGAGGAGGATTTTGAGGTGGAAGGAGGCGGTGAGGTTTTCGGGGTTTGAGAAGGAGGGGATGTGTTTGAGGTAGAGATTAGTGAGGGCGTAGAGGTCTGGCGCGGGCTTGCCTGGTAGTTGGGAGGTGAGGAGCGCTTTGAGGAGCGTGGTGGCTGCTTGGAGGTGGGAAAGGTTTTGCCTGAGGTTGTTGTGGGTGGAAAGGGGGGTGCCATCGCGGTAGGTGTAGAGATCGGATTTTCCAATCTGGAAGTGATATTCACCTTTAGTGAAGGGTGAGGTCAGGGTGAGTAGGTGGCTTTTTTTTCGGTTAATCCCTTTGACGATGAGGCTGATGAGTCCGCGGGTGGGTGTATAAAGGGTAATGATTTTTTGCCGATCTTTGTAATCGATGCTGCGCAGTACGAGTCCTTCGTGTGTCTCTTCCGATGGCATTAAATGGTTTCCTTTGCTATCATTTGTCTCCTGCACCGATAGCTCAATTGGATAGAGTACCCGGCTTCGAACCGGGTGGTTACAGGTTCGAGTCCTGTTCGGTGCGTCATGTCGTCTATTTTTTACCACACTAGAGACTCTTTTTCCGAGGAAATTTTCTCGGAGCTTGGCAAGGGGCGCCATCATGCGGGCCTTTTGTATGCCCATTTTATGCGCAAGGGGTCGTTGGACGGCTTTGAGGTGGAGCCGAATGCTAGGGCTTTGGTGGAAGAGATCCTGAAGTGGGTGGATTTTTCTTTGCCAGAGGTGGATCTGGGACAAGAGGAAGGGGGGACGGTTAAGTTTTTGACGCAGGTGGGGGATGGGCTCGAGGTCGAATCGGTCTTTATCCCGATGCGGGCCAAGTCGACCCTTTGCATCTCTTCTCAGGTGGGCTGCAAGATGGGGTGCGCTTTTTGCGAGACGGGGCGGATGGGGCTTCTGAAGCAGTTGTCTGCAGAGCAGATTGTAGCGCAAGTTTTTTTGGCAGTTCACCATTTTGGGCTAAAGATTGATAATATTGTTTTTATGGGGATGGGCGAGCCGCTCGACAATTTTGATGCGGTGATGAGGGCTATCGATGTGCTGACTGATTCGTCTGGCTTAGCCTTTGGTCCATCGCGTATTTCTGTTTCTACAAGTGGGATTGTGGATAAGATCGATGCGATGGCAGAGCGGGCAGATCCTGCGGTAAACTTGGCTGTTTCTGTGAATGCGCCGACAGATGAAATTCGAAGAAGGATTATGCCGGTGAATAGGACGTGGGGGATGGCAGAGCTTAAAGGGGCGATGGAGCGGTTTTGCTCGCACCCAAGAAGGCAGATTTTTGTTGAATATGTTCTGCTTGAGGGGGTCAATGACTCGCTAGAGTGTGCAGATCTGCTTGCAGATTATTTGCGGGGGTTGAAGGTAAAGGTTAATTTGATTCCATATAATCCTCAAAGTAAGGATCGTTTTGCTCCGCCAAAGCAGGAGGTGATGCAGGCTTTTATGAGGCGTATGCAGAATCACGGGTATTTAACTATGATGCGTGGTACAAAGGGGCAGAAGATCATGGCGGCTTGCGGTCAGCTTGGGAACTTGCAATTGAGAAGAAAAAAGAGTAGAATTCTGTCAGAATAGAGAAATACGAGGAAATGATGGTAGACAAAGATAAGTTTGCAGAAGAGGACGCGCTCGGATACAACATTTATATCATAGGAAAAAATTTTCAATTAACCGATCCTATGCGCCAGCATGTGACGGATAAACTGGCTAAAATTGAGCGTTTCCACAATCACATCATGGATGTGCATGTCACTTTGGAAATTCAAAAAGTGGAGCATGTCTGCATCATTACCTGCCATTTCAACCACATCAAGGTCAAGGTCGAGGCTCGCAGCACCGATATGTATGCTTCCATTGATCGGGCTATTCAGAAGCTGCAAAGACTTTTCAGCAAGTGGAAGGGGAAGATTCAGGATTACCATAAACGTCCAGTGAGCATGGTCGATATGTCGGTTAACGTCCACAGACGTCCTCCCATGGATCCTACGGACGAGGCTAATGAGGAAATTGATGCGGAAAATCTTAAGAATTGGATACCGCATAAGGTGATTGCTACAGAGTCACAGGTCCTCAAAGCTCTTTCTATTGAAGAGGCGATCATGAAGATGGAGCTCTCAAGCGATCCATTTATGCTTTTCCGTGATGATGAAGACAAAAAGCTAAAGCTGATCTATCGGCGCGAAGACGAGCATTATGGTGTTATCCAAGCAGAAGGATAAGCTCTTTGACTCTTTTCGTAGTTCTTGGGTGGCCGCTACTCCCGAAGAGATCGTCCGCCAAAAACTTTTACACGCGATGACAACTCAGCTCGGTTTTCCAAAAAGTTCACTAGTGGTAGAAAAAAAGCTCTCAGAGCTGCCCCATTTGCGTGGCAAGAAAGGTCTGCCAGGTCGAAGGGCAGATGTTCTCTGCTTCGCTAAGGGAATTCACGAGGAGCAC
Organism: Candidatus Sacchlamyda saccharinae; assembly: GCA_030408505.1. Taxonomy (GTDB): domain Bacteria; phylum Chlamydiota; class Chlamydiia; order Chlamydiales; family Rhabdochlamydiaceae; genus Sacchariniichlamydia; species Sacchariniichlamydia saccharinae. Next base: position 213,868 of record JAUHQI010000002.1, on the reverse strand, counting down.
GAACTGTTTCCACTTCTTCTTATTGAATGCAAAGAAGGCATAGCGCGTGAGGACGCAGCCCAGCAGGCCCTTGGTTACAACTATTTTGTACAAGCCCCTTATGTGGCCATAGCAGGTGAGGGGAGTGCTCAGCTTGTCCATCCGCAGCGTCTGGATTTTTTACCCCACTATCACGAGCTGCTGGAGCGTGTATGCAAGCAGTAGAACTTCCTGAATGTGATGTCTTGTGCGTTTATGGCCCACCAAATAGTGAAGTGGTCGCATGGCTCGATGAAAATCCAGAGCGGTATGTTGTCGTCATAAGCGAAGGGGAGATTGCACCTTCTCATGTTCGTATGCGCTCTGTTTCTATCCAGGACGAAGAGTCCTTGAAAAAAGTGGCTTGGGAGTTTGTGTTCCTTAAATTTAGCTATTTGGGTGACCATGGAGCTTTTGCAAAAATGCAATATTTCCAAGAAGGTGTTCAACTCGTAGCTTCTGATTACAAGGAACGAGGATTGGATCTTCTGGCCAATTTTATGCAGAACAGTGAGCTTTTTGATAGAGCTCGCGATGGGAAAGATCTCTTCGGCTCTTTTTCTAATGTGCCCGCAATCATTTGTGGCGCCGGTCCATCTCTTGAAGAGCAGATTCCCTATCTGCGATCGCTAAAAGACAGAGCTCTCCTTTTTGCCGGCGGTACAACGCTCAGTAGCTTGTCGCAGTTCTCGATACGCCCCCATTTTGGAGGGCTTGTGGATCCCCACCCTCCTGTGGAAAGGCTTTTTGCTCAGCAAGCGCATGAGGTGCCCCTTTTTTTTCAGGCACGTGCGCATCCCACTCTTCTGAAGCAGATGCAAGGTCCTCTCCTCAAAATCCCGGGAAGCGACAACGACTTTTTCGAAAGTGATTCTTTTGATGCTGGATGGAATGTGACTACGTTTTTAGTGGCGCTTGCGACCCATTTAGGTTGCAGCCCTATCATTTTAGTCGGTGTAGATCTCGCGCAAAGAGAGGAGAAGTGTTATGCGGGGGATTTAAATAGAACGGAAGGAGGTGAGCTCATCGAGGTAGAAGAGGGGCTCTCTACTAGGCGCGACTGGCTTTTTGCTGCTAACTGGCTCTCTGAGTTTGCAAAAAAACACCCCGAAGTGGAGTGGGTCAACGCTTCTGATGGCTTAAATATTGAGGGTATAGAGAAAAAACAGCTGAGCGACATCTCTTTTGAGAGAGAAAATGATCTTACTTCGATGATCCACGGCCGAATACAGGGAATGGAGCAAGGCGTTTTCCCAGACTTTCAATCGGAGGCTCTTAAAGCAAGTTTTCAAAATGTTGGCAAGCTCTGCGAGCAGATGCTTTTGCTTTTGGAAAAAATCTTTCCAGAGCCACCAGAAAAAAATGGTGAGTACATTTTGCTCGAGCTAGAGCTTGAAAAAGAAATGGCGATGGGTGCATTTTTAAAGCCTGTCTGGGATCGTTGGAAATATGTCTTTATGAGGCAAATTTCTAATGAGATTCCGGAGGCATACGGAATTGGACTCAATCAATGGCTTTTTATCAAAGGAATATGCGATGACGCGGGAACACTATGAAATCATAGGGGATGAATTTGCAATCGAGGACGCCGAGCTTGAGATCGACCTTCGCTCCAAGCTCGAATTTCTCGATAAAGACTTCTACCCAGAAGGGGGGCTCCGCTATGAGACTTACCGAAAAGGCGAGAAGTTACATGGCCCGTCTACTTACTACGGCAAGAATGGCGAAATACTTTCCCGCTCCTGGTTTTTTGAAGGGCAAAAAGTAGGCAAGACCTGGCGCTACTATCCCAATGGACAGCTCTACAGCTTGGAGCGCTTTGTCGATGGAAAGCCTCACCTCGTGCAAGAATATTACTACATCGATGGCTCGGTTAAAACCATCATCCCATTTGAGAATGGGAAATATCACGGTAAAACACAACTCTTTTGGCCCGATGGCACGCGCAAACGCGAATGTGTGTTTGATCAGGGGCAAAAAATGGAAGATCGGTTCTATAATGAAAAAGGAATTCTGGCAGACGCGCTATCCTGATATCAGTTTCTACCTCTCGTTTTTTGCTTTTGAAAAAACGCTTCTTCCTGCGAGCGCAAAAGAGCTTGATGGGTGGCTAGAAACCATTGTTCTCTCGGAGATTGAAGTCCTCTACATCATAGGACTAGTGGACTATTCTTTGCCCAAGATACTTACAAACTGGCTTTCTGAAAAAAAAGAAAGGGCTCTTGTGTTTGTGGAAGAAGATCTTGGTGCCTTTGCTGCTTTCAATCAGGAAGCGCTTTTAGAAAATCCCCAAATCCATTTCCATTATGCAAACGAAGACCCAATTGAGCATCTAGCGCAGAGGTTTCCCGTCGACCGGCTCGCTGTTTTTGAGGGTAAACCTTTCGACGGGCCGCTGCTCAAGAGAAGATCTGCCGCCCTCTCAGCCCTTTACTCAGATGTCCTTTACTCCCACAAAATTGTGGAAAATGTCGTGACTAACATGAAGCGGCTAAAAGGGAGTTTCGATGCAAGGGGCAAGTTTGAAGGGGTGCCTGCCGTAATATGTGGCGCCGGCCCTTCACTGGAAAAAGCGATTCCTACCCTCCAAACTCTAAATGAAAAAGCCCTTATCTTTGGCGGCGGTTCAGCGATCACCGCGCTCTCTAAAGCGGGGGTTAAGCCCCACTTTGCGATTGCCCTCGACCCCAATGACGAAGAGTTTGATCGCCTAAGACAAGCTGAGTATTTTGAAGGGCCCTTCCTCTTTGCCCCCAGGCTCCACTGCGATGTCTTTTACACAACCAATGGCCCCTTTGGATACTTGAAAAGTGACACCGGCGGACTCATCGAGGGTTACTTAGAAGACGAGTTGAAAATCACGGGAGATCCTGTCGGCCCCGACCTCGGTAGCGAAGCTTTTTCAGTGACCACACTCGCCGTATCCTACGCCTATGCTATGGGATGTAACCCCATCATCTTTGCAGGCGTTGACCTTGCCTACACAGGTGGTGTCCGTTATGCCGGGGGAGTTGAGGCCGAAGAGACGCCGAAACAAGATCCTAGAGCTCTAGAAGAGCGCATCTTGCGCAAAGACATCTACGGCAACGAAGTGGAAACCCTCCTCAAATGGGTGATGGAATCCGACTGCATCGCAAACTTTGCCAAAAAACACGCAGACACCACCTTCCTCAATTGTACAGAAGGAGGACTAGGGTTTGCCGGGATACAAAATACAACTCTGGCCTTTGCCCTCTCTAAAACCCCTTCCACGGACTTGAGTGCTCGTCTTCACGCCTGGATCCAAGAAAGGCCTCTATCCTACGATAGCGAAAAACTCGCTGAGACCCTCTTTGATCTCCAAGAGTCGCTTATCCGCTGTAGCGAGTACACAGCCGAAATTTTAAACTCTCTAGAAGCTGATAAAGCTAGCGGGAAACTTGCCCTTTTAACGAGTGATTTTGGGGATGAGCTAGCATACACTACCTTGCTCCAAGGGATCGATATTGCTCTATCCCACATCCTCTTCCGCTACTATCCTCATCCCGATGACACAAAAGAGCGGGAGATTGCCAAGTACCGCGAAATCAAAAGACAGATCGACCTCTTTTTAAAACTCGAGGTAGCCAGTGTATAGGTTTTTCTGCGCATTCCTTATTTTAGTTGGCTGCTCAGGACTTGAAGACTCTGAGAATAAAAGAATACGAGAGATGAATGCAGTCGGAGAGCATATCTACCGCTCCCATGACGAGTACCTCTTTCCGATCCAGACCCCCAGGCCTCAAAAGCGAGAAAACTACCCTTGGGAATCTGCATACGTCGGAAAATTCCCGCGTATCACCAAAGACTATTTTCGTTGCCAAGGAAGCAGCCGAAACCCTCCCAAAGAAACCACAGAAAAAGCCCATATATTTGATTGTGGCGGTATCGATACGCATAGCCTTCCTCTAAAAGAGGGGAAAGAATTTATCTATACTGCTCTACTCGATATTCTCAACTACATCCAAGAAAAAACCCAAAAACAGGTGATCATCACCTGTGGGCACCGATGCCCTGCGCACAATATCTATAGTGACAAATCCAAGTTCAATACAACCTCCAAGCACATGATCGGCGCTGAGGTCGATTTTTACGTAAAGGGGATGGAGTGGAACCCCGACGGCGTGATCAAACTCATCAAAGACTACTACAACGAGCATCCTCGCTTTCGAAGCGATAAACGATTCAAATTCCAGCGTTTTGAAAAAGATACCAACGTCTCCACCTTGCCTTGGTACAACAAAGAAGTCTTTGTCAAACTCTTCAAAAAAGACGAAGGGAGGGACTTTGATAACGACCACCGCTACCCCTTCATCGCCATCCAGCTCAAATGGGACCGTGAATCGGATGAACCGGTCCAATATAACTGGACCAAAGCCTTCAATGGCTATCTTCGTTATTAAAAAATTAGTTTAACTGATTGCCAGCGACTTACAGTTGAAAGTGGCACAAATTAGAAATTGAATTTCTAATTTGCGCGAAAAGTAAAGGAAGATACATTCTGACGGGCTCACAAAATTTTCTCATGAACGAAAAAATTTCTCAAACGCTTGCTGGAAGAGTGGCTATTCTTGACTTACTTCCATTGTCTCAAAATGAATTGCGCATGAATAATCTTCTCGATCAAGAATTGATGGCAGTTCTTTTCAAAGGGGGATATCCTCGAATATTCTTGAAAAATCTTTCGCCATCTGACTGGTACCTCAATTATATCCGCACCTACCTTGAAACAGATGTAAGACAAATGATCAACGTGAAAGATCATTCCACTTTTCAAAGGTTTTTAAAAATCTGCGCGGGAAGAATTGGACAAACAATCAATTTTTCAGACTTAGGAAGAGATTGTGGGATTTCCTATCAAACGGCAAAATCTTGGGTCTCCCTTTTAGAATCGAGCTATATTATTTTTATGTTGCCTCCCTATTACAAAAATTTCAGTAAGAGAGTTGTTAAGTCTAAAAAGCTCTATTTTTACGATACCGGCCTCGCTTGTAATCTTCTCCAGATAGAAACTGCAGATCAGCTATATCTGCACTATTTAAGTCCTACGTAATATCTGAATTCATCAAACAGCGCTACAATCAGGAAAAGGAATCCAATTGCTATTTTTGGCGGGATGAGAAAGGCCACGAGGTCGACTGCATTATCGAAGCGGGGGAAAAGCTATGCCTATAGAAATTAAATCTGGAGAGACTATAAATAAAGATTTTTTTCGAAACTTATCTTATTGGAGTAAGTTGTCTGGTATCGATCCATCAAATACTTATCTCATTTTTGGAGGTGAGGAAAACCAGATTCGCAGGGAGGGGAATGTTCTTGGTTGGACTTCCCTTTCAGAGGTCCTAAAATCTTGAGTAATTCTCCTCTATCGCGTATCATTGACCGCCTAGGCCGGTGTGGCGAAATGGTAGACGCGGTAGATTCAAAATCTGCTTCTAGCAATGGAGTGTTGGTTCGAGTCCAATCACCGGCAAAAGTTTTTTCTATGAAATGGATCCAAAACTATGATCTTATCTTGCTTGATATGGATGGACTGCTAGTAGATACCGAGCGGCTCCACTTTGCAGCCTATCAAGCTCTAGCTAAACGCTATGGTTACGAGCTTTCTTGGGATATGGACCAGTACTTAAAAGTAGCTCATTCCAGCGCCGAAGGACTAAAGGAAGCGATTCATCCCCACATCTCTGCCACGCAAAAAGAGTGGAGCCAGCTATACGAAGAGAAAAAAGCTATCTATCTAGATCTTCTCCATAAGGGGACGGTTGCCCTCATGCCCGGCGTAAAAGAATTTTTGAGTGAACTCTTTCGATCGGGAAAAAAAAGCTGTGTGGTCACTAATTCGCCGAAAGAGCAGGTGGATGTCATCCGCAAAGCTCTCCCTATATTAGAAGGGATTCCAAACTGGGTGACTCGGGAAGTTTATGAGAGACCAAAGCCTGCACCCGATGGCTATCTCAAGGCTCTAGATTTGCTTGCAGTAGATGGAGATCGCGTCGTGGGATTTGAGGATAGTCTCAAAGGAATTGAGGCGCTCGAAGGGGCGGGAGTAGAAGCTGTGCTTGTTTCTCCGACATCGCCCTATAAGACATTTCAGGATATCTCAATACAACACATTCACAAGAAATAAGCCGTGTGCGGGAGCTGCCGCCGCGGCTTTTTGTCTATCTTTGGCAGCAAAGATCTCGGGTAGGCTGTCGAGGGGTAGCTTGCCTCTAGCAATGTCAAGGAGTGTTCCGGTGATGTTGCGCACCATTTTGTAAAGAAATCCGTTGGCTTGAAATTCGAGGATGATTTCTTCGGAGGACTCGATGACGTCTAGGCGCATGAGGTTGCGGACAGGGTTTTTGGCGGCACTGCCTCGGTGGGCTTCGTTGGAGAAGGAGGTGAAGTCGTGCTCGCCGATGAAGTGGTGGGCTGCCTTTTTGAGGAGGGGGATGTCAATGGGGTAAGGTAGGTGATAGCTGTAGAGTCTTGTGAAAGGATTTTGTGTAGTGCGCAGGTGGTAGCGGTAGATTTTGCTTTTAGCGCTGTAGCGGGCATGGAAGTCGTCTGAGACTGGTTCTAGTTGTTTGATGCGGATGTCGGGAGGGAGGAGGCCGTTGAGCGAGTGGGCAAGTTTGCGCGTGTCGGTTTTGGGGGCGGTGAAGTGGGCGGTTTGATTGAGGGCGTGGACGCCGGCATCGGTTCTGCCAGAACCGGTGAGGGATGTGGGGGTGCGCAGGGCTGTTTCTAGAGCTTGTTGAATGAGGCTTTGGATAGAGATGGCGTTAGGTTGGACTTGCCAACCTGAATAGTGTGTGCCGTCGTAGGAGATGTTGAGTTTATACTTCATAAAGAGAGCGGCAGGAAGTAGTTCCTGCCGCTAAGGGAGGTGTTACGAAAGATGCTTGCTGACTTTTTTAGTCATGTCAAACATGTTGATCGGTTTTTTCCCAAGAACTTTTGCGAGCTTCTCATCAGGATTAATGAAGCGCTTGTTTTCAGGATCTTGTCTTTTGTGCTTCTTGATATAAGCCCAAAGCTTCTTGGTAACTTCTGTACGGGGCATAGGGCCTTTTCCAACAACTGCTGCAAGCTCGTCTGTAAGCTCCATTGGCTGCATGAATTTTGATTGTGCTTTCTTTGCCATTTTCTTCTCCTTTCTTTGTGTAGCGGATGCCGCACGAGGTTTTTTTCTTTTTTTGCCTCGAATGACAATTTGTAGCTGTATAGGGGCATTATAGTCAAAAAGTTTCCTCTTGCGCCAGGAATTTTTTTCCAAAGGGTTAGATCTCCTTGCTTTTTTCCCCTGAATGGGGCAATTTTGCAGGTATGTTACTCTCTACAAATCAGGTTCTCTACGACCTAAAAGCCTCTTTATTACAGGAAAAATCTTTTGAAAGGCGTCTTGAGCAATTAGTAAGTTTTTCAGAGGTAAAAAGTTTTCTGATGGCTCATTCAGAGTTGAAAAAATCGATTTTGTCTCTGGAATCCAAGGAGCAATATGTCCTTTTTTCGCTTATTGCAACGGGGCAAGATGCAATGATTTTTCAGGGTGGAGATGTTGGATTTTTGGCTAAGCAGCTGCTGCCCATTGAAGAGTTTTATGAGGATCTTGGAGGGGTGATTGGCTATCATCTTTCTTGTTTAGATCTGCTTTTGCAAAAGGATGTGGTGCAGAAAAAGGGGGTCTATCACGCTCCCAAAGCTATAGACATTGCCAAGAGTAGTAAAGAGGTTAGGCAAAATGTTTTAGCCGGCATTTCTCATCTGCCAGAGATCGCAGAAATTTACCCGGTTGGAGGGGCTGCAGATCGCCTTTCATTGCGCAATAAACAGACCGGAGTCTTTCAAATTGCAGCGACTCTATCGTTTGCTAAGAAATCTCTTTTGGAGAGGCTCATTGAAGATTTAAAGGCTCGGGAGTTTTTGTACTGGAAGCTTTTTGGAAAGAAGGTGTCAGTTCCTGTTGTACTGATGAGTTCTGCAGAAAAAAATGGGACGGAGCATCTTGAAGAGCTTCTGGAGGAAAAGGGGTGGTTTGGGAAAAAGCGTGAAGATTTTTTTCTGTTTTCACAACCTCTAGTTCCCACAATGTGCCCAGATGGGCAGTGGCAGATTACAGGACCTTGTCAGCTTTTACTAAAGCCGGGCGGTCATGGGGTGATTTGGAAGCTAGCAAAAGAGAAAGGCGCCCTTGCATGGCTTAAAGAGAAAGGGCGATCAAAGGCCTTTGTTCGGCAGATCAATAATGTGATGGCGGGGATTGATTATGGTCTACTTGCCTTTTTGGGTATTGGTGCTGAAAACGAAAAAGAGTTTGGTTTTGCAGCATGCCCACGGCTTGAAGGGGTAAGTGAAGGGGTCAATGTGGTCATTGAGACAGATGAAGGGTTTTCTCTTACGAATATCGAATACTGCGATTTCAAACACTACCAAGTGGAAGAAAAGGATCTGTTGGCGAATACGAATCTCTTGTTTGTTGATCTAAAGGCAATAGAGAAGCTTGTTGAAAAATGTCCTATTCCAGGTATGCTTGTCAACGCAAAAAAGATGCAGATTCCAAATAGCTTTGGAGCTCTTCAGGAAAAAGAGCTTCTTCGCTTAGAGTCTACGATGCAAAATATTGCCGATGCTTTAGTAGAAGAAAAGATGCTTTCGAAGACATTTATAACAACCAATAAGCGGAGGAAAACGATCTCTCCGATTAAGAAGGAATTTGCCTTTGGCTCTTCTATGCTTCAAACTCCTGAGCAGTGTTATCTCGATCTGCTAGAAAACGCGCGCGATCTTTTAGAAAACTATTGCGCCTTTGATGTCCCCTCGCTTCGAGACCCTCTTTCCTTTTTTCTCGACGGCCCCTCTTTCATCTTTCTCTACCATCCTGCACTCGGGCCTCAGTATGAGGTGATCGGGCAGAAATTGCGTGGTGGCCGTTTTACCATGGGATCGGAGGTGAATTTTGAAATAGCTGAGATCGATGTGGAAAACCTGGATGTAGATGGGAGTCTAGAGGTTACGAGCCTAGCTGTTTTGGAGGGTAGATGCACTCTAAAAAATGTGAGAGTGCAAAACTCTGGTATTCACCGCGAGGCCTCTCGTTCTTTCTGGAAAGATGAGATTATCCATAAACAGAAGTGCGAAATTGTGATCGAAGAGAATGGAGAATTATACGCTGAGGATGTGATCATAAGGGGCGATATGTATATCCATGTACCGAGTGGGGTTAAGGTAAAGCTTTCAATGGATGATGGTGCTTTAAAAATCGAGCACGAAGTGCTTGAGTCATCTTGGCGATGGGATTACAATGTTAACGAGGAGAGCAAGTTTTTGCTCACAAAAAAAAGCGAGTGAATTTCTCCACTCGCTTACGATTTTCTATAGAAAATTCAACTACGCGTTTGCAGGAGCTTCTTTGTTTCCTTCTCCGCTGAGGAGAAAGTATCCACCGATCGCAAGTGCTGCAATTGTAGGAACTGCGATACCGACAGCGATTGAAACTTCTTTGTTTGCAAGAGCGAAATCTCTTACTTTGTCGTATGTCTCACCAAGCATTTTAGCAACGTTTTGGAAGAATGGCTTAACCCACTCAACAACTTTCGTTGCGTACTCTTTGATGGTGCTTCCCAAAACTTGGATTTGTTTTCCCATCCAGTTGACCGTTTGAAGCGCTCCTTGCTTCATTGCGTCAAACGTGCTGGGGGCTCCTGTGGCAGGAGCTGTTAGTGGTGCAGCGCTCATTGTTACCTCCTATAGGGATTTGGTTAAGTTCAAAGGGGGATCAAAATTCCCTTCTTTTTTCGAAATCACAGACATTATATCGAAGTCTCGATTAATGTAAAGGCGTGGTTAAGTGGATGTGAAAAAAAAATCAGGACGTTGCCTCCATATCGCTTTTTGCTGTATACTGAGGGCTATGAACGAACAAGACACACAAAAAATCAAAGCGATTGACTCTAGGCTCCTTCATATGTGGAGGTATCTTTGACTTGCCCAAAAAGCAAGCGGAGGTAGAGAAATTAGCAAAGCAGATGGAAGCGGAAGATTTTTGGGTGGATGCTGCTAAGGCCCAAGAAACGATCGACCAATCTAACCAACTGAAAGTTTGGACCGTTCCCTACCAACAACTCAAAGAGCGCTTTGAAAATGTGAAAGCCCTCCTTCCCGAAGTCAACGAATCGGATGAGGTGGAGTTTTATCAAGAGCTTTTGGCTGAACTGACCCAAATCGAGAAAAAATTAGAAGAGCTTGAAATTCGCAAAATGCTCTCAGGTGAGCTCGATCCAAAGAATTGCTACTTGAGCATCAACTCTGGAGCAGGCGGCACCGAAGCTTGTGATTGGGCGCAGATGATGGCCCGCATGTACGAGCGTTGGGTTGCTAGAAGAGGTTGGAAGATAGAGACGATTGATCGGGTTGATGGGGAAGTAGCGGGCATCAAAAACATCACCTACAAAATTACTGGCTCCTTTGCGTACGGATATTGTAAAGCTGAAAAGGGGGTCCATCGCTTGGTGCGAATTTCACCCTTTGATAGCAATGCGAGAAGACATACCAGTTTTGCTTCTGTGGATGTGATCCCAGACATTGACGATGACATACAAATCGAATTGCGCCCCGATCAGATCCGTGTGGATACGTTCCGTGCCTCTGGTGCTGGCGGCCAGCATGTCAATACCACCGATTCAGCAGTGCGGATTACCCACATTGAAACGGGGATCGTTGTTTCATGCCAAAATCAGAGAAGTCAGATCCAAAACCGCGAAACGGCCATGAAACTGCTGAAAGCAAAACTCTACGAAAAAGAGTGTCTCGATCGGGAAAGCAAACTCAAAGAGATGAGTGGCGAAAAAATGGATATTGCGTGGGGGAGTCAGATCCGCAACTACGTCTTCCAGCCCTATACCCTTGTCAAAGATACCCGTACCAAGTATGAAGTGGGGAATATAGATGCGGTGATGGATGGGGAGCTCGATGACTTCATCAACGCATTTTTAAAGGAATTTGGGTGATAACTGAAAGCAAAGACTACGATATCCGCTACTCCACTGTGCAAGACATGGACGCTTTGCGTAGCTGGTTCAAAACAGATGGAATGCTTCATTGGTATCCCCCTGTAAACGACCAAGAGCTAGAGAATTTTGTTCGAGTTTGGATTGGATTTACCAGGTACAACGCCTGTTTAACAGCAACCTATCAAGGCAAGCCCGTCGGCATGGCCGTCCTATTTCTAATGCCTTATCGCAAAGTGGCTCACCATGCGATGTTTCAGATTATCGTCGATCCAGAGTTTCAAAGAAAGGGAGTTGGCCATTCTCTAATCCGTAACTTAAAACACCTAGGCAAAAACTTTAAACTAGAGCTTATCCATGCCGAAGTGCTTGATGTAGGCCCACTCATCCCGCTTCTAGAAAAGCTAGAATTCAAAGAATTCGCCAGGCAGGAAAAGTATGTCAAGGAAGAGGGGAAGTATTATCCTCGGATAATGATGGAGTGTATTCTTGGAGATTGAGATCAGCCAAATCAAAGATGGCGCGCTATTTAAGAAGATCCTTTTGCAGCCCGATGTGCTCCAATATTTTCCCATGTACGATGTAAGAGAAATAGATGACTCTGTTCGCATCTGGGAAATCTTTTGCAGAAAGGGCGCTAGTCTCACCGCAATCGAAGGTAGCAAACCCTGCGGTATGGCCTTTCTAAATCTGCAAGGGTACAAAAAGTTTGCGCACCAGTGCCTCATCACTATCTTAGTCGACGAAGAGCACCGAAATAAGGGGATAGGAACTAAGCTTCTTGAAGAGCTTTTCAAGCTCGCCAAAACACCCTTTGAGATGGAGATGCTCCACCTCGAAGTCTACGAAGGGAATCCAGCCATCCACCTCTATCAGCGAATGGGCTTCTCCGAATATGGTACTCAGCAGATGTTCATCAAAGAGGACTCCCGCTATATCGCCAAAATCCTCATGGAAAAAGACATTTAGGTATTCGATATCGGCTGCGAGAGCATCTCAATGGGACTCTGCCCATTTCGCTGTCGCTTCTGGAGCCCGAGGCGGCTATGGCACAGGAAAATTGGTCCGTGTGAAAAAGGATAGTGCTTCGCACAGATTTTTGAATGTAGGATCCAATTTACCAAAGCCAGAGTCCGCTCAAGTTAGCGGAGCTACCGGACGGAATGACCAAAGGATCATTCCGCAAAAAGAGCTATTTGAGGCCCACAAATAGAATTTTGAATATTTCCCTTACAGAGGCCTTTCTTGACTTCTGCTTACCCCCTTGGTAAAATTCTTGCCTTATGGCTGGACATAGTAAGTGGGCAAATATTAAGCATAGGAAGGGGCGGGCTGACGCTGCTAAGGGCAAGCTCTTCTCTCGGATTGCTAAAGAAATTATTAGCGCGGTGAAGCAGGGGGGGCCAGACTCGAAAAGTAACCCTAGGCTCCGTCTTGCCATGGATAAAGCAAGAGCTGCGAATATGCCCAATGATAATGTTCAGCGAAACATCAAAAAGGCTAGTAGTTCCGACCAGGCTGATTATATTGAACTTACTTATGAGCTCTATGGTCACGGGGGTGTAGGGATTATTTGCGAGGTCATGACCGACAATAAAAATCGAATTGCCTCGGAGATGCGCATCGCCACAAATAAGAAGGGGGGATCGATTGCCTCTCCTGGCTCTGTCGCATTTAATTTTGAGCAGAAAGGGGTCATTCAGATCAAGAAGGAGCAGGGGACGGAGGATGATCTGTTTCTTGCTGCTACCGATGCCGGTGCTGAGGATTTTGAGGCGGCAGACGATCTTTATATGGTCACGACGGCTCCCGATCAGCTCTTTGAGGTAAAGGGCAAGATCGAAGCGGCTGGGATTTCATGTGAAGAGGCCAATTTAGAGATGATCCCAAAGGTGAGTGTCGATTGCGACCCGGAAACGGCCCAAGCCAATATGCAGCTAATCGATTGGCTCGAAGAGCTAGAGGATGTCGATTCTGTCTATCATAATATGACGGCTAGATAGTTATGGTTCTTTTATCCGATTATCTCCCACCTCTTCCATTTGAGACGAGGCCATCGTTTCGAGATTTTATTATCGCTTCTGAGAGAGTTGGACGTCCTGATGCCTTGGTGCTAAAAGATGGGCGCCTGGTTAAAAAATTTTCCACTGAGATTCATGAAGAAAAATTGAATAAACGTGCTTGGCGTGCTTTTCGTCATGCAGTAGATCGGGAGTTCACTCCAGAAAAACGGGACGAAATTTGTCGTCGATACAAGTTTGATTGGAAAGATTTTGCTTACTCTTCCAAACCTTTGAAGCGTGAGTTTGTAGAGTTTTTTGGAACAGGAGCGGCGAATCCAACGGCTACGGATTTGCAGGGTGCTTTGGATCAAAAATCTTTTTATCCACAGGCCTTAGAGAAGATGTCTCCCAAGTATATTCACAACCTTTTCGAAGAGGTGACAGACGCTCGCTACATAGGGAATTGGCAAGATCCAGCACAAGTGTATGGAGGGGCCAAAGAGGCCCATGAAAATCTCACTCATGTGCAGCTCAATACCGATCAGCAACGAGCTAATCTTTTCCGGGGCATAGACCGGCTCACTTCCATTGATCCGAATATTCCTCGTCTGCACCCCTATTACTCACGCTTAGAAATGGGGATTGTTTCTCATTTAGAGACTAAGCAAGATTGTAAGGATGTTGATCTGGTGATTCCTGCTCCAGGAACAAGAGAGGGAAAGGTAGAGTATTATAAGATTCACGATATTATCTCGAAGGATGGACTCTCTGCAGTAGCTCTTGTCCCCCTTTGTGACAAATCCTCCCTTTCTCCGATTCTTGCCTTCAGATGTACAAAGCAAAACCCAGGACAAACCGACTTCATCCCATCTATTTTGAATAACATGGAAAAACACATTGGGAAGTCGGGATACAGGTCCTCATTTGAACAATTAAAAGCCTTGATGAACGATGACAAGTTTACCATGGGTGGAAAAGTGAAAGTTCTTGCCTATAGCCAGGGCGGAGGATATGCAGGCTACTTCTTAAATGACTTCTGGCCCCAAGTGGATGAGTTTGTTGGCTTCAACATTGTAGGAAGCGACGCTAGGATCGTTGAGAGTTTGGCTAGAGGGGTGAATTCTCTTGATAGTAGTGAAATGCCCCCATCGATCTTTCTTCATCGGAATGAAGGGGACTGGGTCAATAAATCGGGAGAAAAACATATTGGATGGGGGATCACTCATCCAAATGCTCGTGTTCAGGTTGTTGAGTGGTCTCTTACTGGCGTCCCCCTGCCAACAAACGATGTATGGGATGCAAAGCAGGTTGCAAGGTGGCTTAAAGTACATGGATCTAGACCGATGGACGCTGAAAGTGAAGCGGCCATCAAAAGTAAATTTGATGCGCGTTGGAAGTATCCCTACAAGCTTTTCCAGGGATCCACCAATTGCAGTCGGATTTTGAATACATATAACAGTGATCCCACACTGGAAGACAAACGCCGAGGAACGAAAATTCTCTATATATTTTTTAGCAACTTCTACTCTCTATTGGACTTTATTTTCCGCGTTTTTGGCATCGAAGTATTTCGGAAAAATTGGTAGATCCGAATGATACCTGTCAATATCACAAGTCCTGTAAAAAGAGGGGCTAGATATGGGAATCCTTTTGGAAAAGCCATCATGAGGGCGAAGAAGGCAAAAGCCTCGGGTCTTTCAATTAGCCCAGGACTATAGTAAAAGCTCTTTTCTGTTGTGTTCTGAGAAAAAATCCCCACCACTAAAAATGTTGTGATGCAAAACAAAATACTTCCTAGCATTAAGAGAGATGCCATCCCTCTTTCCGATGGATTTACAAGAAATAAACCTAGAATCACCATGAATTCTACGACTCGATCACATGTGATATCGAGCACAGCTCCTTGCTCAGAAGAAAGTTTTCTGTAGCGGGCTACAGCGCCATCGAGAATATCGAAAAACCCTGAAAGAGCCAGGCACAAAATAGCTAAAAACGAATAGCTTATGACAAAAGGGATTGTGAGGCCAAAGATAAGCCCCAAAAAAGTCAGTGTTTTTGGGTAGGCAGGCACTCTTTTTAAGAGTCTATCACTTATTTGCATCCTTTTTTTTCTTCCACTTTTTGATGATGATTGGGGTTAGCGAAAATATACCCAATAGGATAAGGGCTATTTTCATTTGGGTGTTGAAAATCGAAGCTAAGCTAAATTTTTCTCCAGATTCGAAAATGGCATTTAGACCGCGCCCTGCTTGTGTAGAGACCACTGAGCCTGGAATAATGCCAACAAATGTGGCCCATATATAGGTCCAAGTACCCACTTTAAAAAAGGCAGGGGCTAAATTCACCACCCAAAAAGGGAAAAAGGGGATAAAGCGTAAAAAGAGGAGGTAGCTCGCCGCATTTTGATTGAAACCTTTTCGCATCTTATCAAAGAAAGGGCGTGCCTTCTTTTCCAGATGTCCTTTAAGGGCTGTTTTAGCAGCAAGGAATAGAAGGGTAGCTCCTATTGTGGCTCCAAAAACTACATACAACGCTGCAAGTGGTTGAGGGAATAAGAATCCGCCCAAAAGACTTAAGACGAGTCCTCCTGGAATCGAAAGGGCTGCCACAGCGATGTAGGTGCCAATGAACATAAAAGAGGTCTTGATCCGGTTATTATTGACAAACTCGGTCAGCTCATTGTGATGATATTTTAACGTTTCAAAATCCATTGCTTTGTAAAAGCCCGAAAAATAGAGGACGGCCATTGCAATCACAATGAGGAGAATCGGCAGATATTTCAAGTACTTTTTCATTTCTTTAGCATTCCTAAAATCGTTTTTGTAAGCCAGAGATCTGCACATTTGCGGATAGCTTGACTATAGACAGGATAGGGGTGGATCAGACGAGTGAGTTTGCGCAAGGGGATTTTATAGAGTTTGGCTAGAGTGAGCTCTTGCAGCATCTCTCCGGCTCTTGGCGCTACAATTGTGGCTCCAAGAATTTTACTGCTAAGTTTTTTCGTCACAATTTTTACAAACCCCTCTTCAGTGGAGCTGCAGATGGCTCGATCTACTTCGCTCATAGGGATTTTGTAGGTGGCAATGGATTTTTCTCCCCATTTTTTGACCGCTTCTTCTTCGCTTATCCCAAAGCTTGCAATTTCAGGGGTGGTAAATGTGCAGCGGGGGATTTCTTGCTCCTTATCGAGCTTCTTCTTGAGGGGCCAGGGAAGCAGAAGAGTTGTTAGCACGGCCCGCCCGTGGTTTTCGGCCATGTGGGTAAAAAAAGGACCGCCTACAACATCACCAATTGCAAAAATATGCGATTGGTTGGTTCTCCCATATGTATCCACAGAAACACCCTTTTCAGAAAATTTGACTCCAGCCTTTTCGAGGTTAAGGGCATTTACATTCGCCCTTCGCCCGGTAGAAACAAGAAGGTGCTCGACTTCTACATCACTTGATTTCCCATCTTCTACAATGCAGATTTTAAACTTTCCATTTTCGTAAGAAATGTGATTGGCTTCACACCGTGTATGCAGCTGAATGTTCTCTTCGTTGAAAACATTTGTGATCACTTCAGAAGCTTCCGGGTCCTCATTGGGCATTATGCCCCGCTCCGATTCGATGACGGTGACCTGAGCCCCTAAATGGCGAAAAGCTTGGGCGAGTTCGCATCCAATGGGGCCTGCTCCCAAGATCCCTAGGCTTTTTGGGATCTCTGTGAGAGAAAAAATCGTCTCATTTGTCAAATACGGAGCTCCTTTTAAACCCTCGATGGGGGGAATAAAAGGGGAGGAGCCTGTGGCAAGTACAATCTTTTTCCCTTGGACCGTTTGACTGGTTCCATCGCTTTTTGTGATTTTAAGAGTATGGGGATCTTCAAATGAGGCCATCCCGGTGCATGTTTTTACACCCAGCTTTTCCAAGGCCTTAGGCTCTTCGTGAGAACGGACCCGTTCAATAGTATTGCGGACCCTCTCTAAAGCCTTGCTAGCGGTGAATTCCTTAGAGCTAAAGTCTATTCCAAACGTTTCGCCTTCAGATAGAGCCCAAGAAACTTCGCCAGATGAAATCAGCGTTTTGCTGGGGATACAACCAAAGTTCGTACAATCGCCCCCGTAATGCCCCTTCTCAATGAGGAGCACCTTTTTGCCCGCTTTAGCAGCGCCAATGGCAACAACAAGTCCACCAGCACCAGCACCAATGATAATTAAATCTTCCATTTTTTCTTGGCGATCCATTTTTTATAGATGATAGGGCACAGGGCAAATATCCCTAAGACAAAAAGGGCAATATTTACCTGTGTGGTGAAAATATCTGAAAGAGTGATGGGCTGGTTACGAGCAAAAGTCTCTGCTAAGCTGTGGCCGGCATTTGCGATGATAAAGGTCAAAGGAATGACGCCGACAAAGGTCGTCCAAATAAACGTCCAGAAGGGGATTTTAAAGTAGGCGGCCGCAACATTGGTAAGCCAAAAGGGGAACACATGGGATACTCGCAGAAACAGAAGGTAGCTTACGCTATGTTTTTTAAAGCCCCTGCGCATCTTACTTAAGAAGGGGCGCTCGCGCTTCATGAACGATGTGCCGAAGAGAGTATGGAAAATGGCAAAAAAAGCTGTGGCGCCAATTGTTTCAGAAAAGACAGCCAGGATCAGGCCCATGTGCCATGGGAAAATCATCGCTCCTAATAAAGTTAAAATAGTGGAATCGGGAATCACTAGACAAACAGAGGCAATATAAATACCAACAAAAAGCAGTGCGGCCAGAAACAGGTTTTTATTAGCAAAACTAGCTAGCCGCTGCTCTTCTGTCTGCAGCCATTCAATTGTGAAGATCCGATGGAGATTGGTAAGATACACAACCAAAATCAGAGCAATCAGCAAAAGAAAGGGGAGGAATTTTTTAAAATTCTCACTCATCCCTTCCTTATAGCTTGAGCAACCTGTTAATACAAGACTCTATCTCACCACGGCATTAGCTGGGGTGTCATGCTTAGTGACGTAGGTTCCATCTTGGATGAGGTCTTCCTTGGAGATCATCTCATAGCGGAAATCCTTCTCTTTCGGAGTCACCCCTTCCAAAAGCAGGGCCAAGCGTTTTGAGTTTTGGCGAGATAGGGCTGCATTAGCCATCTCGCGTGTCTCTTCGTAGGTGACTTTTTTCAAAGCCTCAATCCGTTTATCGATGTGAGCGAAATCTCCATCGTAGTCAAAAGCAAGAAGGAATAGGCGCACTCCATTGAGGGCTAGATTCTCTGGAGGGATTTGTAGGTTTGCAATCGCCATTTCTCGTACATTTTCAAAGCGCTCTACAGGGAGCTCCGTTGTGTACTGCTTGACAAAGTTTTCTAGAAAAAGCTCAAACCGAGCGATGAGATCACTTGGATTGTGGGTGGCAGATTGGACAGCAAAATATTGCATAAGTTGATTTTCATCCATTTTGTCCCAAGCTTTTGCGATGTAGGCCACTTGTTGTTGGGTTCTTAGGGTGACGAAAAAGAGGTTTTCTAACACGCTCCCAAGAATTTGCTGGCAGGCTCGCTTTTCAAGAGAATAGGGGCCTTGCTCGATCATCAAGATTGCTGCGTTGCCAAGCATGTCAGTTGGCTGTGCGATCATATAGGGGCCTTGCGACTCTTTCAGGTGAAGGAGGCTCTTTTCATAATGCTCCTTTACAGGGAATGGACCGGCCTTCATTTTTTTCTGAAGGGTTGTTAGTAGAGTAGTGGCATTTTCTTTTGTAGTATTTCCGTATAGGAGGCCTTCTAAGTAGGCTTTTGTGAAGACGGTTTTAGAGAAATTGGAGAAGTCTTCGTAGGAAATCTTGGATAGAGCCTTTTGCTTTGCGGCAGGGGTTGCCACGTCATTAAAAAGGAGGCTATCTAGAGATCGGCGGGCTTGCAAAAAGAGGAGATCTTTTTCGCTGCTCTCATACGAGCTTGCTAGAGACTCTTTGTAAATCTCAAATTGAGCCTTCGAAGGCTTGACGTTGTTCAGCGAGGTGAGAATTTCCTCGGTGATTTTATCAGACTGATCGCTATAACCATTGATCGCGACAGCGATGGAGAGGCGGTCGGATTTAATGAGGATTTTAGCTCCTGCAGCTTCTGCTGCTGAGGTGATGGGAAATACGGCATCATTGACGGCTTTAATGTAGAGATCAGAGAGGGCCTGCGATTTTGGTGAGCCATCAAGTAGTGGTGATTTTATACGGAAAAATTGGGCCACTTCAGGAACTTGGTATTTTTGGTCTTCCGAGAAGTAGACCTTGCCTCCTCCATCATCTTGTAAAAGGATGGGATTAGCAAACTCTTCATTGGAGACCAACTCAAGATTTTTGGGGATAAACTGGTTTGGGGGAGGAAGGCCTATTTGGGGGTTGATCGAAGCATTTGTGAGCTTGGCCATCTCTTTCTGGCCTACCGAAACGATGGAGTACTCGGCACCCATCCACTGCTCTCTTTGCGTTGTAGCCACCCCAGTTTTGGTTGGGTCGGCGATCACGTAGAATGTGCAATTTTCTGGAGTAAGGGCGTTGAGGTACTGCTTGCAATTTTCGGGGTTGTATTCAGTAGGTAGTAGTGTTTTGCGTGGGTAGGAGCTAATGTCTTCATCTACGAGGGTATGAGCTGCTTGCATCACAAACTCGTAGCTCTCTTGTCGGGACTGGTATTGATACTGAATTTCGCTAATTTTCTCGACTTCATTGAAGATGTATCTAGGGATATTGGTTTGTTTAAGTCTTGCTAGAGCCTCAAAGCAATAGGTGATGACGGTATCGATTTGCTCTATCCCTTTTTCTGTGAGTGCAACGTCAATGCTAAAGAGCTTGTTGGTGCTTCCCAGTTGTTCTTGGGATGCGCTGATCTCTTCAGCAAGGTGCTCCCTTTTTAACAATCCAAGGAGGCTGTTTTTGCTGCCACTTTTGAGAACGTAGGAGATGAGCTGACCAGCCTTGTCTTCATCATTTTCTGCTATCTCTTGTGGAAGCTCCCAAGATAGCGAGAGAATTTTTAGATCTTTCACCGGTTTGATGTAGATCATTTGCCCCGCTTGCCTTTCCGAGGTCATTTGAAAAGCATAATTTTCTTTTTTTGTTTGCCGGGTGGGGATGGCTGAGAAATCTTGGACGGTAAGATCGATCAATTCTTGCATGGGAAGCGAGGAGAGGATGACCAGGTGCATTTTGTCTGCACTATAGTGTTCTTCGTACCACTTGATCATAGCTTCTCTTGGGATGCCTCTTAGAGTGTCGGCATTCCCGGTAGAGAATTTTGCATTTGGGTGGCTCTGGTTGCCCGTCTCCTTAAAAATCATGTATTGGCGCCAGCCGTCGTTTTCAAGGTTTTTAGCGTGTTCTTGGTCGACTGCTAAAAGTTCGCGCTCAATGCTGGAGGTGTTGAATAGGGGATCGATGAAAAAATGGGAAAAGCGGTCTAGCCCCCCTTCGAAAGCGGTGTTGTTTGCAGAGAACATGTAGACAGTCCGGTCAGATGCTGTGTAGGCATTGACATTTCCTCCAATTTCCTTGATGTAGGGGAGGAATTCGTCTTCTTTGGGATACTTTTTTGTTCCCATAAAGAGCATGTGCTCGAGGAAATGGGCAATTCCTGGATACTCTTCTGAATCATTCCATGAACCTGCTTCGACAGCAAGTGCCGCTGCAGACTCTTCAACTTCGGGGTCAGAAACAAGATAGGCTTCAAGGCCATTAGCTAGACGAATCTTGGTTGTTTTTCGATTGAGCAGTGTAGGACTTAGGATTTGAAGCTCGGAAGTGTCTTCAATGGTTTCAAAGCCCCCGTTTCCAAATAGGTGAAGAGAGCTCAGTATAAGTAGAAGAAATTTTTTCATTTTTTACCCCAGAAATTTCTGATAGTCATCATGTACCAAGTTCCAAATATAATCGGCTCTGGATTTTCTGCGTACATGTTTATCAGAATTTTCTGATCCGGGGTAGTGTTGCATATCGATTTCTGGCCCAACACTGAGGTGAACCCCTACGCGACCTACCAATCGGCGTTCTCCCAATTCTACTTGAATTGTTTCTGGAGGAGGGAGGAGATCGTAGGTTCCAAGGGCCATTGGATAGAAGAAAGTAGGCGTTTTAGATTTTTTTGCCATCAGATAAAACATTTCGATGCTCTGAGGATCGAAAGGAGCAATCACAACTTCTCCTTTTTCATTTTTTCGATCGCGACCACCACTTGGAGCTACGTAGATGCATTTACCCCCTTCTTTAAGCAGTTCACTCATGAGTTGCATCGTTTTTTTATTGTGGAGCTGCTTTTGGTGTTTTTTTTCTGGCGGATGGTCGATGTATCGTTTCGAGTAGATGCAAAGGAGATTGCATCCCAAGCTAAAAGGGACCGAAAGGATGTCAGTAATCACCCGCTCACCAGCAACTGAAATGAGATTCTCTGAAAGGAGAGGGTATTCATCTTCAAGGAGAAGAGAAATAAGGGGAGGATCAGCCTCGGATTGATGATTGGCGAGAAAGACTACGTTGTGTCCCTTTTTGATATGTTCCTGAATTTCATTCAGCCTTTCTTTGCCATGGACAGATGTGTCACTTGCAACCACAAGTGGGCGCAAAAAATCTTTGCCAAACGCGTGATAGTCCACAGGCTCTCGAAGATGCTTGTGGTAGGGCTCAAACTGGTAGGGTGTTTTGCACTCTTTCTTTATGAGATCAAGAAACTGCATGAAAATAGCTTCATTTGCAGGATCGTGATCCGTAGCTTCCAGGTAGCTGTCGATGAAAAACTCAAGGGTTTCACCGAGCTTTTGCGGGATCTCTTTTTGCTCAACTAGAGATGTGAGGAGCTTATGAAACTTCGAGTTTTTGTCCATTGATTGTGGAATGGAATTGGAATTCGTTTAAGTGCAGAGAGTCAAGGCTACCAAACTCTAACTGGGCGTTGAGCTCTTCTGCGAGTTTTGTGAGGAAGCTTTTATCGCCCCCTTTCAGATAGTCATTCAGTTGAGGGTGACAGACGAGCTTTAGGCCGAATTGCTGTTTTTGGTTGATCAGTTTTTTCAGAGCTCTTTCAATGTCGATCGATGTGCTTTCATGGGTAAGAATTTGCCCACTTCCACTGCAATAGGGGCAAAAAGTGTTCATAGTTTGGCTCAAAGATTCGCGATTTCTTTGTCTCGTCATTTCTACCAGGCCAAACTCGCTCATCCCTAGAATGGTGCATTTGGCGCTGTCTTCTTTCATAGCATCTTTTAGCCGGTCGAGTACACGCCTTTGATTCTTGCGAGATCGCATATCGATAAAGTCACAAATGACAAGACCTCCGATATTGCGTAAACGCATTTGCCGGGCAATTTCTTCTGCGGCTTCTAGATTGATATGGACAAGGGCCTCTTCTACTCCGCCGCTTTCTGTTTGTTGAGAGCTTCTTCCTGAGTTCACGTCGACAGTGTACATTGCCTCAGTTCGATCAAAAAAGAGATAGCCTCCAGAAGGGAGCCAAATTTTGCGCCTTAAAGATTTTTCAATTTCTCTTTCGACACCAAAACGCTCAAACATCGGGGATTTGTCTCGAAAAAATTCAATTTTTAATGGATGCTCTTTGCTGTATTTTTCGTACATCTTTTTGAGCACACCAAAAATGTTGTAATCATCTACAAGGATCCGATCGTATTTTTTATCTACTGCCTTCATCAAGCATCTCTTCATAAGGTCAGACTCTTCATAGAGGCAGGTGGGCTTCGTTGCCTTGTGAAAATCCTCGACAACCTGTTGCCAGGATTTAAGGAGATCGGTCGCCTCGTCGATGAGCATCTCTTGTGTGGCATTGACGCTGGAGGTTCGGCAGATGAGCCCCATATCTGAGGGCATTTCAAAGGCGCGGATCAGTTTTTTGAGACGGTCTCTTGCTGCAGGGTCTTCGATCTTTCTGGATACTCCTCGGTGGGAGGTGTTGGGAACGAGCACAAGGTAGCGTCCAGCAATTGAGAGGTTAGAGGTGAGGCGAGCGCCCTTAGAGCCAATCGGCTCCTTAACTACTTGAACGAGGACAGGTTGGTCCGATTTTAAATGCTTAGTGATATCGGATTCATCGTTTTGCGGTTTTTTCTCGCCTTGCGTTTTCATCTCAAAATCCATTTCAAACATCTCTTGAAATTTTTGGGTGTTTTCGATGATGTCTGAAATATGGATGAATCCATTCTCATTTTCATTGATGTCAATGAATGCAGATTGGATATTTTTTAAAATATTGGTGACTTTCCCGCGATAGATATTGCCTGTGATTTGGCGCGTTTTTTTGCGCTCTACGATCAAATCATTAAGGGCTCCGTTCTGGAGGAAGGCACATCTTGTCTCTTTCGACTCGATGTTAATTAAAATTTCTTTCATTAGAATTCTCGTGGTAAACACCCAGGATACCAGAAAGGCGTTATGAGTTCAACTCAGCCTTAATCTTTTCGACAAATCCGTTTTTGACGAGGCGACTTGTTGAGATGATACTCCCAATAAAGGTCTCTGGTGGAGAAGACCCGTGGCATTTGATGACGATCCCATCTGCGCCGCAAAGGATAGCTCCGGGATATTCGGCGTAGCTCAGACGGTGTTTGAGGGTGCCAATGATCGAGCGGAGGCCTGGAATCACTTCGATGGGCCCGAGATTTTGCATTTGCTCCAAGACAAATCCGGCAATTCCTTCTGCTGTTTTTAGGAAAACATTTCCTGTAAAACCATCGGTGATGAGGACGTCGATATTTCCGAGAAACACATCTCTCCCTTCAATGTTGCCGATGAAGGAGGGGGTGTCTAAGGGTTCTTCATCATTGAGAGATTGTAGAATGGAGTAGGCTTTTTGGTGCTCAGGTGTCCCTTTTTTTTTCTCGGCGCCGATGTTGAGCAATCCCACAACGGGATGCGGGAGGCCTCTTGCTTTTTGATAGGCAATGCCCATTTTCGCAAATTGGAGAAAGTTTTCAGCCTTGACGTCGAGGTTAGCTCCAACATCGAGTACGGCGATGGGCTCTAGCTTCGAAGGGATGAGCGTGAGAAAAGCGGGCCGGTCGATGCCGGGAAGCATTTTTAGAGTGATTTTTGTTTGCGCTAGAAGGGCGCCAGAGTTGCCTCCAGAGATGAAGGCGTCGATGTCGTACGCTTTTAACGCTCGGATACCAGCTGCGATCGAAGAATCTTTTTTTCGGCGCACGGCCATCAGGGGATCGTCTTCCATAGTGACCTCTTCGGTCACGACATGGCAGTGAAAATCTTCGGGGACAGAAATGCTTTCAAAGACGTCTTTTGTGGCAAACAGAGTCAGAAGAGGAGGGGTCTCTCCCTCCCACTTATGTTTTGAAATTGCGGCAAGAATTTTTTCAGCAGCAGTATCACAACCTAAAAGATCGACGCCGATCCTGGGGCGGTGATAGTCTGAATTATTCGTCGTCTTTTTTTGCATGGATTACAGCGCGTCCTTTGTAATGGCCACATTGCATGCAAAGTTTATGGGGAAGGCAGGCGCCACCACAGTTGGTGCATTTTCCGACGTTCTTCGGCTTTTTTGCATGGTGAGAGCGTCTGTTATTCTTGCGCGAGTTAGATGTACGGGTACGTGGTACAGCCATTCTAAATAGCTCCTTTTTTGCTTTAGTAGACTAATATAAAGGAAGGGGGAATTTTTTTACAGATTCAAATCTGAAAAAGGGGAATGGGTATCTGGGCCGCCTTCCTTTAAAAACTTTTTTACTTCCTTGCGGTGGGGGCACTTCCCCTCGTTGCATTCGAAGAATTGGGGTAGCTTAAGGAGGATGGCACTCCGGACCTCATCAGAATAGTCGTAAACAGCAGAAGGGATTTGGGATATCTCAATCGTATGTTTAAAATCTTTAATTTCTATCTCAAAACTCTCTTTTTCATTGCAGATTGAACATGGCATTTGGGCAAATGCCGTAATTTTGAGATCGAGGATCAAGTGATCATTTGCTAGATAAGCCTGGCCAGAGATAGAGGTCTTGTCAGTGAAGGCGAGTTCTTCTTCCTGAACTTCTAGCTGCTCAGCCTCTAGAACTTCAAATATTTTCTCGGTTTCATCGTCTTTGAGACGGTCTATATAAATATTAAGTGGATTTTTCTGCATTTTTTAATATCTGTAAGATTTCTTCTTCAGGCTGTTTCTTTTGTAAGATTGTATCAATTTCACTGCATTTATCTCTACATTGTTGATGGAGCTCATCGGAGGTTAAAAATTTCTTTGTTTCGCGATACAGTGCTTCTTCGGTGAAGTTGGGGCCATAGAGCTCGGGATAGATATGTTTTTTGGCCACAATATTAACGATGCAGTAGTGGGGGAGTCGAATGCGCAGAAGATTTTTTGCGATAAAAAGGTCGAGTGGCCCAATGGCATACGTGACAACGGTGGGGACTTTATATAGGGCAAGCTCAAGATTATTCGTCCCCGATTTTGCAATGGCTACATGGGCTTTCTTCATGAGAGCAGAATTTTGCGTGCTGCTCGTGAGCATGATCCGGTCCCTAGATAATATTCCTTCTCTTTTCATGATTTGATCCAAGAGGAGGGAGAAGGGGCTTTTTGCCACGGAGATCACAAGGAAAAGATCGGGGTGCTCGTTAAGAAGTTTTTTGGCTACTCGGATTTGCTGAGGGAAATTGCGCAAAATCTCATTTTGGCGGCTGCCCGGAAAGAGAGCTAGGACTCGGTACTTAGGATCTACGTCTATCGGAGGCGTCTGATCTTTTTCGATCTGCTCTAACAAGGGGTGGCCCAC
Source organism: Candidatus Sacchlamyda saccharinae (assembly GCA_030408505.1). Taxonomy (GTDB): domain Bacteria; phylum Chlamydiota; class Chlamydiia; order Chlamydiales; family Rhabdochlamydiaceae; genus Sacchariniichlamydia; species Sacchariniichlamydia saccharinae. The sequence goes on along the minus strand of JAUHQI010000002.1, from coordinate 188,097 downwards.
GTAGTCTACTTGGAGGTTTTCTGGGTTAAAGATCTCTTTTTCAAAAGGGAAAATCACAAAAAGATGATCGAGGATCTTTTCCATTTTTGGGATGCGCCTTTTGCCCCAAGCCCAAACCGAGGGGCAAATATATTGGCAAACTTTTCCCTTAAACCCTCTCTTAGAAAGACTCTTTGCCATAGCGAGATTGAAGCCGGGATAATCGATTAAGAAAACCATATCGGGATTTTCTTTCAAAATGAGGTCGCGTAATTGGAGGAATTGACGAATGAGCCTGGGGAGAGCAAAAAACACATCGACAAAGCCCATCACTTGGAATTTTTCCATTGGCAAACGGCAGTCAAGTCCTGCCCAGCGCATTTTGGGGCCGCCCACGCCAAAGAGGCGAGCATTGGGGTATTGCATGCGGAGATTCTTGACCAGTTTTTCTCCGTGCACATCGCCGCTCATTTCACCAGCAAAAAGGAAGATAGATTTCATCGAATAGCCCCCAGCTTTCGTCCTAGCCAATCGGCTCCAGCCTCAAAAGTCGCTTTTGGCGTGCCATGGCCCATGTGGCCGATGGAAGGGGCGACGATCAGTTCGATGGGAGGGGAGCGAGAGCCTTTTTCGTAGGCGCGATTGGCAAGTTGCAGAGCTAACTCGTAGCACTTGTCCGTGCCCACGCGCGTATCGCGGTTGCCCATATAAAATCGGATCGATTTTTTACAGAGGGTGTCAATATGGTTGAAAAGTGAATAGTCTTTCGCTTCATCTTCGCTTGCAAATTCTTTTGCATACGAAAGAACGGTCATGGGAGCAAAGCCTAAAATGGCACAGACGTCAAACTCAGTAGCCACCAATGAGGAGATGAGCCCGCCGCGCGAAAGCCCCATAAAGCCGATTTTCTCAGAGGTAATCAACCCTTTTTCAATGAGCGCTTCTATGGCAAAGCGGGCATTTTTAAGGAACGGGGCAAGGGGGTCTTTCCCCTGGCGAAATTCTTCTGCCCAGACACGAATCGCGTCGGTTGCGATTAAGTTGGGACCATGAGCGGGAAGGTTTAGAGAGAAAACGCGGACACCTTTATTCGCAAGATAGACAGCGGGCTGGTTGTAGGGGTCTAGGTTTAAAGATTCCTCTGCAGACAGCGCAAAGTAAAAAACGCTGGGCAGCCTTCCCTTATCAAAAGAGGGGCCGATATGCGCAACCTCAATATCTGATCGAAGTTGAATGACTTCCATCATGTGCTCTTTCTCTTCCTTTTACGAGGTCTTTTCCTGCGCCTTCTTGGAGCGCTTTCTTCAGGGCGTTCTTCTGAAGAATAGAGCTCATGCCATTCTTCATGGACTTGTTTTAAGCCAGGCTCTAAGCATGAGCGCAGCTCTAAAAATTTGATGGCTAAGTGAAAGTCGCTGTCTTTGGGGATCCTCTTTCTAATCGCTTTTTTGTGAAGAGGAGTGAGGCGGAACTGGCCCAGCAGCACATTTTGCATTTCGTAGCGAAGTCTTCTGGGTAAAAGGAGGAATTCTTGGAAGAGGTCGGAGACGAGATCGCGAGTATGATTTTGGATCTGGCCAAGATGAGGAATTCTTTCCCTTTCAAGAAACTGGGTTTTGATCCGTTTCTGGAGAAGCGGAAAAGCCATTGAGCTCAGAAGTAGAGAGCGCTGCAACGATCCTTCTTCCGGATCTTGAGAGAATCGGTCAATCTCTTTTAAGTACGAATAAATTTCTTTTCCTTCTTCTTCCTTTTCAATGAAATGGGCGATTTCGGGGATGAGGTGACTCATCATACCGTGCTCATTGAGCAGTTGAATGAAAGCATGAGCGGCTCCTGACTCGAGCATGCGGAGAATTTCTTCTAATACCCTTGCTGGGGAGCTCTTGACAATGTCTTCTTTGCATTCGACAAGTGCAATGTGGGCATCGGGATCGACCTTAAGGCCAAATCGAGCTTGAAACTTTAAAAGACGAAGCATCCGTACGGGATCTTGCTTAAAACGAACGTACGGTTGACCAATAGAGCGCAAAAGATTTTTTTTGATGTCTTCATACCCACCCACGTAGTCAATGATCTGCTCATTCGAAGGGTCATAGAAAAGGCCGTTGATTGTAAAATCACGCCGGAGCGCATCCTCTTCTGGATAGCCCCACTGGTTATCCCGCAGGATAAGCTCTTCCTTATCGGGATCGCCAGCACGGAAAGTAGCTACCTCTAAAACTTTCTTCCCAAAACGGATGTGGGCGAGGCGAAAGCGCCTTCCGATGAGGATACAGTTGCGAAAAACTTGTTTGATCTCTTCGGGTTTGGCAGAAGTGGATATGTCGAAATCTTTGGGACGGCGCCCCAATAGAAGATCTCGGACACTGCCTCCAACTAAATAGGCGACAAAACCAGCGCTCTTTAGTTTTTCGACGACGTAGATCGCATGAGTGTCGACTTTCTGGATGGGGAGCTGATGCTCCTGAACTGGGATAATTTTCTGTTCCACAATCCACCACGATATCTGAAAATTCATTTTGCCAAAAGAGTTTTTCTGCTACCCTCACCCAGATGAAGCAATCAAAAATTTTTACTGCCTCTTTGCTCGTAGCAGGAACTGCAATCGGCGCGGGAATGCTCGCACTGCCCGTTTCAACTGCTGCTGGTGGATTTTTGCCGGCTGTCTTTATATATCTCATTTGTTGGATATTTTCAGCTTGCACCGGACTTTTGCTCTTAGAAGCCTGTTTATGGCTTCCCAAAGATACCAATATTGTCTCCCTCTCCTCTCATTTGCTAGGGAAAAAGGGAAAATACGCAAGCTGGATTCTTTACCTCTTTTTATTTTATGCCCTTACTGTAGCCTATGCGGCAGGTGGTGGAGGATTTATAGGAGATGTGACAAATGGCATTTTTCCAGCCCCCATTTCTATTTTGCTCTTTATTTTAGTGTTTTCTCCCGTCGTCTATATTGGCACACACGCAGTAGATCGACTCAATTTTTTGTTGATGGCCGGGCTGATCTTTTTCTTTTCTGTTTTTATTTTAATTGGGTTTGGCAAAGTAGAACTCGATTTACTTGGGCGCTTCCATTGGGGTCACGCCATTCTTTCCCTCCCTGTTGTCTTCACCTCTTTTAGCTACCAGGGAATCGTCCCAAGCATGCGCAATTACTTTGAAGGCCACCCCAAAGCTGTGCGCAAGGTCATCCTTATAGGAAGCAGTATTCCCGTGATCGTCTACATCATTTGGGAGTATCTGATCTTGGGTATAGTCCCCCTTGAAGGGGCAAACGGACTGCTCGCTGCGAAAGAACAAGGGATCTCAGCTGTTGTCCCACTAAAAAATATTGCGGGCTCTCCTTGGGTCTATGCTATAGGGCAGGCGTTTGCTTTCTGCGCTCTTACCACTTCATTCTTGGGTGTGACACTCGGTCTTTTTGATTTTTTTGCAGACGGACTAAAAATTTCAAAAAAGGGGAGATCTCGCATCGCCCTCTACTTGCTTGTGTATTTGCCCCCCACATGCATTGCCATGCTCTTCCCAAAGATTTTTATTAAGGCTCTTAGTTACGCGGGCGGTATCGGTTGTGTACTACTGCTCGGGATTATTCCGGTTTTGATGGTCTGGTCTGGACGCTACAGAAAAAACCTCGATCGAAAACATCAACAGCTCGGCGGCGGCAAGTGGGTTCTTAGCCTTCTCGCCCTCTTTGTGATCTTTGAACTCATCGTCGAATTCATAAGTGAGTTGCTTTAAATTCTTGAACTTTGCTACTCTTGCGGGCTATGGCTAAAGGACTATTTGCAAAGAAAAGCGTGCAGGATATGAAGGACGATGCATCCAAGAAGGGATTAGCGCGTTCCCTCTCAGGACTCAACTTGATGTCTATGGGTATTGGTGCAATCGTTGGGGCAGGCGTTTTTGTCCTCATTGGACAAGCCGCTACCTTTTATGCAGGCCCCTCTGTGATTTTCTCATTCTTGTTTGCCGCAATCATTTGTGTATTTGCCGCATTTTGCTACGCAGAATTCGCCTCGCTCATTCCCGTTGCAGGGGGCCCTTATTCTTACGCCTATGCAACCCTCGGCGAAATTGTCGCTTGGACCATTGGTTGGGGACTCACCTTAGAATACCTCTTTTCGTCCGCCACCGTATCGGTAGGGTGGTCGGGATATCTATCGAGTTTTCTTGCAGATTTTGGTTTAACCCTGCCTCAGAAGTTTGCTAGTTCACCCCTTGCCTACGATATTGCAACCGGTTGGGTCAAAACAGGCGCCATCCTCAACTTGCCCGCCATGCTCATTATGGGCTTTATCGGCGGAATGATCGCCGTAGGGATTAAGGCGGCCTCGCGCTTTAACAACATCATCGTGGTCATCAAGATGACTGTGATCGTCCTCTTTATCATTTTTGGACTGTTTGCCCTCGATCCTGCTAACTGGAAACCCTTTATTCCAAAAAATACAGGGACCTGGGGTGAGTTCGGCATCAGTGGAATCTTCCGCGGAGCCGGTGTAGTCTTCTTTGCCTACATAGGCTTTGATGCTCTTTCTACCCTAGCGCAAGAAGCAAAAGATCCTCAAAGAGATATGCCCATCGGTATGGTTGGCTCTCTTGGTATTTCGGCAACTGTTTACATGGTCATGGCTCTAGTTCTTACTGGGGTGATTTCCTACACAAAGCTCGGCGGCCCAGCTCCTTTTAGCGCAGCCCTTGAAGCCCTTGGAAGCAGGTTTGCCTGGTTCAACTATTTCGCCAAGTTTGGTATCCTAGCTGGTCTCTCCTCTGTGATCCTTGTGATGCTTCTCGGCCAGACGCGTATTTTCTATGCGATGGCGCATGACGGACTACTTCCTAAAGCTTTTGGAAGGATTCATAAAAAGTTTCAAACGCCCTTTTTCAATACCGTTTTTATCACATGCCTTGGCATGCTCATCTGTGGGTTTTTCCCAGTGGGTATCCTAGGGCAGCTTGTTTCGATGGGAACGCTTTTAGCTTTTGGGATCGTCTGCTTTGGTGTTTTGATCTTGCGCTATAAGCAGCCTAACTTGCACCGTCCCTTTAAGGTCCCATTCTTTCCGTGGATTCCCCTTATTGGAACGCTGGCCTGTGTTCTTCAAATGATCGCTCTGCCAGCCGTTACCTGGATGCAGCTTGTCATCTGGATCTTTGTGGGTTATATCATCTACTTCGGATACGGTATCCGCAACAGCCACATCCGTAAGAAAGCTAAGAAATAAGGTTTTTGTTTTTTTTAGATTCCATAAGAGTAAGTTCGGGCCTCAATAGATTTTCTGCGGGATGATCCTCTGGTCATCCCGTCCAGCGACTCCGTCGTCTTGAGCGGACTCTGGCTGCAGCGAATCGCCCCTTACTCCGGGCCCCGTGTAGAACACTGATGGCCCGATCGAACGGGACAATTTTCTATAGCCATAGCCGCCATTGGCTGCAAAAGCATTCAGCCGGGCTCCGCCCCCTTCATGTCCTTTTGCAGGGCCACGTGAATTTCAGTGAGCGCTTGTACACGATAAAATTGAATGGGCTCAAGGCTATTTAGTGTAAGTTTCGAGGCGCTTGTTCCAGCCGGCGAGGAAGCGGTCTTCCTTACGTTGGATCGGTGCGTTTCGCACCCTTTTAGCGAGCACCTTCTTTGCGCTCGTGGCAAAAGCTTTGACGACCACATCTTCAGATGTGTCTTCTGGAATGTTTTGCAAAACTTGCAAAAGACCCCAGCCTTCGCCGCGGTATCTCTCTGTGGTTTTGAGACCCGTACCCTTGAAATTGACATAGTCAATCAGGGCATAGAGGCCAGCGGGAGATTTTTTTAGCGACTCTAGGTGAGACAATTCTTTTTCAGAAAGTTTTGAGGCGATAGACTCTGTCCCATCTGAGAACCGCTTTTCTAAAAAAGCGATTTGTAGATCGAGCGTTGATGAGAGAAGGTCACGCAGCTGCTGCATCTTCTTTGATCGTTTGTCTTTGAGAAAAGCCTCTCGAGTCTTCCAAGGAAACCCCTTTTTCGATTGGATCCAAGAGGGGATCTTCTGGTCGGTCTCTTTAAGTTTCTCCGCTAGAAATTGGACAAGTGAAGGGAAGCTCTCATCAAACTTTTTCTCAACGCCGGCTGGATACCAGATGAAGTGGCCAAGCCCTAAAGAGGGGAAATCCTCGCCTGCATTCCAGCAAATGAGGCCGTCGACCGTGCCACGGCACTCATTTTGCCATACTTTTAGGCCAATTTGGTGGAGGTCTTTTATTTCTGAGCAAAAGAGCCCAGAAGAGATCAAAAGTAAAGGGATTATTTTCATGCTGTTTCTTTCTTGCGTTTACCAATCAGCAGTATCGCAAGCATCCCGATAAAAATCCAGCCCATCACGTAGAAGCAGTCATTGAGCCCAAGTAAAGCACCCTGATTTGTTGCCATTTCATTGACAACCGCTTGAGCTTTATCCCCAGAAATCCTTAAGTGATCCATTTGAGAATACAGCTGAGCTACCGGCTCTCTGCTAGGAAGAATAGCAGCTACTTGATTCGCATGATGAAAAGCCGAGCGCCGAATCCAAAGCGTTGTGAAAATAGAGGTGCCCACTCCACCCATCATGGCTCTGACAAAGTGGAACATGCCCGTTGAAGAGGGGAGCTTTTCAGTAGGGATATCACGAACAGATAGGTGGAAGAGGGGAACAATAAAAAAGAGCATACCCAGCCCAAAAAGGAAACGGGAGAAGGCGATGTGCCATAAATCGACGTTGGTTGTGAAATAGGCTCCATCAAAAGAAGAAATAGCAAATAGAATAACGCTAATCCCTAGTGGTATGATAGCACCAATTTTTGAAACGATCTTTGCAATGACACCAGAAAAAAGAGCGGGCATAATCCCGATAGGAGCAACAGCAACGCCTGCCCAGATAGGGGTATATCCCATATACTCTTGGAGCCAAAGAGGGACAAGAATCACACCCCCAAAATAGATGGCATACATCGTCGCGATGTAAAGAATCGAAACGGTGAAACTAGGGATCTTAAAGAGCCTCAAATCGAGAAGAGGATTTTTCGCGGTGAATTGCCAAGCAATTAAGTAGGTAAAGCAGATGACCGAAATAGCCGCACAACTAGAGATGATAGGGGAGCTAAACCAATCGTACTGCTCACCCTTATCAAGCAAAAACTGCAAGCACGAAACGCCGATAGCCAGAAGGAGAAGCCCTACCCAGTCGGTAGCGATCTTCTCCTTAGCCGTTTCAAAAGGTTTTAAAAAAGAGTGGATAATAAACGCAGCGAAGAGACCGATGGGGATGTTGATAAAGAAGATCCAGGGCCAACGGATGTCATATGAAATGTAGCCTCCCACGATTGGGCCCACAATGGGGGCCACCACAACCACCGTGCTCCAAAAAGCAAGAGCTTTGTTTTTCTTTTCAGGAGGAAAAATCATCACAGTAAGAGATTGTGAGGTGGGAACAAGAGGCCCCGCAGCGAGCCCCTGAATGAAACGGGCAACTACAAGCATTTCAAGATTCCAAGAAATACCACATACCCAAGAAAGAGAAATGAACCCTAGAAGGGACCAAACAGTAAGACGAACGATGCCGACGCGCTTGGTAAGCCATCCGGTGATCGGAAGGCCAATGGCACTGCCCACCGCAAAAGAAGTGATTACATAAGTTCCTTCCGTTGCGCTAACGGCCAAATCGCCCGCAATGTAGGGGATAGAGACATTGGCAATCGAGTAATCCAACACGATTAAAAAAGTGGCAAGCGATAGCGCTAGCATCGCAAGAAAAAGATGGCTACCCGTCAGTGGTCTTGGCGTCGCTGCTTCCAAAAACTTGATTCTCTTTTAGTATTTTTTGGATGATCTCATCTACCCCTTCTTCCTGCTTATTAAAAACATCCGTAGAGTATTTTGCTCCAGGGGGAGGAGGCTCTGGGATCATCTTGCCACTGGTATTGTGGATGTCTACTGTCACATCCATCGAAAGTCCCAAACGAAGCGGAAAATCCTTCAATTGACCCGGCTCCAAACGGACTCGTACCGGCAAGCGCTGCACAATTTTGATCCAGTTGCCGGTCGCATTTTGCGGGGGGAGAACCGACATCACACTGCCCGTTGCCGCAGCAATCCCAATCACCTCGCCCTGATAGACCATATCTCCGCCATAAATATCCGACTTCAATTTCACAGGCTGACCCAAACGGACATTTTTAAGTTGCACCTCCTTAAAATTGGCATCCACCCAAATCTGATCGAGCGGCACAATCATCATAAGAGGAGTCTCAGCCGAAATAGACTCGCCCACCTGCGCTTTTTTCATCGCCACAATCCCAGAAACAGGGGATCTAATTGTGCACCTCGATAGGTTGACAAACGCCTCGCGCAGATCATCTATTGCCCTCTCCACAAGAGGATGCGTCTCAATCGTCGTATTCTCCACAAGGGCTAAGGCGCCACGCAAATTGTGCTGCACCGTGAGCATGTTGGCAAACGCCTCAATAAAAAACGCCTCAGCGTGCTGAAATTCTTCCCTAGAAACCCCGCCAGACTCAACAAGCGCCTTCCGGTGTTTGTAGTCCTTTGCAGTCTTTGCAAAAGCCGCCTTACTCGCCTCGAGTTGACCTTTAAGCGCTCCCACATTCTCAAACATCTGCGTCACGTTGCGCACCGTCTCTGCTAGAGTGCTTTTCGTCGTATCAAACGCCATCTTCCTGTCGATCCGATCGAGCTCAATCAGCACCCGCCCTTCCTCGACAAACTCGGTGTCATTGACCGAGATCGAGGCAATATAGCCCGAAATCTGCGGCGTCACCACCACCTGATTGCCGTGTACATACGCATCCCGAGTCGACTCCTCAAAACGCCAAACAAAAAGCCAATATAAAAACCCCGCTACACCTATTAACACAAAGATCAAAGTGATGATCCAAATCGTGCGCATGTTTTTCTTTGGAGATTCCTCAGTCAAAGGGAACCTCCTCAGTGCAGTAGCCACCACCTAAAGCCTTCACCAATTTCACTGCAGAGACAATCCTTTGATACTCAAACTTGATCTTGGAAAATTCTTGCAGCAAAACTGCGTCTTGTGCCGACAGAAGGTCGAGCATGCTGGCCACCGCGTTTTTATACCGCAGAGCCTCCAACTTCCTATTTTGCACCTTGTTGAAGACAAGACGCTCTTCAACATCCACCTTCTCAAACGCCATCTGCAAAGAAATCACCTCATCAGAGACCTCCTTCACAGCCCTTAAGACCGCATCATTGTATGCGTAGATCATCTCTTCAAATTCAGCCTGTTTTTCCCTTAAATTGGCCTTCAGTCTCCCTGCTGTAAAAATAGGCAAGTGCACAGCAGGCTTTAAAAAACCCGTCCGACTTTCCCAACCGAGCAACTTATTTACAAAAATACTATCCAAGCCAGCAAGAGCGAACAAATCAACCCTTGGATAGAACTCAGCCTTGGCAGCGCCCACAAGATGTGCTCCGCTTTGTACTCTCCAAATATAGGACATCAAGTCGGGCCTACGAGCTAGTAAATTCGATGAGATATGACTTGGCAACGGAAAAGAAAACTCACCAAATTCCCTCATAGGCTCAACGTCTAAACAAACATCAGGGCCCCGCCCAATCAGAGCATTGAGCATATTTTTCACGAGCGCTATCTTCTGCTTCACAAGCAAAATGTTCTTGTTGATCACAAAAAGCTGCTCCTCACTCCCTAACCTCTGCATCGAATTATCCAAAGCATTTTCTTGCCGTTTTTCCGTCAGCAAAAAGAGCTTGGTCAATACCGCCCGTTCCCTCTTCAACACCTCAAGCCTCTGCAAATTGGCCTGCAGCTTAAAATAGCTAACTGCCACCGAAGTGCTTAGCATTAGAGCTGCATTCTGCCGCTCTGCCTCCATCGCCTTGGCAATCCCCAAAGCCGCCTGAAAATGATTCCGGTTTTTTCCCCAGAAATCGATCTCATAAGAAAAGTCCAGGTCAATCTCATACTCGGTGATGTTCCCCGGGATCATAGGGGCAAACGCCCGAAAAAAGTCATTCTTACTGTAATACTGCCAGTCGACATCCGCGCTAAAACCAATCGTAGGAAACAAAAAAGAACGCTTCAGCTTCGCTCCCGCTTCTGCCGCCTCCACCCGGGCGCACGCCGCCTGCATCGTCGGATTCTCACATAGAGCCTCCTCAATCAACCCTGCAAGCTGCTCATCCTCAAACATTTCCCACCAATCGCCATCCGGAAAATCCCCCGCATAGAAATGGTTCTCCTCCAGCGCCTCCTGGGTCGTGTATTCCAAACAGGGAGCTGGCATCAGCTTGCAGCACGCTTCCTCATTGGGAATCTTTACACACCCACCAGCAAGCAAAAGGACGCCTATTAGAGCTCTTCTCATAAACCACTAATAACTAAAATATTTATTTACATAAAGATCAATCTATAATCTATTGAAATATAGCGTGTTAGTATTGTAATTAATATCTTTACAATAAAATAATATACTTGTATAATTAAATATATTAATAATAACTTTTATACAAAGGAAATAGTTATGACAGTAGATTTTAAGTCGGGTAGTTTATCAGAGCTAACTTCTCGAACAGGTTCACCAGGAGTTGGGCAAGTAGAATCGAAAGGTAATACGGTTTTGGTCTCCCCTGAGGCATATCTTGAAGCATTTGGAGAGATAGCAAAAGCATTTGAACTGTTAAGCCTTCTGCGAGATAGTGCATCTGACCGCCCCTGCATTGTTGGAACGGATTTTTTTAATACTAAATTCGACCAGATCAGTGAAATTATTTCAACCAACTATGAAAAAGCGTGTCCCGAATATGAAGAGCCTCTCGAGTTAGTTGAACTAATGAATCAAGTTGATGAGGTGAATAAGAGTTTTCAAACAGTATTTCAATATGGAGTGGAGCAGTAATTATGGCAGCATCTTCAGGAATACAAACAAATTTTTCAGTAGCTTCAGCATGTCGTCCTGGAACTGAAGGACTTAGTCTTGACATCTTCTACAGTCAGTATTCAGTACTTGCAGGTAGGATTTCGACTTCTGATGATATAGAAAGGAAATATCCCAAGTTCAAGCAAGAGCTAGATGAACTTAATAAATTTGCAAACTATGGCTTAAGTAGTATTCCTAAAATTGAAGTAGAAGCTGTTCATGCCGAGATTTTAAAGCAAAGTAGGCTTGTAGAGGGAGAGTTGGTAAAAACGAAAACTGGACAATTGGATTTGCTTGCTAATGCTATCATTGAAAAGAAAAGTACAGAAGGTCTTTTTAGAGTGGGTGGTAGTGCTTCTGTTAAAGAGATTCTCTTGCGAAAGCTTTCTGCGAAAAATGATGGCCTCGTTCAAACAGTGGGTGCTGCATTCAACAAACTCTTCGGAGAAACGCGTAATATTTTTGAAGAAGTTGAACGAAGCGATATTCATGCAGTGGCAGGAGCTTTCAAAGAACTTCTTCGCGAGCAGAACCCTTCGCTTCTGGATACTATTAAAGCTGAGTTGTTAGTTGAAGGCTTGGACCTTCAAACGCTGAAGCCTCTTATCCAAAAGTTAGGGGATAGCGAAAAAGCACAGCTGAAGATTGTACTGGACCTATGTTCTGAAATTGCTTCCACAGATGGTAACAAGATGGATGCGAGCAATCTTGCTATCTGCATTGCTCCCAATCTTTTTACACCTGCAGAAGATCTGGCGGGATCGCTTCACGAGACAAGGTTAATAACCCCTGCAGTGCAAATGATGATTGAAAATGCCTCGGAATTATTTGAATAAAGAATAGAAGCCCACAATTTCTTGTGGGCTTTTTTTTTGCCATAAACTACACTCCCCCCACTTCAATTCTAATAGTAGGGTGTTATGCAAGTTCAAGCTCAAGCTCTCTTCAATTTTGTCCTAGATCACCCAGCCGAAATCGCTACAGGGATGGTCGCAGCAGCAGCAGTCTCTGCTATTGTGCTGAAAAGCTCTGTATTTAATGGCTCAAGAACCTTTGCAGCTGTCAATGGATTTTTCGCTGGCACGGTGATTACATATGTTATCATGCAACCGGAATTAGGAGTTAAATTATGCGGCGCAGTGGCTACTGCAGCCTTCGCCTCCCTTGCGGTGCGCCCAAAAAATACGCAACCTTACAACTTTAGTGTAGTTTCTTTAAGGGGATGCTGATCAATTCAATTCCCCCGATCTTTAGCCCTTTTGGATCGAGTCTCAGAGAAAGCAATTAATCAGCATCTCCCTAAACCAATGGGACATTTTTTTTGCCTCTTGAGTTTATTTTGAACATCTTTTTTCGTACAACTTAGACTGTGTTGCACTCAAAATTCAGTCTAAAATTTCCTTCAAGATCCTAAAAAATCTATACAAAAGCGTTTAGTGAGGCAGGTTCATAAAGCCCGCGATTTTTTGTGGGTTTTTTTTTGGCCCTGATTTATAATTTCTGGTTTTTAAAAATCAAAATAGAGGTAATATGAAAGTCTTTGCCGAACAATTTTTTCAGTATGTAACAAATTCACAAAACCACCCTCCAATTGCTGCGGGCCTATTAAATTCGTTAATGATATCCGCAGTTGTGCAAAGAAGTCCTGTTTTTGCTGGTCGCCCCCTTGTCAAATCTGGATTGGCATTTACTGCTGGGTCTGTATCTTTTTTGGGTTCTACTTTTCTTGCTGCTCAGTCTAGTATAAATCCTACATTCCTGCTTATGGTTTCTAGCATAGCGAGTCTTGCTCTTGGCGCGGGACTTGGTTGCATGAGCTGTCAAAAAAGGGATCCCGCGACACCTCCAGCAGCAGCTTCTCCCGCGGTTCACAGGGATCCTTTCACGGCTTTGCCTGCTGCAGTCGCGAGCGCCTCTGCAGCTCCTAATAATCCGTTGGCGGGCGGTATATCAAATGTGTTTGAGGCAGGACAACTATATCTATTTATGCACCATCTTTTAGGCCATCTTGCTGAGAAAGATCTTTTACAAGCGGATGGAGCAAGGGTCCAGAGAGATGCTTTGTGTCGTACAGCAAAAGGTGAATTGCCTCCATCTATGACAAAAAAAGGTGCTCTCTCTTCAATGTTGGGAGTTAGTCCGGTACCTGCTTGTGTAGGCGCTTTTAAGCAACTTCTCCTTGAGTTTTATCCGGGGCTCTTAGACTCAAAAAAAGTAGAATTGATTGAACTGTTTAGAGAAGATGCTTCAGCAGGTGCTACTAGGGCTACGATGGCTGTTGCCCTGAAAGAGGCAGCTCCTGACGATGCAGGTAGTCGATGTGCTCAAATTAAAGAGATTCTTGCTTCTCTAGAACAAGATAAATTGGTGCAGTTTGCATTGATTGTCCAGTTTCTAGGACTCATTGAAGAGCAATCAGATAAAAATCTTATGACAGCTCAAAAACTCTCAGAGTGCATGGCAGATAAATTTTTTACTGGGGCCTCAACTCCCACAGATTATGTTGCTCAGCTGGGCTCAATGCAAAAGGCGGTCGAATTTATGATTTTGCATCAAAAAGAAATATTTGATCCTAGTCTATTAGTGGATGAAAAGTTTTTTACTCATATCCCTCAAGAGAGTATTACTACTGGTGGCCTAACTGGTGCGGCAGCAGCGGCAGCTAGCGCTGAAGCTCCTGTTTCGTTTGAAAATGCGGTTTTCCATGAGCTTGTTAGGCTCATTACTGAGCAGGCCGGAGCTAGAGGGATCTTCCGAGAGCCTGGAAATGCTGATACTGTGCGTAGTATATTTGGGCAATTATTTCTGGATGCAACAGGGGAACCCAAACCAAAACAATCTCTTTCAGAAAAGGGTAAAACATTCCTCCGAAAAAAATCTTCTAAAGCTAAAGAGCCAAGGCAGATGGACGAAGTAGAAATGAAGGGATTGCTTAGTGATCTAGACATAAATGATCTTGTGGGAGTCTTTAAGAAAATGCTTCAAAGTGAACCTGAGTTTCAGCATCTGTTGTCAGCTGTTCAGGATCGACTATTAGCGGAATTTAATAATGAGGGCACGCAACCTACACCTGAATCAGTGCGGGACATGATACAAGAGCACCTTCCGAGAGAACGTGAGCTTCTTGCGCAAATTATTAAAATGCTTGTCCATGTTCGGAAAACAAATGCTACTTGGAGTCGAGAAAAACCGCTTGCTCTCGCCACTTGTCTTGCACCAAACTTCTTTGAGGTCTCGGGATCTACTGATCATGCGAAGATGATGGAAGAAGCTGCTTTAGCACCAGTAAAGAATAGAGTCGTGGCTTTTATGATCGAACATTACCAAGCAATTTTCGAGAGTGCTGAATAAGCGCGCCGCCGTGGCAGATGTCGCCATCGTAGAAGACGATGGACTGGTGGGGGGTGATGGCTCTTTGGGGCTCATCGAACTGGACGTGGATCTCTGACTCATTTGCAGAGATGATGGTGCATGGCTGGTCTTCTTGCCGGTAGCGAATCTTGGCTGTGCATTTAAAGGGAAGCTTCTCTGGCAAAAAGGTGGGGTCTTTGGCAATTAGCTCAGATGCGTAGAGGGCGGGGTGATCTTCACCTTGCTCGACTAGAACGACATTGCGCTCTATGTCCTTGTCTACGACAAACCAGGCCTCGCCGGGGCCGCCGATCCCAAGACCCTTGCGCTGGCCTACTGTGTAGTAGGCGGCGCCATCATGGCGGCCGATGATTTTTCCACTTGTATTTTCAAAGTTGCCCGGATGGTAGGGGATATACTGGCTAATGAACTCTTTGAAATTGCGTTTGCCAATGAAGCAGATCCCTGTGCTGTCTTTTTTGGCGTGGGTGGCAAGATTTAATTTTTTGGCAATCGCGCGCACCTGAGGCTTTTCTAGCTCGCCAACGGGGAAGAGGACTTCTTTAAGGACCGATCGGTCGACTGCGTAGAGGAAATAGCTCTGGTCTTTGTTGGGGTCAAGGCCTTTGAGGAGATTCTTTCCGTCGGAGCGGCAGTAGTGACCCGTCGCTAAGTAGTCGGCGCCGAGGGCTTTGGCTTTGGCAAAAAAGACGTCGAACTTGATCTCTTTATTGCAAAGGACATCGGGGTTGGGCGTATAGCCCTTTTTTAGATCTTCTACAAACTCAGAGAATACTCTGTCCCAATATTCTTGGACAAAATTGACAGTATGGAGGGGAATGTCTAGGGTCTGGCAAACACGGAGGGCGTCTTCATAATCTTTGGTCGATTGGCAAACGCCATCGGGGTCTTTCTCTTCCCAGTTTTTCATGAAAAGGCCCATCACCTCGAAGCCCTGCTCTTTGAGGAGGTAGGCAGCAACCGAGGAGTCGACTCCTCCTGACATTCCGACAACAACTTTTTTCATGCTTCTATTCTACCAAATTTGCTATATGTAGAATATGGAAACAATCATTACAATGCTCCGTTCGACTCCATGGTGGGTCTACCTTCTTTTCTTTTATGTTCTTTATATCGGGATTAGAGCTCTTAAACCTCGGACCTTCTCGGTAAATAAACTTTTTATTGTGCCTCTAATTGTGTTGGCTCTGACGATTTGGAATCTGATCGATAAGTTTGAAAGCTTTAAAGATCTGCTCATATGGGCCCTATTTATTCCGATTGGCTTTGCAGCAGGTTGGGGAATCGTCCAAAGCTTTAAGATTCGAGGTGATCACAAAAAGCTCCTGATTCGGATGCCGGGAAGCCCCTTTATTTTAGTTCTGCTACTTTTTGTTTTTGTGATTAGGTATTTCTTTGGCTATATGAAGGCCACCACTCCTGATATTGGTCCGGTACTCCACTCTCTAGATCTGGCTTTCTCTGGCATATTTCTTGGTCTCTTTATCGGAAGACTCTTTGCCACTTTAAAAAAGTTTGGCAAAACCAAGCATGAAAAGCTCAAAAAAACATGAAGATTTCACTCAAAGACGTCATTCTTGAAGGGGACCTCACCATCCCAAAAGATGCCGTAGGGATTGTCATCTTCGCTCACGGCTCGGGCAGCTCTCGCCATAGTCCTCGCAATAAAATGGTCGCCGATGAACTCTCCAAAGCAGGCCTTGCCACTCTCCTTTTCGATCTGCTTACCGAAGAAGAGGATGCCGATCCAGAAAAGCGCTTCGATATACCCTTCCTTGCCGACCGCCTCACCCGTGTGGCCCACTTCATCGAAACCCATGGAGAAACCAAGGGGATGAAAATCGGATTCTTCGGTGCAAGCACAGGAGCCGCCGCAGCCCTAGAAGCCGCAGCCGAAATGAAGCAAGGCATCTCAGCTGTTGTCTCACGTGGCGGACGTCCCGATCTTGCCGGCGGTGATCTTCCACGTGTCATCGCTCCTACCCTCCTCTTCGTCGGCGGCAATGATACCGCCTGCATCGATCTCAACGAGCAAGCCTATCAAGAGCTGGGCTGTGAGAAAAAATTGGAGATCATTGAAGGGGCCTCCCATCTTTTTGAAGAGCCGGGGTGTCTGATGCAAGTTGCGCACCTGGCCGAAAAATGGTTTGCGAAATATTTCTAACTATACCCAAACCGATTCAGGATTTGGCCCTGGACATCGTCGGCTATTCTTCAACTTTTTCATCAACTCATCGTGCCGTGTTCATGAACACGGCTACTCTTCGGTGCTAAAAAATTTGAAGAGCCTCCTTGCCCAAAACCAAATCCTGAATCGGTTTGGGTATAATTCTTCTTTGCAAATTGGAAAAATTTAGCTAAAATTATAGGAGAGGGTATAAAATGGCAAAATTTCCAATTCGACTACAAAAGAAGAAGATTGAAAGCTTTTGTAGGAAATATCATATTGCATACTTAGCGCTATTTGGATCTGTTTTAACATCAAATTTTACTAAAAATAGCGATGTTGATGTCCTTGTGAATTTTGAAAAAAAACACGTTCCCCATTTACTTGGAATGGTCCAAATGGAATCTGAGCTCACGGACATAATCGGACATCCTGTGGACCTAAAAACATTGAATGATTTGAGTCCCTATTTCCGCGAAGATGTTTTGGCCAGGGCAAAGCGCGTCTATGGAAAATAAAGACTACGTTCGTCTGAAACACATGCTAGATTCTACGAAAGCCATCCTTAGCTTCACCAAGGGGAGGCGTAGAGGTTCCCTCGATAATGACCGCCTTCTTCTCTCTGGCGTCTTGCGAGAATTAGAAATTATTGGGGAAGCTGCAGGAAGGATTTCTGATAAGACGAAAAAGGAATTTCCCGAAGTTCCTTGGAAAGAGCTTGTTGGGATGCGGAACAGGCTTATCCATGCCTATTTCGATGTTGATCACGATATTATCTGGAATACAATCCGAAAGTATTTGCCTACATTCTTAAAACAACTTCAAGAGATCATAGAAATCTTTGAAGAAGAGTACTCTATTCTAGAATAACATCATGGAAAAAGCTATATTCGCAGGGGGCTGTTTCTGGGGTCTCGAACACTTATTTAAAGACTTGTCTGGTGTGACAGCAACGCAAGTTGGTTACACGGGTGGGCATACACAAAACCCTACCTACAAAGAAGTGTGCAGTGGAACAACGGGTCATGCTGAAGCCATTGAAATCACCTTTGATCCAGAGAAGATTTCGTATGAAAAGCTCGTGCAGTTTTTTTTCGAGATTCACGATCCTTCGCAAAGGGATCGGCAAGGGCCTGATACGGGGACACAATACCGCTCGGCCATTTACTTCCTTGATGATGAGCAAAAGAAAATCGTTTTGGATGTAATTGCTATCCTTACAGGGAAGGGCATTGAGGTTGCTACTGAGCTAGAACCTGCTGGTCATTTCTATCCAGCTGAAGAGTATCACCAAAAGTACTACGAAAAAACGGGTGGCACTCCCTATTGCCATATATGGCAAAAGAAATTCTAGTTTGGAAATAATCTTATGAGGCGTATTGTCATTTCTTATGATAAAACGTTTGCTTCTTGGATTACTCTTTTGTTCGCTATCTCTTTTTGCTCAATATGCTTCTTCCCCTCAGGATCTAGCTACCATGCAAGGGGATTCTTCTGCGCTTGTTTGCGGACTTGTGAATGCCATCACGGGTGATTTAGTGATTGAGCAGGCTGACATTGTTGTGTGCGGCGCGCAGTCCCTTCCGATCATGCGAAAACAGACCAGTCGAGAATCTGCCAACCCATATAATGCAGAAGTATTGTATCATAAAGAGACAAATACTGTAATGCATTTTCGTTATGGTAGAGCTTCTCTAGGTCCGCTTAAAAAAATATCAAAGTCTTAAGAGTAAATATGTACGAAAAAACAGATAAACGAAGAATATATCAGCTCATAAATATGTATTTAGCTAAACGGATTGATGAGGAAGTTTTTTGCAGTGACTTTGTACCGTCGTATGATTTAGAGTTAGATTACGAGACTTTATCAGAAGAAGAATATAAAGCCTTTGATGAATTATCTATAGTTGCAAGTAGATATTCTGGATTTGAAGAAGATCATAGAGATTATCCCGGAACTTATTTTACTAAGGAAGAGTTGATGCAGAAAGTGATGGAAACAAAACTGAAGTTAAAATGAGAATGCAACACTATATTCCTGGAGGGCGGAGGCCAGGGCAGCCAGGTTAGGTTGTGGTCACTGAAGAGTTTACTGGTGAGGTTGTGACCGTAATGAAGAAAAGTCGTTTTTATAAGGTGGAAAAATGAACTATCCTGAAATAAAAGAATCGTTTAAGAGAGAGGTTTTTTTATTCTTAGATAATAAAAAGGGTATAGGTGATTTTATCAGTAGGTTTTATTTGCTTTTTGATGATATCCCTTCGGATTGTCCTGGAGAAATTATAGAGGCTTTAGAGTCTTTTGATACTATATTGAGTCGATATGAGCCGGATGAAGATACAAGAAAAGCTGAGAAATATTTTATTGATCATGGAAAAGTACAAATTGAAGCTAAATTGCTTTTTGATTTTTTGAAAAAAATATGAGGGCAGAATGAGAGTGTCATTAGAAGAAGTTAGAGATGCTTTTGATAATTTGATTAATAAAAGTCGCTCTAGAGAGGAAATTTCTTCATGGGCAGAAAATCTTCAATTAGCGGAAGATAATAATGATTTAGAGTATTATCCTAAGATGGAGGGAGATAAAATTTGGGATGCTCTTGACTATTTGAATGGGGTTGATTTAAGAGATCTAGATGGAAGTTATTTGCATTCTCAAAAAAGTTTTATTGATTACAAAACGCGTAATAACTTATAGCAGAAACCTGCATCAGTAAATTATACGTCTATGTAAATAATAGCGGAAAGAAGTGAATATGAGGGTTTCATTAGCTGATGTTATAAAGAAATTTGATCAATTAATCGGTAAAGAAGTTGAGAGAGAGGCGATTTCTGAATGGGCAAAAGCTAAAATGATCGCAGAAGATACGCTTGAATTAGATTATGATCCACCTTATGAAAAACAAAGAATTTGGGACGGGATCACTTACTTATTGGGTGTAGATTTGGTGCAAGACATGGAAGGAACTTATTTGCACGAAATAGATGATTTTATTAAAACTAAAAGAAGTTTATTTGATTTGTGATTAAAAATACTTGCAAGCTAGGCTCAGTTGCCTCTCTGAATGTGTATTCCCAGTAACTCTCTACAACCCGTATGCTTGTATCTTTGAGCCCGATATTTTCTAAAAAACGTGAGAGTCTGATAAGGGAGCATTATGAAAAGAAAAGACCTAATTGAATCATTGATTAATTTTACTGCTCCAATTCAATCAACTTTAGATAAGTTGTCTCAATATAGTTGGGATTCAAATGAATATGAAGTTTTGAAGTCTTTCCACATAAGAACTGCACTCATGAAATATCTTTCACTCCAGTTGAGTGAACAAGAAATAGAAGATTGGGCAAACGCGATCGAATCACGTGAGGATATAGAGTTCTCCTCAGAGAGAACTGATTTGATAGAGAATATCATATACGAACTGGCTAATCCATTGCTCACAAGTAAATTCAATCGTGAGAGAGCTATTGAGCTTCTCAAGATTCTAAGTTAATTTTGTAGTGTTAAATTGTTTAGTAATAGAAACCTAGCATGCGCATCATTTGAGAGAACGCGGAGCTAGTAATTAATCCACAGACCCGTAAAATTGTATCTTTGAACCCGACATCTTCTACAAAACGTGAGAGGTTAATGATGGAGCTTTATGAAAAGAATAAAAATTAAAAAGCAGGAACACTCATTCCTTGAAAAGAATAGGAGGGAGATTCCGGAAAATATTGCATATTTATTAGATCTTAAATTTTTTAAGGAATCTATTATGGTTACTGATGAGCAAGCTGATGTATTGAGAGATTACTTTATTGAGTGGCAACAAGAAGTGGGTTTTAACTACAGTTATGAATTAACAAATGAGGGTGAAATTTTACAGCGCTTGATAGATGAATTATACTCTTGAAAAAGGAAAAGTACAGGTTGAAGCGAAATTGCTTTTTGATTTTCTGAATAAAATGTAGAAATACACCGAGAATAATATTTGAAAAATGAATCTAGAATTAATGAAATTAAAGATGACTTGAAACAGATCCTGTCATCTAATCTTTCTAATTTGCAATTGTTTGAAAAGTGTCGATCTATTTGCAGTAATAGGTATTACACCAACCTTGATATTTTAGATGACTCATTCCTGATTTTTATAAATATTGATTCCGATTTAGACCAATATCCAACAAATCTTCCTGCTTTTGCGTTAAGTAATAGATATCTTCAAGAATCCAAACAGCAAATTGAACTTTATGTGGAAGAATCTAAGAGCGAAATAATGAGATCTAGCAGGGCTCTTCTCAAAAAATTAGAGAAGCAGAAATAGTTTCCTTTTTCTTAGCTCTAAGGCTCGGGGCAGATGGTGCGGAGCTTGCTGCGCAAGCCGCGAAGGGCCGCTGGGTGGTGGTCACGGGCTGCGGTGATGGCTTCGGCGTTTTTAAGATACTCCCACGATTTGTTGAAGTCGTAGCGCTCGGCACAGACGATTGAGAGGTAGTACTCGGCTGTGGGGTCGTGGGGATCGACTTGGTGATAGCGGGTGAGCACTTCGAGGGCCTCACCTACTTTGGTCGTAGATATTACGATCCCACTTTTGGCCGCTTTAACACCGTCGACTTCGAAGGTTATACAGACTCGGTCAATCTCTATACCTATGCCCTCACTAACCACGCCCCCTACGGACTGTTCTTGGATGTATACCGATTCTTCAATCAGATTCGGTATAATTCCCAAATTTCGGTGGCGATTTTTTCTATAAAGGTAGAGTCATGGGAAATAGCTAGTATTACTCCTTCAAAATTAAGAAGTGCTTTTTCAAATGCTTCGAGTGTTAGAAGGTCCAGGTGGTTTGTTGGCTCATCGAGCAGTAGTATATTTGGCTTTTCGAGAATGAGCGTTAGAAGCATCATGCGCTTGCGCTGGCCGATACTCAAATGCGAAAAGGGGCGATTGAGAAGTTCACTGCCGCCAAGCGCGGCTTTGTGCAGCTCTTTGCGCAGGTCCTCTTCGGATAATTTATAGCGTTTTTCAAAGTAGTTTAAGGGAGTCTGAGTCATTGGAAATGTTTCAATTTCTTGATCCAAATAGGCTATTTTTGCAGTCGGAGTAATTTTGATGTGGCCAGAGTCGATAGAGATCTCTTTTAGAATACAGCGCAATAGGGTGGTTTTCCCAGAACCATTGGGCCCTGTGATGACGATTCGGTCTCCTTTGCAGAGTGTTTTATCCATTTTTGAGAACAAGGTTTTGTTATCGAATGATTTGGTAATGTTATCCAATTCAATGGCAGCTATGGAGGCTAAAGGAGTAGGTGAGAATCTCAAACCCGTTATGCTTTTGGGCTTGGGATGTGGTTGGGGATTTGCTTCTATTTCAGCAAGTCTTGCTTTTAGAGTATCCAGTGTTCTTTGTAATGATTTTTGGTGTTTCTCTCCTCTACGGTCATAAGCCATAACATTCCGGTCGGTTGGAGGTGCAGGTTTACTTTTTGAAAAGGTGATCGCTCGGATTTTTTGTTTCAGTTGTGCTCTTTCCTCTCGTTGCGATTCATAGGCTTTCATTTTTTTCTCGAGAACGCGCTTTTGTTCCTCAAGGTAAAAGTCGTAGTTGCCGGTGTAGTAGTTAAGTCTTGCATTGCGAAGTTCTATCAGTCTATTACAAGTTTTATTTAAAAATTTTCGGTCATGAGAAACAATAATTGTAGCTCCAGTGCGATGATTAATTGTCTCTTCCAACCAAAGAAGCATATCACTATCCAGGTGATTTGTCGGTTCATCAAGTAAAAGGAGGTCGGGCTCTTTGATGAGCGCTTTTGTCAAAGCAATGCGTATCCGCTGGCCACTACTTAAAGTTTTCATGGATGCGTCTAGTTCAGCTTCGATCTTTAGGCCTTTGAGTACTTGCTCTAAGGGTAGGCGCCTATAACCCCCTCGCTTCTCATATTCATCATGAAGCTGGGCCCATTCATCTATTCGATTGGGGTGTTCTAAGAGGATTGCCATTTGCTTTTCTAAGTCGAAAAGTGGTCCCCGCTCGATATATTGGCGGGCTGTGAGATTTGGATCTTCAAAGGTCACTTCTTGAGGCAAATATCCTACGCTTATGTAGGGATCTTGCTGGATCCGTCCTTGGTCGGGTAAAATTTCTTTCGTAAGAAGTTTTAATAGGGTAGTTTTACCTGATCCATTTTCGCCAATGAGCGCAAAGCTTTCCCCTTCATAGATCGATAATGAAATATCATCGAAAAGATTACTTTGTCCAAAAGACTGAAAAAGATGTGTAAATTGAATGAGAAGCCGAGACATAAGTTTATTCCTGGGTTTTTGTTTGCTAGTACAAAGAGATTAAACTTATTTTCTCATTAGACTTGGCTCTCCATGTGGCTTATGTACTCATTATAAATGTTTATACTTTAAATTTCAAGTATTTGATAAGCTTCTAATAAACAGAAGTTCTAAGGCTCGGGGCAGATGGTGCGGAGCTTGCTGCGCAAGCCTCGTAGGGCCGCTGGGTGGTGGTCACGGGCTGCGGTGATGGCTTCGGCGTTTTTAAGATATTCCCATGATTTGTTGAAGTCGTAGCGCTCGGCACAGACGATTGAGAGGTAGTACTCGGCTGTGGGGTCGAGGGGGTCGACTTGGTGATAGCGTGTGAGCACTTCGAGGGCTTCACCTGCACGGGCTAGCTGTAGGTAGCAGACGGCGAGTTGGAGTATGCCGCCACGGAACTTGGGGTGCCGTTTGAGGAGTTTTTTTAGCTCGATTTGTTTTTTGACGATCGATTCACGGGTCTCGTCGACGGGCATGAAGACGGCTTGGATCCCTTCGGGGGTGACGTGGCCGTTGAGGTAGTCGGTTGCAAGGGTGTCGGGGGCCACTGCCCAATCAAAGGTGTAATCTTTTAGGGGGCGGAGGAGTTTTTCTCCTTCGGCTTTGCGGCCGATGAAGAGGTAGTTGAGTCCGAGAAACATTTGCAGGAGCTTGTCGTCTTGCATGTAGGGAAGTGCTTTCTCATAGAGTTTTACGGTTGTCTCACACTCCATCCGTTGCCAGTAGACAGAAGCTTGGTTGAAAAAGGCCATCCCGATCACTTCTTTCATGTTCCGTTGTTCGAGTTTGCGGGTGTTGAGGCCTAGGTACATTTCACTGGGGGGATTGATGCCGCGGGCGGTGGTCTCGATGTTGATGATGTTCTCGCCATCGTTATAGCGGACGTAGATATGGCCAGGAGGGGTAATGATTTCAAGGGGGAGGTCTAGGCGTTGCGCTAGACAGAGGTAGAGGATGGAGACCCCGAGGCATACCCCTTGGCGCGAATCGAGAACGGAGGGGAGGAAGGTGTAGAGGTCGATGTCTTTGGCGTAGAGAGAGTGGGGAGGGAAGCGGAACTGCATCTCTTGAAAGATGTACCGGTTGATCTCTTTGATTTTTTCGAAGTGGGTGGCCTCTTCTGGGAGGCGGGCGAGGATCTGCAGGGCCATGAGGTCGAGGCTTGCCTCATACTGGAGGATGTCATCTTCTAAGTTTTCAGAATCTTCAAACTGTTCCAGGAGGAGTCCGCGGCAGAGGTCGATCTCTTCGTGCGGGAGGGCGAGGACTTCTTCTTTTGTCCATGCAGATGATCCTTTTAAGGAGCGGTTAGCAAACCGCGCGGAGAGGGCGTGGATGGCATCGAGCTGGTCTTTTGAGAGTTTTACTGGGGGATCGAAGGGTTGGCGGGTCACAAGGGAGACGATTGCTTGGATGTCAAACTTAGGCAGGAGGAGGCGGGGGAGTTTATCGCTCTTATTCGCTGTGCGAAGGAGGCGCCAGGCTTTTTCGATCGCTTTTTTTCCTTCTTCTGTTTCGGGGTAGAGTTCATAAAACGCCATGTGCTGGGTAAGGGACTGGGGGTCGAGGCTATTATAGAGGCTCTTGACGCTTGCGTTGCTGGCAAAGAGTGTGAAGGGGAGGAGGAGGAAAAGGAACTTTAGCATAGGAGTTTTTGGATCTCTTGGGCAAGGGGTTTATGAGCGAGGATTTCTTCGACGGTGGGGCGTATTCGATAGGTCCAGTTGGTTGGGGCTACTGTTCCTGGGACGTTGATCCTCTCGTCTTGGGGATTGTCCCAGACAAGCTCAGGGAAAAGGGCGAGATATTCGCCGAGTAGATTGACATGAAAGAGGCTGGAGCTTGTGTGGCTATCGCGCAAAATTTCTCGTCTTTTGTCTTGAGAGAGGGTCCCGCCGTATTTCCACCCTTTATGTTTGGCGTAGGCTTTTGCTTCTACTGGGTCTTCTTCCCACCAAAGTTCTAAGGTTTCAGAGTCGTGTGTGGAGACGGTGGTCATGCTAATGGGATTATACTTTTTAGGGTCGATGAATGCCCCTTTCTTTTCTTCCCAGCGGATCACCTTAGTGCCACAAATACCGAGCTCAGAAATGCAATCGCGGACTGTATCAGGTACAGCACCAAGATCTTCTCCGATGGGGAGCATGGGGCTTCTATCGATCAGTGTTGAAAGAATGGTCGATCCATGCTCAAGCCAGCGGGACTGATCATCGGGGATGAATTTACCAACGGTTCCCGGCTGTCCATGAGGGATGGCCCAGATCCGAAAGAAGCCGAGGATGTGATCGATTCGGTAGATGTCGTAGAAGTTTGAGGCATAGGAGAGGCGATTTTTCCACCAGTCAAAGTCTCTATCTTCCATCACGTTCCAACGAAAAATAGGAAGCCCCCATACTTGCCCGTCTGGGGTGAACTTATCGGGTGGGGCGCCAGCTGACAGAGTGAGGTCAAATTCATCGGTATATTCCCAAACGTCTGCGCTATCTGGGCTGATGAGGATGGGGATATCTCCTTTTAGAAAGACGTTGTTTTTATTGGCATAGGTTTTTACTTCTGAGAGTTGTGTGTAGCAAAGGTACTGCAAAAAGATATAGAAACACACTTCGACCCAATGTTTTTCAATAAGGGTGTCTCGCCTTTTTTTATCGAGGTATTGCAGATCGCTTGGCCAGGTCTGCCAATGGTTTTTGGCCATTAGATCTTTCAGCACTTTAAATAGTGCGTAGGTCTCAACCCACTCGTTTTCTTCTACGAACTTCTCAAAGGATTGTTTCTGGACGATGTCAGATCCTCTTTTTTCAAAGTAGTGGCGCAAAAAGAGAAATTTATGACTCTGCACCTCGTGGTAATGGACCCTTGGATATTTGTTGAACTTGCGCAGCTCCTTAAGATCTTTGTCTGTGACTCCAGGCAGTTTATGAAGTGAGAGGAACAGGGGACTAAGGGCCGTTGAGGAGATAGCAAAGAAGGGGCTTGTATCGTCGCCTGTGTCGTTTAAGGGGAGCAATTGAATGACATCCATCCCTACTTTTTTGCACCAGTCGATCATGGGGATCAGATCATAAAATTCGCCGATCCCACAACTTTTTTCACTGTGGAGGGCAGAGAGTGGAAGGTCGATCCCATGGTGATGGCGCACGCCTATCCGCTCCCACTGGCGAGCTACTTTAGTTTTGCGTAGTCTGTTTTCTAGTTCTTTCATGGTTTCATCCCAAACATTGAGCCGCCAGAACTTTTATTGCTAGGTTGGACAGGGAGAGGAGCTCCTCTTTCGATGGCGTCTTTCCATGTTTTGGCTTTTTCAAAGAAATCTTGGAGGATTTGATAGAGTTTATCGCTCTGCAAATTCGGTGCAAAAACTCTTTTTTCAAAGGTCAGTTTATTGTTCTTTTCACTGTAGGAAAGGGTGCCTACGCGAGGGTATTCGTTGTTGGAGATGAGACATGCGCGAAAGAGCTTTTCTCGGTATTTTCCCGGTGGTACCTCGTAAAGAAAAGAGGCGATGAGGATCTCTTCTTTTGGTTCATCGTAGTGGATTTGGATGTGGAGCTCATCATGGAAATTGAGTTGGCAAATACGATTGGGATCGGGATAGAGGTCGAGATCCATCTCTTTGCCAAGGTCGTAGAGGATTTGCGAAAATCTATCCATTACTCTTCTTCGCCTTCATGTTCTTCTTCCTCTTCTTCTTCCATCTGCTCTTCAAGTTCTTCTAAAGCTTCGAGGAAGGACATCAAAATATCGTGTCTATGTTGCTCTGTTCGGAAAAGCTTAGGAGCAACGCCGCGCACTGCATCGCGCATCTGCCCAAATAAGATGATTTGGGCTAGGATGTCGGCAGAGATCCCCATTTTTAAGGAGAGCTGAAAAACTTTGTCCATAGAAGGATACCGCTCCATCAAAAATGCTACAAACATTTTCGCGAGCATCTCAAAGGTGATTCGAGAGGGCAAAAGCATCCCGGCTCGCTCAAACGCAGCTGTGATCAGATCCATCCTACCCTTGAAAAAGCGATAGATCCATAAAATGGCAAGCAGATTGCGCGCCTCACTCATGAGAGTATGCAGCTGGCCAGGTGCGATCGAGGGGCCTTTGGATTTGAGGTCAGCACCCATCGAGTGGAGGATAAAGTCGATCGCTTTCTCCATTTTGGCATAGGTGAACTTTTCGTTGAGCTCCCCAAAGAGCTGAGTGGCAGGGCGGGGATTGCCCGTGATCTCGCGATAGAGATCACGAAGGCCCGTTGGCGAGCCAAGTCCCTTTTGAGAAAAGTCTCTAGCCTCTGCGCCCATGTTACGACCTGCCCGCACTTCGCGGCCGTAGGTTTCATTGAGATTATCCTTGGCCTGTCGGACATTCGAGTGGAGATCACCCTTGGTCGATTTTTCCAAAAACTCAAGAGCTTCATCGGCTAGCGAGTGATCGGGGAAATTCTGCATCGCTTTGCGCAATACATCCTGAGGGTTGTCGCCCGATTTGAGCTGGGCAAGAAGCTGTTGCAAAGATTTAGAAGTGAGCTCGGGATTACGCTTTTCGTAAGAATCGGCAATCTCTTCTACCTGCTCGACAGTCAGTGTCTTTTCATCTGCCTTTTTGGCATCTTCTTTTTCGAGAGCTTTTTTTCGGAGCTTTTCTTCTAAAGTTTGAAAGCGTTTTGCCATCATGACCGGGTTGAAGGCCGCCTCATCGGCGTACTGGATCATGTTGATCTGGCTCGCTTCTTGGGCGATCGCCATCTTTTTCGCATCCATCTGCTCTTGCTTTTGGATGCGTGAGGCTTCTGTCGGTTCAATAGGAGAGGCGCTAAAATCATCCGGCATAGTTTCTTTTTATAGAAAAGCCAACATTAGGTCAATTGGATGCGCCCCAGTGGCTGGATCTTAATTTCTGGGACGACTTCTTGGTAGGAGACCACTGCCATGTCGGGGAATTCACCCTCGATTAATTTGCGGACAAATCTACGGACATCGATCGCGGTCAACATGACCGGAGGTTGGCCACCAGCGGGCGTTGGGGTGATTACCTGGCGCATTGCATTGAGGATCATTTGAGTCGTATCGGGATCGAGTGCAAGATAAGAGCCGGCAGAGGTTTGTTTGATCGCGCCGCGGACCATATCCTCAATCTCTGGATCGAGAAGGTAGACAGAGAGGATGGACTGCCCTTGCGAGTACTTGTAGCTGACGTAGCGCTTAAGAGAAGATCGGACATACTCGGTTAAGAGGACCGTGTCTTTCTCCGTTTGTGCCCACTCGCTGAGTGATTCTAAAATGGTGCGCAAATCCTTGATCGAAATCTGCTCTTGCACTAGACGCTTTAAAATTTCGGTCAATTTTTGCAAAGGAACTAAGCGGGTCACTTCCTTCACAAGATCTGGGAATGACTTTTCAATGAACTCGAGAATGCCACGAACCTCTTGGATCCCAATAAAGTCGGCCGCGTGTTGCTTATAAAAATAAGAGAGGTGGAGGATCATCACATCAAGCGGTTTCCAGAACTTGATGCCCGCCTTTTTCATCACATCTTCGTATTTCGTCTCCACCCAATAAGATGGTTGCCCCATCGAGTTTTTCGAAGTGGTGTGGGGGATGTTGTAGCGTTTGAGTGTCTCGGGATCTTCGTTCGTTAAAAGAGCTCCCTCTTCGATTTTTCCGCGGACAATAGGCACCTCATTGAGGTGGATCATATACTCATCATCGCCAAGGGTGGGGGATTCTGTCCTTACGTGCACACCGGGGAAACGGACTCCAAGATCTTGGTAGAGAGCATGGCGCATCTTGGGCACCATCTGCTCCACAAACGTCATCCCGCCTCGTTCTTTTCTGATCTCCTTGGAGAGATAGGCTCCCACTTCTAAAATCACGGGGAGGGTGAGGGCGTATTCGTCCACACCGCCGCGGACTACTTTGTGGCCAGAAACATCGGTCTCTACCATCCCACCGCCTGCGACCTGCACTTCTCTTGCCGACCCCATTTTCTGACGGTACATCGTAAAAATCCCCGTCCCGATGATGGAAAGGCCGAGTAAAATAAAAATCAGTGAGGGGAAGCCCTTAAAAAGGGCCATTAAGGTGATCAAGCACCCAGAAATAATAATCGCTTTTGGTTGACCGAGAAGCTGAGAGGAGATCTCCCCACCAAGGTGCTCATCTTTCTTATCACTAGAAACCCTTGTCGTAATGATACCGGCAGTAAGGGCAATCAAGAGAGAGGGGATTTGAGAGATCAGGCCACCCCCGATCGAGAGGAGGGTATAGGTGCGGGCCGCCTGCATAGCCGTCATCCCGTGCATCGCCATCCCGATGATCAAACCACCAACGATGTTGATCACAGCGATCACAATACCGGCGATGACGTCCCCTTTTACGAACTTCATCGCACCATCCATCGCTCCATACATCTGGCTCTCTTTTTGCAGAGCTAGACGGAGCTGACGGGCTTGGTTGGCATCGATGACCCCGCTGCGCATATCGGCATCGATACTCATCTGTTTACCAGGCATCGCATCCAAGGTGAAACGAGCAGCTACTTCCGCAACCCGCTCAGCACCCTTGGTCACCACAATGAACTGGACAATCGTGATGATCAAGAAGACGATACCACCGACAACAAAGTTTCCGCCAACAACGAACTCCCCGAAGGCGTAGATGATCTCCCCCGCATCCGCGTAGAGGAGGATCCGCTTTGTAGCTGAAATCTCAATCCCCAAACGGAAGAGCGTCGTGATCAAAAGTAGCGAAGGAAAGATCGAGAGGTTGACCGCTTTGGGAATATAGAGGGCCACCATCAACAGCGTGATCGAGACCGT
The DNA here is from genome assembly GCA_030408505.1 of Candidatus Sacchlamyda saccharinae. Classification (GTDB taxonomy): domain Bacteria; phylum Chlamydiota; class Chlamydiia; order Chlamydiales; family Rhabdochlamydiaceae; genus Sacchariniichlamydia; species Sacchariniichlamydia saccharinae. The sequence goes on along the minus strand of JAUHQI010000002.1, from coordinate 158,531 downwards.
CAAGTTGAGCGCAATGAAATTGTCCAAGACTCCAGGGGAGACGGGGACAATGATGATCATGATCAGGAGGATGATAAAAATGGCGAGGAACAGGTCAGTCGAACGGGAGACAAAACGGAGCATCCGATCGCCAGTTAGAAATTGTCCAAGATTTTGTAAGAATTTTTTCATATTAAGTAAATAGATCTAAATGGGCTGTTTCTTCTGCTTCAATTTGTTCGAGCCAACGCAATATTTCTGAGACGGCTTCGTACGTCTCCTCAGGTATATAATCGCCGATTTCGCCTTTTTCGAACAGTGTTTGTGCAAGATCGACGTTTCTCATGACCGGAACATCGTAGTCAGCTGCGAGCTTTACGATCCGATCTGCGGTGACCCCTTTACCCATAGTCACAACTTTTGGGGCCGGCTCCACCTCCTCATCATATTCAACGGCAACAGCAATATGAATTGGATTGGTGATGACAGCGCGTGCCCGCTTCACGCTCGTAGGCCCTTCTTGGTAAGCGATTTCCTGCGCAACGCGCCTGCGCTGCCCCTTGATCTCCGGGTTCCCTTCCGTGTCCTTATATTCCTGCTTGACTTGGAACTTTTCCATCTTCATCTCTTTGGCAAAATTCCGCTTTTGGAAGACAAGATCGGCTACCGCCACGGCCAAAAAGAAAATTCCTACTCGAATGATCACCTTAACCAAAAATGTGGATAAAATATGGGCACTAGCAACTACAGGGAGTGCGGCACAAGAAACAATTTCGGGAATACTCGTGTAAACCACCGACCAAATCAGGATGAAAGCACCAGAAATTTTAAAAATAGATTTAAGCAGTTCAAAGATCGTTTTGAATTTGAACATGTTTTTAATGTTAGTGACCGGATTGAGTTTTTTGATATCGGGCTTCATCGCCTCCGGTGCAAAAAGGGGACCCACCACCAAAAAGCTCGTAAGCAGTCCCGTCATCACCGTCACAATCAAAATGGGAAAGCTACATCGAAAAATCGTATTGATCGTTTCGCTCATGAGCCCCGAAGCCATCGTCTCCATATTGATAGAGCCCATCTTGGCTTTGCGGAACATATTGACCGTGAAGCTACCCAGTTGCTCAAAGAGATAACCCGACAAAATCAAAATTGTAGAAATGGAAACGATGAACGTAAGAGCAGAGGGGAAGTCTTGGGACTTGGCGACCTGACCTTTCTTTCTAGCGTCACGGAGTTTCTTAGGTGTTGCCTTTTCGGTTTTCTCAGCCACACATCAACACTACCAGCAAATGCTCCCTCATTCAACCCAAAAGAAAAATTATAACAACCACAGAGGACACAGGGTTTTATACCCAAACCCAAGTTTTGAATCGGTTTGAGTATAGGAAACACTGATTAATTGCTTTCTCTGAGATTCGAGCCAAACGGGTCGAAAAAATTAATTTGGAGGTTGTAATTAACTTTGGAAGTTAATGGAGATCGAAAATTAAGTTTTTCGGCGTTTTTGGCCGAAGATATGGGGAATTGAATTGATCAGTATTTCCTATATCAAATGACACGCAAAATACTTATTCGATTAGGGTTTACTGCGCGCATTAATTTCTCATATTGATCAAGAGAAATTCTGGTTCTTCCCTTCTCATACTGAGCATATCCATTGGGTGATTTTGAGCCGAGACGGCTAGCAGCTTCTCGTACTGTAGATCCACTTTCTTCTCTTTGCCTACGCAAAGAAAGTGCAAGAAGAAGCTTGTCTTCATTTGAAGTAATACCAAAAGTATCACTTCCATAATCAATTAGAATAATATCAAAATCGTCTTCGATTTCGGACTCGAAATAACATTCGACAAGGCCTATTGCAGCGTCTCGGATCATTTCCAATCCTTCTTTTCGTGTCTTGCCTTGAGTCATAAGATTCAACGAAGGGACTTCTACAAGCCAAAATTTTCCATCTTTCCAGATTTTTCCTTCAAATTCCATAACTGCTGTTCTACTCCTTAGGAGGATTATTCCTTGCTGTTTTTAATATCTTCTTAGCTAAATTTTCTTTTATTTCATTATGGCGGGGTAGCGCTTCATGTATTTCTCCGTTTGTCCAATAATCGTGATTTCCACCATGTCGCTTGAATTCCCAACCAAGTCGTTTCAGTTGTCTCTCCAGGTCTTTTCTCTTCATACTCCCTATTCCTTCTGATTGTACATTAGTTTATATACAAAGTCAAGAGTTGAATTCAAGAAAAATTTTTATCAAATGTAAATTAGTTGTGGAAGAAGAGGATGACGTCGCCGTCTTGGACGATGTATTCTTTTCCTTCAGAGCGAGCCTTGCCAGACTCGCGGGCACCGACTCGCCCTTTGTGAGAGATCATCTCATCAAAAGGAACGACCTCAGCGCGGATGAAGCCCTTTTGGATATCAGTGTGGATTTCGCCAGCGGCCTGCTGCGCGTTGGTGCCCTCGCGTATAGTCCAGGCTCTGGTCTCCACTTCGCCGGTGGTGATGTAATTGATGAGTCCTAACAGGTTAAAGGCCTCTTTGACCAGGCGATTGAGCCCGGGCTCCTTGAGTCCAAGAGATTCGAGGTACTCCGCTGCTTCCTCGGGAGAAAGCTGAACAAGCTCTTCTTCTAGAGAAGCGCAGATGGGAATGACCGAGCTCCCTTCCTTCTTTGCAAATTCTCTGACCGCTTGCACGTGGGGATTATCCATTTCAGGAAGGTCACTTTCCGCTACATTGGCAAGATAAACCACCTTTTTGAAAGTTAAAAAGGGGTATCCGCTAAGGAGCTCCTCTTCCTTCTCCGATAGCTCAATCGTTTTCATAGGAAGATTTTGATTCAAGTGATCGATTGCTTTTTTTAGAGCGTCCACAGAAGGCTGCAGCTCTTTTTTAGCCTTTGCCTGCTTTTCAAGCTTTGAAGCCGTGTTTTCTGCCATCTGCAGATCGGCTAAAATCAGCTCTAGATTGATCACCTCAATGTCTTGAATCGGATCGACCTTGCCCGCTACATGGATGACGTCATCATTTTCAAAACAACGAACGACATGGACAATGGCATCGGTTTCACGGATATTAGCTAAAAATTTATTGCCAAGACCCTCACCTTTGGATGCTCCAGCTACTAATCCTGCGATATCCACAAAAGTAACCGTTGCCGGGATGATTTTCGCGCTTCCCGACAGATCAGAAAGAGCCTGCAATCGATCGTCGGCCATATCGACGATCCCCACATTGGGATCAATCGTACAAAATGGGTAGTTTGCAGCAGCAGCGGCTGCCTTTTTCGTAAGAGCGTTAAAAAGGGTTGATTTGCCCACATTGGGCAATCCCACAATTCCACAAGATAGATTTGGCATAAGTAGTGCTATTTTAAGTGAAAACAAAAATGAATTCTAGAACAAAAAAGCTTGCCAGAGACTGGCAAGCTTTTTTTTGGCAGATTATGCTTCGTCACCGGAAGAAGAGAGGTGGTCTCCACCTGAACCGCTTCGACCTGAAGAGTTGCTTGCGTCACCTTGATCACTTGCAGGTGGGGCAGCAGCAGCTCCAGCAGCAGCAGTTTCAGCTTTAGCTTTAGCTTCAGCAGCAGCAGCAGCAGCAGCTTTTACTTTTTTGGCAGAAGTTTTTCTCCTGCTTCTGTCAGGCGACGATTTTGCAGTTGAGGCAGCGGCTTTTACATTCAATAATGCGCCCTTTGCAATGGCTTTTGCCAGAGCATCTGTTAGCTCAAGATGCGCGCCCTTTAGTGCAGCTGTCAGATCTTTTTCCGTTGTGCTAGAAGTTGCTCTACTTGCAGCAGTCATTTGCGCTTGCATGCTTAGCGCAAGTGCAGCCTGTGCTTTTGGATCAGCATTTGAGGTGTCTGAGGCTCCAGGAACATTAATTAATCTTGGTGCACCAGGTAAGCTTAAAGCTCTCACTGCAGTTTGTCCAACTTTGCAAGCCGATGTAATGATTGTTGCAAGCGCAGAGGAAGATGCTCCAGTAAAGCCAAGAGCCGTATCTACAGTTGTAGTGACAGCCATATATGGAAGAGCAATTGTGGCAACTTTTATCGCAGTGTCTGCGAACATGTGGGGGTCTGGTTTGATGTCCAGGCCAAATTCACAGGTAGCAGCGGCTGCGCTTGCGCCAACAAAGATAGAAACAGCAGCGCGTAGTGTTGCTTGATTCCTTATGCCAGGAACGCGTTTTAGAACTTCGTTAGTTAAGGTGGCAGTTCCACCCCAAACAGCGGCTACGGTCATTTGAGTCGAGCCTTTTTCCCAGGCTTTTTGTGCTAGGCTTGGAACAGTTTGAGCAAGCTCTGGCAACTGGGTCACTGTTAGGTTAGTGAATCGATCATAAGCAGTTTTGCCTGTTGTGAAAAACTTGTTCCCATATCCTTGAAAAGCATCAAAGGAAGCGGTATGTGCTTGGGTGAATTTTGGAATGCCTTTTCCTGCTGCTACTAAAGCAGCTGGAATAAATGTTCCTTTTAGAGTGTTTGTAAAACTGGTTGTCAATGCGCGGACGGTCATGAAAATTCCTTTTTTATAAGTTTTTTTGAAAAAAATAAAGGGACCTAACCGGTGCAGGTCCCTAAAAAGCTAGATGGTTTTAAAACTTTTTCCCTTTTTGTGGTCCTTCATAGCAGAAAGGAGCTCCAAAAGGGGCAATTGTTTTTGATGTTACCTCTAGTGCTTTTTGAGCCAAAGGCGTAGCATGCTTTAAAACAAAGTGCGCTGCAAAGATACGCACTGCCATATCTGCTGTTTTCGCAAAAGCTATAGGCTCTGCAACACCAGCGTAAGAAAGAGCCGCTTTAGTACCCCACACGGCAACAGTGCCACTGAGTAGGGAGGCAAAGTTGCGCAGAGAAGCACTTTTGACTCCTCTTTTTTGTGCAATCATATTGATGACTGCTGCTACTAGAGCAACCCCGCCAGCATCGATCATCCAATCGCTATTGTCTGAAACATACTCAGTAGCAGGTGCAATAGCAGTTGAAATTGGAGCCCAAACTTGCTCCTTTAGCTGGTCCATTCCTGTAGTGATAAAATCTGGAACATAGCTTCCCCATGTTGTAGCCGCAGCTTCAGTAGTTGCGCTTGCAGCTTCTTTTGCGCTTGCAGCAGCTGCTTCCTCTGCTGGCGCAGTACTAGCTGCTGCAGATCCACCCACTTCTTGAGCATTCGCTCCTGGGATCACTAAAAAATCTCTAAGGCCGGTGGCATCAGCAAATTTGTTTGCAGCTCTAGTCAGACTTAAAGTATCTAGAAGTCCAAAATGTCGAGTGGCGGCCTCACTAGCTAGCCCTACGAGAAGGTGTGTTGCGGTATAAGTTCTAGATGAAAGTGGTTTGTGAGAAGTGTTTGTTACATACATTGCGTCTTCAGGTCTTCCTGTTGCTGCTACTGCCATATATTCCTCCGTTAAAAATTAAGTTTCAAAATCTGCCCGTTATGGCTAAAGTGAAAGCATTGTAAGCAAGTTGTTAGGAAAAAGTAAAGGGCAATGTGTATTTTTTTAGACTAGTTGAGAGTGCCGTCTGAAGATGGTTTTAGTGTTCTTCCAAGAAGAACGCTGGCTTGCTTGAAGTTTCCCTCTTTAATGGCTTTGCGAATTGATCCAGATGAAATCACAGATTCTCCTTCTTGCAACTTCGAAAGATACTCCGTTTGAAAACCAAGTTTTGCCCCAAGATCCGTTACAAGCTCTGGTGTGCCCTCACGTTTTTTCCCCAGACAAGCACCTTCTCCTAAAACGAGAAAATCAAACGGGCAATTCTTCATCAGTGTTTGCAAAAACTCGGCGTAAGTCATTTTCGCAAATTCAAGCGTAAAGGGGATGCAATAGACAACATCAACGCCACACTTTTCAAGAAACTCGAGCTTCTCCTTCTTTGAACAAATCAACATCACTGGATCTCTACCAGGAAGAACATGAGTAGGATGATTTGAAAAAGTAAAGACCGCCACAGAGCCCTTCGGCCCCACCATATCCCTCAATCTCTGCAAGATCTTCTGGTGTCCCAAATGGACCCCATCAAAACTGCCAATGGTCATAGCGCAAGGTCTTGAGGGTGAGGTGTTTTCGTTAAAATCTTCTAAGATAATCATCCTGACGATTCTAGCAGCGAGGGGCAATAATAACAAATACTCAATTTATGCCCTTAATTTCCATCAAGAATACACTGTAAAAACCTAATAATCAGCGATTTGAGACTGATATAAAAATTTTTTGCAAACTTCTGCTTAAACTGCTGATTACAAGCAATTTGCTAAATGTTGTATATTTAACATATTCTTTACTAAAAAATAATATTTATGTTATAATTAAAATAAAAACAATAGTAAGAGGTAATTATTATGACTACAGGTTCAGGATTAAATGCTCTTGTAAAAGCTGCTGCGGCTCAGGCTGCTGGCACATCCATAAAGTCTGAAGCCACCACTTCTAAGACTAGTTTCCTTGGTGGAGGATCTCGCGTTATAAGTTGGTTTTTTTCTCCTATAACGTCTGCCCTAAAAACTATTGCTTCACTAGTGAGTACATATTTATTTCGAGATAGTGATCTAGATACAAGTTTTAAAGAATCAGCAAGTAGCCTTGGAGGTAGAACAACTGTACAACAATCCAATATAACACCTACAGCTCATTCCCCAGCACCTACTATTGCTAAAGATTCAAAAACAATTTCTGAAAGATTACAAGAAGTGAAAATTATAGTTAATGATACAGAGGTTGCATCGGCAATTGTCGCACTTCTTCAGAAGAATAAAGTTACTCAAGCATTTGCTAAAATAGATGGATTTTCTGAAGGTATAAGGGGAAAATGGAATGAATTTTGTTTTGAAAAACTGAAGGAAAGTCCGCAGCATCTTGGTCAAGCTCGTCAAGCACAAGTAAGGATACTACAGGAGTTTTGCGGTCTTGTAGGCGATAAGAAAAAAACCGATAAGAAAATTTATAGAATTATTCTGGATATACTTGATAAACCCGAAGTTGATAGAAAGAGAATTTTGCAGTTAGCTTCTTTCCTTAGTGAAGAAGGAAATCGAAGATATGAGGAATTTGTTGAAGAAGATACAAGTTTTTATCCACCGAATCTTTCTGAAGAAGAATTTGTGTTGTTGCAATTAAGGAATTTTTGTTTTTCAGAGTCTGCGCAGAAAATAGATAGTGAGTTGCTTGCAGTCAATAATCGACCATTCCCTTATGGCGTTCCATTTTTAGGAAGGCAAGCTCCTAATATCTATTCTGGGCTACCAAGTGGAGTCGCACCAAGTATGGGTGCATCTACTGAAAGGCCAATAAAGAGCGATCCAGAAGTGATTTCTAAAGTACTGCAAATTTCTAAGGAAAGTCCTGAGTTGTTAGGAACGGCAACAGTTGAAATAGATCAGGCTTTTGCCTGCTTCAGTGATGCAGTTCAGAAAACATATCTGAAATGGAGTAGGCTGAATGCTGTTCATTTCGCTGGAGGACTGATGATTCCCAAAATGCAAATTGCATTTTGCGAAGGACTCCAATCTGGAAGGATCTCAGTTATTCCAGACGCTGCTATGAGTGTAAGGAGAGTAAAAGCTAACGAAGACGCACACCGAGTTTTAGATGGTGCACCAGGTGTAATTGGGAAAGGTCTTGCAAAAAGGGCCAGAGATTACTCTGCTGCAAATGGTAGACCGCTCTCTATGAAACCTGCAGCTGGATAAAGATCCTGTCCGTTTATACAATCCTCTAAGGTATATGGCCCGCACTTTGTGCGGGTCAATTTTTTTAGGTGGGCGCCGCAGGTGAGGTGTCCACCAAGATCGTGGGCGAGGGTGCGGATGTAGGTCCCTTTGGTGCAGGCGACTTTGAGGGTGAGGGTGGGGTAGTCGTAGCTAAGGAGGGTGGTGGTAACGGTGACTTGGATGGGCTGGCGGGGGATTTCTATCCCTTTTCGGGCGAGTTCGTAGAGTTTTTTTCCTTTTACTTTTTTGGCGGAGTACATCGGGGGGATCTGGGTGATGGACCCTTGGAATTGGGTGAGGGCTTGGTGGATCTGAGCGAGCGTGGGGATGTGGTCGTTTTGGGAGGTGATTTCTCCTTCGGGATCAAAGGTGGTGGTGGTGGCGCCGAGGGTGAGGGTGGCGATGTATTCTTTATCGTGATTGAGGAAGGTGTCTGACTTTCGGGTGAATTCTTTGCCGATGAGGAGGATCATGACGCCGTCAGCGAAGGGGTCGAGGGTGCCGGCATGGCCGATCTTACGGATATTGGTTATTTTGCGTAGGGCTGTGATGAGGCTAAAGGAGGTTTTGCCGGGGGGTTTGTTGACGGGGAGGATGCCTTCACTAATTTTCATGAGGGCGGGTGTCTTCTTCGCGGTGGATTTTTTCGATGAGGGCGTCGATTTTCATTTGCTCGTCGACGGTGGTGTCGAGTTTGAAGGTGAGGGTGGGGAAGTAGCGCATAGTGACTTTTTTAGCGGCATTGACGCCGATGAAGCCGGCAGCGGATTCGAGGGCTTCGAGGGTTTCGCGTTTTTCTTTGTCGCTACCGATGATGCTGACGTAGACTTTGGCGTGGTGCAGGTCTTTGGAGATATCGACGCTTGTAACGGTTACGAGCGGTGCCATGCGGGGGTCTTTTACTTCACCACGGATCACTTCTGCAAGGACCTCTTTGAGGAGGGAGTTGAGCCGGGGGATTCTCTTCTTCTCCATACGGGCTCAAAGTTCCTGTTCTAGGTAGGTGATTTCGTAAGATTCGATGATGTCGCCCACTTCGAATTCATTAAAACCTTGGAGGAGGATTCCGCACTCTAGGCCTTTGCTTATTTCGCGTACATCTTCTTTCTCTCTTTTCAGCGAGGCGATTTGGCCTTTCCAGAGCACTTCACCGTTTCGTTTGAGGCGTGCATGGTGGCTCCGTTTGATGATGCCATCGTTTACTTGGCAACCGGCGATGCGTCCTAGATGGGAGGATTTGAAGACGGCTTTAACCTCAGCAGAGCCCATGTCGTTTTCTTGCTCGAGTTTGTCTAGGAGGCTTCTCATGAGTTCTTTGATGTCATCGACAGCGTGGTAGATGATGTCGTGGAGCTTGACGGTGACTTTTTTCTCTTTGATGAGGCTCTCGGCGTGGCTTTCGACTTTGGTGTGGAAGCCTAGGATTACGGCACCTGAGGCTCCGGCTAAGGCGATGTCAGACTCGGAGATCTGTCCGATCCCTTCGGAGACGATGTTGAGTTCGGCTTTGTCTGACTTGATTTTTTCAAGAGAGTGTCTAAGCGCTTCGAGCGATCCTTGTACGTCGGCACGAAGGAGGACGTGGAGGACTTTTTTCTCTGGAGCGGCTTTAGACTCTAGGAGAGCTTCGAGGCCTCGCTTGCCTTTTATGAGGAGTTTGTGTTTGTGTTCTTCCTTTCTGACGGAGGCGATGTTGCGGGCTTCTTTTTCGCTTGAGACGGCAATGAATTCGCTGCCGGCTTCTAGGAGCCCAGATAGTCCGGTGATTTTTACCGGTGTAGATGGGGCTGCTTCCTTAAGTTCGTTTCCGTGTTCGTCGTGCATAGTTTTGACTTTAGCGTAGCTGACGTCGAAGACGATGGGATCGCCGATCTTTAGTGTTCCATTTTGGACGAGTAGGGTGGCGACAGAACCTAGGCCTTTATGCATGGCGGACTCGACAACAGAGCCTCTAGCTCTGGCTGCAGGATCTGCCTTGAGTTCGAGTACTTCGGATTGTAGTGAGAGCATCTCGAGGAGTTCTTTTACCCCTTCGCCTGATGTGGCTGAGCAATTGACGGTGATGGTGGTACCGCCCCAGGCTTCTGGGAGGAGTTCGTGCTCAGAGAGTTCTCGGTAGATATTTTCGGCGTTGTAACCGGGTTTATCGCTTTTGTTGATGGCTACGACGATGGGGACGTTTGCTTCTTTGGCTTTGTTGAGGGCTTCGACTGTTTGGTCGCGCATTCCTTCATCACCGGCGATGACGAGTACTACGAGGTCTGTCACTTCTGCTCCGCGCTCGCGCATGGCGGAAAAGGCTTCGTGACCGGGGGTGTCTAAGATGGTGATGTCACCAACTGCGCTACTGCATTTGAAGGCACCGATGTGTTGGGTGATGGCTCCGGCTTCGCCTGCGGTAATGTCACTTTTACGGATGGCGTCGATGAGGCTGGTTTTACCGTGGTCGACGTGTCCCATGAAGGTGATGACTGGGGGTCTTAAGACGAGTTGTTCTGGATCAGATGCGGCGATCTCTTCTTTGATGGTCTTATCGGTGATTTTGATCCGTTCTTCTTCTGAAGTATCGATGGTGATTTCGCATTGGAACTCATGTCCGAGCAGTTGTACGGTTGTCTCGTCGTCTAGGAAGTCGTTGATGGTGACGGCCATCCCCTGAGCGAAGAGCTTGGAGATGAGCTGTGAGGCTTTGAGTTTCATCTCGACGGCGAGGTCTTTTACGGTGATGGGCAGCCGGAGGTGAAGCGCTTTAGGACGGATAGTGAGGTCTTCTCTTGGGCCTGAGAATTTTTTGTGGTTTCTTCGTTTGCGCCACCTGTCATCGTCTCTATCGCGGAGTCCCATTCGGTCACGGGCATCAAAGGATTTCTGCTGACTTGGTTTTCTTTGCGATCGTACTTCGCGGAAATCTTTGAAAGAGCCGGGTCTTGAGGGGGTCGAAGGCTGAGTGGTTGTTTTAGGCTTTTCTGTTGAGGTAGACTTAGCTGCTGGCTTCTTTTCTCCCGGCTTTGCCGTTTTTGGCGATTCTTTTCGCGTAACGGGGAGTCTTTGAATGGGTGCTGCTTTCCTGCGAATGATTTTCGGTTTGCGAAAATCATCTACGACTACTGGTTTTGCTTTAGGCTTTTCTTCAGGAGCTGGTTTTTCTACTTTGGGCTCAGGTTTAGCGACTTTTTCTGTTTCAGGAGGCGGAGGAGGAGGAGCGGCTTTTTCCTCTTTGGCAGGTTCTTTAGAAATAGGAGCTTCGGCTGCTTTCTTTTTGGGCGCAGGGGATTTCTTTGCAGCAGCTTCTTCTTTTTTCTTTTTCTTAAGCTTATCGAGATTCAACGCTTCAGCGAGCTGAGCGTTTTTTATTTTAACTTTTAGATTTTTTGCCAACCTTTATAACCTCTTTTGGGAAACAGCTAATTTACGACTGTTTCCTTTGTCGAACATCCTCCAGAATCTTTTCGACCATTTCTTTGCTACTTTCTGGGAAGATGCTTTCTAATTCTGACTGCTTTGCACTGAGTACTTTGCGAGGTGTATCAAAGCCTGCAGAAATGAGTGAATCCCGGACGAGGGGGTTCATTCCTTCTATTTCAAGGGCTTCATCCAGACTTGGATCATCCATCAATGCGAGCTGAGCTCTTTGGATGCTCATTGTTGTCTGGTATTCGCTCATCCTTTGTACGTTGAGCTCTGCTCCGATGAGTTGCCCGCAGAGGCGGGTATTCATCCCTCTTTTACCAAGAACGATGGGGTAACTCTCATCATCGACAACGATGGAGATCGTAGACTCATCATCGCTCATGCTAATTTTTTTGATTTCGATGGGGGCTAGGGCGTTTTCAAGAAGCTGAACTTTGTCTTCCGAGAAGGGGATGATATCGATCTTCTCATTTTCTAGTTCTCGGATAATGTTTTTCACTCTTGTTCCGCGTACTCCAACGCATGCTCCTACGGGATCGACTTTGAAGTCGCTTGAGGTAACAGCAAGTTTTGTTCTATACCCTGCATCGCGTACGATTCTCTCGATTTGAACGGTGCCATCTTCTAGCTCTGGCACTTCTTGCAAGAAGAGCTGTTTCACAAGCTCTGGGTGCGAGCGAGATAATATAACCTCGGCTCCTCCGCTCTCTGTGTCGCGTACTTCAAGGAGAAGGGCTTGTACTCTCTCTCCGATGTTGTAGTGTTCGGTTTTAGGATAGAAGCGATCGGGGAGGATGGCTTCTACTTTGCCAAGGTCTACAATAAGGGTGGCGCCGCGTACCACTCGCTTTACAGTACCAGAGATGATTTCGTTGATCCTGTGGCGATATTCTTCGTAGATAACGTCTCTTTCTGCACCGCGCAGTTTTTGCGCGATGACTTGTCTAGCCGTTTGTGCAGCAATCCGTCCAAAATCGGCAGGAGTTGCTTCTACGTCTACCCATTCACCGAGTTCGATATTTTCATCTTGCTCTTGGGCCTCTTCCAGGGAGATTTCTTCTTCTGGAATGGTCACTTCCTCGACAACTTCTTTCTGGGCAAATACTTCGATGTTGCCAGACTTTTGGTCGATTTTCACAGAGACGTTGATGAGCCCTTTGATGCTTTTACGGGCAGCAACTCGTAGGGCTTCTTCGATAGCTTCGATAATAATATCGCGCTTGATCCCTTTTTCTCTTTCGAGGTATTCGAATATCGCGACGAGATCTTTATTCATTGCTTTCTTCTTCCTGCGTTTCTGTTTTCTTCTTTTTTGCAGTTTTCTTTTTGGTCTCGCCAATCACAATGTCATCGCGGTTTACTTCATTCGTATCGATGAGGTGTTCTTTGATTGAAAGAGCGATTTTCTTGTGTTCAGGATCGAGTTTAATCACTTTGGCGGTGATGGCATCCCCTTCTTTGAGGATGTCTTCTACTTTCCCAAATGGCTGATCGGATAGCTCTGTGACGTGCACAAGTGCTTCCAGGCCGTTTTCTAGCTCTACGAAGGCTCCGAAAGCTGTTGTTTTATTTACGGTCCCTTTGACAATTGAACCAACAGGTGTTGTTTTTTCAATGGATTCCCAAGGGTTTTCGCTTAGCTGTTTCACACCAAGTGTGATTTTTTTGCTCTCGATATCAACAGAGAGTACAATGGCTTCTACTTCTTCACCTTTCTTGAGTACTTCAGAGGGGTGAGAAACTTTTTTGATCCAGCTGAGGTCGGAGATGTGGATAAGTCCTTCTACTCCAGGCTCTAGCTCGACAAATGCGCCGTAGTTCGTGAGGTTACGAACTTCTCCTTTGACGTTTTTACCGACGTTGTATTTTGCTTCGACATCTTCCCAAGGGTTTTTCTCGAGTTGTTTGATTCCAAGAGAAATTTTCCCTTCTTCTTTCTGAACGCCGAGGACGATGGCTTCTACTTCATCGCCTTTTTTGACCATTTCAGAGGGGTCGGTGATGTTTTTTACCCAAGACATTTCTGAGACGTGGATAAGTCCTTCAATGCCGGGCTCGATTTCAATAAAGGCTCCGTAAGGAACGAGGTTGACGATTTTTCCTTTTACGTGAGTTCCAGTAGGATAACGGGCTTCAATGTCTTCCCATGGGTTGCTCTCTTTTTGTTTCATTCCAAGAGCAACACGTCCCTTTTCTTTGTCGACGTGTAAGATCATGACATCGAGTTCTTGACCTACTTTGACCATTTCAGATGGATGCTTAATGCGCTTCCAGGTCATGTCGGTGATGTGCATGAGGCCATCAATGCCATCGAGATCGAGGAATACCCCGAAGTCGGTGATGTTTTTCACAACGCCTTTGCAGACGTCGCCTTCATTGATGTTCTCAAGGAGTTCAATCTTGCGAGAGATGCGCTCTTCTTCGAGCAGTTCTCTTCGAGAGACGACGATGTTTTTTCTCTCCATATTGATTTTGAGAATCTTGAAGTCGAAGGTTTCGCCGATATAGTCGTCGAGGTTTTTGATTCTCTTGTTATCAATTTGCGAGCCGGGAAGGAAGGCTTCCATTCCGATGTCAACCATGAGGCCACCCTTGACTTTGCGGAGGACTTTTCCTTCAACGATCGATCCTTCTTCACAGTTGTTGACGATGTATTCCCACTGTCTTTGGCGCCTAGCTTTTTCTCTGGAGAGGACGATTTGTCCATCGTCACCTTCTGCTTGATCAAGGAAAACCTCAATTTCGGCTTCTAAGGCCAAGGAGGAGGGGTCTTCAAATTCTGCAATTGGGACGAGACCTTCGGATTTTAGACCAACGTCAACGACAACAAAGTCTTTTGTGATTTCAACGATGTGGCCTTTTAAGATTTGGCCGATCTCCATTCCGGAAGTGGAGGCTCCATCAGAGCCGGTCTCTCTTGCATTCAAGAGGTCTTGAAATTCTTGTGATTCTTTCTCGTCAAAATCGATATCATCGATGACTTTGTTTTGATTCCAGTCGTTTAAGGTATCATTCATAGGTTAGGGGTTCTCCAAAAATTCTAAAAAAAAATCCATTGACACCGGCCAATGAATTCATCTGCCAAACTAATGCCTATAAGAGTACCAAATCCTTAAATATAAACGCAAGAGATATGGGGAGGAGGTGAAGGAAGAGGGAAAGTAATAAATTATTAGATTGATGTTGGAGGTGGGGCCACTATAGATTTTTTGCAGGGCAAATCTTCGTTTGCCCGTCGGCACTTCGTGTCTTGAGCTTTTTTGGCTGCGATAAATCGGATCCTACGCTCAGCAGTCTGTGTGGAGCACTATCCTGCTTCGCACGGCCCAATTTCGCATTGCCATAACAGCCGTCGGCTGCGAGAGCAGCTCGGTGGGACTCTGCCCACCTCGATGTCGTCTCACAGGGCCATATTAATATATTTAATTGGGTTTATCTTTGGGTGAGCTCGGAGAGGAATTCAAGACCAAGTATGAAAAAATCATCTTTGTAGAATGTTTGTCCAGAAAAGGGGGGCCACCCCTCACAAGGATAAAACGCGATGATATCGTGCTTTAAGAATTTGCCCTCTTGTGTAATGGGAGCGGCAAATTCCATTGTCCCTGTATAGCCAACCTTCCCTGTGCCAATATTTTTAATGGGAATTTGATCGTAGTGAGACTCGAGCGCTGGCTGGACTTCGATGATTTTAGCTAGTAAATATTCTTCTGATACAGTCTGCACGAAATGGAGGTTATCTCCTTTGATTTCCCCGCTAAGACAGCCAGAAATGGAGTCAGTGACGTTCCATTGGTCTTGGTCGTATTTAAGAATATGAAATTCTTCGTAGATATCTCTTTCTTCCGAGATATTGCATCGAATGAGTTGGCAGCCGTTTGTCGTTTGCCCTAGGTATTCCCAGTCAAAGCCGTAGTCGTAGCAGGTAGGGTCGGGAAGGGCTAGGTTTTCTTTCAAAAAGTCGGTGGTGATGGGGGAAGGCTGATCCTGGAAGTAGAGCTCTGTATTTTGCGTGGTGACTTGAAGGGCGGTCGGTCTATTTTCAAATACTTTTTTTAAAACGAGGTTTGCAAATGGTTGGAAGTTGGTCGTTTTAAAGTCTTCATAGGGGTAGACGTGGATGAGTTCATTCTCAATGGTAAAGATTGATGTGCCAAGGACTTCAGGGAACTCTTCATCCACAACGGCTGCGAAGAGTAGGAGTTCTTCTGCGGTGTGGGTAGTATAGGAGATGATGTGATGGTGTTGCCGAGTAGAAAAGGAAATGCTGTCTTCGGAAGAATTTTCTTTTCTCTCGCGCAGGTTTTCTTCTTTTTGTGAGATGCTATCTCGGTAATCGATGTAGTGCTTTGCTAGAATCGATTTGGAAACGCGCTTTTGGATGTTTTCCATCCGGGTAATGTGCTCTTGAAGCATTTCGATCCGCTCGGAATTAGAGTGTGGGTAAAAGAATGAAAAAGCTAATTCTTCAGCGAGCTCAGAAGCTTCTTTTTGATTGATGAGACGTCTTTCTTCAATAAATTTTGGAATGCAGAGGAGGAGAAGGCAGAATGCGAGGAGGATTAATTTTTTATCAGTGTCCATAGAAATAAAAGATAGAGAAAGGTTTGGATAAGAAGCAGGGCAATGGATATGAGAAGGCACCACCAGTAGGAGTGGCGCTTTTCGCCATTGGTCAGCAATTCTTTGATAGGTTTTTTTTGGTAAGAAGCAAACGCTATGATGATGCTAGAGCAGAACATTGGGATTATCGAATTCGGGATGCGAGAGAAAAGCTCTTCGGGTAAGAAAAATAGGAGAGTTGAGAGCAAGATGGTGCCTAGTATCCCCAGGATGTAGCTTTTTCTGGCAGCAGCTGGTTGGCCTAGTTTTTTGTAGTTTCTACCAAGGAGGTAGCAACCCCCTATTAGTCCAGAAAGGTAAGAGGCGAGTATGATTTGGCCCTGAGACCAGACGTGATGTTTTTTGCTCATAGAAAAGAGAGTATCGCATAGCTGGATGGTTTAGTTCAAACTTGTCTTTTGGTATAAGGGTGGGATGTCTTGTGTTGTGATGAAATTTGGGGGCGCTGCTATGGCGTCGGTGGAGAGGTTCGCAGGTCTTGCCAAGCTGATCGAAAGGCGGTTGAACCGGTATTCGGATGTGGTGGTGGTGGTGAGTGCCATGGGCAGTACGACCGATGAGCTGATGGAGTTGGCAAGCAAGGTTCATTCGAGTCCGCCGAAGCGAGAGCAGGATATGCTCATATCTGTGGGTGAGCGGGTGAGCATGGCGCTGCTTGCGATGGCTTTAGATGCTAAGGGGATTGAGGCAATTAGCTTTACGGGGAGTCAATCGGGGATCATCACGACCGATGAGCATGCGGATGCGAGGATTTTGGAGGTGCGGCCAGAGAGGATTCGGACCGCGCTCGGAGAGGGGAAGGTGGTCATTGTCGCGGGGTTTCAGGGGGTGAGCGAGGCTAAGGAGATCACAACTTTGGGTAGGGGCGGATCGGATACTTCTGCGGTCGCTCTGGCAGTTGCTTTGGGGGCGGGTAAGGTTGAGTTTTACAAGGATGTCCCAGGCATTGGGAGGGTGAATCCCAAGGTGGATCCCGATACGGAGATCTTTTCTGAGCTAGGGTTTGATGATGCTTTGGAGATTGTCGGGGAAGGAGCTGAGGTTTTGCACCACCGGTGCTTGGAGATGGCCAAAGAGAATGGGGTTGGGCTTGAAATCCGCCCCTATTACGATCCTGAATGGGTGGGTACGACAGTATGCTTGCAGAAGGTTTGATTTGGGAAGGTGAAAAGGTCTGTCTGCGCTGCCCTTACCGAAAGGGAGCCGATCGATTCTTCTATGACATGGTGACTAGGTGGCTTGTCCCGGGTAAAGAGCTTGAAGTAATCAGCTTTATTGCCAGGAGGGAAGAGGGGTATTTAGTTGCTGAGATCACTCTTGAATTGGACGCTAATGACTTGCTGTGGGCTGAGCAGAATTCTACGTTTCTTGAAAAGGAAATCCTTTTGGGGGTTTCTTCTTTGTATCACGCGAAAAAGATTTTGGAGCTTAAAGGGCTATCTTCTGACGAAAAGCTTGTATTTGTGCAGGATCGGATTGCAGCTCTTGTTCGTAGGTTTCCCAAGCAAGTGGATTACGATATTTTCACAGACATGCATCGCCTTTTTCTAAGCACTGGAGAAGGGTTTCATGCAGTGAGGGGAGCTAGAGAGCTATGCCGCATTGTTTCTGTGTTATATCACTTTCGAAAGGGGCTGGCGGAGAGGCGGACGAGGTGTGTTCGTATAAAGTGCAAACAGTCTACTTTGCAAACTCCCTACGGACCGAAAGGGGTGATTTCTGTCTTTGGCGCTTTAAATTTTGTGAAGGAGCATGAGTTATTTGAGGAGAGGCATTTTCGCTCTGCGTTGCCCGAAGGGGTGAGTTTGGTGCCAGGATCTTATTTCTCTTACGATGACAGAGGGATGGGTCGTTTCTATGCTGAAGTTATAGGGAAGAGCGAGTCAAGGGCGTTAGAAGGCTTTTTACGTAAAGAGGTGGCTTCGCGGATTGAGCAGTTGGTTCCTCCTGTTTTCATGCCCCGCAATGAAGAAGAGGTGATGCGTAATATCCTAGCGCTCGCAGGACAACTTAAATTTATCCGTGATCTTCCTCAGATGATGATTTCTTTTGATGAGCAGGAAGAAAATAAACTTTTATTTACTGTGATCATTGTGGGCTTGCAGCTTCCAGAGAACCTGGAGGGTAGCTCTTTTGTAGTCGAGCGGAGGAAAATCGTAGGGAAGCTTAGAAAGAAATACCCCAAAGAGGCGCTTGTCTTGCGGGCAAAGGTCCCAACTACACTAAGAGAAGATTACTCAATCGACTTTTTACAGGTGCGGAAAAACCTTGTTGAGGAGGTGGAGGAGGTGTTTGGACCTGTACGCGATTACAACGGTGGAATGATTGCCAAACAGGCGGAAAATTTTATGGCTCTAAAGGAGATGGTAGGCGAGGCAGATACCCTCTTATTACAGAATTTTTTTCATGCTATTTGCCCGTCTCAGATGAGCGCTACTTTAGCTCCAAAATATCTGAAAATTCTCTTTGAAATGCTTCTTAAAATCATCGAAACGGGCGAAAAGCAGAAAAGGGATGAAGGGAGGATGCGATTTATCGTGGGAAAAGGGGAGTTAGAGACCTCTTCTCCTCTCGCTTGTTTCCAGCTAAGGGTTCAAGATAAATTCTTCTTCGGCTTAATCTTGACTTTTGCTTAGATTCCGCCATACTTAAGGGGATGAAAAAGAAACCTATTCTAATTGAACCATCTCTGTTGTCAGGAGATTTTGGAAAAATTGCGGATGAGGCCAAGCGGGTCGAAGAGGCTGGGGCCGATGCCCTGCATATCGATGTGATGGATGGCCACTTTGTGCCTAACTTGACTTTGGGGCCAAATGTGGTCACTGCAGTGAATCGAGCCACTGACCTTTTCCTTGATGTGCACCTGATGATCTATAATCCTTTTGACTACATCGAGCGGTTTGTGGAAGCTGGCGCAGATCGGATCACTTTCCACATGGAGGCGACCGAGGATGTCGAGGACACTTTAAATTATATTAAGAAGTGCAATGTTGAGGCGGGGCTCGCCTTTTGCCCAGAAACTTCTGCGGAAATGATTCCAAAATATTTAGGACTGTGTGACCTGATTTTACTTATGACTGTCCATCCCGGGTTTGGGGGACAGGCATTTATGCCTGAGGTTTTGGAAAAGATTAAGTTTGTCAAGGCCGCAGCTGATAAGACTAAAAAGGATGTTCAAATTCAGGTTGACGGCGGGATTGATGATAAGACGGCAAAGGATTGCATCGAGGCCGGCGCAAACGTTTTGGTTTCGGGGACTTATCTCTTTGGAGCCCCGGATATGGCCTCTCGGATCAAAACCCTTAGGGAGCTTTAGGTGAAACGCGTTGTCGTCATCGGCGGTGGAACGGGCAACTTTGCGGTATTGAGGGGATTGAAGAAATTTCCTCTTGCCTTGTCTGCGATTGTTTCTATGGCAGATGATGGTGGAAGCACGGGAATTCTGCGCGATGAACTTGGGGTGTTACCGCCAGGTGACGTCCGACAATGTTTAGTAGCTCTTTCTGAGTCGTCCGGATTGATGCGAAGCCTCGTGAATTATCGCTTTGAAAATGGAGGGCTAGGGGGCCATAGCTTTGGCAATCTGTTCTTGTCTGCTTTGGAAAAAGTGACGGGAAGCTTTGAAAAGGCTGTCGAAGAGATGGGGCGGATCTTGCTTATCAAGGGGAAGGTGATTCCTGTCACAACCCATCAAGTGCGGCTCAAAATGATTCTCAATAATCGGTGTGTTTTAGAGGGTGAAAAGGAGATTTATCTTTCTCAAGAAATTGATCAGGGCTACCGAAATATTTACTTAGAGCCTTTTCCCGAGGCAAATCCGCACGCGCTTGAAGAGATCAAAAATGCTGATTACATCATTCTAGGACCAGGTGGACTGCACACGTCTCTCATTCCGAATCTCTTGGTAGATGGGGTGAGTGATGCTCTGTTGAAGTCCAAAGGAAAAAAGATTTTTGCTGCCAATCTGATGAACCGAAAGGGGCAGACGACTGCCTTTAAAATGAGCGACTATTTAAAAGAGCTTGTTCAATTTATTGGTGAGGATATTTTTGATGCGATTCTCATCAATAACCAAAGTCCTCCTGAAGAGCTTTTGGACGTCTATTCTGAAGAGGGGACTCTTGTGGAGAATGATTTGGATGATGCTAGAGTTATTGAAGCTCCCTTACTTGGAGACTTAAGTGAAGGACACAAAAAAGACCTCATTAAACGCAACCTGATCCGTCACGATCCCGATAAACTTGCCACGGAGATAGTGAAAATTGTTGGTGATCTTTGACTTAGATGACACTCTCATCGAAACATCAAAATGCTTGACCCCTTATTACTTGCGCTCTTGTTTTTCTGCGATGCAAGGGGCTGGCAGCGCGGGATCACTTGATGACCTCATACAGCTAAATGAAAAAGCGCTAACTCTTACAGCAGCTCTAGAGGAGTTTTGCGGTGGCAAAAAAGAAATTTACCAGGCTGGGCTTTCGGCCCTAAATCAGCCTCTTCCAAAAAATATTTCGATCGATCTCCTCCCAGGGGCACTGGAAGTGCTAGATGAATTGCAAGCGGTGCATACTCTGGCGCTTGTGACGAAGGGGAACCCGCAGTTTCAAAGGCTGAAAATGGAAAAAGCTGGTATTCAACCAGAGCGATTTAGTAAACTAGTAATTGGCAACGGACCAAGTAAAAAATCGGATTACCAAATGGTTCTTTCTGATTTGAAGATCGACCCAAGCGAGGCGCTCGTCTGTGGAGACCGGGTATCGGTGGATCTTTCGCCGGCGAAGGAACTTGGGATGTTTACTGTCCATATTCGCAATGGACGGGGAGAGTTTCACGATGGCCCTATGGAGCACGTGGACTTTGCCATAAATGATTTAAAGCAATTGTACGAGGTATTTGAAATAGCATGAAAACAAAAGCTGCCCTGACAAGCAACCAAATGACACCGGGTATCATGATTTCCCTAGATAATAAGATCTATCGGGTGGAATCGGCGGTTAAAGTGACAGTGGCAAAAGGGAATCCCTTCATCAAGACCAAGCTCAAAGACATGATGACCGATGAGCTGATCGAGAAAAATTTCAAGGAAGGGCAAACTGTCAAAGAGGTAACACTTGATGAGCGCTCACTAGAATTCTTATACCTCGAAGGGAAAGACTATCTATTCCTAGATATCGGAAGCTTGGAAAATGTTTTGGTTGCGAAAAACATCATTGGTGACAAGGTCCACTACATCAAAGAGGGGATCATTGTCAAAGCGATGTTTTATGGGGACACGATTTTTTCTGTCGAGCTCCCTCAGTTCCTCGAACTAATGATTGTAAAAACTGAATCAGATGAAGGTGCAGTATCCATTGCGGGTACAACAAAAGAGGCTTACCTAGAAACAGGAGCCAAAATCGACGTACCACTTTTCGTTGAGACAGGAGATATTGTCAAAGTGGATACTGCCGCCAGTGAATTTGTGCAAAGGGTTTAAAGATGGACAATAAACAAATCAAAGAAATGATGGCCGCTATGGAAAAAGCGGGCCTAAAAAGAATACGGATCAAAGATGAGAAGGGGTTCGAGCTCGAATTGGAGCGCCACGTTGAAGCCCATCATCTACCACCTCCTAAACACCATGAGCCTCACCACCATTTTGCGCCTCCACCTCCACCTCCACGCGCTGGGACCGAACCGGCTCCTGAAGCGGCAAAACCAGGAGATTTTGTCTCTTCGCCAATGGTCGGAACTTATTATTCAGCACCTTCTCCTGACGATCCTCTCTACGTCAAAGTGGGCGATACCGTCGAAGAGGAGACCGTAGTTTGCATCATCGAAGCAATGAAAGTGATGAATGAGGTAAAAGCGGGCAAAAAAGGTAAGATCGTAGAGATCTTGGTCAATAATGCCGATCCCGTAGAATTTGGAACCCACCTATTTAGAATCGAATGAAAAAGATACTGATTGCCAATCGAGGAGAAATCGCGGTTCGTCTCATCCGTGCTTGTCACGACATGGGGATTGAAACCGTTGCCGTCTATTCCAAAGCAGATGCTGAAGCTCTACATGTGTTGCATGCAGATGAAGCGATTTGTATTGGAGAGGCCCCTTCTGCAAAATCCTACTTAAAAATTGCGCACATTCTTTCCGCTTGCGAGATTACTGGTGCCGATGCCGTTCACCCCGGATTTGGTTTTTTAAGTGAGAACGGTGGTTTTGCCTCTATTTGCGAGAGCTGCGGAATCAATTTTATTGGCCCCTCTCATGAAACGATTGAGCTACTCGGAAACAAGGCAAAGGCAAAGGCGATTGCAAAGAGCGCTAAGTGTCCGGTCATTCCCGGTTCTGATGGAATCGTTGAAGATGCCAAAGAAGGACTAGAGGTTGCCAAGAAGATTGGTTATCCGATTTTCATTAAAGCCTCTGCAGGTGGTGGAGGAAAGGGGATCCGCATTGCCTACGATCCAGATGAATTTGTCCGACAGTTTACAGCTGCGCGTACAGAAGCTGAGGTGAGTTTTGGCAATCCCGATATCTATCTAGAAAAAATGATTGTCAACCCCCGGCATATCGAAATTCAGGTCATTGGGGATAAGCACGGCAATTACGCCTATCTCGGCGAACGGGACTGCACTATCCAGAGGAGGCGACAAAAACTCATTGAAGAAACGCCCAGCCCCATTTTAACGCCTGCCATGCGTAAAAAAATTGGTGAAGCAGCTGTCGGTATTGTCAAAGCCGCCAAGTATCACTCTGTGGGGACAGTGGAGTTTCTCCTTGATGCAGACAAAAATTTCTACTTCATGGAAGTCAATACACGGATCCAGGTAGAACATACCATTACGGAAGAGCTGACTGGTATTGATCTAGTTTGTGAAATGATTCGGATTGCAAATGGAGAAAAGCTTTCTTTTAGACAGAAAGATGTTCAGTATACTGGGCATGTAATCCAATGTCGAATCAATGCCGAAGATCCTGCGAACAATTTTGCCCCTTCTCCTGGAAAGCTCGAATACTTCATCCCTCCGGGCGGCCCCCATGTACGTATGGATACAGCCTGCTACGCCGGCTATAAAATCCCTCCTCACTACGACTCGATGATCGCAAAACTCATTGTTCATGGCAAAGACAGAGCTGAAGCGATCCGGATAGCTCAGAGGGCTCTGCGCGAGTTTCATGTGGGCGGTGTGAAAACAACGATTCCTTTCCACCAATACATGTTCCAAGATGAAAAATTCTTAAAAAACGATTACACCATCAATTACATTGACCAACAAGTCGACGATGGCGCTACATTCATCCCAGAGGGATAATGCAAATCCTTATTTCTGAAGAAGAAATTGCCAAAAAGGTTGCTGCAGTTGCCGAAGAACTGAATGCGCACTACGTAGACCAAGAAGTCATTCTGGTGACCATTTTAAAAGGGGGAATCTGCTTTGTTGCAGATCTCATCCGCCATCTTACCTTTCCCTTTCAGCTTGAATTTGTCACTTGCGCAAGCTACGGCATGCGCGGGACAAAGCCTGGCGAGCTCACCCTATCTGGATTTGACAATCTAGACATAAAGGATAAGCACGTTCTCCTGATCGATGACATCTATGATACTGGTCAAACACTCAGCAGAGCCTATCACACCCTTGCCGCACAATCGCCCACCTCTGTAAGGAGCTCCGTTTTGCTTCGCAAAAAAATTACCCCTAAAGGTGACATTACTCCAGATTTTGTTTGCTTTGACATAGAAGACCATTTTGTCGTAGGCTATGGCCTGGATCACAAAGAACACCTCAGAGGACTGAAAGCCATTCATGTCTACGGCTAAATTTCATATCATCGGAGGTCATTATGGCACATATTTCTTATGCTAAAAATGGAGATAATCCGTTAACGCAGCTCCTAGGTCACAATCCTGAATTGATGAAAAACTGGATGGTTTTATTGGAGAGTCATTATCAGAGTAGTTGTTTAGATCGAGCGCTTCAGGAAGAAGTACGTCGAGCTGTAGCTTTTCAGATTGGCTGCGCATATTGCAAATCGCATGGTTGCCCCACACCAGTTATAGAGGATGTGAAAACAAAGGTAGCCGTTGATTTCGCAAGGAAAGTTGTGAATATACAGAGGCAGATTCTAGGGTCAGATGTCGAGCTGCTGAAGGAGCTTTTTAGCGAGAAAGAGATATCTGAATTATGTTCTTTTGTTTGTTATGGAATAGGTTTGGCTCGATTTGGTGCAGTTCTTAACGTTGATGTAGCAATTGAAAATCCAGTTACTTAGAATAGCAATTATGGAGAAACTTAATGCTTCCAGGGCCCGCATTTACTGAAATCGTATATCATATGAAAGATAGCGAGCAAAGACAGCTTCTACAAAGTCACTTTGATATTTTTTACCAGGTCTTAACGGAAAATCCATTTGTTCCCAATGCCCACTTTGAAACTCTTGGTACATTCAAAAGATGTTTGTCTGGAAGTCCTGATGCTTTTCACAACGCAATCCTTGGAGTCCCAGAAAAAGAATGTTGGGATGAATGCATTGACGCTCAGCTTCAATTTTTCCAGAATGAAAATATGCCCTTTGTCTGGTATCTCAATGAAGACTCAAGTATTGAATTTAAGAGTAAGCTAACCGCTAAAGGCTTTCAGGAAGGAGGGGTTTTTCAGGGGGTGATTGGGTTTTTGGATAAAGACATTCCAGAGCCTGTGGTCCCAGAAGATTGTACTTTAGAATTAGTGGCAGATCAAACCACAATGGATGCTTTCAATCTTCTTGTCGCCGACACATTCGAAATTCGAGGTGTCAGTTGTGAAATGTATAAAAGAGCGCTGATGGATGCTACTCAATCTCCAAACTATGAAATGCTACATTGGGTAGTGAAAAAACAAGGCAAAGTAGTTTCAGCTCTATCTACACTCATAAAAGACGATGTCGTCAGCTTTTGGAATGGAGCCACTCTTCCAGAAGTTAGGGGGCAGGGATTGAGTACAACATTGCGGCACTTTGCTTTAAAAGATGCGCTGGAAAAAGGATGCAAAGTAGGCATTTCTTATTTGATGGCAGATGGTCTTGCATTTGGTATATGTAGTAAACTGGGCTATGAAACAAAATGGCGATTCAATGTATTCATTTCACCTGAACTAAGTGGAGCTCAATGAAGGGAATAATACTTGCTGGAGGGAGAGGATCGCGCCTCTATCCCGTTACTAAAGCTGTTTGTAAGCAACTTTTGCCTATCTACGATAAGCCGATGATTTATTATCCCTTGTCCTTGCTGATGCAGGCGGGAATACGCGATATTCTTCTCATTACAACGCCAGAGGACCAAGAGCGTTTCCAGTTACTTTTAGGGGATGGCAGCCAGTGGGGCGTTTCGATCCAGTATGATGTCCAGATAAAGCCTGTTGGAATTGCAGATAGCTTTTGCATTGCTAAAGAATTCATTCAAAATGAATCGGTCGCTCTGGTTTTGGGTGATAATATTTTTTATGGTCATAATCTTGGTCCTGCTTTGCAAAAAGCTAAAGCTCTACACGAGGGGGCGATGATTTTTGGGTACGAGGTCCAAGATCCTCAGAGATATGGGGTGCTAGCCTTTGATGCAGAGCAGAAGATTATTAATATCATTGAAAAGCCCGTGGATCCTCCTTCGCGCTATGCTGTGACGGGTCTCTACTTTTATGATGCTGATGTTGTAGACATTGCCAAAGATCTGACCCCTTCTGCAAGAGGTGAATATGAAATCACGGATGTGAATGTCGCCTACTTGCGAGCGGGCAAGCTCAAATGCCACCTTTTCGATAGGGGATTTGCTTGGCTCGATACTGGGACACCAGATTCTATGCAGCAAGCGGCCAGCTATGTGCAGACGATCCAGCAGAGGCAAGGCTTTAAAATCGGGTGCGTAGAAGAAGTGGCCTATCAAATGGGCTATATCGATGAAGAGCAGCTCGAACGTTTAGCGAGTACACTTGCTCCTTCTGAGTATGCAGATTATCTTTTGCGCCCTTTAGCTCGTTTGCGTCTGTGAGGGACAAAAGTGGATTGCCTACCCGATACTGCTTCATGTAGGTTTTCAATAGCCATAAAAGCCTCAGAATCCTCTCTTAGGACAATCTCCTTGAGGTCGGCAAGGTCAAGTCTTTCTACAACGATGAAGAGCAGTTCGCGTGTAGCACCAGAAAAGCCTCCCTTACCGTGAATGATCGTAAGGCCAAGACCTAGCTCATTCATGATGACCTTCGAGAGTTCTTTCGGTTTTGAGGAGATAATGAGGACTGATTTAAGCTCATCAAGGCCAACAATCACAATATCGATCATTTTAAAGGCAACTACATACATCAAAAGAGACTGGAGAGCGTTGTGCCAATCTTTGAAGAGCCACCCATAGACCGCAAAGATAAAAATATTTGCAACCAAAACAACTTGGCCAACGGTGTACCCTTTTTTTCGGTTGATAATGATGGCTAAGATCTCGGTGCCATCGAGGCAGCCTCCATTGCGGATAATGAGACCAGCGCCCACTCCTAAAATTGCACCGCCAAAGACAATGATTTCGATCGTGTCTCCATAAAACGGAGGAGCATTCTCAAGAACTCGGAGGAAGAGGGCAAACAGGATGATGGCCGTGAACATCTGAATGACGAAACTGCGCCGGATAAATCGATAGGCTAAGTAAATGAAGGGGAGGGTAAATATAACTAAAAAGTAGGAGAGATAGCTTTCTCCAAATAGCCTAGCAAAGATCAGTGAAACCCCGATGATGCCACCATCAATGAGCTCGTTTGGATAAAGGAATATTTGGATCGAAACGGCCGCTAAAAAAGCGCCAAGTGAGATCCAGATGAGGTCGTTGACGTAGTGCCAAATGCTGGTGGGTTTTTTGTGCGTTACCATAGAATACCTTTCAGGTTTCTCAACAAAATACAAATCCGGGAAAAGAAAGTACAGGAAAAAAACATATATGAGGTATTGTATAGACCATGATAGAGCCGATTCGATCCCAAATAGTCACTTCAATTTCGGATAGAGTGGGCAGCAGCTCTTCACAAAATTGCACTCGGTCCTCGATAGTCTCTTGCGCAAAAAAACAAAGTTTTTTTTCTTGGTTTTTTGCTCCGCTCACTTTCATAGTGAATGCTTTCTTAAATCGAATTGCCCCGTCTATGTCCGAGCTAAAAGAGTTAGAAGAGATCATTGAACATGTTGTCAGTGCAGGATTCGTGTATCTAGTCGATTTCAATGCTGGAGAGGGCGAAATAAGAAATATATTGCAGGAAACAGACGTTCTGTACGAAAAAATCTCCAACAAATGGTTTCCCAATTTCGATAGGCTCCGTTTTATGCGAGCCAACTTGTTAAAATTTCAGCTGCGACTTAGTGCGCTTCTTGGGGAAGAAAAAAAGATGGGAGTGTTGGAGAAAAAGCTCAATAGTCTCGGGTATCAAGTGTCTAAGAGAGTGGCGTTTCAAATCTCGATATTGAAGAAAGTAAAAAGACAACCTAGTCGGATGGTTTTTTTCGCGATCAATAGCGTTGTAAAACCAGGGGCATATTTGTGGAAAAAAGTACGCGGGAGACGAGACTCGAACTCGCAACTTCCGCCGTGACAGGGCGGTGCTCTAACCAGTTGAACTACTCCCGCAGGAAGCGTATTTATTTCTCTGGGCGCAAAAGGATTCGAACCTATGACCGCCTGTGTGTAAGACAGGTGCTCTACCAACTGAGCTATACGCCCCAAAGAGGTAAATTCTAAACAACTTAGAGATTTATTCTCAAGAAATATCGCCAAATTTGTTGTCGAAATGGCTTTTTCTCTCTTGAAAGAAGCCATGGTCGGTCAATTCATGAACGTGGATAGGGACGGCGGTGACATAGCCCTGCGCTAGAAGGGCGACGTCGCTGTCTTCATGCTCATCGTGGTCGGACCACTGTCCACCATGCCAGAAATAGGGCTCTCCATCGGGGTGGACCCTCTCATCGGGGTCTTCCACCCAGAGGCTTTGGCCTTGGCGGGCTAGTTTCACCCCTTTAAAGTTCTCAAACTTACAGGGAAAATTCACATTGAGCACAGTCCCTTTGGAGAGAGGATGCTCAAGAATATGTTCTACGATTGGGTAAATGTATGATTCTGCAGCTTCATACCGAGGTTCTTCGAACTCAACACAGGAAAAAGCAATACCGGGGATGTCTTTCATGGCCCCTTCGATCACTCCTCCCATAGTTCCGCTATACAGCACATTGCGGCCAGCGTTAGAGCCTTTATTGATCCCTGAGACGATTAGATCTGGCTTTTCATCCAAGACAATTCTAAGGCCAAATCGGACACAATCTGCTGGGGTTCCGCTTACTTTCCAAGCACGTGCGTTTTTTTCCCACTTAACTGGGTTGATGGTGATCGGTTTATGTAGAGTAAGACCGAGACCCGTTCCTGATTTTTGGATCATAGGGGCTACAATCGTTAGATCAGCCTTTTCGTGTAGTGCGTGCCATAGGTGCCAGATGCCACTTGCTGTGATCCCATCGTCATTCGTAATTAAAATTTTTGGTTTTCTGTTCATGTACCCATCATACCAGAATTCTCATTCACTTAGAATACTTTTTCGCGTTGTCATTTTGGACACGAGCCAAATAGATAAGAAGCTAATTGCGAACGCTGGAGGCAGAGGAGGAATATCAATAGGAAGGTAGGGATTTAAGAGGGGCCAGAGGGCTGAGATTGTCCCCCCTAAAATAATTCCTGTCCAAGCGCCATATTTGTTGATGTCCTTCATATAGAGACAGAGAAGGAGCAAAGGGCCAAATGCGGCACCAAGTCCCGACCAAGCGTATAGAACGAGGCCATAGATGGTGCTGATGTGAGCTGCTGCGATAATGAAGGCAATTAGTGAAACAAAAATAACACCCATTCTCGAAACAAATAAGAGTTCTTTGGGCGAAGCTGTTTTATGAAAGATTTTTTTATAAATATCTTCGGTTAGACTCGATGAGAGGACAAGTACCATCGAGCTCATCGCGTTGATGGTAGCGGCAAAAACTGCACAGAGGATAAAGCCTACAACGAAAGGGGGGAATGTTTGTCTGACCATCTGGATGAACACTTCTGACTCGATCTGCAGAGTCCCATTGAAAAAAGCGACTCCAATAAGACCTACAAGTGTCGCTGAGGTTAGAGCAAAAAACATCCACGTCATACCAACGAGCTTGGATTTTCCTATGTCAGAGACGTTTTTGATTCCCATGAATTTAGTGATAATATGGGGTTGTCCAAAATACCCAAGCCCCCATCCAACAGTAAGAAAGAGGATCTCAGAGAGTGTTTTAGCGGAAAAATCGGGGATCAGTGATGTTGAGAGTCCTTGGCTGGAAAGGGCTTGCCAAATCCCTGAAAAGCCTCCAACGTGGGGGAGAATATAAAGAGGGACGAAGACAATCACGAGCATGAGGAAAATCCCCTGGAATAGATCGATCCATGCCAGAGTTAAATATCCACCGATAAACACGTAGGGAACTACAATTGCAATGCCGAGAATCACACTCCATAGATAGGGAATGCCAAAAAGGGTGTTGAGAACGTACCCCATTCCTACAAGCGCCGCAGAGATATAGATCGTATAAAAAACAAAAAGCATTAGGGCAGTGAATACCCGGATCACGCCTGAGAGATCAGCGAGGCGATTTTCAAAAAAAGAAGAGAAGGTAAGGCTGTTATACTGCTCGGTTGCCACACGCACCTTAGGAGCAATGAGCTGCCAATTCAAAAGCATAAAGATCCAAAGGCCGATGCCTGCCCAAGACTGGTGCACGCCAAGCAAATAGACCATTGCTGGGTACCCCATAAAAAGCCAGCTGCTCATATCGCTTGCATGAGCTGCTAATGCAGTGAGCCAGAAGTTCATCGAGCGAGCCCCGATGATAAAGTCCGTTTGTGAGTGTTGTTTTTGGTAGGTGCGGACAGCTACAAAGACCAAAATTGCAAAATAGATACAAACAGCGAGAAGTTCAAAAATAAAATTTGTGGTCATGCTTTCCTTAGCGCCTTCGTTGAGCCGTACTCCCTACTAGCCTTTGCCAGATTCTCTCTTGCATTAGGAAAAACTCCCTCAATTTCTTGCAAAAGGCTATCTGCTTTTTTCCGCATAGAATTTTGCCCTACTGGGCATTGGCAAAGTATTCTAGCAAATCCATACATGCTTGCAAATTCTTTAATAGCATCTTCGGTGATGTAGAGCAAGGGGCGGATGATGGTTACCCCGTAATCGACCATAGGAACCTTGGGCAGGTTGGCCACAAATTCTGCCTTATGAAGAAGATTCATTAGAAGCGTTTGGATGCTGTCATCTCGATGGTGGCCAAAAGCTACTGTCCTAATGCCACGCGCTGATGCCGCATCGAAAATGAGTTTACGCCGCTCTCTCGAGCAAGAATAGCAAGCAAGGGTTTCTCTCTTCTGTTTGGATACGCATTCGACATATTCAACGCTAAGCTCCTCGCAGATCCCTTTCAAAAATGCCGTATGCACGCCAGCTCCGCAAGAGAACTCGCCCCCAACATGAATGGCCGTTAGCGGGACGTCGGCAAAGCCTTTGCCCAAGATCGCCTTGAGTAGAAAAAGCAGAGTCAAACTGTCTTTGCCCCCACTTAAAGCAATGGCAAGCTTGTCTACCCCCTCTAAGAGCTTATAGTCAAATAAAGCCTTGCGGCACATGCTCTCCAGCTTGCGTCCGAGCTTAGTCCAAGGGGGCCTAGCAACAGGTAAACTAATTTGCATCCAATCCTCCGGGCTGCTATTATATCTCGAGAATTAATAGAAAGGCATCAGAAATGACAAAAAAAGTTGGGCGTAACGATCCCTGTCCTTGCGGCTCAGGAAAAAAGTACAAGAAATGTTGTGAAGAGAAGCTCGGGCCCAAGAGAAAGTTTCAAGCTACGGTCCTCTCATCAGGTCTTTCTGAGGGGAAAGAGCTAGAGGGCAAGGCGGCCAAGATCTCAACAGATTTTTTCAATCGCCCCGCCGCGCCCCCACCAAAGCCCATCCCCAAACAAGGCGAGGAGCCCCGCAAGCCCGAAGGGGACGAGCCCCATCATCCTCCCATCGCTGATAAACCCATGTAATGGAAGCAGTCAGAACTCTTTGTACAGGCTCTATTTTTCATGCTCTGGATAGCACGCGCCTTGAGAGAGAAATTCGAGAGGTATCTGCAGCAACATTTTCTAAGAAAGCTTCTTTTGCAATAAAGTCAGCCCTTACTGTTGGATTGATTCATGGTGTTCGGTCCGCATACAATTGTTGGGGGGGGAATATGTTCTCTTTCAATTGGAGAGGAAAGACCATTTATGGTCATCTTTATTGGCCCTGTTGTTGAAGAAGTTTTTTACCGATATTTGATTCAAAATAAGCTCTGTTCATTTCTAGAGCAGAAGTTTGAACACCTTCAATCTCGCTCTTTCAAAATCATCTCAACAAATATTTTTTTTGCTGTTTCTCATCTTAATTTGTACCAGGGAATAAGAATTAGCCTCTTTCCTCATGAGGCGATTGTATACGAGGTAACTGGGTCTTTAAAAGCAGCCATCTTAGCCCACGTGGTTCACAATTTTTCAGCAACGCTCGCATTGGAGATTGCGGGAGTATGTGGTTAAATCGGCTGACAGAGCACTTCGCAGGGCCGATACAAATGAAAATAAGCTCATGTGCTCCTGCAAAAGAGGACGAAGGTGTGCGCAGTCCCGCCCGAATGCTATTGCATCATGATCAACGGCCAGCTGGGGCCATCTATTAGTGGACGTCCAAAAACATGAATACGTCAGGCCTTCCTTAAGAAGACCCTGATAATAGTTTAGAGCCAGTTATTTCCGGTATCGAGCTGTTTTTTTTGCGATTTTCCTTGGTTGTTTGGAGAATTGCTTTCCTGCCTTAGTGGCTTTGTTTTTAGCTCTACTCGTTGCCGCTTTCTCCCCTCTAGTGAGTGAGCCGGCCGCCTTTTTGGGCAAATACCGGCTCTTTTTTTCTTCACCTATGTATTGCCAGTCCTCTTTTGTCCACTTGGCCAGAGCATTGTCTTTGGTTTTAGTTCCGATGTAGGAGCCTCCAGCTTTTTTGTATTTGGCGACCGCCAGCTGAGCCTTGCGGGCAGACCATTCACCGGGTTTTCCCCCTTTGTCAGATGCTAGGACTTCTTTTTTAACTTTCTCCCATAGTTTAGGATTTTTTCTTTTTGCCTGTTTCATATTTTTATTATTAATTATTTTAATATAATAGTAAATAGGAGGGTAATTATGTCAAAAGGTGTTAAAGTCTCAAGCCTAAGGAAAGTAGGTGAAAAATACGAATATCGGGGAAAACTCTATAAATTGAACAAGCCTACCCGTTCTACGGCTCAGGGTAAGAAAATGATGGTTTTGGCGACAAAGACCATTGATGGTGAAAGAAGAGCAAAGTTGATACATTTTGGCGCTCTTGGCTATGGGCACAACTACAGCAACCGAGCAAAATTCAATTATTTGCGCCGCAGCGCGGGGATCCGTAATAAAGAAGGAAAGCTTACCAAAGACGACAAATGGAGCGCCAACTATTGGGCTCGCAAGATCTTATGGCCTGCTAAAAAAGCAGCCCACGGCCCCAAAACTACCTAGGAATAAAGCTTGTTGCCCTCCCACACCTTATGGTAGAATTTTGGGTATGAAAAGTTGGCCATTGAAACTTGCCCTTATACTTGGAGCACCCTTTTTGCATAGTGCAACCGTACAGCCAGAAACTACCCCTGAATTTGAAGAGGAGATCCTCTCTCTCTGTGCAAAAACGACCAAAGCACCACTATCAGAAGCCTTAGAGCTTCTTATCAGAGGGATATCAGACCAAACATTTACGAAAGAGTTTTTTTCTAAAATCGTCCAAGTTGAGAGCAAGAAATTCACCGGGGAGTACCTCGATCATTGGGAAAATGGGCAGCTCAAAATCAAAGCCCATTTTAAAGAAGGCAAAGTTGATGGCCACGTCCATGGTTGGTTTGAGAATGGGCAAGAAGCTTTCAAAGCCTTTTTCTATGAAAATCTAAAAGTCGGCATCCACATCGCTTTTTATCTAGATAGCCCTAGGAGGAGTTTGGATGGTATAGCCCGTTTGTTTTGTTACAATTTTGATGGGCTATTGGACAGTAAGCAGAAGTCAAAAGAATACAGTGGCGACTTGAAAACGCTCGGTCGATACCGAGATGGGATATTGCACGGGAGCAAAATTATGTACAACTTAGAGGGTAAATGCATTCGTGATGAATTCTATGATAACGGCAAGCTCGTCCCGGGTAAAAAGACCGAAAGCAAAAACTGATCTTAAAGAGAGCTTTCCGGTAGTTTTACGCGAACCTTCTGATAGGCTTCTTCATATTTTTCTTCAGCTAGAACTGCTGATGAACAATTTTCTGGATTAAATAACTTGTATATGATGTTTCCTCTTACAGAAAAGACTCTTGAGATGCTATCTTCAAATTGTGGATAATCTTTTTTGTCATAAAAAGAAATAGAAACGCAGATTCTATCTTTAGTAAAGGGATAATCTCGTAAAAAAGGACGAACTTTTTTTTGCTTATTGATTATATTGAGAAATTTTTCCATTAACACAACTTCTAAGTGACGAGCTTCTTCGATCGTTGCTTTCCTATAGGCCATGAAGCCCACATTGAGATCTTCAATGTCGGAAGGCATACTGCCCCCTGTGCTGAAGCATTTGAAGCCAAACTCCTCATCCACTTCTCTAATGAATAGATATGTTACTTCATCAGCAAGAGCTTCGTAGTCAATGGGACGGTTAGTTTTTTCATTTTGCATTGGCACCCCGACTAGCTTCGCAGAGAACAAAATAATAGAAAAGATTCTACCGATTTTCTTTATAAAATCCATGTTTATATTCAAATTGCTCCAAGTGGTCTTCTAGGCGTGTCTGATAAGTTGTCCCCATTATACCATGATCGGCAATATATGCGGTCTTTTCATGCCATTTTGAGATGCATGGGATAAATTCTATATTGTAAATTTTTTCGTCCTGAGGGAGGTGAGCTTGGTTGCGATCTTCTTTGATTCCAAATCTACCCGTGATGTGGTCTTCATTTGAGTAAAAGTTGATGGAATCTTTTGTAAACCTTTTTGCTAAGGGCATCGCGGGAGCAACTCCAATAGAAAGAGTGTTTTGACTTACAGTTTCTTGTTCTTTTTCGCTCATGCCTTCGTGGGCGGCGTGTGCGACTGCGCCTGCTCTGCTGTGATTAACCTGGAGTAAAAGTAGTTTGGGGCTGACTTTGGCAAGCTCTCTTGAGAATGCGAGTACGGCTTGACGGTGGATGCTCACTTCTGGGGTTTCTATTTTTCTCCGCTCTCTCATTGTGTTGTCTACATCTTTGGCTATTCCCTCAGTAGGGGTATACATGAAGAGTTTGAGGCCGTCGCCGGGGATTTTGTCCGCAACGGACATGCAACTAGTTACAAAGTCTTCCCAACTAGTGTTTATTCCATTTCTGTAGACTGTTATGCCGACCCCTATTCCGTCATTGGAGAAAAATTCGTTGAAGTGGCCTAGTATGTTCACTTGATCGTTGTGCAATTCTTCAGGGGTAAATTGGATTTTTTGGAGGTGATCGCCCACTAAGAGGCAATCGCATTGTATGTCATGGTAGTTTGCTTGGAAATGGATGTAGGAGGTGTCTTCGAAAATGAAGTTGATTTTTACTTCTGTTTCGAATTCTTCAGAGAAGAGGCCGAAGAGGTCGAGGCGGTTGAGTGGGCTGTTGCGCACGTAGAGGTAGAGGTTGGGACTCTCTAGTGAGCTTGCGGGATCTGGTGAAAAGAATCTGCCTAGGCTCGGGTCGTAAAAGCGGTCGCCGAAGTAGACGAGGTTTTCTTCTGTTCTTTTGGAATGAAAGCGCCAGGGGTTTTGGGATGGGGTGGTGAGTAGGTCTTTACCAAATGCGTCGATTTCAGACTTTTCTGTGAGGGTGCCATCGGTTGATATGAGGGCGATGATGTTTCCAGTGAAATCGTGAAGAGGGGCAAAAATCTCGGAATTTAGCTCTAGGGCAATGGCTCCACCGATATCTCCAAGAATTCCAAGACCTAGTACTTTGAGCTGTTGGATTTTTTGGGTGTCATCGAGGGTTCCGATTTCATGTTCTTTGTCATGCAGGTAAAAGTGATGGTCTCTTGTCCAGGTGTTGAGCTCGTGGAAATAAGAGTGTTCTTTTTGGTAGGTAGTTTTGGAGTATAGGCGTTGGAAGGGGTCGTATGTGTATTCTACGCGTCTTTCATCGGGTGTGTGGATTAAGGTTAGTCGCCCCAGAGCATCAAATTCGTATAGGGTTGCTGAGTTTTGGGAGGATTTTAGTTTTGGATTGCCGTTTTTATCATAGGAAAAGCTTGCACTTTCTGATGAAACGATTTGATTGAGGTCGTTGATTTGGGCGGTAAGTGGGTTGCCTAGGGAGTCAAAGGTGTGTGTGGTGGCCCCTTCTTGCTTGATCTGGCTTAAGGAGTCGTATGTGTATTCTTTTGCGCCAAATAGGGTGTGGCTTGTTTGGGTTGTTAGTCCTGTAGGTCCGTAGGTTGTGGAGGCGGCATTCCAAGGGTTGGCTTGTGTTTCGGTTCTCTCTAGGAGGTCATGTCTTGTTGTTTGGGTGCCTAATTGCTGGATAAGCTCTTCGCTAGCTACATGACCGTTGGGGTCAAATTGTGTGTAGGTATGTGTATACTTGAGGTTGTCTCGTGCTGAATACCTTGAGACGGTTTTCATGTGCAGGGCATCGTAGTTGTATTCGATGGTAGATCTGTCTGGGAGGGTATATTTAGTGCATCTGCCTTGATTGTCGTATTCCCAATGGATTGTCATGCCATTGGGGGCAATTTCTGAGGTGAGTTCTCCAAATATGTTGTAGGTTCGTTCCCAGCTGCGATTTTGTATGTTGTCTTTTGCTAAGACGGGAAGGGGACCTTGGTCGTAGGTATAAGAAAAATCGACTGTTCTGTCAGAGCTTTTTAGTGAGATGAGTCTGTCTAAGCCATCGTATTTATGGCGAAGTACAACGCCTGAAGGGAGTGTTTTTTTTGTTAGTCTCCCTTTTGCATCATAGGAATTTGTGGTGCATTTTTTCCCTTCTTCGATTTCTTCGATAGGCATGCCGCGACTGTTATATTTCCAGCGGGTGGTATGGGTACGTATGGGGTGATTTTTATCATAAATATGGGTGATCCGTTTTGTTTTGTTCCCCGCACGGTCATAGTAGTACTCTTCTTTTGCAGTGATTTGTTGCGCTTTGTTTTTCTTTTCAATCGAAGCTATTTTTCCACTGGCATCATAGGTTTCTGTTGTCTGATTTCCTAAGGGGTCTACGATTGTTTTTTGTTCTACGATTTGCTCTAAGCAATTGAGTGTTTCAGAATAGATGAATTCGGTAACGTTTCCGAGGGGATCTTTGTGAGAAATCAGTCGGTTTTCTGGGTTGTAGGCGAAGTAGTCTTTGGCAATCCCTTGAGAGGTGATCCGCTTTGCTTTAATTTTGCGTCCTTCAGAGTCGTAGGTAAAGTAGGTGTGATTTTCTATATTTCCATGGCCATCTTCATCCCAGGTTTCTGTAATTTCTCCTTCGCAGTTGTGCTTTTGGATTATTGAATGGCCATCTTTTGTGACTCTTTCTAAATGGCCTAAGGCATCGTAGGTAAATGTGGTGACTCTATTTTTTGCTCGCTGAGAGATTTTTCTCCCTTGTTGGTCGTATGTATAGTGAGTGGTCAGACCCATGGGGTTTGTGTAGGATAAAAGATGGAAGGCATTATACTCCCAGGTCTCTTTGCTAAGCTGCTCCCCTTCTGGAGAGAGGAGGATTTTTGAGGTTGTCCTCTGTAATGGGTCGTATTCAAAGTGAGTTTGCGTCTTGTCAGGGTGGATTGTTTTGATGATGTTTCCCGACTCGTCGTAGCTATGGCCAGTAGAGCTTCCATCGGGGTACTCGATGTGTGTGGGTTTTCTTAAGCAATTATATGTCGTTTTAGTCTTCTCCCCTTGTGGATTGGTGCATACACAAAGATTTCCTTGGGAGTCGTATTCACATTGTACAATGGGCGTGTAGGGTTTGCCTTCGGTATCGATGGCTGTGGGGAAGGATGTTTTGATCGAATTGCCAAAACAGTCATATTCTTGCGTGATTGTATTTTGAAAGGGGTCTGTTTGTTTTAGGAGTCTCCCTTTGATGTTATGCTCGTTTTCTGAAGTTTTTCCGTTTTCAGTACATTCTTTGACCCTGTTACTAAAATCATATTGATAGTTTTTTTGTGGGTTTTTTGCTTCTTTTGTCGAGATGAGGTTGCCGAGTTTATCGTATTCGTAGGTGTTTACGCGTCCCATCGGGCTTGTTTGCCTTGCCAGGCGCCCACAAGTATCGTATTCATAGCGTGTTGTGTACCTCTGCCCTCCACACTCTACTATTTCGGAGATAACTTCGTTTTTCTCGTTGTGTTGATAATGGACTGTGCGTATTTCTTCGAGTCTATTTGTATCGAGATTAAGGTAGGATTCGGTCACTTGGGTGCATAGACCAGTTTTCTCATCTCTTTGGAAGGTTTGAATGTGCCTTTCTGTAACGGATTGTAGATTGTCGTGGTCCCAAGCTGATCCGTCATCGGTGGTTTTAGAGATAAGGAGATGATCTTCATCGTAAACAGAGAATTCTCGGAGAAAGATTTTTCCTCGGTAAGAGGTAATTTTTTGTGTGATTAGATCTGTGTGAGGAAGGTAGGTATATGAATAAGAAACTCCGTTAGCAGCTTCTTCAGTATGTGGAAGGCGATTTTTAGAGTAGTGGATGCTTCTTGCAATCACAGGGATATCTGAACAATAATCTCTCCAGCTCTCTTTGGTGACGTTCCCTGCTTTGTCGTAGCTGAAGATTTTGCAAAAGAGGGGGTTGTTGTTGCTATCAATGAGCTTTTTAGAAACAAGTTCACTGCCTCTCCAATTGAACTCAACTTTCGAATGAAGGCATCTTTGAGTATCAAAATATTCGATAGAAATGAGTTTTCCTTCATCGTGTAGGTAGCGGGTAAGATTTCCTTCGATGTCTTCTACTTCAGTAGACCCCGGATAGTAGGAGAACTGAGCTACAGTAGAAAATTTTTCTGTTTCTGGATCGGGAAACTGTATGCTTTTTACTTTGTCGAGTTTTCCATGTGTCTTTCTTTTTTTTGCCCATTTTTTTTCTTTTTTCGAGTCTGTTGGTTGGTAGTAATCCACACGGAATTGTTCTTGGTTTGCGATACTCATTCCGCCAATGCGAGCTCCTATGCCCTTTCTACCGGCTTGATAGTGGATGGTTTCCTTAGGTCTTACGCTAGTTTTTGCGTTGCGAAGGTAGGTTCTTTCTTTGAATGAATCATCCATGTGGTAGGAGAAAGACTTTCCATCAGAGGTTTTTAGTTGAAGTGTTTGCTTGTCGTCATAACTAGAGTCATCAAAATCGACTGTGGCAAAGGTTTTGGATCCAGAAGGGTTTTGGATCAGTATTCGTTTAATATCGGAGCTCCAGCGGGATGCATCGGAATATTCATAAACTATCCGGTGTTTGCTAGGCAGTACTTCCAAGTCAAGCCGCCAAAAACTCTCTTCATGGTTTAGATCGCCAGAATAGAAATATCGTGTGCCATCAGGGAGCTTGAGTATGGCTTGGTGATGGGAGATTTTTAGGATGTTTTTTTCTTTGTTTTTTCTGGAATTTATATTCCCAGAGGCTTTGTTGTTTTTTATTTCGGGCTTTAAATAGAAATATTTTTTTGTTCCTTTTCGTTCTGTGTATTGAGTTAAGCTTGTAGAGCCCCTCTCCTGTACAAAAGCTTTAATTTTCGAAGTATTGGAGTTGAATTGAACTAAAAGTGCGGTATGAGAAAGGAAATCCCAGCCTCCTTGGAGTTTCCAATTGGTATGAGCTAGTCGTTTTAGCGCTAGATCTACATCATCCGGTGATCGCTCCAATGCTCCTGCACTCGAGTAGCTACGAGATAGGGTAAATGGAACGGGACTGTTGAGGTTGCCATCAAGAAAATTTAGATCAAGATGACCTGTAATCACATTGACGTGATACACGTGCATCGGGTCTCCCTCCTCGAAAAAAGAGGGGAAGGATCGAGCGCTGAAACAAAGAGTCAGGATGAGTAACCATCTCATACCTCTGGAATGGTATGAGACAAGAGAATATTTTTCTACCGGTTATTTTTGCTGGCTTGGATGATGACAAACTCGGTTTCGGTGCGGGTGATGGAATCCAATTTGAGTCCTGCTTGCTGGAGTAGGTAGCGGAAATCTTCTTCAGTTCTTTCTTTACTTCCAGTCACGGCCATTATGAGAAAGTCTATGCATTTGGCGTAATCTTTCTCATTTGCAGGTCTCATCAATGGTTCGACGATTAAGAGTTTGGCTCCTCTTTTCATAGAAGAATTGCACTGTTTTAAGATTTTCACAGCGTTGACATCGTCCCAGTCATTCAGAACGGATTGGAGAAGATAGGCGTCTCCATCAGGAGGGATAGATTTAAAGAAATCACCGGCGATCAGACCACAGCGCTGCCCAAAAGATTCGAGTTGGGGTCTGGCCTGTGCAATAACTTCTGGTTGTTCAAAGAGGAGTCCTCTCATGCGGGGGTGTTTCTGGAGCAATGAATCTAAGAATTGGCCTACGCCGCCACCAATGTCATAAACTGTTGAGAATTTTCCGAAATTGTAGGAGTTGATGCAACTGGAAGCGACGAGTCTCATTTTTTGCTGCTTCGCTTCGTTGAAGAGCTTTGCAGCCGCTGGATTATCGCGGAAATATTCGAAGATGGATTTTTGGAAGGTGAGATCAAAAGCGGGAATGCCTTGCTGAATGCCCTGATCGAGGTTCGCAAAAGATTGGTTGATTTCTGAGCTATAGAACAGGACTAGGGTGCGCAAGCTTTGGGGATGTTTTTCTGCCAATAGGGCGCTACTAGGAGTGTTTGCAAAGTTTTGCCCCGGAAGCTCTTCGAAAATGCCTGCACTTGCAAGTAAGCGCATCAGGCGGTAGAGACTATCTTCATCAGCATCGGTGGCCCTTGCTAGTTGCTCGATATTTTTTGTGCCATTTAAAAGGTGGCCAGCCACATCCATCTTTGCAGCAGTATAAACGCCCTGGGCAATCCATTGCCCTGAGACGATATCGAGGAGCTCTTCTCGCTCTGTTGCGAAAAGCATTGAAACACTTGTGAGGAGTAAAATTAGGTAACGCATGCGATCAGTTTGCCACAACTGCTCTTTTTTCCGCTTTCCTATTTTTCAAGATTCTGTAAAATTCTATTTTCACCTGAAACCTGGAGGAAAACAATGCTTAAGAAATTGATAACGATGATGTGTGTTTTGACTAGTGCAATTTATGCCGATTTTGATGCGACGATTCCTGTTGTGGATCTAAATGCTTATCTCAATCCAGAAACCAAAGAAGCTTTCTTGCAGGATCTTTATTGCGCCTGTCAAGAGGTTGGTTTTTTTGCCGTAACAAATACTGGGGTGGACTCACGTGTTTTAAACGCCGGATACGATTCAATTGCTAAGTTCTTTTCCCTTCCTATGGAAGAAAAGATGGCTCTTTTTGATCAATCAACTAATGGCCAGAGGGGTTATGTACCGGGCGAGTCTGCTAAAGGAGAGGCTGTGGGTGATTTTAAAGAGTTTCTCCACGTAGGGCGCGAAATTTCAAAGGAAGAAGCGGCCCGTCTGTGCACTTGGAATAATATTTGGCCCGAAGAGGGGCGTTTGAAAGAGGATCTCTATGGTCTATTTCAGGCTTTAGAAGAACATAAAGTTCTACTTGAAGGAGCTCTAGCAGAAGCCCTTGGCATGCCTTCTGATTTTTTCACTAACATGACAGATGAGGGGGATGTCCTTCTGCGAGCAATTCACTATCCGAAAAATCCTCCTGCAAATCAGGTTTGGGCAGCAGAACATACTGATATTGACCTTTTCACCATTTTGCCAAGAGCTACAGCAAAAGGATTGCAAGTCAAAAACAAGGAAGGCAAATGGATAGCTGTTAAGGTTCCGGAAGATGCCTTCATCGTAAATGTAGGAGATATGCTAGAGAACATTACCAATGGAGAGTTCCGCAGCAGTTTGCATAGAGTAGTGGCAGAAGGTGAAGGGTATGAGCGTTTTTCACTTGTCCATTTTGTCCATCCCCGCTCAGAGGATCGGTTGGATCCTTTGCCTCAGTGTATCGAGAGAACAGGGGGGGGAGCAAAGGTATGCAAACGCCACACGCCTTGAACTATTGGAAGAGAGGCTCGTGGACCTTGGCCTCGCCTCGGAAGCAATGCTTGAAGACTTAGCAGAATCGGGGCTAATGGAAAGGCTCATCGCCTTAGGAAGAGCAAGCCCTGATGCCATGCAAAAGCTCCGCGATGCGGGTCTTGCGACCGAAGAGGTTTTGGAGGAACTTCAGCGCCTAAATCTTTGACAGTTCGTTCGGTCTTAAGCGGCGCCATTTCCCTTCTGGTAGATCAGAGAGCATGATGGAGCCAATGCGCACCCGCTTAAGGCCGACAACTTTCAGGCCAACCTCTTCACACATCCTACGGATTTGCCTTTTCTTTCCTTCGCGCAAAACAAAGCGCAATACATTGGTCTCCAAACGGTCGATCTTCGCTCGTTTAAGAGCTTTTCCATCTAAAAAGAGCCCAGAGGCAAGTCTATCCATTTTGTCTTTGGTGATGACCCCTTCAACTCGAACCAGGTACTCTTTTTCAACTTTAGAATTTTCACCGATCAGTTTCTTTACAAGTGTTCCATCTTCAGTGAAGACAAGAAGGCCTTTTGAATCGATGTCCAGGCGCCCAGCAGTACTAAAGCGTGAGAATTGAGGCGGAAGCAGCTCTACTGCTGCCTTATACCCTTTTTCTGGTTGTGTTGAAACATAACCTATTGGTTTATTGAGGATAATCGAGACTTTGTCGTTTTGTTTTCTCTG
The DNA here is from genome assembly GCA_030408505.1 of Candidatus Sacchlamyda saccharinae. Taxonomy (GTDB): domain Bacteria; phylum Chlamydiota; class Chlamydiia; order Chlamydiales; family Rhabdochlamydiaceae; genus Sacchariniichlamydia; species Sacchariniichlamydia saccharinae. The sequence goes on along the minus strand of JAUHQI010000002.1, from coordinate 116,825 downwards.
CGCGCTTGGCGCAAGAGACACTTTGGCATCGGGATCTACCTTGGTGCCAAGTGTTGATACAACCTCTCCGTCTACGAGTACGAGTCCCTGCTCAATGTAGCGATCTGCCTCGCGCCGAGAACAAATTCCTCTTTCAGATAAAAGTTTAGATAAGCGAATCATACATTTGTCCAATATGGGCACTGTGACCCGTAGATTTTTGGAGTTGAAAATGCTCCTCAAAATTATCGTGCAATGGCCAATAGCATTCTCTTGGAAAAAGCCCCATTTCGATCCCTTTATTTAGAATGGCGGTCGTTGCGATAGCATTTTGATATTCCCAATACTCGACAGACCGGACATATTCTTTCTTTGAGATCTGCTGATTATAGGCTAGCGTATCATAATAATCGAGGGTTTCGTAATGAACCGCATTGTGCATTTCAAATAAGATGGTAACAATACAGCCCGCTTTAGATTGGCCTGGAGTGATATAAATTGTTCGGTCTTCTGGGCTCCAATAGCCTTCAAATTTTTTTGAAATATGGTGGTTGAGCTCGATAGAAATACCACCCTGTTTCTGAATTTTATCCAATACCTCTTGAGCTTCCGGCATCTGTTGAATAAGAGCGAAAGCTTCTTGTAGCTGTGGGGCGCAGTAACGTTCTGTATATTGATTCCCAATAACCACATTTGACTGGGTTCCTGCAAATAAAAAGAAAAATATAATTAGAATCTTATTAATCATGATCTAATTATAGCAAGAATCTGAATTAAGATGCTGGAGAAAATTCTTTATCCGGGTGGTGGAAAAGAACAACTGTAATCACTGCAATTCCTGTGAAAGCAGCTAAAAGTAAAAAAGCTGCTTGATAGTTGCCAGTTAAGTCGATCAGCCATCCTGTCAATAGGGGCGCTAGAATGCCGCCAATGGAGAGGCAGCTGGAGGTAACGCCTTGTGAAGAGCCTGAGCGTTCTTTAGCCACATCGATATTGGTGCTAAAGAAAGCAGGTTGTGGCAAAAGACCAAATCCAAGGCCAAGACTCAAATAAAATATTGAAAGGCCCAGGGTATCGGTAAAGCTCAGCAATACAAAGAAGATTGTAGCTAAAAGTTGACTTGACCAGATGATGTGCGATCTACCATGGCGGCTGCTACCGGTTTTATTATAGATCCAGTCTGATAGAAAACCGCCAGCTTTCAAGAAGACAGCTCCGACAAGCCAAGGGATAGTCAAGTACCACCCGACGCTTTTCAGATCCAGTCCGTGTTGCGAAAGGAAATAGCCAGGAAGCCAAAGCGTTGCGAAAAAGAGCATATAGCCAAAGGCAAAATAAGCAATGTTATTGGCGATCAGAGCGGGGTGTGTCAGGATGTAGCGCCAATCAATATGAGCGTCTTCGGGTTTGGGTTCTTTGTTAAAAGAGGCGAGGTATTTTTTCTCTTCGTCTTTCATGTAAGGGCAGTCTTCGGGGCGATCGCGGAAGAGAAAATACCACGCTACAGCCCAGAGAATGCCAACGGCACTGATGATCACAAACATCATTCTCCAACCGTAATCTGCGACCAAATAAGATGTAATTGGAGCACCTACAACAGAGGAAAGGGGAATGGCCACAAGGCTCAAAGAAAGAGCCCTTGCCCTTTCAGATGGGGAGAGCCAGTCATATATCGATCGGGATACAGCGGGGAAGTGGGGGCCTTCTGAGGCTCCAAGTAAAAAACGCAATAAGATAAAAGTCCAAAGACCAGTGGAAAAGCCCAGTAGTGCAATGCAAAGAGACCAGGCAATCGCAGAGAGGGGCCAAATTTTTCTTGGTTTCCAGATGTCGACCATCCAGCCGCCAAGAGATGTAAGTAAAGCATACCCAATGCCAAAAGCTGAGAGGATCATCCCAAACTGCGTATCGCTGAAGTGGAATTCTTCCTTTAAGGGGCCAATGACAAATGAGATAGCGGATCTGTCGATGAAATTAATTAGAGTAATAAAAAAAATTAAACTTACGACAACCCAACGATACTGCAATTTTCTACTTTTTCGCATATTACATCCCAAAAGCGCAAAGTGTAGCAGATCTCGAAAAAAGAAGGGAGAAATTTTTATTAAAAGAAAAAATTTTATAGAGTGTTGAAAAAGGGGAGAACACATGCTTAAAGGAAAAGTTGCCATCGTTACGGGGGGAAATAGTGGGATAGGGGCCTCGATTGTCCTTGAACTGGCCAAAAACGGGGCGAATGTCGTCATCGACTATATCTCGCATCCAGAAGCCACGGATGAGTTAGAGAAAAAAGTAGCTGCACTAGGAGATCAGGCGATCGGTGTAGAAGCAGATGTGAGTAAAGTCGTCGATCTGCAAAAACTTATCGATGCAGCCGTCGAGAAATTTGGCCGGGTGGATATCATGGTCAATAATGCTGGGATCGAAACCCGCACCTCTATTCTGGATACGACAGAAGAGCAATACGAAAAGGTCCTCGAAGTGAATCTAAAAAGCGCCTTTTTTGGGACGCAGATTGCAGCCAAGCAAATGATCAAGCAGGGCGGGGGAGGGCGTATTATCAACATCACCTCCGTTCACGAAGACTGGCCTATGCCAGGAAATATCGCCTACTGCCTTTCCAAAGGCGGCGTGCGGATGCTCACGAGAACTGCGGGTGTAGAACTTGGTAAGCACAATGTCCTGGTTGTGGGTATTGCTCCAGGAGCTGTGGCAACCCCCATCAACCTTGGTACTATGAAAGATCCCAAGCTCATGGAAAAGCTCAATGCCGCGATTCCTTTGGGGCGTATGGCCAAGCCAGAAGAGATTGCAAGCGTTGTGGCCTTTATCGGAAGCGATGCGGCTTCCTACATGACTTCAACAACCGTCTTTGCCGATGGGGGCATGATGCACCAGAGTCCTGGCTTATGACACAGTATGACATCATCATCATCGGCTCAGGAGCCGGCGGCGGAACACTCGCACGTCACCTCGCAGACTCTGGAAAGAAAATTCTCCTTCTTGAGCGAGGGGACTGGCTCAAGCGTGAAGCAGAAAATTGGAGCGCAAAATCAGTCTTTGTAGACAATCGCTACGTTTCTAAAGACACCTGGTATGACAAAGACAAAAAGCCTTTTCAGCCTCAAGTTCACTATTTCGTCGGGGGTGCCACTAAGCTCTATGGCGCAGCCCTCTATCGTCTGCGCAAAGAAGACTTCAGCGAGCTCAAACACCACGACGGCATATCTCCCGCCTGGCCCATTACCTACGAAGAACTCGAGCCCTACTACACCAAAGCAGAAGAGCTCTACCAGGTCCATGGCCTGCGCGGGATTGACCCTACAGAACCACCATCTAGCCAGCCCTACCCCTTTGCTCCCGTCTCACACGAGCCGCACATCCAACAGCTCTCTGACAACCTGGAAAAAGCAGGCTACCATCCCTTCCCAGCCCCTTGTGCGATCATGCTCGATGAGAAAAATCCAGAAAACAGCACTTGCGTCCGCTGCGCTACTTGCGATGGATTCCCTTGTCTTGTACAAGCCAAAGGCGATGCAGAAATGATGGGGGTGCGCCCCTCTCTTAAAAGTGGCAGCGTCACCCTCATGACCAATGCAAAAGCCCTCAAGCTCAATACCAACCCAAGTGGCACAGCCGTCACAGAAGTAGTAGTTGAGATCGATGGCAAAGAAAAGAGCTTTCAATCCGAAATTGTCGTCGTCTCATGCGGGGCTGCCAACTCGGCAAAACTCCTCCTCCAATCGGCAAATGACAAGCACCCCAACGGCCTTGCCAACGGATCCGATCAAGTAGGCCGCAACTTCATGTACCACAATAGTCAGGCCGTCCTTGCTCTCTCGCTAGAGCCCAACCACACCCAGTTCCAAAAAACCCTTTCGCTAAATGACTTTTATCTCAAAGCTGACGACTTTGAATACCCTCTGGGCAACATCCAAATGCTGGGGAAATCACAAGGAGAAATGTTTAAAGGAGAAAAGCCGATCGAAACGGCGCTGATGCCTCACAAAATATTAGATGAAATTGCCGAGCATGCGGTCGACTTTTGGCTATCTACTGAAGACTTGCCCGATCCCGAAAACCGAGTCACTCTCGACGCTCAGGGCAACATCCACCTAAACTACACACCCAACAACCAAGTGCCGAAAGAAAAACTCTATGAAAAGCTAAAGAGTATGCTCAATCATCTAGGCATGCATCCCGATCACCTCATCCCCCATAATGCCTATCTAAAAACCGATATCCCCATCGCCGGGGTGGCGCACCAATCAGGCACCTGCCGTTTTGGGACAGACCCCAAAACATCTGTTCTCGATACCAATTGCAAAGCCCACGAGCTCGACAACCTCTACGTCGTCGATACGAGTTTCTTCCCCAGTATTGGCGCTGTCAATCCATCCCTCACCGCGATTGCCAACGCTCTACGCGTCGGAGATCACCTACTTAGCAGATTTTAAGGCGGAATTGATCTGTTGAACAAATCTAATAACTTGTTCTCTATTGCCTTGTGTTATGCATTTTCCTGCTTCAGCTCTTACATGCAGAAGACTAGCTTTTGAGTAACTTTGGAGATTATCTGCGTGTCTAATTATTAAGCGAAAAAGCTTACCTATCTTCTCATCTTCCTGAAGCTTTGCTTCTGATGGGTAGTTGGTTAAAACAGTTTTCGTTGCTATGAAAGAAGGAGCTCGATGTTTTTGCTCCACGGGTCTTTCCTCTGGTGTTTCTGGCGAAGCAGGGGGAGGTGAAGCAGGGGCGCTTGGAACTAGCTCTTCAAATTCATCTGCTATTTCTCCTGCTGTTGGGTTGATAAAAACGAATCCCTCTTCTAGGGGATTAATAGAATTAGCACTTATTGTAATCATTTTATTTACCTCTTTATTAATAGACTTATTATAATTGTATAATAAAACGTTATTAATATCAACTAAATAGGTTAGTAGTTAGCAGGCAGCGTGTGGTAATAAAAATTTTAGTATTGAGTGATTCGTGTAGAGTCGCTGAGGACCTGAGTGATGTCCTCAAAACCAAGGCCACTTGTGCCGGCGGCGGCAAAGTTTTCCTCGGTGGTTGGAGGATGGCCGATATTGTTGACGTATTCGCCCACATGGCTGCCCAATGTGACATCTGGGTCTGAGGCGTTGAAGAGGGAGATGGTTTTCTCAGGGCAGGCTTTTTTCAAGTTCCTAGCCAGAAGAAGAAGATCGGTCTTCCGGTCGTAGAGGTTGACGATTTTGCGCAGGTTTTTGCTTTGGGGATGCTTTTGGAGGTACTCTTCGAGGATCAGAGCAAACTCTTCTCCGCCATAGCCTTTATAGGCGCCAGCGGGGGATTTTTGGTGGCCGGGATTGACGAAGATGGCATCTAGATCGCTAGCTCCCGAGACAACAGCGTCTAGGAAGGCCGTCCAGTAGACTTCTGGATCTCCGCCCCATACCCCCATACCAACAGCTGGGAAAACAGCATAGCCACCTTGTCCTGCAGCAAGTAGGGCTGTTTCGAAGGTGTTTTTCATAATGCGCTGGTCCATTTGGTGATTATTGTTTCCTGGCAGTTTTGCAGTATTGAAAAAGCCACGGATACCCGAAGCGCTAATGAGGCGAATGGCATCGCGATCACCTACTTCTCGTTTGGCAAGCTTATAGCCATCTCCTACGAGAGAGTAGTAGTCTTCAGTTTTTACGATCATGGCAGCTACTTGATAGAGGGTAAGGGATTCTATTTCGATAAATTTGAGCCTCCCTTCAAACCCATGACTGGCAGGATCTTTTTTCACTTCTCTTAAGTAAGCTTGAAGGTGGTGCAGATTGCGATTTTTTAAGTGAGGCTGCACTCCAAAGACTTTTTCCCAAGCAGATGGGGCATCATATTTACCGTATAGAATTTCGCCGATGGTCGGCACTTTGTGGTCGTTTGCCGGTAGGATAATGATGCCATCGCTTTTTAGAGCTCTTTTCATACCAAGGTAGAATTCCTTTGAAATGAGGGGGGATACGCAAATGCGTTGGCTCTTTAGCATCGCTTGCACTTCATCAAGGGATATGTTGAAAGTATCTTTGCCTAAGTACTTTTCTAAGTCTTTTTTCCCAACAGGTGTGCGATTTCGAAAGAGAACAGTATCTTCTCCTTTGGCAGACACAGAAAACGTTTTATCTCTCCAGTGGCCGAAGATAAAATTTCTCGCCCATTTGGCGTTGGGAATAAAGGCGAAGAGGACGTTTGATCCCGGTTGCGTGGTCGGATCTTTGCCAAATAGGGCTTTAAAGAAGAGGTTAGCCGGCCTCTTTAAAATATCGGTGAGACGAACACTTGGATCGCCACTAAAACAGTAAGAGTCAAAGTTAGGAGTCGTTTCGACGGCGGTCTTGGCTTTATTTGAAAGGCTGGGGGGGAGGCTGACATAACCGTTGAAAATCCGGTCAGCAAACGCGACCACAATTCCCACGAAAGGGATGTATTCCATAACGGCAAAGGCAAAGTGTTTGACCCTACCCAAAAGAGAGTTTGGTGAGCTTGTATCGACGTAGCGGATAGCACCTTGATCCCAAAGAGCTTGAACAGTTTGCTTAGACGAGCTGGCAAAAGCTGCCTGAAAGTGGCGATTGGCCAGTGAAAATGGGTCTAGAAGGGCAGAAGTGCCAGCGTAATTGATTTCCATGCGGGAAATACTAACAGAATTCCCTATTTTTCAGGAGAAAAAGCAGTATTTAAAATTTCTACTTAGCCTGATTTGACGTCATAGTATCCCCCTATGACAGCAAATTTTTTCTTTTCCATTAGATCGGCGATTAGAGGGACATTTTCTAGCTGCTTGACAACATGAAGGACGTTGTCCTTGATGGCGTTTTCTAACTGAGAGCCTTTTTGCGTTTTGGCCATCTCGACGGCAGGCTGAATCAACTCAGCTATAGGCTCAATATCCTTGGTATTCCCATCTAAAACAGCTGAAACAGCTCCACAGTTTTTATGGCCGAGAACAAAAAGAACAGTCGAGCCTAAGTAAAGGGCAGAGTATTCGATGCTGGCAAGCTCAATTGGTCCGACCACATTCCCTGCAACCCTCACAATGAAGAGGTCCCCGATTCCCTGATCAAAGAGGATTTCTGGAGCGACTCTTGAATCAGAACAACTCAAAACAATTCCAAAGGGGCTTTGTTTTGGAGCTGTTTGCACACGTCTTTTTTCATCCCGATGAGGATGCATCAATTTTTCTTCGACAAAACGCTTGTTGCCTTCCATTAGCCGCTTGTAGCCAGCCTCTGGGGAAATTTGCTCTGCAAAACAGGTGCACGAAAAAAGGATGAAAAAGGTGATGTATCTCATATCCGTCATTGACACAAAAACTGAAATATCTTACAAGTAGAATTTCTTATCTTTTATGAAAAATTCTCCATTAAAAATTAGCAATATTACTATCCAGCCAGGTGAGAGGATCACTGTGGCTTTGCCGACGCCGGAGCTTTATACTTGCGCCCCCATGTATATCCCAATTCACATCATTCATGGGAAAAAGGCTGGGCCAACGCTATTGATTTGTGGATCGATCCATGGGGATGAAATCAATGGTGTTGCGATCACTCAACGTTTGCTGAAACTACGCTTGCTAAAGGGCATTAAAGGGACGCTGATTGTCATCCCCTCCATCAATATTTATGGGATGATCACGCTTTCTAGGAATCTCCCAGATAGGAGAGACTTAGAGGGAAGTTTCCCAGGCTCTGAGAGTGGGTCATTTGCGTCTAGGCTTGCAAACCTTTTGACCGAGGAAATTTTTGACCACATTACCCATTGCATTGATTTGCATACAGGCGAGCCCCACATCACAAAGTTTCCGCAGGTACGCACGGCAACCAATCACGCAGATGCAAGGCAGTTGGCCCATTATTTCCAGCCACCTGTGATTGTGAATACAAAATCAGATGAAGGCCTTTTATGGCTACTGCACCGTGAAGAGAAGAAGGTTCCGACCATTATTTTTGAGACGGGAGAGGCTTTGCGTCTTGATGAGTATGGCATTCGAGTTGGAGTGAAGGGGATTGTCCGCGTTATGCGTAATCTCGACATGCTTTCAACAAAATTTAAAAGCGGTAAAATACGCTATCCTGTGCAACTTGATTCAGAATATTGGATTCGGGCTTCCTCATCAGGCCTCTGCGAAGTTTTTGGGAAGGTGGGTAGTTTTGTTGAAAAAGGAGCTCTTCTGGCGAGGATTTTAGACCCGTTTGGAACCGAGCAACGAGAGGAAGTTTTTGCCCCCTTTAATGGGGTCATTGTAGGTAAAAATAACCTTCCTATTTTGAATGAAGGGGAGCCTATTTTGCATCTAGCTGAGGTGAAGGCCGAAACGGCTGAAAGAATACAAGAGTGGTCTGATAATGAGCCGCCAAGCTAAAGAACCAAAAATTACTATTCGCAGTCTTTTCATTTGGCTGCTTGCCGTCTTATTTTTCTTTTATGAATTCTTTTTGCGTGTTCTGCCGGCCACGGTGGCCAAGCACATCGTTGTTAGTATAGACGTTAGCATCGAGCAGTTTGCCCTTATAGGCTCTGCGTATTATTTGACCTATTCGCTCATGCAATTTCCCGTGGGGGTTTTGCTCGATAAATTTTCAGCACGGCTTTGGATTACAATTGCGGTGATGACTTGTGCATTTGGGGCCATATGGTTTAGTTTTGCTCACAGCTTTATCCCAGCATTTATCGCGAGGTTATTCATTGGATTTGGTTCATCCTTTGGATTTATTTCTCTTACAGTAGCAACGCTGAATTGGTTCCCCAAAAAATACTTCGCCTTTTTGGTGGGGTGTGGCCAATTCATAGGTGCGTTAGGTCCTTTGTGTGCAGGAGCGCCCATCGCACTTATGATGGAAGCTACAAAAGGGGACTGGCGGCTTATTTTTCTTTGGGTGGCTTTATTCGGGATTTGTCTTGGATTGCTCATTGGATTCTTTTTTAAAGATAAGCCAAAAAAAGAGCAGAAAATAGTCTTTATCGATAAAAAAGGCCCCTTAAAAAAACGACTTGTAGAGCTGCTGCGTAGACCACAAATTTGGTGGATTCTTCTTTTCTCAGGCTCCATTTATGTCGCAATCCCTTTGCTTGGGGCTTTTTGGGGAACTTCATACCTCGAAACAAGAGGGTTCTCTACTCTTTCGGCTGCCTTCATTATTTCCATGATTTGGGTCGGCCTTGCTATTGGCAGCCCCCTATTTGGACGCCTTTCAGACTTGATGAAGAGGCGCAGACCGCTCATGATTTTATGTGCGATCGTAGGGCTCATCAGCTCCATACTGATTTTATGGACACCAAGCACAAATTTCTACTACCTCTGCTTCCTTTTCTTTCTAGTGGGGCTCGGTTCGTCGGGGATGAATATGGCCTTTGCCATCATCACAGAACACTCTCCTAAGTCTCTTCAAGCCACAGCAATTGGATTGAACAATACAGCCTTAATGGGAGCTGGAGCTATTATCCCTCCCTTTGTAACCTCAATCATACGCAATTTTACAAATGGAGAAGGGCTTACCGAGTTGGCCTTTGAAAAAGGGTTTGCAGTGATCCCTATCTTTTTTACCCTTTCTTTACTCCTTACACTCTTTGCTATTAGGGAGACGTTCTGTCGCCAGCAATTGGAAGTACATCATATTTGAAATTATTGATTTTTTTGTGCCTGCCTGCGTATACAAATATATAAATACAAAGGTAATTAAATGGACGCAATTATCATAGTTGACCCTGTTTTTTCTGTCGCAAAACTGAAAACAGCGGCAAGAGATCTTGGATATGAAGTCATTTGTGTTTTTTTCCTTCGTCTTGAAAAATGTGAAAGCATTTGGGGAACCGATAAACAAAAGCTGCTTACTGACTGTACCACTACAATCGTTTCTGATGATCTTGAAGAGATTTTAAGAGAAATTGAGGCTTTGCAATTGACTGTCAAAGGATCCGTTGCAGGTCATGAGAGTGGAGTAGAGCTTGCCGATCAAATAGCTGAAAAATTAAATCTATTTCACAATGATATTAAGCTCTCCACAGCCCGAAGAGACAAAGGAGAAATGCGCAGAGTCTTAAAAGAAAGCAACCTTACCTGCCCTGATTTTACGACTTGTACGAGCCTTCAACAGGTGATGGATTTTGCAGGCACCCACAGGTTTCCCCTTATGATGAAAACCCCCAAAGGGGCCGGAACTTCTCAAGTCTTTGAATGCAGCAACCGCGACCACTTAACGAAACATTTTCGTGAAATTCTATCAGAAAAAAACCTCTATGGGCTAAGTGCCAAAGAAGTCGTTTTGGAAGAATACATTCCAGGTACCGAGTACATTGTAAATACCTTCTCTGATGGGGTTGATGTGCATGTAACAGATTGCTGGGTTTACGAAAAATTCTCAACAGCAGAGCACAAAAACCTCTATTATAACAGCATAACAATTCCTATCGATGCACCAGAAATGCAAGGTATGATCGAATATGCCCTTAAAGTGGCCAAAGTTTTTGGGTTAACAAGGGGAGTGGCCCACCTTGAAATTAAAGATGACCCAGAAAAAGGCCCAACGCTTATTGAGATAGGGGCGAGACTACCGGGAGTTAGAAAGCCTGATCTCATCGAAAAATTCTCTAATTTTAAGCCCTTTCAATCTCAAATTAAGGTCTTCTTACACGAAAAAGTAGAGATACCCAAGCCTGTAGTTTTCACAAAGCATTGCGGGGTAGCCTACTGCACCTGTCTCGATCATGGGAGGCTCAAAAAGATTAATGGTATAGAGGAGATCAAAAAACTCCCTTCTTATGTAGACCATATGCTCAATCTAAAAGAGGGGCAAACCCTTTCCACAAGCACCCAGGTAACGCTCATACCTTTGATCGTCCTTTTGGCCCATGAAAACCGAGACCAGCTTTTAGAAGATTTAGAAAATGCCCACTCTCTGTTTCAAATAGAGCTCGAGTAATGAACCTATCCGCAAATTCTATTCATATCCTTGCTCCATCTTTCTGCAATCTTTCATCAGGAGCTTTTCATCAATATTTGCTAATATTGATTTCAAACCGCCTGCTGAAATCTTATCAAAAATCTGAAGCAATGCTAGACAAAGTAATTTACGGATAGGTTCATGAATAAAACCCTGATCGGTATCTTGTATATGGTCCTGGCCATGGTCTTCTTTTCGATTACCTACGCCATTTATAAATTAGCCAACCCCTATGTCCCCAATAACCTCATCCTTTTTTTTCAAAACATCCTGAGCCTTGCCATCGTTCTGCCCTATGTACTCATTAAAAGAACTCCATTGACCAGCAAAAAATTCCATCTCATCCTATTCCGCATTGCTCTAGGGATTGTATCGCTCTACTGCATCACACACGCCCTCTTGTCGGTGGGGTTGGCAGAAGCTGTCCTCTTAAACAATACAGCTCCCCTATTTACTCCACTGTTTGTCTGGTTGTGGATGCGCGCAAAGCCCACCTTTCATATTTGGATTGGGCTGATCATTGGATTTATTGGAGTGTTTATTATCCTGAGACCAGGATACCTCACACTCAATAGGGGATTGCTCTTTGCATTAACATCTGGGATAGCAGGCGGTGCCATTCCACTTGCCACGCGCAAAATTGCCCACGAACCTCTTGCCAAACTGCTATTCTACTATTTTGCGACCTTCTCCCTCATTCTATTTCCCTTCCTTTTTTCACAGTGGACACCTCCACCTCCGCATATTTGGCTCCTCATTGCCCTCTCTTCAGTCACGATGGTTTTAGCCCAAATATTCATCGTATTTGCTCTTAGAAAAGCTTCTCCTATAGAAGTAGCTCCACTGATATATACGGGAGTAATATTCTCTGGTATTTTAGGGTGGATTTTTTGGCAGCAAAAGATAGATCTCACTACCCTAGCCGGTATGGCAGCCGTATGCATCGGGGGGATACTTACGATTGTCTACTCGATTAGAGAACAGAAGAAAATCTAACTGAGTGGTTGATCGATCACTGTAAGATGCATCCATTGGTTGTCAAGGGCTGTTCTAATCGAAGGACAGCTATCCAAGGCTTTTTCTACGACCTTTTTGGGAGCTTCGATCACCAGATGAAGGCGGGTAGGTGCATGTTCCCGTGTCTCATCATCTCGATAAAGTGACTGAAGGGGAAGACCATGCATCAAATCGCTGCCGTTCCCTTGCATTAGGCCAAAACGGCCTGTGATATTGTGAGTCACCTTACTCCCTCCACCGAATAGGGCTGGACAGAGTGTGGAAAATAGATACTGCATATTGATCCAATGAGCTACCGTCACAGGCCCTCCTAAAATTGCCTGCAGAGTTGTTCCTTCAGGATCACCATTATGATCGTAGCAGTGGAGAAAGCAGCGTCGATTGAGCTCCATGCCTTTTGTTCTCTTTCTTGGTGCGACAATGAATCCTGCATTACGGGCCAGTCCCCATTCTGGGCGATTTTCTGACCAAAGAGCACCTCTTTTAGAGATCTGGTTTGCTAGATTCTTTTTGGTTTGAGGCAGGCCAAGAGCTTCCTTTTTTTCTTCTTGGGCCCTAGCTGTCGCTTCTTGGGTGTACTGAATCAATTCTTTGGATGCTGAAGAAGGTGAGGCAAAAAGGACGGCATCGGTTGTTGTTTCATGAACAGCCGCAATAAATTGTGTCTCTTTTGGGATGAGCAAGCCTTTTTCCTTTAGGCGGTCTCGGATTTGTTTTTTATTCAAGAGGCTGGCCATGACTTGCGCGTTTGCCATCCCTCCATGACCACTACAAGCCCCACATTGTAGCGCAGAGGCATGGGGGTTGTTTGTTGTGTCACTTCTATGCCCGCAGAGTACAATTTCTTTAGCAAAATTTTGTGTTAGGCCGATACTTTTTAGAAAGTTTTCTGAAAAGGAGACAGCGCTTTCAGTATTGATTTCGTCTTCAGAAGGTGTAAAGTGGGTTGAGGATTGATCCCTAAGGGAGTTTTTGAAATGGCTGATTGTTTTTGGAAAAAGGGTAGAGCAAAGGCTAATGAGACCACTGAAGAGTCCTGCCGTTTCAACAAGGGCAAACGGTGTCCAGAGGCTTTTCTTGAATGTATAAAAGAGCTCGCGAAAGGCTTTAAATGCTCTTTCACTTTTACTTAGTTGACTTTGAGTGCCATCTACTCCCTTTTCGTGAACCAAATGAGTCGGTTTTAAAATGACAGGACAGGCAGAACGACTGCATGTATCAAGGCGGGTTTTTACAGCCAAAGGGATGCCGAAAAATCCAGCAAAGCCAAAGGTCTCATTTGGTCCAACTTGTTCTAAATGCCTGCGGATAGGTTCACTTCTAGGATCAATACAGAAAACCCACTGAGCTGATGGGGTAGTGTCCGACTGAGAAGAGTGGTCTGGAATGTTACTTAAGATTTCTTCATTGAAAATGGCTTCTGCGGCCTTGATCTCTTTTAGTAGAGGCTTTGAATAGAAGCCCGGCTGTTGGTGGGGTATCGATCCGTCAAAATGCTGAAATAGGCTTAAGCGGATAGCTAAAAACTGGGTAAGAGTTGCTTTCGTTGTAGATTCATCAAACGCAACATGTCTTTTGATCCATCCACCCCATCCTGGCAAGGCAGCAAACTGTATTTTGAAAAAACTTGCCCACTGAGCTTGTGGAATTTTTAATGAATCTAAGATCGACTCAATCAGCACTAGAGGATCGGAAGGTAAAGGATCAACTGCAGAAATTTCTGGATCGTAGGGTTGGATTTTTCGCCAAGCTGAGTAGTAATCATCGTTTTGATCCATGCATTTCAATGCAGCCTGGCCCGTATCGAAAAAAATCTGACACCATTTGATCATGAGCCGGTTGATTTTTTGCGTTACTTCTTTGCTTTGAAAGGGGTGGTGATAAAACTCAAGAGCTGTATTGATGGCAGTAGAAAATTCAAGAGTTTCTAAATCTCGTAGAGGATTTGAGGCGATAAATCCCTGCAGCGGCCAGATCAATGGAAGAATTTGTGAAGCTTCCTCGATAGCTTTGGTCAGAGCTTCTTTTTTAGCCAGAAGAGAAGAGTCTTCATAAGTTTCTAAACGATTCACTAAGCAATTTTGTTCTGTGGTTTTCATAAAGACTGCCTTACCAGTTGTAATCAAGACGTTGGGTCGTCATAGTTTTTGAAGCGGGAGCGCTGCTGTTTAGTAGCTTGAAAAATAGTCTTTTCCAAACGGGGGTTCGTTGCAAGGCGGGTATCGCCATAAGAATGGGAAGCATTAAAGCGACGAGTCCCAGTAAATGTAGAGGGGATAGAGGAAGTTCTATCGAAGCTATATCAGGGATGAGGCTGGAAGTGAGGCGCATGCTACAGCCATATAGGATCCCGATGCAGGTGAATAGCGTCCATCCCTTGAAAAGGGTCATGATCTGGTTTCCATTATTGAGTGTAGGGAGGAAAGTGAACGAAGCTTGAAATCCTGCAACTGCAGTTAAACAAATCAATAGAAAGCCAGATTGATTCGATGGAAAGCTATGGCCTGATGTGAAGCTGAAAGCAAAAGCCATGCAAGCCCCTGCAGTCAAAGCCCCGAAAAACTTAAGCCACATAGTTATCTCTTTTCCTTTCGAGCGTGAGATCGGGGAGAGGTTAGAGCCTGCTGAAAGAAATAGATGGGATTTAAAGAGACCATGCAGGGCTAAGTGGGAAAGAGCTGCGGGAAACAAACCAAGTCCCAGTTGGACGAACATGTACCCCATCTGCCCTACAGTTGAGCAAGCCAGCATCCGTTTGAAATCGGTTTGGCACAAGTTCCACATCGTCCCCAAAACCATGGAAACGATCCCAAAGACAAAAATCGAGTCCATCAAATACGGAGTGTTCTTTATGACGGGCATCATCCGAAGTAGAACAATACAACCTCCATTGACGAGGCCAGCATGCATCATAGCTGATACAGGAGTGGGAGAGTTTAAAGAGCTGACAATCCAGCGGTGAAAAGGAAAGAGCCCGGACTGGATGAGAGTTGATAGGAATAAGCTTCCAACGCCGAGTAATTTGGCAAATGGAGGTATTTGGCTCTGTAGAGTTCCTAGCTCAAAGAGCGAAGAGGTTTGCCCAAAATGCGTCAAAATCAGGGCCCCTGTGATGGCTAAAGCAAAACTTGCAAAGAAGAAATTTCTTGAAAGAGTTGTCGAATTTTGAGCTGCAGACCACTTGCGATTGAGTGTCATCAAAGAAGAAAGAGTTAGGTTTGCTAAAAGCCATGAAGAAATAAAAAAGAAGATATTATCTAGTGAAATCGCGAGAAGAAGGAAGATAACTAGAGCATTTAGCTTGTAGTAGAATTGTCTCTCTTTTTTCGCTCCTTTCAAATAGCGGATAGAATAGCTAGAAGTGATTGCTGCTATAAAGAAGATAACAAGAGTCAAAAAGTGGCTAATTCCGTCAAAAACCAACCCGCCTAATGCCACGCTAGTTTTTTGGGAGAAGCTCGCGAAAATAGAGTAAGCAAAACCCAGCCAGCAGGTGACCGAAAGCCATTTACCCGTCCTTGATGGGTTTCTTCCGTTGAATAAAATATTTAATATAAGGCTGGTGCTTGTGAAGAGAATAAGACCAAAGAAAACGAGAGGCAGACCAGACATAGAGCTCCATTTATTGTTTGACCTCATTATGTCAAAAGGTGTAAAATAAGAAAAATTCATAATATTTATAAGTCTGATAAGGAAATCTTATGGACAGCTTCGCTTTAGAATGCTTTCTCTCCGTTAGCCGTTATTCGAGCTTTACTGAAGCGGCGAAATCTCTTCGTCGTACTCAGCCAGCCGTGACCCAGCAGATTCTGAAGCTTGAAAATGAGTTGGGAAAACGACTTTTTGAGCGTGGAGGGAAAATTACTCTCACAAAAGACGGTGAAATTCTTAAAGGATTTGCTGTGCAAATCCAAGCTTTGATGCGTTCAGCTCGCAAGTGTCTGGAAGCCCCTGATATTGAAGGGGAAATTTCTATTGGATTGCCTGAAGATTTTGCCTCCGTTTTTCTCACAGAAATCCTGGCTGATTTTCAAAGGCAACATCCTCATATCAGGCTTAGGGTTGAGTGTGATTTATCGCTTCATCTAGCGGACTCCTTCAAAAAAGGGGAGGTCGATCTAGTTCTTTTGAAGGCGATGCATCCCATTGAAATGCCTCTTGGTTCGGAAGTTTGGGCAGAACCGCTAAAATGGGTAGGAGCAAAAAATTTCAAAGAAAATATCGCCTCAGATGAACCTTGCCAATTGGTCTTAGCGCCTGTTCCGTGTGTTTACCGTACCTTGGCTGTTGATGCATTGCAACAAAGCGGCAAGAAGTGGCAAACGACATTTGTCAGCCCTAGTTACGTCGGAAAAATCGCAGCCGTGGAGGCTGGGATGGGAATCACCGTCTTGCCAAAAACACTCATCCCAAAAACTCTCAAAGTGATCGACTCAAGTATTTTACCAGAGCTACCTGATCTTCATGTTTCACTACACAAAGGTGAGAAGGGAGGAGAGGCTCTAGACGCGCTGGCAAATTTTCTCAAAGCACGTCTCAAATTCAAGTCTTGATTTTTCTTTTTTTCTGAGTTAGTAAATGGGTATGGAGACTCCTTTTTTTTCTCTTCCTATTTCTGAGGTTTTCAGCCGTTTAAGAACTAGCGATGAAGGGCTTTCCTTAAGTGATGTTGAAAAGAGAATAGCTGAATTTGGTCCTAACCGATTAAAAGAAGGAAAAACCACTTCTCTTTGGTTATTATTATTTGCTCAGTTTTTAAACCCCTTGGTCATCATCTTGATCATTGCTGCAGGACTGAAGCTGTTTCTTGGTTCTTATGTTGATGGAGGAACCATTGGAGTCACTGTCCTTTTAATGGTTTCGCTCGCTTTTTATCAAGAGGCAAAAGCAGAACGATCCATACAAGCGCTAAAGAACCTCTCACCATTAAAATCTCTTGTCAAAAGGGGAGGGGCCATACAAGAGGTTTTATCAAAAGAATTAGTTCCCGGAGACATTTTAGTTCTTGAAGCTGGGGATAAGATTTCTGCTGATGCTCGTCTGCTTTTTGTCAGCCACTTCCAAGTGAGTGAGGCAAGTTTAACAGGTGAATCAACTCCGATCACTAAGACAGTTGAACCTTTAGGGGAAAATTTAGGTTTAGCCGACCGAAAAAATATGGTGTATACCTCATCGACTGTTTTAAGTGGAAAAGCAACAGCGGTTGTGACAGCAACTGGGATGAAAACAGAACTCGGTTTGATTGCCGAGCAGATGGGGGAAATAGAAAAAGAAAAAACACCCCTACAAAAAAAGATAGAGCAGTTCTCCAAGTGGATGCTCTTGCTTGTAGCAGCAATTGTCGTTTTATTTATCATTGTAGGTGTTTTCAAGGGACTAAATTGGCTGGATATCACCCTTTTTTCCATTGCCATTGCTGTAGCAGCTATTCCTGAAGGGTTGCCGGCTGTTGTAACCGTTGTTCTTTCAAATGGTGTTCGTCTGATGACACAAAAGAACGCTTTGATCAGAAAGCTATTAGCTGTTGAGACTCTGGGAAGTACTAGTGTGATCTGTACAGATAAGACAGGAACACTGACGCTCAATCAATTGACTGTTTCAGAGGCCTATAGTCACGCTGAAGAATCGAAGTTGATTGATGTTGCGGCCCTATGTGGGGATGCTCAAATGAGAGAAGATGGCTGGAAAGGAGATCCCGTAGATGTAGCCCTATTCAAGTGGTGTGAAGAAAGAGGAATAGAACTCAAAACGTTTCATTACGATCACCATCGTATTACTGATATACCATTTTCAAGTGAAAATGGAGTCATGGCTACTCTCAACGCTTTTCCCGACCGACCTCACCTTCTTGTGAAAGGTGCACCAGAGAAAGTTCTTGAACGGTGTCGGTTAGAAGACACAGTAAAAGCGAAGCTGCACGCTCGTCTTGCTGAAATGAGTAAAAGGGGACTCAAAGTTCTTGCAGCAGCACGAAAAGCATTTTCAGGAGATCATTTAGAACCTCAAGATATTCAGCATGATTTAGAGTTTTGTGGGTTTTTTGGGCTCATTGACCCGCCTCGCGATGACGCTAGACAAGCAATAGAAAAATGCCAGCAGGCTTCCATCCATGTTTCAATGGTGACTGGAGATCATGCTTTAACAGCTCAGGCGATTGGAGAACAAATTGGACTTTTAGAAAAAAATATCATCACGGGGCAAGAGCTCAATAATATGTCAGATGAGGAGCTCAATAAAAAAGTGATGGAAACAACTATTTTTGCTCGAGTTGAGCCATTACAAAAACTCAAACTCGTCAGAGCCTATAAAAGTCTCAATCAAATAGTGGCTATGACAGGGGATGGAGTCAACGATTCGCCTGCTTTAGCAGCTGCCGATATCGGAGTAGCAATGGGACAGCAGGGGACAGATGTTGCAAAAGAGGCTTCAGAAATGATTTTGCTTGATGATCGCTTCGCAACGATTGTGGACGCGGTTGAAGAGGGGCGTGTTCTCTTTGCCCGCCTCCGCCATGCAGCTACCTTCCTTTTAGCAACATGTTTCGGTGAAGTTCTTGTCATACTGCTTGCTTTTTTCACTGTAGGGGTGGCTCCATTAGAACCCCTACAGATTTTATGGATCAATCTCATCACCGGAACACTGCTGGCGGTTCCCCTTGGCACTGAGCCAAAAGTGGGAGACGAACTCACATATCCTCCTCTCGATCCAGCTGTGGGACTCATCTATCCAGGACTCATTTTCCGAGTAGCTGCCTTTGCCTTTTGCCTAGGGCTTGGAGCCTTTGGTGTTTTCCTCGTTGAAAATCCCAGTGAGACCCTTTTTAGGGCGCGCTCTGCTGTGTTTACGACTGTGATCTTATTTGAGTGGTTGATGGTTTTTCAGATCCGATCGGACGAAAAACCTCTTCTCAAACTTGGATTTTTCACAAATAAAAAACTACTCATCGCGCTAGGAATTGCAATCATTCTTCTTATGCTTATTCTCTACGTTCCTTCTTTGAATGTGACCTTTCACACAAGGGGACTAACACTTTATGACTGGGGGCTCTGTATATTGCCAGGGCTTGGCCTCTTTGTGCTCGAAGAAATAAGAAAATTCATTTTTCCGAAACTTTTTATTAAGGGAAAATGGAAGAAAAAGTTTCATTGATTCATCAGAGTCCCTTTTTCTTTTCATGAAGATCCCAGTTTCTATCTGCATTAGATAATGCTGCAATCATATGCTTCCCGCCAACAGGGTTTGCAGAATGAATGCGCCACTTTGTCAGCTTTTTCTCAAATTTCCTATCAACTCATCGCGCCGTGTCCATGAACACGGGAGCTCTTCGTTCCTAAAAAACTTGAGGAGCTTCCTTGCTAAAACCCAAGTTTTGAATTGGTTTGGGTATAGCAACATCATAGCCAGTTCCTGCCTCTTCAGGCCCAAGATCGTGATCTTAAAGATGCCTGAACAACGTTCCCTTGTTCGAGAAGTTTTATTGCCGCTGGTGCATTTGGTACCCAAACGTCGTACCCTTGGAAAAGTTCTTTTCTTATAGGGGAATCAATGTCGTCATCCAAGAATAAACGAATACCTTTATTTGGGTTCATTCCATACACCATTATTGAGAAAGGTCTAATTTATTGACGAATTGATTTTTTATGGCCCGGACTACGCCATCCTCTATGACTGCGTAGTACTTTCGATGGGTGTCTAGGCCGAAATTTACGCTTTTCGCTCCTCTGTATTGATCCAGGGATAGGAATTCATCCCAAGTGCACTTAACGAATTCTTCGTCTATCAGAAGTTTAACGCAAACTTGAGGATGTGGGGTATGACCCACTATTTGATTGACCTCCTGCATCGGAACAAAGTCAATGTCGAAGTCTTGCCAAGTGATTCCTCCGCAAAGGTAACTTCCTCCTCGGCTTCTTCCACAACCAAACATGGGGGTTCCTATCCCGGACGCGCATCTTAGAAAGGCCTCTTCTTCATCCCGACGCAGTTGCTCTAAATCAAAACCTAGGATCGGATGCAAAAGCTTTTGATGGATTCCTGCGTGACTGAGCAGCCACCCATCGATAAAATGGAATGATTTGAGCTTTTCCCACGAGGATTGATGATCTAAGAGATCATTAATCAGATGGCTTTTCTCATGAGTAAATCCAGGGCAATAAAGGTGGCTATTTGAGGGATACCGGTAGGGCATGTCATGATTGCCCATGAGGTGGACCCGTTTTGGCTTATCAAGGGATTGCTTCAACCACTCTGCAGTCTGGATCGTACTTTCAAGTGTTTCGTCAAAACTATCGAAATAGTCCCCTAGAAATACCACCAAATCAGGCTTTTCGGCTTCAATACATTCCTCGACCCAATGAACCTTATTATGTAGGTCAGCAATTACGAGGGTTTTCACTAGTGCCACCCTTCAGTTTTGGATAATTCTTGGTCCATGTGAAAAAAAGAGTCTAAATTTCCTGGTTGGAAGATTAGCCAAGCATCGTCTCTCGAGAAATCGAGAAAAGTCTGGAGTTTATATTCTCCTGAAAACACCACCTCTAGATCCCCACAATTCTTGATTGTAGCGCTTTGCACGATGAATGTAGCGGAGGAAAATAGCTCTTCCAACTTCTTGTCTTGTAGATTCCCATTTTCATAGTTCCATTCTTCATCCGAATCATCTTCTTTAACGGGCTCCCAAAGATCTCGATGGCCTGTAATAATCCCTTCAGGCCCGACTAATCTCCAGGAGCATAATATATGCAGAGAGTAATCACAAACTTGTCCTTTCTTAAAAGGACGAATTTTTCCAAAGCCAAACATGCGCATGTCGGCGGCCCGAAAATATGTTCCTAAAGGAAGACCAACAATAGATTGCACGGCCTCATTTATATTATTTGGTTTCATGAGAAGATCTTATTTTTTATGTTCGCATCTGCCTCCGAGAAACAGTATCTAATAGCCTGTGAAGCAGGGGGTGGCCTCGGGATCCGAGTCCAAAATCAATAAAAAAGCCCGCTTTTGCGGGACTTTTATTGGGGGCGGTTGGACTCGAACCAACGGAGACCGAAGTCGAGGGATTTACAGTCCCTTGCAATTGCCGCTATGCGACACCCCCTAAAAACTCAACTTGCCCCCTCTCTTTTCCATGGGCTATCTGCGCGAAAGATCTACGGCGGTTTCCTCGTTGGAAAGGTGTTTTTACACCTTCCCTTCCTCGCAAAACTTGTATCTCTTCAGCTCGCTTACGCCCTTGAAAAAGATAAGGGGCAAGTTGAGTTTAGAAGAATGCTGGCGAAAGGAATTGAACCCTCAACCGTCCGATTACAAGTCGGGTGCTCTACCAATTGAGCTACACCAGCATGAGTTAATGAATAATAGCAGATTGGGGGTTTGCGCTCAAGATTTCTTCTTTCACAGGCTCTTGGCAGAGGGAAGATGGGGTTGGAGTGACTTCCATGAACCGCTCGATTTGCCCCCTGTTTTCGTGGGGAATGTCGAGGTTGATGAGCTCAAAATTATCTTGAATGCCCTTGACGGCGATGATCCGATCACCGGTTGTCCAATGGTGGAGTGTTCTGATGTTAAAGTCGTAGAGGATTTCCCATTTGGTGCCATCGCTGAGTTCGAGAACGCCGTATGAGTTATCACATTTTTTTACAGTTGGATAGAGGGGGTAGGAATTGAAGCTAAGGGATACGATTGGCGTGTAGTGAGGTTTATCTAAATTTTTTAGTCCAAAACCAGGATGGTTAATTGCTTGGATGAGCACTCTATCGCCCACTTCCCAGCGGCGAAGGAGGTTTTCACTATATAGGTCTGGGCTCCATTTCCAGACAGAGCCATCATTTAGTTGGATAAGAGATATGGTGGCGCCTGCTTGGGAGCGGTAGGTGATTGATTCAATCTCACGATCAAAGGCAGAAAGGGAAGAAAGAACGCATAAAAAAAAGGCTAAATATTTCATGAATATGGAATATAGGTGGTCTATCTGTTTTTTATCTACCTTTAATTTTTTCAAATCGTTTGAGGGCTTCTTTTCTTGCGATTTGATGGTCTACAAGAGGCTTAGGATAGGTTTTCCCAAGTTCGATATTTGCCTCTTGCAGTACCTCATTAGATGCTTCCCAAGGACAATGAATCCATTTTGTAGGAAGGTTTGAAAGTTCTGGGACATACTGACGGACAAACTTTCCGTCGGGGTCAAATTTTTGCCCTTGCAAGACAGGGTTGAAAACTCGAAAGTAGGGGGCTGCATCGGGACCGCAGCCAGCTGTCCATTGCCAGCCAAGGATATTATTGCCTAGATCGGCGTCAACAAGAGTGTCCCAAAACCACCGTTCTCCCATTTTCCAATCTATCAAGAGGTCTTTAACAAGGAAAGAGGCTACGATCATTCTAAGTCTGTTGTGCATCCAACCTGTTTCCCAAAGCTGTCGCATAGCAGCATCGACAATGGGGTATCCAGTTTTTCCATGAGCCCACTTTTCAAAAATTTTTACGTTATTCTCCCATTGAAACTCATTAAATTTTTGATTCCAGTTATTTTTTTCAGCATCTGGGTTGTGATAAAGGAAATAGGTGCCAAATTCTCGCCAGATAAGTTGGCGAGTAAAAGAGTCATTGCTTTGTGCCGCAAGCCAAATTTCAGGAGGAGATAGCTCACCAAAATGGAGGTGGGGGGAGAGGCGTGATGTTCCCTGTACAGCTGGGAAGTCTCTGTCGATTGCATACTTTTTTAATGGTGATTTTACAAAAGATTTTAAACTTATCAATCCCCCTTCTCTACCAGGGGTCCAGTGTTTTTCAAACTTTTTCATCCATTGTTGTTCTTTGGGAAAAAGGTCACTTTTTAAATCTTTTATCCCTGGAATTTTTTTGGGAAGCGTTGGTTTTCTTGGGATTTGAATCTCCTTGAGGCACGCTTTATAAAAGGGGGTAAACACGGAATATGGTTTCCCCTCTTTAGTGAGAATCTCTTTTGGATTGACTAGATGGTTTCCAAGATATAAAGCGCACGGAAATTGATCGAACGCTTTTTTCTGTATCGAAAGGGAGGTTGGTGTATATCGGATGTTAAAATAGATCTTGCTTGCGCTGGTCGATCGAAAAACCTCTTCTAGTATGGAAAGGGTATCTCCCTTTCGAAAGACAAGGGTGTTTTCGTAGTTCTTGTATGTTCTTGCCAACGACTCTAAGCTTTTTTTAAGCCACCAGAGGCTTGCGGCTCCAAAGCCCTCATCTAAAATAAAAAGGGGAACGATGAAGTCGTTTTCTTTTATCGCTTCGGAAAGAGCTGGATTCCACTCTGTCCGAAGATCAGTTTGGTGCCAAACAACGCCCACGCTCATAATACTATTGCTCCAGATGCTTTAATCATTTTTTTCCCAAGTCCTTTAAAAATGAGGGAATGGATAGGGTAGAGGATATACCAGTAGAGTCTTCCGAGCAGCCCTTTGGGTCTGAATGTCGCTGTTTGATATAGAGTCGAGTTTTCTATCCGAAATTCTAGCCAGGCTTCTCCTGGAACGCGCATCTCGGCAAAGAGCAGTAATCTCTGATTTTCTTTATCAGCAAGTAGTACTCTCCAAAAGTCGAGTGCATCACCCGGCCTCAAGTGTTTGCGGGCTGTCTTTCCCCGTCTAAGTCCGACACCCCCAAATGTCTTGTCAATAAGCCCGCGAAGTTTCCAGGCCCAATTCATATAATAGCCCTCTTTCCCCCCAAGAGAAAAGACGGCTTCCATCACTTTATCGGGGTCTCCTTTGAAGCGAAATGGAGTGGTTTGAGAGACGCACCCAAATTTCGGGACTTCAACAAATTTTGCATAGCTACTGGGCAGATCACTTGCGACCCAAGAATCTCGCCAACTGGAGAGGACGGCATTCTGCTGGATTTTTTGCAGGGCTCGTTCGATCGACTCTTCGTAGGTAAGGCATTCTTTAGGAATCAGTTCATTGATGGAGAAATCGGTTTGCACCGAATCATTTTTTAGACTGTCGATGAGAGATCTGGCCAAATAGTAGTTTGTGCTTGTGATGAATATAAGCCAGTAAGAGGAGAGTTTTGGAGTGAGGAGTGGAATGGGGATAAGTATTCTTTTTAAACCACGGACTTTTGCGTACCGCAGGAGCATGTCTTTATAGGTGATTGCTTCTGGGCCTCCTAGCTCGAAAATTTTGTTCCTACACTCTTCTTTCCCCAACACTCCTATTAAATAATCTAAAACGTCACGCACTGCGATCGGCTGGCATTTATTTAGCACCCATCGTGGGGCAACCATAAAGGGAAGTTTTTCCACGAGATCACGGATCATCTCAAAAGAGGCGCTGCCTGAGCCGATTATGATGCTGGCTCTAAGAGACGTGGAGGGGATGCCGCTTGTCTTAAGGATTTCTTCTACCTCAAGGCGAGAAGAAAGGTGTTTTGATAGGTGAGGTGAGCTGGCAAGGCCGCTTAAGTAGATTATTTGTCTGCAGCGTGTTTTTTTTAGTGCTGCTGTAAAGTTAAGAGCAGAGACTCTATCGCGGACAGCGAAAAGTTCGGGATCATCGCTCATAGCATGGACGAGGTAGTAAGCTGCGTCAATATCCTCAGGTAGAGTGAGCGGCTCGAGAAGATTTCTCTCAATGATCTCTACATCGGTGTTTTTCATCCGCTCTTTATTGCGTACAAGAGCAATGACTTCATGCCCTTGTTCGATTAAAAGGGGAAGTAGGCGGGTGCCAATGTAGCCATTTGCACCAGTTAGGAGAACTCTCATATCTTATATTTTTAACGTATTTAAGAATTTCTTGAAACTACTTCTGTGTTAGGGTATAGGTTGACTTATGAAAGAAGACCCCACATTTAAAAAGCGTTTTGGCATCAGCACCCCGATTAAGTATGTGCCTGATGCTGTTGTCGACCCTAAGTACAAAAAAGAATATGAGAGGGCCTGGAAGAAATTTCAAGATGAAATGGAGCAGGTTGGCTCGGTCTCTCGAAGAAAGCGCTTTGACTCGCTTTTAAGAAAAATTCACAAGCTCGGGGATGATCTCCCATTTACTAAACGGGTGGCTATTCGCCATATTAGCAAAGAGATAGGACATGGGGTTTTTGCGAAGGAATACATTCCCCCCTATAGTGTTTTAAACTCGTATGGGGGCATTCTGATGCCCGATAAACTTGTTGATCCAAACAATGACAGCACGTTTATGTTCACTGAATTTCCAAAGTTTTCGATTGATGGGGTCAGGGCAGGAAATTGGTGTCGCTTTATGAACCACAGCTCGGAAGGGGATAAGAAGACGAATGTGGTGGCTTGGGAACACTATTCTGAGTGGGGGCCGCGTATTATCTTTACTGCTTGTCACCGGGGGATCAAGAAGGGAGCACAATTGCTCTATAGCTATGGAGATAGCTATTGGGATGAGGATTCCTTCAAAGACCTATAGGAGGTTGTATGCCTGTCGTTTTTCTTGTTTTGGCTCTGGTAATTTTTTTCCTTCACTGGGGCTTTCAAAAGAAATATCCCAAAAAAACGCTTGAGCTCCTGCTCGGCTATCTGATGTTGTTTGCTCTTGGGTTGACCGGGATTGGCAATTTTATAGGGCATGTTTTCTACGCAGACCGTGTAGCGGCCCTCATCGGGTGGGCTCCTGGTAGCCCTTTTCAATTTGAGGTGGGGATTGCAAATCTTAGCTTTGGTATTTTAGCCATCTTGAGCTTTTGGCTAAGAGGAAGTTTTCTTTTTGCTGCCCTATTGGGAAATACGATCTGGCTTTGGGGCGATGCTATTGGGCATATTCGCAATATGACCGAAACGGGCAACTTTGCTTCTGGCAATGCTGGAGTTTATTTCTGGGCTGATATCTTTATTCCCATCATCATTGGTCTCGTCTACTGGCAAAGAGAAGCTAGAAGATAAAAGGCATAAAAAAAAGCGCTCAGAAGCTCTGAGCGCTTTTTTGTAGAATCTCTAGCGATTCGACTTACCAGTCGAAACGTAGGCGGATCACAAGACCACCAAGACCTAGATCACCAGTTGCTTCGTCATATTGACGGAAACCATCTACACTAGGATCTAATGTAGTTGCTCCAGGGGATGCAAAGTAATCATAAGTTTTGTTTCTGTGGTTGTGATTTAGCCAGATGTGGTGTTCCCAACCCAAATCAAGGTTTGAGCGATATTGATCACAGCACCAGTATTCTTCCCAACGAAGACCGATTGCAACGTCTAGTAGCGCATGCATCTGAGAGAACTTGTTAGTAGAGCTGTTGCTGTAGTTAGGATCGATTGTGACAGTACCTGCCTGATCCGTTACACAAACGTAGCTTTCGCTTTTCTTAACTTCGAAGTCACCCCATAGAAGAGCAACATCCATGTTACTGTAGAGAGCGAAGTTATCACAGAAGTACCAAGTTGGCTGGATACCACCGAGGAAACCTACACCCCATGTACGAGACTTAAACTTATCGCTGAAGTCAATATCGTAAGTGGTTAGACCATCAGAGAAGTCGCGGAAAGACTTGGTTCTGAAGTTTGTGCGAGTCCAAGCTCCACGAAGTCCAGTGTATGGACGCAAGTTGAAGCAGCGGCTTAACCAGTATTTACGGCCAAGTTCTAGATCCACTTGGTTGAAAGTGAGTCTCCACTTTGCACTGATCTTATCAAATGTAAGAATGTCTGAATTTGGATTGATACCATGGAAAGATTGGTTGATCCATGGGTTAAGAAGGAATTCTTGTCCTTCTGCTGCCAATCCAAAATCACCGTTTTGGTTATAGGTATCAGGAACAGAAGTTGAGTTGCTGCTCTTGTTGCAGTAGTAGGTCCAGTTTAGGTAGTAATCCCAACCGTCACACTCGCTATTCCAGCCGATGCCAATGCGGAATCCAGGATCCCATTTTGTGTTGATCGACTTGTAGTTTTGCGGAGCAAAAACTAGAGTAGAAGGAATAACTGGCTGATCAGTTCTTGGCGTTGATTGTGCCTTAAGGGCATACGAGAGATCTGTCTCCCCTGCGTACCAGTATAGGAATTCTACGTCGAAGAAGAAACCACAGTCACACTGCAAGTCATAGAAAGCAGGTGTGTAGCATTCGCAATCGATGCATTTTTTTGGTTTAGGCACACAGCATGGCTTGCAGCAGCACGGGCTGCAGCAACATGTATTGCAGTAACCAGTCTGCTCATGTGCGTTAGTTGATTCAGAAGCCTCTTGCGCCATCAAACCAGGCGCAGCTACGAGGCTAAGTGCTAGGAGTTTCTTATTCATGAATGACCTCATTTAGGTGGTGTATGAAGGAAAAGTTAAATTTATAATAGGTCGTAATTAAAAATCAAACCTAAATCTTGCGAATGCCGAAAAATTCTGTTCTTGAAGAGGAAAGGGTGACCTGTTTAGACTGGTCGTATGCATATAAAACACGAGATCTTTGACCACAAAAAATGGAAGAGGAAGGTTCTTCTTAAACTTTTACGCAAAAAGAGTTTTCGCAAAAAATTCTGTCAGAGCGAATTTTTCTATGAGCAGGTTATGCACCGGTCTCCGATTTCGAAAAGGAATGTTGAGGAACTTACTGGACCGGTAAAATTAACTCTGGAAAACTTTTTCTCCCGCAATGGAAATCTCTCACCATACGAGGTAATTGCCATTACTTCGCTGATTGCAAAAAGGAATCCGAAGCGTCTTTTAGAGATTGGTACGTTTGATGGCAATACTACCTTGCAGATGGCTTTAAACAGTGCTGATGATGCTCTTATTCATACGATCGATTTGCCAGAAGGGGAACTTGAAACGAGGGCCCCCGTCCTCGACAGTGATCTGCAGTTTATAGCAGATGAGAAAAAACAGATTCGTAAGTTTCAAGGGACTCTAGTAGCTCATAAAGTCCACCAACATTTTGGCGATTCTACAAACTACGATTTTTCGAAGTTTACCAAAGAGGGGTCGCTCGATTTTATTTTCGTGGATGGGGGACATAGCTACCCCTGTGTTCAAAGTGATACGGAGAATGCTCTTAAATCTCTCGCAAAAGACGGGTGTATTTTATGGCACGACTTTACCCCCCATTTTGGAGGGGTATTTCAGTTCTTAACTGAACTATCTCAAAAACTCCCTCTTGTGCACATAGAGGGGACAAATCTCGTAATGTATAGGAGAAATCATGATCACTAGTGTCAAACACGTCAGTATCCCAGTTAAGGATCAGGATAAATCGCTTAAATTTTATACGGAAAAACTCGGTTTTGAAGTGGCTGTAGATGCTGAATTTGTTCCAGGAGAGCAGCGCTGGATTGAGCTCAAAATCCCTGGAGCGGATACCATGGTCGTCCTCTTCACCCCTGAAGGGCATGAAGAGCGTATAGGAACTTTTTCTAACATCATCTTTACATCGGAAGACATCCGCAAAACCTACGAAGATCTAAAGGCGCGCGGGGTTGAATTTACAGAAGATGTAAAAGACGAGTCTTGGGGGACCTACGCTCTTTTCCAAGACCTCGATGGGAATACATTCTGTCTGTCATCCACCTAGAAATCAAATCTAGCACGCAAAACAAATCCGCCAAACATGGTGTCTGTTGTGTTCTCTGCAAATGTACGATATCCGTTTGCAATGAATGTAGGATCGGTAACCAGGTTTTGGAAATAATCTAGTGTGACGGTTCGGGTGTTATGGTTAAACCACATGTGATGTTCCCATCCTAGATCTAGCGTGGTTCTATATCTGTCGCAGCACCATGTTTCTTCCCATCTCAAACCAATAGCTAGATCTAGGATGCCTTGCATCTTGAAGAAATTATTCGTAGAGGTGTTAGAGTACTCAATGACGAGTTGAGGAGCCTCTCCTTGAGAAAGGCTTTCAAACTCGACTTGTCCTTCTTGGTTGTCCATTTCGGATTTTCCCCAAATTAGGGATCCTTCGAAATTGGCAAAGAGAATAAAGTTTCTGCAGAAATACCAGTTTGGTTGGATTCCCCCAACAAAGCCTACTCCCCAATACTTGTTCGTGAACTGGTTTTCGAATGATTGAGAGAGGTCGACACTTGGATTGCGGAAGGCCTCCACCTGAAATTTCGTATTCGTCCATGCCCCGCGCAATCCTGTATAGGGGCGAAGGGTAAAGCATTTGCTTAGCCAATATTTTCTGCCTAGTTCCAAATCAATGTTGTTGTATCTTAGTCGCCACTTTGCAGCCATTGCATCGAAGGACTGCACTTCTTCTGGCCCATGAAGACTCGCGTTGAGCCAAGGGTTGATTAGAGCGCATTCACCATTAGCAGGGATGAAAATCCTGGTTTCTGGAGACAATCGATCCTCTCCATAATTGGGCACGCTTATAGAATCTTTTTCTTTATTTTGAAAATAGGTCCAATTGAGGTACAGATCCCAACCATCACAGGATGAATTCCATCCCAGCCCAATTCGTACACCGGGATCCCAAGCAGTATCTAAATGCTCGTAAGTTTTCGGTACAAAGATTTGAGATTCATCTACAAGAGCTGATGTGGTTGTAGTAAGACTCTGCACTTTAGATGCGTAAGCTAAATTGGATTCTCGTGCGTACCAATATAGGAAGTCCACGTTAAAAAATGCTCCCCAATCACATTGAAGGTCATAATACTGCGGGGTATAGCATTCACAATCGATACACTTTTTTGGCTCGGGGACGCAGCAGGGCTCGCAGCAGCATGGGGTATAGCATTCACAGCTGCACTCATCATAGCAGCAGTCATCTGTATCTTCTCGGGACATGGGAGTTTCTTCATGCGAGGGTGAAGGATGCAATTTGGGGATGGCTTCATACCCATTTTGCGCTAGTAAAAGTGAAGGTGCTACTAAGCTAAGCGCTAGTAATTCTTTTCTCATCAGGAAACTCCAAATTTTTTTAGTCTTTCCTTATATATGAGTGAATTTATTTTAGTTGTCTAGGGCTTTTAATATTTGGGCCGTAACTTCTTCTTTCGATTTATTGGAATCAATTGTTTTGAGGACTTTTTGTTTATTATAGAAGTCGACGAGGGGGGCTGTTTGCTCATGGTAGATTTTCAGACGATTCTCGACGACTTCTTTGGTGTCATCGCTACGCTGATAGAGCTCTCCATCACATTGATCGCACTTGCCCTGAACTTTGGAGGGAGAGAACTCTTGATGATAGGGGGTCTGGCATGACTTGCAGATTTCTCTCTTGGTGATCCGCTCTACGATAGCAGAATCGCTGGTAGCGAGATTTAGTGCCATTACGTCGTTATCACTTAGTCTTTTTTGGAGCTCTTCCGCTTGGGCGATATTGCGAGGGAATCCGTCAAGAATATAGCCTTTTTTGCAATCGGCCTTTTCAACTCGGGCAAAGAGCATATCGAAAATGAGATTGTCGGGAACGAGCTTCCCATCATCCATAAAGGATTTTGCCTTTTTCCCAAGGTCGGTTCCCGCTTTGATATTCTCACGGAGAAGATCTCCCGTGGAAATATGGGCTAGTTCCATTTTTTCTTTGATATACGTTGCTTGAGAGCCCTTTCCAGCGCCGGGAGGGCCTAGAAGAATAACGACCTGGGTTTGCGTTGCCTGAAGATTTGCCATAAAAAAAAGTAGGGTTAGAAAAATTTTGATCATTGCCACTAATTATACCGAAGTCGGGGATATTTTCTCTAGGTGTGTATCCAAAAAATCGGAGAGGGAATTATCGATAGCAATCTTCTCAATGGGAGTGAAGAGCGGCTTAGGTAGAGTTTCAATAGGGTGCCACTGCCAGCATTCATTTTTCTCAGGTTCTCTATTTTCGACCGCTCCTGAAAAATCGGTGACAAAGCTATACAGGTTGAGGTAGTGCTTCTTCTCTTTTTGGAAAAAAATTTCTTTCCAGGGCCCCAATACAACGGAATTGGCCGTGAGTCCTGTTTCTTCTAAAAGTTCCCGTTTTGTACAGTCTTCTACTGTTTCAAAAAATTCTAGGTGTCCCCCTGGGAAGCCCCAGTTGCCATCGCCATGGGCATTTTTCCTTTTCCCCATGAGTATTTTCCCATCTCTTATGACAAGAATTCCTATTCCGACTTTTGGCCCCATTTGTTATGCTCGCCTCATGATTAAATTTATTTGGATTCTTGTATTGTCTCAACTGGCCCTTTTTGGGTCGACTCAATATTCTGATTTTGATGGCTATCAAGGGAAATGGACACGGGGAGAGGTCGAAGAGCGTCTGGGGCTTTTTTTGCAAAAAGAGGGGAGGGTCGCTAGCTACTTCTCGATCGATCAGGATCAGCTAGTCTTATACAACTTGCCCGATACTCAGAAAGACCGCGAGATAGAATATACCCTCAAATTTGCCCACTCGAAAACGAAATTCGAGCCAAAACAAAGACGAAAAAACTTTGTCGGCGTAAAAATTGCTATTGATCCGGGGCATTTTGGAGGCCCTTACGCAAAACTCGAAGAGAGATACATCGATATCCCTCCTTCTCTCGAAAGGGAAGACTGCATCCAGTTTGATGAAGGGACGTTAAGTCTTCTGACTGCAAAGTACTTGAAAATTCTTCTAGAAAAAGAAGGAGCAATCGTCTTGTTGACTCGCGAGGAGGTAGGGAAGGGAGTCTACGAAGATGATTTTTTTGCTTGGCTCAAGAAAAACCCTAGCTTCTGGGGTAGACAGCAATCGCTTTACGGACTCTTTCGCAAGTATTTCAATCCCCTGGACCTTCGTGCCAGAGCAGACAAAATCAATGCTTTTGCTCCAGATCTCAGTATTATGATCCATTACAATTCTCATCATGCAGATGACGAGTCTTCGTCTAACCATACTCCATGCTCTGGCAATTTTAATATGGCTTTTATTCCAGGAGCTTTCTGTAGAGGAGAGCTGGCCGAGTTTGAAAATCGCTACGAATTTATGCGCCTCCTAGTTACTGAAGACTTAAAAAACTCGCTTCACCTGAGCAGGTGCATCGTTGGTCAATTCAGCAAGCATTTGCGCGTTCCTCTTGTGACCAAAGCAGATAATGCTCGTTACCTCGAGACGGTGTGCATAGAGGCCGCTAAGGGTGTGTATGCGCGGAATCTCGCCCTCACACGCCTTGTCCATAGTCCCATCTGCTACGGTGAGACGCTTGTCCAAAACAACATTGATGAGTGTGTAAATCTATCTAAAACGGATTTCGTTATTGGTGGCCAAAAGTGCTCATCAAGAATTAAGCAGGTAGCAGAAGCCTATTTCGAAGGGATTAAGCATTACCTAATGCAAAGCGAATAGGAGCGAAGACTCCCACAATGGCCATCACGGCAAAAAAGATGAGATAAGTGCCGATCACCCAGCCCCACATTTGCCCACTTGGAAGCGTGACAGGTGCATGGTGCATTTGCATCCCCTTAGACATCATCCCATGTTTCACTCCCTTTTTTACCATCCAAGAATTGATGGGATAGGCAACAAAAGAGCCCACAATAGTGGCTAAAGACATCATTCCCCAAAAATAGGGGCCAAAAGGGTCAGAGGCAGCCGGGTAGTGATACTTGATGAAAACGATGATCGGAAACATCCCTGTCATTACCATATTCATCGATACTGTTTCTGCAAAAATTGTTTTCTTCACCGCTTCAAAATAGGAGCTAAACATCGAGCGCATGAATAGAGCTTGGAAAATGAAGAGACCAAATAGATAAGCCGCCACATATTCGATGATCACCTCGATTCCGTTTGGGATATCAACGTAGTGGAGCAACGCAGCCATGATAATGATCGCTGTGGCATCGCCTGCAACGCAATGGATCAAAGAGCCGACCGTCTGTTTCCAATGCGGATCAATGAATTGGTCATGGGTATCGGGCATTGGCTGGCGACAGGTAAGGAAATAAAAAAATAGACCGAGGGGCCCCGTGTAGAGAATTACCAGCGCCCACGCAAGCGTCATGATGCGCAAAGAGGGGGTGTTTGTGAACTGATCCCAAAGGACAAAGAGTAGAGATCCAAAAGTGAGCAAAAACCAAAGGAGCAGTACGCCATCAATCATGAAAAATTCTCACTTTTTTGAAAGGGCAAGCATTTCCTTATTCATGAAATAGGTCAAAAGCGTTCGGATGCCGACAAGAGATGCTAAGATCCCAACACTGTAGTAGTCGGGGGCTGTTGTAGTAGCAATCACATCGGCTGCGACAATGAACTCTAGCCCCAAAATAATAGTCCTGCCAAATTTTAGGCGGATTACATCGATCGAATCAAAATGCTTAGAGTGATTTTTGCGCTGAAAAAGAAACTGAAAAATCCCTACGATTGCGCCCCATAAAATGATGATCACTCCGATCAATGCCACAATTTTTCGGATAAGTAAGAGGATGATTTCAAGAGAGGTGGCCTCGTCTGGGATAAGAAAAAAATGTTCAATCCATTCCATAAACGTGACCTTAACTATTGCCTATTTATTTTGCAAAACCCATGGGGCTCTACGTTCAGAGCAGAGTTGAATTTGCTCGACATGTTTTGAAAAGCTATGAGAGCGGCGAGCTCTGCAATTTCTTCCTCAGAAAAGTGTTCATTCAATGAGGCAAACAAAGCATCATCTACTTGTTTTGTGGTATCGGTCACTGCTTCTGCAAAGAAGAGAGCGCATTCTTCGCGTGCGCTGGGGTCGCCGGCATTTTTTTGTTGCAGCGCAGAAGAGTTGATGTCGATGCAAAAGGGGCACTTGTTGGTTTCCGATACGCGCAACATGACCCTGCTTCGCAATACAGGATCTAATGGAGATTTTTTCCGCTCAAAAAAGCGGATAAACCCAAAAAACAGCATAAGGAGCTTTGGCATCCTGCCCCAAAGAAGAGAGGGCAAAAGGGGCTCCCCATATTTTCTTCTCTGGTACCAGTAAAGAAGTCTTAAGGTCCAGGGGTACTGATCTAGGGGTTTGGGGGAGATTCGGCTCATAACTCACTATATACAAAATAGTTGGTTTCTTTGCAAAAACCACCATGATTTGTGGTTATGCAACCATAAATTATGGTGGTTGACGTGAAATTAGTATTAACCATATAATGTGGTTATATAACCATAAATTAGGGTGGATATGCTCGAGCGGCTCTTCGGGAATAAGAATATTGAGAAGATTTTGTTTTACCTGTTGAATAATGAATCTTGTTATGCTACTAGATTGTCGAACAACTTTGATTCGGCGTTATCGGGTTTCCAGAATACCTTAGATAAATTAGAGTACGCAGGTGTATTAGTTAGCTTCTTGCAGGGAAAGACAAGAATTTATCAATTCAATCCAAGATACCCTTTCCTTGAGGAATTGAAAAATTTGCTTTTCCGTGCTTACGAATATCTGCCTTTGCCAACAAAAGAAAAGTTCTATGAAAAGAAAATCCGTAAGCGACCTCGGCGAAAAGGAAAACCCATCTAAGGTCGATTTTTCGAAAATATCTATACCAGAATTGTCTGGGTTGATTTCATCTGCTTTAAGGCAAGAGGGGATCTACTGTACATTAGTCGGCGGTGCATGTGTCAGCATTTACTCTAAAAATCAATATCTTTCCTATGATTTAGATTTTGTCATTTATGAAGATACCAACCTTGTTGGAAAAATTCTTGCTGGGTTGGGGTTCAAGAAAAAGGGAAAATATTTTGTTCATCCAAAATGTCAATTTTTTGTTGAATTTGTCTCTCCGCCCATAGCTATAGGGAATGAGCCTGTAAGACATATAAATACGATCGACACAGCTCTTGGAAAGGTCCAAATTCTTTCGCCACAAGACTGTATTAAAGACCGTCTTGCAAGCTATTTCCATTGGAATGATATGCAAGCCCTCGAACAAGCTATCCTCGTTTACAAGAATAATAAGGAGAAAGTCCTCCTTTCAGATGTAAAAAAATGGGCTGCAAATCAAGGTGCAATGTCTGGATTCCAAGATTTTTTAAAGGCCGTTAAATCTTAATTTCCTACTGCTTTGTTGCGGAGAAAAGCCCATAGCGCATGGCTTTTGTGTTGTAGGCGGTAAGAATGCGGAAGAGGGTTTTAGCAAAAATTCTTTCAGAAAAACCTTTATCAAGGAGCATTTTACGGACGTGTTTGTCGAAGAGGAAGGCTCTGCTTGTGCGCATGGCGCAGATAGACCAAGTTTTTTTTACATTTTTTGAGAGATCATGAAATTCTACATCTTTTAAGCCCGCTTCTTCGATCATGGTCCGGTATTCGGTCTCGGAGCCTAGGCTGGGAATGCGCCCCTCTCTGCAGATCGGCTCTAGTAGATGTTTGACTTGCCAGGAGGTGGGGTCCTCCTTTGCAAGGCAAGCGCAAGTGACAAAGCGCCCTCCTGGTTTAAGTAGGCGAGCGACTTCTGCGAAGTATTTTTCCTTTTCTACCATGTGTTCAGAGGTCTCGATAGAGATGATCACATCAAAGAATTGTTCTGGGATGGTGTGGTGGAGAAAGTCTCCTAAAATATATCGAGGGTTGGTGGATTCGGGATCGTGGGATCGTGCATACTGCCACTGAGATTTAGAGATCGTAAGAGCTGTGACGATAGCGCCCACTCCATGGGCCAAAAAGCGGGCCGTAGCCCCGTAGCCGCATCCTACATCAAGTACTTTGGAGCTGTCTTTGATTTCCCCAGCTTGTACTACGAGATTGATGAGGGCTTCTGTGGCTTGCTCAACTGTCTCAGTACCCTTTTGAAAGTATCCGTGGTGGAGATGCTCGCCCCAGAGTTTTCGATAATATTTATCGAGGCTGTTATAGTGCTCTGCGAGCGCCTCAGAGGTCTGATTTTCGTCTGGGTAAATCATAATTTTACAGTACTGGAAAAAGGAGAATAATGGAATCAGAAGAGTTTGAAAAAATCCAGAAGTTAGAAGATGAGAGCTATATTGATTGCAGCTTCATCTCATGTGATTTTTCAGAAGCAGATTTTAGGGGCAAAGTTTTTCAGGATTGTCGATTTGAAAAGTGCAATTTCGTCGCGACAATACTCGATGGGACCCGTTTTCAAGATGTTTTTTTTAGCGAGTCAAAATTGATGGGGATTGATTTTACCCTCTGCGACTCTCGATTTTTTGAGATTGGTTTTCAAAAATGTTTGCTACGTGGATGTAATTTCACAGAGCTTAGGCTCAAGGCGGCGAAATTCATCGAATGCAACCTAAGAGAGTGCCATTTTGTCCAATCGAATCTGGAGCAGGGGAATTTTGAAAAATCGGATTTGGAGGGGAGTCTTTTTCATAACACGAAATTAGACAAAGCCAATTTTATTGGCGCCATCCGCTATGCGATTGACCCATTAAATAATTCTTTGAAAGGAGCGAGGTTTTCGAGTCCAGAAGCGCTATCTCTATTAAATGGTCTTGGAATCAAGATTGAATAGAAAACGAATTTGCCCTATCATTGGCCTCTATGAATCGGATCCTTTCTTCACAACTTCTCTCCCATGAAAACAACCGCGTTTTGCTTCGAGGTTGGCTCGTTTCCTTCCGCTCGCTTGGTAAACTCAATTTTTTGATTCTCCGTGATCGGACAGGGTTTGCTCAGGTCATTGTTGAAGATAAAGAAGACGCTAAAAAACTGGCCGGACTGTTTCCAGGGAGTGTTCTCTCTGTCGAGGGCAAGCCGGTCAAATCTGAGCAAGCGGGGCTTGGCGTAGAAGTATTAGAGCCAAAGATTGAAGTTGAGGTGGCAGTGAGTGAGCCACCTCCAATTGAGTACTACAAGCCCGAAATCCCTTCCGATTTAGAATTTATCCTTGATCACCGCTCTATTGCTCTTCGCAATCAAAAGATCCAGGCAGTGTTTAATGTTCAGGCAGAGATGGTCCATGCTTTCCGTCTATACATGCACGATGTTGTGGAGGCTAAAGAGTATTTTGCTCCCAACATTCTGGGAGCCTCATCTGAAGGGGGCGCTGAATTTTTCAATGTCGACTATTTTGGTTACACGGCAACGCTTGCGCAGAGCTCTCAACTTTACAAACAGATCATGGTAGGGGTCAACGAGCGGGTCTTTGCTCTGATGCCCTTTTTCCGAGCGGAACCCTCCCATACGCCCCGGCATTTGTCAGAAGGCAAGCAGTTTGAGTTTGAGATGGGCTTTTTTGACCATTGGCACGATGTTCTCGATGTTCAAGAAGGGTGCATCAAGGCCATTACAGATCATGTGCAAACCCACTGCAAACAAGAACTAGAAACTTTAGGATCCAATTGGATTCAATGCCCAAAAGACGTTTCGATTCCTAGAGTCACCTTTGAAGAAGCACAAGAGCTCTATTTCAAGCGAACAGGCGTAGACGAGCGAAATGAGCCCGACCTAAGCCCATCTGCTGAGCGGGAGCTTTGTAAATATGCAAAAGAAGAGCACGGCACAGATCTCATTTTTATCACTGACTGGAAAAAAGAAAAGCGCCCCTTCTACTCATTTGTGAATGAGAAGAATCCAGAACTTACAAACACGTTCGATCTACTTTGTAATGGGGTGGAAATCACCTCCGGCGGACAGAGGTGCCATACCTATGAGGATATGGTCGCTGGCATTGAGTCTAAGGGGATGGATCCTGAGAATTTTCAGGATTATTTGACCGTATTTAAATACGGCATGCCTCCCCATGGCGGTTTCGGGATGGGGCTCGAACGTCTGACCATGACGATGCTCGGCTTAAAGAATATCCGCGAAGCATCTCTTTTCCCCTCTGACCCCAAACGCATTGCGGGCAATCGGATCAAAGCCAATATCGTCTTCGGCGGTGAGAACATCCGCAATGAAATTATCCGCCTTCTAAACCAACACGACATGGAATTTGAGCATATCGTGGATGGAGAGGAGTCATCTGAAGGTGGCATCAAAGCGCTCATTTTAAAAGGGAAAAAGACGAAGAAAAATTACCAGTTCAACCTCCCTGTCCACTTAAAAATGGATATGAAAGCCATTGCGGCGGCAGTCGGAGAGAAATGCGAATTTGAAGACCCTGCTGTTATCAAAGAGCGGTTTGGTCTGATCATCGGAGGGGTACCCCCCTTTGGGAATCTCTTGAATCTCGAAACCTATTTCGATGAAAAAGTGCTTGAGCATCCCAATGTCGTTTTCAATTGTGGACTCTCACAAGAGCAGATCGCCATGAAATCAGAAGACCTTCTCAAACTCGTCGATGCAAAGACGGGGAATTTCTCTAAGGAATAATCACTGCAGAGCCAGAAATGTTTCCTTCTTTTAGATCACGAAGTGCCTCATTGGCCTTTTCTAAAGGGTAGGTCGTGACCTCTGTTTGAATGGGGATTTTAGGGGCTAAGGCTAAAAATTCCTCCCCATCTTTTCTAGTGAGATTAGCCACAGAACGAAGAACGCGCTCTCCCCAGAGAATCGAGTAGGGGAAGCTAGGGATATCGCTCATATGAATTCCAGCTGAGACGACAATGCCCCCTTTGCGGACCGCTCTTAGAGCTGTTGGCACAAGAGAGCCCACTGGTGCAAAGAGAATGGCTGCATCGAGCTCATCGGGAGCCTTGGTCTCAGAATCGCCCGCCCATACAGCTCCGAGCTCTAAGGCTTTTTCCTGTGTTTTAGTATCGCCCTTGCGCGTGAAGGCATAGACCTGTTTACCCTGGTATTTTGCTACTTGGATCAAAAGATGCGCTGCGGCCCCAAAACCATAGAAGCCGATTTTTTCTGCCGTCTCTACCATCTTGAGTGAGCGGTACCCAATCATCCCAGCACAGAGAAGGGGAGCTGCTTGGATCTCTGAGTAGCCATCTGGAATGGGGAAGACAAACGCTTTGTTTGCCACTACGTACTCAGCAAAGCCGCCGTTGATCGTATATCCGGTAAATGTGGGGTCATCACATAAGTTTTCTTCGTCTCTTTTGCAGTAAGGGCAAACTCCACAAGTTTTCCCAAGCCAAGGTACACCCACAAGTGAATCTTCTCCCTCTATAGTTCCAACAATCTGATGACCCATGATCAGCGGAAGTTTGGGCTCTTTTAGCTCGCCAGCATAAATATGTAGATCTGTGCGGCAAACACTACAAGCTTTGACCTTGATGAGCACTTCACCTTCTCCAGGGGAAGGGAGGAGAAGATCTTGCATTGTTAGAGGCTTATTTGCCTCTTCTAGAACCATCGCTCTCATGAAAAATACTTCTGCCAAATTGTTTTGGGATGCGGGGATTTTTTTAAGAATATTCCTAAAATCGCAGAGATAAGAAATGCGGCTGGAAAGCAGGTCAGGGCAATTTTATAGGCATCTGGGGAATAGATTCGGATCCCATTTTCCATCTTACCTGTCCAGTTGGCGTCGAGCAAAAACCCGACAAAAGGTTGGACAAGTGCCCCGCCCACATAAGTGATGAAGTTGGTAAACGCAGCAGCGGTTGCTTTGACTTTTTCTGGGTTGATGTCGATGGCGTAGCTATAGGTGAGAAGTTGGGCACCAGAGACAAAACCCAAAAAGAAGAAGAGGATAAATAATCCAAAAAGGGGCAAGTTGGGGACATAGACAATAGCTGCCATCAAAAGCGCGCCCAGGAGAGATGAGAAAATCAAAAGAGGTTTTTTTTGTTCTAAGTGGTCAGAAAGTTTCCCAATTACAGGGCCACCAACTGCCCATCCGATAAAGATCATCGAAACAGCGTAGCCCGCAAGTTCTATTGAGATCCCATATGTTGCATGGATAAAAGGGATGCCCCAAAGCCCAGCAAATCCAGGAGTGGCAAGCATAATGAAAAGACTCAAGAGAGCGATGACCCAAGAGTATCCATTCTTACAAACAATCCCCAAATTCTCGAGAATGTGCGCAGGCGGAGTTTTTTTCATCTTCTCGTCATATTTCACCATCTCTGGTGGATCATTACGCACGACAATATAAATGATCGCTCCGATCACCAGTCCTAAAATTCCCAGTTGGAGATTCGCAGAGCGCCATCCAAAAATATCGATTAGCTTGCGAAGTGGACCCTCGCCCATGACGGCGCCAACCATTCCGATTGAGCTTCCAAGACCTATTAGAATTCCTCTCTTATTTTCTGGAAACCAGTGTGAGCAGATATAGACAAGACCAATGAACCCAAATGCCGATGCGCCACCCATCAAGATGCGGCCAAGCGCTGCCACCCAGAAATTTGTCGCAATAGCAAACAAAACCGCTCCAAGCCCTGCGCTTGCAGAGGCAAAAGCAAGAAGTTTTCTCGCTCCATATTTGTCTGTCAATACGCCAACAGGGAGTTGCATTGGGGCATAGATATAAAAATAAAAAGCGGAAAGAGCGCCAATGGCTGTGGCATTGACTGAAAAAGCGCTCATGAGTTCTGGGACCATTACACTGGGCGCTACCCGCAAGAAATACTCGTAAAAGTAGAAAAATGCAGCTAGAGCCCAGATGGCCCACTTCATCGGGTGGAAAGTTGTCTTCACTCGAAGTCTCTATCCATGATGGTTTTGCGCCCATCTCTGCGCGCGTTTTCAATCGCCTTTTCACATGCCTCTTCGACAATTTTTGTAAGCGCTGGCATGGCCGATGCAGAAGTGTTCATCTGCGATTTATTTTTGACATAGGTTTTTACCTTACTGACGACAACAAGCGTGTCACTCATATGCTTCCTCCGTTTGTGAAATGGTTGCAATATTTCCATTGTATACCCATATTAAAGATTAATGGGAAAAATTTTTAAACGAGGACTCATTGCCTTAGCACCCGTTGCGATCAGTTTAGCGATCGTAATTTGGCTACTCGATACACTGGAAAGTATTTTTCGTGTGCCACTTGAATGGCTAGTAGGAGATCATTATTTCCCAGGGATGGGGCTTCTCGTAGCATTCATTTTTATCTTTTTCTTTGGAATCATTGTTAATAACTTCATCATCCAGAAAATGACAGGCCTCATGGATCGGATTTTTACCCGTATTCCCCTTTTCAAAACCATCTACAACTCCATTGGCGATATGATGAGCTATTTCCAACCTAAAGATCAGGAAAAGGCAGGAAAAATGGTCATCGTTGAGCACGACGGAATGAGCTTTTTAGGAATCATCACACGTGAGGATTTCTCCGATCTGCCGGAAGGTTTTGCAGGAGAGGATGAAGTAGCGGTCTACGTCCCATTAAGTTACCAGATTGGGGGAGTCACCCTCACATTGCCTAGATCTAAGGTTAAACTAATCGACATGACCGTCGAACATGGGATGCGCTATATTGTCACAGCTGGTATGATCTCTGGAAAAAACAACCAGAAAAATGAGCCAAAAAATCCTGACAACTCCTCGCCTCAAACTCCTCAAAAAGATCCAAAATGAGGAAGAGCTTCTCTTCCCCTTTTTCGCAGATCCAAGTGTAATGCGGTACATAAGAGATGGAAGCACGTCTGCTCCTGATCAAGTGCGAGAATCTCTAAAAAAACACCAAAATCACTGGGATGCCTTTGGTCATGGTTTTTTGACCATTTTCGATAAAGAAACAGGCGAGTTTATGGGCAGGTGCGGACTTATTCATCTTGCGATGCAACACGATAACCCAGAAGTAGAACTAGGGTACCTGCTCTACGAAAAATTTTGGGGAAAAGGCTATGCGACAGAAGTAGCTCAAGAACTTCTCAGATGGGGCCTTGAAGAACTAGAACTGCCATCAATTATTGGCGCAGTCCGCAAAGAAAACAAAGCCTCGCAAAACGTTCTCAAAAAGATAGGCATGGTTCCTCTCAGAGAAGGCATCTATCCCGGCACAGAAGTTGTCTGTAATTACTATCAAGTAGATGAAAAAAGAGCAATCTTGTCATAAACTCTTTCTTTTGTTAATTAGAGGAGATGGAGAAGTTTTTATCGAAATTTACTAAGTGGAGCAATCGCTTTCTCGTTGGCGATTTTAAGCAACTCCTCATATTCTTAGTCCTCCTTTTCGTTTTTCGCCCGTACAACATCGGCGTCCACTACATCACCATATGGCATATCTTTTTTACAGGCGTGCTGCTTGCAGCCATCTTCAATTGTCACCATACACCAGCTGTAAAAGTTTTTGCTCTCGTGCTCGGGATACCAACCTTCATCCTTAACTGGTGGAGTCTATTTGAAACGACAGAATGGCTCTTTATCGCAGGGCTGGCCGCCTCGCTTGTGTTTTTGATCTTCTCGATCTTTTCTTTGCTGTATCGAGTACTACTTGGAAAAGTGACCTCAGACGTGCTGCGCGGCACCATCTGCGTCTACTTTATGATCGGCTTTGCTTTTGCCATCATCTATACCCTAATGGAGCTCACCCATCCCACCTCTTTCAATGGTCTTGCCAACAAAGTCGCCGCATTTCCCCACGGGCACTACCACTCCGAGATGGTCTACTTTAGCTTCATCACCCTGCTAGCCATCGGATACGGGGACATCACCCCCGCAGGAGACATCGGCCAAATGTTTGCCGTCTCAGAAGGCCTCGTCGGCCAATTCTACCTCGCGATCCTCGTTGCCCGCATGGTCTCTGTCTATGCCCGAAGAGCCAAGGCCCAAGCCCAAGTCCCCAAAAAAGAATAAACCCTCAGTTGTTACTGAGGATTGGCATATGCAGCGGCGAATAATTTCTTGTTGATTGAAGTGTTGAGTACCGAGGCTCCAGAGGCAGCATCTATTCGAGTCATATCGCCAAAAATACCTGCAGCCTCTGAAGCTGAGAGTTGTGAGAGAGCTGGTATAACATGAGAATATAGTTGTCCTGCTTTTATCTGGGCCAACAGATCTTTAGCTTGATGGCTTGCGGTGCCAGCTGCAGCAGCTGCTGCTGCCGATGCGGGAGGTGCTCCTGCTCCGGCATGTATTGGATTATGTTGCGCTGCTTGCTCGAATTGCTGAAGAGTGCCTCTTTTAAAATAGAGGTAGGGAGCGGGGTTGATCTTCTTTAGAGCTGCTAGAAAAGTTTGAGCCTCTTCTGTTGAGAACTTTTGGAGGATAAAGTTGATTGTTCCTCCTTCTTTTGTATGGCTAGCTAACAGATCTTTTGAGGTTCCTGCAGGTGTAGCAGCTGCTGCTCCTTGGAATTTCGCTAGCACAGACTTTCTAAAGTATTGGTATCCTCTTTTGTCATTAATTCCTTTTAGTGCTTGAAGAAGATCGGTAGCCTTAGCTTTTGGTAGGTTTGTAAGTACATTGATTAGAGAGTTAGTAATAGGTTTATTGTCTAAAAATTGAATCGCTACTTTTGAAGAAGATGTTGCCCCTGCGGGAGCAGTAGC
Source organism: Candidatus Sacchlamyda saccharinae (assembly GCA_030408505.1). Taxonomy (GTDB): domain Bacteria; phylum Chlamydiota; class Chlamydiia; order Chlamydiales; family Rhabdochlamydiaceae; genus Sacchariniichlamydia; species Sacchariniichlamydia saccharinae. Next base: position 73,731 of record JAUHQI010000002.1, on the reverse strand, counting down.
TCTGCCTCTTGGGGGTGTTGCTCTGCCTCTTAGGGCTACCATGCAAGCGTTATAGACGACGCCTGCGCCATTGCAGATTCGTAGGGCTGCGTCTTGGGCCCTTTGTGCAAGGCCTGGGGCCGCTGGCCTAGCGGCAATGCGCCTTTGTCCATTGCCTGCGCAGTAAAAGATGCCGACTGCTACGGCAGCTGCTGTTCCTAGTGCTTGTAAAGCCATAATGAATTCCTTTTTTTAGTGGTATTAAAAATTATACTACTAATTATAATTGAATGTTAGTTTTTTGTAAAGATTTTTTATTCAAAAGTAAGTGTTTAGTTGTTAGTTGCGTAGCTCCCAAGGGGGAGCTAGTATTTTGATAGCTGATGCTGCTAGCGCAGCCCCAATTGCTATTGTAGCCATATTTATTGTAAAGGTGTTTTTTAATGCAATGTAATTACGTTGGATGTTTCTAAGGCTTAGCTTGTTAGAGGTGGGGTTTTGGCAGCCCTTCCCTTGGGAAGGACTCATAAATTCAATGAATACTTCCTTTGAATTTCTCTAGAAATTTTATCCAGATAGGTTCATATGGAGTAGTATGGATAAACCCGTTTTAATCATCACCGGAGTGTGTGGGCGGATTGGAAGTGCCGCAGCTGAAGTATTTGCCAAAGATTTCCACGTGGTGGGCTTTGATGTAGTGGCACCTAAAAATCCTCTCGCTGAGGTCGAGTATCTCCTTGTGGATATTAGTTCAATGGAAAGTGTGGAGACTGCTTTTCATCAAGTGAAGGAAAAACATGGGGACAATATCGCATCGTTTATCCACCTGGCCGCTTATTACAATTTTACGGGGGGCGAGTGGGAAAAGTATGAGAAAATCACCATTGAGGGGACAAGAAATCTTCTTTTGGCGCTAAAGAATTTTCAGCTCGAGCAATTTGTCTTTTCTAGCACAATGCTCGTCCATGCTCCATGCAAGCTGGGTGAAAAGATTTCGGAAAGCTCAAAGGTGGATCCAAAATGGGATTATCCCATTTCTAAGATGAAAACAGAAAAAATTATAGAGGATCTATCTGATAGTCCTAGTGTCATCTTACGCATTGCGGGGATATATGATGATGACTGCAACTCTATTCCGCTGTCACAACAAATTCTGCGCATTTATCGAAAAGAGCTAGAGAGTCATCTTTTCCCGGGTAATTTGAAGCACGGGGCGAGTTTTTTGCATATGGATGATCTTGTCGCAGCACTCAAGGCTGTTGTAGTCAAAAAGAAAGAATTGGGGTCACATGAGATTTTTGTATTGGGAGAGCCTGATGTGATCGCATTTGGCCAGCTGCAAAAGATTCTAGGAGAGCTCATTCATGGCAAGGCTTGGTGGACCCTGCGCGTGCCCAAATGGTTTGCCAAAATGGGGGCGGCGTTAAAGAAAAGCTTGCATATTGGAAGAAAATCTTTTATCCAACCATGGATGATAGACCTTGCTGATGACCACTACGATTTGGACATCGGAAAGAGCAAAGAGGTTCTCGGTTGGGAGCCGGCATTTAATTTAAAAAATTGCTTGCCAAAATTTGTTTCTGCATTGAAGGAAAATCCACAAAAATGGATAGAGAAACATGAAATTTGATCAGAACCGATTGCAGAAAACAGCAAAATTTAGTATCTTGTTCTCTTCCTTCTCATGGAAGGAATGGTGCAGCGATATGCTGCATGGTTTGTGGGGGCTTAGCTTAGTTGGTAGAGCGTCTGATTTGCATTCAGAAGGTCAGGAGTTCGACTCTCCTAGCCTCCATGACTAGCCCGGTGTAGGTACGATCTTTCGTGCCTACGACGGGACCTTTGTTTTTAATTACACATTCCTCGCGGTTATAGCTCAGTTGGTTAGAGCGCAACACTGATAATGTTGAGGTCCCAAGTTCAAATCTTGGTAACCGCATTTCCTTATATGACAAGTTTCCTCTTTTTTCTTTTTTCCTTTTTTGATCCCTGTAGCGGCCTTCAGCTCGAAGTACCCGATCGCTTTGAGCCTATGGCCGAGTGTGTATATGATGACCATTGTTGGTACTCTTACGAAGATGGAGAGGGGAATGAACTCTCAATCGAAATTGAAGAGAACGATTGCAAAAAAACGCACGCTGAGCACTTCCATCAAGCTCTGATCAATGGGGCTGATGAAAAAGAGGAGATGACCTGCACAGGTCTTAAATTCGAATGCTTTTGTGTGGGGCCTTTAGAAATCTCCAAGTGTCAATTGAGAATTCTTGCTATTGCCGAGATGTACCGCCACCCTCTATACTTCTGCGATTATCTTTTTGTGAAAGACCACTACAGTTTTACCATTAGCCTCACAAAAGTAGATGATGGTAAAGAAGACGGTTTGCTGCCTATGCTAGAATCGATTTCTTTTAACCCCTAAACCGGGAGATCTCTATGAAAACGCTACTGACTTTGCTACTAACTTGTTTTGGAATCACTCTCTTTGGATCAGATACTCTTTTTCGAGATGAAGATACGGGATTTGTTATGCAAATTCCAGCCGAGGCAAAGCGAACGTGGAACCTTTCTCACTGCGAGAATGGGATAGAATTGATCGTTTTTCAAAATGAAGAAGAATCCTTCATCGCTTTTGGAAAACTTCCCTTGACGGATGTTTTAGGTGAGGGTGCAGAAGGAAGCTACCCTTTTGTTTTTGAAGAATTACAGGAGATGTTTTGCGGTGAAGAGAGTGTTTTTTCTATAGAGGTTCTCCCTTCACTTGCGCCTGAAGAATATGCAGCTTCACGAATGCGTATCCGCATCAAAGATGAAGATGAGGATGTCTGTATGGATCTCCATTCTTTCCTTATAGGTACCAACTCGATCCATATTGTTACCTATGATGGTTCGGAAAGTGCGCTTGATAAACTCACCTTTGGTGTGTTGAGTTCTGTCTCCATTATCGAAGAGGAGGGACAATGAGAAAATTTGTCGCACTATTCTTGCTCCTTGCTACGCAAGTTTTTGGCTACTATCCCCGCGCATCTATTGGGGGTTCTGAAATTATCGGAGGTTTGGAAGAAGGGCTTTTGATCCTACTTCCCGATTTTGTTTTCGATGGATCGAAAACTGATAAGGGGAGTCCGTGTTTGCGCTATCGCAGCAGGCTTTTTCCTGAAGCGGAATTCGTCTTTATCCGCGATACGTTCAATCATCCCTTCTATTTAGAAGATTACGCCGATTGGTTCACTCAGGCTGATGCCCCTTTTTATCTCGAACACGACAGAACAACTGTCTATGCTGGTGCAGATGGGCGCACGCCGATGCTCTTGCAGAGGTGGGAGAACCTAGACAGCTACTACTTTCAGCTCTATTTTGGAAGAGGGTCTGAGGGTTTTTGTTGTTTTGTTTACCTCCCAAAACCTCTCTATGAAAACGAGCTAGCCCACTGGACAGCCATCTTCAACAACCTCCCCCACCAAATCCAAATGATTCATTAGGGTAGGGGGAAGGAGTGAAGACCAGTCGGATTGTTTTGGTAGGGCCTCAATAGGTTTTCTGCGCAGCAATTTCAGTTGCTGCGTCCGGTAGCTCCGCTTACTTGAGCTATTCTGACTTCGGCAAATCACCCCTTACTCCGGGCCCCGTGTAAAACACTGATGGCCCGATCGAACGGGGCAATTTTCCATTGCCATAATAGCCATCGGCTGCTCGAGCTTTCAAGGGGAACTCCGCCCCCTTTCAAGTCGCTCGCAGGGCCAGTTCAAATGCAAATAAGCGCTTACTTGTTTTTATCTGGCCCTGCAAAAGGGCATGAAGGTGGGCGTAGTCCCGCCTTAATGCTTTTGCAGCCGAAGTCTAAATAGCTCAAGACGCGTTAGCGCTGGACGAGATGACCAAAGGATTATCTCGCAAAAGAAAGGATAGCGGCCCTAGCATAACATCTTGAAAACATTCCCAAATATTTTCTTATTCTTTTATTGGGGTGGGGGAGTTGGTTTTGATGTAGCCCTGTTTGAGCTCGGATCGGTAGACGATGAATAAGCCGATCGAGACGATGGCTGTTGAGAGGAAAATTTGCCATGAGAGGGTCTCGCCTAAGAAGAGCCAACCAGTGAGTGAGGCGAAGATGGGGCTCAGTAGTCCCATGAAGGAGAGGAAGGTCGCTGTGTAGCGCTTGAGCATCATCCCGTAGAGGTTGTAGCAAAAGACGTTGTAGAGGAGGGTCATGCCAAGTGTCCCCATAGCAAAAGGCATCATCTTGCCAGCCGCAACAGGTATTGGGTTCCAAGTGTCGAAGAAAAAGGAGCTAACTAAGGCCATGGCGCCACCAACTAACATGCTGCTTCCGTTGGCCGTTACGGGTGAGACATCGTTGTCTTTGACCACAAGACGCAGGATCACCCAACCATAGACGGAGAATAGGGCTGCTCCCATGATCGCGAGGGTAGGCCAGGAAAAGAAGCTAAAAGCATTGAGCAGGTCTTCGGATCCCGTCTGTGTCATGAATACGGGAATCATCCCGAGAAATCCGATCAACATCCCAATCCATTTGCCGCGAGTCATTTTCTCTTTGAAGTGGATATAAGAAAAGAGGGCGGAGAAAAAGGGAGAGAGGCTATAGATAAAGCAGGTCTTGGCAGCGGAGAGGTATTGCAGTCCCCAGAACTCTAATATGTTGGTGAGAAATATACTGAAGAGGGCTAAAAACCCAATCGAGAGCCACTGCTTTTTGTCTAAGCGAAAAGAGGAGCGCTTGCGGATAAGAAGGTACCCTACCATCAGGGCTCCGGCCAGCAGCATGCGCGACCCGGTCAAAAACATCGGGGTAGAGATCTCCAGCATCCCTTTGCCAAAGGCAAAAACGCTGGACCACGTAGCATAGAGAAGAGCAACAAGCCAAGTCATTCTCACCATTATACTCAAGAGGATTGTAAAGAGCAATTTGAATTGACAGTAGAGCATCGGAAGAGATATATAAAAATTTTATTATGGTACAAAAAACACCTAAAGTTGTGGCAGTTACAGGAGGCTCTGGCCAAATTGCCTACAGCGCACTTTTTCGCATTGCAAACGGGGAGATGTTAGGCGGAGATCAGCCTATTTCTCTGCGGATTCTCGAGGTTCCAGAGGCTCTAGATGCCCTTAAAGGGGTTGTGATGGAGCTTGAGGACTGTGCCTTTCCTTTATTAACGGATGTACAAATTGGTGATGATCCTCGAAAGGTTTTTGAAGGGGTTGAGATTGCTCTTTTAATTGGCGCCAAGCCGCGTGGACCGGGGATGGAGCGTAAGGATCTTTTGCGTGAAAATGCTAAAATATTTGTAGAGCAGGGAAAAGCGCTCAATGATGTAGCAGATCCAAATGCCACTGTCTTAGTTGTGGGAAATCCTTGCAATACGAATGCGCTTATTCTTCATCGAAATGCCCCGAAGCTGAGTAAAATTTTTGCCATGACGAGGCTGGATGAAAACCGGGCACGGGCCCAACTCGCAAACAAAGCCGGTGTGCTTGTGGGAGATGTGAAGAATGTTGCCATTTGGGGGAACCATTCAACGACTCAAGTGCCAGACTTTACGCATGCCACCATTGCCGGCAAGGGGATAGAAGATCGGAAGTGGCTTGAGACGACTTTTTTTGAGATTGTACAAAAAAGGGGAGCTGCAGTGATAGCAGCTCGGGGGAAATCTTCTGCTGCCTCTGCAGCAAATGCGGTCATTGAGACAATCCAATCTCTTTTGCAAGAAACGGAGTGGTTTTCCGTGGCACTCTTGTCGGATGGCAATCCTTACGGGATTGCAGACGGGCTAGTGTTTTCTTTTCCCTGTAGATCCCTAGGTGGTGGCCAGATAGAAATCATCAAAGATCTTGCCATAGATCCTTTTATAAAAGAGAAGATTGCGGCTACCGAAAAAGAGCTGATTGAAGAGCGGGATAGTTTATGACAAAACCTCTCTTTACTATCACGGAGGAGAATCTCGACACGGGGATGCGAGGTTATCCCATAGGCTATTGCGATACGTCTCATGTGGATCCAGATCAAGGGCTGTTTTATTGTGGTCGCTCTATTCGGGAGATGGCATTGAAGTCGCCCGAGGAAGTGATCTACTTGCTCTATCATCGTAAAGAGGGGAGCGTAGGGGATGTAGAATCTTTTTTCTCAGAGATAAACACTCAAAGATATTTGTCGAAGAAGGTGGCTTGGCAGATTAAACAGTTGCCAAGAGAGGCGCATCCGATGAAGCTCTTTTCTATTGCTCTACTCTTTCTCGATGTCTTTGAAAAAACAGGTGACTATCGAAAAGATTGTCTCAATGTGATTGCACAACTTCCCCACCTCGTAGCTTCTGTGATCAATCACCATGCGGGGTGGGGCGAGACTAAAGATCCAAGTGGATCCTATATGGGGAGTTTTGCAGACATGCTGAATGTCCCAGGTAAAAATCTGGGGCTAGAAAAAGCTTTAAGCTTATTCAACGTTTTGCACTACGATCATGGTGGTGGGAACCTCTCTGTCTTTGTGGGCAAAGCGGTTGCATCTGGGCTCGAGGGGCTATACGGATCACTCTCTTCTGCGATGTGCGCACTCTCAGGGCCAAGACATGGCAGTGCCAACCAAGTGACTTTAGAATTTGTCAAAGAGCTTCACCAAGCTTTAGGAGATGATGCCTCCTTAGAAATGGTGGAAGATTGGCTGCAGGATCGGCTAAAGAGGGGGAAGCTCATTTTTGGCTTTGGCCATGCCGTTTTGCGGACTGAAGATCCCCGTGCAAGCATTTTATACGACTTTGTTCAGAAGTACTACTCGGATCACCCCTTAGCTAGAATTGCCCTGCTTCTTAAAGAAGCAGGGCCTAAGGTCCTCAAAGAAAATCCAAAGGTTGCCGACCCCTATCCCAACGTCGATGCGATCTCTGGCACGATGCTGACCGCTGCTGGGTTAGGTTATCCAGAGTATTTTACTCTGCTTTTTGGCATGGCCCGTTGCGTTGGGGTTGCGATCCAAATTGTCTATGAGAGGCTAGAGGCTAGAGAGGGAAAAGGGACTCCGATTATCCGGCCGAAATATCTGCAGAAAATGCCCTCATCCCGTATACTCTAGAAATTATGAGTTGGGACCATCTAGAGAAAATTTTTAATCGTGCATTGAGGCATACGTTTTCTAAGAGAAAATTTTTTCTTGTCTTTCCTGTTTTGGCTCTATGCGGGTTTTTGGCTGTGATTTGTAGAGTGATCTCTCAGGGAGTCTCGCAGTGGATGGTCATGAGTACTGCTTTTCTGCCGGTCTTTTTGTGTGCGGGGCTTCTTCTAGCCGTTGGTATCGTTTTGATCCGGATCTATCACGATGAAGTGAAGGGGATCAAATACCAATATTTTAAGGTGATCAAGGGTGCAAAAGATCTCTTTATGGGGATACCCTATCTGGCCGTACCTCTGATTTTTGCCTACCTGATCCTCTGGATGATTTTGGGTGTATTTTATCTTTTACGCGCGATTCCTCACGCGGGGGCCTTCATCAGTTCAATGTTGGCTTTTGGGCCTTTCTTACTTGTATTAGGCTCTCTTGCTCTCGGTGTTTTGAGTTTGCTGATTCTGTTTTATGTGACTCCGGCCGCTTCATTTAAGTCAGAGCTAAAGGCTGATCTTGCTGAAGCCGTGCTGAAGGATCTCAAAATCAATCCCTTTTTGAGTTTTGTCCTTCCGCTGATTGCTCTTTTACCATTGCTCCTTGCAGCTGGTGTTTTATCTTCTGCCGCTGCTTTGACCCACATTCTCTACATCGATGCCGCTGGGGGGCTCTCTATGCTCTTTAAGTGGTTTTTTATGATGCTCCCGTTCTGTGCGCTTCTTACCCCCTCTGTCATTTTCTTTTTTAATTTCTCTGCTGAGAGCTACGCTCTCATGCAAAAGGCCCTCTCAAAGTCATGAAGATTGCAATCATTGGAGCGGGGTTTGCAGGTCTTGGCGCCGCCTATTTTTTCTTGGAAGCGGGCGCTGCGGTGACCATTTTTGAAAAGGAGCGTGTGGGCGCTGGAGCCTCAGGTGTTGCCAGCGGTCTTCTCCACCCTTATCCAGGGCTCTCTGCGCGCAGAAGTGTCAAAGCCAGTGAGGCTTTGATGGTCACAAGGCAACTGATCAGAGTAGCGGAAAAGCATACATCCAAAATGGTGGCCACAGAGTCTGGGATTTTCCGAAAGAGTATGGGAGAGGAGCAGCATGCCCGGCTGCATTCTCACGCCTTAGAATATGGCGATGTAGAGCATAAACAAGAGGACCTGTTTTTGATCCATTCGGGGTCTACCGTAGTCTCTGAAAACTATCTTCAGGGCTTGAGTTCTGCGCTCAGTAATATGGGCGCGCTGTTTGTCATCCAAAATGTACAATCCCTAAACGAGCTAGAAAACTTTGATCATATCGTCATCGCTTCTGGGCACGGGGTTAGAAATTTTGATGAGTGCAAAAATATCAAAGTCAAATTTCTCAAAGGGCAAGCTCTTTCAATGGAAGGGGAGCCGCCTCATGAAAAGAGTTTTATTTCTAGAGGGTATATTGCTCACGTTGGTTCCTCTGCGCGCTTTGAAATTGGCTCGACCTATGAGAAAGAATTTTCAAGTATTGAGCCAGATCTAGAGACTGCAAAAAAGTTGTTACAAGATAAGTTGGATCTATGCACGGGATCAAACATCGTTGCGTGTCGCTCTGGTGTTCGCGTTTGCCCGATAGGGCACTACGCGCCCATTATTGAAAAAGTAGGGGAAAAGGCTACAGTCTTTACTGGACTCGGTTCGAGAGGCCTTCTTTATCATGGCCTTTATGGTCGAATGCTTGCTGCACAAATTCTTCAAAAATCGTAATATGTCTGTATGCAAGCAAAACTCCTCTTTCTTGGGACAGGTGGCTCAGCAGGCGTTCCCATTATTACATGCAAGTGCAAGGTTTGCACTTCTTCCTCGCCATTTAATAAGCGCTACAGGCCTTCTGCTCTCTTAACCATTGGAAAAAAGAACTTTCTCATTGACGTTGGGCCCGATTTCAGAGACCAAGCTCTTCATTACAACATTGATTTTCTGGACGGGGTTTATCTGACCCACACTCACTATGACCATATTGGGGGGATTGATGAGCTCCGCATTTTTTACCTAAAACATAAATTGCGCCTGCCAACACTCGCCTCTATCGATAGTTATAACGAGCTGCGTCATCGCTTTCATTATCTCTTCAATACCAAGCAATCAGATGGCTCATTGCAGGCTCAACTCGACTTCCAAATTTTAGAAGAAGATTTTGGAAAAACAAAATTTGGTGGGGTGCCTGTAACTTATGTGAGTTATACCCAAGCCAATATGAAGGTGACAGGGTATAGGTGGGGCGGTCTGGCCTATATCTCAGACATACGAGAGTACAGTGACCGGGTAGTGGAGGAGATAAAAGGGGTTGATACGTTAGTTTTAAGCGCGCTACGTTACACCCCCTCGGAAGTGCATTTTAGTATCGAAGAGGCCATAGCCTTTGCAAGGAAGGTGGGGGCAAAGAGGACTTTCTTCACCCACATTGCCCACGATCTGGACCATGAAGAGACAAATCAAAAATTACCAGCTGACATGTGTTTGGCCCATGACGGTTTGGAAATACCATTTATTTTATGACGAAAACCGCACTACTCATTGCTTTTTACCTTAAGGCAGACGAAAAAAACTTTAGTGAAGATTCGATTGATGAACTCGAAAGTCTAGCTAAGACCTATGGCTTAGAAACGGTTGCCAAGGTCCCCGTTGCTTTGAGACAAATCACCTCCAGCACCATCATCGGTAAGGGCAAACTCCAAGAGCTTTTTGCTGTTGCTGAAGAATACAAAGCTGATGTTGTGATCTTTGATGAAGAGATCTCGCCCCAGCAGCAAAAAAATCTCGAAGAGGTGTTTAAGCGCCCTGTTTTGGACCGGACTGAACTCATTTTGGAGGTCTTTGCCCAAAGAGCCCAGACAAGAGAAGCGATGCTCCAAATAGAGCTTGCTAAAATCCGCTATCAGCTGCCTCGGCTCAAGCGCTTATGGACCCACCTCTCTCGACAAGTTGGGGGCGCAGGGGGCGCACTGCGTGGCGCGGGAGAAAAGCAGATCGAGCTCGATCGAAGGATGCTGCGCCACAGATCTGCAAGATTGCAAAAGGAGATTGAGCAGGTGCGGGCCACCCGCTCAACCCAGCGCGCTCAAAGACAGAGGAGGGGAGTGCCCACCTTCGCCATTGTAGGCTACACCAATGCTGGGAAATCAACCCTTTTAAAAGCACTGACAAAAGCAGAAGTACTTGTTGAAGATAAGCTCTTTGCTACACTCGATACAACGACAAGAAAATATACCCTTCCCAACAACCAGGAAATTCTTCTCATTGATACAGTGGGATTTATTCGCAAAATTCCCCACACGCTCATTGCAGCCTTTAAGAGCACATTGGAGGAGGCGATTCACACAGATGTCCTTTTGCATCTCATCGACGCCAGTAGCTCTTTTGCTCTAGAGCAAGGTGAGGCGACCTTAGAAGTGCTCAAAGAGCTTGGGGCAACCGATTTGCCGATGATCACAGTGCTCAACAAAATCGACCAGTGCCAGGACAAAGCATTGCTCCAAAAACTCCGCATCGCTCACCCTCATACTGTCCAGATTTCTGCTCTTGAGAAAACAGGATTTGATGCTTTGATGCAGAAGATGGAAGAGGCGATTCAAGCGCTTTCCAAAGTTGTTCATCTAGTTATTCCTCAAAGCCACTACGCCCTAGTCTCACAGCTTATGAAAGAGGGGAGGGTAATTAGTATTGAGTATGAAGACAATGATGTCGTGATGGAGGTGGAAATCCCCACCCGTATGCAGAAACTCGTGGAGCGTTTTGTCAAATGAGCTTAGCCAAACAAATGCCAGCTTCTGAACTGCCTAGAGAGCGTCTCGTACGCGATGGGATTGATGCCCTCTCCTTGCAAGAACTTGTGGCCATCCTCCTCGGTACGGGAACGCAAGGCAAGACCGTGCTCATTTTAGCGCAAGAGCTCCTCCTCCAATTTGGTGGCATTCAAGGTCTTTTAAGTGCGTCGATTGAAGAACTGACTAAAGTCAAGGGAGTCGGCAAAGCCAAAGCAATCTTGCTCAAAGCGGCCTTTGGTATTGCCTTGCGAGCTTCTAAAGAGAAGTTGGCCCCGCAACGGATGGTGATGACCGTCCAAGATGCTCTGTCTATTGCTGTACCTGAAATCGGGCACTTTAAAAAGGAGGCTCTTCTCGTCATTTTGCGCGACATCAAATGTCGCCACATTCATCATGAGATTGTCAGTATCGGAACACTTTCTGAAGTTCTAGTACACCCGCGAGAAGTTTTTCAGCTTGCGATCCACCACAATGCCCACAGCCTAGTTCTTTGCCACAATCATCCTAGTGGGGATCCGACCCCTTCAAAAGCGGATATCACATTGACACATCAGCTGCTAAAAAGTGCTAAGATCATGGGCATCTCGATTGCCGACCACCTCATCATTGGCAAAGACCGCCATATTTCATTAAAAAACTCTGAATTTTTGAAATAAAAAAACGCCCCTCGCATAAACGAGGAGCGTTATCAAGTTAACAAGATAAAAAGCGTGCTTACGCTTTTTTAGCTTCTGCCTTGTCTTCAGCTTTTGCTGTTCCTTCAGCTTCGGCTGCACCTTCTCCGCCGTATCCGCAGACACCGAGGATTGAGCTAACCATTGTTCCTAGGAATCCAAATACGCTAGAAATGATTCCACCAACAAAGTTGAAAGGAGTCATTAGAGAGTATCCTTCGTCCTTTGCTGATTTAGGGGCGTTAGCTTCTTCGTACTCAGTTTGAAGAGAGCTAATATCAGAACGAGTCAGAGCTTCTCCCCATGTTCTTTGTACTTGGCCTTTTACAACATAGTGGCCTTTGAACTCTTCTGTACTTGGTTTTGCTGCTGCAGCATTTGCTGTCTCATTACCAGCACTTACAGTTGAAACTTGCATTGTTACCTCCAGTGGGTTTCAGAATGACTGTCATTGTAGCGGAGTTTGTGAATTTACGCCAATCGATTTTTTAAGATTCTCTTGTGATTAGGCAAAAATATTGCTTATTTGCTGTGAGCTTCTCTTGAAAATCAGAGGGTATTGTGATACCATTTCTCCTATGGAAAAAGGAAAAAAATATAAGCTTTCAACGCTCGGTTGTCGGACCAATCAATATGAGTCGGCAGCATACGAAAAACAATTGCGTGGCATGGGTTATAAGGAAGCAAAAAAAGGCGAAGTGGCCGATCTTTGTATCATCAATACGTGCACTGTGACAGATGGGGCAGATAAATCATCTCGTCACCAGATCCGCCAACTCTCTCGCCAGCATCCAGGGGCCAAAGTTGTGGTGACCGGATGTTTAGCCGATCGTCTTCCCCAGGAACTTGCTTCTATGGAAGAGGTGGATGAGGTGGTGGCGAATAAATCTAAAGAAAATCTTTTGCGCCAAGTGATGCCAGAAGAAGAGTGGCCCGAATTTGCTATTGATCAGTTTGGTGGGCATACCAGGGCTTTTGTAAAGGTCCAGGATGGATGCAATTCTTTTTGCACCTATTGTATTATCCCATACGTTAGGGGGCGCTCACGTTCTCGGGATTTTGATTCCATTATAAGGGAGTGCGAAACTCTTGTGGAGAATGGTTACAAGGAAGTGGTGATCACGGGCGTCAATGTAGGAGATTTTGATGGGGGTGGCAAAACGCTTGCGGAGCTTGTGCGAGCCATTGACCAAGTAAAAGGATTAGAGCGTTTGCGGATCTCTTCTATCGACCCCGATGAAATCGATGAGGCTTTGTTAGATGCGGTTATCCATGGAAAAACAACCTGTCATAGCATGCATATTGTCTTGCAGTCGGGATCTAATGCCATTTTGAAGAAGATGAATCGTAAGTACACTCGCCAGATGTTTGTCGAAGCAATTGAGAAGTGTAAGGGCGCTTCAAAAGATTTTACTTTTACAACGGATGTGATTGTGGGCTTCCCAGGCGAGACTGATGCGGATTTTGCCGATACGCTAGATCTAATGGGCCAGGTAGAGTTTGCTAAAGTCCATATGTTTCCCTATAGTCCTAGAGATAGGACAAGGGCAGCGCTGTATCCAAATCAGATATCGGATGCGGTCAAAGCTGAGCGGAAGCAAAAGGTGCTGCGCCTCTCAGAGCATATCGCCTACTCTTTAAGAGAGGGCTATGTAGGACGGACAATGCCTGTGCTCTTAGAAAATGGCGATACAGGCCATACTGAGAATTTTTTGCAGGTAAAGCTACAAGAAGAGGGCTTGAAAGCCAATGAGATTGTGCAGGTAAAACTATTGGAAAATACACCAGAGGGACTCATCGGATGCGTATCCAAATAACAACGAAATTTCGACCCTTTTCTCATCGACCCGGCATCCGGAGTCTCATTCCGTACACCACTTGGGAGGCGCAAGTCTTTCCCACGAAGGTTTTTTTGCGTGATCTCAAGAATGGAAAAACTAAAGAGCTTACTATTGCCCCCTCCACCAAATTCACTGTGATGCTCGACTTAGAAAAGGGGAGGCTCCTCGTTTGTGGTAAGGAGCTTTCTTTAGAAAAACAGTCTCTTTTTCCTTCAAAGAAGCGGCTTTATATGGGGGTTCATAAAAAGCAAGATTTTGAGATGATTAAAAGACGCTCTGATATGGCCGAAGTGTTCCCTTTGTGGCTAAAACTTTCTCAGCTCATTCCCGAGGTTGCATTGCCAAGCAAACCAATAGGGACGATGCAATTGCTTGAGGAGGGGAGGCTCGAGGATTTTTTCCAAGCGGGCTTCCAAGGGCTGTTTTGCCCAAGGCTTAAAGATGAAAATTATCTGGGTTTGATTCCCGATTTTGATCCTCCCAATAATCTATGCCCCTTAGGTCTCCTACATGAGGGGGCAAGACAGATTGAAGAGCTCTTTTTCTTTGCAGATAAAAATACGTGGCATTTTCTACCAGCTCTTCCTAAAGAATTTCATGCTGGGCGTTTTATCCATTTGGAAACTCTAGAGGGCGATGAGCTCGATATTGAGTGGTCGAAGAAGCAGCTTAAGAAAGTGATCATCCGTCCAATCACTTCGAGAGAAATTAAGCTGTCTTTGAAGAAGGGGTTGAAAACGTTTCGTATTCGCAAAAGTCTACGTCAAAGTGGTGAGTTGGCAAAAGGAGCTGTTTCCTTAAAAGCCGGACAAACTTTATACCTGGACCGATTCACTCGGTCTTGACGCCAGTTACTCCTCGCGAGAGAATAGCGCCATCAGTACCTTTCCCAAAAACAAAGTAAATGTTTGCCTCATTTTTTTTCCGGTTGTGATCGATGAATTCGGTCACAGTTCCAGGGACGCTACCAATAAACTCATTAGCGTTCTTGCCGCGAAATATGTCATATGATGCAGGGAGAACAGGGGTTGGAGACCAAGAGATAAGATTGAAGAGTTCTGTCTGTGTTAAAAAAATATCTTCTTTGGCCTGGGCATTTGTAGAAATTTGTGCAAAGCCAAAGGCTATAGCGATGGGATTGGTAGGCGAGCTGCCAGTATCGATTACGGTATCGGTCTGTGTGTTGATCACTGTAAAGGTATTTGAGGTTGAATTCGTTACATATACCTCTTTTCCATCTGGGGAAAGGGCTATCCCAATGGGCTCTAAATCTACCATTACTGTCCCAATAACTGTATTTGTAGACGTATCGATGATGCTGACATCATTCGAGTTGGAATTTGTAATGTAAGCTTTTCTTCCATCAAGTGTGAAGGCGATGCCCTGAGGTCTTGTCCCAACATCAATGGTTGTGAGGATGGTATCACTTTTCGTATCAATGACAAAAATATCGGTAGCTGCGATATAAACTTTTGTTCCGTCAGGAGTGACAGCAGCGCCTTCAGGGTCTGTCCCAACATCGATCACGCCAACAACAGATGCGCTGCTCGTGTCAATAATACTGACGTTGTCAGTGACAAAATTCGGGACGTAGGCTTTTGTCCCATCAGGGGTAAAGGCTACAGTTTGGGGCCCCTCTCCTACAGGGGATACTGTAATGGTCCCAACAACCGTATCTGAAGAGGTATCAATGATACTGATTGTTTGAGAACTACTGTTGGCTATGTATACTTGTTTTCCATCTGGAGTTATGGCTAAACCATTGGGTTCACTTCCAACACTTATGGTTGCTATCCCAAAATTAGTGCTCGTATTGATCACACTGACAGTATCATCGTCAAAATTAGGCACATAAGCTTTGGCGCCGTCAGGAGTGATTGCAATACCTGAGGGGCCTGACCCAACTGAAATAGTTCCTAAGACTGTATTTGTTGAAGTATCTACAACACTCACATCATTCGATCCATTATTTGCGATGTAGGCATTTCCAAGTCCTGCCCATAAAGGGAAGGAAAAGAGTAGGGAGCAAGCCAATTTTTTTAGTGGCATACAAATCTCCTTTAGGTTTCTTTCCAGCTTTTTTTCTGGAACAGAAGGATGATTGAGGGGCCGAGCGAAAATAGGATGATGCCTCCCAACATAATAAAGACGTAGGTCGATCTGTTCGTGACGGTGATGTGATCGGGAGGCAATATGCCAATGATCATCGTGAAGGCTGAGCTAATTAGGCCGAGACCTGCAATACACCACATCCCTAGATTACCACCAGGGATCTTGTAAGGGCGCTCTACTTTTGGGTGTTTGTAACGCAAGCGAATAGCGGCGGCAAACATGAGTAGATACATAAGGAGATAGAGCTCAGATACCATCGCCACTAGCATCCAAAAGGCTTCGTTTAAGTTAGGTAAGAAAATAAAGATCATAGACAAAAAGCTTACGACAACTGCTTGCAGAATGAGCAGGGGAACGGGCATCGAGTTTTTATTGAGCTTGCGGAAAAGGGGGGGGAGGTCACCTGTTTGTGCTGCGGCTAAGAGGCCTTTAATAGGGCCAACGGTCCAGGTACTGACAGACGCTACCGTTCCGAGCGTGATTAAAAAGGCCATCAGCGGAACAAAGGCGCGCAGATTATATTTATCGAAGAAAACTGCAATGGCCTGGAGCGAGCCTGCCATCAAGCTGATCTCTTTTTGGGGGACCACAATCGAAATGGCGAGAACTCCAGGGATCGAAAGGCCTAATATGATAAGGGCTGAATAAAGGATCGCTTTGGGGTAGTCGCGTTTGGGGTTTTCAACATCGCGCGCATGTACAGCCGACATCTCCATTCCAGCGAGGCTAATGAGCACTCCCGTAAAGAGGACGAGCTGGCCGATGCTACTCATGTCGGGGATGAGGTTGTCCCATGTGAAAGCAATTTGTGTAGGCTGTCCACCAAAGAACCAGAAGCAGCCGAGCATAATGATAACGATACCGGGTAAAAAAGTACCCAGAATCATCCCTAAACTTGAAATCCAGCCCGAGGTGCGCATCCCTCGAAAATTGACAATGGTCGTAACCCAAAATACAACGAGGATCGTAAAAAAAGTGTAGATGTTGTTCTTAGCAAGCTCTGGATTGAAAATGTAGGCGATGGTAGCGGCGATAAATGAGAGAGCTGTTGGGTACCAGACGATGTTTTGCATCCAAAGGAGCCAGGCAGCCAAGAAGCCAGTTTTGTGCCCAAATGCTTCCTTGACCCATGCAAAAACGCCCCCAGTTTTAGGCCAGCCAGTCGCAAGCTCAGCCGAGACAAGGGAGGTCGGAATAAAAAAGATCAGAGTTGAGAGGATAATAAAGAATATGGAGGCAAGACCATATTCAGCCGTCACGGGCCAGTTTTTCACACTGCCGATGGTCGCCACATTGATCATGGTTAGCAGGAAAACAGAAAGGACTCGTTTGGGTTTTGCTTGATTCATAACAATTTGAATGAGTATACAGGCATTGAGGTAGTGATGCAAGATAACACTTTTAACCACAGTGATCCCCACAGCTATCTGGGGCTAAACATGGTGGATGAAACCAAAACAATTATCCGGATCTGGCGACCTGGTTCTTCTGATTGCTTGCTAGAAGTTTTTGGCAAACCGGTAGAAGCCAAAAAAGTCCACGAAAGTGGTCTTTTTGAATATGAAGTCCCTGCAGTTGCTGGGCCGACAGATTATCGGATCCATGGGCCTAATGGTACGGCCTCTCATGATCCTTATGCTTTTCCCTCTACGATTGACGAGCTGGATGCAGACCTCTTGAGTAAGGGGCTCCATTACGAACTCTACAATTTATTAGGATCCACTCCCAAGGTACATCATGGAGTGGAGGGGATCCAATTTTCGGTATGGGCCCCCAATGCACTTTCTGTTTCTCTTATTGGAGATTTCAATCAGTGGAATGGTCTAGTAACACCAATGCGTCTTATCGCAGATACTGGAGTATGGGAAATTTTTCTTCCTGGTCTCACTACAGGAGAAAAGTATAAATACGAAATCATGACAAGAGAGAAAGAGCGACTCGTTAAATCAGATCCCGTATCTCATTTCTCCGAAATGCGCCCGAATAATTCCTCAATCGTCTTTGATGTAAATCAGTTTTCCTGGAGCGATGAAAAGTGGCTCGCAAAAAGGGATAAGAACGGGCCGATTAGTATTTATGAAATCCATCTAGCTTCTTGGCAACAAGGGCTCAACTATAGGGAACTTGCTTCCCGAATCGTTGCTTACTGCCAGAAGATGCACTATACGCATGTGGAATTGATTGGGATTTGTGAACACCCTCTTGACGAATCGTGGGGCTACCAAGTAACTGGCTATTTTGCTCCAACAAGCCGTCTTGGAACGCCGGAAGATTTTCAGTGCTTTGTCAATTTTTTGCATGAGAATGATATTGGAGTGATCCTAGATTGGGTCCCCGCCCACTTCCCTTCTGACAGCCATTCGATTGCAAAATTTGATGGCACTTTTCTCTACGAACACAAAGATCCCCGTCAAGGGTTTCATCCCCACTGGAATACCCACATTTTCAATTATGGCAGGTGGGAGGTCTCTAATTTTCTCATCGCGAGCGCTCTTTTTTGGTTCGAAAAGATGCACATCGATGGTCTGCGCGTTGATGCAGTGAGCTCTATGCTTTATCTCGATTATGGAAGGGATGATGGAGAATGGATTCCCAACCATAAGGGGACCAACATCAACCTTGAGGCAGTGGAATTCATCAAGCACTTGAACTCGATTGTAAAAAAGCGTTTCCCAGACTGTTTGATGATTGCTGAAGAAGCCTCAGCATATCCTGGTGTTACCAGCCCCGATGGACTTGGATTTGATCTCAAGTGGAATATGGGATGGATGAATGATACGCTAGACTACTTTTCCTGTGATTTTTCAGAAAGAGAGGAAAACTTTTCCAAATTTGCTTTTATCAAAGAATACGCCTTCCACGAAAACTATGTTCTCGTTTTGTCTCATGATGAAGTGGTGCATGAAAAAAAGAGCTTGTTTGCCAAAATGCCTGGCGATCAAAAACAAAAAATGCAGGGACTGCGTCTTCTCATTAGCTTTATGATGTGTTTCCCGGGCAAAAAACTCCTTTTCATGGGAGGAGAGTTGGGGCAAAAAACAGAGTGGAATCCCAAAGAGTCGATCCACTGGGATCTGCTAGATGATCCTGCACACCTACATCTACAAGAGATGGTTGCAGCTCTCAATCAGTTTTATCAGAAAAACCCCATAGATCAGGGGGCATTTTCTTGGTTAGAAACGGAAGCAGGTGTTCTTGCCTACAAAGACAAATCACTTATTTATGCTCACAATTTTCTTGCCAAACCCATGGAGATAGCTCTACCTGAAACTGCTCAACTCATTTTCTGTAGTGATAGCGCTGAATGGGAAAGCTCTGCTATACTGAGGCCATTATCCACTCATGTTTTTAGAATTGATGAACAAAAAACACTATGAAGAGCTGATCGAAGAGATCCACAAGCACGATAGGGCCTACTATCTCGACGCGAGTCCCATCATCCCCGACTATGAATATGATCAGCTAGTCAAACAGCTCGAGGCGATTGAGAAAGATCATCCAGAATGGATCAGTCCCACTTCACCTACTCAGCGAGTCGGTGAAATGGCAACCGATGGATTTCGCCAAGTGGCCCACTCGGTCCCGATGCTTTCTCTTGCCAACACCTATTCCAAAGAAGAGCTCGAAGACTTTGTCAAGCGGATCTATAAATGGACAGGCCGCGAGGGTGTGGACTTTTGCGTAGAGCTTAAAATGGATGGCGTTGCAGTATCTGCCCGCTATGAGAAAGGTATTTACGTCCGAGCTCTTACCAGGGGAGATGGAAAAAAAGGGGACGACGTTACGGCAAACCTCAAAACAGTCCGCTCTCTGCCCTTGCAGCTCACTCTTGATAACCCTCCTGATGTGTTAGAAGTACGCGGTGAAGTCTTTATGGCTCACAAAGCCTTTCGCGAGTCGAATCAGCAAAAAGAAGAGGCCGGAGAAGAGCCGTGGGCCAATCCCCGCAACGCTACGGCAGGCTCCTTAAAACTGCTCGACCCCAAAGAAGTACAAAAGCGGCACTTGAGCATTGCCTTTTACGGCATTGCTGAAGATTCTAGCCACACAATCCAAAGTCAATTCGCTTGCCATCAATACTTAGAAAAAGTGGGGCTGCCCTGCTTTGCAAAGCGCC
Source organism: Candidatus Sacchlamyda saccharinae (assembly GCA_030408505.1). Classification (GTDB taxonomy): domain Bacteria; phylum Chlamydiota; class Chlamydiia; order Chlamydiales; family Rhabdochlamydiaceae; genus Sacchariniichlamydia; species Sacchariniichlamydia saccharinae. The sequence continues at coordinate 54,114 of JAUHQI010000002.1, read as the reverse complement.
ACCGGCTCAAAACGAAAAACGCAAGCAGCATTCTTGCCTTTGCAGATAGTGTTGACAAAGAGCGAAAGCAGCTCGGATTTGATATCGATGGGATCGTCATCAAAGTTGATGACTTTCGCTTAAGAGAAGAGCTTGGATCCACCGGTAAGAGCCCTAGATGGGCTGTGGCCTATAAATTTGCACCAGAACAGGCCACAACAAAAATTCAAGAGATCACCGTGCAAGTAGGGCGCACCGGCGTTTTAACCCCTGTGGCAGAACTCGAGCCTGTTTTCTTAGCGGGGAGTACTATTTCACGTGCAACGCTCCATAACCAGGAGGAGATTGAGCGGAAAGACATACGTACGGGCGATACCGTCATTATTGAAAAAGGAGGGGACGTGATCCCCAAAGTTGTTAAAGTCCTCACGGAGAAACGCCCTCCTAATACAACTCCTTGGTCCATGCCAGACCACTGCCCCATTTGCGAGGGACCCGTTGTTCACAAAGAGGGAGAAGTGGCCATCCGTTGCTTAAACCGCGATTGTGGCGATCAAGTCCTCCGCAGGATAGCTCACTTTGCGAGTAAGAACGCGATGGATATTGAGCACATGGGGCCCAAAGTTATCCAGCAGCTTGTAGAAAAAGGCCTCGTTAAAACTATAGCCGATATCTTTGCTCTCACAAGAGAAGAGATCGCCCTGCTAGATGGCTTTAAAGAAAAATCTATCGAAAACCTCCTTGCTAGCATTGATCAATCTTGTAAAACAACGTTGCCCCGCCTACTCATGAGTTTAGGCATCCCTTATGTGGGCGCAGGCATTGCAGACCTCCTAGCAAGTCATGCAGGTGACATCGACACGCTTGCCTCCATGACTCAAGAAGAGCTTATCCTAATCGACGGAGTAGGGGAAAAAGTGGCTGAGTCGGTCACCCTCTATTTCCAGAATCCAGAAAACCTCAAAGAGATCCATCGCCTCTTCCACCTAGGTGTAAAGCCCCAAAAAATCGAAACCAAAAAAGGGCATGCATTCTCTGGAAAAACCTTTGTGCTCACCGGGTCTCTCAATGAGTTTTCAAGATCCGAAGCGGCCAGCCTCATCAAAGAGCGAGGAGGCAAAGTTAGCAGTTCTGTCAGTAAAAAAACCGACTATGTCCTTGCCGGTGCTGAACCCGGCTCCAAATATGACAAGGCAAAAGAACTAGGCGTCCCTATTCTCTCCGAAGAAGAATTCATCTCTCTGCTTGATTAGAATCTGTCTCATTCGCTATATAGGAACTCTTTTCATTTTGAACAAAGGAGAAAATTTATGTGGAAACCGCTCATTCGTTGCTCGATTGTAGGAGGACTCATCGTCTTTTTATGGGTAATGATCTCTTGGATGTTGCTGCCTATGCACAAAGCAAGCATCCATCATTTTGCAGATGACTCTGAAGTGACCTCATGCATCACTAAATATGCCCCAGAAGACGGCATCTATGTCATTCCGTCTTGGGATACTGTCGAGAGTGCCGAAAAATCCACTTCACCATTCATCTTTGTAAATGTACAAAGAGGAGTTGATTTTACCAACATGACACGCAACATGATTTGTGGTGTTATTACCCAAATCATCGGTGCAGGTATCATCACCTACCTACTCCTTCGTGCCAAAGCTATGAAGTACTGGGGACGTGTTTGGTTTGTGACCCTTGCAGGTGTACTGGTAGCAATTCTTGGAACACTGCCTGCTTGGAACTGGTGGCACTTCCCAACCGGCTGGGCTATCCTCGAAATATTTGACCTTGTGGTCGGTTGGTTCCTCGGCGGCCTCGTCATTGCCAAACTAATCAAGAATTAAATCAAGAGACCTAATGTCAGGGCCTCTATAGGTTTTCTGCGGGGCGATCCTACGGGTCGCTCCGCTTTCTCATTACCAGAATAGCTCAAGACGATGGAGTTGCTGGACATGGCGACTAAAGGATCGCCATGCAAAAAACCTAAGTGGCCCTTGATTACATTTTAAATTCCTAAAAAATCTTCTTCTTAGGCTAGTTTAAGAGATTGTGGAGCTAATATTTCTCCTAATAACGTCTGATGGTTGCAGCCGGTGATTTTGGCTTTTTGGAGAGTGCCGACTAGTTCGGGCCTTCCCGTTAAAACTACTCTCTTCCAGCAACGAGTGCGGCACTTGAGCTGGCCTGTCTTGGCTAGGCTCTCCACAAGGACTTCCATCTCAGTGCCAATGCACTCTTTCATTAGCTCCCCGTTGATTGTATTGTGCAGATCCATTAAACGCTGGAGTCTTTCACTTTTCACCTCTTCAGGGACATCATCCTTCCATCGATAAGCCGGCGTCCCTTTGCGCGCGCTATAGGAAAAGAGAAATGCGACGCTATAGCGGACCTGCTTGAAGATGTCGTAGGTCATCTGAAACTCTTCTTCAGTTTCTGTTGGGAAGCCGACAATGATGTCCGTTCCAAGAGCTGCATTGGGGACGATCTCGCGAAGCATATTTACTTTTTCGAGATAGGACTCGAGGGTGTAGCGCCGGTTCATTTTGCGCAAGATGCGGCTCGAGCCAGCTTGGATCGGGAAGTGGACAAATTCACATAGAGAGGGGAGGTCGCGGATGGCTTCCATGAGGTTCTTTGTGATGTCACACGGATGCGAGGTCATAAATCGAATCCGCTCGATTCCATCGATTTTGTCGAGTCGATAGAGGAGGTCATGAAAGAGCTCGTTCCATTCTGGGGTGTCTAGGCCGTAGCTGTTTACGTTTTGCCCAAGGAGGGTGATCTCTTTATAGCCTTTTGCCGCAAGCTGGCGCACTTCCGCTTCGATATCTTCTGGCGGGCGTGACACCTCTTTACCCCTTGTATAGGGGACAACGCAGTAGGTACAATATTTATCACAGCCGCGAATGATCGAGACATGGGCTTTTACCTTGTCGTCGCGCACGGCATCTAAGTAGTTAATATTTTCCTCAAATTTATCATCCGTGCGCAGTTGGGGCTTGCCCGTTTCCAAAACCTCATCAAGAACAGTATTGAGGTCTGTGATATTGTTGGTTCCTAGAACAAAGTCGACATTTGGGAGTTTTTTGAAAATCCGGTCTTTTTTGGCATTGGCCATACAACCGGTTACCCCTATAATAGAGCTCCGCTTTGGCCTACGGGCCAATTGGCCAATTTTCCCCATGACTTTTCTTTCAGCAAGGTCTCGAATTGAGCAAGTATTATAAAGGAGGAGATCGGCGTCGTCCTCTTCATAAGATCGCTTTAGACCTCTCTGTTCAAGGGCACCAACCATGATTTCAGAGTCGAGCTCATTCATTTGGCAGCCATAAGTTCGGACAAAAAAAGTCTTTAATTTGCGCATGGTAAACTCCAATTTGACCTCCAAGCTTACCCTCTGAGGGTTTCTTTTTTCAAGTTCTACAAATGTATTGGCAAAAAAAACTGAAATCGCGTATTCTTGGGACTATTACATTACGAAGAGCTATGAAATGACTAAATCTAAGCAACAAAATTCAACATTATTGACCAAAGAAGAGGCGATTGCCCAGCGCAACTGGCTCCTTTTTGATGCATCAGGAAAAACACTTGGCCGCTTTGCTGCAGAGATAGCAAAAATTTTACGTGGCAAGCATAAGCCCACTTTTACCCCTCACGTCGACTGTGGTGATGGCGTTGTCATCATCAATGCAGAAAAAATCGTTGTGACCGGGGCAAAAGAGGCTCAAAAAATTTATCGCCATTACACTGGTGCAATGGGTGGTCTTCGTGAGACCCCATTTAGTGTAATGAAGGCCCGAAAGCCCGACTTCATCATCCGTCAGGCTGTAAAGGGAATGATGCCTAATAGCCGTCTTGGTAAACAGCAAATGAAAAAATTGCGCATTTTTGCAGGTTCAGAGCATGACCAAGAGGCGCAGAAACCCATCCCCGTAACGGTATAAGAATATGAAAGAATTTATTGGAACTGGAAGACGTAAGACATCCGTATCATCAGTTAGGCTTCGACCAGAAGGCTCAGGAAAGATCCTGATTAATGGAAGAAGTTTCGAAGATTATTTTACCCTCGAGCTGCAGAGAAGCGCAATTCTAGCGCCTCTTGCTAAATTTGATTTGAGCGGTAGCTATGATCTCGTTATCCGCGTTAAGGGCGGCGGTATTCAGGGTCAGGTCATCGCGACTCGGCTTGGAATTTCCCGAGCACTCGTTGAGCAAGACGAAACAAAAAGATCAGATCTCAAAGAACTCGGCTACCTTACTCGTGATTCTCGCAAGCGCGAGCGTAAGAAGTATGGCTTGGCTGGAGCTCGTAAGCGCTTCCAATTCTCAAAGCGTTAAGCTTATTTTACAAGTCCTTGTTTGCAGAGGGTCCTCTTTTTGCCTATTGGCAAGAAGAGGACTCTTTTAGTATACAGGAAATATGACACAAGAACCCAAGCCAGTTAATGATTCTGCTATTGACGACCAGACAGCTCTGGTCTTTCCCAATGATCTCAATACCTACGGAACGCTCTTCGGTGGTCGGGTTCTTGAGCTTGGAGATTGGCTCTGCTGCATCGTTGCCAAACGCCACTCGGGCAAGGTATCAGTAACCCTTGGCCTCGACTCGGTCCGCTTTCTGGCCTCTGCAACAAGCGGCGATATTTTAGTATTAAAGGCTGCAGTCAACCGGGCATGGAACTCCTCTATGGAAGTTGGTCTCAAGGTATTAGCAGAAGATTATAAGACGAAAACTCGGATACACATCTTCTCGGCCTATTTCACCTTTGTAGCACTTGATGAAAATCGCAAGCCAACAAGAATTCCTGCTGTGATTCCTGAAACGGATGAGCAAAAGCGACGTTTTGCAGAAGCAGAGGTGCGACGTCAAAAAAGATTCAAGGACCACTGATCAACTCGATCATGGATCTTTTGGATCTCTTCTTTTGGGTCTCCTTCAAAAGGCTCGAGTTTTCCCGGATCAATTTGGATGGGCTTATTGCCGATAAATCCGTAATTGGTAGAAAGGGTTTGCCTTGGATCGCTAAAGCCCTTTTCTAAACGTGTTTTGAAGAACTTTTTCAACTGCAGAACCCCTTCGGGGTGGTCTTTGATGTACTCGGGAGCGAGCATGGCTCTTTTTTGGATGATGAAAGGGTATTGGGAGAGGTCGAGCTTTTTTCCCTTTAAAGTGATGGGCAAGGGGATAGGGGTCTTTTGGAAGTGGAGGTAGATCAGGCCAGTCTCTTCTTTAAGATAGACAAATGCCATTTTATAGCGACGAATGGTGTCTTGGAATTTGTAGGTCCATTTCTGAGTGCTTTGCTCTTTATCTTTTGTACAGAGTGACCGGAGATAACGGGAAAATTTAAAGGGTTTTTCGTGGCGAGCTTTAAAGACTTTTAGGACGTGGTCACCATCGGTGGAAGCAAAGGCAATTATTTGCGATCCTTGACCTAGGTAGGTGAACTTTTGCTCTAGGAGTGTAGCGATCGAAGCGGTCTCTTCTGAGCCTCTAGGGATTTCGCTAAATAGATCGAGGTTTTCTTTTGAGGTAAAGTAGAGGGTGATGAGAACGAGGGGGAGAAGAAGCCATTTTTTCATAGATGGTAAATAGCGGTGTATTTTTTGGTGAGGTAATCGATGTAGGGCTTTTCGTTGAGGGTACTTCCGGTGACTTTTTTGCAGAGGTCTTCGGGTAGGTATTGTCTGCCAAATTGGTGGATGTTTTCTTTTTGCCACTGACGGATGAAGGCGAGATCTCCTTTGGCGAGCTGCTTGTCCCAATTGGGATGGTCGTTTGCAAAGGTTTCGAAGAATTGCCCTGCATAGAGGTTGCCGAGTGTGTAAGTGGGAAAGTAGCCAAAGGCTCCCATAGCCCAGTGGATATCTTGCATACAGCCTTCGGAGAGGGCTTTGGGGGTGATGCTTAGATAGCCGCGCATCTTTTCGTTCCAGCTTTCAGGAATGTCACTGGTTTTGATTTTTTTCTCGAGTAGGTCTTTTTCGAGCTCAAAGCGGAGGAGGACGTGGAGGTTGTAGCAAACTTCATCACTCTCGGTCCGTATCATCGAGGGTTCTACAACGTTGATTGCTTTGTAGAAGGCTTCTAGGGTTACGCCACCGAGTTGCTCAGGGAAGCTTTTTTGTAGAAGGGGGAAATAGTGGGTCCAAAAAGGGAGTGATCGGCCGATGAAGGTTTCCCATGTTCTGGATTGGCTCTCATCGATGGCAAGGGATGCGGCATCGCAAAGGGGAGTGCCGAATTCCTCCTCCGGAACTTGAATGTGGTAGAGGCCGTGACCTCCTTCATGCGCGCAGGAGAGAAGGTTGCTGATGATGTCGGAAACGGATACTCTGGTTGTCATCCGCATGTCTTTTGGATGAATGGGAACGCACATCGGGTGGGCCGATTCATCTAGTCGACTAATCCCCTTATGAAAGCCCATATCGGAGATGAGCTGCCGGGAAAAAGCCATTTGTTTGTCATGGGGAAAATCTATACGTAAGAAGGACGCATCTGGGTCTTCTTTTGTTTGAATTTTTTTTAGAAGATTAGTCAGAGGAATTTTGAGTTTCTCGAAAACACTCGTAAGGGTAGCCGTCGTCATTTCTGGCTCGAAATAGTCGGTTAGGGCGTCGTAGGGGTGGTTTTTATAACCTAGGTACTCGGCTTTTTGCAGATTTAGGTCGACGATCTTGTCAAGATGTGGTTGAAAAGTTTTGAAGTCGTTTTCTGGTCTTGCTCTTTGCCAAGCGTGGATGGACGCTGAGGTTGCTTTGGCATACTCTTCGACAAAGCTATTTGGGAGTTTGACGGCTTGCAGATAGTCTCGTCTCCACTCTCGCACTGCTGCTTTTTGTTTGTCTGAAAGATCGTTATTGAGGTACTCGCCCGTTTCTAAATCGATTAGGGAGCTGAGGGTTTTGGCAAATTCTGGGTCGGTTTTTTCTTTGTGGATGAGGCTTGCAACGAGCTCATTTTGCTCAGAGCGGAGCTCGATCGCATCATGGGGCATCTTTGTTTCCTGGTCCCAGCCAAGAATGTGCGAAATTGTTGTAAGCAGCGCCCCCTTTTTGGAAAGGGCGCAGAGCTTTTGATAGGCGTTTTTTTCAGAATGTGTCATACTTGAATCCTAGTGTAATTTTTTGGAGGGAAAATGTCGAGTTATTGGGGTTATCACTTGATCCTTGATTGCAAAGCCTGCAACAAAGAGAAGATAACGAGCGGCGAAAACATTGCTGCGTTTGTAAAGTATCTTGTTGAAGCCATCGACATGAAAGCTTATGGCGCGCCCATCATTGAGCATTTTGCCACACATGATCCTGCAAAAGGGGGCTACTCTCTTGTGCAGTTGATTGAGACGAGCGCGATTTCTGGCCACTTTGTGGATGAGAACGGAGATGTATACTTAGATATTTTCTCATGCAAAGAATATTCGATAGAAACGGTGAAGGAAGTAGTAACAAAGTATTTTTCTCCTAAGCAAATCAAAGTCACTTATTTAACCAGGCAGGCATAAACTATGAAATTATCCTATGCGTTTTCTCTTTTTGCTCTATCAAGTACCCTCATTTATGGAGAAGAGCTGGAGCAAGAATTTTTATCACAATCGACCTCATCTTCTTTTGATGTAGATCTTCCTATTGTTGAGTTTGTCCCTCAGACAAAAAGTCCCGCGATCGCTGTTACTCTTTCTGCTATCTTGCCGGGGCTTGGACATACGTATCTTGGGGAGTATGGGATGGCTGGAGCTCTGATGGGAAGCACAGGCGTGGGGATTGGACTTTCGCAGTTTTCCTTTTTTGAGCCCTATCTCGCAGGAGACCTTTTAGCTTTAAGTGCAGTGAGTTCCTATGGAATTTACTCGGCCTATAGAGATGCTAGAAATTTCAATGGTAGAGAAAATTATTCCTATAAGATGCCGCAAGATAGTTTTGGTGATCTTGCTTGGGCCCCTTTTCGATGGGCAGTGTTGAAGAAGCCCGAGGTTTGGGGTGGGATACTCGGTTCTTTGGTCGTTGGATCTGTATTGTCACAATTGGCTTTCCCAAATGGAATAGAAGAGCATATCCATATGGCTCCACAAAACCTACATCCCGCTTATGCTTTTCCCGTAAGTATTGGGGAGGAGACTCTATTCAGAGGGTTTTTGCAGTCTGCGATCTCTGAGACCACAAGCCCCGCGGTTGGGATTGCTCTTTCCTCGGTTGCATTTGGATTGATGCATATTCCAAACGCGAGTGAGCTAGCTCCAGATGAGCAAAGGCGCTACTATACCTTCATAGTTCCCTATCTCTCTGCAGCTGGTGCCTATTTTGGATGGCTGACTTATAAAAATCAGTCTCTACAAGAGAGTGTAGCGGTCCACGCTTGGTATGATTTTGCGATCTTTCTGAGTTCTTCAATAGCCCAGTCAGCTGCTATTGGTGAGCCACGCTTTGATTTTTCTTTTTCTTTTTAGAAAGTATGTTCTCAATCGCCTCTACGCATTTTGTTGCGAGGGGCGTGCAAAAGGCCCAGCTTAGCGAAAAGATCACGATGCAGCCGCTGCCGACAAACAAATCGGACGGCCAGTGAGCGCCTACGATGAGGCGTGGCAAGCACAAGAAGGCTCCATAGAGAAGCGCTAAGAGAGCAAGCTTCCCCCTTACGAAGTAGGCATAACTGCAAGCAAACATTAGTGCCGTCGTAGCATGGTCTCCGGGAAAGCTTTTTGTCGAATCAACTTTCACTCGAATCCAAGAGAGAAAATCCGAGAGATAGACAGAGTCGTGTAAAACCAATGTAGGGCTGGATCGTCTAAGCTTTAGAATGTCGCGACAAACGAACCTATTGATGAGTAAAATCGTAAAGGCAGTAAAAAGGATGCAGAAAATGAGCTGCGCTGCCCGTTTTTCCCTGAAGCCCTTTGCGGCTTTGTAGTAAGCGACAATATAAAATCCCAGAATGCACAAATCCTCAAACCAGTCGGCAAGTCTATGGTTAGCTAGTGCCCAAAAAAGTCGAAGGGCCTGAGAATCTCTCAAGGGGTGGTTGAAAAAGCGGAACAAGGTGGGATCGATGTGGTTCCAAATGGGAGAAGCGAAGAGGCTCGTAAATAGAATGATGCCAAGCACATTCCAAAAAATGAGAAGTTTTATTTTCCAGGTCATTGGACTTTTATGTATTTCCAGCCAAACATACTGAGAAGGAGAATAAATGGCGATAGAATTGCGATAATTGGAGATAAGGTCCCGCTTTCCCCGATGATGACAGCAGCATCCATCAGGGCGATGAACGCGACAAATGAGAATAAACTAACGCTGTATAAGAGGAATTGGGGGAGGCGATTTGCATGAGAGGTGCAAAAGGGGATGATGGCAATAAGGACGATGAGCGCGAGAAAAGGCATAATCACCTTAAACAGTATTTGCGTGACGACCTGTTGTCTTTCATTTGAGGTGAGTAGGGGATCTGTTTTGTAAATCTTCCAAAGGTCTTCGATAGAGCGGTTTTCAAAAGGTATAAATCCTCGCCTTGGCGCATCGGCGCTCCATTGAAGTTCATCAAAAACCCATGAAGGGTAAGACTCAGTTTTTTCAAAACTCCCATCCTCTTTTTTTTGCAGATGGTCGACCCACTCTCCCTGCTGGTTCTTTGGGTCGGCTTTTAGATAGCGCATGTGCCAGAGGTCATCGGGAGTTTTGATCCAGATCACATCAAAAAAGGCTTCTTTTGCAGCGTCGTAGTATTGATAGACCAGTTTTGAATGATCTTCGAGATGCATTACTTGGAGCGGCTCGATTCGCTTGCCTCGAAAAGAATGTCTCAAGTGGGCGTCGTGAAACTTGTCGATGAAGTTAAGGGAATAGGGGACTGCAAACTGGTTGACGGCCAAATTTACGCAGCACGCAAGAGATCCAACTAGGATGAGGGGGCGAATCAGCCTTTTGAGCTTGAGACCTGCCGATTGAAAAGCGAGTAGTTCTTTATTGAGGTTCAATTGGCAAAGGACTTTGATGGAGCTGATGAGGACGGCTAGGGGCAGGAGAATATCCATCCTCTTTATGAATTGCAGAAGGTAATACTGGATCACTTTAAAAAGAGACAGACCCTTTCCAAGTGCGAGGTCCTGCATATGAGCGGAGTAATCGACCACGACATAAAGGAAATAAAACCCAAAAAGGAAGAGGACAAAGAGCTTAAAAAACTCACGAAGGATATATCTCTCCCAGATTTTGATCATAGGTTCCCTCTTGCCAGTTTTTTGAAATTTCTCAGAGCTAGAGCACAGATGATAGGCAAGGGGCCTAAATAGAAAGCAATGCTATATACCCAATCGTGTTTCATCGATTTTGCTGCTACGAAAGTGATTAGATAGAAAGCCATTAACCCAATGGCCCATAGAGTTCCTTGGTATTTTCGAGCTTGCGTAGTTTCCATTCCAAAAGCGACCCCAACAAGAGTGAAGAGAAAGGCGGCAAGGCCCAAAGATAAACGCCTGGCAATTTCTGGAAGAGCTCTCTCGTGATCTTTTTCTGCCAGGTACTTGGCCCTGAGGATTTTTAAATTCAGCGCATCATACCCAACATTCCACTGGCTGCTACGCAGGTACTGGGCTAAATCACCCGCTTGTGTTTGCATTTCACTTTGGTTTTCAATAATTAAGTGGTCAAAACAGTCTTCATTTTTAGGGTCTATACTTGAGATGAAGGTGACATCGTTGCCCGTGATCTTTTGATCTTCAAGGTAGAGCTTTTTTGCTAGCATTAGCCCCAGCCGCTGATTGGAAATATTGCGCATAATGAAGCAAACATCTTCAGCATATTTGCCCGACTTGAGCACCTTCATATCGACATAAGTATTTTTGAGCTTGATCAAGGTGTCTTTTTGCAAAAGGCAAAGGGGGTTGAGGGCGGCAATTTCATAGGCAAGGCCTTTGGAAAGGCCACGGCACCTAGGCCCCACTTCAGAGATGATGGTGAAATTGAGCATACTCACAAGGGCGCCACAAACCAGTAGAGGGAAGGCAATCGGAGTAAGGCCAAGGCCACAGGCGCGAAGGGCAGTCAGTTCGTGAGAGCGACTCATCCTCTGAAAGAGGATTAGAGCTGAAATCAAACAAGAGATCGGAACGGCGAGGGGGAGAATGAAGGGAATTTGGTAGATAATGAATTTCAGTACGTATAAAATGGATGCTCCCGTTGCAGCAAAGCGGGCAATGCTTTGGAATCTGGTTACGAGGAGTACCGCAATAAATCCTGCGGTGCAGAGAGCGAAAACTCTGAGGTAATTACGGAGCAAATACCGCCAAAGTAGTGGCATTGGTGTCCTTCTTGGTTTTAAGAAAGTTTAATTGTATGGTTTTAGGATCTTTAAGACAAGAAGTCGCGCAGTTTTTAAAACAACACTCCCAATTGAAAAAGCCCTTGCTTTTAGGTTTTTCTGGTGGGGCCGACTCTTTGTCTCTAGCACACATCCTTTTGAGTCTTAATCACCCATTCCATGTTGCCCATTTTGATCATGGATGGAGAGAAGAGAGTAAAGAAGAATGCAAGCAGCTAGAAAATTGGGCAAAATCCCATAAAATTCCCTTTTACTCAGAGAGTAGTCCGTCTCCTGACCTTTCAGAAAATGGAGCTCGAAGAGAGCGGGTTGCCTTTTTTGAAAAGCTCTTTGCCTCTGAAGAGTATGAAGCGCTTGTTTTAGCCCATCATCGAGGCGACCATGTGGAAACCATTTTGAAGAGATTACTAGAAGGAGCTCACCTAATCAATTGCAAGGGAATCGAGCCCAGGTCCGTTAGGGAAAGCATGCCTATTTGGCGGCCTCTTTTAACTATTTCCAAGTCAAAAATCTTAAAATTTGTAGACGAGCAAGGCCTAAATCCCATCGAGGATAAGAGCAATTTTGATCCAAAATACCTAAGGGCACGGATGAGAGGAACCATTATCCCATTGCTTTCAAAAGAATTTGGAAAAGAGGTGGAGTCTCCACTCGTCTCAATTGGCAATCAGGCAAAATCGCTCCAAGCCTATCTAGATAAAAAAACAAGCTCCTACTCTCCCGTTGTAGGCCCATTTGGGAAGATGTGGGACTTTTCTTGTGCGCACCCTGTTGAGATAGAGCACGTCCTCTCAAAGCAATTTTCCTGTAGCCGAAACATAATCGAAAAGTTGATCAGGGCAGTAGAATCTTCCGAGGCAAATTTTCATGTCCATTTTGGAGAGCACAAGCTGATCGTCGATCGGCAAAAAGTTTTTTGGATTGAAAGACCCCTGCCAAAATTTTGTGAAAACATTCCTTTAGGTGCTAAAACGATTTACCAAGAGGAGTGGCAGTGGGAGATCCAAACAGGGGGTAGTTTAACTCACGAAGAGCCCTGGCTAAGCTTTTGGAAAGGAAAAATTTCTCTTGCTCTTCCCAAGGGGGAATATCATCTGGCTCCCGCTTCACCCTATTATCGAAAAAAATGGCAAAATGGCAAAGTTCCCGCATTTATGCGCGATTGCTTGCCTATCATTTTAAAAAATGGAAAGCCTGTAGCAGAATTTTTACTCGGAACAAAGAATGAGGACCCTTCATTTTGCGTGGCGATTGCGATAAAAAATAAAAATCTGTTACAATTAAACGAGGCCTAACCATCTGGCCTTGAAAATTTTGCTTGCAAAAACACTGCCGCTTTTCAAGAAACTGGATATCTTTTTATCCTTTTAAAAACACTTAGGTTATGTTATAAAAAAAATTATGAGTGAAGATAATAAAAACAAGCCGCCCCGAAGAGGCCTCCCAGGAGGATTTCTTCTTATTGTTCTAGCCGCCGTACTGATTTTCTATTCTTTTCAGAGTATGAATAAAGATAAGGTGGGCAAAGTCTCTTTTAGTCATCAAGTCGAGCACTTGGTGAATCTCGATCTTGTCCACAAGGACACCGCTAAGAAAACGGCGCTGAATGACAATCTCGTCACCTTTAGCGGGAAATTCAAGGACCGCGTCTCTGAAGATTCTAAAGCGCGCTATCGATTTCTTGAGCTCCTTAACATAAACAACCAGTTGACTTTAGAGCAGGCCTCTCTTGAAAAAGAGGTGAAAGGTTTGAGAAGTGGTGTAGAGAGTTCTGCAGATTGGTTTGTCAATCTTAGTGGAATTGCCATCCCCAGTCGTGGTTATGTGGTCGTCAACTCTAGTTATGATATGCCCGGCAGTGAAAACGCTGTAGTTGTCCGCTCAGTAGGTGACAGACAAGTCATGTCGCTAAAAGAAATTAAAAGTAATTTTCGCGTAGCCTCAAGCACACCCGCTCAACTCGACCGATATGGCAACGAGTTAAAAACACTCATTAGCTCTTTCCGCTCACCCAATTTGGGTATTGGCAACGAGGCAATGAAACAACAGCTCAAGGATATGGAAGAGTCTGTATTCAAAGCGCGAGATTTCAGCATGCCTGATCGAACCGAAGTCTATTCTTCAACGATCAATCAGCTACAAGGGATGGTCGATGAGCTGAATCAAGTAGAAGATGGGGTGCGCCTCAGTCAGTTGCGCGCTGTTCGTACTTATAAGCAAGACCTTACCCGCTACCGACAAATTTCCGAGGAGCTCATCACCAATAGCTCTCAGTTAGATAAAGCTCGCCAGCAGGTTGCTGGAGTGGTTTGGTACTTCAATAACAAAGAACTTTCCTCTCGCCAGCTAGAAAAGCAAGATCCTGAGACCTATAGTCAGTGGTTTGCAGGAGCCCGTTCTGAGTGGCAAGAGTTTGCTGCTAATCAGAGCACCGACTTCAAAGCTCCTGATCAACCTCGCACTACCGCTCTGGATAAAACCTTCAAAAGCGAAGAGCCCTCACCAAATTATTTTGGCTACCTACTTACCCTATTACCCGTATTACTCGTCGTCTTTTTGCTCTACTTTGTCTTTTCCAAGCAGATGAAAGGGATGGGCTCTGGAGCCATGACCTTTGGAAAATCCCCAGCTCGCCTCCTCTCTAAGGACAACAATAAAGTCACCTTCAAAGATGTGGCAGGTTGTGACGAAGCTAAAGAAGAGCTTTCTGAAATCGTCGATTTCTTGAGAGACCCCGCCAAATTCACAGCACTCGGTGCGCGTATCCCAAAAGGGGTACTCTGCATTGGAGCGCCCGGAACAGGAAAAACCCTCATTGCCAAAGCCGTAGCTGGCGAGGCGGACCGCCCATTCTTCTCAATCTCAGGTTCTGACTTCGTTGAAATGTTCGTTGGTGTGGGTGCTAGTCGTATCCGTGACCTATTTGAGCAAGCCCGTAAACAAGCCCCCTGTATCATCTTCATTGATGAGATCGATGCTGTAGGGCGTCACCGTGGCGGTGGTGTTGGCGGTGGACATGATGAAAGAGAACAGACCTTGAACCAACTTCTCGTAGAGATGGACGGATTTGATACAAGCGAAGGGGTGATCCTCATTGCCGCAACTAACCGCCCTGATGTGCTCGATAAAGCCCTCCTTCGTCCAGGGCGATTTGATCGCCGGATTGTGGTGGAGCTTCCCGATATCAAAGGACGTCATGAAATCCTCAAAGTCCACGCTCGCAAGATCAAGCTCGATTCAGCTGTTGACTTAATGACCATTGCTCGCAACACTCCAGGTGCATCTGGTGCAGATCTTGCCAATATCCTCAATGAATCAGCTCTACTTGCAGCTAGAAATGGCCGCAGTGCTGTCACCCAGCCAGAGGTCAACGAAGCATGCGACAAAGTTCGCTATGGTAAAGAGCGTAGATCCCTAGAAATCGATAATAAAGAGAAGCGGACAACTGCTATCCACGAATCGGGTCATGCCATCGTCGGCTTGGTTGTTGAGCATGGTGATACCGTAGATAAGGTAACGATCATACCTAGAGGCCTATCTCTTGGAGCAACCCACTTCATGCCCAAGAAAAATCGCCTCAGCTACTGGAAAAAAGAAGTCATCGATCAACTCGCCGTCCTTATGGGAGGTCGAGTGGCAGAGGAGATCTTCATCGGAGATATTTCTAGTGGCGCGCAAATGGATATTTCGCAAGCTACCCGCCTTGTCCGCAGCATGGTCTGTGAGTGGGGGATGACCGATGCCCTTGGTGCTGTTGCCTATGATGAGCGTTCTGAGCAAGGGCAATACCTCGGCATGTCTCAGCATGAGAAGAATTACTCTGAAGAGACAGCTAAGCAGATCGATGATGAAGTACGTAGCATCTTGGACGCTGCCCACAAAGAAGCGACTAAGATCATCGAAGATAATCGCGATAAAGTTCAGCTGATGACCGACATGCTCATGGAGTTCGAGACCCTCGATCGCCAAGATGTCGATGACATCATCAATGGCACATTTGATGAGAATAAGAAGAAAGAAAGGGTAAAAAGCGATGCCGATAGAGCTCGCAAAGACCCTCCTCCTCCTCCAAACCCCATCGAAAACACTCCTCCAAATGGCAACGTCGATTTCCAAGATCCCTCCCCGCAGGGGACCTAGACTTTCTTGAAATCATAGATCTGGTTCATTAGAATGTCTTTCGAAATAGGACGGGACGAACCTTAGGCTATGTTAGATGCATTAAGAAATTTGGCTGCTGGCGCGATAAATCGGAGTTCGCAGGCTATAGAGTCTAGGGAAGTTAGGCTTCTTCGGGAAGAAATGAAGATGGGAGCTTTAAAGTATAAGGCCATTACTACAGCTCTTTTAGTTGCTTCAATCGCAGGTTTCATATTTAGTTCTTTTTCTATTGTTTTTTATGGCTTCAGCTACATAAATCTTAATGCTGTGTCCTTGAGTTTAGGTGGGATTTTCGCCTTCCTAGATTTTAAAATAGTCGTAGATAGCTCCTATCGTATAGCGAACACTCCCCATAAATTTTTGATTTTCAACAAAAGAGTGCCTGCAGAAAAGTTGGCTGAACAACAAGCTCGAAACATTGCAAACGAGATATTTGAAGATACGTACTTTTTAAAGTATTTTCATCAATGGATGAACAGACCTTGCGACGATTATCTATACCTGAAATCCTATTTAGGAAGAATAGAGGCTGATTTTCGGTTTAATGACATTAAGAGTCAGCAGGACGAGATAGCCCAACGGTTGACTGCAAGGCTGGGGTAGTTTGAAGCTTAAAATTGCTCGAGAGTTTGATGGTGTCACGAAAGACATATTCAGTGTGGTTTTAGTAGAGTAAATCGGAAAGACATTCCTCCTCCTAGCCCCATCGAAAACACGCCTCCAAATGGCAACGTCGATTTCCAAGATCCTTCCCCGTAAGGGACCTAGTCCCCTGTAAAAATTCTTGAGAAAAACTCGCTTTTTCCGGATAATCCGTAAGTAAAGGTACGGATTGTCCAAGTTGTTATGTATAAAAGATTTATAGTTCAAGAACTGGCAGAGTTGGTTGAAAACTACCCCGTTGTAACGATTATTGGCCCACGCCAGTCAGGCAAAACAACCTTAGTTCAAAATCAATTTCCTCATTTGCCCTACGTCAATTTAGAAGCAAAAGATGTGCGAGATTTTGCGACTTATGACCCAAGGGGATTTTTTGAAAAATATCCTAATGGGGCGATTTTGGATGAGATCCAAAGAGCGCCAGAGCTCCTTTCGTATATTCAAATCATAGTTGATGAGAAACAGCAAAATGGAATGTTTGTTTTGACTGGTAGTCACCAGATGGAGTTGAGGCAAGCTATTGCTCAATCCTTGGCTGGGCGAACGGCGACATTAACCCTCCTTCCTATGAGTCTTGCCGAATTGAAAGAAAATAGGATCCATTTAAGCCTTGATGAAGCGCTCTTACTAGGCGGATATCCCCGTATTTTCAAAGAGCAGCTCGATCCAACTAGGGCTTACAGCAATTATTTTCAAACCTACATTGAGCGCGACCTTCGACAGCTCTCAAATATTAAAGATCTCATGCAGTTTCAGAGGTTTATGAAAATTTGTGCAGGTCGAATAGGGCAGCTGATTAATTTAGAAGGAATTGCTGGTGATGTGGGAATCTCTACGAAAACAGTGAAAGAATGGCTATCGATTTTGGAAGCTTCCTTTGTTCTCATTCGAGTGCAGCCCTATTTTGAAAATTTTGGAAAAAGGATCACAAAATCTTCAAAACTTTACTTTACCGATGTTGGTCTTGCAAGCTATTTACTAGGAATCGAAAATCTTGATCAGTTGCCGAGAGACCCCCTTAGAGGGAATCTCGTTGAGAACCTCATTTTTTTAGAACTCTATAAAAGTAGGATTAATCAGGGACTTGATTCCCATTTGTACTTTTTCCGAGACGCACATGGCAACGAGGTAGATTTTATTCATCAAAAGGGGCGAGAGCTTATTCCCATTGAAGTCAAAGCTGGAAAAACGTTTCACATAGATTTTTTAAAAAATTTAGATTTTTTCCGTAATATTGCTGGGGAGCGTTGCAAAGAGGGCTTCCTTATTTATGGTGGGGAAGAGGAGCATACCATGGGTTTATCTCACGTCATCAATTATGCCCATGCGGGCAAGGCATTAGTGGAATTTTAACATATACCCAAACCAATTCTTGAGTTGGTTTGGGGTAAAAAAAATCCCCGGTGAAAACCGGGGATTTTTTGTAAGACTTAGTCCTATTTAGCAGGGGCCTCGAGGAGGACCTTGTGACTGAGGCGAACTTTGCCTCGGTCATCGATCTCGAGGACTTTGACCTCGAGCTCTTGCCCTTCCTTAAAGCCTTTCTTGCGGATATCTTCGATTCTCTCATGCGAGAGCTCGGAGATATGGCAAAGGCCTTCTTGCTGGCCAACGAGTGATACGAAGACTCCAAAGGGGACGATCGAGACGATTTTACCCTTATAGACCTTGCCCACTTCAGCTTCTGCTGTGATGTTGTGGATCATCTCTTTGGCTTTTTCCATGGCATCATGGGTAGCAGCTACGATGCTGACCACGCCATCGTCGTCGATGTTGATCTCAGCGCCGCTAACTTCGATGATCTCACGGATTTGCTTCCCTCCAGGCCCAATGACCATGCCAATTTTGCTCGGCTTGACCTTGACGGTCTCGATCCGAGGTGCATGGGCTGAAAGCTGCTCTCTTGGTTTTGGGCAAGCTTCCATCATTTTCTGAAGGATGTGTAGGCGTCCCTGTTTTGCTTGGGTAAGGGCTGCTTTCATGATTTGAGGGGTGATCCCTTCAATCTTGATGTCGAGCTGGAAGGCAGTGATTCCAGAGTCATTACCTGCGATCTTAAAGTCCATATCACCTAAAGCATCTTCTGCTCCGAGGATATCGGATAGGATGGCATATTTTTCACCTTCAAGGATCAGACCCATTGCAATTCCTGCGACTGGGTGTTTGAGAGGGATCCCGGCATCCATCATTGCTAAGCATCCACCACAGACAGAAGCCATAGAAGAGGACCCATTGGATTCTGTGATGTTGGATTCTAGGCGGATGACGTAAGGGAAATCATCAGCTGAAGGAAGGGCAGCAGCAAGTGATCGCTCTGCGAGCTTGCCATGCCCAACTTCCCTTCGTCCTGGAGGGCCAAATCTTCCGACTTCTCCAACAGAGAAAGGAGGGAAGAAGTATTGGAGGTAGAAGCGGTGTCCGCCTTCTCCGTTTAGGCTCTCGTAGCGTTGAGCCATTGTGTCTCCACCAAGGGTCGCCACCGCAACAGCCTGGGTTTCTCCGCGGGTAAAGACCGAGCTTCCGTGTGTGCGAGGTAGATAACCCATATCAATAGAGATAGGTCGCACCTGGTCGGTTTGGCGGCCATCAGAGCGGACGTTCTCTTTTAAGATCATCTCACGCATCGCGCGGGCTTGTGATTTCTTAAATGCGGCCATCACTTCATTTTTAGGGTGAGTGGCTTCTGCTTCTTCTGGGCAATATTTTGCTAGAAGGGCGGCATTGATCTCACTGATTTTTTCATCACGCTCTTGTTTGCCTACAATGCGCACAGCTTGTTCAAGGTCTTTTGAAGAAAAGGCCTCAACGTCTTTGAGGATATCTTCTGAAGGGAGGCGCAAGGTGTCGAGTCTTTTGTCTTTCCCGACGAGGTTTTGCCACTCGCTTAAAGCTCTACAGATTTGCTGGATTGCTTTGTGTCCTTCTTCCACGGCTTCGAGGACTTGCTCTTCTGTTAGGAAGTCGGCATAGCCTTCAATCATAAGGATGGCGTCTTCGGTACCTGCGAGCATAAGGTCGAGGCGCGAATTTTCCATTTCTTGGAAGGTGGGGTTGATGATTAGTCTTTCTCCAACGAGACCCACTTGGACGGCTCCAACGGGCTTAACGAGGGGGATATCAGAGATGACTAGAGCAGCTGACAGGGCGCAGATGGCCAATGGCTCTGGTGTATGAACTCCATCATAAGAGAGAACATAGGAGAGTAGTTGGGTGTCGTGGTACCAGCCCTTCTCAAATAGAGGGCGTAGGGGGCGGTCGATCAAGCGACAAGTCAAAATTTCTCTTTGAGTAGGTCTTCCTTCCCTTTTTAGGTATCCACCGAGGGTTTTTCCTGTAGAGGAAAATTTTTCCTGATAATCGACCCTCAAGGGGAGAAAATCGACGTCTTGAAGGGGGGTATCCGAGGCACAGGCCGTACCTAGGAGCATTGTGTCGCCAGAGCGCAGAATAACTGAGCCGTTGGCTTGTCTTGCGATCTTACCGGTCTCGAAGGAGATTTCCCTTCCGCCGATTGATACGCTCATAGATTCTTTATTCATAAATTTCCTTTGATTTTCGCCAGCGGATAAATTGTCCAATTCCGCAGATCAAGGGATTGATCTAAAGAACTGGGCATCTTATACACATCCCAGTCCATGAATCGGTTTTTCACGGCGTCGGTTTCCTCACAAATTTTTTACCTTCTCCTCGTTCCGTGTCCATGAACACTGCAACTCGTCATAGTCAAAAAATTTGTGAGCCTCCTTGTGAAATTCCCAATTCATGAATCGCGATGTGTATATATCTCGCCAAACGTTTGGTGAATTATAACAGGAAAAAAAATTAGGGGCAAAACAAAAGGCAAGCCAAAGGCTTGCCTTTTTAAAGAGGGCGTTAAGATTGTGTTTATTTACGAAGGTTAAGTCGTACAATCAAGTTTTGATAACGCTTTGTGTCCGTTGAATTAAGATAATCTAAAAGTTTACGGCGCTGTCCAACAAGCTTAAGAAGAGCAAGGCGTGAGCCATGATCTTTAGGTGCGAGTTTCAAATGTTCTGTAAGCTCTGCAATTCGCTCAGTTAAAATTGCAATTTGAACGTCTGCGGAACCCGTATCCTTCTCGTGCAGCTGATACTTCTTGGTAATTTCTTCTTTCGTGCCTTTATCGAGTGACATTTAAAGATCTCCTTTGGATACTAAAATCAATTGTGCAAGTAAACTTTATTGTAAACACTTTCAGTTTTCATTTCAATGACATTTTGAAATCTGCTTACATCTTGCCAAGTGCAAAACTTCATGATAGCATAGCTTTTCAATTATAGACAAGAGACAAAAATAGTGCATGTAGATGATGAAATTTTTATGCGAGAGGCCCTTCTCGAAGCAAAAAAAGCTTTTGTTATAGAGGAGGTTCCCGTCGGTTGTGTGCTTGTTTCTGCAGGTGAAATTATTGCACGCGGGCACAATCTTGTGGAACAAAAAAAAGATGCATCAGCGCATGCGGAGCTACTTTGTTTGCAAGAAGGGGCGAAAAAAATTGGTAACTGGCGACTAAGCGATACGACACTCTACTGCACATTGGAGCCCTGTGCCATGTGCGCAGGGGCCATGGCTCTTTTTCGGATCAAGCGCCTAGTTTATGGCGCGCCGGACCTGCGCCATGGGGCCAATGGCACGGTCTTTGATGTCCTTTCTAAGGCCCATCCCATTCACCAGGTGGAGGTGCTAGGGGGTGTTTGCGAAGAAGAAGCTAAGGGTCTCATGCAGGAGTTTTTTCGAGAGAGGAGGAAGCAAAATGTTTGAAGAATTGTTTGATGAGCTGGTCGTTCAGCAAGAAGAGCGGGTATTTAAAATGGCGGAGAAGATTATTCCCAACATTACCCGAGACGACGTGATGCAGCCCAATGACTTCCCGCAGCTTGAGAACCATCCCTATTTCCGATACGAAGAGGGTGTCCTCGAAGGTCTCCGTACCGCCCGCATGGCTTACCTCGCCCAAAATCAGAATTAATATATTGGTGTTTAGGGATTAGTTAGATGAATAGATATGTCTGCTGCTCAAGCAAGCAGAATTCTCACTCTGGCTTCCAGTCTTAGGGCGGGCCCCATCTCCTTGTCCTTCGCAGAACTATTTATTGTGGGAGGGCTTTGCTGAGGTGAGGTGCAAGGGGGTCGCTTGGGACGTGGCGTAAGCGCGTGGAACCCGGCATGTCTATTCATCTAGGATATTTGCAATCTCAATATTTAAATTCTGAATTCGTATTTGTCTGGTCTTGTGGTTAAAGGGGGAGTTTGGTAAAATTGGCTCTTGTGTAAATACTTTTTGGAGCTCCAATGAAAAAAGAAGGTCACCCTGATTATCAAGACATCCTATTTGTCGATTCCTCTACTGGGACAAAGTTTGTCTGCGGTTCTACTCTGAAGCCTGAAGAAACTGATACATTTGAAGGGAAGGAATATCCTGTCTATCGCGTGGCTATTTCTTCAGCTTCGCACCCATTCTTTACGGGCAGCACGCAGTTTGTTGACACCGAAGGACGTGTTGATAAGTTCCGCAAGCGCTACGCTAAGAGAGCAGAACCTAAGAAAGAAGAGGCCAAAGAAGAAAAAAAGGCTCCTGCTAAGAAAAAAGTAGCGAAAAAGACGACTCCTAAAAAATAAATGGAGCAGCGCGTTGCTAAGCTAATCGAGCGGCTCTCAGAAGTGGAAGCGCTTTTGGGAAGTCCCGATACTCTTTCAGATCAGAAGACTTATAGAGAGCTCACTCAGGAGCACTCCTATTTATCTCAGGTGAATGAGGCCTGGGGCTCTCTGCAAAATATCGAGAAACAGCTCAAGGAAGATAAGGAGCTTCTCGATCTAGAAACCGATGAAGAGCTCCTTGCTATGCTCCAAGAAGAGATTGCTTCTTTAGAAGAGCAGGCCCCCTTAGCTCGCAGTAAAGTCGAAACACTTCTCGTTCCTCCCGATCCCAATGACTCGCGCAATACGATTATGGAAGTCCGTGCTGGAACTGGCGGGGATGAGGCGGCTCTTTTTGTAGGTGACATAGTTCGCATGTATCAGCTCTATGCAGCTAAATGTGGCTGGACTTTTGAGCCTCTTTCCTTCACCGAATCCGAAGTAGGTGGCTTTAAAGAATACATCATGGTTCTCTCAGGGCCTAATGTTCACAGGCTTCTTCAGTATGAAGCAGGAACGCACCGTGTGCAGAGGGTGCCTGAAACCGAGACGCAAGGGCGCGTTCATACTTCTGCGGTTACTTTGGCTGTTTTGATGGAGCCCGATGAAGAAGAGACGATCGACCTCGATGAAAAAGATCTAAAAATTGACACTTATCGAGCTTCTGGCGCCGGTGGTCAGCATGTCAATACGACCGACTCAGCTGTCCGGATTACGCACATTCCAACGGGAACTGTGGCCTATTGCCAGCAAGAAAAATCTCAGCACAAAAATCGAGATAAGGCGATGCGTCTTCTCTCTGCGAAGATTGTTGAAGAGCAGAGAAAAAAGGCGCAAAAAGAGCTTTCAGAGCTTCGGCAATCTCAAGTCGGGACGGGCGACCGCTCTGAAAGGATCCGGACTTATAACTATCCGCAGAACCGGATCACCGACCACCGGATTGATCTCACTCTTTATAAGTTAGACCGAGTGATGACAGGGGACTTAGAGGAGATCACTGAGCCTCTCGTTGCCTATTTTCATCAGGAAAAGCTTAAGTACTCATGAAGAATTGCAAATCAATATTAGAGCTCTCTACCCAGTTTCTTTCCCAGCACCAGATTCCGCGTCCCCGCTTTATTGCTGAGACTCTTTTAGCCCATTTTCTCCAAAAAGAAAGAATCGAGCTTTACATGCACTTTGATCGTCCGCTCGTTGAGGAAGAACTGGTCCCTTTTCGAGCTGCTTTAAAAAGGGTGATTAAAGGCGAACCAGTCGACTATGTTCTGGGCGAGGTTGAATTTTTTGGGACTAAAATTAAAGTTACTTCTGACGTTTTGATCCCACGTCCAGAAACGGAAATACTCCTTGATCTCATTTGCAAAAGGTTGGATGGGGCTGAAAACAGAGCTTTGGATTTGTGCACCGGCTCTGGTTGTCTGGCTGCTGGATTGAAGAGAGCGAAACCCGATATGGAAGTAGTAGGGGTGGATCTCTCTGAGGCAGCTCTGAATGTAGCCATGGGGAATGGGCCTGACGTGACCTGGCTTCAAGGAGATTTGACAGAGCCAGTAAAAGGTGAGAAATTTGATCTGGTGATCTGTAATCCTCCTTATGTGACCGAGGCAGAGTATGATCAGCTGGACCCTAGTGTGCGGGATTTTGAGCCAAAAATGGCTTTGGTGTCTGGAGCAACGGGATATGAGTTCTATGAGCGACTCAATAATGAATTGCCTACTATTTTAAACCCTGGGGCTAAAGTTTTTTTTGAGATCGGCACTGGGCAAGGAGAGGGTCTTAGTAAAATTTTTTCCGATGATCCCTGGGAGCACCAGCTGGTTGAAGAGGACTGGTCTGGCCATACTCGCTTCTTTTCCTTGAATATCAAGCAAAATTCCCCTATAATGCAGTGAATTAATTATGTTTGATTCGGTTGCTAATAAATTCACTCAGCTTTTTTCCTCTCTGGCCGGCAAGAAACAGCTGACAGAGGAGAATCTCTCGGACGCTGTCCGCAAGGTCCGTCTTGCCCTTTTGGATGCCGATGTTAATTATTCTGTCGCTTCCCAATTCGTCAAAAGAGTGAAGGAAAAGGTTCTGGGCGCCGATGTGATCAAATCTGTAAAGCCCGATCAGCAATTTATTAAGGTGGTGCACGAAGAGCTTGTCGCCCTGATGGGAGCTGAGGAGCCCAGTCTTCAATTGAATGCTTCACCTGCTGTCTTTTTGATGTGCGGGCTTCAGGGAGCCGGGAAGACGACGATGACTGCCAAACTCGCTGCGCACCTGAAAAAGCAAAATAAAAAGGTTCTCGTTGCGGCGTGTGATTTGCAAAGACCAGCTGCTGTGGAACAGCTCAAGCGCGTTTGCGCTCAAAGTGAGACCGACGTAGTTGCTGTAGATGGCGAAAACAAGCCCCTCAAAGTGGCGAAAGAAGCGCTGGCTAGAGCCCGCAAAGAAGGCTATGATGTCTTGCTTGTCGACACGGCCGGGCGTCTGCACATCGATGCTCCTTTAATGGATGAGCTCAAAGACTTGAAAAAAGCGCTCAACCCACAAGAGATCCTCTTCGTTGCGAATGCAACCACAGGACAAGACGCAGTCAAAACGGCCCAGGAGTTTGATGGGGCGCTTGGAATAACTGGTTCGATCTTAACGATGCTTGATGGCTCTGCAAGAGCTGGGGCAGCCCTCTCGATTACTGAAGTGACCAAGAAACCTCTGAAATTTGAGGGGATAGGCGAGCACATCGATGATATCCAAGTTTTCAACCCAAAATCGATGGCTGACCGGGTCCTTGGTATGGGCGATGTAGTTAACCTCGTAAAGAAAGCAGAAGAGCATTTTAGCGAAGAAGAAAGTGAAAAACTTGAGAAGAAACTCCGCAAGGCTTCTTTTACCTACAACGACTATCTCAAACAGATGGGCATGATGAAGAAAATGGGGTCGATGAAGAGTCTGCTCAAGATGGTTCCCGGAATGTCGAATCTAGGAGATTTGGACATCTCGGAAAAAGAATTTCAAAAAACCGAGGCTATCATCCAATCGATGACCAGCTCCGAGCGAGGAGAAACGGTTGAGCTGGTACCCAGCCGCCGCCGCCGTATCGCGAAGGGGAGCGGAACGAGCATCGATGATGTGAATCGCCTTGTAAAAGGATTTAAAAAACTGAAAAAACTGTGCAAGTCGATGCCGAAAATGGGGTCGATGGCCGATATGAAAATGTCAAAGGAGATGTTATGGCAGTGAAAATTCGCTTGCGCCAACAAGGGCGTGCCAATCGCCAGACCTACCGTTTAGTTGCTTGTGATACACACGTAAAGCGCGACGGGAAGTATCTGGATAACTTGGGATGGTATGATCCCTTTATGGCAGAAAATAATGCAAAAGTGAACGAAGAGAGAGCGCTTCATTGGCTCAATCTCGGAGCAGAAATGTCCGAAGATGCGAAAAATCTCATCGCTCGCGTAGCTCCCAATGTGATCAAGCAGTGGAACGAGAAACGAGAAGCGAAAAAAGTGAAAATTGCTGCGAAGAAAAGAGCGAGCCGTAAGAAAGCAACACCTGCTCCTGCAAAGTAATGAAAATTACCATCCTCTCGCTCTTCCCAGAATGCTTCTACAGTCCTTTTGATGTGAGCATGATTAAACGGGCAAAAGAGCAAGGGGTGATTTCGATCGAACTGATCGATATCCGAGATTTTGCACGAGATAAGCATCGAAGAGTAGATGACCGTCCCTACGGGGGTGGTCCAGGGATGTTGATGATGCCAGGACCATGTGTCTCTGCCATACGGAGTGTGAGAAATGAAGACTCTCATGTGGTTTACCTCTCGCCGCAGGGCGAGATGCTCAAAGCAAAAAAGTGCGAAGGGCTAGCTAAAAAGCCCCATTTGATTTTGCTGTGCGGCCATTATGAAGGGATAGATCAGCGAGTGATAGATAGCGAGGTAGACGAAGTGATTAGCATAGGGGATTTTGTCCTGACAAGTGGTTGTTTGCCAGCAATGGTTGTAACCGATGCGATCATCCGCTTTGTCCCCGGTGTTTTGGGTCACAAAGAGGCCGCGGCATCAGACTCTTTCCAGGAGGGGTTGCTCGAAGGGCCTCAGTACACACGACCTGAAGAATTTGAAGGAATGCGGGTTCCCGAAGTGCTTATCGGTGGGAACCACAAAGAAATTGAAAAGTGGCGCATGCGCCAAAGTGAAAAGATAACTCGGCAAGTAAGGCCAGAATTAATAGGAGCAAACGATGAATCAACTGATTGAAAGTATTGAAGCGGATCAGCTCAAGACCGATATCCCCGAATTCAAAGTAGGAGATACGATCAGCATCAACTACCGCATCATCGAGGGAGCAAAAGAGCGTGTTCAGGTGTATACTGGCACCGTGATTGGGCGAAAGGGAAGCGGAATTTCTGAGAGTATTCTCGTTTATCGCATAGCTTATGGGTCTGCGATGGAGAGAATGTTCCCGATACACAGCCCCCGTGTTGGGAAGATTGAAGTGATCAAGCGCGGAAAAGTGCGTAGAGGTAAGCTTTACCACCTTCGTGGCGTTGTTGGGAAGAAAGCAAAAGTCCAAGAGCGTATTTTGAAAACTACAGAAGCTGCGGCTCCAGCTCCAGAAGCACCCAAGCCAGAAGCCAAAGAAGAAAAGCCAAAAGAAGAGTAGATTGCGAGCTCAAAGCGCTAAGCGAAAAGAGACTTATCGCCTAAAGCGACTATGCAGCATCGAAGAAGAGGTTCGCAATCAGGGATTTGAGGTGATTGCAGGTGTTGATGAAGCGGGTAGAGGACCACTAGCTGGTCCGCTCGTTGCCTCCGCCTGCATTTTACCAGAAGGGTATACCCTTCGGGGCATTGACGATAGTAAGAAACTAAACGAAAAGCTTCGCTATACTCTATACCAGGACCTTATCCTTCACCCCAATATCGATTTTGGCATTGGAATTGTAGAACCTTCTGAAATTGATGAGCTGAACATCCACAATGCAACACTTGAGGCGATGAAACGGGCTTGCCAGCGACTTACGAAAACGCCCCAGTTTCTACTGATAGATGGGTGTCATACATTCGACTCATGCATGCCATCAGAAGCTGTAGTAGACGGCGATCAAAAAGCGCAATCGATTGCTGCCGCATCAATTATTGCAAAAGTAACACGCGATCATATTATGATGGGATATCATGACCTCTACCCAGAGTATGGATTTAAAAACCACAAAGGGTACGGGACAAAGGAGCATATGGATGCTCTCGATGAGCTCGGAGCAACCCCCATCCACCGAATGAGCTTTGGGAGATTAAAAAATGGCTAGAAGCATGACCGGCTACGCAAGGGCAAGAAGCAAAGAGATTGACGTTGAACTCTCTTCTGTTAACCGAAAAGGGCTTGATATCCATTCCCATCTAAATAGAGAACTCCTTTCCTTGGACATGGAAATACGAAAAAGTATTTCCAAAGTTATCCACCGAGGGAAAATCGCTGTAAAGATCCGGAATACAAAGGGGGAAGAATCCCTAGTCTCACTATCGCTCTTGAAAAAGCTCAAAAGCGGCTTTACCAAGATAGCTAAAGAACTCAAGCTTTCTCCTGATGAGATCACCCTCCCATTTCTCCTGCAGCAGATGGATCGCAGCTCTTTGGAAGAAGAAGTTAGCGCACCAGAAGTGAAGAAAACGCTGACAAAAGCCCTGCAAGATCTCATTAAAATGAAAGAAACCGAAGGAAAAGCGCTAGCTCAAGATATTACAAAGCGTCTAAAAATCCTCTCTGCAAGCGTTTCATTCATGGAAAAAGAGAACGCGAAAAGCCCCGAAAATCATCGCAAAAAATTGACTTCTCGCTTAAAAGAGCTATTTGAAGAGGCGGGCAAGGATGAGAGGATATTGAAAGAAATCGCCCTCTTTTCCGAAAAAGTGGACATCACAGAAGAAATCACTAGGTTGAAATCACACTTTAAACAAATGCAGGATCTTCTTTCTTCTAAAGAAGAGAGCGTAGGAAGAACACTAGAATTTCTTACACAGGAGATGCTACGTGAAATCAATACCATTGGTTCTAAGACTGCCGCCCTGTCTGTGACAAAAAAGGTCATTGATGCAAAAGCTGAGCTGGAAAAGATACGAGAACAGGTGCAAAATATAGAATAATGGAAAGTCTACTCGGAAATCTTAAAAAAGGGCTGATCTTTGTAGTCAGCGCCCCCGCAGGCACTGGGAAAACAACCCTGGCCCGTATGCTCATTGATGAGTTTCCTTGTGTGAAAGAGAGTATTTCCTGCGCGACTAGAAAGCCAAGAAAGGGAGAAATCGCTGACGTCGACTACCATTTCATGGAAAACGATGAGTTTGAAAGCAAAGTCAAAGCTGGAGAATTTTTAGAGCATGCTGAGGTGTTTGGTAATCATTATGGCACCTTAAACACTAGCATCGAGAAAAATCTAAAAAATGGTGAGCACGTGATCCTCGTGATCGATACGGACGGCGCCATGCAGCTGAAAAAACAAAAGACCGATGCCGTCTTCATCTTCATAAAGCCCCCTTCTATGGGAGAGCTTCGCGCTAGATTGTTCAATCGGAAAACGGAAAATGAAGAGCTCATCGAAGAGAGGCTCAAAAGGGCTGAGCACGAAATCGAGATGGCCCCTCAATACGACTATGTCATCGTAAATGACAACTTACATCGCGCATACGAGATTTTGCGCAGCATATTTATAGCAGAAGAACACAAAACGGAGAGAATCAATGGCAGAAGCTATGACAAATGAAGCTCTAAAAAATATTTGCAGAAGCAATTTTGAGCTCGCTCATTTCGCGATTAAACTTGGACGATATTATATTCAGTCGGGTAGAGATACACACCTGCGAGATATCATCCGTGATATCAAAAAGAATCCCGACCCCAAATATATCGACGAGCTAAGAGAGGTCGATGAGATCGAGCGCAAAGCACATGAGCACAACCACTCGGCAGCATGACGAAAGAAAAGATACTCATCACTTCAGCACTTCCGTATGCCAATGGTCCGTTGCACTTCGGCCATGTTGCAGGGGCCTATCTTCCAGGAGACTGCT
Source organism: Candidatus Sacchlamyda saccharinae (assembly GCA_030408505.1). Classification (GTDB taxonomy): domain Bacteria; phylum Chlamydiota; class Chlamydiia; order Chlamydiales; family Rhabdochlamydiaceae; genus Sacchariniichlamydia; species Sacchariniichlamydia saccharinae. The sequence continues at coordinate 25,288 of JAUHQI010000002.1, read as the reverse complement.
ATGCCAGGTTCCAAAGGCTTCAGGGAGCTGATGTCCTCTATCTCTGTGGCTCTGACGAGTATGGCGTAGCGGTTACCATTAGCGCTGAAATGGCAAAACGGTCGCCTAAAGAGCATGTCGATATCTACCATGAGATCAACAAAGCCTTTTTCGAGAAACTCGAGTTTTCTTTCGATCATTACTCTCGCACGACATGGCCGGGCCATGTAGAAACGGTTCAACAGTACTTTAAGGACCTTTTAGCAGGCGGCTATATCGAAGAAAAAGTGACCGATCAACTCTACTCGATAGAAGATAAGCGCTTTTTGGCCGATCGGTATGTAGTAGGCACGTGCCCCAAATGCGGATTTGATCAGGCGAGGGGGGACGAATGCCAAAAATGTGGGGCGAGCTATGAGTCTACCGATCTCAAATCCCCACGCTCAAAAATATCAGGATCGCCTCTGACCCTAAAACCCACCAAACATTGGTTCCTCCTTTTTGATAAATTCAAAGAGCAGCTAAAATCCTGGATCGAGAAAAAAGACTGGAAACCCAATGTCGTCAATTTTGCTAAAGGGTATATTGACGAGCTCCGCCCTCGCGCCATCACCCGCGATTCAGAATGGGGTGTTCCCATCCCACTTGAGGGGACAGAGGGGAAAGTCTTTTACGTCTGGTTTGACGCGCCGATTGGCTACATTTCTGCAGCAAAAGAATGGGCCGAAATAATAGGCGAGAAAGATGCCTGGAAAGGTTTTTGGTGCAGCCCTGACACAAAACTCGTTCATTTTATCGGTAAAGATAACATCCCTTTTCACGCTGTATTTTTTCCCGCAATGACCATGGGCCAAAACCAGCCCTATAAGCTCGTGGATGAGGTGCCTGCCAACGAGTTCCTCAACCTAGAGGGAAGGCAGTTTAGTAAATCCGATAATTGGACCATCGATTTTGAACGATTCTTTTTAGAGTTTACACCCGACCAAATCCGCTATTGCCTAGCCGCCAATGCCCCCGAGACGCAAGACGCAGAGTTTACCTGGAAAGACTTTCAGATGCGCTGCAACTCCGAGCTCCTTGGTAAGTACGGGAACCTAGCCAATCGGACCCTCGTCTTTGCTCAGAAACATTGCGCGGGCAAAATGCCCAAAATCCAAAATGAAGACAAAGAGTTCCGAGCCAAAGTAGAGGCACTCGTTCAGAAAATCAAAGAGTCCTACAGCACTTTCCACTTAAGGCGCGCTACACAAGAAATCATGGAACTTGCCACCATTGGCAATGTCTATTTTGATGCGAAAAAACCTTGGGTCTTGGCAAAGGATCCGAATACCCGTCAGGAGATGTTAGATACTATCGGCATGTGCATAGAATGCCTAAAAGCCTTAGCGCTTGTTTCTTCTCCCATTATCCCGGTAGCAGCGCAAAAACTCTGGCAGCTAATCGGTTTTGATACCGAGCTTGCCAAACAAAATTGGAGTCATATTATGGATGAAAAAATCACCCCAGAAACACCATTCAATGAGCCAGAGCCTCTCTTCAAAAAAGTAGAAGATGCCCTGATAAAAAAAGAAGAAGAGGAATTGAATAGAGTACTAGAGGATGTAGAAGTTGCAGTAGAGCCTCCCAAAGAAGAAATTGGCTTTGATACCTTCCTAAAAATGGATCTGCGTGTGGCTCAAATTCTAGATGTCGAGCCGGTCCCCAAATCCAAGAAACTTCTGAAGCTCACCGTAGATGTTGGCTTTGCAAAGAGAACCATCGTTTCGGGCATCGCACAATATTATGAAGATCCGCAAGAACTCGTCGGCAAAAAAGTGGTCGTAGTGGCCAACTTAAAACCGGCAAAACTCATGGGTGTAGAGAGTCAAGGGATGATCATTGTGGCGGGGCTGGAAAAAGGGATAGAGATGCTTCACCTGCAAAATGCCCAGCCAGGCGATCAGATCTCATAAATCTCAAGAGGCCAGAGTGGCGTTTTCGTACCTCTTCGGTGTTTACAGCGATCGCAATGGCCTTCTTTGTCCCTACGAGGATGACCCGCTTCTTTCCCCTTGTAATCCCCGTGTAGAGTAAGTTTCGGTGCAATAGCTTGAAATGCGAAGTGTGCACCGGAATGATCACACAGGGACATTCACTGCCCTGATACTTGTGAATGGACACCGCATAGGCTAAAACCAGCTCATCGAGATCAGAAAACTCGTATTCAACACTTCTTCCATAGTAGTCGACACATAGCATCTGCTCGGTCACATCGATCTCAGAAATGTAGCCCACGTCCCCATTGAAGACATTTCTATCGTAGTTGTTGCGGATTTGCATCACCTTGTCGCCTCTGTGAAAGCGTTTCCCCATTCGCAATAAGGGTTGTGGGCTGGGATTGAGAAGGTCCTGCATCACTTGGTTGAGATTTTCCGTACCAATGACACCTCGTTTCATCGGGCAAAGGATCTGGATATCAGCCTTCTTATCAAACCCGGCAAGCTCTTTAGCAAACAGGCCAGTCAAAATCCTCTGGATGTCTTCGGGTGTTTCCCCTTCATAAAATCGGAAGTCGCGATCACCACCCAAATAGGGAAATTCCCCCTGATTGATCTTGTGGGCATTGGTGATGATGTGTGAACCTCTTGCTTGGCGAAAAATTTCATTCAACCTAACCACACAAAGACTTTCTGAGGCGATCATATCCCGCAGCACATTGCCCGGCCCGACACTAGGAAGCTGATCGATATCACCCACAAAAATCACCCTCGTACGGCTGGGAATTGCCTTGAGCAGGCTATACATCAAATGGGTATCGATCATACTAGCCTCATCGATGATCAGAAGCTCACATCCTAAAGGATTCTCTCGGTTTCTCTTAAAGCCCCCTTTAGTAAAATCCATCTCCAAGATGCTGTGAATGGTAAAAGCTTTGCGCCGTGTGATCTCGCTCATCCGCTTAGCAGCTCTGCCAGTTGGCGCCGCGAGCAAAATCTTTTTCGTTAACTTCTCTAAAATCCGTAAAATTGCGTTGGTGATCGTACTCTTTCCCGTACCGGGGCCCCCGGTGAGGATCATCATCTTTTCCGAGATGGCTTTGGCTACACCTTCTTTTTGCTGAGAGGCCAGTTGAATTCGCAGCTTCTCTTCGACCCATCCCAAGGCTTTCGGGACATCTACATCCCTAAGTGCACAAGGGGCCCCTTTGAGCCTTGTCATTTCCCTTGCAATCCCCACCTCTGACAAATAGAGCGGCTTGATCCAAACAAGCCCATCCTCCTCTACCACCTCATCGCTGTCTTGCAAGGCATGTAGCTCCTTCAAGATCTGCGGCTGCTCCACCTCTAAGATCTTCACAGCCTCTTCCACAAGAGCCTCTTTGGGATAGCAGACATGCCCTTCACCGGAAAGCTCCCAAAGAACATATTGAATGCCACTTTGAATCCTCTGCGGGGCATCGCGAGCGATCCCTAAATTCTGCGCAATCTGATCGGCGCTCTTAAAGCCAATGCCTCGGATCTCACCCGCAATCCTATATGGATTCTCCCGCATCTTCTCGATGCTCTCATCGCCATACTTCTTGTAGATCTTTTGTGCAAAAGAAGGAGCTACCCCGTTGCCCCTTAAGAAAATCATCACGTTGCGGATCTCTCGCTGCTCTTGCCAGCAGCGGACAATGATCTCCACCCGCTTCTCTCCAATGCCCGGCACCGTAAGCAACTTCGCCGGCTTGCCATCAATGACATCGAGCGTCTCTTCTCCAAACTTTTTGACAATCCGCTCTGCATAAGCAGGGCCAATCCCCTTAATCATTCCCGACTCGAGATACCGCTGGATCCCCACCAAGTCAGTGGGCGCTTCAGAAGTGAAAGAGGCCACCTCAAACTGCGGTCCAAATTTCGGGTGGTTCTTCCACTTGCCCTGGCACCGAACATTTTCTCCGACATGGACACCCGGCATCGCCCCTAAAACGGCCGTGACCTCTCGTTTCTTTGGTTCTTTGACCTTAGCAATGACAAACCCATTTTCTTCATTAGAAAAAAGGATCGAGTCGATGTATCCAAAAAGTTCTTCCACGACTCAGACTATACTTGATCCAGTCCTAAAACCCAATCAATGATCCACCGTCCATTTACAGACGAAACACAAACAGTTGTTCCTTCACCAAAACGGACCAAATCCATATGGTCATTGCCCGCGACCATGTGTCCCAAAAGACATTGCAAGTAGGGGAGATGACCTACCATCATGCTATCGCCATCACCTGCGGCTGCCTGCACAAAAGCCGAATCAATCGGATCATTCGGTGCCATCTGCGGATGCTCATGCATCTCCGCTTCAGGAGCGACAAATTTCTGCATAATCTCTGCCGTTTGCTTGGCCCGTAGCTTCTGACTATGCAAAATCCTAACCAGCGGAAAACTCCGCCCTCCAAGGTGTCTTGCAATTTTTTCAATATTCTCTGTCCCCTGAGGGCTAAGCGGCCTTTCCGGATTCACCTCCTCAGAAACGGCCTCTCCGTGTCTAACCAAATAAATTTTCATACCAACCTCACATTTTCCCACTTATACACTCCCCAAGCCATAAAACAGGAGGAGAAATGCGAAAAGTGTTGCAAAAAATTCCAGGGTTGAACGAAACTGAACTTAGTTCAATATGAAAAAGAAGTTGATGAAGGACCAGATCTTTGAATCCGCCTGGGAGATTGTCGAGTCTCAGGGCATGCCGAACCTGAATGTGCGCAAAATTGCCCGCTTGACAAACTGCTCGTTAGGGTCGATTTATAATGCATTTGATGACTTTCAAACTTTGCAAATTCATATAAATTCAAAAATTCTAACTAAATTATATGAATCACTCGAATCAGTTGTGAATAATATAAACAAAGAAGAGCAGTCTCTTAAAGATGTTCTTAAGGATCTAGGGATGGAATATTATAAATTCGCAAGCAACAACAAGTTTTTATGGAAGTCTTTGTTCGAATTTTCCCCTCAAGAGGACCTGCCTGATTGGTATGCCGCAAACGCAAGTAAAGGGATTTATGCGCTCTGCTCTAGGCTTGCAAAGACATATGGAGTACCAGAGGAGAAAATGAAAGAGATTGTTGGTTTTTTTTGGTCCTCTGTTCATGGAAAAACGGCCATTTTCTTGAATAAAAAAATGGATATGGTTGCAGATCTTTTCAAAGAAGATAGCTTGGATTCTTACATAGAGTTTTGTCTTGAAGGCCTGCCCAACGTAACAGATGAATGAGAGTTTTTTTTTGGCAAAAATGAACTTAGTTCAATTTTTTTTAATGAGGTATAATTACGATGAATACGATCAACTTTGAAATCTTATCCAGTGGTGCCTATGTCCCTCCGAAAAAGGTTTTATCAGAAATGCTGGAAAGGAAGTTGGGCTACGAGCCCGGGACAATTGCAAAGGCATCAGGGGTGAACAGCCGCTATCATGTCTCAAATGAAACGACGTCTGAAATGGGTGCCATAGCAGCTCAACAGGCGCTTGACTCTTCAGTGCTTGAAAAGGATCAAATTGATGCAATTGTCTTTGTTGGAGGAGTTCCTCAGCAGGCAATCCCATCAACAGCAGCCCTTATCCATGCAAAGCTGGGGCTAGAGAACACGGTGGCTTTTGACCTGAACGCAACGTGTCTGGGGTTTGTCAATGGCCTATTCCTATTAGGCAATCTGATTGCTAAAGGGGTTTACGATAATGTGCTCATCGTCTCAGCAGACATCGCATCGACGGGATTGAATCCTAATGATCCAAAAACAGCATCGCTCTTTGGCGATGGCGCAGCGGCTTTTGTTCTGGGCCGTTCAGACTGTAAGGGGATTATGTCTCATCATTTTGAGACGCTTAGCCAATATAGCCAGGTTTGTAAATGTGAGGCTGGTGGAACCCTTCATGGTCTTAAGCCGAAGGTCGAAACAGATCGGCTCTACTTTCGGATGGATGGACCTCGCCTTGTAAAGGCGGCGATGAAGCCTCTTTTGAAGATGTTTAGAAAGCTTTCTCAAGAGGCGCAAAATTCAATTAACCTCTTTATCCCTCACCAGGCGAGCCCGCTGGCTTTGGACCTTGTTCAAAAGAAATTGAAAATTGGAGAGGAGCAGTTTGTCCATATCGTTCGCGAGTATGGAAACATGATTTCGACTTCAATCCCTTTTGCTCTTCATAAAGTGATTTCAGAAGGGAAGCTCAAAAGAGGTGACCGGGTCATGCTTTTTGGAACAGCAGCGGGTCTAACAATTGGAGGTGTTGTCCTTGAATACTAAAAAAATTGTCATTTCAGGAATTACGAGTGCCTTAGGGATTAGTCTTGCCAAGCTCCTTATTTCTAAGGGGTATCAAGTAACGGGCTTTTCTAGAAACATTGAGAAGGCGGCTAATATCTTGGATCATCCAGCCATTGAGCTGCAATCGGGTGATTTATTAAATAAAACCTTCCTTGAATCCGTTTCTTGCGATGCTGCTGGTGTGATTCATTTAGCCGCCCTCTCTTCTCCTTTTGGCCGATATCGGGATTTTTATGCGACGAATGTTGTGGGGACCAAACTTTTAACTGATGTCGCTTTGGAGAGGGGCGTTCAACGGTTTGTGCATGTCTCAACCCCATCGCTCTATTTTGATTATCGAGATAGGTATCAGATCTCAGAGGTTGATCCTCTCCCACATAAGAGGGTCAATGCATATGCCTCGACAAAAAGAATGGCTGAGACCGTTGTGGATGAGGCCCAAGAGAAGGGGCTTGAAACAGTGACGATCCGTCCAAGAGCAATTTTTGGTCCACATGATCAAGCTCTGCTTCCAAGAGTCTTGAAGGTCTGCAGCGAAAAGGGGATTCCTCTATTCAGAGATAAGAGTCCTATTGTAGATGTAACGTATGTAGATAATGTTGCGCTTGCTCTTTGGCTCTCTTTGGAGGCGTCCTCTGATTGCGTGGGGCAAAAGTACAACATCACTAACGGGGAGCCAGTGCACCTTTGGGAACTTATAAGTATCTTGCTCAAAAAGCTTTCTCTCCCCGTTCAATCGAGAAAGATTCCCTATAAATTCGCCCACATGGCTGCTTATCTGGCGGAAATCTCGGGGACACTCCGCAAAAAAGAACCTACATTTACCCGCTATTCGGTGGGCGTCATGTCTTTTTCACAAACGCTGAATATTGAAAAGGCTCGAAACGAGCTGAACTACCAACCGCAAATCTCCCTAATAGAAGGAATCAAACGTTATGTCAGCTGGTTACAAACTTCGTAAGATTTACCGAGTCGGCTACTGCATTGGCCGAGGGGCCATTGCGCAGAAGAACTTAAGTTGGGCCAAGGTCCGCTTCTATGCAAGGGCGTTTCTCATCGAGCATCCTCAAAACGGTTTGATCCTGATTGACACCGGTTATGGAAGGGCTTTTGTTGAGGAGACTAAAAGGGGGTTGGGTAGGATCTATCCGATGCTTTTGAAAGTTGTTTATGATCAGAAGGACAGTCTTCAATACCAATTGGAGCAGGATGGGATCACCCAAAATGATCTTTCTTATTTGATTTTGACCCACTTTCACCCCGATCACATAGGAGGGCTCACAGATTTCATCGATGTCCCTTGGATCTACAGAGGCAAAGTATTGGAAAAACAGCTCCAACAGTCCGTATGGAAGAAGCTAAAAAGTGGTTTTTTTCAGGGGCTCATACCCCCAGTTGCCGAAAACTCGCTCGTACTTCGAGAAGAGGAGTTTTCTTCTACATGGGAAGGGTTTCTATCTTGTGATGTATTTGGCGATGGATCTCTTCAGCTCATCGATCTTCCTGGGCATGCTTTCGGTCAGATGGGTGTTTTGGCAAATGACACGCTTTTTGCTGCTGACGCGATTTGGAGCTCTTCATCTCCGCCCAATAAAATTGGTCTGCTTGCTCAGGAAAATTCAAAGGCCTACAAAAAAACTTATCAAAAATTACAAACCCTCTCGAATTCTCTAAACATAATCCCAACCCACACAATTGAGCCCCTATGAATAAACTCAAAGTTCTCCAGTACTATTTGCAAGCTAAACGACGAATGCGATTTTCTCGACCTAAATTGGATCGATTTCAGAGCTACCATCGGGAAAAAATCGCCCAATTTGCGAAAACGAAATCCCTCTTTTATCGAAAGGGGCTGGGAGGAATCATCTCCAAAAAAGAGATGATGGAAAATTTCTCTTCATTCAACACTAAATCGATTGACCGTGAGGCGGCCTTTGCGCTGGCTTTTGACGCAGAGAAAAAACGGGATTTTACAGCGCAGCTTGACGGGGTCACCGTTGGGCTTTCCTCAGGGACGTCGGGAAATCGTGGCCTCTTCCTTGTTTCAGAAGAGGAACGTTTGTCTTGGTGCGGACATGTCTTGGCAAGGGTTCTTCCCAAAGCCCCTTGGAGACGGCAAAAAATTGCCTTCTTTCTTCGAGCCAATAGCCCCCTCTATGAAACGGTTAAATCTAGCAAGCTAGAGTTTGCCTATTTCGACCTCCTTGAGAACCCCGACTCTCTTTATGAAAGGGTCAAAGCCTATCAGCCCGATGTCTTAGTAGCGCCCCCTTCGATGCTCCGGATGTTGATCGGAAGTTGCAGCCCAGAGAGGGTTGTCTCAGTCGCAGAGACCCTTTTTTCTACCGATCGGAAACAACTCGAAGAGGGCTTTGGCCAACAGATCTTTCAGGTCTATCAGTGCACGGAAGGATTTTTAGGGTTCACTTGTAGTCACGGAACCCTGCACCTGAACGAAGATCTCATTTCCGTTGAAAAGGAGTACCTCTCTGAGCGCTCTTTTGTGCCGATCATCACTGACCTCTTCCGAAAAACCCAGCCCATCATCCGGTACAGATTGGATGATGTTCTTGTAGAGAAAGAAGGGCCTTGCCCGTGTGGGTGTGTGTTTCAACCGATTGAGCGGATCGAAGGGCGATGTGATGACATTTTACATGTTCAAATGGCCGGAGGGAAAACAAAACCCGTTTTTCCCGATTTTGTTTGTAGGAAAATTGTTGCAGCCTCAGAAGAGATAACCGATTACGCCGTAGTGCAAAAGGCATTAGATGAATGGGAAATATACCTAAAGCCCATGCAAAACCAGCCCGTGTCTAAGCAGTTTCACGAGCTCTTTGAGCAGCTAGGGTGTGTCCCACCAAAACTCAGCTTTACTAATCAAATGCCTCCTCGAGATCCTGGAGCCAAACTCAGACGAATCATGAATGAAGGTATAAAATGCTGAAAATAGATCAAAAACTCTTCTTTGGATTGCTCCTCGTATTCCTGACGAAATTAGGTGTTTCAGGGTATTTCCTTTCCTTCACAAGCTTATCCTTACTGAGCCTTGGACTTTGTGGGATCTGGCTCTATTTTGGAAAAGAAACGCCCTTTCGAAACAAACTTAAGTTGTTTTTCCCTCCGCTCTCTGTTCCTGTTGTCTACAACGCTACGGGAAAAATCGTCTCCCGTCTCCAGCTACCCAAAATAGATCTTCTTTTACAGCGAGCAGACCAGTGGTTTTTTGGGGAAAGCCTATCTCTGAAGATGTGTGCTTGGATCCACCCCCTGTTCACTGAGATCATGTATCTCGTGTATCTCCTTTTTTTCTATTACATCCTCTCTAGCCTAATCCATTACGTTAAAAGAAATGACCATCTTACCAGGAGCTTTTATAGCGGGTTATTTTCCATCTATTGGATAGGATTTATTTTTTATATGATCACTCCAGGAGAAGGACCCCATTTTTCGACCCCCGAACTTTTTGGCCCTCCACTGAAAGAGGGGATCCTTTTTTCTGCATCCATTCACAAAATGCTCTATGAAGGGATGAACGGAACAGGGGCCTTTCCTAGTTTGCACTGCAGCCTATCAGCCTTTTGCCTCCTCTTCGATTGGACACATCGACGGCGCCGTTTTTACCCTGGAGCCATTTACTGTACATTAGTTTGGATTTCGACCATTTATCTGCGCTATCACTACTTCGTCGATTTCCTTTCCGGAATGGCATTAACCTTATTCGCTCTTTACCTTGCTAAAAGATCACTGGATACCGATATGAAACCCCTAAGGAGGCGCTGATCAATTCAATTCCCCAGATCTTCGGCCAAAAGCGCCGGAAAACTTAATTTTCGATCTCCATTAACTTGCTAAGTTAATTGTGATCTCCAAATTAATTTTTCCGACCCGTTTGGGTCGAATCTCTGAGAAAGCAATTGATCAGCGCCTCCCTAATAAAGGAGAATGAAATATGAAAAAATTAATGATTTTATTGAGCTTAATTGGAATGAAAAACCTTTCATTTGCTAATACAGCCCCAAAAGTGGAAGAATGTATGCCCGATCCGTGTATCCATTCCTCCTATACATATGGAGGCCTTGGACTTGGCCCTCTTCCCTTTCCAGCGCTAACTTTGAGCCTTGGAAGAAGGACTGCTATTGGTGACAAAGTGGCTATCGATACGGGAGCCACTCTTGCCACTTTGTTTCGATGGAATCTAATCCGCGGGTATGTGAACGGCCTTTGTTATTTTAAACAAGAGCCTTGTTCTCAATACTATGTTGGACTTGGGGGATCTGCCGGGGTGCCGTTTGGCTTCGATGATGTCCATGAGTTTGGACCCTTCGTTACCCCAAACTTTCTCATTGGAAAGGAATTTTTTAATTCAGATGGAAACAAGAGGTTTTTTCAGGTAGAAGTCCTGTATCCAGTATATGCGATTTCTGAGAAAAAACTGATTGATTGCATTCCATTTGTTACTTTAAAATATGGATTTGCTTTTTAAGAAAAAGCCCCTTTTATAGGGGCTTTTCTTTGATCCTATTAGGAAAAATTTGAATCGTTTTGTGTATACATTTAAGCGGCTTATGGCTTAGAATTAAAGATTATTCCGGATTAGCTCAGCGGTAGAGCAGTGGACTGTTAATCCATTGGTCGCTAGTTCGAATCTAGCATCCGGAGAATCAGGCCTCTTTTTTAAAAAAGAGGCCTTTTTTTATACCCCATTTTTATTTGCGATATGATGCGATTTATAATATGTTTGTTTTTGTTCCTGAGTCCTTTGCCTCTTTGCTGCGGAAATGAAGTCTTCCATGGCACTATTTTGATTTTGGAAGTGGGCATGGATTCGCTGATTTAAACAAGGAGATACCAAATCAAAACACGACGGTGTTCCGAGTTGGCTCGATTTCAAAACAATTTACCTCTGTAGCAATTTTAATACTGCAAGATCAGCGCTTGCTCTCTGTGGAAGAGCCCATTGGGAAATATTTACCCAACTTTCCAAACGGAGGTGAGATTACGATCCATCATCTACTCTGTCACATGTCTGGCCTCCCAAATTTTTTCCAGCGGCCTGATGGCGAAAACCAACTGGTGCTACAGAATTCTGATTTTCTAAAGGGGCAAGTAGAGACAAATCCGCCAGGTATCTCCTTTGAATATAACAACACCAATTACCTCATTTTGGCCGCAATCATCGAGCGGGTGACGGGGAGGACTTATGCCGAATATTTAGAAACTACATTTTTCAAACCCCTCAGCATGAACAGGACAACTGTTGATATGGGTATTAGCCCAATTGCAGGCCAAGCTGTTGGATATATTCAAGAGAATAATGAGTATATTGAAGCTCCATACATAGATATGTCCATTGCTATTGGATCTGGAAATATTGTCAGCTGTATAGAGGATCTCTCTCTTTGGAACATTGCACTGCACCAACAGGATGTTCTATCTGCAAATGCATACAGCCAACTCGTTCAAGAGCATGCTCGAAGTGAGAAAAAAGGGGTAGCTTATGGCTATGGACTCTTTTTAAAACATCCAAAATTTCCCAACGAAAACTCGATTGGGCACTTCGGAAAAATCAATGGATTTCTCTCAGCTATGCTATATGAGCCAGACAGGGATCGGACAACGATCATCCTTTCGAATTCTGAAAATGCCCCTCTTCCTGAAATCCTTCAGGATATTTCTTCAGGAGCCGGTTCTTTATGGAAAAAAGTTCTGTAGATTAAGAGGCTTGAAAGGGCTCCTACGATCAAGTTTGCGGCTACGCGAGCAAAAAAGATTCCATTGATCTCAAAGTTTCGGTTTAGCAGGTAAGCTAGGGGAATATAGAGGAGCACGAGTCTTGAGGCAGAGAGGAGGTTCCCTAAATAGGGTTTGCCTACAGCATTCATGGCATTGTTGGTCAGAAATACGGTCCCCAGCATCCCATAGGTTAGGGGGATAAACGAAAAATAGAGAGCAGTGATGTCGACCACTTGGGGGGAATTATCAAATAGGGCTCCAATGGATTTCCTAAAGAAAATGAGTGAAAGGGCACAGGCGGCACCTAGTAGATAGGAAAAGACGAACGATTTTTTTATCCCTTCGCGAATGCGAGAGAGGTTTCCCGCACCCCAATTTTGCCCAATGAAGGGAGCTAAAACAGAAGATAGAGCAAAAATGGCCATAAAAGGGACGGTTTCAATTCGCGTTGCGATCGAGTTGGCAGCAACGGCTGCATTTCCATAGGAGACGAGGAGCCAATTTGTGAAGGCTGTGCTCATGGGCACAAAGCTATTGGCCATCGCCGTTGGAAAAGCAATCACTGAAATACGTTTGTGAATAGAGAAATTTATCGAACGAAGCATCGAGGGTAAAGAAATTTCGTCGTCTTTCAGTAGCTTTGCAAATATGAGAAGGGTACTTAAGCCATTACCGAAGACGGTTGTCCATGCGGCGCCCGCAATACCCATTGCAGGGATTGGCCCTAGGCCAAAGATTAAAATGGGATCTAGAATAGCATTTAAAGCAGCACCCAAAACAAGGATTAGGCTTGGGTAAGTAACGTTCCCTTTTGCGCGGAAAATCGCTCCTCCTACAATATTTAGGTTCATGAGTAACATTCCGCAGTACCAAACAGACATGTAGCTATGCACATATCCCATTACAGCACTTTCTACCCCAAGAAGCTTAAACAAAGGATTGATTGTCAGCATTCCAAGGATGGTCAGAAACACTGAGACTATGAAGGTGAAGAGTAGCCCCTGAGAGTTTGTCTCTTTGGCTTCGCTCAGCTTTTTTTGGCCGATCAATCTTGAGGACAAGGAACTCAAAGCCGTTGCAATTCCCATCATTATGTTGAGTACAATCATGATGATCGGAAAGCCAAAGCTCATTGCGGCGAGTTCTTGGGTTCCCAATCTCGCGACGAAGAAGGTATCGACCAAATTGTAAGCAATATTGGCAAAGATCCCTAGGAACATTGGGAGAGATTTATAGAATAAGGTTTTCCCGACAGGGGATTCTAAATAATTATATGCTTTCATATTGCACCGCTCTTGATTTTATCGCTTTGGTGGATTTCAAGCATGGAAAAACATTTTTTTTATTGAATGCCTATAGATGTTAGAATAGAATTTTATTTCCTAAGCTAAGTATCCCAAGGAGTATTCTTGTCTTATACAGCTACAGCAAATATTTACATTGATGCTTCTCCAGAGCTTGTTTGGAAAGCTCTTACAGATCCGGCTTCTGTAAAGGCCTATTTATTTGGAACGAATCTCGAAACGGACTGGTCGATTGGATCGCCCATTTTTTTTCGAGGGGAATATAACGGAGTGCTTTACGAAGACAAAGGCGTTGTTCTTTCGTTCAACCCTTTTACAGAGCTGTCTTATAGCTATTTAAGCAGTATGGGTGGTCTTGAAGACAGGCCGGAAAATTATCAGACTGTGCGCTATGCTCTCGCTGAGGAAAAAGAGGGGACGCTTCTTACCGTAACGCAAGAGTGTTTTGAATCAGAGGAGCGTGCTACTCACTCTACACAATCTTGGAATCATGTGCTTAAAACTTTGGAAGACTTTGTAACTGGAGCTAAAGATTGTGAAGTCTAATACTCCGATTCTGATAGTTGTTTTGGTTCAAAAATAGCCTTTGCCTTTAATCTTTTTTTTGGAGAATATATCCCTCAGTTAATCTAGGGTGTGTATTTTGAGATTTGGAGCTATTTTCGCTGCTGTTTTCCTTTCTACAAGTCTGTTGCGAGCGGAAACGGAGGTTTTTGCCGATTTTCTCGTTTGGTGTACAAATGAGGCTAGCTCAGAAAATTGGGGACAGGTTTTTACTACAGAAGGCTCTACTGAAAATATCGATCTGCTCTCAGTTTCTTTCGGATGTGACTATGGGTTTCGGGTAGGGCTGGATTATGTTACTTGCCACGATTGTTGGGATCTTTTGGGGGCATATACGTGGTACCGCAGTAATGGAAAGGATTCTACAAGCACTGACGGCCTGATCTCGTCTGCCTTTTTAGCAAATTTCTACATCGATAATGCTGATGGGACAAAACTTGCTGGCCCGACCTATCGCAGGGCGAGTATGCGCTGGCAGATCGATTTCAATATCTTTGATGCCGAGCTTGGTCGTTTGTTTTGTGCAAGTGAATGCCTTACCTTGCGCCCGTTTATTGGTTTGAAGGGGGGATGGATCGATCAATCGATTGATACGAGCTGGCAAAATCCTACTGATCCTGCTCTTTTATTTACGAGAGCTACTGAAGATCTAAAGAATGACTTTTGGGGGATAGGGCCAAGTGCGGGTTTGAACTTGGATTGGATTCTGTGCTCAGGGGAGTGCTACACTTTTTCATTGTTTAACGATCTGTCAGGTGCTTTGATGTATGGGCATTGGACCTTTCAGGATCGGTACCAGAATGATCGCGCTGAAGAGGTTGTGATTGATCTTTCAAACATCGATGGGGCAGCGCCGATGATCCGGAATTTTATTGGCCTGAGTTGGCGGAGGAGCTCCTTTGCTGTGCGCCTTGGATATGAAGCGCAAGTTTGGCTCAGTCAGCTCCAACTTTATACCTTGAATGGCGGTCGTCTCAACAATGTTTTGACTTTGCAAGGAGGATCGCTTGATGTCCGCTTTGCGTTCTAAACTGATTGCCTTGCTTATTTTGGCCCCAGCTTCGATGTTTTCATTCGAGGTATTTGGTGACTTTCTCTACTGGAAAGCTTCCGAGCAGCCTTCTCTCCTTTGGGCAAGCACATTGGGAAGTACTCTAGGAGGAATTGAGGTCTTTGAGGGAGAAAACGTCACATTTGATTGGAACACAGGTTTTCGGGTCGGGGGAGGGCATACGTTTGACTGCGACTGTTGGGATGTCCGGGCTTATTGGACTCGGTTTCATAGCAAAGGAGATAAGGCGATTCCTCAGAAAGACCAAATCATCTTCACTCAGTTCTTTGCGGGTTTTCTAAAAGAAGACCTCGCCGATAGCGCCAAGATCAATCTATCTCTCAAGTACAACATGTTTGATGGGCAGGTAGGGAAAAACTTTTGCTTTTGTGAGTGCATTTCTCTTACGCCTTATATCGGTTTGAAAGGGGGCTGGATCGATCAGGCGATTTGTACTGAGTGGGAAAATTTTATTTTGCTCCCTTTTTCTCGCTACACTTCTACCGAAGATGTGACCAATGATTTTTGGGGAGTTGGCCCTTCTGCTGGTGTAGACAGTAAGTGGGAGCTGGGCCATTGCTTTAGTCTCTTTGGGGATTTTGACATGGCTGTTCTTTGGGGCACTTGGAAGAGTACCGATGTATACGAAAACAGCCGATCAGAGGTCTCAAATGTCAGAATGAATGATACTCATTTGGGGTCACTGATGATCGGAGCTTTTGCTGGGCTTGGTTGGGAAACAGATATTTCTGAATGGGCCCATTTTGCAGCTCGGCTGGGGTATGAAGGGCAAATTTGGTTTAACCAATTTCGCATTCCGACCTTTCAGCAGCTTCGCGTGCATGGAGATCTGACCCTACAAGGGGGAACACTAAATTTGAGCGTTGAGTTTTAATGAAAAAAAAGGCGATATCGGCACTACTCTTACTGTTGGCATCTAAGCCCTTAGTGGCTAATATAGATGTCTACACAGATGCATTGTATTGGATGACAACTGAAATCATTGACCCCTCCATGAGTCTAGATCCTAGAGGGAATTTTGAAACGGTCACATTTCAAAAGCTCAACTTTGGTTGGAACCCCGGCTTTCGGATTGGAGTTGGGTATTCGAGCTGTTGTGATTGTTGGGAAACAAATTTTACCTACACTCGTTTCGAAGCAAAAGGATCGAATCGTGCTGCAGACGATATGATCAAGTCTGAGTATTTTGGCAGCATATTCTCCGGTCTGGGCTTTTATCAAAAAGCTAAAATAGAGGGCAAAATCTCTTACAACATGTTTGATTGGGACCTTGGCTATCCGCTTTGCCCATCAGATTGTCTTTTTTTTCGTCCATCGATCGGGATAAAAGGGGGGTGGATCCATCAAACTTTTAAAAATACTTTCAGGAAGACATTTGATATTTTAGATATCTTCTTCATTCCTGTAAAAGCTGTGGAAAATTTGCAGAATGATTTTTGGGGAGTCGGTCCAAAAGGGGGAGTGAATAGCAAATGGATCCTCTCTAATTGTTTCAGTTTGGTTGGAGACTTTTATGCCGCTTTTATGTGGGGGCACTGGTCCTTTTTCGATCAATTTCTCTCTACTTCTGATTCCAATATCATGACTAAAATCTCCGATAGAAACTTTGGCGCTTTTATGCTTCAAGGATTCTTCGGGTTTGGATTAGATCTTTGTGATTTCTCTTTCAAATTAGGCTATGAAATCCAAGATTGGTTCAACCAGTATCAAATTTTCGATAATGGCACCGGAGGCCAAAGCGGCAATCTAATTTTCCAAGGCCTTACACTCCAAGCTCGCTATGGATTTTGATCAATTTTTTTAAAACTCGATTTATACGCAAACCAATTCAAAACTTTTCCTAAAAAGCTCATTTTGATATCGTTTGCAAAACATATGAAACAGCTCATCGTATTGCTTACTTTTTGTTTTGCGCTAAGTGGAGAAGATACCAACACAACCCATCGAGTTCTCCAGTTTGAGAATGATGTTGTAAAAGTATGGAAGACCACTATTATGCCGCATCAGCCCCTGAAAATGCATCGGCATGATGCTCCTCGCGTCGTGGTGGGACTGAAAGGGGGTAGTCTTACTAAAATTGAGCAAACTGGCGAAACTTCTGAGCTGCGTTTTGATAGCGGTAAAGCTTATTGGCTAGACGCAGATCCTCCAGGAACCCTTCATGGAGATGTTAACGAATCAGATGAGCCAATAGAAGTAATGGTCATAGAACTTCGTGATAATGAAGACTGATATTCCGATTATCGACTTGCATTGCGATCTTCTCGGGTGTGTTGAATACAACAGAGGCAAGTACGGCTTTGAGAGTCCTGAGATGAATTGCTCAGTGCCTCAGCTATTGCAGGGAAATGTTAAGCTGCAAGTCCTTGCAGTTGCTGCGATCACAAAAGAGGATTCTTCCAAGGTAGGTAAAGAGCAGCTTAAGCTTTATAAAGAGCTTCTAGCCTCCTATCCTACTCAGGTAGGTTCTTTTAAAGAATTTTCCATCCAGTCTCCAAAAATCCACTTTATTTTTGCCATTGAAAATGCTTCTGCTCTTTTGGATGAAGAAGAGCCTCTGGACCTATTTTTTGAAAGGTTTGAAAATTGTCGGGCGCTAAATGAGATCCTCTATATCAGTTTGACTTGGAATCATGAAAACCGTTTTGGGGGAGGCAATGCCACCCAAGTGGGTCTTAAAAATGATGGAGAGGTGGTTTTGCAATTCCTCGATCGTAAAAAAGTAGCGATTGATTTGAGCCACACTTCAGACCGCCTTGCCTGGGACATTTTGGACTATATTGAGAAACACTCCTTGGAGATCCCTGTCATTGCAAGTCACTCGAATTTTCGCGTGGTAAAAGATGAAAAACGCAATCTCCCAGACGAACTTGCCAAAGAGATCATCCGCCGAAAAGGGCTCATTGGCCTCAATTTTGTAAGACGATTTGTAGGCAATTTACCTTCGGACTTTTTAAGGCATATCGAGCATGCTCTGGAACTGGGGGGAGAGGATGTTCTCTGTCTTGGAGCAGACTTTTATGGGGCGCTGGATATACCTGCAGCTCTGTGCCCAGGAAAACAGGATAGTCCATTTTTTGAGAGTTTTTCCAATTCGGGTTGTTATCCAAAGTGGATTGCCCTTCTGCGTGGCAGCATCTCTGAAGAATGTACAAAAAAGATTTGCCATCAGAATGCTCTAGGTTTTTTAGGAATTAGTTAAATTTTTCACTGCTGACAAAAATCTATTGAATCCGCTAGACTCGTAGCGGCTCAACCTTAAGGAGAGATACTATGAACATAAAACTAGCAGCGATTTTGACCCTATTCATTCCAGCGACAGCTCTACTTGCCGAAGCACCTAATCTAGAAGAGGTGGTTCCTCAGCAAGAGACTGCTACTGATCCAAATACCTGCAGATATGTAGGGATCGGTGTAGGTGTACCCCATCTTGACCTCAACTTAGGTGTGAGAAAGAAGTGGGAAAACAATGGTATTGATATCGGCATCAATGGAGAAACGAGCTCTTCGATTCAAAAAGAGAAAGGCGATACTTCCCAAGTTCTTGGCTATGTCAATTATCTATTGTTTCCAAATTCCAGCAGTGACGCGAGCTTCTATGCCGGAGTAGGTGGTTCTGCAGGAATGAAGATGGCTCACTTTTCTGATGAAGACTATGAGTTTGTTGGAGAGGGGAATGTGCTTGTTGGAAGAAGTTTTGCTAATAAGCAATTCGTCCAAGCCAAAGTTGGCATTCCTGTAGAATACGATGCAGAGAAAAAGTGGATCAACCGCATCGAAGATGCAGATCCTTCTATCACCGTTTCTTACGGGATTGGTTTCTAGTAAAGCTTCTCTCTTGAATAGAATGGCTTTATTTCTGATACTTCAGAAATAAAGCCATGAATATTCATAATATCGAACTGGGCTGGATGCAGCAGATGCTTGATGCGATCCGCGGTCCACTTTTAAATCAGTTTTTTCTCCTCTGGAGATTTGTTGATACTTTCGGATTTTCTCTAATTCTGGTCGTCACCATTTGGTATCTCTTCAATCGCCCGATTGGTATCCGTATTTTGTATATTGCGATACTGGCAGCAGCTATAAACAAATTTTTAAAAGGGTTTTTCGGTTTGCCGAGGCCGTGTCAGATCGATCCCTCTATTGGGCTGAGTTGCTTGGCCTCTCCAGGCTTTCCTAGTGGCGCTGCTCAAACATCTATGCTGATTTTGGGCGTTGCCTTTCTAGAATCAAAAAACAAAGTTCTCCGTTGTAGCGCGCTCGTGTTTGCTCTACTTCTCTCTTTTTCTCGAGTCTATCTCGGAGTCCATTTTATCACAGATATCTTGGGAGGATGGGTTGTGGGAGGGGGGCTTTTAGTGATTTATGCTAAGGTATTCCCTTTGGTTGAAAAAAACTGGAGGAGGTATATCTTTCTCTTCCCTGTGCTACTTTTGTTTATTGCTCAAGCTAAAGTTACTAGGCTGTTTGGATATTCTGTGGGTATTGCAATCGGACTTTTGTCTTATGAGAAAGTCAAGCGGATTTGGAAAGATGGTTGGCTGATCCGCTTTTGGCAGCTAGCAAGTGTTTTGATTGGAGAGTTTGCGATTCTTTGGCTGATGAAGATTTACCCTGCTCAGATCACTCTATTTTCGATTGGTGCGGGCATTTGGCTGAGTTTTCTTGGAGCTTATCTTGTTCAGCGATTGCGAGCCTAAAATCGTTAGAACTGCAGCAAGGGAGAGTAGGTTTTTAAAAATATACTGCCCTTCAAGGGTGAGGCCATAAGGGATTATTGTGAAACAATCTTCTGGGTTGGTGAAAAGAGGTAGAAAAGTACCTGGAAAATGAAGGAAGAAGAGGAGAATTCCAACAGGTAACCACTTCCTCACCAGAAAACAGATCCCAATGGTCACCTCCCAAAAGCCTAAGAAAGTGACGAAATCATGTACTCCGATCCAGTGTGTGGCTCTATAGACAAGCTCTTCGGCAGGGCTGATCCCAAGAAGTTTGAGCGCTCCATACCAAATATAGATGATTCCAAGGGCATAGCTTAAGAATCGGATAGAGTGCTTTCGACAAAATAGAATTATCTTCTCAAGGATGTGCATTGAAAATTCCTTCCCTTTTAACCAGTATATAAGCTATTTTTTCTGCCAAGTCAAACGGGAGAAAGCAAATGCAAGCGCCTTTACTTGGAAGTAGAACTGGTTGGAAAGGGGAATATTTTTGTACTGCGGTTGGGGGGACTGTATGTAATGTGATGTCAGTTTTTATGACCGCTATGGTCGCAACTGCCCTCACAACAGATGATTATTGTGAGCACCACAGGGCCTCATGGATCTTTACCTGTCTTTCCTTAGGCGCTACGGGAGCCTTTACCTTTCAGCGATTCAAGCATCTTCTTAGGTACACGGAAAGTCCTCACACTGGCTTTAATAGCACGCTTTTGATGATCAACGTTGCTCTGTCAATCGCGTCCATTTCTCTATCAATAATTGGTGAAACGTGCTCTAGTAAGTCTAACTTTGTTTGATTAATAAATTCTTGTTTCTGTGTTGTTTAACTAGTTTTGTAATAATAAATTGTCTTTTTGTTTATTATTTTGTGTTAATAATAAAGATATAGAGGTGATTTATGAAATACAAGTTTGGATTATTGGGGCTTGTCCTTCTTGGGAGCGCCTTGCTCCCCACAGGATGTAACCGCACTGAGACTCCGCCCCCTCGGCAGCAGCAGCAGTACTACAGCCAAGACTACGAGGTTTGGGTAGGACCTGGTTGGTACTATGGAGTTTATTTCTCAAATGAGGGTCGCTATAGAAATTGGCGTAGGTCCCATCGTGGTCGTGGTCCCTATTATCATCATCGTGGACGTGGCGGAAGATACTATTACGGCAATCGAGGGTACCGTGGAGGCCGTGGACAGTATCATGGTGGCGGTCGACGTGGTAGTCGTGGTAGCCGGGGAAGACGCTAGAATAGCCAGGTATAAGAGAGAACAAGACCTGCAAAATTGCCGCTATTGCGTCCAGTGACTGTGAACCAAGCTCCTCCGATGAAGCCCCCACGGTCGCTGACGTTGTATTCAATGGCGGGAGCTAAGGATAGCTGATCAGAGGAGGGAGCTCCGACCATGGCAGGCAGGCCAAGTGTCGTCTTGCCAGGATTGCCGCTAAACGTGGATTCTCTGGAATAAGTATAGGCGATATCTGCTGCGAAGACCCAATGCTTAGTAAGACTTATTTCTATAGCTCCCCCGAGGTTGAGAGTTTGACCTACGCAAACATCTCCTCTAGTGTCAAAACCACCCCCGTAGACATTGAAGTTCTTTACCCCCACCTCGTGGTTGGGAATAGAATAAGTTCCTGCAAAACGGAGGCGAAGTGGATGGGTAGGTATCTGCCAGAAGATCTTGCTGACAAAAAGTCCCACAACCGTTTCATATGCCCCACTACCTGAAGCATCAATGCCAGATTTATCCGAAGAGAGCTTTTCAAAGCGTCCGGTCGGAAAAGATTCCCCAAGTGTAATACGCACAGCGGGTACATAGGGCGTTTCCTTTACTGCCTGGATTCCAAAAGTGAGAGAGAAATCTCCAAATTCTTGTGCATGCTTATTTTCTCGCCAATTGAATAGCCCAAAGGGAGTGATCGTAACATCTAGCCAATCGGTAAGCCCCCGTTGCAAGACGAGAAGAGGGCGGATCGTCCAGACATCGGGGACTTCGATGGATTTACGATTATCGTTGTACTGGGCATGAGTCCAAAGAAAATACAGGTAGGGCTGAATATTCCATTTCCCAGCGGGAACGTTACTGGCAGATCCGGTAATTAACGGACCCGTATACCAAGGGATGAACATCTTTTGAGCCGTTTCAAAATCGGCCTGAGCTTTATCCAGCTCCGCCTGGATCTGCTCTGGGGTCTTGATCTCTTCTTGGGCATTTAAAATAGCGCCTAGTGCTATAGCTATTGCAAAACTAATTTTTTTCATGATATGGAATATATTGAACGGGAGGATTTATGGAAATATCAAAGCCTGGTGAGGATAAGTCAATTTACAAAAAAGAGCTCCAGCAGGGAGTGAGAATTTTTGAAGAGAGTTTAAAAGGGTATCGGGATACAAAAAAATTTCCCGAGAAAAAAATGGAATACGAAAAGGCGATGAAAGAATCGTTCAAAGCAATTCAGGATGCATGCACAGCCCTAATGAGCAAGGAGCTGTCTGGAGAAAAAGAGCAATTTTCAAAAGATTACCAAAATTATTTAAGCAATCCGTCAGCTGAAAATGCAAATAAGATTGAAAAAGATCTCGATGTTCTGCGAAAATCGGCCTCGTGAAATTCTTACTTAGAAAAAAAAAGCGAAACAAGCGAATCATCCTCCGCCCCTTTGGACAGGTGTATAATCTCCAAGAGATCTATAACGAGGTTAATGAAAAATATTTTGATGCTAAGCTAAGCTTACGCATTTCATGGTTTGGAAGAGGGGAGACAGTCCCTAAAACAAGAATTACCTTTGGCTCCTACAATCCCAACTTCAAGCTAATCAAAGTCAACCGCCTCCTTGACAAAGAGCATATTCCCGAATACTTTGTCCGCTTTATCGTCTATCACGAAATGCTCCATGACGCCGTCCCTCCCAAACGAAAAAAAAGGGGAACCCACCACATTCATCATAAAGAATTCAAAGCCAAAGAAAGAGAATTTCCAGAATTTTCCGAGGTAAACGCCTTTATCCAAAAATGGAAGAAGGAACATTTTGCGCCGTCATCATAATCTCTCTCCAAAGCCCCTTTGAATCTGAAAATCCGGCTTTAATCAGTGTCTATTTACGGTAGTATACCTGTAACCAACTCGCTTTTGAATCCATTGGAAGATACACTTCTAATACCATAGGTTACAGATACCCCCAATAGCTGATTGTGATCGGTAAACGTCTGTACTCCAGGTATAACATATTCTAAAAAAACATCATTGCGATAAATTGCGTACAGAATAACATCGGGATCAATAACATCGACCCAAGTAAGGACGTTGAAATATTCATCAAAGACCCCAAAAGCATTGACATTTTGTACTACATTTAGACCTGTAGGAGGAAGCGGGTTTAAAATACTTCCTGTGGCTGCATAGATAATGTTTTGAACGCCGTTATAGTTTATCCAAACAGAAGCTAATTCACTTGTAGCAGCCAATCGTCTCGTTGTAACTTTAGGAAAGGCATTGTCTGCACCAGAAGAAATACTACAAAAATACCCCCATAAAGTTCTGAAAGGTGAGGTGAGGGTAACCCCACTTGATTGAATTACTCTTTCTGACGAGTTTTTGTCAAAGTGCATGAAATTTACATAAGTATTGTCAAAAAGATCTGTTGTCACATCAAATGCATATAAATATAGATCATTAACTGAAGTTGACTCTTCTTCGGTAAATGATCCATCTTGAGTTCTTACTCGCCAATTGAGATCAAAAGTAGAGCCATCAAAAGAATTGAGCCAGAAGAAAAGGGCATGTTCAGCAGTACCGAATGTGATGAAGGAGTTTAGATTTGCAGGATCATACACTCCTGGAGAGGATACATTCTCAGGTGTGTCCCAAGAGCCTACAGCGGGCTTATAAGCCATAGACAGGATAACGTCAGTATAGACAGATCCGATGTTATTATATCGGTACCAAACTGCAATAGCATTCCCTTGGCTACTCACATCGATATTCGGAAAAGCTGCATGAGAGAAAGTATCGGAAATAGTCACAGGAGCGGACCAGCTCCCTGCAAGGGCCTTCTCAGAAGCAAAAATGGCATTAAAGGACCCAGTTGTATCTTGCCAGACAGAGACCACATTACCATTTCCCATCGCTACTTTGGGTATGCTCCCTCCGCTGGATGTAATAGTGTCTACTGAACTCCATGGCAACCCGAATAGTTTCGTCCTCGATTCTATATTAGGGGAAAGGGCCCATACAGCAACTAAATTCCCCAGGGGATTTACAGCAATGTCTAAAGATGTGGCTCCCACACCTGAAAGATTTGTTGTTGCCGACCAGGTTCCCAAAGTTTTTGTTCTAGTGTTTACAACACCTGCTTCTAACCAGATAATGGTGACATTATCTAAATTATCAATAACTGCTTTGAGCAAACTGGCACCAGGTCCAGATAAAGTTGTTGCAGAAGACCAGGCGCTTCCAAAAGGTTTTTCTTTTGTTTGTATGATTCCATTTTCAATCCATACAGCAGTTACGTTTCCAGCTGAATCCATGACCAAATCGGGTTCAGAAGAATCAAGAGCTATATTAGAGATAGCTTCTGGTACTGTCCATATAGAACCATCTCCGTGTAGTAAGGAAATTATCCCAAAGAAATAAAATAAAAGCTTTTTCATTTAAGGCTCCATAAAAGCTTAGGGTTCAGCAACTTTTTTCACCCCTAAAGATGCGACAATTGCGACGGCTCTAAACGAGGTATTAACATCAAAGGTCAACGAATTTACGAAAGGTTGAATTTCAATCGTTGTAGTAGCTGAAGTAACCTCAATAATCATGGTATTAGATACCCAATCATCATTTCCATCATTTTGAATGACTGAACCAACAATTGGAACAGGCATCATTGGATCCGTAACATCTACTAATCCAATGCCATCAGTGCTCATCATATTAGCTGTCCCTGAAAAACCATATGTGAACTCATAAAATCCATTTTCCTTTAGTTCCACCCCGTCCACATCTCCGGCCCCGTCCCTAGTAAATTCAATGATGCTCGTATCAGATTCTATTTCATTCGGACGAAGAGCAGTCCCATCAGTATCATACGTAATGGCAACACCAACCGCAACTGTTGGTCCAGAACCCCCGCCCAATGAAAGCCGATAGGTGTAGGCAACAGCTGACAATCCATTTGCTCCAGTAGGACCTGTCGTTCCCGTTGCACCCGTTGCACCAGTCGGCCCTGTCGGACCTGTTGCACCAGTCGCTCCGGTAGGCCCAGTGGCACCTGTTGCTCCCGTCGAACCCGTTGCACCTGTCGGACCTGTTGCTCCAGTCGGTCCTGTCGGACCTGTTGCTCCTGTTGCACCAGTCGGCCCTGTAGGTCCAGTGGCACCTGTCGCTCCCGTTGCTCCCGTTGCTCCAGTCGGACCTGTAGGCCCAGTGGCACCCGTTGCTCCTGTTGCTCCAGTCGCTCCGGTAGGCCCTGTAGGTCCAGTGGCACCTGTCGCTCCCGTCGAACCAGTTGCACCAGTCGGTCCCGTCGAACCAGTTGCACCAGTCGGTCCTGTCGGACCTGTTGCTCCAGTCGCTCCGGTAGGCCCTGTAGGCCCAGTGGCACCTGTCGCTCCCGTCGAACCAGTTGCACCAGTCGGTCCCGTCGAACC
>JAUHQI010000001.1 GCA_030408505.1 Candidatus Sacchlamyda saccharinae | reverse complement strand
CAAAGAGGGGCTAGACACCTACGATGGGGACGGCATTTTCATCCGTGACGGGATCATCATTGTCACCTCTGGGGCCGAAATCCCCGATAATTTCACTCTATAACTCATTAATTTCCAACTAATTACATCAAATGTTGCAAAATCCACCAGCAAATGATAGAATATGCATCAACAGGCGGAGGAATATGAAGCAACGGAATATATTTGATAAATTAGTATCCATACTAGGCTTCATGCCCGTCCTACTTATTTCAGGAGCTAGACAAACCGGAAAAACAACCCTTACAAAACTTCTAACAGAAAAAAATGGATATGAGTACTACTCCTTTGATGACAGCCTAACACTCGCAAATGCTTCGAAAGACCCTGCCGGATGGATCCAATCGATAACCAAGCCCGTTGTAATCGACGAAGTACAAAGAATTCCTGAAATTTTCCTCTCTATAAAGTATGAT
Source organism: Candidatus Sacchlamyda saccharinae (assembly GCA_030408505.1). GTDB lineage: Bacteria > Chlamydiota > Chlamydiia > Chlamydiales > Rhabdochlamydiaceae > Sacchariniichlamydia > Sacchariniichlamydia saccharinae. The sequence continues at coordinate 49,809 of JAUHQI010000001.1, read as the reverse complement.
GTGGACAAAAACCGCAATCCAGGCCGCTACATACTTACCGGATCAGCTTATCCTCTCCTATTACCAAGATTAGGAGATTCACTTGCAGGAAGAATGGGCATAGCAAAATTATACCCTTTCTCTCAAGGTGAGATCCGAGGGAAAAAGGAACAATTTATTGACTCTATCTTTTCAAGTAGTTTTTCAGCGCGCTCCTTTAATCCCATTTCATCCGATGAGTATTTCGACCTTCTTTGCAAGGGAGGATTCCCCACTATTTCAACAAGCTCCTCCTATGAAGACATAGATGTTTGGCTGACTGCTTATTTGCAAACAATGCTGGAAAGAGATGTGCGTGACATAGCAAATATTGAGGGGATTAGAGATTTTCCCAGACTCTATAACCTCCTTGCAGCCAGATCAAGTACTCTGTTGAATATGGCTGAAGTTTCAAGATCTATTGGAATGCCTTCAGCTACAGTAAGTCGCTACATCCGATTATTAGAAGTTCTATTTTTCATCTTTCTTGTTCCTTCGTGGCATTCAAACAGAGGAAAACGGATCGTAAAAGCTCCAAAACTGCATTTATGCGATACTGCAATATTAACACAGCTGCTCAACGCTTCACCAAAACAACTTCAAAATGACCCATCTCTATGTGGAAAAATTTTGGAAACTTTCATATTTAATGAATTGCAAAAACAACAGAGTTGGTCCTCTACAAAATTTAATATTTTCCACTTTCGCGATGGAGATAAGGAAGTCGACTTCGTTCTAGAAAAGTCCGATGGAACCATCATAGGCATTGAAGTAAAAAATGCCCGATCTCCCATAGGAAACGCATCGAAAGGCCTCCATTACCTAAAATCGATTGCCAAAGAAAAGTTCTTTCGAGGGATCGTCCTCCATCTCGGCGAGCAAATCCAATGCGTTGATGACATATGGTATGTGCCCATTCAAGCCCTCTGGGAACTTTGACAAATCTAACACCCGATGTTAGAAATGTCAAAGTTTAGTATTAGATTTATCAAAGGGGCTATTTCTGCTTTGGATGCCCAGCTTTCTTACCGCAGCCACATGGCTCATCACCTTCAGAGCAACTACATCCTTTATCTGACATACAGCCACAATGGTTTTCGGAAGTGCACTTACAATCTTTGCAACCACATTGGTTACCAGCAACTAGCGAAGTTGCGACGAAAAGTAAACTGAGTAGTAATCTCATGATCTCCTCCAGAAGATAGTGATTGCCTATATCCTTTGTTTAAATGATTTGCTATATTTTGGGTATGACTGTTTGGGTACTCGCAGATTTGCACTTAGCTTTTGGCAACCCTAAGAAAAGCATGGAGGTCTTTGGACCAGTATGGAAAGACTATCCCAAAAGGATTCAAGAGAATTGGGAGAGGGTTGTCGGTCCTGATGATTTGGTCCTGATTCCAGGTGATATTTCTTGGGCGATGAAACCTGAAGAAGCGCTCAAAGATCTCGATTTTATCGATCAGCTTCCTGGAGAAAAACTCATCATTCGTGGGAATCACGATTACTGGTGGCCCTCAGCAAGTAAGTTAAAAGGGCTGCTCCCTCCTAGCATCCACTTTGTTCAAAATAATGCTTTTGATTGGAAGGACTGCTCCTTTGGAGGAGCTAGACTCTGGGATACTCATGAGTATTCGTTTGCCGATGTGATTGAATTTGTTGAAAATCCTAGAGAGAAGAAAAAAAACGTTGAAGAAGATGGCGAAAAGATTTTTGTCCGTGATCTCGAAAGGCTAAAGTTGAGTTTAGAGTGTTTGAATCCCAAGGCCAAGCACCGCATTGCGCTGACCCACTACCCTCCAATTGGAGGTGACCTGAAACCCAGTAGGGCCTCGGCTATTTTAGAGGACTATAAGATTGATGTTTGTGTGTTTGGGCATTTGCACAATGTGCGAGAAAATAGCCTGAACTTTGGAGAGGTTCGAGGGGTGAAATATATCTTTGCCTCAGCAGACTATTTAGGCTTCACTCCGATCAAGGTCCTCGACTAAAGCGAAAAACTCTTTTACGTCTTTATCACTGGAGGAGATCTCTTGTTCAAGGGGATTTTTTTGACGACGGCTTAAGATTTTGAAAATTCTATCTGCTTTTTCCTCTTTGTCAAGGAGTCGATAAAATTGGCTGGCAATTGCAAGTAGCTCCTGAAAATCTTGTTCTGTCTCGATGAGATATCTTGTCAGAGCCATGGTTTCCATAAAGTAAGATATGGTCCCTTGGTGTATCAAAAATCGTGCGACATCAAGTAAAAACTCAAACTCGGGTTCTTGCTCCTGTTCTGCGAGCAGATCGGTTAAAAGCGCGTTGGCCTCTTCTTGATCAGAGGATGCAGTCAGGCGCATGTGCAAAAAGCTAAACCATTTCTCATCATCTGTATACGGCTCAAAAGCTTCAAGAAGTTCCGTTGCGTAAACGGAGTTATTGGCATCAATTTGGTCCGAAATGAAATCATAGATAAAGCTTTCGAGGTCATGAGCACAGTAAAGAGAAATCTCTTTGAATATTTCTTTAGGTTCCCCCCCTTGGTCGACGTGTTCATCGAGAACCTGCTCGAGATCTGCAATGGCATTTTGCATCGTCTTTTCATCCTCTATTTCCCCTTGGTCATAGAGATCGATCAGATCGTCTAAGTGATCACAAAAAATAGAAAGGGATTGTTTTTCTGGAAGGGAGCGACGCCAAAGTTCAAAAATCAGCAGATATGCCTGGTCAAAAGCAGCCATATCCTCAGAGGTCCAGAGTGTATCAATCAATTCTTCAGGAGAGATCACTGCTTCTGAAAACTGGAGAAAGCGCTCCTCATCGAGGTTGAGCCCAAGTAGCTCTAACCGCTGAAACAGATTTTCTGTACTCAAATTGTGATAATCTTCCACCTGCCAGTCTTCAGCGGGCAAGGAGGGATCCTCCTGCCAATTCATCCGAATCAAATTAAAAAGGGCTCTTCCTCGTGTTTCCATATATTTACTTGGTAAAAAAAATAACCTTTTTATGCTACTATTCTCTGTACAATACGTCAATCTATGAAAAAAAAACAGTCTTTTGTCCTTCTCGAGATCATGATTGCCATTGCACTAGTGGCAAGCGTGCTCCTCCCATTTTTTCACTATCCCTTTGAACATATGCAACATGAGCTCAAAGCTCTTTTCGAAATGGAGCTTGAGCGGGTCGCCCAAAATAAACTCGTCGACCTACAAACTCGGGTATGGAAAAAAGAGATCTCTGAGGAGAGAATCTTTTCCGACAAGCAATTTAAAGACCCTCTCGAAACAAAAATTTTCACTTTAGAGCTCTCTCCCACATTGAATCGGCAATACGAAGAAAAGGCTTATGTGACTTGGGAAAAGCAAAAACTCTCCGATGACAGGACCATCTCAGCCCTCATCCATTTCAAAGTTGAATACAAACTCCCAAACAAAAGAAACAAGATTCTCGTGGCCGAATCTTCAACCGTAGCCCAGAAAAAGATATGAGAAAAAACTATTTTTCTCTTTTAGAGATCTGTATTGGCCTTGGACTTGCAACGCTGCTGATCACTACTCTTTTTTCAAGCCTGCGCCAACTTATGCAGTCTAAAGCACAAATGAGCGTTTATCGCCAAGAATTGCACCCTTACTTTGCGATGCATATGAGACTCAATCAAATCTTTGAATCTATCCCTGAGCGAGGATTTTTTTATACGGATGGCCACCAAAATGCTCAAGGAGATGCCCTCTACTTCATTTTTCAAAATGGGGTTGACCCAAACCCGGAACTTTGCGGTGAGGTTTTTGCTAATCTCTATATCAACAAAGAGGAAGAACTCATCTTTGAGTTAAAAAATCAGGATACACAGACGTTACTAACGAACGTATCCTCCTTTGAAATGTGGTTTTTTGATCGTGACGAACAAAAGTGGGTAACCAGTTGGCGAAAGGGCTATCTCCCCACTTTTCTAAAAATCTGCATTGGGGAAAAGCAGTACTCTTTCATCCTTCCCAAAGCTAAAAAAGAGGTGCGCTATTCGTGAAACTATCCGCAAATTCTTTTTCCATCCTTGCTCCATCTTTTTGCGATCTTTCAACTGGAGCTTTTCATCAATATTTTCTATACTCAAACCAATTCAAAACTTGGGTTTGGGCGAGGAGGCTCCTCAAATTTTTCATCAGCGAAAAGCGGCCGTGTTCATAGACACGGCGCGATGAGTTAATGGAAAATATGAGAAAAAGCCGACAAAGCTTAGAGCCAAGTTTTGAATCGCTTTGGGTATAATATTGATTTCAAACCACCTGTTGAAATCTCACCAAAAACCTGAAACATTTATAAAAAAATAATACACGGATAGCTTCATGAATATCCTTCCTCTTGTCTCCGCTTTTCTCATTATCTTTGCGATCTGTTCGTTTAGCTTTGTCCACAGTGTCCGTACGATTATCGAAGACAAAACTCACTACGCAAGTTCTTTTCGAATCCAAAGAAAGTATCTCCACGCTCTAGCAAGCCGTGCCTATACTAGACATAAAGGCAAAAATCTCCACCCTGCTAAAAAAGTTCAAGAACCTGAAAAAAAAGATCTAGCCTATCGTTCACCACGAGATTTTCAAAGAAAAAAAACGCAAAGTAAACTCAACATCTATCCCTTACTCCAAGGAAAGGAGAATCCGAAGCTAGAAAAAATCGCATTGACCCTTCTTCAAGACCTCTATTTTTTATCCCCATTCTATAAACCCGGTCTAGAAAATCAAATCTTGCATACTTTAAAAGAGACATTTGCAAAGGATGACAGCTTAACGAATTTCCATTCCCTACTGACAAAAATTCCAAGCGATGAATATCCCCTCTTTTACAGACTGGTCAAAGGGACCCACTCCTACAAAATCTACACATCCGAAGGCTATCCTGCCCTTGGAGACTTTTTAAGCTTGGAGAAAATCAATGAGACGGCTCCCCCTGCAAACTTTTGCCACGCCTCGCGCCCTGTCCTCAATGCCGTATTTGGCCCTACGCTCGCTCCTCTGATCATTAATGAGGAAAAACACAAGTGGGAGCCCAAACACAAACACGCCCCACTCACTAAGCAAGAACTAGAAGCTTTTCTCCTTTCCAAACGGTTAAATCCAACCGACTACGAACCCCTCCTTTCCTTCAGCGGGCAGAGCCAACCTCCTCCTCTTGAAATCATCTACGATGAAGAATCCAAAATCCAAATCAAAATCCCTTTATGACTTATCATTTTTTATGATTGCGAAACATTTAGCCTAGATGAATTGATCAGGGTCTCCTTAGAGTCTGCCGTGGTGGCGAAGGGGGATGAGGATGGTGAAGGTGGTCCCGTGGCCAAGCTCGGAGGTGGCGGTAATGGTCCCATCGTGCTTGGTGATGATGGTCTTGACAATGGAAAGGCCAAGGCCAGCGCCGCCGAGTTTGCGTGAATGGGTTTTGTCAACGCGATAGAATCGATCGAAAATGTGGTCGATGTCTTCAGCTGGAATTCCTCTTCCTTGGTCGGTGATATTGATTTGCGCCTCTCTATCTTCTGTGAGAGTGACGTCGATTGTGACTGTAGCAGGGGGCTTGGAATATTTGACAGCATTGTCGAGGATATTGATGAAGGCAAGTTCAAGTAGACCTGCATCGGCTCCGATGAGAATGGGCTCTTTTCTTTGGGCAAGGGTGAGTTTTGCGTTGGGGTAGACCGCTTGAATCGTGTGTTGTGCGTTCTCAAGTAGCGAGATGAGGTCACACTCTGCAAAACGGCTTTCAGGAAGATTGTCGATGTCGGCGAGGGTGAGGAGGTTAGAGACAAGGCTTTCCATTCTCACACAACTTCTTCCGATTTTTTCGGTGATCTCAGCAATTTGTGCGGGCTTTAACTCGGGCATGTCGTGGAGGGTTTCCGCATACCCTTTGATGATGGTAATGGGCGTGCGTAGTTCATGAGAGGCGTTAGCAACGAAGTCTTTGCCCATTTCGAGAACGCGGTAGTGGCTCGTTTTGTCTTGCAGGACAACGATGGCTCCAGTGCCATGGGCTTTGGGAGCCGCTACGAGGTCGATATAGGTTTTACTCTCTTGGCCATAGACATATGAATCGGTTGCGATGGTCCCATTCTGTTGGCAATAGGAAAGCAGCTGCTCACATTTTTTGAGGAGTTCTGAATCGGTTGGAAGAGGTTTTTCTAAGACGTTTCTACGAGAGACCCCCAGCATTTTACAAGCGATGAAGTTGATGTAGAGAACGGTCATTTTCTCGTTCACAGCTATTACCCCTTCTCCAAGGGATTCGAGGATCGCCTCTTTTTCGTTCCGTTCGCTCATTAAGTCGTTGATTTGCTCTTGGATTTTTTTCGAGAGGGAGTTGAAGGCACTAGCTAAACGCTGGAATTGATCATTTGGTGCTGTAGCTTTTGCAAGCTTGATCGCTGGTAGCTCTGCTTGCTCCCCTTTTTGATAGGGGGTGATGGCATGGATGATTTCTCGAATGGGTTGGGTCAATCGGTTTAAAATAAACCAGATCAGAGCATTGAAAAAGAGGAGGACAAAGAAGCAAAAGATGAGAAGCCCCAGCTCAAAATTGTTGGTCAGATCTTGGATTTGGTTATAGGGAAAAGAGGTGCGGATAATCCAGGTCTCTCCTTTAAAGGGGAAGGCCTCGGCGATGTAGGCAAACTTCCCTCCAAAGGTATCGGAGGTGGCGATCACATAGCCAACTCCCTTCTCAAGGGCTTCTGTTAGTTCACCATGCTCAGTGGGAGAATAGGGCTTAAACTGGTCTCCCTCAAGTCTGGCCATATGAACATCGTAGACGACTTGTAGCTTGTTGCTGATGAGGGTGATCCGAAAAAAGGAGTAGTACTGTTGTTTTTTAATCAGATCGATCATCTCTTGCTCGGATGCCACTTTGCTCAAACTGTCTTTGAGTTCGTTTGTGCTTTCGATGAGCGAGTCTTTGACAAGAATTGCTGCCATTTTTTCTACAAAAGGAAAAAGGGCTGCAAAGAATATCACGAAGGTGATGATTTGGCTGAGGATGACTTTTTTGCGAAAGCTCAATTGCCCTCCTGCTTAACACGGTAGAGGACGATCGAGGTATCAAACCCTTTCAGTTCAGTAGGAGGGAGCTCTTCTACCTGAATACTTTCTTGTACATGGGGTTCTTTCAAGGTTTCAGATGAAACCAGGATCTCCATCCCTTTTGCTGTAGAGCACATGCGAGCTGCTAAATTGACATTGGTCCCAATCACCGTATAATTCAGCCTGTTTTCAGCTCCCATATTTCCTACAAGAACTACGCCTGTATGGATCCCAATACCCATTTCTACGGGTTCCTCGCGCTCAGCATTCCACTCTTTAAGTACACGGATGATCTCTTGTGCGCATTGGATGGCATTGAGAGCGCTGTCTTCTTTTTCTAGAGGCGCTCCAAAAAGGGCCATGACCTCATCACCTACAAACTTGTCTATCACACCCCCAAAGTTATCAACCTCGTGGGCAATTTTGGTCATGCAAGTATTGAGCATCTCAATCACTTCTGCAGGTGCTTTGTTGAGGCTCATATGGGTGAAATTTCGAATGTCTGCAAAGAAGACGGTGATCTTTTTCTCTTCACCACCAAGGTGGATCTGTCCCTTCATGATCTCTTCCGCGATCTCTGGAGAGACGACTTTGTTGAGGACTCCTTTCACTTTTTCTTTTTCTTGCAAGCCTTTGATCATCTCAGAAAACGAAGCGCAAAGGGTAGCAATCTCATCATGTCTCCCTTTTGGCACTTCTGGCAACTCGATATCTTCTAACTTGCCTTTTCCTACATCTCCTGTTGCCCTGGCGAGTTGGGTGATCGGTTTTGTGATCCGCCTGGCTACACGATGCAAAAGGAGCAGCACGAGACCAAGAGCAAAAAGTGCGATGATCCGCATATTAAAGGAGATACTTTTGATCGCTTTTTTACTCTGCTCTTCAATGGAGTGAACGAGGGCAAAGGCCTTTTTCTCTGGCTGAAAAACGTAAAAATGCAGATCAAGATTTTTAAATGGAGTCATGTGCAAAAAGTAGTACTTCTGGTCATTGCAAACAAACGTGCCACTTTTTTCACGTAGCATTTTTTCTGTAAAAGGGATTTTAGTACCAGAGACTTTGTCCCCCTCTTTATCAAAAGCTGAAATCACCTTCCCACCATGAACTAAAAAGGCGCTCTGATTGGTTGAAAGAATCAAATCTTCTACAAATTCTTCTGCATCAATGGCAACAGTGAGATAGCCTTCATTTCCTTTCAAAGCCAATGAGTTGCCAATGAAGACCCTCTCATGATTTTGCGGAGTGATCACAGCAAGGGAGCTTCCTATCCCCTCACACTGTTTTGATGAAGGGTGTGCTTTTAGATAGGCAGCGTCATTAAAAAGCTTATTTTGGAAAAAGATTTCACTTGTAAGAACGCCATGTCCTGCAAGATTTTTTTCAGGGAACCTAGCCACTCCTTTTGGAGCTATGGCAGCAAAGGGGCTATTTCCAAATGCTTCACTTGGCAAGAGGCTTGTCATTGCGTAGACCATGATCGCTTGATCAGTGCGCTGCAAAAGCTCAATAATATGATTGTTGAGCCGACTCCCGTCTTCTCTTAAACACTCTATCCCTTTTTCATAGGGAGATCCTCGAAAAATCTCTCCTTTATAGGATTTTATCTCTTGTCGAGCCCAGTCTTTCCCTCCCTGTTTTTCTTTGATCGTTTGGAGATATTGCGCTACTTTCTCAACTTTATTTTGAAAAGGAGTGTCTTCTGTCTTTTTAAACCCTAAAAGAGCATCTGGGTTAAAAAAAACGGTTAGCCCCCAATCTACATCGACAAGATCACTAGCGATGGCACCTTCTTTTATCCCGATAAAGGGACGGTCGATTTCTCGGTCATCATCCAAAATAATCCATGAGCTGATTTCATCAATGGGAACCTCATGGCTAAGCATCATTGGGAAATCGATGGGAACCAAAAGGGAGGTTAGCTCACCCCCTTTGGTCGATTGGATAAAATCGATCCATTTATTGTTTTTAAAAAGGCGAGCGCTATTTGCTGAAGACACCGCGTGTAAATTTTTGGGATCTAAGAAAAGCTTGGGCCCCAGATCAGGATCTCTTGAAATGCGCAAAAGAAGGGAATCGAGCTCTGCTTGGTCCTCGCTCAAAGCGACATGCAGAAACTTCTCAACCGCTTGTCTTCTTTCTTCGTTGAGGGTAAAGATCTGCTTGCGTAGTGCGTTTTCAGCCCTGGTTAAGTTTTTATCGGTTAGGTAGTTCTCAAAAAAGAGTGAGACTCCAAACGCGAGGAGAAAAATCACTCCTACCCAAACAAAAAGTCTTGTGCGCAATCTCATTCTGGATACAAATTCCTATACCCCTTCGGGGTAATCACTATAGTATCTTCATAGCGCACTCCCCCCTTTCCGGGCAAATAAAGTCCAGGCTCAACTGTGATGGCCATCCCGGGCTCAAGTTTCCTGTTTCGGTCAGAACCCTTCGAGCGGATGCCAAAAGACTCATGGATCTCGAGTCCTACCCCATGGCCAAGAGAGTGGATGAAATACTCTTCGAGCCCTGCGCTTTTCATCACCCTGCGCGCTGCAATATCGAGCTCTTTTAGTGCCACGCCAGGCCTTGCCTTAGAAAGAGCCATCCGCTGGGCAGCTTTATTCACATCGTAGATGTGGCGGAGTTTGGGATCTACTTTGCCAAGGAAGTCCACGCGGGTCATATCAGAGGCGTAACCGTCGAGCATGACACCTAAATCAAAAAGGATGATCTCATTTTCGCGGCACTTGGTCTTCCCTGGGTGGTGATGAGGCAAAGCACTATTTTTTCCAAAGGCAATGATCGGCTCAAAAGACATCCGCTCTGCCCCTTTTTTCAAACAATAGAGCTCAAGTTGTTTCGCAAGCTCGATTTCTGTTACACCCGGTTTCACTTTTTTGCGGATATATTCGTAGGCGCTATAAGCAAAATCGGCACTCTTTTGCATTTTACGGATCTCTGATACTTCCTTGATCATCCGAAGATCTTTTACGATTTCTGGATGTGAAGAGAGCTTGCATTTTGCTTTTCGTGCCCTTTTTCGCAAGGACAAAAAGTTGCTGTAGGTCATTCGGTCTCCGTCAAAGCCGAGCGTCTTCACCCCTTTGAGGAATTCCAGCTCATTCTCCTCTTTCAAGTCGCCACTTGGCACGCCCGCTTGCTTTTCTGCAGCTTCCTTATAGCGCCCATCGATAAATAGGCACGCTTTCGTCTGAGTGACGAAGAGATGGCCAAGCGACATTTGCATCCCTGTCAGATAAAAAAGATCAATCGGATCTTCGACATATATTCCGTCTATCTTTTTTTCTTTAAGGACTTTTTGTAGCCGTTTCACTCGATCTGAAGAGCTCTTGGATTTTGTCATTTTCAAGTTGTACCATGGTTGGATTGCCTTTTGGACAGTGGAGAGAAGACTCGCATGTCTGCAAGCTTTTCCAAAGCTGCAAGGCTTCTGTCGGCAAATACTGTTTTTTTCTTTTTACTGAGCTTGCAAGGCGCAAGGCCAATTTCTCCTGCCGTGCATTTATATACTCCTTCCCTCCAATGAATTCTTGGAGATCATGGGCCATCTCCTGAAGGAGATTTTGCACTTGCTGTTCGTCTAAAAAAGGAGGTAGAGCTTCGATCATAAAAGCGTCTTTACCAATAGGCTTTAGCGAAAAACCAAAAGCTTCAATGGCATCTAGATGAGTAAGCAGCATCGCACTTTCGACAGAAGTAAAGGTTGCACTAAACGGGATGAGAAGCCTTTGACTCGCTAAGTCTAGGCTCTTATTTAACTGCTCAAACTGGACGCGGTAGCTGGCCGCCTCCCCGTCCAGAAAAATAAGCTCTCCGCTTTGCTGAAAAAGTAAATACTGCCCCATCTGCCCCAAAAACTTTGCGCTTTCTTCTTCAAATGGAAGCTCGTGAGTAGGCTCCTCTTCAAATCGAAAAGAGACCTTCTCCTCAAAATGGACACGGGTTGGCGTGAACTCTCCTGTTGCGATCGAGGGTTCTTTACTTGTTTGCAAAGCGCTAAAGATAGCCACTTGGACTTTATCTCGAATGAGTTCTTCTTTGCGCAGGCGGACATGCAGTTTTTGGGGGTGAACATTCACATCGATCAAATCGGGGGGCACAGAAAGGTGTAAAAGAAAAATCGGATGACGCCGCTCTTCAAGCCTCGTGCCATAGCCCAGGCGCACAGCCTCAATAATCGGCTCACACACTACGCCCCTCTTATTCAGAAACAGATACTGCCCCATCTTATTCGCGCGTGTATTTGTTGGCGCCCCAGCAATACCAGTAAAGCGAAGAGGTCCCTCTTCAAACGAAACAGGGAAACTCCCCTTTGTAAACTCATCACCCAAAAGCTCTTGTGCCCTTGGCTCTAATCCAAGCAATGTGGTTTTGATCGCTTTGCGCCCATTGGAGATCAGTTCAAAATGGACCTGGGGATGCCCAAGTGCAAGTAAGATAACCATCCGATAGATTTCTGCAGCAATTGCTGCACCGCTTTTCTGAAATTTCTTCCGAGCAGGGACATTATAAAACAAGGAGCGGACCTGCATGGTAGTCCCCTTTGTCCTAGCAGCTGGCTTTTCAGAAACAACTTTCCCCTCTTCGATTTCAAGCTTGATGCCGCTTGCCCCTTCCAATGCCGTCACAATCTCCATCTTCGCAATCGAAGCAATGGAAGCAAGCGCTTCTCCTCTAAAACCATTCGTTGCAATCGAGAAGAGATCCTGAGCCTTTGTGATTTTCGAAGTGGCATGCCGCATGATACAAGACTTTGCATCCTCTAAGGCCATCCCCTCCCCATCATCGACAATCTTAATCAACTTCAGACCACCACCAGTGATCTCAATGGTGATTTTAGTCGAACCCGCGTCGATCGCATTTTCGACAAGCTCCTTCACAACAGAAGCGGGACTTTCGATCACTTCGCCAGCAGCAATTTGATTGATCGTCTCGTCAGATAAAAGATGAATTTTACTCTGCATGCTTACAACCTTACTCCACTAGAACATTTTCCTCAAAACACGTAGTATATGGGAATGCAGGAAATTGCCACCAAGATCGTTAAAACGCTGCAAGAAGCAGGACACATCGCCTATTTTGCGGGAGGCTTTGTCCGCGATCTCATCATGAAACACGAGTCTGATGATATCGATATTGCAACGGATGCAACCGTAAAAGAGATTGAAAAACTCTTTAATAAAACAATCCCTGTTGGTGTGGCATTTGGCATTGTGATTGTGGCACTAGAAGGAGAACAATTTGAGGTTGCCTCATTTCGCAAAGACAGAGGCTATGTCGATGGGAGAAGACCCACCGGCATCGACCCTGCAACCCCAGAAGAGGACGCAACGCGGCGCGACTTCACCATCAACGGAATGTTCTATGATCCCATTACAGAAAAACTCTACGATTTTGTGGGCGGGCAAGAGGACATCGAAAAAAAAGTGATCCGCGCCATTGGCAATCCCGACGAGCGCTTTTTTGAAGATCGCCTCCGAATGATGCGCGCTGTCCGCTACTCCACCCGCTTTGGCTTTCCTATTGAAGAACAAACTTTAAATGCCATCCAAGCCCACGCTAAAGATCTCATACCCGCCGTTGCTATGGAGCGCGTGTGGCAAGAGTTTAAAAAAATGTCGACTTTCGCCCACTTCGATACAGGCCTCATCCTCCTACATGAATTGGGTCTGTTACCCACTATTTTTCCCGAGCTCAAAGAGGTCACCCTCGCTGAGATCAAAAAACGGGTCCAATACATCGAAAAATTCCCGAAAGGCTCCCCTACCTTTGCTGAACTTCTAGAACTCTTTCCCGATTACGATCTCGACGCAGTCTTTACCCTCTCCGAATACTTGAAACTTTCCAACAAAGAAAAAGCGTTCGCTAAATTCTATCACCACGCGACAGCCCTCTTTAACATGCCTCTTGAATGGAGAGAAAAACTCGAAAAAATGGAGTGGGCCGAATTCTATGCCGATCCCTTTAGCGACATTGGCCTAAAAATGATCGCGGTAAAACAAAAAGAGCCTGCAGCTTTTTTAGAAAAAGAGCAAAAACGAAAAGCCTCTCTCCAAGTCTACATTGAGCGGATCCAAAACAAAACTCCTTATCTCAAAGCCGAGCACCTCATTCAAGCCGGAGTAAAACCAGGCGTGAAAATGGGAGAACTGCTCCATGAGGGGATGCGTATCGCCGTCAATGAAGACATCACCGACCCCAAAGAACTCCTCACCCTGCTAAAAGAATCCACCGTCTGGTAACTAAAATATTTAAGCCATATTGTATTACCTCGGTTAAGATGTTATACTATCTAACCATAATAAGGAGATAATATGACAGTATCAGCATACGCAAAAGATTATTACACTATTTCAGACGACAACAATCAGTGGATTTCTGTGAACCCCGATAAACTCCAATACAAAGACCAGGCACTCGAAGTGGACACCCAGCTGAAATCTGATGCACGCCTTGAAATCGTTAAGTCCTTTAGCAAAGCGGGCTTAGCAGTCGGCGCTGCTGTAGGACTCGGAGCCCTGTCTTTCATCGCCTTTAAGGTATCCACACTAGCCATTGGGATTCTCGTCTTCCCCCTCATGATCATACCCCCATTATATGGCCTCGTGACCCTCCTTGGGGGACTTGGCGTAGGAGGAGCAGTTTTCTACCTCTCAGCCCAAAAATACAGTACCAAATTTTTTAACCAATCAAAGGAACACTGGAATTATGGACAGCACCTCTATGCTCAGGCACATATTGCCCGGCTCCAAGTCCCCGGACTTGACAGCGCCAAAGCCTAAATACCAGAAACTTAAAAGCATAGGCTATGGCACACTTGGCGTTCTTGCGGCCCTGGTTATCCTAGCCGTTTCCGTCGCTCTTTCCTTCGCAGGAGCAGGCTTTCTCCTCGCCCAGCTAAATCCAGCTGGCGGCTGGGAGAACTTTGTCTCCTGGTTTGGTAATTCCCTTGCCACTAGTTTAATCGTGGGCCCGATTCTCTCGATCTACCCCATCATCAAACTCACCGGCCCCATTTTCGCCCAAGCCAAAGCAAATTGGTAGATTCAGCCTTTTCTTTTAGTCCTACTTTGTTGTACAATTTGCCCTTTGTAGGAGAACCGAATGTCATCAGTAAAGAAAAAACGTGAAAAGAAGATCGCCAAGCACAAGCGCAAAAAACGTAGACGTCGCGATCGTCACAAGAAGAAAAAATAAAATCTAGTTTTTCTTTTTCATGTGGAAATATCCGGAAATTTTTGACGTTATCGTCATAGGAGCTGGGCATGCAGGCTGTGAAGCTGCGCATGCTGCTGCCCGCATGGGCTGCAAAACGCTACTTTTGACGATGAACCTCGATACCATCGGCAAGATGAGTTGCAACCCTGCCATTGGCGGCACAGCTAAAGGGCATCTCGTACGCGAGATCGATGCCCTTGGCGGGATTCAAGGAAAAATTGCCGATCGATCTGCCATTCAATGGCGGATGCTCAACGCCTCCAAAGGCCCTGCCGTCTGGTCTCCCAGGGCCCAAACCGATAAATTTGTCTACCAAAATGAGATGAAACGTTTTCTTGAAGGCGTGGACAACCTCTATTTAAAGCAGGGAACAACAGAATCTTTTCTCGTAGAAGACGGTCAAGTGCAAGGAGTTGCCACCAAGGAGGGGATTGCCTACTCTGGTAAAGCGGTAATCTTATCATCTGGCACATTTATGAAAGGCCTTCTCCACATCGGAGAAACTTCTTATGCCGGAGGAAGAGCCGGAGACCAGCCCGCTGTTGGCCTTTCTAAAAATCTAGAAGATTTAGGATTTCGCGTGGGCAGACTCAAAACAGGCACTCCCCCACGCATCCATGCTCGGAGCATCGATTATTCCAAGATGGAAGAGCAACCCGGTGAAGAAGGGGCTAGGTTTTCGTACGATGAGAAAGAGCCCACCCTGCCCCAAATCAGCTGCTGGATCACCTACACAAACGAGCTTTCTCAAAAAATCATCGAAGAGAATATGCATAGATCTCCGATGTACTCGGGGACTATAAAAGGGATCGGAGTCCGCTACTGCCCCTCTATCGAAGAAAAAGTGAAACGCTTTCCCGATAAAGAAAGGCACCAGCTCTTTTTGGAGCCCGAAGGGCTAGAAACCGATGAGATCTATGTCAATGGGATCTCCTCCTCACTCCCCTTTGACGTTCAACTCGAAGTGCTCAGAAGCGTCGCAGGCCTTGAAAAAGCAGAAGTGATGCGCCCTGCTTATGCCATCGAATATGACTATGTACAAAGCGGCCAAGTGAGCCTTACCCTTGAAACCAAAACGATCAGCGGCCTCTATTTTGCCGGACAAATCAACGGGACAACAGGTTATGAAGAAGCTGCCGCACAAGGCCTCATCGCCGGGATCAATGCAGCCAACAAACTCCAGAACAAGCCCGAATTCATCCTCAAGCGCTCCGATGCTTACATCGGCGTGATGATCGACGAGCTCATCTCTAAAGACCATACCGAACCCTACCGAATGTTCACAAGTAGAGCCGAACACCGCCTCCTCCTGCGCCAAGACAATGCGGACCTGCGTCTCCGCCCTTACGGCTATCACTTGGGCCTAATCAATGAAGAACAAAACCAAAAACTTCACCATAAGAAAAATACCATCGAAGAGACCATCGCAAGCCTTCGTAAAACCCACAAAGACAACGTCAACCTCGCCCAGTACCTCTGCCGCCCCGAAGTAACCTATCTGACTCTGATCGAAAAATTTGGCATCGAAGATCACGGCGAAGAAATCAACCGCCAGATCGAGCTTTCTCTAAAATACGAGGGCTACATCGAGCGGCAAAAAAAAGAGATTGCCAAGCTGGATCAAATTGAAAATATCAATGTCCCCAAAGACTTCCCCTTTGATGAAGTATCAGGCCTGCGCAATGAAGCAAGAGAAGTTCTTTGTAAAATCAAACCCATCAATCTTGGGCAAGCTTCACGTCTTGCAGGGGTGAATCCCGCCGACATTTCAATATTAATGGTGGCGCTAAAGAAACTAAATTTTGCAAAATGATTTTTATGAGCCTACTTCTAGCCAGCCTCTTCTTTTTGCAAGCAGCGCCAACCGCTGAGCAAAAGGGCGCAGCTCAAAAAAAAGAACTCGAGGCAGTATCGCAAATGATGCATCCAGCGCGCAGCATGATGGTCATCGACCCTAAAGAGCGAGCCAATGACTATGTGAAAGCTTGGGAAATGCTCAAGCAAGAAAAGTCTTCAGCTAAAGTTTCCTTCACACTCGCAAGCGGGCAGAGAATCTCGAACGTGATCGAAATGAAGCCCATGCCCGGCGATACCCTCATCGTATTTCGCTACAGCACACCCCAAGGGATCCGCTTCCAGGTGGTTGAAGTAGAAGACATCCTCAGTCTCATGCATCAATAACCTACTAACTTACAAGAACTTGCTCGCCTCCTTGCAATAGTTGTAGGATATATGCTACAATTTGTGCTAACATGACAATAGAGATCGAAATCGACGTAACACCTGCCGGGAAAGAGCCCTATACAGCCTGGGAGAAAAAACTCAGCCGGCAGGTAAGAGCAACGATCGCTGCACGAATCGCTCGACTTAGATTGGGTAATTTTGGTGATTGCAAGACTCTGGCTAATACCAAAGGCCTGTATGAGCTTAGAATTCACCTCGGCGCAGGCTACCGAATATATTTTGGCAAGAAAAAGAAAACGATCATTCTTTTTTTATACACGTTGCAATTCAAGAGTTGGGAATTTTACAAGAAGGCTCTTCAAATTTTTTAACAACGAAAAGCAGCCGTGTTCATAGACACGGCGCGATGAGTTGGTAAAAAATTTGAGAAAAAGCCGACACAGTAAAAAACCAATTCTTGAATCGCGACGTGTATATGCGGTGGAGATAAAAAAACTCAAAAAAAGGACATTCAAAAAGCTACAATGTTTTGGGAGGAATATCTAAATGGCTAAAAAAATAAAAAGAATCAATAAAACAAAAAGTTATACAGAACACCTTTTCCAACGACTAAAAAATCCAAAAGAGGCAGCGGCATATCTAAATGCTGCTTTAGAGGATGAAGATCCTCGTGTTTTCCTCGTTGCACTTAAAGATGTTACCGAAGCACATGGCGGAATGACGAAACTTGCAAGAGAAACTGAATTGAATAGAGAAAATTTGTATCGAACTCTGTCGACAAGAGGAAATCCTCGTTTAGACTCCTTAGTTTCTATTCTTGAGGGATTGAATTTACATATATCGATTGAACCAGCAATTTAATGCATATTCTCCATCTCAAAAACTTTCCTATCTTAGAGCAATTGCAGCTTGAAGAGGCTCTGCTTCGATTAAGCGATGAAAACTTTTGTCTCATCAATGAAGGGTCGCCCCCGGCTATCGTCATGGGGATTTCGGGCAAGCCCGAAGAGCTGGTCCATTTAGAAAACCTCGAAAAAGAGCCCATCCCCCTCATCAAGCGGTATAGCGGAGGCGGGACAGTAGTGGTCGACGAAGAGACAATCTTTGTCTCGTTTCTTTGCCAAAAAGATCTACATGATTTTGCCCCCTACCCCGAACCGATCATGCGCTGGAGTGAAGGGATCTATCGCGAGGTTCTCATCCACCCAGAATTTTCCCTGCGTGAAAATGATTATGTCTTTGGCGAGCGAAAATTTGGAGGCAACGCCCAATACTTGCGCAAAGACCGGTGGCTCCACCATACGACATTTTTATGGGACTATAAAAAAGAGCGGATGGATCTTTTATTGCACCCAAAAAAAACACCCAACTACCGTTCAGGTAGATCACACGATGAGTTTATCACGAAACTGAATGCGCACTTTTCTAGCAAAGCGGAATTTGTTGATCGATTGAAAGAGGTTCTTCAAGTCCGTTACAAGGCGCAAGAGATTGGAATTGAGAACTTGCTTCCATTGCTCAATGAGCCTCACCGCAAAAGCACGCAGATCATTCCCGTGCATCACCCGGCCCTCTAAAATTCTATTTACTTAATTGAAAAAATTCGTAAACTCCCTTCCACAGTAGGGAGTATAAAATGAATTTAGAGGGTTTGGAAAATCTGATTAAAGACGGTGAATCAGAAAGCTTAGAATTCAAAAAAACAACTGGTCAAAGATCCGAGGCCGCTAGAACGATCACTGCTTTTTTAAACGGCACAGGCGGCACTCTACTATTTGGTGTTTCCGACAAAAGAAAAATTTTGGGGCAAGAAGTTTCAGCAAAAACGCTAGAACAAGTAACAGCTGAACTTCGTCGTATTGATCCTCCAGCTTTTCCTAGTATAGAAATCATTAGGTTAATAAATGGGAAGGCCGTCATTTCCATTGAAGTAGTTGGAAAATTGGGAACATATACTTTTGATGGAAGGCCTTATCTTCGCCAAGGGCCCACTACAAGGGTAATGCCTCGAGAAGAGTTCGAAAAACGGATTCTTGACAAATTGCATAGCTATCGAAGATGGGAAAATGAATTGGTGCCAGATTGGATCACGGTGAAGGATTTAGATGAATTTTCTATTCATCAAACCCTAGAGAATGCTGTGAAATTGGGTAGGATAACAAAACCCATCTTCACTGATTCTGAATCTATTTTACGTGGCTTTGGATTGATTGTGGATGGACATCTTATAAATGCAGCTATTGCACTCTTTGGAAAAAGTGATCGACTATTCACTCAATACCCACAATTATCACTACGACTCGCCAAATTTAGAGGGATTAGTCGCATTGAGGGTTTTAAAGATAACCGTGAGTATTGGGGGAATTGCTTTGATCTTTTAAAACGAAGTGAAGAATTTTTGCTAGATCACATCCCAATTTCTGGACGAGTAGTTTCAGGCAATAGAGTAAGAAAAGACGTCCCTCTTTACCCTCCTCTCGGAATGAGAGAGGCGCTAGCTAATGCAATCTGCCATAGAGATTACACTTCACAAGGTGGAGCAGTCACTATCGCACTTTATGATGATTTTTTAGAGATATCAAACCCTGGCTCTTTGCATTTTGGTATATCAGTAAAAAGCTTATCTTTACCTCATGAATCCAAGCCATGGAATCCTATTATTGCCAACGTTTTTTACCGGGCTGGAATTATAGAAAAGTGGGGCACAGGAACCCTGAATATCCTGGATTCCTGTGAAAGAAATGGAAATCCTCCACCCTTTTGGGAAATTCGCGATCACTCTATTGTCACCACGTTCTATTCTCCTCAAAAAAAGAGGCCGAGGCCCGAGTCGAGGCCCGAGTCGAGGCCCGAGTCGATTGAAGCCCGCATCCTAATTATATTGAGAGACGCGCCATTATCCAAATCACAAATAGCAAAAAATTTAGGGCATAAAAAAATTTCAGGTGGAATGAAAAAAATTCTCACTCGCTTGTTAGATGAGGGGAAAATAATACAAACTCGACCTGATAAACCGGGAAGTAGATTACAAAAATATCAGCTAAAAGACTGAGGTCATTCCCGTGCATCATCTGTGCTAAGCAAATTGCGAAGGCCTTGGCCTGCTACTTTGCGACCGATGAGGGAGATGGATTCGGTTAGAGGGATGTCTTTGGGACAGACTTGGACACAGTTTTGCGCGTTTCCACAATCGGTTACGCCCCCCTCTTCCATCATAGGAACGAGTCTTTCTTTAGCAGTGAGTTTGCCGACAGGATGGTTGTTGAAGAGGCGTACCTGCGAGATAGCAGCAGGGCCAAGAAATTTTGATTTGGAATTCATTTGGGGGCAAGCCTCGTTGCAGCAGCCGCAGCTAATACAGGTAGAGAGGATGTAGCGCTCTTCTTGGACTTTAGGGTCGATCTTCGGACCAAAGCCTGTATCGAGGGCGTTGTCTACTTCTACCCATGCTTGGATCTTTTTGAGGTTTTCAAACATTTCGGTCCGATCGACGATGAGGTCTTTGAGGAGTGGATAGGTGGTAAAGGGAGCGAGGGTAATGGTATCACTGCCGCTTGCGTTTAGTACGGTATCAATGAGAACCACACACCCTTGAACGGGCCGGCCATTGACGAGCATCGAGCACGATCCACAGACCACTTCGAGACAACCTTGCTCCCAAGCAACGGGGGTGACCCTTTCCCCTTTTTTATTGATGGGGTTTTTCTGGATGTCCATCAGCGCTGAGGTAATGTTGTAAAAGGGCTTGCGCTCTAGCTCAAATTCTTCCCAGTATTGCTTTTCTGGTGTGCCGCGATAGATTTTTAGGGTAAAATTTTGGGTCATAATTGCGTTATACCGGAAGCTGAATATTATCCGGAATATTTTCTAGTTTGGGTTTGATCCGCTTGGCTTTGGTGTAATCACGCATAAGGGGCTTGAGGTGGCGTAGATCGACCGGTTTGTAGGTAATCTCGGGCTCATCAGGGGTGTAGGTGGCGATGGTGTGTTTGAGCCAATTTTCATCATCGCGCTCGGGAAATTCGGGCTTGAAGTGGGACCCGCGGAACTCGTTGCGCAGGAGCGCTCCCTTAGTGATGACAAGCGCTAGCTCGAGCATATACCTGAATTGATTGGCAAAGGCATAGGTCTGGTTCATCAAGTTGCCCGTGTCATCGAGAGTAATATTTTTGTACCGCTCTCGGATCTCTTTGAGCTTAGTGAGGGCCTTTTTTAACCCCTCGTTATCTCTTTTTACGGTGACGTTAAGCACCATAATGTCTGCCATCTCATCATGGAGCTTGTGGACGTTTTCTCCTCCTTTTCTGGAGAGAAGGTCTTGTTTGAACTCTTCCTCTTTTTTAAGAGCGTCTGTGTAGATCGACTCAGGAATCCCTTTCTCTTCGAGGGTTTCGATATAGCGGGGCACTTCCTGGCCGATGAGTAGACCTGCGTAGATGCACGCAACAAGAGAGTTGGCTCCTAAACGGTTAGCTCCGTGGTAGAGGTATTCACACTCTCCAGCTACGAAGCACCCTTTGAGGTTGGTCATCTGGCGGAAGCGCTGATTCCGATCGGGGTCGCCAGTTGCCGGCCAGTCACACCAGGCGCCGCCCATCGAGTAGTGGACGCCAGGGAAAATTTTCATCGGGACTTTGTGGGGGTCTTCGCCTGTGAATTTGCGGTAGATATCGAGGACCGACTCTAGTTTGTGAAGGGTGGCTTCTGGCAGATGGGTCACATCGAGGTGCACTTGGTTTTTCCCATCAATGCCAAGTCCTAACTCACAAACACGAAGTACTTCGCGCGCGCCGATGTCGCGAGGAACGAGGTTTCCAAAAGCTGGGTACATCTCTTCAAGGAAGTACCAGGGTTTTCCCGTCTCACCGCAGGGAATTTCTTTCCCCTCGGGAGTGGTGATGGTTTTAGAAGAATCGCCATAAACCCAAACGCGTCCTCCCTCTCCCCTCACCGATTCGGAGATCAGGCGGAGCTTATCGTGTCCTGGAATGGCAGTTGGGTGGATTTGGATAAATTCGCCATTGGCGTACTCCATCCCTTGCATGTAGAGCCTGCCCATAGCAGCACCGGTGCAGAAGGTGGAGTTGGTCGAGTACTTGAAGATGAGTCCTGGCCCGCCGGTCGCAAAGACGACGGCATCTGCTTTGAGAACTTTTTGCTCCATGTTCATCATGTCCATGACCACAATGCCGCGAGAGATTCCATCCTCATCTTGGACAAGGCGCATGAACTCGAAAAACTCCAGTTTTTCTACAAGCCCCTTCACTTCATAGCGTCGCACTTGTTCATCTAAAGCATAGAGAAGTTGTTGACCCGTAGAAGCTCCACAAAAAGCGGTTCGGTTGTAAAGAGTCCCTCCAAATCTGCGAACATCGAGGTTCCCCTCTTTTGTCCGGTTGAATGGGCAGCCAAAGCGGTCCATCATTTTGATAATGCCAGGAGCAGAAAGGGCCATCTCTAAGGCTGGAGGCTGATCGACAAGAAAATCCCCGCCTTTGATCGTATCATAGGCATGAATCAATGGGCTATCGTCTTCGTTTTTCATGTTTAGGGCGGCATTGATCCCCCCTTGGGCGCAAACAGAATGAGAACGCTTAACTTTCGTCACCGAGACGAGCTGCACCTTGCATCCACCTTCTGCGAGTTTCATTGCAGCAGCAAGCCCCGCAAGTCCTCCCCCCACAACAATCACTTCTTTTTGCTTTATTGCCATAAAATGCTACTGCTTTAAATTTAGAAAATACGTTCCCCAGACCGCAGCAAGTCCCAGGAAAGCAATCACAAACATTAAAGTGAACGCTATTTTACGTGCCGTTGTCTGAGCCGTTGCTTTAATCACCCAACCCCAAGTGAGCATCGAGGTCCAAAGTCCATTGAAAGCATGGAAGCAAGCCGACAATACAAACACAGTGTAAACGCCTACCCACCACCAACTTTTAAACGTATCACGCACAGACAACAGAGATGCCGTTCCAAATGTAGGAGAGACTGCAATCACCTCTCCGGGTTTTAAATCGAATTTGCAAATGGCAGAATCTAAATTTTCTTGGCTTCGATAGTTTTGGGCTGTTTCTAAGATCACAGCATCCTGCTGATTATACGTGGTACTCCCCCGCTCGCGAATATTTTCAGCCGCCTGCTCTAGAGCCTTTGGGTTCTTTTTTGTATCCATGATCGGGGAATCAACTAGCTCCACTCCCAATCGATCTGCAACGGTATAAAGACCCGGGTCCATCGTCACACTGACGAGATATTTCGCATTGGCCGTCCCCTCATTAACCGATTCTGGGTAGTCTAAAAATCTAAACTTCACCACATGCAAAATAAGGAGCACCACCAAAATCCAAGAAGTAATCCTTTGCCATGTGTAGGCTCTATTCCGGCTATACTTTAGATGTGGCTTAGAACCATCACTTCCCATCGAGTTGAATTTAGAGGTCAGTGCGTATTTGATTCCAAAGCCCACATGAAGCAAAATCGGCACACCTAGTAGCCCCACTTCAATCACCGTCAAATACGGTAAATTGTGGATGAGATTGACCATCCGGACAAACCCTTGCCCGCTATCACCCAATAAAAGGGCAGCTTGTGAATTGGTCACCAAGTGCTCTAAAAGAAATAAGACAAACCAAAGACCCGTCAGAGAGTGGACTCTGCGCCAGATAAAGGCTCTAGGTAGAGTATCAAGTTTAGACGCCATAATCGATCATGCTAGCGCTTAAAGCTGAAAAAATCGAGAAATATTTTCACTTGTCACTTTCTCGATTTCGCTAATTGGAAGCTCTTTGACTTCGGCTACCTTTTCCGCAACTTCCACCACAAAGGCCGGCTCATTAGGTTTTCCCCTTTTGCTCTGCGGCGCCAAATACGGAGAATCGGTTTCTACAAATATGTGCTCCAAGGGAACATAGCTCACTACTTCGCGCAGCTCTACCGATTTCTTAAAGGTGATGATCCCCGAAAACGAAATCATCCACCCCCGATCCAAACACCTCTTTGCCTCGTCCTTGGTCCCTGTAAAACAGTGCAACACCGCAGACCTCCCCTCATACATCTCATCTGCCATTGCAAACAGATCGTCAAAAGCTTCTCTGCAATGAAATATGATAGGCAAATCCACCTGACAAGCTAAGGCAAAATACTTTTCTAAATACAATTGTTGCAGTTTCTTGGGCGAATGTTCGTAAAAATAGTCGAGCCCCGTCTCGCCAATAGCCACGAGATTTTCTGCCGCTTTTTCGACAATGGGGAAAAAAGACTCCCCTTCCTCTTCAACATCATGCGGCGTTGTCGCAGCTGTATTGAAAAGTCCTTTGTGCTTTTTGGCTGCAACAAGACCAGCTTCCAGCGATGCTGCGTCGGTACAGATGTTGATCACCTTCTCAACACCAGCTACTTTCGCCCGTTCCATTACATTTTCTATCTCAGGGAGCATCTCGGGGCTTGTGATGTGTGCATGCGAATCGATCAAGATCGGTCCACCTTAAACGTTATGTGCCCGCAGCCGCAACCGCCTTTTTTCTTTTTCTTCTTTTTCTTGCAAGGAACCTGCTCAAAGCCCGTCTCGTCAAAAGAACTGGCCTGCAAAGCTCCCGAAAATAAAAAAGCCATCGCTAAAAAATACCTCACAGCATACCCCCAATCGTTAGATCCATTTTATGCACATCGCGTGTAGATAGGATCCTAACATTTTTGGGAGTTTCGCTCACCGGTTTATATTGGCATGTTAATAGCTTTGGCTCCACTTCTTCAAAAGCGTAGCCGTGGACGAAATCTATACCAGAGAACTCCCCTTCAAATTCCTCCATCACGAGCTTTTCCCAGTCCCGCTCCCCCCTATGTCCCCAGCTGCGCACCTTACGAAGCATCTGCTCTTTGTTTCTCACCCAGCTATAATGATGGAAGAAGGGGGCCTCTTGCCCAACTAGCCGCTTCTTCTTCCCTTTTAGCACATGATACAACCCCGCCCGCTCCTTCTCATGCATCAACCCTTCGTACTCAAGCGCTCCTCTTCGAACAAGGAGGGGCGTGTCTTCAATGGTTTTCGCTCTATATTTTGCCTCTCGAAAATACCAGTAGTTGGCCAGCCTCATCGCATCGATCAAAGCCGTAGTTTCAAGCCACCTAGCAAAACGCTTCCCTTCTGCAATCTCGTCGACGTCAAGAAAGAGGAGATATTCCCCTTGCGTATGGTGATACCCGATCATCCGGCTCATATTGTGCCAAAAGCTAGGCGGATGATCGCCATAGAAATTCTCTTTCGAAAAGGGGTATTGGATAAACGTGATCTCTGGATGCTCTTCTGCTATTCCATAGATGAGGGGGAGATTTTCTGCTGCGCCATCAAAAAAGTGGTCTGCAAAGCAAACCACAATTTGATCGGAAAAGAAAAGCGCCTCTTCAACGCACTGAGTTAAAAAAGACGCTTCATTACTTGAGAAATTGATGATTGTGGCGAGCATACCACCACCTTATTTCTCTTAAGAGTTAACTTGCAAGTCCACCTTTATGCACTGTGAGCAAATGCACTTGATCATTCAAATGACTTGCATACCCAAAATAGTAAAAAGGTGTTCTTATTTGCCAAAAAGCTACTAAAGCTATCACGGCGGTTGCAACAGGTAAAAAAATTATTCCGTGGGCTGCTTCAGGGCTTAAGAAAAAACCGGGTGGCTTAGAATCGGCCAATACATTTTTAATGAAATGGGCACTGCCTAAATAAAAGGCCGCATTTACGGCCCCTTTGACTCGCTCAGCAAGGGCCTTCTGCTTGCAATGCTCAATTGCTGCATCACATTGCTCTTGTGTAGTTAATTGATCGACCTGGTACTCAAGATATCCATCCCAGTTATATTTGAAGGGTATTGCACTCATAAAAAAACTCCTAATAGGGTATTATGTTTCGGGAGCAGTTTAGTACAAAAAAAAATTAACTTTCAAGGATGACTTTTTGCTATTGGTATTAGCTGAATCTTGAGCGAGCCTTCTGAACTCTTCTTGGCGCAAAAGGAGCGGCAGGAGCTCCACCGGCCCCTTTTTTTTGATAAAAATTGGATTTAGCTAACCTTCTTAAGGTAAGAATTGGAATGCAATGCATATCTACAATTGCACGAAAATCTTTATTAACTCCTGAAGCCCTAAGTAAATCGTTAGTTGATTTCAAGTTACTGAAAACCTCCACAAGCATCTCTGGCGGGAGCGCTGGAGGTTCTTTAGGAGGCTCAGGGGAGTCCGCACGAACTGGGGTCCCTGCTGGTGTTGAACTAACTGACGACATTAAATTACCCATTAATTAAGTTTTTAATAACTTATTATATACAAACTACAGTATAATGTCAATTAACTAGCGCAAAACCTTAACTACCAAGCGATTGTAGACAAATCTAGCTTTCGAGAGCGGCTTTTTGCATCTTGATGTCGACAGCCTGCTGGTCTAGATGCGCGGCGTAGTCCTGGTGCCACTTGATTGAGGCATTGGTTCCATCCCAGAGCCTTTTTAGGGCGATTAAACCCATGAGATAGGTCAAAGAGTGGGTGGAGATGCGGGCAGCGGTCAAGATTGCGCTAGAAAGTCCATAGCCTGCTAGGGAGCTAAGAAGCAGCGGGGTGGCCACTTTTGCCACAAGAAGAGAAATTAAGACGATGGCCGCTGCGCCGATAACCGCAGAGGCGGTGATGGCGATGACTGAAAATCTCTCACCGCTAGCTTTATCAGTACAAGATTGGGCGGCGATATCGCATTGTTCAACACGAAGTCTTTCTACTTCATAACTGCGAAAACCTTTTTCGTTATAGGCATATAGGGATGATGATGACATAAAAACTCCTTTTACCCATGTATTATACTTAAAGATATGTAATTAGAAAACTGTAATAATCTTTTATTACAACGAAATTTTTTGCTTGAACAATACAAATCTTTTCATATTATAGAGCTCATGCGAAAGGTTATTTTTCTTACTTTGCTTTGCTTCTCTCTTTTTGCCGATCCTCCAAAGGCTATTGTCTTTGACTATGGAGGTGTGGTGGCTAAGGTAGACCGGAAGCCCACCCTCCACTTTATTGCCCAGAGTTTGGGCAAACCTTATCGCAAAGTAAAAAGGAAATTCTCCCATGAAAAGCTCTACCACGCCTTCATTCAACCCAGGTCTTTTTGGGAAGAGTACTCGGGGAAAAAGCTTTCTGAAAGCTGGTTTGCCGATCTAGAAGACCACAAACAACACATGGTCAGGGAAATCCCTGGAATGCGTGAGCTGATCGTGAAGATCAAATCTCAAGGGATCCAAGTAGTCCTTCTTTCGAATACGAATGTGCATAGAGCCCGCTTCATCGAATCGATGGGGGGCTATGATCTGTTCGATCCCATTTTGCTCTCTTGCTATTTGGGTGTGCGCAAACCCGATCCAAAAATCTACCAGAGCCTTCTCAAAAGTCTCATTTGGGATGCAAAGGATATGGTGTTCATCGACAACCAAAAGTCAAATGTAAAGGCTTCGAAAAAATTTGGGATCGATGGCATCCCTTTTGAATCTGTCGAACAACTCAAGCTAGAACTCGAAAAACGAAAAGTCACTCTCCTCACGAATGCTGACTAGGGGAAACCTGCTCAACTTCTGGCCATTTTTCGCAATGGCGGTCCAGCTAGGGGCTTTTTAGCGCCCCTTTTGCGCACAACATCTAGGGATGGCGGCCGCATCAAACCACATATTATTCGAAGAACCTCTGAAGGCAAACTTCCTACGCTTGTTTGCACTGCGCCAGCTCCCGCCTCAAGCAACTTTTTTTGCTCCCCAGCGAAAATAAAACAAGTCGCCACAGTTACGTGGTAATTGAAAAATGCTTCATAACAATCACGATATTTTCTTTTTTGGGGCGTCTCCGAGGCAATTTCTCTGTATCCTCGAATCAATAATTCAATGGGCAGGACCCCATCTTCATCCTTAGAATAAGGCTTTATTTTTCGATGGCCAAGCAAAAGCCTAACTGCAAGAGAGTCCCCCCACCTGGCGGCCATATGAAGGGGTGTATTATCTCTTTGGTCGCAAATATTAGGATCCGTTCTTAGATCCTGCAATAAAGGGGTCAAAACTCTAGAATCTGGTTTAATTTCACTCCACGCCTCTCTGATTCTAATTCCATTATGGATAGGGGCATATCCTTGTATGTCCAAAATATTAGGATCGGTTTCTGAGTGGGTAAGTAAAAGAGTAATAATTCGAGGGCTTTTCTCTACAACAGCGCCATGGAGAGGAGTCCCACCCTCTTCATCTAATGCATTGGGATCCACTTTTGGATGCTCAAGAAGTCGCCTTACCCCTCTTTCATACAGTTGGGACACAGCAATATGAAGGGAAGTTTCTATGAAGAAGGTTTTCGAGCCGCTGCAACCTTCCAATTCATTACAAAAGAGTTGGCACTGGCTGTCAGTACATAAATTTGGATCGATTGCGGGATGACTTAAAAGGCGCTTAACAATTCCTCCATCACGTTGAAAGATGGCTACATGAAGAGGAGTTATGTTATCTCCGTCAGCTCGATTCGGATCGGTCTTTTTGTGCTGCAAAAGTAGATCTACTGCCGGAGCGTCCCTCCGTTCCACAGCCCACCGAAGAGCAGTTTTCTTATGAGCATCGCATTCATTAGGCTCCACATCATCGCGCAAAAGTAGATCAGACAATGCATTTATCTCTCCTCCTAATACCGAAGCTAAAACGTTTCCTCTGACTGCCGATGCTGAGATATTGATCACCTTGATAGTTCACTAAGAATGCCTACTAGACTACAGGTCAAACGTTATTTTTTGACACTGCAAAAACAAAGCTCTAGTCATATATCAAATATTTCATCCTGGTCTTCAGAAAAGCTTCCCGCTCTTTTTTGTCGTGTGAGATGAGTTTCCAGGCAATGTATTGCTCATTCTGGATCACTTTTAAGATTTCATCGGTCCCGTTCACTTTGGAGAAGAGGGTTTTATCCAATTCTGAAATCTGGTCTAGTTTCGCCCGAAAAAGGGTTGGATGCATCGACTTGAGCATCCCAATGAGCATGTACTGCACAGCCAAGGGCTTATATTGGTGCACATCGGTGATCACGATTTGCACGCCTTGACATTCTTTGCCCTGGAATTTCCCATAGAAGGGCTTGTAGTGAAAGGGGAGAAACTGAACGCCGGGCAATTTTTGTGCATTGAGCTTGGTAGCAAACTCTTTGGCATCAATCCACGGAGCTCCCACGACTTTAAATGGTAATGTATAGCCTATACCAATGTTGACTACACCAAGCGCACCTAAAATGCCCGTTGATGCGTAATAAAAGGGGGTGTCGGCTTCGGGGATGTAGGGGCTAGTTGGGATCCAGGTAAGACCGGTCTCCTTATAGGTCATGCTGCGTTTCCACCCACTCATGGGCACTACATGGACTCTGCAACCGATTTTATACTCTTCGTTGAAAAACCTTGCCAGCTCGCCTACGGTCATCCCGTGGCAATAAGGGACGTTGATATACCCAACAAAGGAGCGCCATTTTTCTTTAAGCATGGGGCCATCTACTACCAATCCCCCCATGGGATTGGGACGGTCAAGTACAACAACAGGGATTTTAGCAATAGCCGCCTCTTCCATCACATAGAAAAGGGTGGAAATATAGGTATAAGATCTGCAGCCGATCTCTTGGATGTCAAAAACAAGGACATCTACGTCTTTGAGCATCTCTTTTGTAGGACGCCTGGTTTCACCATGGAGGCTGTATATCGGGATATCCTGTTTGTGGTCTTTGACTTTTTCAGCAGCTCTTGCGGCTCCTGTAAGACCATGCTCTGGAGTGAAGATCGCAACGAGTTTTGCATTTTTTTTGAAGAGCTCGATATTAGGGGTGAGATTACTATCCAGGCCAGTCTGGTTAGTAACAAGGCCCACCCGCTTGCTTTTGACGACAACGCTTTGCCCTTCTTCAAAAAAACGATCTATTCCAAGTTTGACCTCTGCCGCATAAAGCAAACAAGGAAGGAGAAATAAAATTAGCGTTTTGTGTATAACCATGCCTATGAACCTACTCGCCTCCAATCACGCTCTTTTTTCAGCATATTTCCAAGCAGATTTTTTTGGAAAATGCATTTTCTTTGGTCTCTTTACCCTTTCTATCGCTTGCTGGATTGTTTTGATATTTAAAACGCTTCAGGTACGTAGAGCCAAACGTCTTGCTTTTGCCTTTGAAAAGACGTTTGTAAAAAATAAAGACCACCTTCTCAACTTACAAGCAGAAAAACAAAAACACCCTTTTGCAAAGGTCTTTGTAGCTCTGAAACAAAAGACATTAGAGATTTTGAACAAAAACCACTTTTTTGCAGAGGAAAAAGAAATGGTTTACCTCACGCGCAGCGACCTCGAGCTATTAGAGTCCCATGTACTCACAACCATTTCTTCAGAGGCCAAGCAACTAGAGAAAAACCTCTTCATCCTCTCAACCATTGTCACCCTCGCCCCTTTCCTCGGCCTACTAGGTACAGTATGGGGGATTTTAGTGACATTCTCTGAGCTGCAAACAGGTGCTAGCGCCTCTTCCAATAGCGCCATCCTCGGCGGATTGTCCACAGCCCTTGCCACCACAGTATTGGGCCTCCTCATCGCCATCCCCGCCCTCGTCTCGCACAACTGGCTCCGCAACACATTTAAATACCTCACCTCGGATATGGAAGATTTCCTCTACAAACTCCTCTCAACACTAGAACTCCAATACCGTAAGCCCCTATAGAGGGAGGGTTTTAACTTGATTCTTTGCCAGCTTGAGAGCCTCTGAAAAATCCATTTCTCTGATATTGAGATTCCCATATGTCCGCCAATACATTTTGCGATTTGCCAGATCTTTTACTACCACCCATTGTGTGTAGTCAAATTCCTGATCTTTCCGATCACGAATGGCACCATAGGGAATATCTACAGTATTGAGTAAATGAAACGCGAGATTGGAATTTTGCTTGGCGTTTTTAGCAACTGCGACAAGATTTTTAAAAATGGCAATCCGAACAAATCGCGACGGAGGCGTCCAATCGCCTGGTATGCCCAATAGACCAGATCCTTGCCCTGTCGGAGAGAGGACAGAACCATCGACGTTGATAGGTGCTGCGTTGACAGCAGATAGATTCAGGTAATTACGCAAATTGGTCTCGTGCCATGGAAATTCTGGAGCATTAGTCAAAACACCCACCTTATTCTCATAGAGTTTCATCTCCCCGCTGGAGAACTCAATAACCAAACTGGATCCTTGAGCATCGTGCAAAGAAAAATGCAAAGGAGGCACTTCACCCAACTTTGCAATTTTTTCTGGCACTACCTCTACGGTTTTGAGCGCTTTTTTCACCTCTTCAATCGAAGCAAAAGACCCCAAAATCCAATTACCTAAATCCATAAGAGAAACCATCTGCTTTTGATCTCCCCCCTTCTCTTGGGGATAAATCGTCCCAGGCAGCCAAAGCCCCCCAATGCTCAACCCTTTTTCATTCATCCCATCGATCAAAACATCGAGGCCAAATACATTCATCCCTATCGCAGCGTATTTCGTTGTCCAAGACATTCCAGGCTTTGACCCTTCGAGTCTACTTTGTTGTTTCAGACCTCGCGGAAAAATAATGAGCTCGGATTGCAAGTCAGTCCCAAATTCCATAGACCTGCCATTTACAACAGTTTTGTCTTGGGCCATTATCTTGAAATCGGTACAGCAAAATAATTTCACACAACAACAAGACAACAAAGCACATAGTATTTTCATAGCTACCTCCAAAGCTATCTATATCTTTTTAAACGGGAATTTTCAACTACATTTGCGACAAGTTATAGCGGTTGGTGAAAAAGCAACTCTTGAATCATGAGGCAAATAAATGTAAAACTAGAGAGACATGCGACAAAAACGATTACACCATTTTTCCTCTGATGGTCCCGACGATGGAGGCGTTAACTTAACGCCCTTGATTGACGTGGTCTTTGTTGTCCTCATCATGTTCATCTTGATTGCGCCCATGCTCGAAATCGACAAGATCAAACTTGCAAACGGCCCTTCGCGCGAAAGCACAGAACCCATTTCTACCAATGGTCTGACCATCCACGTACAAGAAGACAATACCATTTGGATCAACAAAAGAAATATCGATCCCAGCTCCCTAAAACCACTGCTCACTGCCCTACATGCCAAAAACCCTAAACTTGGTGCACAACTCTATCATGACCAAAAGGCCTACTTTGGCACTTACCAACTAGTTAAAAACGCTCTAGAAGAGGCGGGGTTTTCTGAGCTCGACGTCGTACTGAAAAATGAAACGCATTAGTATACTTGTCCTAGGCGCGCACCTAATTGTTTTGCTTTGGATGGCACTTTGGATGCCAGCTAAAAAAATACCAAAAAAGCCAATCGCTGTGCGCACTGTTATGGAAGTTGCAACGCCTCCGCCAAAGCCAGCCCCCCTGCCTGTGAAAGCGCCACAAAAGGCGCCACAAAAGGCGCCGAAACCTGCGCCAAAACCCAGGGCAAAACCAAGACCAGCTCCTAAGAAGGTTGTAAGACCTGTGCAAAAGCCAAAACCTCCGGCGGTCTCCCCTGCGCTGATGCGACAACTTGAGATGAGTATTGCAAAAATTGAGGAAAGTAGGCAAAAACAAGTAACAACACCAATAAATGACACGGTGAAATTGCAAATTGATACAGCCTATGATGCAAATGCGAGCATTTATGCCACCAATTTGATACAATGTTTGCAAAGCGCGCTCACCCTTCCTAGCGTGGGTGCTGTAAAGGTAGAACTAACATTGCGAAATGATGGATCGTTTGTAAAAATGCGAATAGTAGATAGCCAAAGCAATCCAAACAAAGCGTTCTTAGAAACGCACCTCGCCTCAATGAGATTTCCGGCGTTTAGTGGCGAGTTAAAAAAAGAAAAGGAGCACGCCTTTGTCATTACGTTTTGTAATAATTAGTCTTCTCGCTCTTGTTGTTTCTCTTCACGCAGAAGAAGAAATTCGGGTGGAGCTGACTACAAAAGCACATTTATCCCCTTTTTATATCTCTCGCATTCATAACGAAAATGCAGAACTTGAACCCTCTTATTTGAAAAAGCTTCATCAAGTCCTCGAATTTGATTTGCGCTACAGTGGGTTTGCCACAGTGGTTGAGATGGATGAGATCCTCGAAAAAGCGCTAAAGCACACCGATCCCAATGTAGCCTTTAACCCTCAAAGGTGGGAAAAAGGAGGGGTTTCTTTTGTTGTTAAGGGCAGTGTTACAGAAAAAAAACTCGACCTCTTTGCCTTGAATGTAAAGACGGGTTCCTTAAAAAAATTTGAAGACGTCCCTTTATCTGGCAACCTATCGCAAGATAGGAGACAGATGCATAAGCTGTCAGATGCCCTACTAAGCACACTTTTTGGCGCAGAAGGTGTGGCAGACTCGCGCATCCTCTACTCACTGCAAGTTGCCAATCCAGACCCGAGTAGAGATGAGTGGAAAGCTGAGATTTGGGAGTGTGACTTTGATGGAGCCAATGCAAAACAAATTACCTATGAGCATGACTATTCCATCACACCTGTCCTGATCCCTTCTCATCCTACCTATGGCAGAGACCGTTTTCTCTACGTCAACTACAAAAACGGCCAGCCCAAAATCTATTTCTCCTCATTAAAAAATCGCACGGGCAAACCTCTTATCCACTTGCGTGGCAATCAACTTCTTCCAGCTGTCTCCAATGACCGCGACAAACTTGCCTTTATTTCCGATGCGGGTGGACGTGCAGACCTTTTTCTGCAAACCATTGATGACAAAGGGATGTTAGAAGGAAAGCCCACGCAACTTTTCTCATATCCAAGAGCAACGCAAGCTTCTCCCTCTTTTAGCCCAAGTGGAGAAAAAATCGCTTTTGTTTCAGATAAAGATGGAACACCTCGCATTTATATTATCCCATCTATGATGGAAAACAATAAGCGGGCAGATCCTACCTTAATTACAAAGCGTAACAGAGAAAATACTTGCCCTACATGGTCGCCAGATGGGACAAAAATTGCCTATAGTGCTAAAACTAATGGTGTACGCCAGATATGGATTTACGACCTCGAATTGGAGGAAGAGCAGCAGCTCACAACTGGGCCTGGAAATAAAGAAAACCCCTGCTGGGCTAAAGATAGCTTGCACTTGGTTTTCAACTCTACGGATACTAGTGCCTCTGAACTCTACCTCGTAAATCTCAATCAACCCGAAGCTGTGAAAATCACATCAGGCTCTGGCAAAAAACACTACCCAACTTGGGGAACAAAAGAATGAAACGAATAGTCCTACTCCTCTGTGCCCTTTCTCTGCTAACGGGCTGCTCTCGCAGCACAGGGGCCCTTTCCGCCCTTCAATCGAGGTGGGAAAAACTAAAAACCCTTTGGGGCGATGATACGGATGGGATGCTCGCAAGTGAAGGGTTTTACGGACCCATCGACGATGAGTTCATCCCCTTAGAAGAAGATGATCTGCAGATGCAACTTGCAGAAGCTGCCATCCCTCAACCTAGAGACATTCCAGGCTCTGGCAACATCCCTAGTCTCAACCAGTTCAAAAAGGCCTTTTCCGACCTTGCAGGAATCTTTCAAAACGTCTACTTCAACACCGACGACCATGTTTTGCGCAGACCTGAGTACACGCAGATTATCGATAAAGCTGTTGCCTATATGAAAAAGCATCCCAACGTTTATATTTCTGTTGGTGGCCACTGCGATGAAAGAGGGTCAGAAGCTTACAATCTCGCCCTGGGAACGAGAAGATCCAACTATATCCGCTCGCTGATTGTGCAAAGGGGGATCAGCCCCAACCGCGTTCACTCCATCTCTTATGGAAAAGAGCACCCTTCGGATCAAGGACACAATCCATCGGCTTGGGCCCGTAACAGACGCGCGGAGTTTCGAATTTGGGAAAAATAATTGCCTGCTTACTTCTATTGCTCTCCTTCTCTTTAGAAGCGCGCAATAACCAATACCAAAACACTTTGGAAGAGGTGCGCATCGCTCTTATGGATGTGCGCAAAGACTTTAGCGAGCAAAAAATCGAGCTTGAGCTTTTAAAAGAACAACTCGCCAAATTGCAGTCTAACGAAAAGCTTCAGAAGCGAATTGATGAGATTGAAAAAACGCAAAATAAAATTGTAACCGATCTACGCCAACTAAGTGGATTTACCACACAAGCAAGCAATTCCCTTGCCGTACTTGAGAAGCAAGTCCACGAAGTGACAAAACTAAAGGGAACCCTTACCTCTATCTCAAAAGCGATCGGCTCAAATAGCCCCATTCACCAAGTCTCTTCTGGCGAATCGCTTGAAAAGATTGCCCGCAAATACAACACGACCGTGTCCGATCTTAAAAGGATCAATGGACTCACCTCCAACACGATCATCATCGGTCAAAATTTAAAGATCCCGCAATGACAGGCCCCATTGGCATATTAGATTCTGGTGTTGGAGGACTTAGCATACTCCAAGCCATCGAAGCTGAGCTCCCTAATGAAGACATCCTCTATTTTGCCGACACAGCCCACTTCCCTTACGGCGAAAAAACAGAAGCTGAAGTCATCCGCTACTCTACACAAATCGCCGCTTTTCTCTTCACCCAAAACGTCAAACTACTCATCATCGGCTGCCATACAGCGAGCGCTGCGGCTCTAAAAAATCTAACAAATGCCTTCCCCCTCCCTGTACTTGGGATGATCGCTCCCACGATCAACCTTCTCGCCCAAACAACCAAAAACAAACGGATCGGCATTCTTGCCACTGAGCTCACCTTGCGCTCTGGCATCTACCAAAACGCCATCCCTGGCGCCATCACCTATCCCCTCTCCTGTCCCGAGCTAAAAGAGAAAATCGAATCCAACGACCCCAACACCCAACCCACCATTCAAGCCTGCATCGCACCCCTCCTCGGGCAAGAGGTCGATACCCTCCTTCTTGCCTGCACCCACTACCCCCACCTCAAAGGAGCGATCGAAGAAGAGCTCGACCCTTGCACCGTCGTCCTCAACCCCGCATTAAGTGTAGCCGCTACTGCAAAAGACACGCTCAAAGACCTCCAAAACAAAAAGCACAAGCCGCATCACACTTTCTTCGTCTCAGGCGAGCTTTCCCCCTTCCAAACTTTCTTAGAAAAACACCCACCCAAAGCCCCTTATGAGATCCGCGCCGAGAAATTTGCGTAGCATTTTATTCTACAGTAGTGGTTAAATATTTACTCATTACTAGCGTAGCTGGAGATAAAAAATGGCAGAAATCACAATTAATTCACATGGACCAAGACCAACAACCCAGTTCCACACGAGAACAAGGTTTTCTAAAGAAGCCCCTAAAGTTTCTGAAAAAATCAGTAAAGTATATGCCTATGCCGCACTGGCATTTGCAGTTACATGTGCTACGGCTTTTATAGCTGAAAGAATTGGTTTTGCAGCGACAATTTTAAACCTTTCTATCCATTTATCACCTGTAATAGCGCCATTGATTCTAACTGCAATTGCAATTAACTTAGCCATTGCAACAATTCGTACACCTAAAGAAAATACTCAGGAAAAACATGCTTTTTTTGGAGCTTTTGCAGTTTTTCAAGGACTATCCTTGAGTCCAGCTGTATTGATTAACCCAACGGCTTTTCTAGCAGCATCAGTAGCTACAGTGGGAGTGGTAGGAGGACTGGGAGCCCTATCTATGACTCTCAAAGAAAGCTTTGAAAGATACGAAAAAATTATGATGGTTGCATTAGGAGCCATTTGTATAGCATCTATTTCTACACTTGCATTGTCTGGTTCAGCAGCCCTTCTTGCTCATGAAATATCCTTAATAGGAGGACTCGCATTATTTACTGGTCTTGTGGTCTACGACACTCATAAAGCAAGGAGCGAGGCGCAAAGTCCATTTTTTGATGAAATCAATCATGCTTTAAACATGTATCTGAATGCTATTAATATTCTCATTCGTTTATGGACTATTTTCGCAGGAAACCAAAAAAAATAAAGAAGAATTTGCACGTTTAACCTCTCCAGATGAGGATATTGGCAATAGCTTCAGCAGAGGCGTTAGTGATTTTATAACAATTCTATAAACTCAGATCTACTAAACCTTCAATTTGATCTAATCCACTGATCACGTTGTCAGTAACACGCTAAGTTCAACTATACCCAAAACGATTCAAGAGTTGGTTTTGGGCGAGGAGGCTCCTCAAATTTTTTAGCAACGAAAAGCAGCCGTGTTCATAGACACGGCGCGATGAGTTGATGGAATATTTGAGAAAAAGCCGACAAAGCTCAGAGCCGACTCTTGAATTGGTTTGGGTATAAGTGAAAGTCGTTTTAAGCTAGTTAGGTTATCTAGCATTTTCAAACCATCTTCTGTAAGGCTCAAACAACGATAAAGTTCTAGGTCGCAAAGATTCGGGCAGTATTCGATAACTTTCTTAAGTTCATTATCAGTAAGAATACCAGAAGACTCTAAGTCACCTAGAACTGAACAAATAGATAATTTCTTAATTCCTTCCCCAAAGTCCGATGTTCTTAATCTCTCTAAAAATGAAGGAACGGTATCGGGAGTAACTTCCCATCCTGCAGGCAATGAACCATTGAGAAAATGAATAAGCGCGACATACTCTTGAAAGTCTAATTCTCTATCTGGTCCTGAGCATTCACCCCCTTAACTTCTGTTCCTGAGGATAATAATAAGTCGGAACGCCCCTGTGCACCCCTCTTTTTTGCTCGAATAACAGTTGTGTCTGGTGAATCGAAAAATTTATCTGTAGGTAGAAGAGCATAATATTTAGAACCCATACTCGATATATAGTTACCCATTATTTCTTATTTGCAATGTAATTACTCAAAAAAAAGTAGTATGCAATTCAGTTTTACGTCAAAATTTTTCAAATTGCATTTTTTTCTTGGAATTGGTTTACTGAAAATTTACATTAATAGCGAGGTACCGACATGGGTCATAAAAAACGAATTCTTTTGATTGAAGATGAAGAAGATATTGCATCCCTGATTAAGCTCCAGGCCGAAGTGTCTGGCTATAAGCTCCACGTAGAGGTGGATGGGATAAATGGCTACCGCGCCGTTGAGCGCGAAAAGCCCGATCTGGTCATCCTTGACATCATGCTTCCAGGACAGAACGGCTTAGATGTTTGCAGAAAAATCAAAGGGAACCCTGAGCTCAAAGATATCCCTGTGATCATTCTGACGGCTAAATCAGAAGAGATCGATGTGGTGCTGGGCCTAGAGCTTGGTGCTGATGATTATGTTGCTAAACCTTTCTCTCCAAAAGTACTTTTCTCACGAGTAAAAGCAGTGCTCAGGCGAATGGCAGATCCAGAAAAAACTCTCAATGTTGTTACTTTCGGAGAGTTTACCCTCGATATCGACCGCTATTTGCTGAAGAAGGGTGAATTTATCCAACCGATAACCCTCTCAGAGTTTGGTATCCTAAAGCGCCTTCTCTCCAATCGGGGTAAGGTCATGACGCGCAACCAGCTTCTCGATGACATCCACAATGATGATGCTTTCATTGTCGACCGAAACATTGATGTGCACATCGCCTCACTTCGAAAAAAACTAGGGCCCAACTTCCAGTGGATTGAAACCGTCCGCGGAGTAGGGTACCGATTTAAAGAAGAAGAAGCCGCTGCTGTAAAAGAATGAATGAGCCTGTTTGGAGTCGCCGGTTTTTTCCGGTCCTTCTCACCTACTTTATCGACACTTTTGGCCTCGCGATTGTCTACCCTATCTTTACGCCCTTATTCTTAAAGCCCCATTTTAACCTCCTAGCTGAAGGGACGCTCTTTCAGCGGACCTTTCTTTTGGGGCTTTTGATCGCGTCTTTTCCCCTAGCACAATTCTTTGGAGCACCCCTGATTGGTAGTACATCAGATCGATTGGGGAGAAAAAAGGTCCTCATGGGAACGATCTCTGGCGGGATCATTGGCTACCTTCTAACGGGCCTTGGCATCCAAATGCGCGTACTTCCCCTTCTATGGATAGGACGAACGATCACCGGTTTTTTTGCCGGCAATCTCTCAATCTGCTTAGCTGCTATTTCGGATATCTCCCATACCCAAAGAGAAAGAACCCGCAATTTTGGGTGGATTGGAGTCTTAGGGGGCCTTGGCTTTGTTTTAGCTATTCTTTGTGGTGGGAGTTTTTCTAATCCCGACCTTGATATTTTTTTCCGCCCCGACATTCCCTTTTTTATCACAGCGGGACTCTCGGCCATCAATTTGGCGCTACTGATCCAGTTTTACAAAGAAAGCCACAAGGCAAAACACCACGATAAGATTGATTTTTTCAAAAGCATCAAGAGTATTGGCAAGGCAATCCGATCCAAAGAGGTGCGGGGCATCTATATCGTATACTTTCTCTTTATGCTTTGTTGGATCCCTTCGATGCAGTTTCTATCAACCTATCTCATCGATGTCTATAACGTATCGATCAATGTGATCACACTCACTTTTGTCTCGATTGGTCTCATTTGGTCCTTAGCAAACTTCCTCATCAATCCCCTCCTCTCAAGGATCTTAAAATCTTCGAGAACTTTTTACTTTGGCCTGGCCTTCTTAAGTATTTTCCTCTACCTAACCCTCATTCCAAGAGAGCCCCTTTTTCTCTTTCTCTTCCACTTTTTTGTAGCAACACTCGCTGCTGCCCTCTCCTGGACCAACGGCCTCGCAACCATATCCCTAAGTGGAGAAAAACATATGCAGGGGAGTATTTTGGGAGTGAACCAATCGATTGTGGCCGTTGCCTCGATTCTAGGCCCCATCATCGGCGGTATCATTGCCGGCCTCGACATCCACAAACTTTACCTCTTCACAGCCTCATGCAGTTTGCTTGGTGCTCTCTTGCTGTTTGTTCGCTCTTTTAACGCAAAAAAAGCGTAACCCTACGCTTTTACTACTACTTTAAACTCAGCATTTACATCCGCACCTTCTGTCTGTTTTCCAAAGCGGGCAGCATACCCTTGAACTAACATCGCAGCGATAAGATCCCCATTCGATAAATACTCACTTTGCTGCTTCTCAAACACATGCTTCAGCCCGTAAGATCCACTTTTATAGGTTGTTCGGTTTTCAACAATACCATGTACTGAAGCAAAAGCTTTTTGAACACGTTGCACGTTGAAAAGTTTTTTTCCAGCTTTACTCTCCCTATACTCTTGAGCGCTTACTACTGTTCCACTAGCAGCATGATTCCCATACTGAGAAAGCATCACTCCTTTCGCTTCACAGGCTGGTACTAACGTGTCATATAGAACAGCCTCGGCTGCATCTTCTGTAAGAGTATCAAAATTTGGAACCGCATCAATTTGTATTGTCGCTCCCCTTGGAATAGTTGCTGCTGCCATAGTAATCTCCTTAGTTTTTGTGATTTTTTTGAAGCGAGATTTTACCCCTACATGCATTACAAAGCAAATAATTTTTTACTCAGGAGCAAGCGAATTTTGCAAATATACCTCGATCGTGGTAACTATATTTATGATGAAAAAGTATGTTTGTCTCACCCTTTGCATTGTGTTTTGCAGCTGCCAATCTAAGACCCAAATAGAAACTGCTGCACTAATGGCCTCTGCCGATGACAGCGTGCTACTCACTGCAATGGAGCATAAACTCACCCCAAATGACCTACACAGGCTCGATAGGCATTATCCTCAAACACTCGACAAGCTCAATGATTACCAACCTCTAAATTCCCAAGACATCATCAACTTAGTGCGCGCTGGGGTATCCGACGAAGTGATTATTCACGAAATTGGAGCCACACGAAGCACCTTTTACTTAACACCTGAAGACGAGGCAAAGCTCTATCAAGCTGGCGTCTCAAGAAGAGTTATTCTCGCCATGAAAGCAACTGTTGATGATAGCTACTGATTGGGGTAATATTAACGTATGACCTCAACCACTCACCGCGAAAGCTGCGTCGTATTTAACACAGCTATTTTCCAAGAAAAGATTGGAGATCTTTCAGACCCTTACATCGCTCGGTTTGCAAAAATCAACCGGAGCTACATCATTTTTCATGCCATCTTTACCTTTATCCTCTCACTTGAGCTCGTTTTTTTTGGTCTCTTGTGCTCCCAGTTTTTGCAGTCGACTGCTATGGCTTTTTGGCTAGCTGGTATTTTCTTAACAGTCTTCACCTACCTTGTTCTCCTCTTCTACATGCAAGGTAGAAGACCCGAGAGGCTGATGCAGCTGCGCGATGAGTTCATCGAGACGATCCACTCGTGCATCCCCTTTGATCAAGGGACACTTGAATACCATTGCTGTATCACTAAAGCTATCGTTCATCTTATTTCTCTTCTTAAAATCAAAAATGTAGAGAACAGATGGGTACAATCTTCAGAAACTCTCACTTATCTCATTGAAAAGTTTCGGATCTGGACTAGGTGGAAAGACCTTTTAAAGCTCAAAGAGATGCTCGTTCTCACATCGATAAATGAACACATCCGCCTTCTTAAAGAAGAGCCCTCTGACCTCGAAGCGCACGCCTCTCTCGCAGGCAATTATGTAGCTCTTGCAACGCTCTACCAAGACCCCAAAAAAATGGCCCTCAACGAAGAGCTTTGCTGGGAACCTCCTGAGTACGCTTCAGATGAAATGCACAAAAAATTTGAAATGGCCCTCGAAAGAGCCCTAGAAGAATACCACATCATCGATGAGTATGCACCGAGCGATCCCTGGGTACATGTGCAACGCGCTAGCCTTTACAAAGAGCTAGAGAAGCCCGAAGAAGAGCAAAAAGAGTACGAACAAATCCTTAGTATCGATCCAAGTAACAACGAAATACTACTTCGCCTAGGCAAGCTCTATTTCCGCAAAGGCGAGACGGCCAAAGGCCTAAAGGTTTACGACCAGCTCCGCGATCTCGACCCCGACAAGGCCCACGACCTCATCAACCAATACGACGCCTACAAAGTCGAAGAATACAGCTTCGAATAGCATAAGAGAAAGGGAAAGAATGTTAAGGGCCGCTATCGTTTCTTTTGCGAGGCGATCCTCCGGTATCGCCCCGTCCAGCGACTCCGTCGTCTTGAGCTGTTTAGACTTCCGTAAATCGGATCC
This sequence comes from Candidatus Sacchlamyda saccharinae, assembly GCA_030408505.1. Lineage (GTDB taxonomy): Bacteria > Chlamydiota > Chlamydiia > Chlamydiales > Rhabdochlamydiaceae > Sacchariniichlamydia > Sacchariniichlamydia saccharinae. The sequence goes on along the minus strand of JAUHQI010000001.1, from coordinate 8,246 downwards.
TACGTTCAAAAGTCTGTGCGAAGCACTATCCTTTTTCACACGGACCAATTTCCCTTTGCCTAAAGCAGCCATCGGCTGCAAAAGCATTCAGGCGGGACTCCGCCCACCTTCATGGCCTTTTGCAGGGCCACATGAAAACAAGTAAGCGCTTAACTGGATTTGAACTGGCCCTCCAGAGGACGAGGAAGGGGGCGAAGCCGGCTTCCTCGCTTCTGGAGCCCGAGGCGGCTAGCGCACAGCAAAATCGGTCCGTGTGAGCGGTGATCAGTGCTGCGCACGGCGCCGCAAGCGTAGGATCCGATTTGGCAAAGCGATAGTCCGCTCAAGACGCCGGAGGCGCTGGACGGAATGACCAGAGGATCATTCCGCAAAAAGAATGATTGCGGCCCTTCCAAAGAACTCACTTCACTCCCCCTTTCCTCTCTAATTAAATAATGAGGACCATTCGATGGTGCCGAGGAGGATGCCACCTATGCAGGCTGCGTTGGCCTTCCAGTTAACCTGCTCTTGGTAGAGAAACTTACCCCAGATATTGCAGCCAAGAATGAGGGTTACAGAAAAGATCGGAAAGAGCATCGCATGCTCGAGCGTCGTGGCTACTTCGGTTGCTTTGACCATTAGGTAGGCCCCTAGACCGTTGGCAATGCTTCCAAAAAAGCCGTAAGAAAATTCTGTTTTGCTCGGCACTCTTTTTTCTGAAGTAAAGAAAATGACGCCCTGGATCGAGGCGGCTGTTAAAAAGATAATTGGCATGAACCATTGCATGCTGGCAGCTTCCGCAGAAAAAGAAAACCCAAGACCTGGAGCGCTTGGGAAATTAATGAAGAGGGCGCGCCAGTGTAAGAAAATGAGATACGCAACGTGCGTAAAGAATGTGAGCGAAATAAAGAGTAGCCACTTGCGACGATTTTCTGTTTGTCCCCCATCCCAGCCGGCCCAACAAATCCCAAAAATAACGAGTAGAGATCCAACAGCATTCCAGAGGGTGTAGTAAAAACCAAATTGGCTGCCAAAAAAGAGAACAAGCATCAAAATTGGCATCACAGTTGAGCAGTTGAGCATAGCAACAGAAAGCCCCGGAGGTCCGTGCTCAAAAGACTTTCCTAAAAAGCCCATAAAGCCTGCGAGAAGCACTCCTCCGCCAACTGCAAAGAGGGCCATCGATGTATCCCAAGCAAAATCGCCTGTCCGCACGGGCCCTAAAAGAACCATCACCGCAACAGAAAGGCCCAGTTGTAGCATGAGATACGCTTTACTCGTTCCGCCAGCATCAATGCTGCGGCGCAAACATAGGTTGGAAATGGCGATGCAAAGTCCTGCAATTAGCATGAGTTGAATGCCCATGAATGCCTCCATTTTTTTTAGATATACCCAAAACGATTCAAGAATTGGAGTTGGACAAGGAGGCCCTCAAATTTTTTAGCAACGAAGAGCAGCCGTGTTCATGGACACGGCGCGATAAGTCGATGAAAAATTCGAGGATTGGCCGACGATGTACAGACCAATTCTTGAATCGTTTTGGGTATATTATATCTAGAAAGATAGCTGTTGTAAATCCTAGAAATAAAAGGTCCTCTAAGTATAATGGCAAAAAACGGTATTTCATGGGAGGCACAAGGATGGGAGCGCAATTTTTCCAACCGCGAAAAATAGCCCTACACGCAATTCTCGCAAGTGTTTTGTGTGCAGCTTCTGTTTATTCTGAAACAGCAAATGCAACACCTAAAGAAGCGTTGATGCTCCGCAGAATCACAGAATATTGGAAAGATGGAGATTATCCTTCAGTTAAACGACAAATTGTTGATTTTCTTTCGAAAAATCCTGAGACGGGTTTACATGATCATCTCAACGCAATGCTTGGTGATTTGTATTTCCAAGAACGCAACTACAGACAAGCCCTTGCCACTTATGATTTGATTGGCAACGCCGAGATCAAAGAAAAAACAACTTTTAACCGCCTGCAAGCTCAATTTGAAACGCGAGATTTTCTTTCTGTCATTGATGGCGCAGATAAGTTTCTTAAAGGTCAAAAGGGTGGCGATGGAGAGATGAAAGTACGCTACCTGCTTGCAGAAGCGTGTTTTCGCCAAGCTCTCAAGTCCGATGACATGGAACAGAAAGTTTTTTATTTGAAACTTTCAAAACCCCACTACAAAATTTTAACGCAAACAAAATATAGCGACCGTGCTCTTTTTCCACTAGCTGAGATCCACCGTTTGCTTCGCGAAGATGAGCGGGCCGCAGCTCTTTATCTATCTTTGGCCTCAAAGTATCCAGAGCATCGAGAGCGCTTTCTTTTCCAGGCGGGCATTCTACAAATCAAGCAAGATAAACAAAGCGCTTTAGAGACGTTTGAAAGAGTTTACGAAATGGGCGGCAAGCGTTCAAAATTAGCTGCTTTTAATCGACTTATTTTGCTCTATCAAAACGATTCGTATGAAGATTTTTTACAGTTCTACCACGATGTGATTGGTCTTATGCCTGAGCAGAAAGTGCCCCTTCTACAGTTTTATGAAGGGCGTTGCCACTATGCGATGGGTGATTTCCAGCAAGCAGTCATGCCTCTTGAGAACTTTGTGACGAGCACAAAAGGGCGTTCAAAGGAGCTCAAGACAGGATACCTGCTCTTAATCAATTGCTCGCGCCAGCTCAAAGACATTTCTCTTCTTGAAAGAACGCTTTTCTCTTTTAAGACAGCTTTCCCTAAAGATTCCGATGTCCCAAGAGCGCTTATGATCCACTCACAGATGTGCCGTGAGAATGGAGACTTTACTCAAGCACTCACTGACTTGCAAACTCTCAACACAGAGTATCCCGCGTACGAAGATGCTGAAGGAGTGATGTATGACTACGGTCTTTTACTGTCTCAAACGGATAAATGGATCGAAGCAAGACAAACTTTTCTCTCCTTTATAGAAAAGTATCCACAAAGCGAAAGAATTAGCGGCGCTTGGCGCCATCTACTCAACTGCTCGATCGAAGAGCTCAAGGATCCAAGTGCACTCAACTCTGAAGAGACCAAAAAGACCTTTATTAGCGTTTTAGATAAAGCGTTAAAAGAGGAAAATATTCTCTCTGAGCAAGAGAGACAACAGTACTACCTAGTCATGCTGAAATGCCAATGTGACCTTGGCAATTACGAGAACGTCATCCCTGCCCTTTCAGAGTATTTGTCAGACGTGGTCAATCCCGAGCATCTTGCAGAAGCCCATTTATTGATGGCCATTTGCCAGCAAAAACTCAATGAAGATTTGACCCCCTTTATCCAACATGCCGAAGCTGCCTTTTCTCACAATGCCAAGCTTCCAGAGGGAAACATTCTCCACTTAGAGCTATATAACGCCTATCTCACCAAAAGCTTCTCGACAAATGACGCTGAGGATAGAGATTATTTCCAGCAGATGGCAGCAGGTCACCTCTTTGCCTCAGGAGCTTGGCGCGATCGATCGATCAAGCTCGACAACTACCTCTGGCTCGTCAATCACTATTTCCAACAAGCAAAAGATGGCGGTCAAGAGGCATACAAAAAAGCAGACACCTTATTCAAGGACCTACTCGGCGTTGAAAAAGGACAAGAATCACTCAACATCTCCTCTGATTCTCTCTATTTAGAGGGGGAAGTCATCAAATATGCTCACTTGCTTGAGATGGGGGGTAATCATAAGGACAAAGTTGCCTTGCTTGAAAAACTTGCCAAAAGACAAGAAGAGCATAGCCAACTCCCTTGGAAACTACAAAAAAGGACACTCTTTGAGCTTGGCAAGGGGTATGAAGCAGAAAAGCGTTTTCAAGACGCTCTCAACTCTTTTAGACACATTACCAACACTGCTCAAAAAGGTTCTATGGTGACAAATTCTGCAGCTTTGCATCAAGCAAAGCTGGAATACCGCCTCTTAAAGCCACAGCAAAAAAGCAACGAAAGCTCCGAGATGATCTCAATCTTGCATACACTCAAAGATTTGCAGATCCAAAAGAAGATCAGCTCCGAGCCCCTCCACTTGGAAGCTGCACTGCAATACGCGGAAATCCGAAGCCAGCTCGCAGATCCTGAAAACGTAGCAAAAAACACCCACTTCTTCCTCAAAAGAATGCGCGAGGACTTTCACTCTCAAGATGACCCTATTGGAGAAGAATATACGGAAGTACGGCTTAGCTATCCTGAGAAGGCAGCAGTATTTAGCGCCTACATGCAATACCTCGATGCGCAGATGCTCAAATGCGAAGCGAGGATTGCACGCGAGGAAAAGAAAATGGATAAGGCCCTAGCTCTAGAAGACGAGGCTCTACAAATCTTAGACAATCTACTAGAAGCAGAAGAGTACCTGCAGCCTTACCTTCTAGAACGAGTAAAAAGAACAAAGGTGGAAATCGCTAAAGCTATATGACGCTTAGGAAAAGACTATTAGTTTCTTGTCTGCTGGCTTCGATTGCTCTGCACATCGGAGCCGTTTGGTTTCTTTTTGCGAGCCCCTATCACTTTGATATTGGGGATACGCATAGCCTCCTAAAACCCGCGCCAATCCCCACAATCGCCACAAAAGAAGATGAAGAACTTCTTGTTGAAAAAATTGAAAAAGCGCTAGAAGAATCACTCAATACCGTTTCCTTAGCTAGCGCCGAACGATCTCTCAAACAAGACATTGCCCACGACCAAAACTACTACGAGGAAGATGAGGAAACCGAAGAAATCTCTTTTTCTGAAAATAAAACCCTCTTTGTGAGCAAACCCTCTCTAACACAAGAAAAGCCCCTCCCTATACAGCATGTTGCCAATGAGTTTGCAAGTAGCATGCCACCTCCATTTGATCCAGAGTGGGAAGCCTCATTAAAAGATTTTGCCCTTGATGAAGAATTTGAAGAAGGGCCTATCTCCCATGAGAGTGAGAAACTCGCCAGCATTGACTTTACCGACCCCCAGGTAGTCGAAGAAACCGCCCCGATGGCCCAAGTGGTTGAAGACGACTATACCCTCACCGACCAGCAATTTCTGCCAACGGCCCTTCCAACCCATACCACAGAGGGCCTCGATCCACATTTCGTCGCCTCTCTCAAAAAACTCAAGACCCCTCGTATGGAAGCCAAGGGGGAGAAAATGTTTGCCCAGCTCAGTGAGAGCACAGCACCTAAACTCATCCTCCCTAACTCAGTCGACTATTTGCGTAGTCAGTGGGTGAAAAGAAGCTTGGCCGATCGCTCCCTTCCTGAGCTCGATCACTACGGCTTGGAAAACATTGCCACACAATTAGAGTGGGAAGAAGACCTCGATATCGATATCGCCCTGATGCCGGCACCCGAAGGGGGCAAGTATGTCTTCTCTCTAACCATTCATCCAGAATTTGATACCGAGTGTTCTAGCATCCCTCAAAACTTTTACTTCCTGATCGATCGCTCTAACTCCGTTGACAAGGGAAAATTCAATCGATTTAAACGAGCTGTGCAACGCTCGCTCGCCGCTCTCCAAGAAGGAGACACCTTCAACATCTACATCTTCGACAAAAACGTCTCTAAGCTCTCCTCGCGCAACCTACCCGTCACCTCAAAGAGCATCCAGATGGCCGAGGATTTCCTCGAAGGGCAAACGGCAAAAACCCACTTTGCCGCTACAGAAGTGTATAGCTCACTGGATCGAATGCTTCCCGAGAAATTCCATCCCGATGAGCTCCACTCGGTGATCCTCATCACCGATGGGAACACACTACTCAGCAGCCAAAAGCAAAAAAGAGCACTCGCTGGCTGGACCGAAAAATACAAAGACACCGTCAACTTTTATGCGGCAGCAGCAGGAAAAGGCAACAACCTCGTCTTGCTCGATCTCCTCAGCTATAGCACATCGGGCAAAATGCTCTACTCTGACACCAACGCCGGCTTCCCCCGCAAGCTCGTCCACCTCGTAAAAGATCTACACAACCCCCTAGTCAAAAACGTAACCGTCGATATCACCCCAAGTGATACCAATGCTCGTGTGGCCCTCTACCCCCAAGGTCGGGAGCTCCCCCCCATGTTCGCCAATCAGCCCTACGTCATCACAGGAACAATCGATGAACTCTCTGATCTCACCCTCTATATCCAGGGAAAAAACAACGACAAATGGCTCAACGTCCGAAAAAGGCTCACACTTAGCGATGCTACCAAGGGGGGAAGATCGCTCGAAAAACTTTGGGCACACACACAATCTAAAATCTGCTATGATCATTTCCTAAAAAATGGAAAAGCGTCGCACCTGAAAGAGGCCGTCCAAATTGTGGCCCCCTATCGCGGCATCATCGCAGCAGAACAGTGAACCTATCCTAATAAATTTCTCTGAAAGCTTCTTCGATAATCCACTCATCTTTTCCGCTCGTTCAATCATCAATATTAATAAATATTGATTTCTTTTACGATCTCAAAATCTGAGCACATTATCCTTGAATCTCTCTAGAGATTTTAATAGGATAGATTCGTGAAAATCCAATCCGGCATCTACAAAAATCACCCTCTCAAAGCCCCCAAGTCTAATAAGACTCGCCCTACCTCGAGCAAAATCCGCGGTAGCGTATTTGATATACTCCAAAACCAGATAGAAGGTGCCCACTTCCTCGACGTATTTGCCGGCAGCGGCAGTATGGGGTTAGAGGCACTCTCTCGCGGTGCTAGCGATGCAACCTTCATCGAACAAGCAAAGATCGCAGCTCAATGCATCCGCGAAAATTTAAAGTCTCTAAAAGTACAGGCACGCCTATTTCAACAAGATGCAAAAATCGCCCTCAAGCGCCTGGCAAAAGAAAATGCCCACTTCGATATCATCTACCTTGATCCCCCCTACGATCTAGACATCACCCCTGTCTTAGAACTCATCCCTCCCCTCCTCTCTCCTGATGGGATAGCCATCCTCGAGCAAAGCAGCAAAGCAAACATCGATTTCCAAGAACTTAAAAAAACTGAAGAGAGAAAGTTCGGCGACACTACACTGCACTTGTATTTAAAATAGTTCCTACTTAAACTGTGAGCCCGTTTTTCACCGCTTATAGGGAGGTCCAAAATGAAAACAATGAGAATTCTACTGACCGCAGTTCTATGCTCAACTGCACTTTGCGCTCAAAACATCTATGAATCTGTTGAAACAATCGCCTTTGATCCAGGAGGCTACTTCGCAACAGAACAATCCCTGGACAAACTGTTCAATGATCAAGAAATTAAAACCGTCATCGAGCTGGGCAGCTGGGCAGGTGCATCCACCCGTTTCTTAGCCCGCAGGGTTGGAGAGGGAGGCCTCGTATACGCCATCGACCACTGGCAAGGATCGCAGAACCACCGCGGTGAAATGACCGACCCAAGACTGCAACACATTTATCACCTCTTCCTTTCCAACATTAAAGATGCAGGAGTTGCCGACCGAGTCATTCCGCTAAGAATGAGTAGTGAAGAAGCAGCAAGAGCATTGCGTCCTGACATCCGCGCTGACCTTATCTACGTAGACACCGCAAGAGACACCGACCAGGTTTATGGCGATATCATGAACTGGCATCCCTTTCTCAACGAAAAAGGTGTGCTCTGTGGGACAGAGTGGCGAGAGCCTGCCGTCCGTACAGCCGTGCAACGAGCAGCTTCAGAACTTGGTAAAACCATTGAAAGTGACCGCAAAGGCTTTTTCTGGGCACTAAGGTAAATAGCCTTGCTAATTAGCATTGAATGCTATTTAATAGCTGTATGAATAGGGCTCTTTATCCAGGAAGTTTTGATCCTCCTACCTGGGGGCATATCCAAATCATCCGACGAGCAGCAAAGCTTTTTGATGAGCTGATTGTTGGAATTGGAGACAACTTCGAAAAGGGTAAAGGGCTTTTAACGACCCAAGAAAAAATAGACGGACTCAAAGAAGAGATCGGTGATTTGCAAAACGTTGAAATCCTAAAAGTACCAGGACTCACCGTAGATTTTGCAAAAGAAATTGGGGCCCATGTTCTTCTTAGGAGCTTGCGCTCCTCTGGAGACCTAGAGTTTGAAATGCAAATGGCACGAGCTAATTACAAACTCAAAGGCATGGAAACCCTTTTTATGGCGGGAGATGATGAAACATCAACCATAAGCTCAAGCCTCATCAGAGAACTTGCAGCAAATGGAGCGCCACTAAAAGAATTCATCCCGAGTTATTTTGAGAGTCTTTTACACAACAAAAGAGATAAGTTATGGAACAAGGAACAGTAAAGTGGTTCGATAGAGAGAAGAAATACGGATTCGTTGAAGCAAATGGGAAAGAATATTTCGTT